>CAWBAJ010000008.1:0-681631 GCA_963786765.1 uncultured Actinomycetota bacterium | reverse complement strand
GAACCCGTACCCGCCGCTCCCCTCGGTGCTCGAGGCCGTGGCCGACGCCGCACTCGCGCTCAACCGGTACCCCGACATGGCCAGCCTGCGCCTCGTCGAGGCGATCGCCCGGCGGCTCGGCGTCCCGGAACGCGCCGTCGTCCCGGGAACGGGCAGCGTCGGGTGCTCGGCCACCTCGTGCAGTCCGTCTGCGACGAGGGCGACGAGGTCGTCTACGCGTGGCGGTCGTTCGAGGCGTACCCGATCGTCACGCAGGTCTCGGGGGCGCAGCCTGTCCCGGTTCCGCTGGCCCCCGACGCGCGGCACGACCTGCCGGCGATGGCCGCCGCCGTCACCGACCGAACCCGTCTGGTCCTGGTGTGCTCGCCGAACAACCCGACGGGGCCCGCCGTGCACGCGCAGGAGCTCGAGGCCTTCCTCGACCGCGTCCCGTGCCACGTGCTCGTCGTCCTCGACGAGGCGTACGTCGAGTTCGTGCGCGACGAGAAGGTCCCCGACGGGCTCGACGTCTGGCGACGCCATCCGAACGTCGCCCTCCTCCGCACGTTCTCCAAGGCCTACGGCCTGGCCGGACTGCGCGTCGGGTACACCGTCGCGCACGAGCCGCTCGCGGACGCCGTCCGTGCCGCGGCGCTCCCGTTCGGCGTGTCGACCGTCGGGCAGGAGGCGGCGATCGCCTCCCTGGCGGCGGAGGCCGAGCTACTCGAGCGCGTGGATGCCCTGGTCGGTGAGCGCGAACGCGTCGTGGCGGGGCTACGCGACGCCGGCTGGCCCATCCCGGACGCGCAGGGCAACTTCGTCTGGCTCGCGCTCGGCGAGCGCGCGCTCGACTTCGCGGCGGCGTGCGCGGACGCCGGGATCGTCGTCCGTCCCTTCGCCGGGAACGGCGCCCGCTGCACGATCGGCGAGCCGGAGGCGAACGACCGGCTGCTCGCCGTGGCGGCCGCCTTCGCGCACTGACGCCGGCGCATGGGTGCGGGACCGCCGGGGCAACGGCCGTGCATGCCTCCGGACATCCGGGGCAGGGCAGGACCGAGCCCGCGCGAGAAGCGCGAGAACCAGACGAGACGGAGAGCCCCGTGACCGCAGTCCCCGACATCCGCCTGAACGACGGCCGCACGATCCCCCAGCTCGGCTTCGGCGTCTTCCAGATTCCGCCCAAGGACACGGCCGACGCCGTCAGCCGGGCTCTCGAGATCGGTTACCGGCACATCGACACGGCACAGATGTACGGCAACGAGAAGGAGGTCGGCGAGGCGGTCCGGGCGAGCGGCCTGGACCGGTCGGAGGTCTTCGTCACGAGCAAGCTCAACAACGACGCCCACCGGCCCGACGACGCCCGCCGCGCCTTCGAGCGCACGCTGCAGGCGCTCGACCTCGGCTACGTGGACCTCTTCCTGATCCACTGGCCGCTGCCGACCGTCGAGGGGACCGACTACGTCGAGACCTGGCGAACCATGATCGAGTTCGCGAAGGACGGGCGCGCCCGGTCGATCGGCGTCTCCAACTTCCAGGTTCCCCACCTGCAGCGCGCCATCGCCGAGACCGGCGTCGTCCCGGCCGTCAACCAGATCGAGGTTCATCCGTACCTCACGAACGAGGAGGTCCGGGCCTACGACCGCGAGAACGCGATCGTCACCGAGGCCTGGTCGCCGATCGCTCAGGGCGCGGTGCTCGACGACGAGGTGGTGCAGCGGATCGCGAGCTCGCTCGACCGGAGCCCCGCCCAGGTGGTGCTCCGCTGGCACGTCCAGCGCGGCGACGTCGTGTTCCCGAAGTCGGTGACGCCGGCACGGATCCAGGAGAACTTCGAGCTGTTCGACTTCGAGCTCGACGCCGACGCGATGAGCGACCTCAGCCATCTCAACCGCGGTGAGAAGGGCCGGACGGGTCCCAACCCCGACGAGTTCGACTACGTCCCGCGCTGACGCCGATCGACCACGAGGGGGAGTCGTCCACCGTGCCGGGCCCGCGCCGCGTCGCCGTCGTCGGTCAGCTCGCCCGCGACGTCGTCCTGATCGTCGAGCGGATGCCCGAACCGGGGACGGCGGTGGCGGTCCGGCTGCGCCGTGAGCTGCTGGGCGGGAAGGGCGCGAACCAGGCCGTGGCGCTGGCGCAGCTCGGCCTGGACGTCGCCCTCGTGGCGATCGCGGGCGACGACCGCACGGCGGACCTGATGCTCGATCAGGCGCACCGCGACGGCATCGACCTGACCCATGTCTTCCGGCGGCAGGGCGTGGCAACCGGTCTCGTCGTGGAGACGCTGGATGCCGAGGGCCAGTGGCGCTACTTGAGGACCTGCCGCCCGAGGTCAGGCTCACGGTCCCCGACGTCGAGGTGGCCGCCGAGGCGTTGCGGAGGCGGAAGCCGTCGTCGTCCAGCTCGAGCAGCCTCCGCAGGTGACGCTCGTCGCCGCCCGGCTCGCCCGGGAGGCCGGCGCGCTCGTCGTCTCGACGGGTTGCCGGACGCCTCGGTCCGCGACGAGATCCTGCCCCTGGCGGACGTGCTCCGCGCCGACAACCGGGAGTCCGCGCAGCTCGTCGGCGCGGACGTCGGAGACGTCGACGCACTGCGTGCGGGCGCGCACGGCTGCTGGACGCCGGCCCGAGCGTCGTCGTGCTCGCCGCGGCGGACGCCGGCAATCTCGTCGTCTGGCGCGCCGACGACGGGAGCGTCGAGGAGGAGCTGGTCCCGCTGACCGGGGAGCGCGTCGTCGACACCACCGGTGCCGGTGACGCGCTCGTCGCCGTCCTCACCGCTGCCCTCCTGCGAGGCGACCCGCCTCAGGTGGCGACGCGGCTGGGGGTGGCGCGCGCCGGAGCGACGGTGACCCGCGAGGGCGGCCGCACCTTGCTCACGCCCGACGTCCTCGATCGTCCCGTCGGCGGCACGGGCTGACCGATCGCGGCGGCGGCCACACCAAGGTCGACGATCTCGGGATCTGTCGCACAATGGTGCGACACAGCGGCGCGGCCGGCAGGAGGCGCGAAGTCGTGGAGCAGACGGGTCAGCAGCCTTTCGTCCGGTCGCCGTTCCCACCGATCGGGGACTACGCCTTCCTCTCCGACTGCGAGAGCTCGGCGCTCGTCGCGCCGAGCGGCAACGTCGAGTGGATGTGCCTGCCGCGGATGGACTCGCCGAGCGTCTTCGGCGCGATGCTCGACCGGGACGCCGGAGGCTTCCGGTTCGGGCCCGCGGACATGGCGGTGCCCACGGCGCGTCGCTACCTGCCCGGCACGATGATCCTCGAGACGAGCTGGGGCACGCCGACGGGCTGGATCATCGTGCGCGACGTCCTCCTGATCGGCCCCTGGCGCCACGAGGACGAGCGCTCGCAACGGCCACCGCCGAGCACCCACCGATTACGACGCCGACCACGTGCTGCTCCGCATGGTGCGGTGCGTCAACGGCGAGGTCCAGCTCGTCATGCACTGCTCGCCCGTCTTCGACTACGGCCGCCAGCCCGCCGCCTGGCGCTACCTGGGCGAGGGCTACCACCTGGCCGAGGCCGAGGGGACGCGTCCCAACCGTCGATCCGCCTGACCACCGACCTGCGGCTGGGCTTCGAGGGGTCCCGAGCCACCGCGCGCACCCTGCTCAAGGAGGGCGACCAGCGCTACGTCGCCATGTCGTGGAACGGGCACGAAGCGCCGGCCACGGTCGAGGACGCGTACCGCCGCCTGGTGTGGACCGCCCACCACTGGCAGCACTGGCTCGCCCGGGGAAGCTTCCCCGACCACCCCTGGCGATCCCACCTCGAGCGCAGCGCGCTGACCCTCAAGGGTCTGACGTTCGGCCCGTCCGGGGCGCTGCTCGCCGCGCCGACCACGTCCCTGCCCGAGACGCCGGGCGGGGAGCGGAACTGGGACTACAGGTTCACCTGGATCCGCGACTCCACGCTGGCTCTGTGGGCACTGACACCCTCGGGTTCGACTGGGAGGCGGACGACTTCTTCTGCTTCATCGCCGACGTCGCCGAGCGCTCGGACGAGCTGCAGATCATGTACGGCGTCGACGGCGAGAAGGACCTGAGCGAGGAGCTGCTCAAGCACCTGCACGGGTACACGGGGTCGCGGCCGGTGCGCATCGGCAACGGCGCGTTCGAGCAACGACAGCACGACGTCTGGGGCGCGCTGCTCGACTCGGTGTACATCCACACCGCGTCGCGGGACGGGCTGGACGAGCGGATGTGGCCGATCCTGTCGCGCTTCGTGGAGGCGGCGCTCGAGCACTGGCGTGAGCCCGACCGCGGGATCTGGGAGGTCCGCGGCGAGCCGAAGCACTTCACGTCGTCCAAGGTCATGTGCTGGGTCGCGGCGGACCGCGGCGCCCGCCTCGCGAGGCTGCGCGAGGACTACGAGGTCGCCGAGCGATGGCAGCAGGCGGCCGACGAGATGCACGCCGACATCTGTGCCAACGGCGTCGACGAGCGCGGTGTGTTCGTCCAGTACTACGGCACGACAGCGCTGGACGCCTCCGCCCTGCTCATCCCGCTGGTCCAGTTCCTGCCGCCGGACGATGACCGGATACGCGCCACCGTCAACGCGATCGACAAGGAGCTGACCGACCAGGGCCTGGTGCTGCGCTACCGGGTGGAGCAGACGGACGACGGGCTCTCGGGGGAGGAGGGGTCGTTCACCATCTGCTCGTTCTGGCTCGTGTCGGCACTGGCGATGATCGGAGAGCACGCGCGTGCTCGCAAGCTGTGCGAGAAGTTGCTCTCCTTCGCCAGCCCCCTCGGCCTGTACGCCGAGGAGATCGAGCCGTCGAGCGGGCAGCACCTGGGGAACTTCCCCCAGGCGTTCACCCATCTCGGGCTCATCAACGCGGTGCTCCACGTGATCGCCGCCGAGGAGCAGCCGACGAAGGTCGCCCTCGCCCGCCGGCCCGCGTCCGAGCCCGACCGAGAGGTGCAGAGGAGCCGCAGCCGGAGCCGGCGGCGGGACGCGGACGCGGTCTGATCCGCGCCCGCGGGGTTCGCGCGTCGCCGGTCCGCTCAGCCCCTGGTCATCGGCCCTCGGGAGGGTCACGATGATGAGCAGGGCCGCGTCCAGCGACCGTCGGCCGAGGGAGTCGTCATGGCAAAGCCCGACACCACCGGAGCGGGACAGCCGGACGAGGTCACGAAGCCGGGCACGACCGCGGGCGGGAAGCCGAACTCGGGCGAGAAGGTGACACTCGCCGCTGCCCGACTGGCGCAGTTCCTCCTGGGAGTCGCCGCGCTGGTCAGCCTGCTCATGGGGCTGAGCACGCTGAGCTCGGGCAGGGGCCTGGCCCCCGCGACGGGCGTCGCCGTCACCGCCTTCATGCTCTTCGCCGCGGCGGGCGCCGTGGGGACGGTGCTCGGCTTCCTCTTCGGTCTGCCCCGCGCCCGCTTCGCCGACCAGATCGGGGCGGATGCCACCGACGGCACGACGGGTCGCGGGGTCGGGGATGGCCGCCTCCCTGCGGCCCGGTGCTCACTACCTGGCGAACTCGAACCTCATCAAGGTCTCCGACTGGTTCACGACGATCGTCATCGGTCTCGGCCTGGTGAACCTCACCTCCGTCATGCCTGCCCTGCACAGGCTCGCCGCGGCGTTGAAGGCGCCCCTCGGCGGTGCCGACTACGCGGGCGCCGTGGGTATCTGCCTCGTGATCGCGGGTGCGGTCGGCGGCTTCGTCGTCATGTA
This sequence comes from uncultured Actinomycetota bacterium, assembly GCA_963786765.1. Taxonomy (GTDB): domain Bacteria; phylum Actinomycetota; class Actinomycetes; order Actinomycetales; family Kineosporiaceae; genus DATKNA01. The sequence continues at coordinate 675,960 of CAWBAJ010000008.1, read as the reverse complement.
CCTCTACACGACGATCAGGATCCGCGAGCTGCTCGAGGAGTCCGCGACGGACCTGGACGGGGTTCCCTCCCTGGAGAACCTCACCCTCGGCCAGGCCCAGCAGGTCATGAGCACCAAGGGACTCAAGATGACGGTCGACGGCCCGATCGATCCGGACGCCGAGGTCGTCGACCAGTCCCTGAAGCCCGGTGACTCGGTGCGGGTCGGAACGGCTGTCAAGGTGACCGTGCGGGCACGGAAGGACGACGGCGTGGGCGGCGACATCGTCCAGGCGCTGCCGGCCCCTCGCCCGGGAGACGTGAATCCGAACGCCGCGGAACGCACCGGCTCCCAGCCACGGGGCGGCTCCGAGCGACGAGGCCGCTGCCGGTACGGCCGCAGCCGTCGCCGCCGACGGCGCCGATCCCGCGTCCTGAGGGCCGGCGGAGGGTCAGTGGGCGGGTGATCGCTCGCGGGAGATGACGATGACGACGCCCGTGACCGCCAGCGCGCCGCCGACGACGACCGGCAGCGTCACCTGCTCGCCGAGGAGCAGCCACCCGAGGATCACGGCGACGACGGGGTTGACGTAGGCGTACGTGGACACCAGCTGCAGCGGCGCGTTGCCCAGCAGCCAGAAGTACGCGGTGTACGCGACGATGCTGCCGATGACGACGAGATAGGCCAGGGCCCACCACCCGGCCGCCGTACGGCGGAGACGTCGAGCCTGCCGGCGTCCCCGTGCACGAGGCCGACGACGGCGAGCACGGCGCCGCCGAGAAGCATCTGGTAGGCGCTCGCGACGAAGGCGTCGGCCGGATCGGTCCGCTTCCGTGACCACAGCGAGCCGCTCGCCCAGCACAGCGTGGCGAGCAGGATCAGGCCCACGCCCCACACGCCACCCCGCCGGAGCCGCCCGGCCGGGCGAGGACGGCGGTGCCGGCGAACCCGACCAGGGTCCCGACGATCGACGCCTTCCGCGCCCGGTCCCCGTGTCAGCAGCCCGAGGACGACGAGCCACAGCGGCGTCGTCGAGACGAGCAACGCGGTGAGCCCGCTGGGCACGGTCTGCTCCGCCACGGCCACGAACCCGTTGCCGCCGAAGAGCAGCAGGGTGCCGACGACCGCCGCCGTCAGCAGCTGCGAGCGGGTGATCCGCAGGACGCCGAACCCGCGCCGGACGGCGAGGACGCCGCCGAGCAGCACGCCGGCGGCGAGGAACCGCAGGCCCATGCCGAGCAGCGGCGGGATGCCGTTCGTGACGACCACGCGGATGGCCAGGTAGGTCGAGCCCCAGATGAGGTAGACGGCGAGCAGGGCCACGACGATGTCCGCCCCGAGCCGCCGTCGGGGCGCAGGAGGCGCGGCAAGGTCCGGCAGGTCGTGGGATGACGTGGTCAGCGGTCCTCCTCGAGACGGAGGTCGACTCTACTGCCGCCGCCCGCGGTGCACCCAAACCTGCCCGGGAAGCACCGCGAGCTCGGCTCCGGGGCCGGCTCGGGTGCTGAACGGGCGGCAGGAGCGCCGACGTTCGGCCGACCCCGGCGCGAGCCTGCCGGCCCGCCTCGGCCGCGCGGACCCTACGGTCGAGGTCGATCACGCAGAGCAACTGGAAGGGAACGATGCGCAACCCATGTCCGCCGGCGTCCGGGCCCTCGTCGTCCCGGCCCTGGCGTGCTCGCTCGTCTGCGGCGGTGCCGTCGCAGCCCTGGCCGCCGTCGGCGTCCGTGCCCTGTCCGGCAACGCGGCGTCGCTGCCGCCCAGCCCGGGCCCGCCCCGGCGCCGCCGGCGCGCGGTCGTCGTCAGGACGCCGCCGGCCCCGCCGGTCACGCAGGCGCCGACCGCGCCGGTCTGGGTGGTTCCCCTCCGGGTAGTGCGGGCCGGTCAGGGCCGGACGAGGGGAGCGGGCGGCCCGCGGCGTTCGACGCGCCCTTGTGGGGGTACGTTGGGAAATGGTCTTGCCGTCACCGGATCGGTGCGCGCAGGACCGCCGTGCGTCGCCCGATCCCCGCTGGCGGTCGGGTGCGCCGTCCCGACCGTGCAGGTGGCGGCGACCCCGCCTCCCCGCCCGACGAAGGAGAGCCTGTGACCGGCAGCGCCGTCGGAGCCCCCGCCGCGCAGTCCGCACTCGTTCAGCTCCTCACGCCCGAGGGCGAGCGGGTCGAGCACCCCGAGTACGCCTTCGATCCCGACCCCGAGACGCTGCGCTCCCTCTACCGGGACCTCGTCCTCGTGCGCCGCGTCGACGTCGAGGCGACCGCCCTGCAGCGCCAGGGCGAGCTCGGCATCTGGGCGAGCCTGCTCGGCCAGGAGGCCGCGCAGATCGGCTCCGGGCCGGGCGCTGGCCAAGCAGGACTACGTCTTCCCCACCTACCGCGAGCACGGCGTCGCCTGGTGCCGGGACGTCGACCCCGTGACGCTGCTCGGCCTCTACCGCGGCGTCAACCTCGGCGGGTGGGACCCGAACGCCCACAACTTCCACCTCTACACGATCGTCATCGGCGCCCAGACCCTGCACGCGACCGGGCTACGCCATGGGCATCCAGCGCGACGGGGCCGTCGGGACCGGCGACGACACCCGGGACGCCGCCGTCATCGCCTACTTCGGGGACGGCGCGACCGCCCAGGGCGACGTCAACGAGTCCTTCGTCTTCGCCAGCGTCTACAACGCACCCGTCGTGTTCTTCTGCCAGAACAACCAGTGGGCCATCTCCGAGCCGAACGAGCGGCAGACGCGCATCCCGCTCTACCAGCGCGCGCGCGGCTTCGGCTTCCCGGGCGTCCGGGTCGACGGCAACGACGTCCTCGCCGTCCACGCGGTGACCGAGGCGGCGCTCGATCGCGCCCGGCGCGGCGAGGGCCCGACCTTCATCGAGGCGTTCACGTACCGGATGGGTGCCCACACCACCTCCGACGACCCGACCCGCTACCGGATCGCGGCGGAGGTCGAGGAGTGGAAGCTCAAGGACCCGATCGCACGGGTCAAGGCCCTGCTCTCCCGGAACGGCATCGCCGACGCCGCGTTCTTCGAGCAGGTCGAACGGGACGCCGACGAGCTCGCGGCACACGTCCGCGAGCGAGTGCCTCGCCATGCCGGACCCCGACCCTGACGAGATGTTCGCCTTCGCCTACCGCGAGCCGCACCCTCTGCTGGAGCAGGAGCGCGCCTGGTTCGCCGAGTACCACGCCAGCTTCGAGCAGGAGGGGGCGCGGTGAGCCAGACGACGATCGCCAAGGCCATCAACTCCGGCCTGCGCGCGGCGATGGAGAACGACCCGAAGGTCCTGATCATGGGTGAGGACGTCGGCAAGCTCGGCGGCGTCTTCCGGGTGACCGACGGCCTGCAGAAGGACTTCGGCGAGGACCGCGTCATCGACACCCCGCTCGCGGAGAGCGGCATCATCGGCACCGCCATCGGCCTCGCCCTGCGCGGCTACCGGCCGGTCTGCGAGATCCAGTTCGACGGGTTCATCTACCCCGCGTACGACCAGATCGTCAGCCAGCTGGCGAAGATGGCGAACCGGTCGCGCGGGTCGATCAAGCTCCCGGTCGTCGTCCGGGTGCCGTTCGGCGGGGGCATCGGCGCGGTCGAGCACCACAGCGAGAGCCCGGAGGCGTACTTCGCGCACACCGCCGGGCTCCGCGTCGTCTCGTGCTCCAACCCCGCCGACGCGTACTGGATGATCCAGCAGGCGATCACGAGCGACGACCCCGTCCTCTTCTTCGAGCCCAAGCGCCGCTACTGGGAGAAGGGCGAGCTCGACACGTCCGCCGCCGCGCAGGCGGGGCTGCACGAGGCACGCGTCGTGCGCGCCGGCGAGCACGTGACCGTGGCCGCGTACGGGCCGATGGTCAAGACGGCGCTGGACGCCGCGACCGCCGCCGCGGCCGACGGCACCGACATCGAGGTCCTCGACCTCCGCACGCTCTCGCCGCTCGACGTGCCGGCGCTCGTCGCCTCGGTGGAGAAGACCCGTCGCCTCGTCACCGTCCACGAGGCGCCGGTGTTCCTGGGGCTCGGCGCGGAGATCGCGGCGCGGATCACCGAGCAGTGCTTCTACAGCCTCGAGGCGCCCGGTGCTGCGGGTCGGCGGCTTCCACACGCCGTACCCCGCGAGCCGGCTCGAGGAGGAGTACCTGCCCGATCTCGACCGGGTTCTCGACGCCGTCGACCGCGTCCTGGCGTACTGAGGGGAGGCCCGATGCCGGACATCCAGAGGTTCCGACTCCCCGACGCGGGGGAGGGTCTCACCGAAGCCGAGATCGTCACATGGCGGGTCAAGCCCGGCGACACCGTCAAGATCAATGACCCCATCGTCGAGATCGAGACGGCGAAGTCGCTGGTGGAGCTGCCCGTCGCCGTACGCCGGGGTCGTCACCGAGCTCCTCGTGCCCGAGGGCACGACGGTCGACGTCGGGACCCCGATCATCGCCGTCGACACCGACCCGTCCGGCACTCCCGGCGGCAGCGCCCCGCCGCCGCAGGCCGTCCCCGAGGCACCGCCCCCGGGTGAGGACCCGACCGACGTGCAGATCCCGCCCGCCGAGGGCGCCGTCGAGCCCGGCATGATCGGTGGTCCGGCCCCCGGCGGCCGCACGTCCGTGCTCGTCGGCTACGGCCCCCGGACCACCGCCGCCGTCCGCCGCAGCGCGGTCGCGCCCCTCCGCCGGCCCCTCCCTCCCCGCCGATCATGCAAACCGGTCCGATCATGCAAACCGGTCCGATCATGCCCGCGCCGGTCGAGGCGCCCGAGCCGCTCGACGCCCCCGCCGCCCGCGCGCACGTCCTCGCCAAGCCTCCGGTCCGCAAGCTGGCCAAGGACCTCGGCGTCGACATCACGACCGTCTCCCCGACCGGGCCCGGGCGGGATCATCACCCGCGAGGACGTCGAACGCGCCGGCAACGGGACGACGTCGCGGCCCGCACCCGCGCCGGTTCTGGCGCCCGGCGCCGGCGGGCGAGCGCGAGACCCGGATCCCGATCAAGGGCGTCCGCAAGATGACGGCGGACGCGATGGTCGCCTCGGCGTTCACCGCGCCGCACGTCACCGAGTGGGTGACGGTCGACGTGACGCGGACGATGCGAGCTCGTCGAAGCGCCTGCGTGCCGACCGCGAGTTCACCGGCGTCAAGGTCTCCCCGCTGCTCGTCGTCGCGAAGGCGCTGCTGCTCGCCGTCCGGCGCAACCCCGGAATCAACGCGACCTGGGACGCCGCGGCCGGCGAGATCGTCGTCAAGCACTACGTCAACCTCGGCATCGCCGCCGCGACTCCCCGCGGGCTCGTCGTCCCCAACATCAAGGACGCCGACCGGATGTCGCTGCGCGAGCTGGCCGACGCGCTCGCGGACGCTCACGGCGACGGCCCGCGACGGCAGGACCCAGCCGGCGGACATGAGCGGCGGGACGATCACCATCACCAATGTCGGCGTCTTCGGCGTCGACAGCGGGACCCCGATCCTCAACCCGGGCGAGGCGGCCATCCTCGCGTTCGGGCAGGTGCGGCAGCAGCCGTGGGTGCACAAGGGCCGGGTGAAGCCACGGTGGGTGACCCAGCTCGCGCTGAGCTTCGACCACCGGCTCGTGGACGGCGACCTCGGCAGCCGCGCGCTCGCCGACCTGGCCGCCGTCCTGGCGGATCCGTCCCGGGCCCTCGTCTGGGGCTGAGCTCTCAGTCGGTCCGAGTGCTCCGCGAACGCCGCTCCGACACGTGGACCAGCACCGAGCACCACATGCGATAGGGGTGCCAGCTCTCCCCGATCGCCTCCAGCTCCTGCGGTGTGGCGGGCCGGCCCAGCCCGTAGAGGCGCCCCACCCCGGCAAGGGTGATCTCGTCCGGCGGTAGCGCGTCGACCAGGCCTGCGCCCCGCAGCACGATCGCGCTCGAGAAGAAGGCGCCGATACCCGGGAGCCGGCGGAGCTCCGCCGTCGCCTCCGGGACAGGCAGGTCGCGCAGCCGGGCCCGGTCCAGGAGGCCGTCCAGCGCCGCGCGCGCGATCGCGTGCAGTCGCTCGATCTTCGCGACCGGGAGCCCCGGGACGGAGGAGATGGTGAGGAGCTGCTGAGGCGTCGGGAAGGCGCTGATGGTCCCGCCGTCCACGGCCAACCGGTCTCCGTACTGCTCGGCCATGCGCTGCCGGATCCGCCGGCCCTGAGCGGCGCTGATCCGATGGGCGATGACGAAGTGGCACGCGGCCTCGTAGGGGGAGTGGAAGAGCACCGGCCGCAGGTAGCGGTGCTCCTCCTGCAACCGCGCGACGACGTCGTCGCGCCGCCCGACGTCCGGGTACCCGCTGCCGTCGACGTCCAGGGACAGAACCGCGAGCGCCTGACGCCAACCGGCGTCCAGGTCGACCCCGCCCCCGCCGTCGATGCCGCCGACGATCGCGCCGGTACGATCCTGGCGCAGCCGGACGGCGACGGAGCCCCGCCAGCTCTCGACCGGGAAGGCCATCACGATCTCGTGGGGATCGTGGGCGGAGGTGACCCACTCCCCGAAGTACCCGCTCTGCCCCGCGAGGTCGAAGGGCCCCTGCGGAACGCACCGCCGTTCCAGCGAGGGGCTCGTGCTCTGCGCAACCGTCATCACGGCTTCTCCTTCCGAGAACGATCGGGACGGCCCATCGTCGCGGGGATTACCGGACATCCGATGTCATGATTCTTCGCCTAGTCTCGGCTGGTGCGCGCGGACCGCTTGCTGTCGCTGGTGCTCCTGCTCCAGGCGCACGGTCACCTTCCTGCTCCGGTGCTCGCCCGGCGTCTCGAGGTCTCGGTGCGGACCGTGCTGCGCGACGTGGAGGCGTTGAGCGCGGCGGGGGTGCCGGTGTACACGACGCGTGGGCGAGAGGGCGGCGTCCGGCTCGTCGAGGGGTACCGCATCGGCGCCTCCCACCTCACTCCCGGCGAGGCGACCAGCCTCGCCGTCGGGCAGCCGGAGCTCGTCGCGGACCTCGGGCTGGGCGACGCGCTCGACCTGGCGATGGAGAAGATCGTGGGGGCGGGAGGCCGAGGGGTGCGGGCCGGTGTCGAGCATGCCCGCGGCCGGATCCTCGTCGACGCCCAGCAGTGGATGCGGTCGGCCGAGCCGGTTCCCCTGCTGCCCGGGATCCACGACGGCCTCAGCCGGTCCCGCCGGCTGCTGCTGGACTACGTCGACGGCGAGGGCCGACAGCGTCACGTCACGGTCGACCCGCTCGGGCTCGTGGCCAAGGCCGGCGTCTGGTACCTCGTCGCCATCCCGCGCTCCGACCCGCAGCCGGACGGCGCCGCGGCCCACGGATGTCGCCTGTTCCGGGTCGCCCGGGTCCGGTCGTGCGAGGTCACGGAGGCGGCCGCCGTCGTCCCGCCGGACGCGGACCTGGAGAAGGTCTGGACGGCGCTGCGCGCGAGGGCCGAGGAACGCCGGCTCGGTATGGAGGTCAGGCTCGCCGTGACGCCGGCGGCACTACCCATGGTGCGGCGCCTGCTCGCCGCCCAGGTCGTCGACGAGCCCGCCGGCGATCGTCCGGAGCTTCGCGTGAGCTTCGCGGGCACCCAGCACGCCGTCGCCGAGCTGCTCCGGCTCGGCACCCGCGTGGAGGTTCTCGCGCCCGCCGAGCTGAGGGTTGCGGTGCGAGAGGCGGCCCGCGACCTGGTGGAGCTCTACCAGGGCCGATCGTGACGACGACGCGTCACGTTCGACAGCCGGGAGGGGCCGGGCTGGGAGGCGGCCCTTGACCTGCCGACGTCTCAGGATCCGGATCGGCGGTTGTCCCGGGACGAAGGGCCTGCTCGCATGGGGCGATGACCGATCAGAGCCTGCCGTTGGTCGACCTCTCCCGGTTCCGCGACCCCGCACAGCGCGAGGCGTTCCTTGCGGACCTGCGGCACGCCGCGCACGACGTCGGCTTCTTCTACGTGACCGGGCACGGCATCTCCCGGGAGGTGACGTCGGGCGTCCTCGATGCGGCGCGGGAGTTCTTCGCCCTGCCCCTGGCGCAGCGGCTCGAGATCGAGAACGTGAACTCGCCGCACTTCCGGGGCTACAGCCGGGTCGGCACGGAGCGGACAGCCGGCGCCGCCGACCAGAGGGACCAGATCGACGTCGGGCCGGAACGGCCGGCTCTGGCCGACGTCCCGCCGGACAAGCCGTACCTGCGGCTCGTCGGCCCGAACCAGTGGCCCTCGGCGGCACCCGGCCTCCGGGCCGCCGTGCTCGGCTGGCTGGCGGAGGCGGAGCGCGCCTCCCGTGAGGTGCTCCGCGCGCTCGCGGCGGCCCTCGGCCAGCCGGAGACCTACTTCGACCGCTGGTTCGACGACGAGGCGAACCTGCACGTCAAGGTGGTCCGCTACCCGGCCCGCGAGCAGCTGGAGTCGGCGCAGGGGGTCGGCGCGCACAAGGACTACGGCTGGCTCACCCTGCTCCTGCAGGACGAGCTCGGCGGCCTGCAGGTCGAAGCGCTCGACGGCACGTGGATCGACGCCCGCCCGGTTCCCGACGCCTTCGTCGTCAACATCGGGGAGCTGCTCGAGGTGGCCACGCGGGGTTACCTGAGAGCCACGCGGCACCGTGTGGTGAGTCCCGCCGGTCGGGAACGCTTCAGCATCCCCGTCTTCCTCGACCCGCGGCTCGACGCCGTCGTCGAGCCGCTGCCACTACCGCCGGAACTGGCCGCCGAGGCTCGCGGCGTCGAGGACGACCCGCACAACCCGCTGCTCGCTCAGTACGGCGAGAAGTCCCTCATCGGCTGGCTGCGGAGCCACCCGAGGGTCGCCGAGCGCTGGCACCGCGACCTCCTCACCCCGTCGCCCTGACCAGGCGCAGGCCGTGGGGCTCAGAGCAGGGAGAAGCCCTTGGTCCCGGCAGGGATGCGGCGCAGGCCGGCGGTACCGAAGTCCACGACGACCCAGTCCTCCTTCACCTCCGCGACCCGGCCCATCCCCCAGCTGTCGAGGGTCACGCGGTCGCCGACCGAGAAACCCGCCGTTGACGGCGGCGGCTGCTCCTCTCGGGTGAAGGGGCTGGTCGCGAGGATGCGGCGCGCAGGGCGCGGGAGGACTGGCACAGAGCCAGTCTGCGGCATTCGAGCCGCCGCGAACACCACAACGCGGTCACGGCGCCGTCGTGCCGCGGCCGCCGTGCCGAACGGCTCCGCCCGTCAGGGGTGATAGGCAGGGGATGTGAGGACGTCGCTGCGGCCGTGGGCCGCCCCCGAGATCACCGGCTGGAACCGGCTGCCGATGCACGCTGTCCCGCACCGCGAGGGCGACCTCGGCGTCGAGCGGCTCCCCCTCGACGGGACGTGGCGGTTCGAGCTCTTCCCGACGCCGGAGCAGGCGCTCGAGGCGGGCGAGCTCGCGACGACGCTCTCCGTCCCGGGCGCGTGGACGCTGCAGGAGTTCGACGACGTCCACGGGGTCGCCGACCTGCCGCACTACACCAACGTCCAGATGCCGTGGCCCGGTCGTCCGCCCTTCCCGCCCGCACACCGGAACCCCACCGGCGTCCACGAGCGTGACGTCGAGATCCCCGCCGCGTGGGCGGGGCGCCGCATCGTCCTGCACGTCGGCGCCGCGGAGAGCGTCCTGCTCGCCGCGGTCGACGGTGTCGACGTCGGCATCGGCAAGGACTCCCACCTCGCGAGCGAGTACGACGTGACCGAGCGCGTGCGCCCGGGGACGACCAGCGTCGTCCGGCTCACCGTCGTCAAGTGGTCCGACGCGACGTACATCGAGGACCAGGACCAGTGGTGGCACGGCGGCATCACGAGGGCCGTGTTCCTCTACGCCACCGCGCCGGTGCACCTCGCCGATGTTCGCGTCACCGCCGACCTCGAAGGGCCGGTTCCCGCGCCGCTGCTCGAGGGCGACACCGCGACGGGCTCGCTGCGGGTCGACGTCCACGTCGGCGCGCCGGGCAACGACGTGCCCGAGGGATGGTCGGTCCGGCGTCCGCGTGTCGGGCGGGGTCGACGTCGACGAGTCCGTCCCGGTGCCGCCGTCCGGGCCCGTCGACTCCCCGGGCGGCCCGCCACGCTCGCCGCTGCCCGCCGTCGAGTCGGGCCGGATCCAGTACCTGCGGGCCGCCGGCGTCGAGCTCGACCCGGCGGAGGCGGCGATCGGCGCGGCGATCGAGCAGGCCCGCCGCCGCTCGGGATGGGACGCCTGCGGTTCGAGACGACGCTACCCGGGGTCACCCCGTGGACGGCCGAGCTGCCGCACCTGTACGAGCTCGAGGTCACCTTGCACGGCGCCGGACGGCGGTGCCGTCGAACGCGCCACCTACCGGATCGGCTTCCGCCGGGTCGAGATCGTCGGCAACGACCTGCTCGTCAACGGTGTCCGCGTGATGATCCGCGGCGTCAACCGGCACGACTTCGACCCGCGCTTCGGCCGGACGATCGCGCCGGAGCGGTTCCGCGAGGACCTGACGACGATGAAGCGGTTCGGCTTCAACGCCGTCCGGACGTCGCACTACCCGAACGACCCGGCGCTGCTCGACGCCGCCGACGAGCTCGGTCTCTTCGTCGTCGACGAGGCCGATCTCGAGTGCCACGCCTACGCCCACCATGTCAGCGACATGCCGGAGTACCTGTCCGCCTACGTCGATCGGATCTCGCGGATGGTCCGGCGGGACAAGAACCATCCGAGCGTGATCCTGTGGTCGCTCGGCAACGAGAGCGGCTACGGCGCGAACCACGACGCGGCCGCCGGGTGGGTGCGCCGCTACGACCCGACCCGCCCGCTGCACTACGAGGGCGCGATCATGTTCGACTGGACCGGCGACCAGACCGCCAGCGACATCACCTGCCCGATGTACGCGACGATCGAGTCGATGGTCGCCCACGCACGCTCCGGCAGGCAGCGGCACCCGCTGATCCAGTGCGAGTACTCGCACGCGATGGGCAACAGCAACGGCAACCTCGCCGACTACTGGCACGCGTTCGAGACGACACCGGGGTTGCAGGGCGGCTTCATCTGGGAGTTCTGGGACCACGGCATCCTGCAGGGCATCGACGGCGGGCGCTCCCGCCGGCGGTTCCGTCCCGGGCCCGGGCGGACGCCGGGGGCTCCCGCCGCAGGGGTATCGCTGGGCCTATGGCGGCGACTTCGGCGACGCGCCGAACGACGGCAACTTCGTCGCCGACGGCATGGTCTTCCCCGACCGGACCCCGAAGCCGGCGATGTTCGAGCACCGGGCGCTCGCGGCGCCGGTGCGGCTGACCCCGGTCGACGGTTCCTCGACGCGCTTCGTTCTGGAGAACCGGCAGGACGTCCGGAACCTCTCCTGGCTGGCGGCGCGCTGGATCGTCGACGTCGACGGCACGGGCGGCGCTCCGGGGACCGGCTCCGCCGCGGGCCCGGCGGTGCCGCTTCCCGACGTACCGGCCGGCGGCAGCGCGGTGATCGAGGTGCCGGCCGAGCTGGCGCGCCCCGGTTCGAGGAGCGGGCGGAGGCCACGCTGCTTCTCGACCTGTTCGCGGCGCAGCCCTCGCCGCGCGCGCCGCGGGGAGTGCTGGTCGCGACCGTCGAGCTCCCGCTGCGGGCGGAGGGCCGCGACCTGCTCACCCGCGCCGGCACGGCGCGGACGGCGAGCACGGCTCCGGTGGACGACGACGGCCTCCTGGTGCACGCCGGCGTGGTGGCCTGGCCGCGGCTGGCGCTGTGGCGTGCACCGACCGACAACGACCGCATCGGCGGCCATGCCGCGCCGGTGGGCGGAGCTCGGCCTCGACCGGCTCGAGCGCCACCTCGTCCACGTCGACCATCGCGACAGCGGGGTCGTCGTCACGGCGGACGTCGTCACCGGCGCCGGGCACGTCGTCCGGCACGTGCAGACCATGACGCCGATCGAGGGCGGGTTCCTCGTCGAGGAGCAGGCGGTGCTGCCGCCGGAGCTCGACGACGTCCCGCGGGTGGGCAGCGTGTTCGAGGTCGAGGGCGGGGAGCGCGCCGGCGTCGTCCACCTCTTCGGAGGCGCGGGGCCGGAGAGCTACCCGGACAGGTGCGCCGCGTCGTCGGCCCGGCACGAGATCGCCGACCTCGACCGGCTGTTCACCCCGTACGTGCTGCCGCAGGAGAGCGGCGGACGGCACGGCGTCCGGTGGTTCGCGCTCGGTTCCCACGAGGAGAGCGCTCCGGCGACGACGCCGCAGGGCGAGCACCGTCCCCGCCGTCGTCTTCCGGCCGGCCGTCGTCGTCCATCTCGACGAGCCGCGGCAGGTGAGCCTGACCCGCTACCGCGCCGAGGACCTCGCGGCGGCGACGCACAGCGACGAACTCGTGCCGCGCGACGACGTCGTCGTCCACGTCGACGCCGCGCATCGCGGGCTCGGGACGGCGTCCTGCGGGCCGGACACCCTGGCCGACTACGTGCTGCACCCAGGCGAGTACCGCTGGTCGTACACCCTCGTGACGCCGACCGACTGACGCTCTCTCGGTGCTCAGTGAATGCTGCGTTACTCGTCGTGTGCTCGTCTTCGGCCCTCGAGATCGAGCACTGGCTGTGCAACGCAGCACGGGCTGAGCACGGGAGGCTGGGCGGGCAGACGAAGGCCGCCGCCCCGGATCGGGGACGGCGGCCTTCGTGCAGGGTGAGCCGCCTACTCGGTGGCCGTCACCGGCTGCGGTCTCGAGGACTGCGACCTCGCGGCACCGGCACCGGCCGGGGCGGGCTCGCCCTCCGCGGCCTCGCCGGCGGCCATGTCGCCGAGCGCCGCCGCGGCGCCGATCTCCTGCGACTCGCGGGCCTGGATGCCCGACTGGGTCCGGAGCTTCTCCTCCGGCAGGAACCAGACGACGACGAACGCCACCGCGATGACGGCCGCGCCGAGCAGGAAGACGGTGTCGGCGGCCTGCGCGAACCCGAGCTTGAAGGGGTAGGCCAGCACGTCGGGCAGGTGGTTGATGAACGAGGAGTCGTTCAGCGCCTGGCTCGCCCCGCCCTGCAGCTGCTTGGCCTGCTGAGCGAACTCCGGCGACCGGACGGCCGACTGGAAGGCCGAGTCGCCCTCGATGGCCGCGCGGATCCTGTCGGGGACGGCGTTGAACAGCACCGACAGGAAGACGGCGGTGCCGAGCGTGCCACCCATCTGCCGGAAGAACGTCGCCGACGACGTCGCCACGCCCATGTCCTGCGGCGGGACGGCGTTCTGGATGGCCAGCACCAGCGTCTGCATGTTCATGCCCAGGCCGAGGCCGAACAGGAAGCGCGTAGCGCGTCGACGACCACGATCGAGGTGTCGGCGTCGAGCGTGTGCAGCAGCAGCATCGCGACGACGAGCAACGCCGAGGCCGACGACGGGAACCAGATGTAGCGGCCCGTCCGGGCGATGAACTGGCCCGAGGAGATCGTGCCGCTCATGATGCCGATCACCATCGGCAGCAGGAGCAGTCCGGCCTCCGTGGGGCTGTAGCCCTTGACGATCTGCATGTAGAGCGGCACGGCGGCCAGGCCGCCGAACATGCCCATGCCGACGACGAAGTTCAGCACCGAGCCGACCCCGAAGGTGCGGCCGCGGAACAGGCGCAGCGGCAGCAGCGCGTCGTCCCCGTAGGCCCGCTCCGCCATCAGGAAGGCGACGATGCCGACGAGGCCGATCGACGTAGCAGATGAGCGCGCTGCGCGCTGGTCCAGCCCCAGTCCCGGCCCTGCTCGGCGATGATCAGCATCGGGACCAGCCCGACGACCAGTGCGAGGGCGCCGGGGAAGTCGATCCGGTGGTCGCGCCGGGTGTGCGGCAGGTGCAGGGTGCGGACGACGAGCGAGCAGCGACGCGATGCCGATCGGCACGTTGATCGAGGAAGACCCAGCGCCAGCCGGCGATGCCGAGGATCGTGTCGGCGCCGGCGAAGAAACCGCCGATGACCGGGCCGAGCACGCTCGAGGTGCCGAAGACGGCCAGGAAGTAGCCCTGGTACTTGGCGCGCTCGCGCGGCGGCGACGATGTCGCCGATGATCGTCAGCGCGAGGGAGAACAGACCGCCGGCGCCGATGCCCTGGAGGCGCGGAAGGCGGCGAGCTGGTACATCGAGTGCGCGAACTGGCGGACAGCGCCGAGCCGACGACGAAGACGGTGATCGCGAAGATGAAGTACGGCCGGCGGCCGTAGATGTCGCTGAGCTTGCCGTACAGCGGCGTCGACGATCGTCGAGGTGATGAGGTAGGCGGTCGTCGCCCAGGCCTGGATGCTCAGGCCGTTGAGGTCGTCCGCGATCGTGCGGATCGACGTCGAGACGATCGTCTGGTCGAGCGCGGCCAGGAACATCCCCGACATGAGGCCGGCGAGGATGATGACGATCTGTCGGTGGGTGAAGGACGACGGCCCGTCCTGTGACGACCGCGCCGGCGCTTCTGCCGGCGGGTGTAGCGGTGGTCATGCGATCTCCAGATCAGGAGTACGTGGGTCGGATGTGCCCTGGGAAGCGGGAGCCGGCTCCGTTGCCGGCGAGCTCTGTTGATGGTCTCCGGTCAGCACCGTGACGTGGGGGCGGAAGGCGTCGAGATCGTCGTTGAGGCGGCGCAGGAGCACGACCAGCCGGGCCACGTCGTCCGGGCTCCAGTCGCCGAGCGCCGCGCTGATGACCTTCAGCCGGACCTGCGGCGATCTCGTGCGCGACCCGCTCGCCCTCGTCGGTGGCGAGGAGGTGCACCGCGCGCCCGTCGCCGGGAGCGGGACGGCGCTCCACGTAGCCGGCGCGGGCGAGCTGCCCGACGTGACGGCTGACCGTCGAGGGGTCGAGCATGCACGTCTCGGCGAGCTCGCCCTGGCGCCGCGGCGCCGCCCTTGACCAGCGTGATCAGGAGCCCGAAGGCGGCCGCGTCGAGCCCCTCCGGCACGAGGCGTGGCCATGCTGCTCTTGAGGACGTGGAGCAGCCGGGCATGACGGGTGAGCTCGGGTTGAGCTCGGCCGATCAGAGGCTCGGCCAACCAGGGGCTGCGTCGGGCGTCTCGGATGTCATGGCGCGTCCTCCTCCCCGCGATGCGGGTCTGTGCGTCGTACAAGTAGATGTGTCTCACAACTGCTTGTGGTCCGCAACTTATTTCCGCTCCGGCGCCGACGTAAGCTGCAAACCATGCGGGTGCACGTCGTCCAGGTCGCCTATACGGACGAGGAGCCGGTCGCGGCTCGGGTCGAGCGGGTCGCCGCGCTCGTCGCCGAGCAGCGCGGCGCCGATCTCGTCGTCCTCCCGGAGCTCTGGCCGCACGGCGGCTTCAGCTACCGCTCCTGGCCGGAGCGCGCCGAGCCGGTCGACGGCCCGTCGATGACGGCGATCGCCAAGGCCGCGGCAGAGCTCGGCGCCGTCGTGCACGCCGGGCAGCATCGTCGAGCGGGCCGACGGCGGCCCCGAGGGGCGGGGGCTCTGGAACACCTCCGTCGTGTTCGGCCCGGACGGCGCGCGCGTGGCCGTCTACCGCAAGATCCACCGCTTCGGCTTCGGCAACGGCGAGCCCGTGCTCCTCGAGGCCGGCGACGAGCTCGTCGTCCGGACCCTCGAGCTCGGCGGCCGGCCCACCGGCGTCGGCCTCGCCACCTGCTACGACCTGCGCTTCCCCGAGCTCTTCCGCGCGGCTGCTCGACGGCGGCGCCGAGCTCGTCCTCGTCCCGGCCGCGTGGCCGGCCGCCCGGGTCGAGGCCTGGTCGCTGCTGGGCCGGGCGCGGGCGATCGAGGACCAGCTGGTCGTGGTCCAGTGCAACACCGGCGGCACGCACGCCGGCGTCCGGATGGGCGGGCGCAGCCAGGTCGTCGACGCCACCGGCGCGGTGCTGGCGAGGCGGGCGACGGCGAGGAGGTGCTCGTCGTCGACCTCGACCTCGACGCCGTCGGCGCCTGGCGCGAGGCCTTCCCCGTGCTCGCCGACCGCCGCCTCTGAGCGCGGCGGCGCCTGTCGGCAGGGCGTGATAGCACTGGGGCGTGACCGACGAGAACCCGACGCCCTTCGACGACCTGGACGCCTACATCGCCCTCCCGCGGGTCTCCGACCTGCTCCTCTCGCCCGGCGGTGACCGGCTCGTCACGGCGGTCGCCACGCTCGACGGCGAGCGCACCAAGTACGTCTCCGCGCTGTGGGAGGTGGACCCCGCCGGCGTCCGCCCGCTCGCCGCCTGACCCGCAGCGCCAAGGGCGAGACGCCGGTCGCGTTCCTGCCGGACGGCGGCGCTGCTCTTCACCTCCGCCCGCCCCGACGCGCAGGCCAAGGACGACGACCCGCCGGCCGCGCTCTGGCTGCTGCCCGGCCGGCGGCGGCGAGGCGCGCGTCGTCGGCGTCCCGGCCCGGGCGGCGTCGAGGGCGCGGTCGTGGCGGCCGACGAGGGCACGCGTCGTCCTCGCGTCGAGCACCCTGCCCGGGCTCGGTCGGCGGGGACGACGACGAGAAGCGGCGCAAGGCGCGCAAGGACCTCAAGGTCTCCGCGATCCTCCACGAGGAGTACCCGGTCCGGTACTGGGACGCCGACCTCGGCCCCGACCAGGTCCGGCTGCTCGCCGGGCGGGTGCCCGCCGAGGCGACGCCGGGCACGGACGACGGCGTGCGTCGGCCGGGTCGCGCTGACCGACCTCACGCCCGGCACCCGGTCGCGGGCTCGACGAGCGCGCAGTACGACGTCAGCCCGGACGGCCGCACCGTCGTCACCACCTGGCAGCAGCCCGAGCCCGGCGGGCGCCGCGCGCACGCTCGTCGCGATCGACGTCGGCCACCGGGGAGCGCCGGGTGCTCCTCGACGACGAGGGCGAGGAGTACGGCGCCCCGGCGTTCTCGCCCGGACGGCCGGCGCGTCGCCTTCGCTCGTCGAGCGGCGCTCGACGGTCACCGAGCCGCCGCGACATCCTGCTCGCCGTCCTCGACCTCGCCGTGGGCGAGCGCGACGCGACGTCACCGACGGGCTGGGACCGCTGGCCGGGCGCGCCGCGGTGGACGCCGGACGGCTCGGCGCTCGTGTTCGCCGCCGACGACCAGGGCCGCTCGCCGGTGTTCCGCCTCGACCTCGCCGACGGCGAGATCACCCGGCTCACCGGCGACTCCGGCGCCTACACCGACGTGCGCGTCGTCGCCCGACGGCCGCTGGGTCTACGCGCTGCGCTCCGCGGTGGACGCCCCGCCCGCGCCGGTCCGGCTCGACGCCGGCCGCCCGACCAGGAGCCGCAGCGCCTGCTCGGCCCCGGTCGAGGCCTCGACGCTGCCCGGCACGCTCACCGAGGTGACCGCCACCGCCGAGGACGGGACGCCGCTGCGGGCCTGGCTGGTGCTGCCCGCGGACGCCGCGAGCACGTGCCCGCACCGCTGCTGCTCTGGATCCACGGCGGCCCGCTGCACTCCTGGAACGCCTGGACCTGGCGCTGGAACCCGTGGATCATGGCGGCCCGCGGGTACGCCGTGCTGCTGCCGGACCCGGCGCTCTCGACCGGGCTACGGCCGGGAGTTCGTCCGTCGCGGCTGGGGAGCTGGGGGCAGGCGCCGTTCACCGACCTCATGACGATCACGGACGCCGCGCGTCGCGCGGCCCGACATCGACGCCGAGCCGGACGGCGGCGATGGGCGGCTCCTTCGGCGGCTACATGGCCAACTGGATCGCCGGCCACACCGACCGGTTCCGCGGCATCGTCACCCACGCCAGCCTGTGGGCACTGGACCAGTTCGCCCCGACGACCGACGCGTACTACTACTGGCGGCGGCGAGATGACGCCGGAGATGAGCGCTGGAGAACAGCCCGCACCTGTTCGTCGACGCAGATCCGGACGCCGATGCTCGTCATCCACGGCGACAAGGACTACCGGGTGCCGATCGGCGAGGGCGCTGCGGCTGTGGGCCGAGCTCGCCGAGCGGCGCGGGCGCCGACGGCGCATGCCGCACAAGTTCCTGTACTTCCCGGACGAGAACCACTGGGTCCTCAAGCCGCAGCACGCCAAGATCTGGTACCAGGTCGTCGAGGCGTTCCTCGACACCACCGTGCACGGCAAGGACTGGCAGGTGCCCGACATCCTGCGCTGATCGCCGGCCGGCCGGTCGAGCGCCGTTCAGCCTCCGACGGCCGGCTGGGTCCGGCCACGCCGGCGCGGCGGCGGCGCCTCCACGGCGGCGCGCGCCTTCGCCGTCTTCACCGCCGCCTTGAAGGTGTCGATGTCGTACGCCCCGTAGTGCCGGCGTCCGTTGACGAAGAACGTGGGCGTCCCGGAGACGCCGCTGAGCTCGGCCGACTGCACGTCCTCGGCGACCCGGGCGGCGAGCCGGTGCTCCTTGAGGTCCCGATGGAAGCGCTCGACGTCCAGGCCCAGCCGGTCGGCGTAGCCCACGCAGGTCGCCGACCGAGCAGGTGGTCCTGGTCTGGTCAGCAGCAGATCGTGCATCTCCCAGAAGGCGCCCTGCTCCGCGGCGGCCTCGGCGGCCTCCGCGGCGAGCGCGGCGTGCGGGTGGACCTGCTCCAGCGGCAGGTGCCGCCACACGTAGCGGATGTCGTCGCCGGCGCCGGCGAGCAGCTCGCGGACGACCGGCTCGGCGCGACCGCAGTACGGGCACTCGAAGTCGCCGTACTCCACGAGCGTGACCGGGGCGTCGGCGGGGCCGCGGACGTGGTCGTGCTCGGGATCCACCGCCTGAGCGAGGTCGGTGACCGGCTCGGCGTAACCGAGCAGCGCCCGCAACCGGGTCGCGACCGGCAGCCGGGCCGTGAGCCGGAAGACGACCCAGGTCAGGCCCGTGGCGAGGACGGCGGCGACGAGAACGCCGAACGTCGCCTCCTGCAGCTGGTCCCCTGCAGGGACAGGCCGGCGACCAGCAGCGAGACGGTGAACCCGATGCCCGCGATCGTGCCCCCGCCGGCGACGGAGGCCCAGCCCACGGGCGGCAGCACGCGGCCCCGGGACAGGCGCGTGACCAGCCACGAGCCGCCGAGGAACCCGAGGGCTTGCCGACCACGTAGCCGACGACGACGCCGAGGGTCACCGGGGAGCGGAGCGCGCGGACCAGGAACGAGCCGTTCGACGACGATGCCGGCGTTCGCGACGGCGAAGAGCGGGACGATGACGTAGCTCGTCCACGGCAGGTAGATCTGCTGCAGCCGGTCGTTGAACGACAGCGAGGCCGCGAGGCTCGACCCGGCCGAGCGCGCCAGCTCCGGCGTCGGCTGCTCCCGGAACAGCCGGAACCGCTCCAGCGCCTCGTCGAGCGCCTCGCCCGGCGGGTTGTACGCGTACGTCAGCATGCCCATGACGAGCCCGATGACGATCGGGTCGATGCCGGAGGAGCAGCAGCGCCAGCCAAACGGCGACGCCGCAGACGAAGTACGCCAGGCCATAACGCACCCGGAAGCGGCGCAGCGTGAGCGGGACGAGGAACAGCGCGAGGGCCACCAGCAGCGGCCGCATGCTCGACGTCGCTGCTGTACACGGTGGCGATCACCACCAGCGCCACGACGTCGTCGACGACGAGTGCGGTCAGGAGGAACGCCGCGGACCTGCTCCGGCACCCGCCGGCCGAACAGGGCGAGGGCGCCGAGCGCGAACGCGGTGTCGGTCGACATCGCGACGCCCCAGGCGTGCGGCCGTGGGCCGGCCGGCGTTGACGGCGAGGAAGATCAGGGCGGGCACGATCATGCCCGACCAGGCCCGCGGCCAGCGGCAGCGCCAGGCGCGATCGTTCGCGCAGGTCGCCGAGGTCGAACTCGCGGCGGGCCTCGAGCCCGACCACGAAGAAGAAGAAGGTCATGAGCCCGCTGTTGACCCAGCTCCGCAGGTCGAGGGCGACGGACCAGTCCTCCAGCCGGATCTCCAGCTCACTGGTCCAGAAGGAGTGGTACGACGAGGTCGCCGACGTTCGCCCAGATCAAGCGCGATGAGCGCGCCGGCGAGCAGGAACGCGGCGCTGCCCGACTCCGTGCTGAGGAACCGCTGCAGGGGCGTGGCGATGCTCCTCGCCCACGCCGTCGTGCCCGTGAACGACCGCGCCGACTCCGCGCCGCCGCTCCGGGCGATCCACGCTCACGAGGACGACCCTGGCCTACCGGGGACGCGGTCGACAATCCGCCGCTCGACGAATCGCCGCGTACCTTCGTCGCGGTCCGGTCAGCCGCCGCTGAACCGGCGACGAAGGTGACGGCCTTCAGAAGGCGGCTTCGTCGAGCTCCATCAGCGACGTTGTCCGTGGCCTCGGCGATCGCGCGCTCGGCGCGCGAGCTTCGGGCAGGACCTGGCGGGCGAAGAACCGGGCCGCGGCCACCTTGCCTTCGTAGAAGGCCTTGTCCCGGCCGCCCGCGCCGTCCGCGAGCTTGGCGAGCGCGACCTCGGCCTGGCGCAGCAGCAGCCAGCGCGATGACCAGGTCGCCCGCCGCGAGCAGCAGCCGGGTGGTGTTCTGGCCGACCTTGTAGATGTTGCGCGGATCGCCGCCCTCGACCCGGGGTCGGCCGCCATCGCGGCGACCACCATGGTCCCGACGATCCCCTGGACGTCGTCCAGCGCCTTCCCGAGCAGCTCCCGCTCGGTGGAGAGCCGGCCGTCGCCGGGGTCGGCCTTCGCGAACTCCGCGACCTGGGTCGCGAGGTACGCCGAGCGCCTGGCCCTTGTCCCGGACGATCTTGCGGAAGAAGAAGTCGTTGCCCTGGATCGCCGTCGTGCCCTCGTAGAGCGTGTCGATCTTCGCGTCCCGGACGTACTGCTCCACGGGGTAGTCCTGCAGGAAGCCGGAGCCGCCGAACGTCTGCAGGCTCTCGGTGCCGAGCAGCACCCACGACCGCTCCGAGCCGACGCCCTTGACGATCGGCAGCAGCAGGTCGTTGACCCGCTCGGCCAGCTCGTCCCGCGCCCCGCGCGCCTCGGCGACGGCGACCGCGTCCTGCTGGGAGGCGGTGTAGAGCACGAGCGCGCGCAGGCCCTCGGCGTACGCCTTCTGGGTCATCAGCGAGCGCCGGACGTCGGGGTGGTGCGTGATCGTCACGCGGGGCGCCGCCTTGTCGCGCCATCTGCGCGAGGTCGGCGCCCTGCACCCGGTTCTTGGCGTACTCCAGCGCGTTGAGATAGCCGGTCGACAGGGTCGCGATGGCCTTGGTGCCGACCATCATGCGGGCGGCCTCGATGATCTTGAACATCTGGGCGATGCCGTCGTGGACGTCGCCGAGCAGGGTGCCGACCGCCGGGATGCCGTCGACCTCGCCGAACCGGAGCTCGCAGGTCGTCGAGACCTTGAGACCCATCTTGTGCTCGACGTTGGTGACGAAGGCGCCGTTGCGCTCGCCGAGCTCACCTGTCTCCAGGTCGACGTGGTACTGCGGGACGACGAACAGCGACAGGCCCTTGGTGCCTGGGCCGGCGCCCTCGGGCCGGGCCAGCACGAGGTGGACGATGTTCTCCTGGACAGTCGCTGACCGCCGAGGTGATGAACCGCTTGACGCCGGTGATGTGCCAGGTGCCGTCCGGCTGCTGCACCGCCTTGGTGCGGCCGGCGCCGACGTCCGACCCGGCGTCCGGCTCGGTGAGGACCATGGTGGCGCCCCAGTGCTCGGTCGACCATGTGGCCGGCGAGCTTCTGCTGGTCCGCGGTGCCGAGGGCGTACAGGATCTTGGCGAAGGAGAAGCCGGAGCTGTACATGTGCACGGCGGGGTTGCTGCCGAGGACGAGCTCGGCGATGGCCCACCGCAGGCTGGGCGGGACCGGCGTGCCGCCGAGCTCGGCGGGGACGTCCGCGCGCCAGAACTCGGCGTCGACGTAGGCCTGGTACGACCGCTTGAAGGACTCCGGGAGTGCGCACGGAGTGGTGGCCGGGTCGTAGACCGGGCGGGTTGCGGTCGGAGTCCAGGAGCGAGGGGGCGAGGTCCTCGGTGGCGAGCCGGGCGACCTCGTGGAGCATCTCGCGGGCGGTGTCGGCGTCGACCTCCTCGAACGGTCCCGTGCCGAGGACCGCCTGGCGACCGAGCACCTCGAAGAGGGTGAACTCGAGGTCGCGGAGGTTGTGCTTGTAGTGGCTCATCGGGTTCCTCCGCCGCGGAGGTGCCGCCCGGCGCGGTCGGCACCGTGATCAGCCGGCGAGGTTACCCGCCGGTAACCGAATGATGCTACTGGCGAGTAACCTGACGCAAGGCGGATCACACCAACGCAGCACGCACGCAGGACGAAGGGGCGGTGAGGACCGGATGGTCCTCACCGCCCCTTCGGCCGGATGTGGCGGTTGCTGAGCGCTCTGCACCTCGCGTGACGCCCAGCAGCAGGCGTCAGCGCAGGCTGCGCGAGCGGGCACCGCCGGCGACGAGGGCGACGCCGATGGCGGCGAGCACGACCTGGATGATGAGCTTGATCCAGTCGATGCCGTTGGTGTCGCCGACGCCGATCGCGTTGGCGATGAAGGTGCCGATCAGAGCGGCCACGATGCCGATGACGATCGTCAGCACGATGGAGATGTTCTGCCGGCCGGGGACGACCAGACGCCCGAGGGCGCCGATGATGGCGCCGACGATGATCGCGGAAATGATCGCGCTAATCACGAGTGCTCCTGTAGGTGGGGTGTGTAAGGCGCTGTCAACGCAGAGAATGCCCCCCGAGGGGGGTCCGTAAACGTCGTGCGGTGATGTTGCACCTGAACGTGCGCGCTTGGCAGGTGACTGCCACATTCCGCTCATGAGCGCATCCTCAGACCGTCCCTCGAGGGCCGGACGGAGGCCGCGCCGCTCACCCGGGGATCTGCGGTACGGCTCGTGTCCGGCGCGGTGCTGATCTACCTGGCACTGATCGCCGTCGGCCTCGACGATCACCCATCTGCTCGCCGGCAGCGCGCTGGTGGCCAAGGACCTGCAGGTCAGCCGCTGGTTCGCGGCCCATCGGACGCCGACGCTCAACACCCTCACGCACATCGGCACGCTGCTCGCGGAGACGTACACCGTCATCGCGCTGTGCCTCGTGCTCTTCTTCGTCCTCCGGCGATGGCTGGGGCGCTGGCGGGAGTCGATCGGGCTCGCGGTGGCGATCCTCGGCGAGCTGTTCATCTTCCTCCTCGTCACCAACACGGTCCACCGCCCGCGGCCGCCGGTCCCGCGGCTCGACCCGGCACCGCCGACGTCCAGCTTCCCGTCCGGCCACACCGCCGCCGCGGTGGCGCTCGTACGGCTGCATCGCGGTGATCGTGCTGCGCCAGATGGTGCATCGCCGGCTCGCCGTGCTGATCGCCGCTCCTGTGCTGCTGCGTGCCGCCGATCGTCGCCGTCAGCCGCGTCTACCGGGGCATGCACTACCCGACCGACGTCCTCTTCGGCGCCCTCGGAGGTGGGCTCTGGCTGCTGGTCGCCGTGCTCGTCGTCGTCCCTTCCGCCACGTACGGCCGGGGCGCGCGCCGTGCCCGCCGCCGCCGGAGCAGCGACTACGGCTTGGTCGGCCGCGAGAGCACGGGGGCCACGTCGTCGCTGGGCGTGCTCGGCTCCTCGTCGGCCGGCGGCGGGTCCTCGTCGACGGCGTCGCCGACGTCCTCCTCCTCGTCCTCCTCGTCGTCTCAGCTCCGGTGCGCGCGAGCTCGGGCACGAGCTCGTAGCGGCGCCCGTACGTGCCGACGACGGCCACGACGGCCGCGGCGAGCGGGATGCCGATGAGCGCCCCGATCGGCCCCCAGATCGCGGCGCCGACGAAGACGGCGCCGAGGGCGATGCCCGAGTTGACGTCCATCGTCCGCTTGCTGACCCGCGGGGTGAACACGTACGTCTCGATCTGCTGGTAGACGGTCGCGAAGATGATGATCCAGACGGCCGTGAGCGGGGACTGGAAGACGACGAAGAGCAGCGGGACGGCGATCCCGATGTAGGTGCCGACGATCGGGATGAACTGCGCCGTGATCCCGACGAGGATGGCCAGGGGCAGCCAGTACGGCACGCCCGACCGCCCAGAAGAACACTGCGTGGAACCCCGCCGAGAGCGCCGCCAGCACGACCTTGGAGATGACGTAGCCGCCGGTCTTCTGGGCCGCGATGTCCCAGACGGTGACGAAGACGTCCTGCCGCTCGGGCGGCATCCAGCGGCCGATGGCGCGCCGGATCCGCGGCCCGTCGGCGGCGATGTAGAAGGCGAACACGAAGAACGTGAACACCTCCAGGAGCAGCGAGAACAGCGAGGTCACGATGCCGACGACGCCGCCGGCGATCTGCGTCGTCCAGCTGCCGATCTGCTCCGGGGTCAGCTTGAGCTCGTCCGCGATCTTCGTCGGGTCGAGCTGCAGGTGGAGGTGGGTGTTCACCCAGTCCACGCGTCTGGGTCACGGTGGTCGGCAGCGACGTGATCAGCTGGTTCAGCTGCTGGAAGAAGAGGTTGCCGAAGACCGCGCCGATGGCGAGGACGCAGAGGAGCACGAAGCTCCCGACGATGCCGGTCGCCGTCCCGCGCCGGACGCCGCGTGCCGCGAGCCGGAGGATCGCCGGCTCCATGGCGATCGCGAACAGCCACGACAGCATGAGGATGAAGATGAAGTGGCTGATCGCGCCGAAGACGGTGAGGGCGACGAGCCACAGCGTGACGAGCACGAGGATGCTGATCACGGACCGGCGGAGCTGTCGCGCGTCGAACGCCACCATCGTCAGCGGCCGCGGCTCGTGCCCGGGCGGGGTGTGCGCGCCGATGCGCCGCTGACCCCTGCGGGCCACGACGGTGACCGGCAGCGGCTGGCCGCTGGCAGCCTCGTGCGGAGGCCCGATCCGGGCCTCTCCCTGGGACGGCGCGCCCGCCGAGGGCGTCCGCCGTGCAGGTTCGCTCACGCTGCCTCCTCAAGCCCAGCGTCGACGACCCTAGCCGTTGCGGTGATCTCCGCAGCGGCGTATGCCGCGCGTTCCTCCATGCTGCCCGCACCTCGGCGCCGTTCGACCATCATCCCTGCCCGCGAGCATGACGACGGCAGCCGCGGGAACTGCGCGGGCATGACGACCTACGGCTACTTCCTGTCCTGCGAGGAGTTCACGCCCGCCGAGCTCGTGGAGCAGGCCAGGCTCGCCGAGCGCGCCGGCTTCGAGGCGCTGTGGATCAGCGACCACTTCCACCCCTGGAACGACGAGCAGGGTCAGAGCCCGTTCGTCTGGTCGCGTCATCGGCGCGCTCTCGCAGGTGACGTCGCTGCCCATCAGCACCGCCGTCACCTGCCCGACGATCCGGATCCACCCGGCGATCATCGCGCAGGCCGCGGCCACCTCGTCGGTGCTGCTCGACGGCCGCTTCGTCCTCGGGCGTCGGCAGCGGCGAGGCGCTCAACGAGCACATCCTCGGCGACGCCTGGCCGTCCGCCGACGAGCGGCTCGACATGCTCGAGGAGGCGGTCCGAGGTCATCCGCCTGCTTCACGAGGGCGGCGTCAAGGACTTCCGCGGCGAGTACTACACGGTCGAGAACGCCCGGATCTACACCCTCCCGCAGCAGCCGGTGCCGATCTACGTCTCGGGCTTCGGGCCGAAGTCCGGCGACGCTCGCCGGCCGGATCGGCGACGGCTTCTGCTGCACCAAGCCGGACGCCGAGCTCGTCGGCACCTTCCGCGACTCCGGCGGCGGCCGCAAGCCGGTGCAGGGCGGGTTCAAGGTCTGCTACGGCCCCGACGAGCAGGCCGCGGTCGAGACCGCGCACCGGCTGTGGGCCAACGAGCAGCTGCCCGGCGAGCTCGCGCAGGTCCTGCCGACGCCGAAGCACTTCGAGCAGGCGAGCCCGCTGGTGACCCCGGACATGGTCGCGCGAGGCCGTGGTCTGCGGCCCGGACGCCGACCGCCACGCGAGAACGTCCGCCAGTTCGAGCAGGCCGGCTACGACGAGGTCTACGTGCAGCAGATCGGGCCCGACCAGGAGCAGTTCTTCCGGTTCTGGTCCGAGGAGGTCCTGCCCAAGCTGCGCTAGACGGCCTGGTGCTCCGCGCCGGGCTTTCCGAGGCCCGCGGGGCACCACCTCGGCGCCTCGCCCGAGCTCACGCAAAGCGTCGGGAGGCGCCCTGCAGACGGAGGCAGGTCTCGCAGCGCTCGGGCACGGCGGCAGCGAGGGCCGGCGTCGGCGTCAGCCGCCAGCTCACCGGCGTCCCTGGTCCGAGGCCGGCGGCGGCGACGGCGGGCAGCTGGGCGAGCAGCTCCCCGGCGTCCGTCGCCACGGTGACCCGCGCGAGCGCGCCGAGGAACGAGGTGTGGACGACGCGGCCGGCGGCGCCGGTCCCGGCGTCCTCGCTCGACACGACGACGGCTTCGGGACGCACGAGCACCTCCACGCGGCCGTCCCCGGCCGAACCCGGCAGGAGCGGCACGTCCCCTCCGGCGGTTCGGGCCAGCCCGTCCGTGACGGCCGCCGGGCACGCGGGACGTCAAGCCGACGAACTCGGCGACGAACGGCGTCGTCGGGCCGGTCGTAGACCTCCTGAGGTGCGGCGAGCTGCTCCAGCCGGCCGGCGCTCATCACGCCGACCTCGTCGGCGACGGCGAGCGCCTCCTCCTGGTCGTGGGTGACGAAGACGGCGGTCGTGCCGACCTCGAGCTGGATCCGGCGGATCTCCTCGCGCAGCTGCGCCCGGACCCGCGCGTCGAGGGCGGAGAGCGGCTCGTCGAGGAGCAGCACGCTCGGCCGGATCGCCAGCGCCCGGGCGAGGGCGACGCGCTGCTGCTGGCCGCCGGACATCTCGCCCGCGTACCGGTCGGCGAGCGGCGAGAGCCCGACGAGCTCGAGCGCCTCCCCGGCCCGCCGCCGCCGCTCCGCGCTGCCGACGCGGCGCATCCGCAGCCCGAACGCGACGTTCTCCAGCGCCGTGAGGTGCGGGAACAGGCTGTACGCCTGGAAGACCATGCCCATGTCGCGGCGGCTCGCCGGGACGCCGGTGAGATCCCGGCCGCCGACGACGCACCCGCCCGCTGTCGACCTCCTCCAGGCCGGCCAGCGCGCGCAGCGCCGTCGTCTTGCCGCAGCCGGACGGTCCGAGCAGCGCGAGCATGCGGCCCGGCGCGATCGTCAGGCGACAGCCCGTCGAGGGCGTGGACTCGCCGTAGCTGCGGCGCAGGTCCTCGAGCCGGACGTCCCGCCCGGCGTCCTGGATCGCGGTGGTCATCCGGCCCCTCCGAAGGGTGTGGCGCCGAGCACGCTCTGGTCCGGACGGCGACGCGGGCCGCGGGCGCGGCGGCGGACGCCGGCCAGCGACAGGACGAGGAGCAGGACGAACGCGACCATCAACGCCACCAGCGAGACGGCGACCGAGATGCTCGGGTCCCGCTTGCCGAGCAGGTTGATCGCCACCTGGACGTTGGTGCGGCTGAGCAGGTTGGCGACCGTGAACTCCCCGAGCACGAGCGCCACCGAGAGGAAGGACGCGGACAGCACCGCGGACCGGATGTTCGGCAGCACGACGCGGGCGACGACCGTGAACCAGCCGGCGCCGAGGCTCCGGGCAGCCTCCGAGAGGGTCCGGACGTCGATCGTGGCGAGCCCGGTGTCGATGGCGCGGTAGGCGTACGGCAGCACGAGCACGGTGTAGGCGAAGCACAGCGTCAGCGACGACGGCCCGAGGAAGTAGGCCACCCAGGCGTAGACCGGCGCCAGCCCGACCACGAGCACGATCGCCGGCACCGTCAGCGGCAGCAGACAGACGAACTCCATCGGACGACGCAGCCACGGCAGCCGCAGCCGCACCCAGATCATCGTGGGAACGAGCAGCACGAGCATGAGCAGCACGGTCACGACGACGAGCCCTGCGGAGGCCTCGATGCCGTCGAGCAGGTCCGGGTACTGGTCGGCGAGCGCACCGACGTCCGCCAGGGTGCGCCAGACGTCGAGCGTGCGGCCCGACCCGGACGGCGCGCGCGTCGTGAACTCGACCATCGCGACCAGCGGGAGCAGGAAGAAGATCCCGAGCACCGTGACGACGACCCAGCGCTGGACCGCCTGCCGCCGGCGGCGCCGCCGCGACGAGGCTCATCCCAGCCATCGGCTCGTTCTCCGCTGCAGCCGGGCGTACAGCCAGAGCACGACGGCGACGACGACGACCATGCCGAGCGCCATGGCCTTGCCGATGTTGTCCTGCCCGGTGATGACCTCACCGCTGATCGCCGCGTCGATCTTCAGCGGCACGATCGGGCTGCCCTGGCTGATGAGCGCCTTGGCGGTCGCGTAGGCCGAGAACGCGTTCGCGAAGAGCAGCAGCATCCCGCCGAGGAACGACGGCAGCAGGATCGGACCGGCGACGTGCCGCCAGTACGCCACGTCGACCCTCCGAGGCTCTCCGTCGCCTCCCGCCACTGCGGTCGCAGGCCGTCGAGCGCCGGCAGGAAGACGATGACCATGAGTGGGATCTGGAAGTACGTGTAGACGAGCAGCAGGCCCGGGGTGTCCGTCAGCCAGCCGCCGGCTCCGTACGGGTCGATGCCGAAGACGTTCTGCAGCCACACCGTGACGAACCCGGTGAAGCCGAACGTCGCGAGGAACGCGAACGCCAGCGTGACGCCCCCGAACTGGGCGAGCACGCCGCAGGCGGCGGTGACGACGCGGCGCAGGACGCCGCCTGGCGCCGCGGTCGAGATCGCGTGCGCGAGCAGCGCACCCAGGACGGCCCCGACGACCGCGGTGACCGCCGAGATCCAGATGCTGCGCCAGTAGGCCTGCAGGACCACGTCGTCGGCGAGCCCGCGGACGTTGGCCAGCGTGAAGCGGTCGCCGGCGTCCAGGAACGATCCGATGACGACGACGAGCGTCGGGATCACGAGGAAGAACGTGACGAGCAGGCCGAACGGCACGACGCCGAGCAGCGACGCCGCGGTGGCGACGAGCCGCCGGCCGCGCCGGCCACCGGGGCTGGTCGCCTCGGTGGCCGACGCGGCGGTACCTGCGGACGTCGCCGCGGGCAGGGCCGAGGAGGTCACCCGACGCTCTTCGCCCAGTTGTCCTTGAGGTAGGCCGCGGCCTTGTCGCTCTGCGCCTGCGGTGAGGATGACCGGCGTCCCCGTCGCCTGCGGCAGCGCCTTACGGCGGTCTGGTCGACCGTGCCGGCCTTGGTCATCGCGTCGGGCCGGACCGGCCGGGCGCCGCCGGCGAGCCAGAGGTTCTGGCCCTGGTCGGAGTAGAGGAACTCCTCCCACAGCCGGGCCGCGGCCGGGTGCGGGGCGTCCTTGTTGATCGCCTGGACGTAGAACGAGCCGAGTACGGCGTTCTGCGGGACGACGGCCTTCCAGTCGATGCTCGTGCCTGCCAGCGCTCTTGCCTGCGCCGACGTTGAGGTAGTCCCAGTCGATGACGACGGGCGTCTGGCCGGCCTTGATCGTGGCCGGCGTCGGGTCGACGGGCAGGAAGTTGCCGGCGGCCTTGAGCTGCTTGAAGAAGTCGACGCCCTTGGAGATGTCGTCCGCCGAGCCGCCGTTGGCCAGCGACGCCATCGCGACGCCGGAGAACGCGGCACCGGCCGCGGTCGGGTCGCCGTTGAGCGCGACCTTGCCCTTGTAGGCCGGCTTGAGCAGGTCGGCGACGCTGGTCGGCGCCGGCGACCACCTTGCGCGTTGTAGCCGATCGACATGTAGCCGCCGTAGTCGTTGACCCAGGTGCCGTTCGCGTCCTTGAGCTTGTCCGGGATGTCGGCCCAGGTGGCGACCTTGTACGGGGCGAACGTCGAGGTGCTGGATGCGCGACCGCCTGGCCGAGGTCGAAGACGTCCGGGGCGTTCGACTGGCCCTTGAGCGTGTTCGCCGCGTTGATCTCGTCCTTGCTGCTGGCGTCGGGCTGCGCGGAGTGACCTTGATCTGCGGGTACTTCGCCTTGAAGGCGTTGATGATGGCGCCGTAGTTCGCCCAGTCCGGCGGGAGGGCGATGACGTTGAGCGCGCCCTCCTTGTTCGCGGCGGCCTCGAGCGCGGGGAGCCCGCCGAGAGCCTGGGCGCTCGTCGCGGAGGCGGCGGAGACGCCGTTGCTGCCGCTCGCCGAGCTCGAGCTGCTGGACGACGAGGGCGGGGAGCAGGCGGCCACGGCGGCGAGGCTCGCAGTGACTGCGGCGAGGGCGGCGACGGAGACGCCGCGGCGACGCGAGGGACGCGGGGGACGCATGGGGACCTTCCTTCTCCGGGTCCCCGGTCCGGTGGGATCCGGCCCGAGGACGGTCGGAGCAGAACGTCTACCATGCCGACAGCCGCGAGACATCACCGCGAGGCAACGATCTGAACACGGCATGACCGATTGTCGTGACCAGCGCGTCCCCCAGCCCGGTTCCGACGTCGCGCCGGTCACTCCTTGTGCAACGCCGACGGCTTGTGGACCGCCTCGCCGCCGGACTTGTCGCTCCTCACGAGGTACTGGGGGTCGTCCTGCGACGCGCGCACGGTACGGCCGGCCGCCTCGGTGTCGTCCGTGATCTCCTTCTCGATCACGCCCTCGGCGGTGCCGCCGTGCGACTTCCACGTCACGTGGTCGCCCTTGTGGAAGCGTCTCGTCCTCGGCCATGCCGCAGCCGTACCCAGCGGCGCCGATCCCACGCGCCCCCAGAATGGCGGTCACGCGGTGATCAGGCCGCGCAGGTAGGCGGCCTGGCCGACGTGCTGGGCGTCGTCGTTGGCGACGCTCACCAGCCGGACGCCGAGGGTCACCGGTGGGTCCCAGCGCGTCGTCGACGATCCGGTCGAGGTCCTCGTCGGTGAGGTGCTCGAGGTAGGCGATCGTCCGCGCGTGCACGGCGTCGTAGTACTCGACGAGCGTCCCCCAGCTCTCCGGCCGGACCTCGGCCACCTGCTCCGCCGCGTGCCCGTACCCCGTGTCGAGCGTGCCGCTGCGGCAGCCCGAACCGGGACGGCCCACTCGCCGTCCGTCCAGACCTGCTCGGCGCCCCGTGACGTCCGCGACGTGGTCGTCCTGGATCCGCGTCAGGTGCCACACCAGCCAGGCGATGGTGTTCGCGCCCTCCTCGGGGCATAAGCCAGCTGGTCCGGCGACAGGTCGCGGACGGCGGACCGCACCAGAGCCGGGCAGCCGGCCGAAGAGGTCGAGCAGCACCTCGTTGGCTCTCACGCGTCCCACCCTGGCCCCGCCGGCGCCGCGCACGGCCGCATGGACCCGTCCCCCTTTCGAGTGATCATGCAATCCGCGTGTCCGTGACGGCATCTACGATCAACGGGAATCGCATGATCAGCGCGAAGAGGTGGGGGAGGGCGGAGGATGGAGGGCGTGACGCATGCTGCCCTCTGGTCTGCCGCCGCTCGCCGCCGAGGATTTCGTCTGCGAAGCATGTGGGCTCGCCTATGCCGACCTGACGATCGCCGACGCCGTCGCCGAGATCCGGGAGCTACCGACGCCGTCCGCGCCGCCGTGGACGCCGTCCCCGCGGAGCTGCGGCGCGTGCGTCCGGCGCCCGAGGTCTGGTCGATCACCGAGTACGCCTGCCATCTGCGCGACGTCTTCGTCGGGTTCACGATCCGGCTGCGGCGCGCACGCACCGAGGACGAGCCGGTGGTCGACCCGATGTTCGGGGACCTGCGCGCCGTCCGGTTCCGGTATGCCGACGCCGACCTCGGCGCCGTGCTCGACGACCTCGGCCGTGCGGCGGCGGGGTTCCGTGACGAGATCGCCGACACCCGGCCGGAGGAGTGGACGCGGACGATCCGCAGGCTGCCCGGCGAGACGCGGCACGGCGACGTGGCTCGTCCGCCAGGCCACGCACGAGGGGCGGCACCACGTCCGTGACATCGCGCACGTCGGGCGACGGCTCGGGGCCTGACGTGTCCGGCGTCCTGACCCGAGGCTGAGATCCCGGGCCCGCAGCGGGGGGCGGCCACCACGGGTGGGCGCAGCGGGCGGCGCCGGCGCAGCCACCAGAGCACGGGTGCGCCCAGGACGGAGATCACGACGGCGACCGGCAGCAACGCTCCGAGCACCGTGAGGACGACGGCGGTGCTCGCCGTGACCGCGTGCCATCCGCTCGCCAGCCCGTCGACGAAGGGATTGGGCTTCTCCGGCGGGGAGGCGGCACGACGGCCCGCGTCCGGAGGTCGACCGTCAGCGTGGCGAGGTCGGCTCGATCGGCGAGCGCGGCCTGACGGGC
Organism: uncultured Actinomycetota bacterium; assembly: GCA_963786765.1. GTDB lineage: Bacteria > Actinomycetota > Actinomycetes > Actinomycetales > Kineosporiaceae > DATKNA01. The sequence continues at coordinate 644,027 of CAWBAJ010000008.1, read as the reverse complement.
CTCGGCCGCCTCGAGGTCGGACTCGCGCTTGGTGACCTCGGATTCGATCGACACGATCTGCTGAACCGACGTCGCCCGAGCGAGCAGGGCCCGCACGCGGGCGACGCTCGCCCGCTGAGTCGCGACGCGGCTCTGCAGGTCCGCGAGATCGCCCGTCACGTCCTGCGAGGTCGAGGAGCGGCTGAGCTCCTTGCCGACGCCGGCCGCGCCGGTCAGAAGCGAGAGGGTGCGGTCGAGGGTGGCGGTGGGCACCCTGAGAACGAGTACGGACTGGCCGGGGCGGCCGTTCTTCGCCGCGTCCCCCGTGTCGGCGTACGTGGTCGTCTCGTTGGCGACGCTGCCCCCGACCGACTGCGCGACGGCCCGGACACGGGCGGCGGCCGCCGCCAGCTCGCCGTCCACCTGGACGACGACCTGCGCGGTCCGCACCACGCGCGGTTGAAGTGCGGCGCTGTCGAGTGCGCCCGCCTTGCTCCGGGCGCCCGGGGCGGCGGTCGCAGCCGCCCCCGCGCCGGCGCCGCTGCGGCGGCCGCTGCGGTGTCGACGGATGATGCCGACCCCCCGCGCGGAGCCTCCTGTGGCGGTGCAGCCGGTCAGGCCGAGCGCACCGAGCAGGCGACGACGGCGACGGCGACATGGCGGATCGGAGCAGACATGGGTCCTCCCGGGGTCCGGAGCTGACGTCACCGCGCAGACGGGACCGCACCCGACCGAGGTTCCGCTCCGGACGTCACGATCCGGTCCCGGCTCGATCACCGTTGCGCCGCGACGGCGTTCGGCGTTCGTCGGTGGGGGTGGCTAGCGTCGCGCCATGCGATTGGTGGCGACCGTCCTCGACTGCACGAATCCCCGCGAGCTGGCCGAGTTCTACCGGCAGCTGCTCGGCTGGTCCTACCGGCCGGGCGACGAGCCGCCGCCGGCGGGGGAACCGGATCCGAACGGCGACGAGTGGCTGGTCCTGCGCGCGCCGGACGGCGGGCACGGCCTGTCGTTCCAGAAGACCGAGCGACTGGCGCGCTCGACGTGGCCGTCGCCGGAGGTGCCGCAGCAACTGCACCTCGACATCTCGGTGCCGACCCGCGAGGAGTTCGAGGCCGAACACGAGCACGTCCTCGCACTCGGAGGCGTATTGATCTTCGATCGCTCGGACGACCCGGAGGAGCCGCTGCACGTGTATGCCGACCTGGCCGGTCACCCCTTCTGCATCTTCCTCTCGCCCGGGTCGGAGGCGGAGTAGCCATGGGACAGGTCGTCGCCTCCATATCGATCTCGCTCGACGGCTTCATCGAGGGCCCGCAGCGGCAGATCGACTGGCACCGCGTCGACGCCGAGCTGCACGGGTACCTCAACGACAGCCTCCGGCCGATGGCGGCTTTCCTCGAGGGCCGGGTGACGTACGAACTCATGGAGGCGTACTGGCCTGACGGCGGACTCCGATCCCGCCGGCCACGCCGGCGTCGTCGATTTCGCGCAGATCTGGCGGGCCATGCCGAAGGTGGTGTTCTCGCGCGACGATGGCGAGCGCCGGCGGCAACACGACGATCCGCCGGAGCATCGAGCCCGACGAGATCCGGGCGTGGACGGAGCAGGGCGATGTGGTGATCGGCGGTGCGGACATCATCACGGCGTTCCGGGAGCGCGATCTCGTCGACGAGTACCGGGTCTTCGTGCACCCGGTCCTCATCGGGCGCGGTAAGCGGCTGTTCCCGGACAGCGACCACCCCGCCGATCTCCGGCTCGTCGACACCCGCCGGTTCGGGAACGGTGTCGTGCTCCTGAACTACGTGCGGGAGAGAAGCACCGCCTGAGGCCGACTTCTCGAGACCCTCGCACGCTCGCGCCAGACTGCGCGCGAGGGGTGGAGCCCGCTGCCCCCAGAAGGTCGACGTCGTAGGCGGCGCGAGTCCCCGCGACGTCGCCGGGCTCGATCACGGCCCACCGTGAGAGGCACGGGTGTCCGATCCGTCCGAGACGCGCACGGGGCAGCGGCCCTACGGTCGTCTGCATGAAGCTCCGTCCTGCACTCGTCGAACTCGTCGTCTCCGACATGGCGGCCACGCTCGCTTCTACCGGCGACTCGGCCTCGACGTCCCCGCCGCCGCCGACGGCCAGCCGCACGTCGACGTCGACCTCGGCGGCGTCCGCCTCGCCTTCGACACCGTCGAGACCGTCCGCTCCTTCGACCCCGACTGGACGCCGCCGGCCGGCGGCCACCGGGTCGCGCTGGCCTTCGAGTGCGCCGACCCCGCCGAGGTCGACGATGCCGTGGGCGGAGCTGGTCGGCGCCGGCGTACGAAGGCATCTCGAGCCGTGGGACGCCTTCTGGGGGATGCGCTACGCCGTCGTCCGCGACCCCGACGGCACCCCCGTCGACCTCTTCGCCGCGCTACCCACCTGACCAGCTGCCTTGTGCGCCTGGGCGCGCTTCAGCTGCTGGGAGGCGCTTTTGCGTGCCCACTTTCCCGCTGGGAGCCGCCGCTTTCCTGTGGCTCGTCGCTTCCGGCCTCGAGGACGAACGTTCCACCAGGCGGAGGCGCGGCGGGGCGGTGAAGCCGGCGACGGTCGCCGACGCAAAGTGCAGGGAGCGTGCCGGAAGTGGCGGCTCCCAGCAGGCCGAACAGGAGCGTCCTAGCCGCCGCATCGCCGGCTCCGCGAGCGTCGGTGGCGGAAAGGAGACCTCATGACGCTACGACACCCGCACCACCTCGCCGCCTCCCGCGGCCGGCCGCCGAGCACGTACCCGTCCCGCCGGCCGCGCGGCCGGAGCCGCGCTGGGCGCGCCCGGGCCTCGCCGTCCTGCTGCTCGGCACGGCGCTGCTCTACCTGTGGGGCCTCGGCGCCTCCGGGTACGCCAACGAGTTCTACGCGGCCGCCGTGCAGGCGGGCACGCAGAGCTGGAAGGCGATGTTCTTCGGCTCCCTGGACGCCGGCAACGCGATCACGGTCGACAAGCCGGCGTTCTTCCTGTGGCCGATGGAGATCTCGGCGCGGATCTTCGGCCTCAACGGCTGGAGCATGCTCGTGCCGCAGGCGCTCGAGGGCGTCGCCGCGGTCGCGCTGCTCGCGCGCGGCGGTACGGCGCGTCGCCGGTCACGCCGCGGGGCTGGCGGCGGGCGCGCTCCTCGCGATCACGCCGGTGGCCGTCGCTGATGTTCCGGTTCGACAACCCCGACGCCATGCTGACGCTGCTGCTCACGGCGTCCGCCTACGCACGGTGCGCGCGCTGCGAGTCGCCTCGCGCGGCCAGTGGTGGCTCGCGCTCGCCGGCACCCTCGTCGGGCTCGGCTTCATCACGAAGATGGGGCAGGCGCTGCTCGTCGTCCCCGCCCTCGCGATCGCCTACCTGTGCGCGGCGCCGGTCGGCCTCGGGCGCCGGGTGCGCGACGTGCTCGGCGCCGGGGTCGCGATGGTCGTCGGCGGCGGGCTGGTGGATCGCCGTCGTCGAGCTCTGGCCCGCGTCCGACCGGCCGTACATCGGCGGCTCGACGACGAACAGCGTGCTCGAGCTCGCCTTCGGCTACAACGGCCTCGGCCGGCTGTTCGGCGGCACCGGCAACGGCGGCGGTGGCGGCGGGGGAGGTGCCTCCTTCGCCGGCTCGCCGGGGCTGACCCGGCTCTTCAGCTCGTCGTCCGGCATGGCGACGGAGATCTCCTGGCTGCTGCCCGACGGCGCTGCTCGCGCTCGTCGCCGGGCTGTGGCTGACCCGGCGCCGGCCACGGACGGACCTGGCCCGCGCCGCGCTCGCTGCTCTTCGGCGGCTGGCTGCTCGTCACCGGGCTCGTCTTCAGCTACATGCAGGGCACGATCCACCCGTACTACGCCGTGGCGCTGGCCCCCGCGATCGCCGCGATCGTCGCGATCACCGGCGCCCTGCTCCGGGCCGAGCGCCGGACGGCGGTCGCCCGCGTCGTCGCCGCGTGCTCCTCGAGGTCACCGTCCTCTGGGACGCGCACCTGCTCGGCCTGACGCCGACGTTCCTGCCGTGGCTGCCCGCCGTGCTCGTCGTCGGCGGGACGCTCGGGGCCCTCGCGCTGCTCGTCGCCGCTGCGGACGGATGGCGGCGGATGGTGGCGGCCGGTCTGCTCCTCGGCGTCCTCGCCGGCGCGGGCGGATCGGCGGCCTACGCGGTCGACACCGCGTCCCAGGTGCACGCCGGCAGCACGCCGTCGTCCGGTCCCGCGCGAGGCGGGCGGCGGCGGCTTCGCCGGCGCTCCGGGCCCCCGGCGTCGTCGGCGCCGCCGGCAGGTCGGGCCGCGCGGGGATGCCGGGAGGCTCGGGCGGAGGCGTCGTCGAACAGCGCACTGGTCGCGCTGCTGGCGTCGACCACCACCCGCTGGGCGGCGGCGACCGTCGGGTCGCAGTCGGCTGCGCCGTTGCAGCTCGCCAGCGGCAAGGCGGTCATGGCGATCGGCGGGTTCACCGGCTCGGACGCCGCGCCGACGCTGGCGCAGTTCCAGGGATGGGTGAAGGAGGGACTCGTCCACTACTTCGTCGCCGGCAACGGCATGGGCGGCGGCATGGGCGGCGGCTCGTCGAGCTCCGGCGAGCGAGATCACCAGCTGGGTCGAGAGCCACTACACCGCCACCACGGTCGGCGGCGTGACCGTCTACGACCTGACGTCGGCCAGTTCCTGATCCGCGGCCGGAGGCCCGGCCCCGCTGCGCGGGGCCGGGCCGTCGGTGTCTGTCGGACGTCGGGTCTTGAATGCGGTCATGGGAATCACGACGCAGATCGTCATCGACTGTTCCGATCCCGCCGCTCTCGGTGCGTTCTGGGCGAAGGCCCTGGACTACGAGATGGAGCGGCCGCCCGAGGGTTTCGCCACCTGGCCGGACGCCCTGAAGGCGTGGGGCGTGCCGGAGTCGGAGTGGAACTCGGCGAACGCCATCGTCGACCCCGCGGGTGTCGGGCCACGCATCTTCTTCCAGCGGGTGCCCGAGCCGAAGCAGGGGAAGAACCGGCTGCACCTGGACATCCGGGTGAGCCGCGGGTCCGGCATCCCGCTCGAGGAGAAGCGGGCCGACGTCCTCGCCGGCGTGGAGCGGATGGAGTCGCTCGGCGCGACCAGGCTGGGCGACGTCGAGGAGCTGGGCTCCTACTGGATGGTTCATGCAGGACCCGGAGGGCAACGAGTTCTGCGTGACGTGAACGTCGACGAGAACGGCCGAGCCGGGCCATGCCCGTAGTGCCGTGACCGACCTCCGAGCGGAGTTGATCGAGGCAGCGCAGGCGGCGCTCCGGCCTCACCAGGTGGGCAACCGCCTGTTCGGCGACGTCGCCGCCGCCCTGGTCACGGACGCCGGGCATCGCTTCCTCGGCGTCTGTATCGACACCGGTAGCGGTACGGGTTTCTGCGCCGAGCACAGCGCGGCGGCCGCCATGGTGACGGCCGGGGAGTACGAGGATCAACATGCTCGTCGCGGTGTGGCGGACGCAGCGGGGCCGGCTCCACGTGCTACCGCCGTGCGGCCGGTGCCGCGAGTTCATCCGCCAGGTCGATCCGGGCAATCTCGACACCACGGTGGTGCTGTCACGTGGCCGGAACGCCCCTCTGCGCGATCTCCTGCCCGCCCACGAGTGGCCGGACCCCGAACCGTGAGCCGCCGCGCTCAGCCGTGCTCTCGGCCTTCGCGTCACCCGTCAGGAGCGAAGGCGGCCCTCCAGCCTGCGCAGCGAGAGGAACGACGATGCCGCCCGGTAAGACCGACTTCCGCCGTGAACACGCCGCGCTGTACACCGCCCGTGCGGCGCCGGCACTCGTCGAGGTTCCCGAGCTGCAGTTCCTGATGGTCGATGGTGCCGGCGACCCCAACGGCAGTCAGGACTACCAGGACGCCGTCCAGGCTCTGTTCTCGGTGTCCTACGCCCTCAAGTTCGCCGTCAAGCGGGCGGCTGACGGCGTGGACTACCGCGTGATGCCGCTGGAGGGGCTGTGGTGGGTCGATGACATATCGCGGCTCAGTTTCGAGGACAGGTCCGATTGGCGTTGGACCGTCATGATCCTCCAGCCGGCCGTGGTGACGGAGGAGCTTCTCGCCGAGGCAGTCAAGACGTCCCTGGTGAAGAGGCGCCTCGCTGCTGCCGGGCGACTACGACTGGAACGCGTCGACGAGGGTCGAGCGGCGCAGGTCCTCCACACCGGCCCCTACAGCGCCGAGCAGCCGACGATCTCCCGGCTCCACGAGTTCATCGCCCGGCAAGGGTTGGCGCCACGAGCCAAGCACCACGAGATCTACCTGACAGACCCGGCCCGGACGGCACCCGAGCGACTGAGGACGATCCTTCGACAGCCGGTCGGATGAGCGCTGCAGGGCTGAGCGACCTCGTTCCCCGGGGGATCACGGTCGCCCCGCCGCCGTGTCGAACGTGTGACGTTGGACGCCGCCGTGCGGGTTCCGGTGATCGCGGTCGAGCTGAGAGCGGAGGAGAGGAGCCGCCGTGGTCGAGGGCCTGACCAGTATGGAGACGGCCGAGGAGCGCGACGAGCGCCGGCTGCGCCGGGTGCGGGCGGAGCTGGTGCGCGACCGCGCGCTGTGGTGGGCAGCCGCGGCGGGCGTGGTCTGGCTGGCCGGTTACGCCGCGGTCACGTTCCTCACGCAGGGGTCCGCGACGGGGCGCCAGTTCGTCGGCGACGTCGTCTACCTGGTCCCGGTGGCGCTGGCCGCCCTCACGAGTGTTGTTGTCGCTCGTCGTGCGTCCGGCCGCCGACGACGGCTGTGGCGCATCCTGGCGGTGTCCAATCTGTTGTGGCTGGGCGGGGACCTCGTCTGGGCGGGCTACGCCTTTCTGCTGCGGGAGGACGCCCCGTTCCCGTCCGTGGCCGATGCGCTGTATCTGTCGTCGTACCTGCTCGTGCCGTTGGCTGTTCTCGTCGGCTTCGCCGGAGCCAGCGGTCGGCGTCGCGCCCGCGCCGTGCTCGACTCGGCCGTCGTCGTCCTCGGTCTGGGGATCGTCGGCTGGCAGGTGCTGATCGCCCCGCAGCTGAGCGGAGGGATGTCGTGGGCCACCGCCACAGGCATCGCCTACCCCGCCCTGGGCATAATGATCGTCGTCACGCTCGTCTGCGTCGGGTTCGCCGGTCACCGTCATGTGGCGCCCTCGTTGTGGCTCGTGGCCGCGGCGTTCACCGTCTCGGCGCTGACCGACGCCAGCTACACGTACCTTTCGTCGCTGAACGACTACGTCACGGGTGACTGGCTGAACCTGGGCTGGCAGGCCGAGGCGGTGCTGCTGGCGCTGGCCGGGTTGGCGGCACTGCGGCACGACGAGGGCGACGCGACCGTCCTGCCTCTGGGCAAGGACCTCGCGATGGTGCCGGTGCTGGTCGGTGTCACCAGCGTCCTGGCGCTGGTGGCCGTCGAGGGACGGCGGCACGGAGTGGACGAGTGGGTGCTCGCCGCAGCCGCCGTCGTCGTCTCCAGCCTGGTGGTCCGGTTCGTCCTGTCCGTGGGTGATACCCGCCGCGCCGCGCAGCGGCTCGACGCGTCCCTGCAGGAGCAGCAGCGGCTCGCGGTCACCGATGGCCTCACGGGGCTGTACAACCGGCGGTTCTGCGAGGAGATCCTGGGGATCGAGGTCGACCGCGCGCGCCGCTCCGCCGCTCCGTTGGCGTTGCTGGTCGCCGACCTGGACCGGTTCAAGCAGGTCAACGACCGCTACGGTCACCAGAGCGGCGACGCCGTGCTGGTCGAGGCCGCGGCGCGGTTGCGTCGCACCCTGAGGGCGACCGACGTCATGGCGCGTTACGGCGGGGAGGAGTTCGTCGTCGTGCTCCCGGACACGGACGGCGAGACCGCGTTGGAGCTCGCCGAGCGCTGCCGGGTCGCCCTGTCCCAGGAGCAGATCCGGCTGTACGACGGCAGCTGGATCACCGTCACGGCATCGTTCGGTCTCGCCACCACCGACACCGGGTTCGTCGGTGACATCGGTGCCGGTGAGCTGATCCGCAACGCCGACCGAGCCCTGTACGCCGCGAAGCGGGCCGGCCGCGACCGCGTGGTCGTCGCCCATGGCTGGACGGGAGGCCCCACGGACGAGGCCGACCTGCCTGACGCCCTTCTGCCGCTCGCCCGGCTGGCCGACCTGGTCGACGCCCGGGTCGGCAGCCACGAGCACAGCGCGGCCATGTCCCGCTGGGCGGGTGTGCTGGCTGACGCCCTCGGGCTCGACCGGGCCGCCCGCTGCCTCGTCGTCCAGGCCGCACGCCTGCACGACGTCGGCAAGATCGTGATCGGCGAGGCCGTCCTGGGGAAGGCGGGGCCGCTGGACGACGAGGAGTGGCGCCTCATGCGCACCCACCCGGTGGCCGGCGCGCGTCTCATCCGCGATGTCCCGGGACACGAGGCGCTGGCGGCCGTGGTGCGCGGTCACCACGAGCGCGTCGACGGCAAGGGCTACCCCGACGGCGTCAGGGGCGATCAGCTCCCGATCGAGACGCGCATCGTCAGCGTGCTGGACACCTGGGCCGCGATGCTCGCCCACCGCGCCTATCGGGCCCCCCTGACGGTCGAGCAGGCCCGTGCCGAACTGCTCGCCGTCCGGGGCACTCAACTCGACGCGGACGTGGTCGACACGTTCCTGGTCCTGCAGGGCGCCGGCCTCATCGGCCACCTCGCTCGGACCACGACGGCCGATCAGGCCGAGGAGCTACCGACGGCGTCCTCCGTCAACTGATCGCCGTCCCCGCACGGGGCAGGCGGCCCTGCACGCCGTGGAGACTGTCGGTGTGAGCGCCGAGCGGGCACTAGCGCATGTCCGGGCGTTTTCGCAGGGCCCGGCCGTCGACTCGAGCCTGCGCATCACGGTCAACTTCCACCCGGACTGGCCTGTCGGGCGAGGAACGGTCCTGGAGGCTCTCGCGGCCGCGGGGGTGTACCGCTCGCAGTTCGTCACCCGTACGAGCAACGGCGGGCTGACCGCGCACCTGGGCGGTGACCGGTGGCGCTGGGAGAGCCGCATGTTCGGCGGCGCCTACGACGACGGCCCCGCCGAAGCGAGACCGGTGTACGGGGCCCTGAACTTCCGCCGGAAGGATGTGGGAGGCGCGCCCCGGTTCGGCTCCGCCCATTTACGCCTCACAGCGGCCACGCTCGACCGGGCCACGTTCTGCTATCCCGACAGCTACCTCGAACCCACCCGGTTCGGCGTGGCCGATCGCATGTCGTTGATCGAACTCGCGGAGGCCGACGACCGGGACGATCTCGACGACTACGTCGAGGCGCAGGTGCACGGACCGCTCAGGCTTGATCACGACGTGGAGGCGGTGGTGCTCGATCCCAGCCACCAGGGCACCACCGACGAGGAAACCGCCGCCGCACTGCCCTGCCGGGTGGAGTGGCATCCCGGGTTCCGGCTCGCCGTCAGCCGGCTGCGCCGTCACCCCGACTACCGAGGTCAGCAGTACGTCGACCTCGGTTGCCGGCTCGCCGTCGGCGGCGTCCTGACGCCCGAGGTGCTCGGCGACGCCGCGCGTACTGGGCGCTACCACCCTCAGGCCTTGAAGCGGGTCTGGCACTACCTCGCCCGTTTCGGTGCGCCGTGAGCGCCGTGCGCCCCGATCGAGGGCAGTCTGTCGACGTGGAAGCTGCCCTCGCCGTGCGCGCCACTAAGGACGACGTCGATGAGGTAGCTGCTCTTGCCGACGCCCGGAGGCGGGAGTACGAGCTGCAGCAGCCCCTGTTCTGGCGGCCCGCCGACGATGCGCTCGATCGGCACCGCACATACCTGACCGGGCTGGTGGACGCCGCGGACCATGTGTTCCTCGTGACCCGGCGTGCCGGCCGGCTTTCGGGGTTCGTCATCGGGAGGCTCGTGCCCTCTCCGCCCGTGTACGAGCCGGGAGGCCTGACCTGCCTGGTCGATGACTTCGCCGTCGCCGAGCCCGACGAATGGGCCTCCCTCGGGGTGGCTCTGCTGCGGGCCGTCGTCCACCACGCTCGTGCAGGTGGAGCAGTACAGGCTGTGGTGGTGACGGGTCACCACGACGAGGCGAAACGGCAGGCCCTCCGCGCGGCAGGTCTGACGGTGGCGAGCGAGTGGTGGGTCGCCCCGATCGACCGTGTCGCCGGGCAGGCCCGGTGAGTCGCCGCAGCACCTGCCGCGACGCCCGCTGCTTCGGGTGCTGCTCTTCCCGGTAGATCCGGCAGGCGGGGAGGTAGCGGCTGTCGTAGGCGGCGGCCGCCGCTGCCCGGCCACCGAGGGCGACGAAGTCACGGGCGATGCCTCGGTCCCGTACAACGGCGAGTGCCTCACTGCGCGGAGGCTAACATTTGTACCTTGTCATCGATGGTCCAGTTGGTTAACGTGCTGACCATGCGGTCAGATCGTGAGGATCGCACCGCTCGAGCCCTGATCCGCGACGCCGCGCTGCGGTTGTTCGCCGAGTTCGGTCCGGACGCGGTGTCGCTGAGGCGGATCGCCGGCGAGGTGGGTGTCTCGCACGGGCTGGTCGTGCACCACTTCGGCTCGAAGGAGGGGTTGCGCGCCGTGGTCGACGCATACGTGATGGATCTCTTCGACACGCTCGTGGCCGAGTTGGCCGGCAGGCCCGGAGAGCCCGCCGCCGACCCGTTCGATGCGCAGGCCCAGGAGTCCCTGGTGGCAGCGTTGCTCGAGCGGCTCCCGGCGGGATCTCCCGTCCCCGGCTATCTCAGGCGCCTGTTCCTTGATGGCGCCGAGGCGGGGCAGGAGCTGTTCCAGCGGTTGTATGCGCTGACGCGAGCAGCGTTGGAGGTGATGGCGCAGAACGGGTACGCCGACCGTGGCGACGATCCCGACGTGCGAGCGGCGTTCCTGCTCGTGAACGACCTGTCCATGCTCTTGCTCAGGGATCAGGTCAGGTCCGCGATCGCTGTGGATCCGCTCTCTGCGGAGGGTGCTCATCGCTGGGGTCAGGAGGTATTCGCGGTGTACTCCAAGGGCCTGCGGCCGCACGCCGCGCCCGGGCCGGGGGACGAGGTGCGCCGGTGAACCGAGAGCCGGTCATCGAGGTCGACCACCTCACGCGTCGGTTCGGGCGCCTCGTGGCCGTGGACGACGTCACCTTCGGGGTCGGCGAGGGGGAGGTCCTCGGCTTCCTCGGCCCGAACGGGGCGGGCAAATCGACAACCTTGCGGGTGCTGATGGGGTTCCTGCACCCGACCGCCGGCAGCTGCCGCGTCCTCGGAGTGTGGCCGGGGACCGATGTCGATGTCCGGCGTCGAATCGGTTATCTGCCCGGGGACTTCCGCATCGATCCGCGGATGCGGCCGTCGGAGCTGTTCGAGTGGTTCGCTGCCGTTCGCGGCGTCCCTGGCAAGCCCGCTCACCAGCTGGCGGAACGATCTGGGACTCGATCCCTCGCAGCCCTTCCGGACGCTGTCGAAGGGGAATCGTCAGAAGGTCGGCCTGGTGCAGGCGTTCCTCCATGACCCAGATGTCGTCATTCTCGATGAGCCGAGCACCGGGCTCGACCCGCTCGTGCAGACGGGAACTCCTGGGCATGGTGCGGGAGGCCGGCCGCTCGGGGCGCGGCGGTCCTCTTCTCCTCGCACGTCCTGCCGGAGGTCGAGCGGATCGCGGAACGGATCGCGGTATTGCGGGCAGGGCGGTTGATCGCACTGTCGCCGGTCAGGAGCCTGCTCGACCACGCCCGGCATCGGCTCGAGCTCACATTCGCCGAGACTGTGTCCCCCGGATTGCTTCGTGGCGTCCCCGGGGTGGTGGATGTCACGGCGGACGGGTCGCGCCTCGATGTCGTCATCGACGGCGCCGTCGGGCCCGTCCTGGCCGCCGCCACCGCCGATTCGACCGTGCTGCGCGTGGCTTCGGTCGGGGACGAACTGGAGGACATGTTCTTCGCTGAGGCCCGACCATGAGTGCGGTCCTCGTGCACGCCGTCCGTCGGCGGTGGGTCGGCCTCTCGGCTGGTCCCTCGGGCTGGTCGGCGTCGTCGCGCTCGTCGCGCTCTCCTATCCGGCGGTGCGCGGCAACGCCGAACTCGATCGGACATTCGCGCAGCTGTCTCCGTCCGTCCGTGCCCTGCTCGGCCTCGCCGACGGCACCGGACTGACGTCACCGACCGGGTACCTCGACTCGCAACTCTTCGCCAACCTCTTGCCCGTGATGCTGCTCGTCTTCGGGATCGGTGCCGGCGCCTGGGCGATCGCGGGCGACGAGGACGCCGGGACACTCGAGCTGCTGCTCGCCAACCCCGTCAGTCGGACCCGGGTGGCCCTGGCCCGGTCCGCGGCCATCGCACTCATGGTCGGCGTCCTGGCCGCAGTCACGCTCGCCGCTCTCCTGTTCGCACGCATCCCGGCCGGCCTGGCCCAGGTGTCGGCCGCGCGCCTGACTGCGGCAGTCGTGGCCACGGCCGCCCTCGCGCTCGCCTACGCCGCGATCGCGTTCGCGCTCGGGGCCGCGGGCGCGGGACGCAGCGTCGCCATCGCTGGAGCCGCCGGCGCCGCCGTGCTCGGGTTCGCGTTGGAGGGCCTGGGGCAAGCCGTCACCCCGCTCCGACCGGTGCGCGCTTGCATGCCGTGGCACTGGCTGCTGGCGGCGGATCCGCTCACCCACGGGCTGACCTGGCAATCACTCGGTTGGCCGCTGGCCCTGGCCCTGTCCTTGGCGGTCATCGGAACAGCTGTCTTCGCCCACCGCGACCTGCGATGAGGGCACGCCGTACAGCACCAGCCGCTGCTGACCTGCGGACCGCACGAGCTTCCCGACCTCGCAGCGCTCCCTGTCGTCCGCACACGGCGAGGGCGGGCACGGGGTCACCGTCACGTCGAGCCTGGACGCGCACCGCGAGACCATGAGCTCGGCACTGCTCGAACGAGACCTCGCAGGGGAACCATGACTGTCGACGACCCCGATCTCCAGGCCCGCATCCTCTCCGCCCGCGGCAGGGCCGAGGAGCTCGTGGCGCAGCTGACGCGCGAGGAGAAGCTGCAGCTCGTGCACGGCAACGGCCGCCCGTCCCGCACGCGTCCGGACGGGACCTGCGGCACGGTCGTCGGCGTCCCCCGCCTCGGCATCCCCGACCTGGTGATGGCCGACGGACCCAACGGCGTCGGCAACGGGGCGACCGGCGTGACCGCCTTCCCCTCGTCCATCGCCGTCGCCGCGAGCTGGAACCGCGACCTCATGACGCGGGTCGGGGCGGCCATCGGCACCGAGCACGTGCGCAAGGGACACGGCGTCGCCCTGACGCCCACCGTGAACATCCTGCGCATCCCGCACTGGGGCCGCTCCTTCGAGACCCTGGGGGAGGATCCCTATCTCGCCGCCACGCTCGCCCGGGCGCAGATCCGCGGCGTCCAGAGCGCGGGAGCGATCGCGACGGTCAAGCACCTGGCCGCGAACAACCAGGAGAACAACCGTTGGGACGTCGACGCCGTCGTCAGCGAACGAGCCCTCCGTGAGATCTACCTACCGGCGTTCGAGGCGGCGGTGGAGGCCGGCGTCCTGTCGGTGATGGCCGCGTACAACAGGATCAACGGCGCGTTCGCGGCGGAGAACCGCCACCTCATGGTCGAGATCCTGCAGGAGGAATGGGGCTTCCTCGGCTTCACGATGTCGGATTGGGGGGCGACCCACGGTGCCGCCTCGTCGGCCCTCGGGGGTCTCGACGTGGAGATGCCCTACGGGCCCTCGCCGGACTACCCCGAACACTTCGGTCCGGACCTGGCCGCGGCCGTGGAGTCCGGCGAGGTCCCCGCCGAACGGCTGGACGACATGGTCGCTCGTGTCCTCACCGCTATGGACACCGTCGACCTCGGCTCGGAGGGGCCCGGTAACGCCGAGGCGACCGCCACGAGCCCAGAACACCGTGTGCTGGCGCGGGAAGCGGCTGCCGCCGGCACCGTTCTCCTGCGTAACGAACGCGGTGCGCTCCCGTTGGGAGCCGACGTGCGAAGCGTCGCGGTGATCGGCGTCGCGGCGGAGGGCGCACCGATGATCACCGGGGGTGGTTCGGCGCTGGTGCACTCCGATGTCGTGGTCACCCCGCTGGACGGGGTCCGGGCCCACTGCGGCCAGAAGGTGGAGGTCCGCTTCAGCCCCGGCACCGCGGGCACCGGATCGCTGCCGGGAATCCCGGCCGAGTCCCTCGAGGCGCGAGGCGGGGGGCACGGTTGGGACGCCGAGTACTACGCCAGTCCTGACCTCAGCGGTGAGGCGATGTCGACCCTGGAGCCTCTGATCGACGAGGAACTCTCCCTGGGCCCTGACGTGTCCGGCGTGTGGTCGGCGAGATGGATCACGACGTTCACTCCCCGCAGCACCGGGGAGCACCGGTTCTCGCTGGATGTGTCCGGGCACGCGACGCTGCGGATCGGGAACCTGCGATCGCTCGAGAACGACGGTCGTGACATGACCACCGTCCAGCACACCGCGGTGCCCCTGACGGCCGGGACACCCGTGCGCCTGGAGCTGCTCTACCGCGCCGAGCTGCTGGAGAAGCGCACTCCCCGGGTCAGCGTCGGCATGCTGCCCCCCGACCCCGACCTTCTCGAGGCCGCCGTCGAGGCCGCTCGCTCCAGCGACGCCGCCGTCGTGGTCGTCAACGACCTCCGCACCGAGGGCGGCGACGTCCCGAGCCTGGCCCTGCCCGGCGACCAGGACCGGCTGATCGCCGCGGTCGCCGCCGCCAATCCCCGCACGGTCGTCGTCCTGCACACGGCGGGCGCCGTCCTGATGCCCTGGCTCGAGCAGGTGCCGGCGGTCCTCGCCGCCTGGTACCCAGGTCAGGAGAGCGGAGACGCGCTCGCGGACATCCTCTTCGGCGCGGTGAACCCCTCCGCACGACTGCCCATGACCTTCCCAGCCGCGGACGACCAGCATCCCGCCGCACACGACCCGAAGCGCTATCCCGGCGTCGACGGCGTGGTGCGGTACGAGGAGGAACTGCTGGTGGGGTACCGCTGGTGGCAGTCCACCGGGGAGGTTCCGTTGTTCCCGTTCGGTCACGGACTCGGCTACACCCGCTTCGACTACGAGGACCTGGCCATCGCCCTCGAGGCCGAGGAGATCGTCGTCCGGTGGTCGGTGCGCAATGTGGGCTCCCGGCCGGGCCGTGAGGTGGCGCAGCTCTACCTCGGCTACCCCGACTCCGCCGGCGAGCCGCCACTGCAGCTGCGCGGCTTCCGCGACCTCGTGCTCGATCCCGGCCAGGCTCAGCACGTCGAGCTCCGCCTGGGCATTCGGGAGCGCTCCTTCTGGGACAGCGCAAGGCACTCCTGGACCGCGGCTCTCGGGCAGTTCCGGATCGTCGTCGGCGCCTCATCAGAAGACCACCGCCTTACCGGCGCCATCACCGTCGGCAGAAACGAGCCGGCCGGCCGAGCCTGACAGCGCAGCCGTCTGGACTCGAGGGTCGCCAGAGCGGTTGCCCGGCCGGCGTGAGGGCCCGCCCGCGGCCAGGACGAGATCCGCGGGCGGGCCCTGAGGGCGGCGGGACGCGGTCAGGTGCCTGGTGTGCCGGCCGGACCGGGGAGGACGCGCTCCCGCCTGGTCTCGCCCTCGGCGTCCGCGATGGCGTCGGCCGCCTCGGCCCGGGCCCGTTCGAGGGCGGCCCGCGGGTCCTCCAGCGCCGGCTCGCCGAACGCCGCCTCGCCGATAGCGTCTCGCAGGGCGGCGGCTCGGCCGTCCGTCGGCACGGTCGCCGCGGCGGCGGCCGGATGCCCGTTGACCCGGCTGGCGAAACGGCCGCCGAGGGCGTCGGTCAGAGTGCCGGCCACGGTTCCGGCCGGGTCACCGGGGGTGGTGCCGGTCGCATTGCCGCGGGTGAAGGCCTGGCCGATGCCGCCGAGGGCCTGGGTGAGCTCGGTGGGCACGACCCAGACCTTGTTCGCGTCCCCTGCGCGATCTGCGGGAGCATCTGCAGGTACTGGTAGGCCAGCAGCTTCGGGTCGGGGTCCGCCGTGTGGATCGCGGCGAACACCTCGTGAATTGCCCGGGCCTCGCCCTGCGCCCGCAGCACCGCGGACTGCGCCTGACCCTCCGCCCGCAGGATCGAGGACTGCCTCTCCCCCTCCGCCGTGAGGATCTGGGACTGCTTGACGCCCTCGGCATTGAGGATCGCGGCGCGCCGGTCCCGCTCGGCCCGCATCTGCTTCTCCATCGAGTCCTGCACGCTGTGCGGCGGGTCGATGGCCTTGAGCTCGACGCGGTTCACCCGGATGCCCCACCGCCCGGTCGCCTCGTCCAGGACTCCCCGCAACTGGGCGTTGATCTGGTCGCGGCCGGTCAGCGTCTGCTCGAGGTCGAGGGAGCCGATGACGTTGCGCAGCGTCGTCACCGTGAGCTGCTCGATGCCCTGGATGTAGTTGGCGATCTCGTAGACCGCGGACTTCGGGTCCGTCGGCTGGAAGTAGATCACGGTGTCGATGTTGACGACGAGGTTGTCGGAGGTGATGACGGGTTGCGGCGGGAACGAGACGACCTGCTCGCGCAGGTCGACGTTGGCCCGCGGCCTTGTCGACGAACGGGACGAGGAAGTGCAGGCCCGGATCCAACGTCCGCGAGTACCGCCCCAGGCGCTCCACGATCACCGAGCTCGCCTGCGGCACCACGCGCACCGCGCGCGCCACCGTGGAGATCACGAACACCACCAGCAGGACAAGAACCACCAACGCGGTGATACCCGAAGCGTTCATGCCGCCACCACCCCGACAACCCCGATCACGCCAACCGCGGCCTGCATCACGCCACTTCCCTACTGGCCCGAGTCGGGCCCCTCCGGAGGAACCGCGCCGGTGAGCCCGGCACGGGGAACCAGCGGCGCGACCACTGCGGTCGCACCTTCGATGCGCACGACCTGCACCGTCGAGCCGACCTCGAGGGCGAAACGAGCCGCCACCGAACGAGCCGACCACACCTCTCCAGCCAACTTCACCCGGCCACCACCAGGGGTCACCTCCACCAGCACCTCGGCGTTCCTACCCACCAACGCCGCCGTATTGGTGACGGTCGCCGGCAGACTCCGCCGCAGATAGCCCAACAATGGCGGCCTGGCACCTGCCAACAACACCGCCGTCGTCACGGCGAACACCACGATCTGTATCGGCAACCCCAACCCGAACCCCGCCATCACAGCCGCCCCGAAACCCCCACCCGACACCATCAGGAAGATGAGGTTGAGGGTCAGCACCTCGGCGGTACCGAACGCCAGGGCGAGACCCAGCCAGACGAGCCACAGGCCATCTGCGGAAGGACCACCGCCGCTGAGCATGGCGACCACGCCCGCGAGGACGACGGCGAGGGCCACGGCGACGACCAGGCCACCGGTCAGTGCGACCCGCCGGCGCACCTGCGCCCTCCGGATACCGGTCAGGGTCGACGCCGTGAGATGCCCCACGTCCACCTGCTGTGAGTCGAGGCCGGAGCGAAGGGCTGCCTCGAGTCGGGTGCCGAACTCGTCGTCCGTGGAGAACTCGCCGTGCTCACGCATGACTGCTCCCCCCCTCGGTCAGAAGAGCCCGCAGGCCGGCCAGGCCGCGGTGGATATTGGTGCGGACCGTCACCACCGACGTCCCCATCACCGTTGCGATCTCCTCGTCCGACAGGCCTTCATAGTGACGAAGCACGATCACCGCTCGTTGTTTGGGTGGGAGGCGGCGCAGCGCGGCGAGGATCCGATCGCGTTCGTCGACACGGGCGGACTCGTCCGGCCCCGGGACGCCGACCCAGGCATCGGAGTCGACCGAGAATTCCCGACGCACGGCGCGACGCCAGAAGGAGGTCGAGGCATTGACGAGCATCCGGCGTACGTAGGCGTCCGGACTCTCCCTGCTGCAGATGGTGGCCCAGTGCTGATGAGCCTTGACCAGCACCTCCTGCACGACGTCCTCGGCGTGCTGCGGGTCACGAAGCAAGCCGCGCGCGATCCGGACGAGCTTCGGGCCGCGAGTAGCCACGAAGGCATCGAAGTCATCCTCGACGAAGACGTCGCTCACCCCGGGCTCCGTCAGCGGCAGTGAGATCGGCTCGGACACGCTGGAGAGACGCGGTCGCCGCGCTCGACGTTGCATCGTCCCGCCTCCCTTTCCACGCGCGAGCGAGGGGAGCCCACGAACACGATGTCACCGTCGGGACGGCAGGAGCCTTCACGTGTCCACGATCACCGGCTCGGGCGAGGACTGCAGGGGCGGTGACGGCGGACTTGCGGTGCCGACCGGCAGGGCGGCGAACGGGAAGCCCGCGGGCCGGCGACGGCCTCCGCGATGTGCACGGTGCGTCGTGCATCAGGAGCGTCGTCGCTGGAGGCCGGCTAGCCGCAAGCGATTACGGATACGCTCGCAACACGCCTCATTGGGTCCCCGTCGCGCGTCCGTCCTCGAGCGCTGGGGTGGTGTCGTGGAAACGGTTGCCACGCTCATACCGCAGCTGCGTTAGGAGCAGACTGCACGTCCCCAATACGCCCATGGCATAACGCTTGTGGTCATCTCGCCGTTGGATGCGATGAGCGTCGACGTTCCGGACAGCCATGGCTAGTCCCATGGCTGTCCGGAACCAGCCCTGCCTCTCGCCGTCGGTCAAACCCAGGCGATAATCGCCCGAGTCGCCAAACACGGCTGTCATGAGCCGCTCGCCGATCTCCGTATCAGGTCGGTCGGCCCAGCGCCGGATCCGATCTTCTGTGAAGACACAGCTCAACGTTGCGACCTTCCCCAATCCTGGGCCTCCACCTGATCGCGGATATGGGTCCAGAGCTCCTGATCGAAGCTGCCGGCGTCGATATCGAAGGCGCGGTCGGCGGCGAGATCTTCGAGCTCATGGGCCGCCGCGTCGAGGAATCCCCGAGCTCTGGACCTAGCTCGATCAAAGGCATTTGCGTCGGCGACGTGCTGGCCGAGACCCGTATACGTCGTCGCGGTCCACTCCAGTCCGTCGAAGCCCAGCGTGATGTGGTGAGCCAGGCCAAGGGAGCGCCGCGGGATACTCACCGTACGTCCGTGCCAAGATGTGAACTCGGAGGACGTGGTGCGGCTGGGCAGGAAGAGTGCCTCAGCATAAAGGGCTCGAAGCCGTGCTGCAGCGGCGGCGGGATCCATGGTCCCTTCCCTCCATCAGGTTACCCACCCCTGATGGCCGGGGGATGGCCCGTTGTGCGGTGAGGCAGCGAGAGGGTGGGCGTCGCGCGGACTGTCTGTCGTCCTGACCTTCTTCACGTGGGGTCAGGTCGATGAGCGTGCACCGATCTCCTAAGGGCCGCCCGGCGTCTGAGCGTTGCCTCTCGTTCGCGCGGGATGGTGGGGGCCGCGCGGCAGCGGCTAGCGCCGGGACTTGCCGCAATGCCTCACCCTTGTAGCGCGCTCCACACGACACGCACTGAACCTGTTGTCGTCGCTGCCTGGTCACCAGTGCACCGGCAACGCCTGTCGCAACCACCCCGACTCTCGCCTTTGCGCTTCGGCGCGCCTTGAAAGCGGCCCCTCCGCATCGGGGGCAGGCCAGCCCTGCGTCCGAGGTTCTGCGTCCTACCTCGCTAATCTTGGTGTTTCTCGCCGTGCCGCGCTGAATTCGCTTCGTCTGTTTCTCCTCTTGATGCCTCCCTGCGTCGGCCTGCCACTTATCCAGCCTTTCGCGCCTACGCTGAGCCCGGCCTTCTCTAAGCGCGCGTCGTTCAACCGTCGATAGCCCACGTTCCTCGCGTAGGCGGAGCAGCCACCATGCAACGAGAACCAGCGCCAGGATGGGCAGCACGATGAACCAGTAGCTCAGAGTCAGGCCGATGACGACGAGTGCCACGAGGATGGCTACAACGGGCACGGCGAGGCTCCCAACTGACGGGCAGAGCGTGGGGACGTCCAGCCTCGTTGCCCCGGGGTCCTCGGCTGTTGTCGACAACGATGGTTCCCGGCTGAAAAATGACGCGATCCGGCTACGATGATCGGCGGAGGGTGCTTCGTCTCCGTTGCCATCTTCGCCCACGGGTCGAGCTGGCGGTGGGGGCGGATTCATGCCCCCACCGGCACCCCGGAGGTACCTCGCCCGGGGAGGCTCGCGGTCAAGGCCGCCCCGCCTGGACAATCCGGCCCCGCGCAGGTGCGGAGACACCCTCCGTCAACCTTCGGTCGGTCCGGGCTTGGGCGTCGTTCTCGATAGCGGCCAGCAGCAGTCCGGCCGAGAGCGGGGTCAAGGCTGGCCGAAGGCCACCCGAAGGGCTTGGCCTTGACGCCACGGCGGCCGGCTGGAGACTCGCGGCACCGGGAACGACCTCCTCCCGCGGCAACGTGAAGCGGCCGTGATGCACCGCCCCGATGAGTGGGCCTGGTGGGCCTGCTGCTGGGTGAGCCGCGTCAACGCGCTTCCCTGCGGCTTTCGGGGGCTCCCGGTGGCCGCGTTCGATGGAGTTCCTCCTGGTCGCCCTTGACGGGATCCAGACGCTCCCCATGCTTGTCCTATGACACTAGGTAAAGCAGACAGCGGCCGCGGGGGACGGCGGGGCGGCCTCGCCGATCGCGTTCCGGCTGGACCCCGCCTCGGGGGTGCCGACGTACCTGCAGTTGGTCCGTCAGGTCGAGCACGCGCTGCGGCTGGGCTACCTGAAGCCGGGTGATCAGTTGCCGAAGGTCCGCGAGGTGGTCGCCGACCTGGCGATCAACCCGAACACGGTGCTGAAGGCCTACCGCGAGCTGGAGCACAAGGGTCTGGCCTCGGGGCGGCCGGGGCAGGGCACGTTCATCGAGGCCGCCGCTGAGCCAGGCGACGCTCCCGAGCTTGCCGGGCTGCGCCGGTAGTTACGTGCCTGGCTCAGGAGGCTGACGCGGCCGGTCTCGACGAGAGCAGCGTCGTGGCCTTGTTCACCACACGCTGCGGGATTTCGCTGAGCGCCGCGGAGTCGACGACGCCCGCGGCGCGCAGGAGACGCCGGGGCGGACGGCCGGAGGTGTCGCATGAACATCATCGAGACCGCGCGCCTGGGCCGCCGGTACGGCGACATCTGGGCCCTGCGGGACTGCACCCTCGCCATCCCGGAGGGCCACCTGGTCGCCCTGGTCGGGCCCAACGGCGCGGGCAAGTCCACCCTGCTCAACATCGTGGTCGGGCTGACCGCACCCACGACCGGCGAGGTCACGGTGCTCGACGGGCTCCCTGCCGGATCGCCCGCCGCGCTCGACGGCATCGCCTTCGTCGCCCAGGACATGCCGCTGTATCGGCACCTGTCCGTGGCCGACATGCTGCACCTGACCCGCAACCTCAACCACGACTTCGACGCCGCCTACGCGCGGGCGAGACTGCGCGACCTCGGGATCGCCGAGAAGCACAAGGCCGGCAAGCTGTCCGGCGGCCAGCAGGCCCAATTGGCGCTGACACTCGCGCTGGCGCGGCACCCGCGCCTCCTCGTCCTCGACGAGCCGACCGCCCCGCTCGATCCGCTCGCCCGACACGACTTCATGGCCACCGTGATGACCGCGATGGCCGAGGACGGCCTCTCGGTCCTGCTCTCCTCGCACGTGCTGGCCGAACTCGAGCGCGTCGCGGACTACCTCGTGCTGATCTCGCACGGCCTGGTCCGCCTCGACGGCACGATCGACGACCTGACCGCCCGACACCGGCTCATGACCGGACCGGCCGGACGGCCCGCCGGACCGGCGTGGGACGTGATCCAGTCCAGCGCGGCCGGGTCGCAGCAGCATCTGCTCGTCCGCCTCGACGCGCCGACCGATCCCGTACCCAGCCGGGTGGGAAGCCCGGACGGTCGGCGTCGAGGAACTCGCCATGGCCTACCTTCGCGAGTCACGCCGCCCCGCACCCTCGACGCCCTGGAGGCGACGCGATGACCGACCTCGTCCTGGCGCCGGCGCCGACCGCCGCCCTACGGCCGGTCCCGTGGCGGCGCCTGCTCTGGGTCGCCTGGCTCCGCTACCGCACCCCCTGGCGGCCACCGCCGCGCTCCTGGCCGTCGTCGCCGTGTACCTGTTCGTCATCCAGGGTCAGCAGATGCGGACGGCCTACGCCGCCGTGCAGGCCTGCACGCCGCAGTCGTCCGCGCAGCTGCAGGTTCGCCTTCGAGACCTTCCACGACACCTACGGCGACGCCGGCTTCGCCGGGGCGATGTTCGTCTGGGTCCCCGGCCTGATCGGCGCCTTCGCCGGCGCGCCCGCTGCTGGCCCGGAGCTCGAGACCGGAACCTTCCGCTACGCCTGGACCCAGGGAGTCGGCCGGATGCGCTGGCTGATCGCCCTGATGGTCCCCGGCGCGCTCGGCGTCGCCGTCGTCACGCGCCTTCGGGGCGCTGATCACCTGGTACAACCAGCCGCTGGTCGACAGCGGGATCCTGCCGCGCCTACACGCCAGCATCTTCCCTGTCACCGGCGTCGCCGTCGCGGGCTGGGCGCTGGCCGGCTTTCGCCCTCGGCGTGCTCGCCGGCCTGCTCGCGCCGGGTCGTGCCCGCGCTGGCGGCGACCTTGGCGCTGTGGACCGGCCTGGCGTTCCTCGCCTCGACCTGCGGCGGCACTACCAGACCCCGCTGACCACGACCAGTCTGCAGCTGCCGGACAGCGACCTCCCGATCGACCAGTGGTGGACCCACGGCGGCGTTCGCGTCGGCGACGCCCAGATCAACCAGGTCCTGCAGGCCATCGGCTTCCAGAGCAGCAACGGGGGCGGCGACTCCGGGCCGGGCCCGGAAGCAGCTGTCGACCCGTCCAATACCTGCTCCAGCACGGCTACACCCAATGGACCAGCTACCAGCCCGACAGCCGATACTGGACCTTCCAGTGGATCGAGTTCGGCTGGCTCACCCTCGTATCGCTGTTGCTCCTCGCAGCGACGCTCTGGCTGGTACGTCACCGGAACGCCTAGGTCGAGGTTTACCGGCAGGAGCGTGAACCCGGCCTCCGACAGGGACTCCACCCCTGCGATCAGGCGTTTCACTCCGGCACCGCCTGGTCGATCCTGAACTGCTCCACACTCCGAGCTCGCGCCACCGGTTGAGCCCAAGCAGTACACGGCCCTGAAGTACGGCGAACGGCTCGCCGAGGCCGGCATCGCCGCCTCCGTCGGGTCGGTCGGCGACTCGTTCGACAATGCCCTGGCGGATCAACGGGCTCTACAAGACCGAGCTGATCAAACCCACGCGGGCCCGGGAAGAGCGTCGACGACGTCGAGATCGCCACCGCCGAGTGGGTCGACTGGTTCAACCACCGGCGACTCTACGAATACTGCGGCGACATCCCACCCGCCGAACTCGAAGCCGCCTACTACGCTCAACATCCAGCCTCACGCCGCCGGCTGAGGTCACACACCCAGCGAGTCTCCGGACACGCCGGGGCGGTAGAGGATGGCGGCGTGGGCGTTCGTGACCGGCTTCGTTCCCTCGACCTGACGCTGCCGGCGGTGCCGCAGATGCCGCCAGGTGTTGTCACGACGTTCAGTTGGGTCCGCATCCACGGGGACAGGGTCCTGGTCTCGGGCCACCCTCCCCAGAACCCCGACGGGTCTCCGGTCGGGCCCTTCGGTCGTGTCCCAACTGCGCAATGCGCGCCGTGCCAGGGCAGGAAAAGGCGTCCCGTTGGGACGCCCCGGCCCGACCAGGTGTCTCTGGAGCAGGCCCAGCAGTCCGCCCGCCTGGCCGCCCTCGCTGTGATCGCGAGCGTGGAAGGCGCGGTGGAGGACCTGGACCGCATCGACGCGCTGCCCCTCAATTCTCCCTGTCGTCGTCGGCGCTGAACTACATCTCGCCCCACTGCACGAACGCTGAGGTTGCGTGCCCTGGCGCCATGGATCATCGGGAATGAGCGCGGGTGAGGAGGCTCACCTGGCCTGGGGGTGATTCGGTCGTCCGGCACGGAGCCACAGAAGGCCGCCGACGACGTTGCCGAAGAGCAGCAGCACAATCCAGGTGCGCTTGTCGAACGTGCGGATCTCCCACTCAGGAGTCCGGCCGAAGTCGGCGAGGCAATAGGCATAGACGGCCAGGAGCGCGAGCGGCACGAGCGCCGCGGTCAGCGTCACCACGGGCCCTCCTAGCTCAGGACGGCGACGTCCTCAGTGTGCCACCTCCGGCCCCCGCAGTCAGTCGTCGATCGCCTGGTAGAGGGCGGTCCAGAGGTCGAGCCACATCGGCAGCGTCTGGTCGCCCGCATGCGCCCGCTGCAGAACGAAGATCGCCGTCATGTCCTCGGCCGGATCGTTGTACCAGGCGGTGCCGTAGAAGCCTGACCATCCGTAGCTCCCGACGGATGGGCCGAGGTGGGTGCGGCGGGTGCGCACGGACATCCCGAAACCCCAGCCCATGGTGTCGAAGTATCCCGGCCAGAACCCGGAAACCGCCTTCTGCCCCGGGGTCAACTGATCGCTGGTCATCAGGGTCACCGACGGCCGCGAGAGCACGCGCTCGCCCCGGTGGATACCGCCGGCGAGCAGGGCGGAGGCGAAGGCGAGGTAGTCGTCGGCGGTCGAGACGAGTCCCCCGCCACCTGACTGGAAGACCGGCGGCCGGCTCCAGAACCCGTCGGGGGCGTCGTGGACGACGGGCTCACCGGTGGTGGCGTTGTCGCGCTCGTACGCCGTCGCCAGCCTGCCGGCGCTCTCACCGCCGACGCTGAACGCGGTGTCCTTCATCCCGAGCGGATCGCAGATCCGCTCCCGTAAGGCATCCCCGAAGGACTTCCCGGTGGCGCGCGCAATCAGCACGCCAGTCACGTCGCCGGCGGTGTCGTACATCCAGCGCTCACCCGGCTGATGCACGAGCGGGAGGGCGCCGAGCCGCCGGATCCATTCGTCCGGCGCCGGGTGCCCGAGGCTGTTCAGCGCGTCGGCGATCGGAACCGTTCCGGGCTCGGCGGGGACCATGCCAGTGCCCAGGGTGTA
Organism: uncultured Actinomycetota bacterium; assembly: GCA_963786765.1. Taxonomy (GTDB): domain Bacteria; phylum Actinomycetota; class Actinomycetes; order Actinomycetales; family Kineosporiaceae; genus DATKNA01. The sequence goes on along the minus strand of CAWBAJ010000008.1, from coordinate 619,222 downwards.
GGTCAGCAGATCCCGCAGCGTTATCGGCCGGTTCGCCTCGACGGTGTGGTCCAGTTGCCCGTCGGGACGGGCGAGCACTGTCATGCTCGCCAGTTCCGGGAGGAGGTCGTCGACCGGGTCGTCGAGGCGCAGGGTGCAGTCCTCGACGAGCGTCATCGCACACGCGGCCACGATCGGCTTCGACATCGAGCCCAGGCGACAGATCGTGTCGCCCGCCATGGACGTCCTCGACCCCGCACCCTCGAACGCGAGATTGCCTGTTGCTTCGACGTGCACCTCGCCGTGGCGGGCGAGGACGGCCATCGCCCCCGGGACGAAGCCGGAGTCGATGTGACGCTCGAGCAGGTCTCGAACCCGAACCAGGCGCTCGGACGAGAAGCCACCGGCAGTCACGTGTCCCCTCCTCGACTCGTACGTCCGCAAGGTACACATCACGCCTTCATCTTCGAGCAGTCGGTGATCTCGCCCGTTGACAGAGTGATCCGCCGGCCCGCTTCGCTGAGGGTCGATCTCGACGAGGGGCGGCAGAGTGGCTCAGCCCGACTTCTCCGTCTCGTTGGTCCGGCCGGACGATCTGCTCGTTCTGACCGTCGAGGGCGTCAACCTGACGCTCGGTGCGGGGAACGACGGTCCGGCACTCGTCCGCATGGACCCAGCCTCCGAGGCATACCTCGTCGTCGTGTTCCCGCCGCAGTCGTTCGCGGAGCGGGCCTATCTCGAGGACACGAGCGAAGGCAACGAACCTCCCGAGCTCCCCGGTCCCGGCCCGGGCCGCCGCCCCGACGCGCCTGGCCTTCCGTGTGCCGCCGGGACAGGACGTCCCGTTCACCGTCGAGGGGCTGCTCGACTGGCACTCGCTGGAGCCCGTCGTGGTGCCGGCCGCACTGGGACCGTCCGCCGCTGTGCCGGCGCCTCCGATCGTGGCCCCGACAGGGTCGACCAACCTCGTCGATCTCGGGCAGACGGGGCCACCGCAGACAGCGATCGTCGTGCCCTACCGGCTCGTGTTGTCGCCAGATCAGAGCGGTGGCTGGGTGTCCGCCTCCACGCCGCGGCCCGGCGCCGGTGGCCGGGTCGAGCTCTGGCATGCCCGGTTGGGCGCCAGAGCAGCTGAGCCTGGCGGCGCCGTCGACGAGGGTTCCCGCCCGCCGGTGCGTGCCGTCTGGTCACCGGACTACGCCCCACCGGGTACCGCGGTGCCGGCCGGCTCAGCGGTCGAGCCCTGGGGTCGTTCGAGCCTCAGCCCGAACTGGCGGCACCAGATCGTCCGGCTGACGAGCGACGGCACCCTGGTCGTGAACGTCAGCCTCGTCCTGGTGGAGGTGCCGATCCACGTCCCTCCGGTGCCGATCGACGTCTCCCGGCTGCACCTCACGGCTCTCGGTGCCTCCCTGACCTCACGCTTCGCGTGGACGGTGGCTCCCGGCGTGCTGCCGCTCCAAGATCCAGGCGGCGTCTCGCCGCTCCCCGACGGCCTGAACGTGTCGGAGTGGCGGCACGTCGCGACCCTGGGCCGTGACCACTACGTCCGAGTGGTGGTCGAGGGCTCACTGTGGCCGACGGGCCACCGCGCAGCGCTGATCACGGTCACCGAGCGGAAGTTCCAGCCGGCGCCGGACGGCCGGATGGCGGGCTACCTCCGCCAGCACAGCTTCGTGATCGTGCGGGAGCACGCCAAGAGCTACCGGCCGTCGGAGTACGCCCATCAGGGTCGCGAGTTCCCGCTCCGCCGCGTCGAGATCACCACCCTCGTCACCCCGGATCTGGACTCAGGACCAGCCGTCTCCTTCCCCCCCGACCTCAGTCGGCTGATCGACGTCGGCGGGGTGCCGTTCCCGTTCAGCGCGGTGGGCACCGACGTTCACGGCGACGTCTTCGGCTTCACCGTGCCACTGGCCTTCGTCGCCAAGGACGCGCCCGTCGCGCCCCTCGCCGCGCGCTATGCCACCGCGACCCCACACCGCGGTGGTTCCGGCGGCCCGAATCCACCTGGCCGAGCGCGACCCCGGCGCGGACGGCGACACCGACCAGGTCACCATGGGGCTGCGGCTGAGCGGCATCGGCCCCGGCGGCGCCGCTCCCGTCTGGGACAGCATCATGCCCGTCCTTGACGAGGCGGACGTCCGGCTCGACGCGGTCGAACACCTCACCGGGCACCCGACGACGACGACCGTGAGCCTGTTCGACGGCTACGTGGCGTCCGGCATGGGCGGCGCGAACTCCGCCCGCGTCTACGCCGCCGTCAAGACGGCGCCGAGCATCGGCTTCTCCGCCGACCAGGCCGGCGGCCTCGCCACCCCGAACATGGCTTTCGTCGCCGTCTCGCAGCACCTCGGCGCCCTCGGCGGTCGGCCGGCGGCCCCGCGCTCGCCGACATCGCCAACGGCGCCTTCGACCCGACGAAAGTGTTCGACGGCGTCGACGCGAAACTTTTCGGCGTCGTGCCGCTGAGCCTGCTCGTCGAGGTCCTCGCGGCAGACGCTCCGCCCGACCACTACCCCAAGCTGCTGACCGTGCCCCTGCCCGGCGGAGCCGGGACCCGCACCACGCTCGACTGGCATCCGACCGTACGCCCGGCGTCGGTCGGCATCGCCACCGTCGACCCCGCGATCCGACGGCATGACGGTGCTCGTGGAGATCGAACGCAGGGCCGACGGCTCGGTGGCGTCCAGCCGGGTCAGCGGCCGGCTCCTCGACGTCCACCTCGAACTCGCCAAGGTGCTGAACCTGCACCTCGACGCCTTCGCCTTCATCGCGGAGAAGGGACAGCCGCCGCAGGTCACCGTCCACCTGGCGGGCGACGACCCGATCGTCTTCGAGGGCGCGCTGTCGTTCGTCCAGGCCATCCGCGACCTCATCCCGCCCGGGATCCTCGGGGACGGGCCGCACGTCGACCTCAGCCCGACCGGCCTCGACGTCGGGTACACCCTCGCGCTCCCGCCGGCCTCGGTCGGCATCTTCGCCATGCAGGACATCGCGCTGTCGACGGCCCTGCACGTCCCCTTCACCGAGGGCAAGCTCGGCTTCCGGTTCGCGATCAGCTCCCGCGAGCACCCGTTCCTCATCACCGTGTCGCTGTTCGGCGGGGGCGGCTTCTTCGGCCTCGAGCTCGGCATGGACGGCGTCCGGCTGGTGGAGGCGTCCTTCGAGTTCGGCGGCGCCTTCGCCCTCGACATCGGCGTCGCCAGCGGGTCGGTCAGCGTGATGGCCGGGATCTACCTGCGCCTCGACGCGGCCACGGGCACGACGCTCGAGGGCTTCGTCCGGGTCGACGGCGAGGTCGACGTGCTCGGACTGATCTCGGTGACCGTCGAGTTCCTGCTGCGGCTGTCGTACAACGACAAGAGCGGCAAGGCCACCGGCCAGGCCACGCTGACCGTCGGCGTCCACATCGCCTTCTTCTCCACCTCCGTCAGCCTCACCGTCGAGCGCAGCTTCGGCGGCTCCTCGGGCGACCCCACCACCGAGCAGATGATCGAGGCCTCCGACTGGGCCGCGTACGCCGCCGCCTTCGCCTGACCGGGAGCTGACATGGCATCCACCGTTGTCGTCTGGACCGCCCTGCCCGCCGGCACGAGCGGCGGCCAGGTACGGATCTCGCTGCTCGCGTCGCCGCGCCTCGACCCCGAGGGCGACCCGGCGGTGCTGGCCAGCTTCCCGCTGCTCGCCGACTGGCCCGCCGTCGTGGGCGCCGCGCAGTACGCCGTCCGGCTGGGCGACGGGACCACGTTCGAGGCGTCCCGGGTCGACCCGCCGGACGGACTCGACTCCCCGCTGTGGGCGGCGCTGTTCCGCCCGGAGCTGCGCGTCCGCCCGCACGCGCCTGTCGACCGGACCGGCAACGCGGTCTTCTCCTATCCCGTGCAGACCCTGCAGGCGGTCCTGCAGTCGTCGTACGGCCGCGTCGGCGTCTTCTCGCCCTTCTCCGTCCCGTCGCAGCAGACCCTCCTGGCGGTCCTGCGGCAGCGGCGGGGCCAGGAGGAGGGCGGCTACCTGGACCTCCTGCCCGACCCGCAGGCCGAGGACGCCGCTCGCGAGGACATGCGCCAGCACCCTCCGCTGCCGGTCCGTCCGGGGGGCGGGGCGGCGGCGAGGTTCTGGGCGTTCCACCACCAGCCGCTGCCCAACCCGCCGCCCGACTCCTTCCTCGACCTCAACGGCGCCGACGCCCCGGACTTCGCCGACTACGTCGACGTCCACCAGGCCATCGCCTCGCTGCAGTCCTACCCGGCGCTGCTGCGTGCCGTCGGTCTCGTCGTGGACCTCGACGTCCCGGCCGACGCGCTGCCGCTCGGCGACGGGACCATCGCCGTCGACGTCCACGGCCTCCCGGCGGGGCTGGCCTCGGTGGCGATGACCACCGCGTACGCACGCACCGCCGACTCCTTCTTCACCGGTCCCGATCCCGCGGCGGCCGGTTCCGCCCGCGAGCTCGTGGACGGCGGCTACGTCGTGCTCGACCCGGCAGTGTTCGGGTCGGTGCACGTCGACGTCGAAGGCGGTGTCTTCAAGGGCCGGCAACTCCTGACGTCGCTGCTCGCGGCGGTCACGGACGGCGCCCCGCGCGACGAGGCGGCGCTGCCCGCGCTGCGCTCCGCGGGTCTCTCGCTGGTGCGCGGCGATCGCGCCGCTGTCCTGACGGCGCTGTTCGAGCGCGCCAAGGCCCTCGAGGCCGGGCTGCCGGCGCCGGGACCGGTCTTCCTCGAGGACGTCGTCCGCGGCTTCCGGCTCGATGTCTGGGACGACCGCACCGGAGCCTGGCACGGTCTGCTGGGCCGGGACGGCGCCTACTTCGCTGACGCCCCGGACGGCGGGCAGCTCATCCGCCGTTTCGTCGACGAGGCCACGATCGAGCCGGCCGTCACGACCACGGCCGCGAAACCAGGCGTGGCGCCGGCCCCGGACGCCGACCTGTACCTGCACGAGGCGATCGCCCGGTGGGACGGCTGGAGCCTGGCGGCGCCGCGCCCGGGCCGGCCCGTCAACCGCAGTGCCGACCCCGAGCACGCGGCCGAGGACGACGACACCGCCGGCCAGGCACCGACGGGCGTCCCGCTGACGACGTCGTTCCGCCCCGCGCTCGCCCCGGTTCCGACGGGCTCGGTCCCCGATGACGACGCCGGCTCGCTGCAGCAGCTGCGGTTCGGCCGGCGCTACCGGCTGCGGCTGCGCGCCGTCGACCTCGCGGGCAACAGCCTCCCGGTGACGGACCCGGGCGAGGTGCACACGGTGCCGGCCGACGGCGCCGCCCCGTACCTGCGGTACGAGCCCGTCCCCGCCCCGGCCGTCGTGTTGCGCGCCGACCTGCCGGCGGCCTCCGCGGGGGAGACGGTGCACCGCATCGTCCTGCGCACCGCCAACACCGACCCGTCCCTGGACGGGACGGTGACGGCTGCGCCCGTGGAGCGGCACCTCGCGCCGCCGCGCACGAGCGTCCAGGGTGCGGAGCTGCACGGCGCGCTGGACGACCCGGCGACCGGCAGGCTCCGCGGCGACGCGGAGATGTTCGCCGAGATCGCGGCCCGGGACGGTGCTCAGCTGTCGGGTGACGACGCCCCCGTGGCGCCGCAGGACCAGCTCGTACCGCCATGGCTGCCGGACCCGCTCGCCCGCGGCGTCGCCCTCCGCGACCTCCCGGGCGTCCCCCCTGAGACCGAGTCCGTCGCCACGGCGACCGGGTCCTTGGCCCCGGCGCCGTTCCCGCGATCCTTCGTCGAGCAGGCCGCCGAACCGCGGTTCCCCGTCGAGCGCGTCGTCCGGGTGCCCTTCGACCAGGCAGCCTGGCCCGCGGTGCCGGCGTTCCGGCTGGTGTGCGTAGACCCGGCGGCCCTGGATCCCGCCGTCCCGGATCGTGCGGCTACCGGCGTTCCGCTTCCCGCTTGGGACCAGGACGCGCGCACGCTGACCGTGGCGCTGCCGAAGGCCAGCACCACCGAGGTGCCGGTGTCGTCCTACGTCGAGGTGGCAGACCTGCCACTGCTCGGCGTCTGGGCGTGGGTCCGGGAGGCGCTGCAGGAGCTGTCCGACGAGGTGGGGCCCCTGCCCGACGGCGCGGGGGAGCTCGAGGTCGTGGGGTTGGACGCGCAGGCCCTGGTCGAACGGTCCCGGACCGGCGGGCACTGGATGCTCACGCCCGCGCGCACGCTCACCCTGGTGCACGCCGTCCAGCAACCGCTCGGCCGGCCCGCGCTCGAGCTGGATGCGGCGCGCCGCGGCCAGGACGAGAACGCCGCTCGGCTGTCCGGTCGCCTGCACGTGCACGGCGCGAGCACCCTGCAGGTCGACCTGCAGGCCGGGTGGAGCGACCGGGTCAACGACCCCGCGTCTCCCACCGGGTACCGGGACGTCCCGGTGCACGGGGCCGTGGAGCAGTTCCGGATCGAGGACGCGACCGCCGCCGGACCGGTCTTCGCGGGAGGCAGCCCGCCGCGCGCGGTCGGCATGTACGACCCGGCACCCGACACCGTCGCCTTCGAGCACGCGGCCCCGGTCCACCACCTCGGCGACACCCGGCACCACGTCGTGCGCTACTCCGCGACGTCGACGTCGCGGTTCCGCCAGCACTTCGACGCCGAGGCGGTCGTCACCCGGACCAGCGACGAGGTGACGCTCTCGGTGCCGTCGTCCGCGCGCCCCCCGGCGCCGGCGCCCGCGTACGTCGTCCCGACCTTCGGCTGGCAGCGGTCGACGGCGACGGCGGTGCGCTCGTCCATCCGCCATGGCGGCGGCGTCCGCGTCTACCTCGACTCGTCCTGGTGGGGCAGCGGCGAGGGCGAGCTGCTGGGCGTCGTGCTGTGGCCGGCGTCCGTGCCCCTCCCTGCCGACAACCCGACCCGGGGCCGGATGGGCGCCTTCGTCACCGGGTGGGGGGTCGACCCGGTCTGGCCCTCCGCGCCGGTCGCGCCGAACCCTGCGATCTCGGACTTCCTCGAGGCCGCCGCATCCGAGTCCGGGGTCCCCCTGCCGGAGCTGACGGGCGCCGCCGGCCCGGCCTGGGTCGACGTCGTCGGCCACGCCGTCTCCTGGGACGCCGAACGCGGGCTCTACTACGCCGACGTGGTGGTCCAGTCGGGTACCGCCTACTTCCCGTTCCTGCGGATGGCGCTCGCCCGCTGGCAGCCGGCCTCCATCCCGGGCGTCGCCCTCTCGCACGTCGTGCTCGCGGACGTCACCCAGCTCACTCCCGATCGGTCCCTGCTGCTGACGATGGACCCGTGGTCGCCGGGCACCGCGCGCGTCACGCTGTCTGGCCCGGGGTACCGCCTGGCCGAGGAGTTCGCGCTGCGACCGCAGACCACGGTGGTCTCCGTCGAGGTCCAGACCCGGCTCGACGGTGTGGACGACGACGTCCTGGGCTGGGGGCCCGCGGACCCGGGGACGGCCTCCGTGCTGCCGGACGCCGTCGCCGTCGCCGGCAGCAACCTGCTCTGGCGCGGGACGGTTACGGTTCCTGAGGACCGCGAGCCGGGGAGGTACAGGCTGCTCGTGACGGAGACCGAGACGTGGTTCGGCGACCCGAATCCGCGGCTCATCGTGCACCGGCCGACGCAGGTCAGCCGGGTCGTGTACGCCGAGCACATGCCGCTGTGATCCGGGCGGCGCCGGAACTCCGTTCCGGGTGTTCAATCTTCCTGTGATCAATGGTGACGACCACGGACCCGCGGACGAGGCCCCGCGGGTGGTCAGTGCTGTCCGCGAGATGGGTGCGCCCTTCGGGCGCATCTTCGAGTTGATCGCCGATCCGTCGCAGCAGCCGCGCTGGGACGGCAACGACAACCTCGCGCGGGCCGACGCCGGCCAGCGCGTCCACGAGGTGGGCGACGTCTTCGTGATGAGGCTGACGAAGGGGACCCTCCGCGAGAACCACGTCGTGGAGTTCGAGGAGGGACGGCGGATCGCCTGGACGCCGGCCGAGCCCGGCAAGCGGCCGCCGGGGCACCTCTGGCGGTGGGAGCTCGAGCCGATCGGCGCGTCTCGCACCCGGGTCACGCACACGTACGACTGGACGCGGCTCACCGACAGCAATCGCCTGCCCAGAGCGCGCCGCACCACTCCCGAGCGCCTCGCGGCTTCCCTCGACCGCCTCGCCGCGCTCGCGGAGTCTCTCGGAACGGGCTCGTAGGCCCCGGCCGGCAGGGGGCGCGAGCCCGGGTCGGCGGTTCGCGGATGCATCGTCAGAAGTGCTCACGTCCGGCCAGAGCTCGCACCGCCGGCGCTGCGTCGATGGGAGCGGGGCGCTCGGGCGCGGCAGCCCGCAGCGTCGCCTCGATCGCGGCCCAGGGCAGACCGGGCGGCAGGCCGATCATCACGATGTCGGCGATGTCGTCCCAGCGGTCGAGCTGTGCGCGGACCTGCTCGCGGGTTCCGGTGGCTGCGAGCTGGTGGAGAAGCGCCTCGGCTGCGGCGGGGATGCGGCCCGTCCGGGGCTGGGCCGCGGGTTGGCGTCGCGGACTTCGGCGACCTCGGCGCCGTACCCCTGCCGGGTGAGCGACTCGGCGTAGAGGTTTCCCATCGCCGAGACGTACCAGGCGATGCAGCTGGCCGCGATGTCCCGGGCCGCTCGGGAGTCCTCGTCGACCACCGCCAGAGGCCCGGCGGCGACGGTGAGCGGCCGGGGTCGAACGTTGCCCGTCCCAGCCACGGGGGCCAGCTCCGCGACCAGGGCGCCGAGCTGGTCGCGAGCCACCAGCGCGGGGAACCAGCCGTCCGCCCGTTCGGCCGCGACCTGGACAGCGCGGGGGCCCAGGGCCGCGACCCAGATCGGCACGGTCGGGGCGGGCGCCATGCCGAGGCGTAGCGGGCGAGCGTGCCGGGTTGTTGCGCAGGCGGGCCGGCTCACCGGCGAGCAGCGCGCGGACGGCGTCAGCGTGTGCGCCAGCTGGTCCGCAGGGTGGACGAACGGGACGTCGTGGAAGCCCTCGGTCAGTGCTGCCGTACTGGCACCGAGGCCGAGCACGTAGCGACCGCCGGAGATCTGGTCGAGGGTCGCGGCCGTCATCGCCAGGGTGCCCGGGGTACGGCTCCAGACGGACAGGACGCCGGAGACCAGCCCGATCCGCTCGGTGCGCAGCGCGATCTCGGCCAGCACGGCGGTGGAGTCCAGCCCCCAGCCTTCGGGCACCGCGAACACGTCGTAGCCGAGCTCGTCGGCCAGCCGCGCGGCGCGCACCATCACCGGTCGCCTGGTCTCCATGGGCGTGAGCGCCACGCCCCGGCGGCGGGCGGTCACGGCGCTGCTCCCTCTGAATGCAGCCTCATCGTCAGCGCCCTTTCCCGGTTCGCGGTTCCCGTCCCGCGCAAGCATGGGGACCGGGTCCGGCAGCGCGTCAGGGGAAGATCACCCCTGCTGGTACCTCAATCCGCTACCTCACCCGGTCGCAGCCGGCGGAGACGCGGCCCGCCCACCAGGCGGCGATCTGGGCGCGGGAGGTGACGCCGAGCCGGTGTCCGGATGCGCTCGAGGTGTCCCTCCGCGGAGCGCTCCTCGATGCCGAGCCGCTGCGGCGATCTGCTTGTTGGTCAGGCCATCGGCCACGAGCGCGGCCACCTGCAGCTGCCGCGGCGTCAGCTCGCCCGAGGCGGCCGCCCGCCCGTCCGGTGGAGCCGCGGCGGCCTGCTCGCCCAGGAACTCCAGGATCGCCCGGACGACGGCCGTCGGCGTCGCCCACGAAGGGGAAGTGGCTCCTGCCGGGCAGCGACACCAGCCGCGCGCCGGGGATCCGCGCGGCCAGATCGCGGCCCGCCCGGTAGGGAATCGCGCGGTCGTCGCGCCGGTGCACGACCAGCGTCGGCGCGGCCACCTGCGCGAGCAGGTCGGTGACGTCGATCTCGTAGCACTGCGCGAGCAGGTCGGCGGCGGCCTGCGCCGAGGCCGCCTCGCGCTGCAGCCGCGCGAAGTGCGCCTTGGCTCTCCGCGCTGCCCTCGGGCAGGAAGACGTCGGCCAGCACCTCCGAACCCAGCCCCCAGTGGGCGCGGATCATGTCCAGCATCGCGGCGCGGACCTCGGGCGAGGCGATCTGTCGGCCGTCGGCGTAACCGCCGTAGAGGATCAGCCGGCCGACCCGCTGCGGGAACCGTGCCGCGAAGGCGACCGACACCGGGGCGCCGAGCGAGATGCCGAGCAGGTCGAAGGTGTCGAGGCCCAGGTGATCGGCGACCGCCTCGAGCACCGCGACGTCGGCGTCCAGTCCCTGCGGCCCCGGCCAGGGTCCGGACAGCCCGCAGCCCGGGCCGGTCGTACTGGACCACCGAGCGGACCGCCGGCCAGCGGAGTGAAGAACGCCCGGTAGGCGGGGTCCTGCCACAGCAGCTCCAGGTGGCTGATCCAGGCGGGAGGGACCAGCAGCGCCCGGCCCGCTCCGGCCGTGGCGTAGGCGATCCGCGCACCGTTCGGCGCAGCGCAGAAGCGGACCTTACGGCGGGGAGTCGGAACACCCGTCCTCGGCGCTGGCACTTCGCCCACCTCGGGCCTCCAGGGGCGGACTCGTCGGCGACGTCCGCGACGGATGCCAGCCTCGCCGCCAGGGAGCGCCGGAGGCAACAGATGCGTTCCACCGCGGCCGCCGGCAGCGAGGGAGGCCAGGTCGGCGGCCTCCTGATCTACGCTGACGATCGAATGCGTCGCCGAGATCCGGGCTGTGATCGAAGGAGGTGCGATGGAACTCCCCGTCATCACCGACGAGTTCATGCAGGCGATGCGCCCCACGACACGGGCCTACACGTTGCTCCTGCTCAAGCGCACGCCCAGGCTCGCCGACCCGGAGGCCTTCCCGACCCTCTGGGAGCACGGCCGCCGCAACTTACGCGCTGCGCGAGGCAGGGCTGCTGTCCATCGCTTGCCCGATGCCGGACGACGAGGAGCTCGCAGGGATCGGCATCTTCGACGCCGGGATCGACGAGGCGCACCGGCTGATGGCCGACGATCCCGCCGTCCGCGCCGGGCTGCTCACCTACACCCTGCACACCTGCCGGGGATTCCCCGGGGACTCGCTGCCCGGCTGACCGACCCGTCGCCGTCATCGCCGTCGCGCCCACGCCACGCCGCGCAGCGTGATCGCGCCACCATCCACCGACCCCAGTCTCGTGCGGACGTTTGCGCTGCTCGCGCGGATCACGACCAAGGGTTGGTGTACCAGATCGCGATCACGCGAGACCGGCGCGCTGCAGTCAGTTGACGCACCTCTCATCAAGAGGTATACCTTCATGCAGTAACTGCATAGCAGTGCAACGAAGGAGGATCCAGTGACCATCCACCTCAGCGCCGCGCCGGCCGAGCGTTTCACGGCCGCCGGCAACACCTTCACCGTGCTCGACGACGGTGCCGGCACCGGCGGCCGGATCGGGCTCGTCGCCTGCGACCTCGCCCCGGGGTGGGTCGGCCCTCCGCAGCACGTCCACGCAGCGACCGATGAGACCTGGTTCGTCCTGACCGGCGCCGTCCGCTTCACCACGGGCCACGAGAGCTTCGTCGCCACGCCCGGTCGCTCCGTCACCGCGCCCCGCGGCACGCCGCACACCTTCGCCAACGCCGACCCCGGCGCCCCGCCACCCTGTTCTGCACCGTCAGCCCGGCGCACTACGTCGACTACTTCCGGCAGTTGGCCGCCTTGCCGCTGACCCCCGAGGGCCGGTTCGACCCCGCCGACATGCGGGCGCTGGCGGCCCGCTACGACGTCCGTCCCTGTCTGGAGGAAGCGCGATGAAGACGACCAAGATCGACCCCTGGACGTGGCAGGAGCGCTACGGCTACACCCAGGCGTGGCGCGTGGACGGCGCCACCGCGGTCGTCGGTGCCGGAAAGGAGCGGCCGTGAGCGCCGTCCTGGTGAACCTGTTCGAAGTCCCGGCCGGCGGCGAGGAGCAGTTCCTCGACGTCTACCGGCGCGTCAACGCCTACATGCGCGACAAGCCCGGTTACGTCGGCAACCGGCTGCATCGCTCCCTCGGGCCCGACGCGCGCTACCGGTTCGTCAACATGGTCGAGTGGAAGTCCGCCGAGGCCTGCGCGGCCGCGCACGACGAGGCTTCCGCGGCCTCGTGGGGCCGCCGGAACGGCTGCCCTTCACGTCCACTCCCGCCGTCTACGAGGTGGCGGACGTGCAGGGCGAGTAGCCCGTCCGGTCGGGGTCGCGGTGTCAGTCCACGTCTGCGGCCAGCTCGGCGCAGGTCGCCGTCCGGACGTCGCCCTGCCCGACCACCCACCGCAGGAACTCCTCGAGCATTCCGATCCGCCCCGGGCGGCCGATGATCTGCGGGTGCAGCGCGAGCACGGTCAGACCACGGAGACGGTGGATGCCCGCCGCCTCGTCCTGCCAGAGTTCGAGCACCTCCCGAGCGGGCCGGATCGACTTGGTCCAGCTGGCGTTGCTGAACCAGAAGTGCGGTGCGTCGTCGAGGATCCACTGCACCGGCAGCTCGATAAGTCCGCTGGAGTGCCGGTAGGGCCTGATGTCGTCCATCAGGTTGGAGGAGTAGCGCATGCCGTGCTCGCGCAGGATGTCCATCGTCGCGGGGCTGAAGTCCCAGGCGGGCGACCGGTAGCCGACGACGTCCGGGGAGAAGGAGCGCAGCACCTCCAGGGCGTGGGCGAACTCCGACGCCTCCTGCTCGGGGTCGAGCCGCCCGGGGTGGGTGTGGGTGTACCCGTGGTGGGCGAGCTCGTGGCCGGCCGCGACGATCTCGCGCACGCGGTGCGGGTACCGCTCCGCCACCCGCCCCGGCACGAAGAACGTGGCCCGCAGCCCGACGCGCGCGAGCACGTCCAGCACCAGCGGGACGGCGACCTTGGCGCCGTAGGTGCCCTGGGAGAGGACCCCCGGACGGCGGGCGTTGTCGGGGTGCTCGCCGATCCACACCTCCTCGGCGTCGAAGTCGACGGTGACCGCGAAGGCGCTGCGGGCGCCCCCGAGCCAGCGGGCGGGACCCGTGGCGGGCGCGACGTTCGGTCCGGTCGTCATCGGGCGAGCTTCTCAGTCCGCAAGCAGGAGGAGCAGCCGAGGTCCGGTGGGCGGGGCCGGAGGAGGGAAGGTAGCGTGCTAGGACCCCCGCCCGCCGGCGCGCGCCTCACCGCCCGACCCGCCTCCCAGGAGCTCCCGCCCCATGACCATCGGAGCCGACGTGCCCGGGAAGAGGCCCGCCGTCCTCGAGGTCTTCGAGGCGGGGGGCGCCGTCGGCCGCGACCTCGCCGCCGTCGACTGGGCGGCCACTCCGCTCGGCCCCCCGCAGAGCTGGCCGCAGAGCCTGGTCAGCGTCGTCCGGGTCCTCCTCACCAGTCGCTTCTCGATGTGGATGGCGTGGGGCCCGGAGCTCACGTTCTTCTGCAACGACGCCTACCGCCGGGACACCCTTGGCCGCAAGTACCCGTGGGCGCTCGGCCGGCCGGCTCGCGAGGTCTGGGCGGAGATCTGGCCCGAGATCGGCCCGCGGATCGACCGGGTGATGGCGACCGGCGAGGCCACCTGGGACGAAGCCTTGTTGCTCTTCCTCGAGCGCAGCGGCTATCGGGAGGAGACCTACCACACCTTCTCGTACAGCCCCCTGATGGACGACGACGGCAAGGTCGTCGGGATGCTCTGCGTGGTCAGCGAGGACACCGAGCGGGTCATCGGTGCCCGACAGATGGCGACGGTGCGGGACGTCGGCGCCAGTGTCACGGCGCTGCGCAGCGAGGAGGAGGTGCTCGCCGCCGTCTCCTCGCAGCTCGCCGCGGACCGGCGGTCGGTGCCCTGGGGCCTGGTCTACCTGTTCGATCCCGACGGGCAGGGCAAAGGCTCGACCGCCGTGCTGTCGGCGTCCGCGGGCGTGCCCGCCGGGCACCCGGTCGCGGTGCCCGTGGTCGACGTGGCCGCCCCGGACGCCGCCTGGCGGGTGCCCGACGTCCTGGAGGGGCGCACCGTGCTCGTCGGCGACCTGCCGGCCCGGTTCGGCCCGGACGTGCCGGCGGGTGCCTGGCCGGAGCCGCCGTTGCGGGCGCTGGCCGTGCCGCTGCGGCAGCAGGACGACTCCCGGCCGGCCGGGTTCGTGGTGGTCGCCCTCAACCGCTATCGCGCGCTGGACGCCGACTACCAGGGCTTCGTCGAGTTGCTGGCGGACCAGATCAGTTCCGCCCTGGCCGGCGCGCGTGCCTACCAGGAGGAGCGTGAGCGGGCCGAGCGGCTGCTCGAGCTCGACCGGGCCAAGACCGAGTTCTTCACCAACGTCAGCCACGAGTTCCGCACCCCCCTGACGCTGCTGCTCGGCCCGGCCGAGGACGCGCTCGTCGACACCGGCAACCCGTTGGACGACGTCCAGCGGCAGCGCTTCGAGCTGGTGCGGCGCAACGGCGAGCGGCTGCTGCGGCTCGTCAACACCCTGCTCGACTTCTCCCGCTTGGAGGACGGCCACCAGTCGGGCCGCTTCGAGCCGGTCGACCTCGCCCAGTACACGACGGAGCTCGCCCGGACGTTCAGCGGGGCGATCGAGCGGGCCGGCCTCACGCTGACGGTCGACTGCGCTCCGCTGCCCTCGCCCGTGCTGATCGACCGCGAGATGTGGGCCAAGATCGTGCTCAACCTGCTGTCGAACGCCCTGAAGTTCACCTTCTCGGGCGGGATCACGGTGCGCCTGCGTGCCTCCCACGACGATCGGCTGGACGGCGAGGCCGTGCTGGAGGTCGAGGACACCGGCGTGGGCATCGCGTCCGAGCATCAGGGCAAGCTGTTCACCCGGTTCAGCCGTGTCGCCGGCGCGGCCTCCCGCAGCCACGAGGGCTCCGGGATCGGCTTGGCGCTGGTGTCCGACCTCGCGGCGGCGCACGGCGGCCATGTCGCCGTCCGCAGCGTCCTGGCCCAGGGGAGCACCTTCACCGTTGCCGTGCCCCTCGGGCGCGACCACCTGCCCGCCGACCAGGTCCTCGACGCCGCCGGCGACGACACCGACGGCACGCAGGTCGATCCCTCCCGGCGCGCGCGCGGCTTCCTCGCGGAGGCACTGCGCTGGGGCAACGACCCCGCGGCAGCCGGTACGAGTGAGGCCGACGCGCTCCGACGACGGCCGGGCGACCGTGCTCGTCGCGGACGACAACGCAGACATGCGCGACTACATCGTCGGCATGCTCCAGGGGTCGTACCACGTGCTCGCGGCGGGCGACGGGCTGCACGCGCTCGAGCTCGCCCGGGCCCACGCCCCCGACCTCGTGCTCAGCGATGTCATGATGCCGCGGCTGGACGGGTTCGCCCTCATGCATGCCCTGCGCGATGATCCGCTCACCGCCCGCACCCCGGTGGTGCTGGTGTCCGCGCGCGCCGGTGAGGAGGCGACCGTCGAGGGCCTCGAGGCCGGCGCCGACGACTACCTGGTCAAGCCCTTCTCCGGGCGGGAGCTGCTGGCCCGGGTGAAGGCGAACCTCGAGCTCGAGCGGGTGCGCCGCAGCCGCCGCGAGGTCGAGGCCAGCCGCCGCCTGCTCGACGAGGCACAGCGCCTGGCCGGCCTCGGGAGCTGGGAGATCGACGTCGAGACCCGCGCGGTGAGGGCTTCGCAGGAACTGGCGCGCCAGCTGCGGATGACACCTGAGGAGCTCGCGCGACCGGGCAGCGCGGACCACGTCGTCGCCCAGCTGGTCCACCCTGACGATCAGGCTCGCGTCCGGGCGCTCATCGAGCGTGCGGCCATGACGGGCGAGCCGTTCGACGACGAGCAGCGCCACGTGTTCCCTGGCGGCGAGGTGCGGATCCTCCGCTCGATCGCGGAGGTCGAGCGGGACGCCGACGGGCGGGTCGTGTTCATCCGGGGGAGCAACCAGGACATCACGGTCGAGCGCGAGGCGGAGCGGGCCGTGTCGCGGGCCGCCGCCGTGGCCGAGGCGGCCGCCCGCGAGCACAAGATCGCGACCGAGCTGCAGCGCGGCCTGCTCCCGGACGCCGACGTCGAGGCCGAGGCCCTGCGGCTCGCGACCTACTACCGGGCGGGCGTCGAGGGCACGCAGGTCGGCGGCGACTGGTACGACGTCGTCGAGCTCGGGGCCCGCCGCACCGCCCTCGTCCTGGGCGACGTGATGGGGCGCGGCGTGCAGGCCGCGGCCGTGATGGGGCAGCTGCGCTCCGCCGTGCGGGCGTACGCCCGGCTCGACCTGCCACCCGCCGACGTGCTCGAGCACCTGGACGGCGCGGTCCGCGAGCTCGGCGACGACCACATCGTCACGTGCATCTACGCGGTGTTCGACCCCTACGACCGGACGCTCACGTACGCGAACGCGGGGCACCTGCCGCCGCTGGTGCGCTCGACGGACGGGACGGTGCTCCGCCTCCAGGGCGCGAGCAGCCCGCCGCTCGGCACGGTCGCTCGGGCCGATCGTCGAGGAGCGGATCGAGCTCGAGCCCGGGGACGTGCTCGCCCTGTACACCGACGGGCTCGTCGAGCGGCGCGACATCGACATCGACGCCGGGGTCGACGCGCTCGCGCTCGCCCTCGCCGGGCTCGACGGCCCGCTGCATCCGAAGGCGCCCGACCAGCTCATGTCCGTCCTCCTGCCGGACGGCCCTGACGACGACGTCGCCCTGCTGCTCGCACAGGCCGACGACTCCCCGGCAGACGCCACGCTGTGCCTACCGGTGGAGGACGACCTCGGTGCCGTCGGCAAGCTGCGCCACCAGGCGGGCGACGTGCTGGCTCACTGGGGGATCGGGCCCGAGGTCCGCGAGGAGGCGCTGTTGCTGCTGAGCGAGCTCACCACCAACGCCCTGCTGCACGGCCGGCCGCCGGTGGAGCTACGGCTCAGCCGCGACCGCCGGCACCTCACGCTGGAGGTGCACGACAGCGCGCCCACCCTGCCGCGGCGCGCCCACCCGAGCCCCGACGACGAGCACGGCCGTGGCCTGCTGCTCGTGTCGCTCATCGCGCAGCGCTGGGGAACGCGCCCCACCCCCGCCGGCAAGGCCGTCTGGTGCGTGCTCAACCTGCCGCAGGAGCTCCCGGCGAACAGGTGACGGCGCCCCGCCGTCGAGGGCAGCCCTGCATTCAGAGCCCGCGGGCCTTCGCGTCGATCACCGCACGTGTGTCGAAGAGGGGCAGCAGCGCCGCGTGCTGCTGGCGCAGCGCCAGCCCGTCGATGTGGCGGCGGGACATGACCGCCAGCCCGTCCTCGTGCCGCAGCCGCGGCCGCACGTCGATGTCGCACAAGATGCGATAACCCTCTTTCCGCAGCATCCGCAGAACGGGCGACGCCGCGGGCGGCTCCGCCCCGAAGGGATAGATGAAGACGTCGGTCCGGCCGAGCAGGGGTTCGGCCAGCGCCTTCCACCGCTCGACGTCCCGACGGGCCCTCGCCGGCGAGCTCGTGCTGAAGTCGATGTGACCGTAGCTGTGGCTGGCGAACGTCCACCCGGTGGAGGTCAGGGCCGCGGCCAGCGTCCTCACCCTCGCCCGCCGCCGCGCCAGGTCGGGCGCGGCGGATTCCTCGACGCGCTCCCCGAGGAGGCCCTCGAAACCCGTCGGGGCGAGCACCCCGCGTGCGCCCTCTGCCGAGAAGTCGGGATGCGCCGCGACGAACTCGTCGACCATCGGCACGAGGTCGTGGTCCGTGACCTTCGCGCCGCCGCGCCGTTCCGGCTCCTCCACCTTCACGGCCCCGTTCGCGAGCACCAGACGCGAACCCAGCCCCCGGCCGTGCTCGTAGCTGTAGTAGTTGACGTCGTCCTCCGACAGCACGAAAGGTTTGCGCCCCGCCGGCACCCTGACGTGGCCGGCGACCGCCTTGTGCAGGTCGACCAGCGTCCAGCCGTTCGCGTACAGCTGGTCGAGGATGCGGCGGAACTCGGTCACGGTGACGAAGTAGTCGCGGAATTCCTGGCCCTGGGTGCGATCCCGGAAGGCGAGGCCGGGGCGGATGACGAGCGTGTGGAAGAACAGGTGCTCCACCGGCCCGGTCCAGCGCACGAGATGCGCGCGCGGCGGTCTCGCAACGGTGGGTGTGCCGGCCGACGGGCTCGCCCGGACGGTCGCCGACCCGCCGGCGGGCGTGCCCACGGCCGGCGGCGACTCGACCGCGCCCCGCCCGGAGCTACACGCAGCGACAGCGAGGAGAACCAGCGTGGCCGCCACGGACGGTGCCCAGGTGCCCCGGCGCCGACGCCCCCTCGCCCCCATGGCGTGATCGTACGTCCGGCCCCCGCCGGAACCCGGTGACGCGAGCAGCGTTCAGTTGTAGCGGCCGTCCCTCGAGCGGCACCGTCAGTGAATGGCACAGCTCCTGGTGATCACCGGGCCCATCGCCGCGGGGAAGAGCACGGTCGCCTCGTTGATCGCGGACCGGCTCACCGCGTTCGGGCGCTCGGCAGTGCTGGTCGACGTGGATGACGTCGCAGCCACGGTCACAGGCTCAGGCGCGGCGGCCGCGGGGCTCTGGTTCGCAGCGCACCAAGCCCACGGCTCCTTGGTGGGCGGATGGATGCGGACCGCAGTGGATGTCGTGATCGCCGTCGGGCCGATCTACGCACTCTGCGAGCAGGCCGCTCTCCTCCAACCATTGCCCGAAGCCTCAGCCGCGCACTGGGTGGTTGTCGACGCGTCCGTCGACGTCACCCTGGCCCGAGCTCAGGGCGACCCCTGTCGTGGGCCCTCCCGCGAACCGCGATTTCATCGCGAGGCCCATCAGCGGTTCCGCCGGCTCCTGCCCGGGATCCCTGCTGCTCAGACCTTCGACTCCGAACGGACGAGCGCCGCCCAGATCGCGTCCGCCGTCCTCGACGCCATCAATGTGCGACAGCGGATGCCCCACCTACCACCTGATCCTGGACAATTCTTGGTAGGTGTGGTCCCCACTCGGGGTCAGACGACATCGATCGTGGCGGACACCGGCGGAGGTGAGGTCGTGCACGAATCTGGTCGTACCGAACCGCTACCCCGGCAGCGTCCACGCTGGTCCGAGCTGCGGCCGCTGGTGAAGGTCGCCGTCCCGGCCCGCCGCTCGAGCCGGGCGATCACGGCAGCGAGCATCGACGACCTGCGCGACCTGGCTCGCCGCTCGACGCCGCGCGCGGTGTTCGACTACGTCGACGGAGCGGCCGAGGCGGAACTGTCCTACCGGCGCAGCCGCCGGGCCTTCGACCGGATCGAGTTCCGCCCCCAGGTCCTGCGGAACGTGTCCGCCACCGACACGCGCACGACGCTTCTCGGGGTCCCGGCGACGATGCCCCTGGTGCTCGCCCCGACCGGGTTCACCCGGATGATGCACCACCAGGGGGAGTTCGCGGTGGCCGCGGCGGCCGCCGCGGCGGGCGTCCCCTACGCACTGTCGACGATGGGGACCGTCTCCCCGGAGCGGCTCAGCCAGGCCCGCGGGAACGACGGCGCCGACCGCTGGTTCCAGCTCTACCTGTGGCGGGACCGGGCGGCCAGCAAGGAACTGCTCGCCCGCGCGGCCGCGAGCGGATACCGCGCCCTGGTGCTGACCGTCGACACCCCTGTCACCGGCGCCCGCCTGCGTGATGTGCGGAACGGGCTGACCATCCCGCCGGCCCTGACCCTGCGCACCCTGGCCGACATGAGCCGCCACCCCGCCTGGTGGTTCAACCTGCTCACCACCGAACCGCTCACGTTCGCCTCGTTGACCAGTACGAACGGCGCCCTGGGCAGCATGGTGAACACGTTGTTCGACCCGGCCGCGGACCTGGACGACCTCGCCTGGCTACGCGCCACCTGGAACGGTCCGCTCGTCGTCAAGGGTGTTCAGACCGCTGCGGACGCCCGACGCGTCGTCGACGCCGGCGCCGACGCGGTCGTGCTGTCCAACCACGGGGGACGCCAGCTCGACCGCGCCGTCACTCCGCTCGAGGAACTACCGGCCGCCCTCGACCAGGTGGGCGACCGAGCCGAGATCTACCTGGACGGCGGCGTCCGCAGCGGCGCCGACGTCATCGCAGCGGTGGCCTTGGGCGCGCGCGCCTGCCTGGTCGGGCGCGCCTACCTGTACGGCCTCATGGCCGGGGGTCAAGCGGGCGTGACTCGGGCCCTCGACATCCTCGAGTTCGACATGCGACGAACCCTCGCCCTGCTCGGGACCCCGACGCTGGCCGACGTCAGCTCGGACTCGGTACGCCTCCGCTCCAGCCCATGAGGCGACCGCTTCCTCGACGAGGGCGTGGAGGCGGGGCTTCGGCTAGCGTGACTTCGTGGTCCACTTCTTCGTCGCCTACGAACAACCGTCGGACGTCGCCGAGTTCGACCGCCACTACTTCGACGTGCACGTGCCGCTGGCCAAGCGCCTGCCGGGTCTGCGTCGTTACTCCATAAGTCGCAACCCCACGACCGTGCGGGGCCCGGAGCGCTACTACCTGGTCGCCCTCCTCGAATGGGACGACATGGACTCGCTGCGGCAGGACTTCGCATCATCGCTCGGCCGAGAGATGACGCGTGACGTCGACCATCTCGCGACGCTCTGTCCGGGTATCCGGAGCACGATCTTCGAGCCTGAAGTCCTGTAGCTCTCCTCAGGCGACGGAGGGCCGGCGCAGCCGAGCCCATGCCGTGCGGCCGTCCCGGGTCCGCTCGACGCCCCAGCCCTCCGCGAGCGCGTCCAGCACGACGAAGGAACGACCGGTGTCCGCCATGTCGTCCTCCGGGTCCCCGGCATCTACCGCCTCCTCGGGCGGGCCGGCGTCCTCGAGCAGCGAGAGAACGTCCCCGGTCTCGTCGAACGTCAGGCTCAGCCTGACGTGGCGCGATCCCTGCCGCGCCGCCGACCCGACGAGCTCGGTGACGACCACGGCCGCGGCGTCCAGGTGGTCCGGCTCGTCGTGGCCCCGCGCCACGAGGACCGTGCGCACGTGCCGCCGAGCGGCGACGGTCGCGTCCGGACCGAGCGCCAGGTCGACCACGGCCGGGCCACCGCGCCCGCTCCACCGGTGCGCGACGAATGCGTCGTGGACCGACGCGACGCCGTCGAGAACGATGCCGAGGTCGCTCTCGAGCACCTCCCGCGGGTACCCGCAGATCAGCGGGAACGGCGACCCGTGGACGAGTTCCGCCCACATGCCGTCCAACTCCATCACCCCGACGATGTCCCCCCGCGCCAGCAGCGTGGCGCTCATCTCGCCGTAGACGTGCACCGCGCCAGTGCGGTTCTTCGCCCCGAGCACCATGGCCCGGGCCTGGCTGTCGAAGAGCTCGCGGCTCGGCCGATCGTCGACGAGAAAGGCGTCGAGGGTCTCGTTCACGTCCAGGGACACGTACCTGCCCGCGCGGATATCGGCCGCGAGGTCGACACCGGCGCCACGCAGCGCGGCGTCGAGGGCCTGCCGGTGCTCGGGACGAGCCACGACGATCACGCTCTCGCCCCGCTTCAGCGGCTCCGCGAAGAAGCCGCAGAGGCTCTCCGCCAGCGCCTCGGGGGTGGAGTAGAAGTGCACGAGGTGCGCTGCGGGCGGCACCGGCACAGGTCATCACCTCGTTCGGGACGCCCAGTAGGTCACCACGGTACCTGTGCGGCCGGGCAGCACGCCGCTCCACCACGGGTTAGCGTGGGGGAGGCCTGCTCGCAGGGTTCCCTCCTCACAGGGTTCCCACAGCAAGGACGACGTGAGTTATCAGGTCGGGCGCGGAGGGTCGGTCCATGACGAACGACGACACGAGACCCCTCCCGGCGGAGGGGGCGCCCCCAGCCAGTGCGGAGGGCCAGCCCGTCGACGGCGTCACCGGGGCACAGCCGCCCCCGTTGCCGGTCGCCCCGCCCTCTGCGTGGGCGACACCCCAGCCGGTCGTTCCGGCTCCCCCGTCTCCGTACGGTCCGCCTGCATACGGTCCCCCGCCTTCGTACGGTCCCCCGGCGTCGGTTTCCTCCGGTCCGCAACTGACACCGGGGGCGCAACCGGCCCCGGGATGGGCGGGCGTGGAGCCCGACCCCTGGCTCGACGTCACTCCCCTTCGGCCGGGCGAGGCTCCGGCTTCCGACGATCGCGGGCCCCGGCCACCCGGGCAGGGCCGTCGCCTGCTCGGCATCGTCGCCCTCGTGGCGCTGGGGGCAGTCGCCGGCGGGCTCATCGTCAACGCAGTGGAGGGGTTCCGCGCCACGGACACCGCGGCCGTGCAGCCGGCCGCCGCGAACCAGAACGGGCAGGCGGGACCGAACGCTGCCGCCCCTGGAGGCGGCGGGGCCCAAGGCGGCGTTCAGGGCGGCCAGGGTCCGCAGGGCGGCCAGGGTCTGCAGGGCGGCCAGGGTCTGCAGGGCGGCGCCGGCGGCCAGGGCCTCGGCGGGGAGCAGCACGTCATCGGCACGCTGACGGCCGTCTCCGGCTCGAAGGTCACCGTGCGGACGTCGTCCGGATCCGCGACCTACCAGCTCGTCTCCCAGACCCAGATCGTGCGCGACGGCGCGCTCGCCTCGGCATCGGACCTCAAGCCGGGCGACCGGGTGCTGTTGCACGTGTTCCCCGCCAGCGGCTCCGACGGCGTCCTCGAGCGGCTCATCGCCGTGTCCGGGACGGGCTCGGGCACAAGTGGCACGCAGGGTAACCAGGACGGCGGCGCGGACACCTGACCTGTCAGGTCAGCGCCACCCGGACGCCGCGGTCGTCCCCTGCCGCGGCGACCCCTACGTCGCGTTGCCCCTCAGCCCATCGACTTCTGGCCGTCGATCGACTCCCGGATGATGTCGGCGTGGCCCGCGTGCTGGGCGGTCTCGGCGACGATGTGCAGCAGGACCCGCCGGGCGCTCCAGCGCTTCCCCGGCTCGAACCACGGTGCCACGGGCAGCGGCTGAGAGGCGGCGAGGTCGACGGTGCGGACGAGCTCGTCGGTACGGCGGCCGGCCTCGTCGTAGCCGGCGACGGCCTGCTCCAAGGTCTCGCCGGGCAGCAGCCGGAACCCGGCGGAGTAGTCCTCGTTATTCCAGTCGCCATCGCTCTGCGTCATCCCGGCGGGGCCGTTGAGGACGAAGTCCACCCAGTTCCGCTCGACCTGGGTGACGTGCTTGATGATCCCGCCCACCGTCAGCTCGCTCACGGTCGAGCGGGTGCT
This sequence comes from uncultured Actinomycetota bacterium, assembly GCA_963786765.1. GTDB lineage: Bacteria > Actinomycetota > Actinomycetes > Actinomycetales > Kineosporiaceae > DATKNA01. Next base: position 596,236 of record CAWBAJ010000008.1, on the reverse strand, counting down.
CGCCTGCTCGTCGGTGAGGCCGCGGGCGGTGAGCTTCAGGAAGAAGCGGTGCTTGGCCAGGCTCTCGAGCAGGTCCTGGCGCTCTGTGTCGAGCTCTGTGTCGAGCTGAGTGTCGAGCTGAGTGTCGAGCTGAGTGTCGAGGTCCGGCGTGGCGGGGGTCTGCAGGCTGCTCGTCATCGTCGATGCCCTTCTCTCGGGGTCGGTGCTTCCACGCTAGGGATCGCTCGTGCCAGTTCCTGTCCTCAATTCGAGCGAGACTTCGGGGATGGCCGCCACCAGCGTGCGAATGCTGCGACTGCTGTCGCTGCTGCAGACCCACCGCTACTGGCCCGGTGCGGAGCTCGCCGGGCGTCTCGAGGTCTCGGTCCGCACCTTGCGCCGGGACGTCGACCGCCTCCGGGAGCTCGGCTACCCCGTCGAGGCGCAGCGGGGCGTCGACGGCGGGTACCAGCTCGCGGCGGGAGCGGCGCTGCCGCCGCTCGTCCTGGACGACGACGAAGCCGTCGCCCTCGCGCTCGGCCTGCAGGCCGCCGCCCAGAGCGGCGTCGCCGGGGTCGCCGAGTCGTCGGTTCGGGCGCTCGCCAAGGTCGTCCAGGTGATGCCGCCGCGGCTTCGCCGCCGGGTCGAAGCGCTCCGGGCGATGACGGTGGCGGCGGGCTGGACCGCCGAGTGGTCCGGGCCGACGGTCGACCCCGGTGCCCTCACGACGGTGGCGCAGGCCTGCCGCGACGCCGTCCGGCTCCGCTTCGCCTACAGCGCCGCTGACGGGACTCGCTCGCAGCGTGAGGTCGAGCCGGCGCGGCTGGCACTGCTCGGGCGCCGCTGGTATCTCGTGGCGTACGACCTCGGGCGGCAGGACTGGCGCAGCTTCCGGCTGGACCGGTTGCAGGACCCCCAACCCACTGGAGCCCGGTTCCGCCCGCGGGAACTGCCTGCCGACGACGCCGCCGCCTTCGTCCGCCGCGGCTTCGAACAGCTGCCGGCGACCCGCCGGGTCGAGGTGCTCGTGCGGGCGCCGGCGGCCGTCGTGGAGCGGCGCCTCGGTGCGTGGTCACGGGTGGAGGCCGTCGACGAGGGGTCGTGCCGGATGACCATGCATGCCGACCAGTTCGTCTGGCCGGCGCTCGGCCTCGCGCAGCTGGATGCCGACTTCACCGTCGTCGGGCCGCCGGAGTTCGCCGCCTACCTGGCCCAGCTGGCCGGGCGATTCCTCCGGGCACAGACCTGACCGACTGCGTCGTCCGTGGGCTGTCGATGCCGTCGACGGGGCGACGAGAATGACCGGGTGAACCCCGAGGCCCTGCTCGAGGCAGCCGCGTGGGCGCTGCGGCCCGTGCTGGGGCCGGTGTCCCTCGCCGCCGGGGACGAGTTGGGGGGCAGCGAGCGCTCGAGCGTGCTGCGCGCACGGGTCCGCGCCGGCGCCGAGGAGGTCCCTGTCGTCCTCAAGACGCCCACCGGCAGCGCCCTCGGCGCCGTCCGGGAGGAGGCGGCCCTGCGCCTCGCCGTGCGGCTGGGCCTGCCAGGGCCGGTACGGCTGCTCGCCGCGTCCGCGGAGCCCCCGCTGCTCGTGCTCGCGGACGCCGGCGATTCCCCGACCCTGGCCGATCGCCTGCTGGCCCCGGACGCGGGTGCCGCCGAGGCGGCCCTGCTGCGATGGGCGGCCGCCATCGGTGCGCTGCAGGCCGCGAGTGCCGAGTGCAGGACCCGCTTCGAGCGGGAGCTCGCCGCGTTGTCGCCGTTCGGCTCGGCGCCTGCCGATCCCACCCCGGACGACCTCGCCGAAGGTGCCGCCGCACTGAGGCGGGATCTGCCCCGGCTCGGCGTGACGCCGCCCGCCGCGGCCCTCGACGAGCTGCGGTCGGCCTGCCAGGCGCTCGTCACGGCGGCGTCCGGCCTCGTGCCGGGGGACACCTGCCCCGACAACGCGGTCGACGCGCCGGACGGCGTGGTCCTGCTCGACTTCGAGGCGGCATGCCATCGGCACGTGGCCTGGGAAGGGGCCTATCTGACGGTGCCGTGGCCCACCTGCTGGTGCAGCTGGCGCCTCCCCGACGAGGTTGTCGCGCGAGCGGTCGCCAGCTGGCGGACGGCCCTCGGCCCGCCGGCCGCTGAGCCGGCGTTCGCGAGCGACCTCGTCCTGACGACGATCGCCTGGGCGCTCCTCTCCACGGCGTGGCTGCTGCCCGCCGCACTCGACGGTGACCCGCCACCGCGGAACCCCGCCGTCATCGGCCGGACACCGGCTCGCCGCGCCATGATCCAGCATCGGCTGGCGCTCGCAGCAGGGCTTGCGACGCCCGTCCTGCCGGGTCTACGAGCGCTGGCGGAGCAGGTGCACGCCGCGACGCTCGCGGCCTGGGGGAGGTGTGAGCTGGACCTCGCCCCGGCATTCCGCTGACGATCTCCGCCGGCGCGCTCAGCGCCGCCCGACGAAGAGCAGGGCTTCGCGGGCCAGCTCGTACCACTCCTTCGGGTCGTCCCCGGCCACGACCACCCACTCCCGCAGGGGACGGCCCTTGCCTCCGTCGAACGGCCGGCCGGTGCCGGCCCCCACGAGGTCCGCGACGCGTCCGGCAGGCAGCTTCACCACGAGCTGGCCCCGGGTGAGCATCGCGAAGATCGACCCGCTGACGGTGAGGGCCGTGGACCCGAAGCGGCGGGAAGCCCCGTTCCGGGGAAGCTCGACGCCCTCCTCGCCGGCGAACCGCTCGGCGAGGTCGTCGAACCGCTGCTCGGCGTCAGACACTGCGTGGCTCACGCCCGAGCATTGCCACCAGCTGCTCGATGGGCGGCGCGCTCGCGGCGGGAGGGCGGGACGGGGCGAAGACGTGGCGCTCGGGCGGCACCTGCCCGAGCAGTGGCCCGGTGACGGCGATCTCCCGCTCGACGAGCGCCGCCGGCGGGTCGAACGGCAGCCCCAGCGCGGTGGCCAGATCCCACCCGTGGACGAGGCACTCGATGATGCGCAGGTGCAGGGCGACCGCGCCCGGGACGGTGCCGAAGGGCACCCGGACGAGCCGCTCGAGCACGCCGGGGTCGTCGAACGCGGCGAGCAGCTCCCGGGCGCTCGCGTCGTACGAGGCGGCTGGGTCGTTCCTCAGACCGCCGTGGGCCTCACGCACGGCCGCGACGGCCTGTTCGAACGGCTCGCCCCCGAGCACGCGGGCGAACAGCTGCTGCCCGACCACGAGGTGATCGACCAGCTGTCGCACGTTCCACTCGGTGCAGGGCGTCGCCAGCTCCCACTGATCCGGCTCGACCCCGGCCACCAGCCGGCCGCTGAGCTCCAGTGCCTCCGCCAGCTCGGCGGTGGCCTCCTGCCGCGTGTCGTGCTGGGTGTCTTGCATGTCCACTCGCCCTCCCCGCCCTGGCCTGCGCGTCGCGCTCACGCTAACGGGGGTCACCGACAGACCAGGGCGAGGCGGGCGGCTCCCAGCTGAGGACCGGGGCGAGCCCGCGCAGCACCGCGCCGGGTGGGGTGAGGCGGGTGACCAGGTCCCGGACGGCGACCAGCGGTGGCGCCGACCACTGCGCCACCCTGCCCACAGACCGGCTGCGCCGAGCGATCCGCTGTGTCCGTGGCCGGCGCCGCCGGTCGTAGCCGGCCAGCGCGCTGGGCACGTCCGGTTCAGCCGAGAGGCACGCGGCCAGCTCGACGGCGTCCTCGAGAGCCTGGCACGCCCCCTGCCCGAGGTTCGGCGTCATCGCATGGGCGGCGTCGCCGAGCAGCGCGACCCGGCCCGTTGCGAACGTCGCGAGGTCCGGCAGCTCCTCGATGTCGTGAAGGAGCACGGGTGAGCCGCCGTCCCGGGCCGCGGCCAGCAGCCGGGGGATCGGTGCGTGCCAGCTGCCGACGAGGGCCTCGAGGTCGTGGATGCTCCCGGTCCTGGGCGAGGCAGCTGCCCGCGGGGGCGCGTTCACGGCGGCGAAGCAGTACACCCGGCCGTCCCGCAGCGGAACGTAGCCGAACCGGGTCCCTGCCCCCCAGGTCTCGGCGCCCTCCTCCGCCGCACCGTCCATCGGTGGGGTCAGCAGCCGGTAGGCGATGTATCCCGCGTAGCGGGGACCGGGAGCCTCGGGCCAGGTCAGGCGCCGCACCAAGCTCCTGACGCCGTCCGCGCCGATCAGCACGTCGCCCGTTTCGCTCCCGCCGGTATGCGTGACGACGACACGGCCGCTCCGCTGCTCGACGCCGGTCACCTCGACGCCGGTGCGCACGACATCGGGCGGTACGGCGTCCCGGAGCACCTCGAGCAGCTCGGCCCGGGCGAGCAGAACGACGTCACCGAACCGTCGTGACACCTCGCCGGTGTCCGCCCGAGCGAGCCACCGCCCGTCCGGGCGGCGCAGCCCACCGGTCGCCTGCAGCACACCGGCCGCCCGGACCCGGTGCCCCGCGCCGAGCAGGTCGAGCGCGCGCATCGCGTTGGGCCACAGCGAGAGACCGGCGCCGACCTCCGCGAGCTCGGCCGCCTGTTCGAGCACGCGCACCTCGTAGCCGGCCAGGCGCAACGCGACCGCGGTGGCCAGCCCCCCGATGCCGGCTCCGACCACGATCGCGCGACCCCGCAGGTCCATCGGCGCATCCTAGAGGACTAGAACATATGTTCGAGTAGCGTCATCATGATGGGCATGGGGAGCGGAGGGTGGGGCCGGCGTGACGCGGCACGCAGCGTGGATGCGTTCCGCGAGCTGCGGCGCGCCGAGCAGGCGCGGGAGAGCGGGCAGCCCGGGCAGGCCGATCAGGCCGATCAGGCCGGGCAGGCCGGGCAGGCCGATCAGGCCGATCGGGTCCGCTCGCCGGATCGGCCCGCAGCGGACCGGTCCCGCTTGCCGCCGCGGCACTGCTGGGTGCTGAACCCTCCGTCGGCGCCGGGGCGCTGGCCGGGGCTCGTCGTGGAGTGGCGGACTGCGGGGGGCCATTGGGAGGGGCGCGTCGTCGTGGTCCTCGGCCGCGGCCGCGACGCGGCCGTGCTCGACGTCTGGATGCGGGAGGAGCAGTTGACGCCGGTGTGACCCGGCGGCGTGTACGTTCGGATCATGCTCATCACGACCGGCACCGACCTGCCCGGCTATCGCATCACCCGGGTGCTCGGCGAGTGCTTCGGGCTCACCGTGCGTTCGCGGAACATCGGCTCGCAGCTCGGGGCCGGGCTGAAGTCGCTCGTCGGGGGCGAGCTGCGTGGCATGACCACCATGCTCGCGGACGGGCGCAACCAGGCGATCCAGCGCCTCACCGAGGAGGCGCAGAGCCTCGGGGGCAACGCGATCATCGGGATGCGCTTCGACACGAGCGAGTTCGCCAACACCGGCACCGAGATCTGCGCCTACGGCACCGCGGTCGTCGTCGAGCAGGTCTTCTGACCTCGGCGCCGTCCCTGCTGCTCCGGGGGAGGAGCGGCGCTAGGTCGAGGCCCGCGCGGCGGCCCGCTCCCGCCAGCGCGCGCGGAAGCGCCGGATCCGTCCGAGCAGCAGCACGACGAGAGTGACGCCGAACACCAGCAGCACGCCCGCGATGACGGCCGCGGCGACCGGGTGGAGTACCGACAGGCTGACGACGCCGGCCACTGTCACGTCCTCGGCCGCGCTCACGGCGATGTTGCTCGCCGGTTCGGGCGAGGTGTTCACGGCAGCGCGGATCCCTGCCTTGACCGAGTGGCTGGCGAGCGCGGTGAGGCCGCCGGTGGCCCCCGCGGCGATCTGGCCGAGCGAGCCGGACTGGCCGGCCAGCAACGCGGCGACCGTCGTGCCGATCGCCGGGCGGATCACCGTGTGGATCGCGTCCCAGACGGAGTCGACATAGGGGATCTTGTCGGCGACGAGGTCCACGACGAAGAGGACGGCGGCGGCGACGAGCACGTCGGTCCGCTCCAGCCCCGGCGGGATCCCGTCGGCGCCGAAGACGCGCCCGGCCAGGCCGAGGATGAGGACGACGGCGTACCCACTGATGCCGCTGGCCCACCCCGTGCTGAACACCCAGGCGAGGATCTCCACACCCAGATCGTCCACGACCCGCGCGCGGCGTCCAGCCGAGCATCACTCGTCGAGGCGGAAGACCAGCAGCGTGAGCGGGGGACCGCCCGGCACCGAGGGCTCGCCGTGCCGGCGCTCGGCGAGCACGAACCCGTTGCGCTCGAGGACGCGACGGCTCGCGACGTTCACCGCGTTCACCACCCCGTACACGGGCCGTTGCGGGACGAGCGGCAGGAACTCCGCCAGAGCCGCGGTGGCGATGCCCCGGCCCCAGAACTCCCGGCCCAGCCAGTAGCCGATCTCGCGGATGCCCTCCCGCGGGAAGCTGAGCAGTTGGCCCGCGACCGCGCCGTCCTCGGTCGTGATCGTGCGCAGCACGACCTGCGGATCCGCCCGCAGCTTCGCCCAGTGCTCCTCGTAGGCGTCCCGGTCGCGGGCGGGCACGCCTGCGAGCGCGTTCGCCTCGGCGTCGGCCTGGTAGTCGTAGAAGACGGGGATGTCCTCGGATCGGACCTCGCGCAGCGGCACGAGCGTCATCGTGCCCCCTGCGACCGACACGTACGCCGCAGCGCGCTCAGGGGACCCACAGCCGGCGCAACGGAGGGGCCTGGGACACGCCGGGAGAGTCGGGAGCGGAAAGGAGCCTTCTCATGTCGCTACCCCGAACCGTCCTCGACCCACCTCGCGTGGTGCAGGACGTCCCACCTCCCGTCGACACGATCCGTGGCGGCGTCCCCCGGTCCAGTCTCGCCGGGCCCGCCGCCGGAACCGCGCCCGCCGTGGGGCCGCCCCGGCCTCGCCGTGCTGCTGCTCGGCACCGCGGTGCTCTACCTGTGGGGCCTGGGCGCCTCCGGATACGCCAACGAGTTCTACGCCTCCGCGGTCCAAGCCGGCACGCAGAGCTGGAAGGCGATGTTCTTCGGCTCGCTCGACGCCGGCAACGCCATCGCCGTTGACAAGCCCGCCTTCTTCATCTGGCCGATGGAGATCTCGGCGCGGCTGTTCGGCCTCAACGGCTGGAGCGTGCTGGTGCCGCAGGCGCTCGAAGGCGTCTCGGCCGTCGCGCTGCTCGCGGCCGCCGTCCGGCGGGTCGCCGGGCATGCCGCCGGCCTGCTGGCCGGCGCCGCGCTCGCGGTCACTCCGGTCGCGGTCCTCATGTTCCGCTTCGACAACCCCGACGCGATGCTCACCCTGCTGCTGACCGCCGCCGGCTACGCGACTGTGCGCGCCGTCACCGCCCCGGGGACGCGCGGCTGGGGGCTCGGCTCGCGGTGGCTGGCCCTCGCCGGCACCTTCGTCGGGCTCGCGTTCATCACGAAGATGGGTCAGGCCTTCCTGGTCGTGCCCGGACTCGCCCTGGCGTATCTGTGGGCGGCTCCCGTGAGCCTCGGCCGGCGCGTCCGGGACCTGCTCGGCGCGGGGGTCGCGATGGTCGTCGCCGCCGGCTGGTGGATAGCGGTTGTGGAACTGTGGCCGGCGTCCGACCGTCCCTACATCGGCGGGTCGACGACGAACAGCGTCCTCGAGCTCGCGTTCGGCTACAACGGCCTCGGCCGCCTGTTCGGCGGGACCGGCAACGGCGGCGGTGGCGGTGGTGGTGGCGGTGCCTCGTTCGCCGGCAGCCCCGGCATCACCCGGCTGTTCGTCTCCTCCTCGGGGATGGCGACGGAGATCTCGTGGCTGCTGCCGACGTCGCTCCTGGCGCTCGTCGCCGGACTGTGGCTGACCCGCCGTGCGCCACGCACCGACGCGCGACGCGCGCTCCTCATCGCCCTGGGCGGCTGGCTGATCGTCACCGGCCTGGTCTTCAGCTACATGCAGGGCACGATCCACCCCTACTACGCGGTCGTCCTCGCCCCGGCGATCGCGGGCATCGTGGCCGTGACCGGCAGGCTCCTGTGGGAGCAGCGGGCCAGCCTCGCCGCGCGGGTGATAGCAGCGGTCCTCGTCGAGGTCACCGTCCTGTGGAGCGCGCACCTGCTCGGCCTGACCCCGACCTTCCTGCCGTGGCTGCCCGCCGTGCTCGTCGTGGCCGGCACGCTGGCGGCGGTGGCCCTCGTGGCCGCCGGCCGGTGGCGCCGGCTCGTCGCCGTCGCGCTGCTCGGGGGCGTCCTGGCGGGGGCTGCCGGCTCGGGTGCCTACGCGGTCAGCACGGCGTCCCAGGTGCACACCGGCAGCACGCCGTCGTCCGGACCGGTGGCTACCGGCGGGATGGGCGGCGGGCCGGGCGGTGGCAGCTTCCCCGGCCGTCCGCCCGGCAGCAGCAGCAGCGCGACCGGCACCGCAGCGGGAGGCTCCGGCGCCGCTACGGCGTCCGTGGGCAACTCCCTCACGGCCCTGCTGCAGAAGACCGGCAGCCGCTGGGCGGCCGCGACCACCGGTTCGATGTCGGCGGCGCCGATCCAGCTGGCCTCGGGCAAGGCGGTGATGGCGGTCGGGGGGTTCAACGGCTCCGACGACGCGCCCACTCTCGCCGAGTTCAAGGCGTGGGTCGCTGCCGGTGACATCGGGTACTTCGTCGTCGGCTCGCAGGGCGGCCAGGGGCCAGGCGGTGGTTCGGACGGCGCCGCGTCGCAGATCACGAGCTGGGTGGAGCAGACCTTCACGTCCACGACGGTCGACGGGTACACCGTGTACGACCTCAGCTCCACGGTCGGCTGACCTTCAGGTGCAGGCCCCGGACGGCGTCGTCGCCGTCCGGGGCTCTGCCCATGCCGGAGACTGGTCGGACGGCCCACGGGAGGACACCACATGGACGCCTTGGACGGCGCCGGCGTCATCGGCACGCTCGAGCAGCTGCGCGAGATCGTCGGCGTCCCGACGCCGCGTGCGGTGGCCAAGGAGCGGCAGCGCCTGGAGCAGGTGCACCAGGAATGGCTCGCCGCGTCACCGTTCTGCCTGATCGCCACCGCGGATGCCGACGGCGCCTGCGACGTCTCACCCAAGGGCGACCCGCCCGGCTTCGCGCTCGCCCTCGACGACGGAACGCTGGCGATCCCCGAGCGGCCGGGCAACCGGCGGGTGGACGGTTACCAGAACGTGCTCGCCAATCCGCGCGTCGGGCTGCTGTTCGTCGTCCCGGGCCGCACGGACACCCTGCGCGTCAACGGCCGGGCTCTGCTCGTCTCCGACGCGCCGTTCTTCGACCGGATGGTCGTCAAGGGCCACCGACCGGTGCTCGCGCTGGTCGTGCACGTCGAGCAGGTGTTCTTCCACTGCGGGAAGGCCTTCCTGCGCTCGCAGCTGTGGGAGCCGGGAACCTGGGACCCGGAGGCCCTGCCGTCGCGCGCCCGGATCGCGCACGCGTACGAGCGGGCCGACCAGCCGCTGGAGGAGGTCGAGCGGTACTACGGCGAGGCCTACCGGGAGGGCCTCTACCGCGAGGTCAGGTGAACCGCACCGCGGCCTGCTGGGCGGGCGTCACGAACAGGGCGGCGCGCAGGCCGGACGCGGTCGACGCGGGCGTCCCGCAGGTCGGCGCCCGTCAGGTCCGCCCGCTCCAGCCGCGCGCCGCGCAGGTCAGCGCCGACGAGCAGCGCCCCGCGCAGGCTCGCGCCCCGCAGGTCCGCGCCCCGCAGGTCGGCGCCGACGAGAACGGCCCCCCGCAGGTCCTTCCCCCTCCTGCCGGGCGTCCTTGCCCCGGACGCCGGCCCGCGCCAGCTCGCTCGCCTGCAGCAGCAGCTCGTTGACGTGGTCGCGGTGGGCCGCTGCGTCGACCCGGGCGACGACGTCCGGCGAGCCCTCGGCGAGCGCGTCGGTCTCGTCGTAGGCGGTCCGCAGGCGCTCGTGCAGGGGCGCCGTCGCCGGCAGGTCGAGCGCCGCCCGCAGGTACCAGAGCAGCTCGTGCAGGATCCGTGTCGTGGCGAGCGCGGCGAACATCGCCGGCGCGACGGCCGGCGTCCGCCGCCAGTCGGTCGGCTGCCCGCGCGCGTCCCTCGTCGCTGCCGTCACGCGCTGGCCGGCCCCGAAGCAGTCGTAGACCGTGCAGCCCCGGAAGCCCGCAGTCGCGAGCTCGGCGTGGATTCCGCAGCGGAAGTCCTCGCGCAGGTTCGGGCAGGGCGTGCCGGCCGGCTTGTCCAGGGCGAAGTCCGCCGACGCGGCGAACGCCGGCCCGACGCAGCACAGCGCCACGCACCGCGCGCAGTCCGCCTGCAGCTCGCGTTCGCTCACGAAGGTCCAGGCTAGGCGTCCGGGCCAGGAGCCCGTCGTACCCTCGCGATGTGCTCGACCGCCGGGACCCCAGCGCCGTGCAGCGCCGGATCGTCCGAGTGCTCGCCCTCACGCAGGTCGCGGGCGGGATCGGGATCGGCGCCGCCGTATCCGTCGGCGCACTGCTCGCGCTGGACCTGTCGGGATCCGCGGCGTGGTCGGGGATCGCCTCGACCTGCACGACGCTGGGCGCCGCTGCGGCCGCAGTCCCGCTCGCTCGGCTCGCGGTCGGCCGCGGCCGGCGTCCGGCGCTCTCCGCGGGCTGGCTGGTGGCCGCCGCCGGCGCGTCCCTCGCCGTCCTGGCCGCGGTCGTTCGCTCGTTCCCGCTCCTGATCGTCGGGATGGTGCTTCTCGGAGTCGGCAACGCGTCGAACCTGCAGGCGCGCTTCGCGGCCACCGACCTCGCCGATCCGGGCGCCCGGGCGCGTTCCCTCGGGCTCGTGGTGTGGGCGACGACGGTGGGCGCCGTCGCGGGCCCGAACCTCACCCGGCCGGGCGCCGCGCTGGCCGGCGCGGTCGGCGTCCCGGCCCTGGCGGGGCCCCTGCTGGTGACCGGGGTCGCGGCGGTGGTCGCGGCCGTGGTCCTCGTCGTCGCGCTGCGGCCCGACCCGTTGCTGACTGCGCGCGCGGCGTCGGCCGCCGCCCCGGCCGGCGCGCCCGCGCCCGACCCGCGCGGCTCCCTGTCCCTGATCAGGGCCTCGCCGCAGGCCGTCGCCGGGCTGGCCGGCCTGGTCACCGGGCACGCCGTCATGGTGGCCGTCATGTCGCTGACGCCGGTGCACCTGCACGCCGGCGGCGCGAGCCTCACCGTGATCGGCCTGACCATCAGCCTGCACATCGCCGGGATGTACGGCCTCTCGCCGGTGGCCGGCTGGCTGGCCGACTCCCACGGGCGCCGGACGGGCCTGTGGACCGGGTATGCCTTGCTCGCGGCGGCGACCCTGCTGACCGCCGGTGCCGGGCACTCCCCGGTCGTCGTCACCCTCGGACTCGTCGTCCTGGGCCTCGGCTGGTCGTTCACCACCATCGCCGCCTCGGCCCAGATCGCCGACGCCGTCGCGGTCCCAGATCGGCCGCGGGTGCAGGGGACCGCCGATCTGTGCATGAGCCTGTCCGGCGCGGCGGGGGGCGCACTGGCGGGCGTGATCGTGTCCGTCGCCGGCTACCACGGCCTGTCGCTGGTGGCGACGCTTGCCGTCTTCCCCGCCGCCGCGATCCTGGCGCGAGCAAGGACCGGCGCGGCCCCGGCGTGAAGCGGCCCGGAGGCGGGCCCCCGCTCGTCCCGTAACCCGGTGGACGGACCATCGGCCCGTGCATCCTGAGGGCATGAGCGCTGTCGCCCTGGCTGAGGTCGCCGGCCACGGGCTGCACATGGCACTGTTCGGCGCCGGTCTCGTCACGGTCGCGGCATGGCTCGTCGCGACGAGGAGCCCTCGGAGCCGCCGGCGGTCCCGCGAGGAGCGGGTCCGGCTCAGGGCGCTGCGCGCTGCGGCCCGCAGAGGGCAGCTCGGGACTCGCGGGTCCGCCGCTGGGACGCGGAACGAGTGAACCGATTTCTCTCGCACTTCGCGCAGGTGGGTGGCGAGCGTGCCGCCTTGTGGACCACACTGTCGAAGTCACTGCGCGTCGTCGGTGACAAGCGCAAAGTGACGACGGGGGAAGGCAGTCGAGGGAGGGGCAGGCGTGGGGTGGCTCGTCGGCCTCGGCGGCAACGCCGTCGTCGCGGTGGCCTACCTGTCCATCGCGACGGTCATCGCCCGCTCGCTCGTCCGCAGCGGCCAGGCCCGCTCGAACCCCCTCGCCGCCGCCACCGCGGCCATCTTCGTCACCTGCGGGATCCACCACGGCAGTCACAGCCTTCACATGGCCCTGCCATGGATCGGGGTGGAGACAGAGCGCGGCCTCGCGATGCGCGCGTCGTACGACGTCACGATGGCGATCTGGGACGTCGTCACCGCGGCAGTCGGCGTCTACTACTGGTCCCTGCGGCGCAGCTACGCCCCGCTGATGCGCGGGGCGAAGCTTTTCGAGGATCTTCGCCAGCGCGAGCAGCAGGCGCTCGAGCTCAACGACAACGTGCTGCAGGGCCTCGTGGTGGCCAAGCTCGCGCTCGACCTCGGCGAGCACGACAGGGCGCGCGCGGCCCTCGATTCCTCGATCTCCTCCGCCGGCGCCATCATCACGGACCTGCTGGGCCCTGACCGTCCCCGCCCCACTGCTGGCCTGCTGCGCAGCAGCGCCGCGCTCCCGCCCCGTGTTCCGCAGGCCGTGGAGGACGGAGCGTGACCCGGCACTCCGGGGATCCGCTGCGGGTCGTGCTCATCGACGACACCCCCGACATCCGGCTGCTGCTGCGGATGGCCCTCGAGGCCGGCGGCCGGTTCCGCGTCGTGGCCGAGGCGGGCGACGGGGCCGCCGGCGTCGACGAGGTGGCCCGCAGCCAGCCCGACGTCGTGCTCGTCGACCTGGCGATGCCCGTGCTCGACGGGCTCGACGCGCTGCCCGGACTGCGGCGGGCGTGCCCGGGGGCGCGGATCGTCGTCCTGTCGGGGTTCGACTCCGCGCGCCTCCTCGCCCGCACGACTGCGGCAGGCGCGGACGGCTACCTGCAGAAGGGGCTCGACCCCTGGGATCTCGAGGAGCGGCTGCTGCGGATCGCGAGCAGTTCCGCGCCCGGTCTGCCCGCCCCGCGCCGCCGCCCGCCTGCCGACCTGCTCGAGCGCGCGCCGTTCGGGGTGCTCACCCTCGGCGCCCCGGCCCTCGGCGGCGGCAGCGGAGGCGGAGGTGGAGGTGGAGGCGGCGACGGCGACGCCCGCCGGTCGGTCCGTGTGCTGAGCGCCAACGCCGCGGCACGCCAGCTGCTCGGCGCCGACCGCACCGAGGGCGGCGAGGTGCACCTGCCCGACGAGCTGGCGGCCGAGGTTCGCGCGCACGCCGCGCACCTGCTCGCCGGCGGCGAGCCGATCGAGTTCGACGTCCCCGCTCCGGCCGGCGCGCTGCGGGTCACGCTCACACAGGCCCCGAACGGAGTAGCCGCCTACCTGCTGCCGTCGCAGGGGGACGACCTCACGTGGCTGCGGGGAGCCGTCGCCGGAGCCGTTCACGAGATCCGCAATCCTGCGGTGGTCATCTCCGGAGTCGTCGCCGCCCTCCTCGCAGCACCGCCAGGAAAGGGTGCGCCCGACGGCCAGCGTGCGGACCTGCTGCAGGCCCTGGCGCGGCAGGCAAGCCTGCTCGACCGTGCCACCGGCGACCTGCTCGCCGCGGCACAGGCGCAACGGGAGGCCCTCCATGTCGCTCCTCGGCCCGTCGTCCTCGCCGAGGTGCTGGCATCCGCCGTCGCGGACGCGCCGGCCGGCGAGCACGTGACGCTCGACTGCCCGCCGCGGCTGGTCGTGCACGCCGACCCGGAGCGCGTCCAGCAGATGGTCCACAACCTCCTCGCCAACGCGGCCAAGTACGGGTCCCCGCCCGTGACCGTGCGGGCGGGTCCGGACAGTGCCGGTGCCGGTGCCGGTGCCAGTGCCGGTGCCGGGCCGGCGCGGTCCGGATCACCGTCTCGGATGCGGGCCAGGGGGTCCCGGACGACCTCGTCCCCGCGCTCTTCGAGGAGTTCTCGCGCGGGCCGGATGCCGCCGCGCCGGGCGCCGGCCTCGGATTGTCCGTGGTGCGCTCCCTGGCCCGCGCCCAGGGCGGCCGGGCCTGGTACGAGCGCGGCGCGGCCGGTGCGGTGTTCGTGTTCACACTGCCCGCGGCAGCGCCGCCGCAGTCGGGGCTGCCTGACCGGGAGCTGGACCGTCGGGATCTGGACCGCCGGGATCTGGACCGCCGCGATCTGGACCGCCGGGATCTCGACGCGATGGGGACTGCGCGGTGACCGGAATCGCGAGGGGAAGGGTGATCAGCCAGGTGGACCCTCGGCAACCTGCGGCCCGAGTCCGGGTGATGCTCGTCGACGACGTCGCCGACCTGCGGCTGCTGCTGGGGTCCCTGTTCAAGGCCTACCCCGGGATCGAGGTGGTCGCCGAGGCCGGCGACGGGGAGCAGGCCGTGGCGCTCGCCGGGCTCCACCAGCCCGACCTGGTCGTCCTCGACCTCGCGATGCCGGTGCTGGACGGCGCCTCGGCGCTGCCCCGGCTGCGGGAGGTCGCACCCGGTAGCCGGGTCGTGGTGCTCTCCGCCGTCGCCCCCGCGTCCCAGCCCGACACGCTTTCGCTCGGAGCCACCGCGTACGTCGAGAAGACCGTCGCGACGGAGCGTCTCGTGATCGACGTCCTGGCGGGCGCGGGCCTGCTCGACGCGGCGATCGGGGCGCTCACCGCCAGGGTCGACGCCGAGTTCCCCGCGCAGCCCTGGTCCGTTGCCGGCGCCCGCGCCTTCGTCCGGGCCACCCTGGAGCGCTGGCGTGAGGACGCGCTCGTCGACACGGTCACGCTCCTGCTCAGCGAGCTCGTCACGAATGCGGTCGTGCACGCTGCTGCAGCCCCGAGCGTCGCCGTGCACCTGCTGCCGGACCGCGTGCACGTCGAGGTCGCGGACGACGACGAGGCCGTCCATCTCGAAGCGCGCGAGGCACCGCTGTCGGCGGAGGGCGGCCGGGGCCTGCTGCTGGTCGAGGCGCTGGCGGACTGCTGGGGGCAGGTCACCCTGCCCGGCGGGAAGGTCGTCTGGTTCGACGTCCTGCGTGCCGGACGCTGACCTCCTCCCGCCGCCCGTCAGGTGGATCGCCAGGCGCGCCCGGTGAGATAGCTCTCGGCGAGCTCGCAGCTGGCGGTGGTGAAGGCGGCGCCGAGCGTGCGGGCGAGGTCGGCGTCCGGATGGGAACCGAGCCAGGCCACCAGCAGCAGGCGCCGGAGCAGCACGAACGTGTCGAGCTCGGCCACTTCCGCCGCGGACAGCGGTGCCTCGGCCCGGTAGCCGCGCACCCAGGCGCTGACCAGCTCCGGCACGCGGGGGGAGTCCTCGACGAACGACAGCGCCGCCCCCAGGTCGTAGAGGAACCAGCCCCACCCGCAGTCGTCGAAGTCGAGGAGCACGACGCCGCCGGCTGGCGCTGCCGGTCCCGCCGGTCTCGCCGGTCGCGCCGGTCGCGCCGGTCGCGCCGGTCGCGCCCGTCCCGGCGGGACGAGCAGGTTCGCGGCCCGCATGTCCGCGTGCACCAGCCCGAACCGGTCCGGTCCCGCGCCGAACGCGGTCAGCCGGCGGCGCAGCAGCGCCACTGCCGGGCCGAGCACCTCCCGCTCGGCGGCGCCGACGCCGGCCCCGTCCTCCCAACGGCCCCAGCGCGCCCGGAGCCCCAGGCACCCGTCCGCGTCCCAGGCGTGCCGGGTGAACCACGCCGGACGCCGCCAGCGCCGCGCATGCCGGTGCATCCGGGCGGCCAGCGTCCCCAGCTGCTCGAAGAGCTCCGGCTCGAGCCCGTCACCGCGCGGATGCTCGCCGTCGGCCCATTCGAAGAGCACGCACCAGGTGCCCCCCGCCGCGACCAGTCCTTCTCGGTCGGTGCCCGGGACCACGGCGGGGGTGCGAACGACGCCGGCCTCGCGCAGGGCCCTTCCCCAGGCGAGCTCGCTCCGTACGGCGTCCCGGCCGTGATTGCCCGGTCGGTGCACCCGGAGGGCGTACCGGGCGCCGTCGGGGCTGTCCACCCGGAACATCGCGTTCTCGGACAGGGACACGAGCTCGAGGCCGGCATCCGGGGACAGACCCCAACCGGCCAGCGCGGTGCGGGCCGTCCGCTCGACCGAGGTCGACCACCCCCGGGGACGCCCTCCATCGACCACGACGCGACGCTACCGAGCGCGGCCGACAGCGCGCAGCTCGGCCACGAACGCAGCGTGGAACCGACGATGGACGTGAGCGTGGAAGCTCCTGGTCGCTCATCGACCCGGAACTGACACGCTCACGTCCACGCCCCGCTCCACGCTCAGGGCAGTGCCGGCGTCGCCCTCGCTGCGTGCCGTACTCCGCGCTACGCGGGCGTCCAGGTGCTCCCGCGTCGCGGGGGACGCCTGCCGCCCGCACCATGGCACGGGTGAGCGCGCGGAGCCGGGCAGACAGCGGCGGCAGGTTCGATGAGCAGCGGCCCGGGGACCCCGCCGACGACCCCGCAGCCGAGGCGAAGGACGAGGCCCTCGACCGCATCGTCCTGCTCGGCGGCCCACGGCTGAGCCGCAGCTGGTACGACCTGCTGGCCACGGCGACCGTGGCCGGGGTCGAGATCGGGTTCGGGGTCCTGGCCCTGCTCACCGTGAAGCACGCGACGGGCAGTCTGCTGCTCGGGTCGGTGGCCTTCTCGATCGGCTTCGTGGCCCTGCTGCTGGGGCACAGCGAGCTGTTCACCGAGGGCTTCCTGGTGCCCGTGACGACCGTGGCCGCCGGGGCAGCGTCCTGGTGGCAGCTGCTGCGGCTGTGGATCGGCACGCTCGTGGGAAACCTGGTGGGCGGCTGGGTCATCGCATGGCTGATCATCACGGCGCTGCCCGAGCTGCGCGAGACGACGATCGCGTCCGGGACCGAGTTCGCCGCGTCCTCGCTGACGCTGCGGACGTTCGCCCTCGCCGTGCTGGCGGGTGCGGCGATCACCCTGCTGACGAGGATGCAGAACGGCACCGAGAACGACGTCGCCAGGATCCTTGCGTGCGTCGGGATCGCCTTCGTCATCGTGGGCGGCGGGCTCTTCCACAGCATCCTCGACTCGATCCTCGTCTTCGGCGCCCTGCACGCGGGCGCTCCCGGGATCGGCTACGGCAACTGGCTGTGGTGGTTCTCCTGGACGGTCGTCGGGAACGTGGCCGGCGGCCTCCTGCTCGTCACACTGCTGCGGCTCGTGCGCAGCCAGGGACGCCTGCAGGAGTGGCGGCGCGACGAGACCGGCCGGGGACAGGCCCGGTCAGCAGGGCGAGGAGGTCAGCGGATGAGCAGCCGGTGACCCGCCCCCCGGACCACCGTCGCGACCCGTAGCTTGAGGATGCGCCCGTAGGCGAGGACCAACCCGGTGTATCCCGGCGTCCGGCCGTGGTAGCCGAGGAACCCCTTCGGGCCGCTGACCATGGCGCCGGTCCGCACGTCGTACCGGCTCTGGTGCCAGGGGCAGACGAGGCAGCCGTCCGCGTCGACCGTGCCCCGGGAGAGATCGGCGAGCTGATGCCGGCACCGGCGGGACACGGCGAACACGTCGCCCTTCGACCGGCCGACGGCCCAGTCGCCGACCCTGCGCACCCCGCCTGCGGGGGGGACCTCGGCCTCGGCCAGGCCGATCCCGTCCTTGGGGTGGCTCGTGTCGTCGTCGATGTCGTCGTCGATGTCGTCGTCGATGTCGTCGGTGTCGTCGTCGAGGTCGTCGTCGTCGATGTCGTCGTCGTCGATGTCGTCGTCGCTCGGCATGAGCAGACTGTGCATCGGCCGCGGGATTTCCGCGCGCCGGCGCCCGCGGGTTCCCCGCCGTCGCCTTCGCTCGTAGGGTCTGCGACATGGTCGATCAGATGGGGACGCTCGCCGACGGGACGCCGGTGGAGCGGTACGTGCTCGACAGCGACGTGCTCGAGGTCGCGGTGCTGACGTACGGGGGCGTTCTCCAGTCGGTGCGCGCCCCGGATCGCGAGGGCCGCCGCGACGACGTCGTCCTCGGATTCGACGACGTCCGGCAGTACCAGGAACAGAGCCCCTTCTTCGGGGCGCTGGTCGGCCGGTACGCGAACCGCATCGCGGACGGGCGGTTCGACCTGAACGGGCGGACGTACCAGCTGCCGGTCAACAACGGGCCGAACACGCTGCACGGTGGCACGGAGGGCTTCGACAAGCGGGTCTGGGAGGCGCAGGAGCTGCCCGGCGCTGCCGGCGTCCGGCTCTCGCTGACCAGCCCGGACGGCGACCAGGGCTTCCCTGCCCGCCTCGACGTCACCGTCACCTACACGCTGGACGGCGACAGCCTGCGGATCGACTACGAGGCGCGCAACGCGGAGCCGGACGGCGGCCCGGAGACCGTCGTCAACCTGACGAACCACAGCTACTTCAACCTGGCCGGCGAGGGCTCCGGGTCCGTCGAGGGGCACGAGCTGCAGGTGCGGGCCGGCCGGTACCTGCCGGTCTCGGGCACGTCCATCCCCTTGGGTGCGCCCGCTTCGGTGGAGGGCACTCCCTTCGACTTCCGGACGCCGGCGCGGATCGGCGACCGGTGGCGCGACGGGGACGACCAGCTGGCCGCGGTCGGCGGGTTCGACCACAACCTCGTGCCGGACGGGCCCGGCGGCGACGCGCCCGGGCACGACGGGCTGCCGCTCGCGGCCGTCGTCCACGAGCCCGGCAGCGGACGCGTGCTCGAGGTCTTCACCGACCAGCCGGGGGTGCAGCTCTACTCGGCGAACCAGCTGCTGGGCACGCTGCGGGGCAAGAGCGGCCGGCTGTACCGGCAGGGCGACGCGGTCTGCCTGGAGACCCAGCACTGGCCGGACTCGCCGAACCACCGGGACTACCCGAGCACAGTGCTGGGCCCGCAGCAGACCTTCCGGACGTCGACGGTCTACCGGTTCACGACCCGCTGACGCCCACAGCGTCACCGGTGCTGACCTCAGCCCCGGCCGGGTGGACGGCGAACATGTAGCACCCGGCCAGCACGTTCCGGCTGTGCAGGTAGGCGACGCCCGGCCGGCCGAGCAGGTCGGTGATGCCGCGCTCGGCCACCGGGCCGTCGACGATGACGTTCTCGACCTGGCGTCCGCGCGCGTCGTAGGCGCGCAGCAGCTGGTTGCGGGCGCGGAACCCCTCGGGGTAGCGGTCCTCGTCGGCGTACCCCGGGCACGCCTGCGCGTGCACGAAGACGGGGCCGACCTCGGCGTAGGGGCCCGCCACAGTGGCGGGCCGGTAGGCGAGAAGCACGACGCGTTCGCCCGGCTCGGCCTCGCGCAGGCAGCACCGCAGCGGCGTGCCGGCGCCGGTGACGGTCTCGGGTTCGAGGACGTTGCCGAAGTCGTCGACGCCGCGGGCGCGGATGCGCTCGAGGTCGTCGGCGGGCAGGGCGGCGACGCGGAATCCGGTGCTCATGGGGGTTCCTCTCCTCGGTGGTCACTACGTCAACGCGGCAGCGGGCAGCGGTGTGAGGTCCCGGGGGGCGAGATGTGGAAGGGGCGTGATGATGGGGCCCGCAGGCAGGGGTCGGATCGTCAGGAGGCGACGGATGAAGCGGACGCGCAGCAGGGCTCTCGGCCTCGCCGTCGCGGTGTGCACGCTCCTTGCGGGCTGCGGCGGCTCGTCGTCGTCCTCCGCGTCGTCCCCGTCGTCCTCCTCCCAACAGGGGCAGGCCGCCGCCTCGCCGTCGCCGTCCGCTCCGGAGGCCGTGCTCGACGAGAACTTCCCGGATCCGGACGTCCTGCAGGTCGGGGACACCTGGTACGCCTACGCCACCCAGAAGGCGAGCCCGAACTCGAACCTGCAAGAGGCCACCTCGAAGGACCTGAAGACGTGGCAGCTGCTCGACACCGACCCGCTGCCCCGGCTCCCCAGCTGGGCGACGACGGGCCGCACCTGGGCTCCGGACGTGAGCAAGGTCGGGAACGGCTACGTCATGTACTTCACCGCGCACAGCGTCGACCCCGACGTCCAGTGCATCGGGGTCGCACGCGCCACCAGCCCGACCGGCCCGTTCACGAGCGTCGGCAGCAAGCCGCTCGTGTGCCCCGCCGCCCAGGGCGGGGCGATCGACCCCGCGTCGTTCGTGGACGCCGACGGCACCCGGTACATCGTCTGGAAGAACGACGGCAACTGCTGCGGCAAGGACACGTGGCTGCAGCTGCAGAAGACCTCTCCTGATGGGCTGGAGCTCGCCGGGGCCCCGGTCAAGCTGATCAAGCAGGACCAGGCGTGGGAGGGTGAGCTCGTCGAGGCGCCGACGCTCGTCCGGCACGGCTCCCAGTACACGCTGCTCTACTCGGCGAACTCGTACGCGGCCGACAAGTACGTCACCGGGTACGCCACCGCGAACAAGCTCACGGGGCCCTACACGAAGAACCCGCAGCCGCTGCTGTCGACGTCCAACACCGGGATCATCGGACCGGGCGGGCAGGACGTCGTCCACGGGCCGGGGGGTTCGGACTATCTCGCGGTGCACGGCTGGGACGACGGCCTCAGCAAGCGGGAGCTCTACCTGCTGCCGGTCTCCTGGCAGGGGGCTCGGCCGGTGGTGAACGCCGGCTGACGCGAGGCTCCCGCGTGACCGCACGGGTGTGATCTGCTGACCACTGTGGCGACGCAGAAGTCGAGCACGCCCGAATGGGAGGCGCTGCTCGAGGAGGTCAGAGCCCTGCACCCCGAGGTGTCCGGTGGCTCGATGTTCGGCATGCCGTGCGCCAAGGCCGGCGGCAAGGCCTTCATGGGGCCGTTCGGCGGCGGGACTGTCTTCTCGCTGGACGGCGATGCGCATGCGCGGGCGCTCTCCCTGACGGGCTCCGAGCTGTTCGACCCGAGCGGCATGCGGCCGATGAAGGCGTGGGTCGTGGTCGGGCCCGAGCATCGCGAGCTCTGGCCGGAGCTGGCCGAGGCGGCACTGGCGAAGGTGGCTCGCTGACGCACGGTCCCGAGGCAGCGCCGCTCGCGCTCAGGGCGTGGCGCGGGAGCGGGTGGCCGCCACTGACGCCACGCAGACCAGCAGCACGCCGGCGATCTCGGCGAGCGTGAGCCGCTCGCGCAGCACGGCGAAACCGGCCAGCGCGCCCACCGCGGGCTCCAGGCTCATGAGCACCGCGAACGTCGCCGCCGGCAAGGTGCGCAGTGCGACGAGCTCCAAGCCGTACGGCACCGCGGCAGACAGCAGCCCGACGGCCGCGCCGAGCGCGAGCGGCACCGGATCGGCGAGCCGCGCGCCCGCGGTCGCGATGCCGACCGGGAGCAACAGGACGCCGGCCACTGTGGCAGCCCCCGCGAGGCCCGCCAGCCCCGGCGTCGCCGCTCCCACCCGGCGGCTCAGCAGGATGTAGCCCGCCCACAGCACGCCCGCGACGAGGGCGAACACGATCCCCGCGGCGTCCAGGTGGCCGGCGCCTGTCATCCCCGCCGCGCCCCCGGTCAGCAGCAGGACGGCGACCGCGGCGAGCGCCGCCGCCCCGAGCTCACGCACCCGGCGAACGCCTGCGAGCGCCACCCCGAGCGGCCCCAGGAACTCCAGCGCGACGGCGACACCGAGCGGGATCCGGGCGATCGCGAGGTAGAACGAGAGGTTCATCGCCGCGAGCACCGCGCCGAAGGCGAGGGTCAGCCGCAGGTCCAGGCCGGCGAGCACCCGCCGGGTGGGCCGGACCACGAGCCACAGCAGCAGCGCCCCGGCCACGAGACGCAGCATCACCGTGCCCTCCGGCCCGATCCGGGGGAACAGCTGCTTCGCTATCGCGGCCCCCAGCTGCACGGAGACCACCCCGCCGAGCACGAGCAGGGGCGCGGGCACCCGTCGTCCGGCGGGCGCGGCCGGCGCGATCTCGGCGGGTGCGGGCACTCCGGTCGTCGTCACTCCTCCACCCTCTCTTGTCCCCCGGTTGATCGGAAATGCCGTCCGGCCTTCCGTTATGCTCCGCGGGCATGGCCGTCGAGCTGCGGCACCTGAGGGCCTTCGCGACGATCGCCGACGAGGGCACGGTCAGCGCGGCCGCCCGACGGCTGGCGATCACGCAGCCGGCCCTGTCCCGC
The DNA here is from genome assembly GCA_963786765.1 of uncultured Actinomycetota bacterium. GTDB lineage: Bacteria > Actinomycetota > Actinomycetes > Actinomycetales > Kineosporiaceae > DATKNA01. The sequence goes on along the minus strand of CAWBAJ010000008.1, from coordinate 574,381 downwards.
ACCCTGGCCCAGTTCGAACGCGCCCTCGGCGCCCGGCTGGTCGAGCGCAGCACCACCTCCCTCGCCCTCACGGCTGAGGGCCGGGCGCTGCTGCCGAAGGTGCTGGCCGCGCTCGCCGCCGTCGACGAGGTGCTCGACCCCGCCGCGGTCCGGGCCCGTGCCCTGCGCGTCGGTCACGCCTGGTCGGGCGCCGGTCCGCACACCACCGCCATCCTGCGCGAGTGGAACCACCGCTTTCCCGACATCCCCGTCGAGATGCGGCGCGTCGACGACCGGCTCGCGGGTCTCGCGCGGGGTCAGGTCGACGTCGCGTTCCTGCGCGGCAACGTCGAGGCTGCCGGCGTCCGGACCCAGCTGCTGCACCGCGAGCCGCGGGTGGCCGCGCTCCCCGAGGACCACCCGCTCGCCGGCCGGGGCGCCACCACCATGGCCGAGCTGGCGGCCTGGCCGCTGGTGGTGAACCCGACGTCGGGCACCGTGTCCGAGCTCCTGTGGCCCGCCGGCGGCCGGCCGGAGGTCGCCCGGCGGGTGCGCACCGTCGAGGACTGGCTCATCGCCATCGCCGCCGGCCAGGGGATCGGTCTCACGGCGGCGTCGACGCCCGAGCTGCACGGGCACCCCGGCGTCGTGTTCGTGCCGGTGACCGACGCGCCCGCGATGGCCATCCTGCTCGGCTGGCGCGACGGCCCCGGCCACCCCGCCCGCGGCGACTTCCGCGCGGTGGCGCTCGAGGTGGTCAGGGCTCTCGAGGGAGCCGCCGACGCGAAGTGACCGGGTCAGCTCACCTCGCGCAGCTCGCCCGTCTGCACGTCGTAGACGAAGCCGCGGACGGAATCCTTGTACGGGATGAACGGGTCGGCCGTGATCCGGGCGATGCACTGACGCACATCGGCGTCGATGTCGTCGAAGGCCTCGGCAGCCCAGCTCGGCTTGATGCCGGTGTCAGCATGGAGTGCCGCTCGGAACTCGTCGTCGGTGAAGGTGAGCATCCCGCAGTCGGTGTGGTGGATCAGGACGATCTCACGGGTCCCGAGCAGGCGCTGGCTGATCGCCAGGCAGCGCAGGCCGTCCTGCGTGATCACGCCTCCCGCGTTGCGGATCACGTGCGCGTCACCCTCGCTCAGCCCCAGCAACCCGTAGGGGTTGAGGCGCGCGTCCATGCACGCCACCACGGCCACGTGCCTGGCCGGCGGAAGAGGGAGATCCCCCTTGTCGAAGCCCTCGGCGTAACGCCGGGCGTTCTCGAGCAGCTCGTCGGTGACACTCACCTGCTCTTCCTACTCGCCGGCCCCGTCGATGCGCATCACCCGCATCGGCATCTGGACAGTCCGGACTGAGGCGGCAGCATGGGGGGATGAGCGAGCCCGACCTCCACGTCCTCGACGAGATCCAGCGGCGGGTGCTGTGGCTCTCCGCCCGCATCGTGGACGCGGCGAACCGGGAGCGGCAGACCGGCGACGGCGTCAAGGTCGGCGGCCACCAGGCCAGCAGCGCGTCGCTCGTGACCGCCATGACCGCGTTGTATTTCGCCCACATCGACACCTCCGACCGCGTCGCCGTCAAACCGCACGCCTCGCCGGTGTTCCACGCGATCCAGTACCTGCTGGGCAACCTCGACCGCTCCTACCTGACGACGTTGCGCGCCCGCGGCGGCCTGCAGTCGTACCCGTCCCGGACGAAGGACCCCGACGAGGTCGACTTCTCCACCGGCTCCGTCGGGCTCGGCGCCGCGGCGCCGCTGTTCGCCGCGGTGACCCGCCGGTACGTCGACGCGCACTTCGGCCCGCGCCCGCGCTCACGCTTCATCTCGATCATCGGGGACGCCGAGCTCGACGAGGGCAACATCTGGGAGGCGGTCGCCGACCCGGCGACCGCGGGGCTCGGCGATGTGATGTGGCTGGTGGACTTCAACCGGCAGAGCCTCGACCGCGTCATCCCGGGCGTGCGGATCGCGCAGTGGCGCGGCCAGTTCGAGGCCGCGGGCTGGCACGTCGTCGAGGTGAAGTACGGACGCGGGCTGCAGGCGGCCTACGACAGACCGGGCGGCGGCCTGCTGCGGGACTGGATCGACCTCATGCCGAACGAGCAGTACCAGTCGCTGTTCGGGCTGTCGGGCGACGCGCTGCGCAAGCAGTTCCTGGACGGCGCTCCCGACGGCGTCGGCGAGCTCGTCGCCGACGTCCCCGACGACTCGGGTTCGGGCGGCCTCGGGGAGCTCGTGACCGACCTCGGTGGGCACGACCTCTCGGCGCTGCTCGAGGCCTACCGGCAGTGCGACGAGGCCACGGACCGCCCGAGCATCGTCTTCGCGTACACCGTCAAGGGCTGGGGCCTGCCGATGGCCGGCAACCCGCGCAACCACTCGGCGCTGCTCTCCGGCGAGCAGATCGAGGCGCTGCGGTCGTCGCTCGGGCTCACACCCGAGAACGAGTGGGACCGGTTCGATCCGGCGTCCCCGCCCGGGGTGTGGTGCAACGTGCGCCGGGAGGCGCTGGCCCGGCCGGCGCGGTCGGCGTCCCTGCCGGTCGCCGTTCCCGAGTCGACCCGGCAGCGGACCGGCAAACCCATCGCCACCCAGGAGGTGTTCGGGCGCGTGCTCGTCGACCTCGCCCGGGACGAGGCCGTCGCGCCGTACCTCGTGACCACGGCCCCGGACGTCGCGACGTCGACGAACCTCGCCGGCTTCCTCAACAAGACCGGCGTCTTCGCCCCCACCCAGCGGCGGTCGTGGAACGAGGACCGGATGCTGCGCTGGGCGGAGGGCCCCACCGGTCAGCACATCGAGCTCGGCATCAGCGAGATGAACCTGTTCCTGCTGCTCGGCCAGCTCGGGCTGTCGTGGGACCTGTCGTCGCAGCCGTTGCTGCCGGTCGGCACGGTGTACGACCCGTTCGTTCTGCGCGGCCTCGACGCCTTCCTCTACGGGACGTACTCGGGCTCGCGGTTCGTCGTCGCGGGGACGCCGTCGGGCGTGACGCTCGCGCCCGAGGGCGGGGCGCACCAGTCGACGATCACCGCGTCGGTCGGCCTCGAGCTGCCGGGCGTCACGTTCGTCGAGCCCGCGTACGCCGGTGCGCTCGACTGGCTGCTCTGCCACGCCCTCGGCCGGATCGCCGCCGGGCCGTCGGGGACGTCGACGGCCGTCCCCGCCGAGGACGGCGCCTACTACTTCCGGCTCTCCACCCGTCCGCTGGACCAGGCGCCGTTCGAGGCGGCCCGGGCGCGGGTCGGGGACGCCGTCCTGCGCCGGCAGGTGATCGCGGGCGCGTACCGCTTGGTGGACGCCGTCAGCGCCCACCCCGAGCTCGCCGAGCCGGGCACGCCGGCGGTGCACCTCGTGGGCTCCGGCGCCGTGCTGCCCGAAGTGCTCGCGGCGGCAGAGGAGCTCGCCGAGGAGGGGATCGCCGCCCACGTCGTCGACGTCACCTCGCTGGACCGGCTCTACTCGGCCTGGCAGCGGACGCTGCGGCAGGGCGTCCGGACGGCGGCGGCGCCGAGTCTCCCAGGCGCGCTGCGGACGGCGTTCCCCGACAGTGCGCCGATCGTCACCGTGCACGACGCCGCCTCCCACGCCATGGCGTGGCTGGGCTCCGCGCTCGGTGTGCCGTGCGTGCCGCTCGGCGTCGACCAGTTCGGGCAGTCCGGGTCGGTGCGCGAGCTCTACGAGCTGCACGACCTGCTGCCGGGCAGCATCGTCAACGCGGCGCTCGCGGGCCTGTCGCTGGCCTAGCCCGCGGACGTTCGAGTCAGGCGGAGACGGCCCAGTCGGTCAGAGCGTTCCGCACCTGCGCGGGGGTCGGGTCGTCGGCGGCCCACGCGACGTAGCCGTCGGGGCGGACCAGCACCGTGCTCCTCAGGCCGCGGACCGGCTCGACGATGCGCAGGTGCGCGGAATCCGCGGCGTCCGCGGCGTCCGCGGCCCGGGATGTGACCAGTACGAACGAGCCCTCGCGCAGCACCTCGGCGAGCCGGGCCCCGCCGGCGAGCTGGAGGTCGGGGGCCCGGCGCCCCACGAGCGGGTGAGCACTGCGAGGGCGCGGATACGCCAGACCGATGCCCGAGACCGTGAGGGCGGCGCGGCGCGCGACGGGGCGTGCGGCGAGGGCGCCCGCCGCCAGCTGCTTGAGCAGTGCGAGTCGCCGTGGCGGGGAGAACGCGACGCGGAGCATCCCGCCGCTGATCCGGAGCACCTGCTTCCCGACGGGGTGACGCTCGTCGTGATAACTGTCGAGCAGCCCCGGCCGCGCCCAGCCCTGCACCTCGGCGGCGAGCTTCCAGCCGAGATTGGCGGCGTCCTGCAGGCCGGTGTTCATGCCCTGGCCGCCGGCGGGGCTGTGGACGTGTGCGGCGTCGCCGGCGAGGAACACGCGGCCGACCCGATACCGGGGCACCTGCCGCTCGTCGCTGTGGAACCGGGACGTCCAGCGCGCGTCGTGCATGCCGTAGTCCGTGCCGAGCGCGCGCGTGAACGCCTGCCTGACCTCCTCGAGATCCACCGGGACGTCGTCCGGCAGCTGCCGATCGCGCTGCCAGGCGATCACGCGGTACCAGCCGTCGCCGAAGGGCGCGACGAAGCCGAACGCCTCCCCGTCGGCGTCGGCGGTGACGACGTCAGGCGGTGCCTGGGCGAGACGAACGTCCGCGAGCATCACCGAGCGCGCCACCGTGCGCCCGGGGAACGGCAGGCCGAGCGACTGTCGCACCGCGCTGTGGATTCCGTCCGTGCCGACGACGTAGCCGGCGCGTGTGGTGCCCGCGCTCGTGGTGAGTTCGACGCTGTCGGCGTCCTGGCGCAGGCCCCCGACGGTGACGCCGCGCTGGATCCGCGCGCCGTGCTTGAGCGCGCGCTCCTCGAGCACGCGCTCGACCTCGTACTGCGGGGTGACGAGGAGGAACGGGAAGCGGGTGGGCAGCGACGCGAGACCGACCCGGAGCCGTCGCAGGAATTGCACCTCCTCGACGCGCGCGCCCCGGGCGAGCAGGTCGTCCGCGAGACCGCGGGCGTCGAGCATCTCGAGGGTCCGGGCGTGGACGGCGAAGGCCCGGGTCAGGTTGTTCTCCTGCTCCGGCCGCCGCTCGAGCACGGTGACCGGGACCCCCGCGGCAGCGAGGTCGCCGGCGAGCAGGAGGCCGGTGGGCCCGGCCCCGACGAGAACGACGTCCTGGAACATGACTCCTCCTTGCAATCTTGTTCCTGCCACTGCGTACCAACGATTGTTGGCCAACGGCTGTTGGCAACAGTAGTTGCACGGGAAACGTGAAGTCAACGGGTGTTGGCCTACAGTGGTGGGCATGACGGTCGCTGCTCGTCCTCGCCGCTCGGACGCCACCCGGGCGGCGATCCTCACCGCAGCCCGGGAGCGGTTCGCCGCGGACGGATACGACCGCGCGACCATCCGGGCGATCGCCTCCGCTGCCGGAATCGACCCGTCCATGGTGATGCGCTACTACGGGTCCAAGGAGGGATTGTTCGCCGCGGCCGCGCAGTTCGAGCTGCGGCTGCCGGACCCCGTCGGCCTGCCGCCCGGCGAGGCCGGCGCCCGGGTGACCGCGTACTTCCTGCAGCGATGGGAGGACGACGACATCCTTCAGGCGCTGCTCCGGGTCGGCGTGACGAACGAGGTGGCAGCGGCGCGGCTGCGCGGCATCTTCGCCGACCAGCTGCTACCGCTCGTCACCCGGTTGGCCCCCGGGGGGCTGGACGCCGGCGCCCGCGCGGGCCTCGTCGCGGCACAGATGCTCGGCCTGGCCCTGACCCGCTACGTGCTGCGCATTCCGCCGGTCGCGGCGATGAGCCACGCCGAGCTCGTGCGCTGGGTCGGGCCGACACTGCAGCGGTACCTCACGGGCGAGGCATGATACCGCCGGCGGCCGGCACCCGAACGGCGTAGGTCGGTGGCGCAGCCCGGCCGAGCACTCGTACTCAGGCCCACGAGCCCGCGGCTTCCTACGGTGGCGGGACAACCTCGAGAAGGAGCACGCCGTGGACAATCCCGCCGCCCGCCGCCCCACCCCCGCTTTCGTCGGCGCCTCGTGGCTCGCCGTCCTCACCGGCGGCATCGCCTTCCTCGTCGGCCTCTACAACGCCCGGATGTCGCTCAGCGAGAAGGGCTTCTACCTCACCGTCCTGCTGTTCGGGCTGTTCGCCGCCGTCTCCCTGCAGAAGTCCGTGCGGGACCGCGACGAGGGCATCGCTGTCACCGGCATCTACCTCGGCCTGTGCTGGCTCGGCCTGGTGGCCGCCGTCGTCCTGCTCACCATCGGGTTGTGGAACTCCGGCATGGCCGCCAGCGAGAAGGGCTTCTACGCGATGTCGTTCGTGCTCAGCCTGTTCGCCGCCGTCACCGTGCAGAAGAACGTCCGCGACCTGGGCGGCTCGATGTTCGAGGACGAGGACGCGCGGACGGCGCAGGAGCCGTGGCGTCAGGAGAACAGCCCGCTGTAGCCGTTGAGCGCCGGCTGGCCGCCGAGGTGCGCGTAGAGCACGGTCGCGTCGCGGGCGATCTCGCCGCGGGACACGAGGTCTGCGAGCGCCGCCATCGACTTCCCCTCGTAGACCGGGTCCGTGATCATCCCCTCGGTCCGGGCCGCCAGGCGCATCGCGTCGAGGGTCTGCTCGCCGGGAATGCCGTACACGCCGGCGTGGTAGCGCTCGTCCAGCTCGACGGCGTCCGGGGGCAGTTCCTCCCGGACGCCGATCAGCTCCGCGGTGCGACGGGCGATCCGGAGCACCTGCTCACGGGTCTCGGCGGGCTTGGCCGACGCGTCGACGCCGAGCACGCGGCGATGCCGTGCACCGTCCCGCTCCAGGGCGGCGAACCCGGCGACCATGCCCGCCTGGGTGCTGCCCGTCACCGAGCAGACGATCACGGTGTCGAAGAAGACGCCGAGCTCGCGCTCCTGCTCGGCGACCTCGTACGCCCAGTTCGCGAAGCCCAGGCCACCCAGCTCGTGGTCCGAGGCGCCTGCCGGGATGGGGTAGGGCGTGCCGCCGCGTTCCTCGACGTCCCGCAGCGCCTGCTCCCAGCTCTCCTTGAAGCCGATCCCGAACTCGGCCCTGACCAGGCGGACGTCGGCCCCCGCCGAAACGGCTCAGCAGAATGTTGCCGACCTTGTCGTAGACGGAATCCGGCCAGTCGACCCACGACTCCTGGACGAGCACGCACTGCAGCCCGGTGGCGGCGGCGACCGCGGCGACCTGGCGGGTGTGGTTGCTCTGCACCCCGCCGATCGAGACAAGCGTGTCGCAGCCCTTCGCGAGGGCGTCGGCGACGAGGTACTCGAGCTTGCGGGTCTTGTTGCCGCCGTAGGCGATGCCTGAGTTGCAGTCCTCCCGCTTGGCCCAGATCTCGGCGCCGCCGAGGTGCCCGGTGAGGCGCTCGAGCTTGTGCACGGGCGACGGTCCGAACAGCAGGGGGTGCCGGGCGAAGTCCTGGATGGGCACGGTCGTCTCCTGTTCCTCGCGAGGTCCTCGCCGCGCGTCTGCCGGCAAACCCATCACCAACGCCGCCGGGGCGCAATGACATGATCGGCGCGTGAGCGAGCGGCGGACGTTCCCCTCGGGTGGAAGCTACGAAGACGTGTACGGGTACAGCCGCGCGGTCCGGGTCGGGCCGCACGTGCACGTGGCCGGCACGTGCGCCCGGGGCGACGACCTGGACGGCGACAGCTACGTGCAGGCGGCCGCTGCGCTGCGCATCATCGTCGCAGCACTGCAGGAGGCGGGGGCGTCGGCGCGCGACGTCGTCCGGACGGTCGCCTACGTGACCGATATGGCGGACGCCGACCTCGTCGCCCGCGCCCACAGCGAGGTGTTCGACGAGGTCCGGCCTGCCGCGACCATGGTCGCGGTGTCGGCGCTGCTGGACCCGAGGATGCGCGTCGAGATCGAGGCGTACGCGATCGTCGCCTGATGCGCCTGCGTCAGCGGCCGCAGCCGGTGCTGACGTGCGGGTGCCAGGAGGCGTCTCGCCGAACCGCGACGGGGACGAGAACGGGGACGAGTCGGGGGGTGACGCCGGCACGGACGGCGACAGCGGCGGCCGCGATCGCCGCCGACAGCATGACGGTGACGAGTGCTGTGTTCATGTCCCCACGGTCGGCGGCGTGCCTGGATTCTTGCTGCACGGCTGCTGTGAGGTGCTCCGGCGGCTTGGGGCGGCGCACGTCGGTATCTGGCGCGGCCGCCGGTCACGTTCACGTGTCGTCCCTTCGGCTGTTGCCGGGGTGGTGGGCGGCGTTGCGCAGCAGTGGGCGGGAACGGTCCATCCAGCTGGGGGGTCGGACCCAGGGGATGCCGTCGACCATGGTGATCTGCCAGGTGTCTTGGTGGATCTCGGTGTGGTGGCGGCCGCAGGCCAGGGCCAGGTTGTCCAGGTCGGTCGGACCGAGGTTCTCCCACCAGATCACGTGGTGGGCTTCGCAGGCGTCGCCGGGCACGGTGCAGCCGGGGATGACGCAACCGCCGTCGCGGGCCAGGAGGGCGGTCTTCTGCGCCGGGGTCGCCAGCCGTTGGGCAGGCGAGGTCGGCGAGGGCGTCCGCGAGGGCGCGGGCGGGTTCGGCCGCGGCCGGCGGCAACACCGACATCAGCTCGTCGACCCTCCGAACCCCCATGACATGAACCTAAACGCCACCACCGACAAACCCCTGGGGCTGGGAGGGGGGGCGGAGCAAACTATTTTCCGTGGCTCTCAGATCACCGAGAGCGCTCGCCGTGGACGTTGGTGCCGCGCTTTCCACAACCACGTGACGTCCACAGCCAGAAACGTCAAGAAACACTCCAGGAGCGGCGCGATATTCGGTGCCCGCACGGCTGCGCGAACGAAGTCCCCCCGGAGCGGCGACACGCCGACGGCACGCGAGTTCGTTCGCGGCACCGTCCGCGAACGCGTACCGCCGAGCGAAGGAAGTCCCCCCGGAGCCGGCGACGGCGCGCGAGTTCGTGCCGGGTCGCCGTCACGCGTCACCTGAGGGCAACGACGACGAGGATGGCGACCCGCGATGAGCTCGAGCGCCGCCTCGAACGGACTCGATCCGAGGGCTCACAGGAGGGGCACAGCACGTGTGCAGCGATGGCTCACACAGCGGCCCGACGGTAGTGGCATGTCCATCGCAGACCTCGCCGAGCCGGGGGCGCCAAACGCACCGAAGCCGGCTCCGGTCGCCCCGGCGCCCGGGGGAACCGTCGACAGGGCGGGGGGCGGGGCAGGCGCGCCCGCCGTCGACGTCGTCGTCCCCGTGTACAACGAGGAGGCGGACCTGGGCCCGAGCGTGCGCCGTCTGCACGCCTACCTGTCCACCACCTTCCCGTTCACCTGGCGCGTCACGATCGCCGACAACGCCAGCACCGACGCCACTCCCGCCGTCGCGGCGTCGCTCGCCGACGAGCTGGCCGGCGTCCGCGCCGTCCGGCTGGAGGAGAAGGGCCGCGGCCGGGCGCTGCGGACGGTGTGGTCCGCCAGCGACGCGGCCGTGCTCGCGTACATGGACGTCGACCTGTCCACCGATCTCGACGCCCTGCTGCCGCTGGTCGCCCCGCTGCTGTCCGGCCACAGCGACGTCGCGATCGGCAGCAGGCTCGCGCGGTCCGCCCGCGTCGTGAGGGGCCCCAAGCGTGAGGTGATCTCGCGGGCGTACAACGCGCTGCTGCGAGTGACCCTGCGGGCGCGCTTCAGCGACGCGCAGTGTGGGTTCAAGGCCGTGCGCGCCGATCGCGCTCGCGCCCTGCTGCCGCTGGTGCGTGACACCGGCTGGTTCTTCGACACCGAACTGCTGGTGCTCGCGGAGCGCACCGGCTTGCGCATTCACGAGGTGCCCGTGGACTGGGTGGACGACCCCGACAGCCGCGTCGACATCGTCTCGACGGCCCTGGCCGACCTTCGTGGCGTCGCCCGGCTGGCCCGCGATCTCGCGACGGGCCGGCTGCCGGTCGGGCGGCTGCGCGCCGAGTTCCGCCGCCCGCCCGCCGGCTCCTCCTTCGCCGGGCAGGCGTTGCGGTTCGCCGCGGTCGGGGTCGCCAGCACCGTTGCGTACCTCGCCTTGTTCGTGCTGCTGCGGTCCGCGATGCCCGCCGTCCCCGCCAACGGCCTCGCCCTGCTGATCACGGCCCTGGCGAACACCGCCGCCAACCGCCGCTTCACCTTCGAGGTGGCCGGCCGGGACGGCGCCGTCCGGCACCACCTGCACGGCCTCGCCCTGTTCGCCGCCGGCCTCGCCCTGAGCTCCGGCGCGCTGACCGCGCTGCACCTCGCCAACCCCGCCCCGTCGCCGGCGCTCGAGATCGGCGTGCTCGTCCTCGCCAACGCCGTCACCACCGCGCTGCGCTTCGTGGCCATGCGCTGGTGGGTGTTCGCGCCTGCCGCCCGTCCCGCTCCGCTGGAGGACCCCCGATGACCTCGTTCCCCTACGCCGGCGCGACCCCCACCGGTGTGATCGAGACGGCAGCCGTCCCGGCGGAACGTGCGACCGCCGGCAGCCCCCGCATGTCGACGGAAGGGACGGCGACAGCGCCGGCCCGGCCTGCTTGGGAGCGCCCCGCGCTCGCGGGCCTGCTGGTCGCGACCGGCGTTCTGTACATCTGGGGCCTGGGGGCCTCGGGCTGGGCGAACGCCTTCTACTCCGCCGCGGCGCAGGCTGCCTCCCAGAGCTGGAAGGCCTTCTTCTTCGGCTCGTTCGACGCCTCGAACGCCATCACGGTCGACAAGCCGCCAGCGGCCCTGTGGGTCATGGGCCTGTCAGTGCGCGTCTTCGGGCTGAGTACCTGGAGCCTCCTGGTCCCGCAGGCGCTGGAGGGCGTCGCGACGGTCGCGCTGCTGTACGCCGCCGTCAGGCGCCGGTTCGGTGCCTCGGCGGGCCTGCTCGCCGGCGCGGTCGCCGCGCTCACACCGGTCGCCGTCCTGATGTTCCGGTTCGACAACCCGGACGCGCTGCTCGTGCTGCTCCTCGTCGGTGCCGCCTACGCGCTGACCCGGGCCCTCGAGCGAGCCTCGACGCGATGGCTCGTGCTGGTCGCCGTGCTCGTCGGGTTCGCCTTCCTGGCGAAGATGCTGCAGGCGTTCCTCGTCGTCCCGGGGTTCGCTCTGGTCTACCTGCTGGCGGCGCCCACCCCACTGCGCCGCCGGATCGTCCAGCTGCTCGTCGCCGGCGCCGCGATGATCGCATCGGCCGGCTGGTGGGTGGCGATCGTCGAGCTGTGGCCCGCCTCGTCCCGGCCGTACATCGGTGGCTCGCAGACGAACTCCGTGCTCGAGCTGATGTTCGGGTACAACGGCCTCGGCCGGCTCAGCGGCAACGAGACCGGCAGCGTTGTCGGCGGCGGCCAGCAGGGTCAGGCGGGCCAGTGGGGTCCGACCGGGCTGTTCCGGCTGTTCGAGACCGAGATGGGCGGCCAGGCGTCGTGGCTCCTCCCGGCCGCGCTGCTGCTGACCGGCTACCTGCTGTGGATGGCCCGGCGCGCCCCGCGCACCGACGGGCGCCGAGCGCAGGTGCTGCTCTGGTCGTCGTGGCTGGTCGTCACGGGCCTCGTCTTCAGCTTCGCGCAAGGCATCATCCACCCCTACTACACCGTCGCCCTCGCCCCCGCGATCGGCGCCCTGGTGGGGATCGGGGCGGTCACGGCGTGGCGCTTCGCCCACCGCCCGGACACTCAGCTCCTCTCCCGGATCGTGCTCGCGGTCACGACCGTCGGAACGGGGATCTGGGCAGCCGTGCTCCTGGCCCGCTCGCCGGAGTGGCTGCCGTGGCTGCGGCCTCTCGTCCTCGTCGCGTCGGTCACAGCCGCCGGCGGCATGCTGCTGCCGCTGGTGATGCCGATGGCGCGGCCGGGTGGACGAGGAGCCCGCGCGCTCGGCCTGCCTGTCGCGGGCGTCGCGCTCGCAGCGGGCCTGGCCGGGCCCGTGGCCTACTCGCTCGACACCGCGGCCACGCCGCACACCGGCAGCATCCCGTCCGCCGGCCCCGTCGTGGCCAGAGGCTTCGGCCCCGGCGGAGGCCGCGGCCGGTTCCCCGGCGGGTTCCCCGGCCGGGTTCCGGGCGGCGTTCCGGGTGGAGCGCCCGGCGGCGTCCAAGGCGGTGCCGGAGGGGGTGGCCCGCAGGCCTTCGGCGGCGGTCGCGCCGGCGGGCTCGGTGGCCTGCTCGACACCTCGACGCCGGACAGCGCCCTCGTCGACCTGCTGAAGCAGGACACGACCTCGACGTGGGCCGCAGCGGCGATCGGCTCGAACAGCGCGGCCGGCGTCCAGCTCGCCAGCGGCCGGCCGGTGATGGCGATCGGCGGGTTCAACGGGTCCGACCCGAGCCCCACTCTGGCGGAGTTCCAGGCCGACGTCGCCGCCGGGAGGGTCCACTACTTCCTGGGAAGCGGCGCCGGTGGCTTCGGCGGCCGTGGTGGCTTCGGCGGCCCCGGCGCCGGGCCGGGCACCGCGAGCGAGATCTCGAGCTGGGTGGAGCAGCACTTCACCAGCACGACGGTCGGCGGCGTGACGGTGTACGACCTCACCCAGGCGGCGTCCGGCACCGGCCCCGGGACGGCCACGAACAACACCTGACCCCCGCTGGGAGAGGCCGCCACGGGGAGGACAGGGCAGGCATGGCCGCCGAGGCACGCGGGTACGACGCCGGCATGAATGAGCAGAGCGCGGGACAGGTGGACGGCCCGGCGAGCGGTGCCTCGGACAACGCCGCCGACAACGCGGACCCGAAGGTGCGCGACGACGTGCTCGGCCGCGGCGCGCAGGAGGGCGTGAGCGACGCCGACCGCGGACTGGACGGCGACGGCGACGCCGGCAGCCGTGCACCGGGCGACACGACCCAGCCGCGCACCGGCGCCGAGACGCCGGTCGACGCCGAGGACCTGGTGCACGCGCGCGGGCAGGACGTCACCGATGCGACGCTGCGCCGCGCTCAGGAGGACCTCGACGCGCAGGGCTCTGCGGCGGTCGAGCGCGAGGTGCCCGACCTCAGCAGCTGAGGCTCGTCAGATCGGCGTCAGATCGGCGTCAGCCCACCTCCGGCGGGTCCAGCGTGAAGTGCTCGACCTCGATGCCGTAGTACCGGCTGGTCCGGCCGCGGTGCTCCATGCCCAGCCGCCGGCACACCGCCATGGACCGTACGTTCCCGGGCTTCACCACGGCGTGCACCCGCGACGCGCCATCGGCGAACGTCTGGGCGACGAGCGCCCGACCGGCCTCCGTCGCGTAACCGTGGCCCCAGGAGTCCGGGTGCAGGTGCCAGCCGACCTCGATGTCCCCCGTCGGGACGCCGACCGCGTCTGGCAGCACGACGAGCAGTGCGGAGCCCGCCGGGACCCCGGTGTCGTGCGGCACGATCGCGTACACGCCGTACCGGGGATCCGCCTCGTGGCGTTCCCGCCAGCGCCGAATCGCGAGGACGGCCTCCTGCAGCGACGCCATCGGGCGGGGCGCTCTCCCCAGCCAGCGGGCGACCTCGTCGCGCCCGTAGATGTCGAACACGCGCTCCGCCTCGTCGTCGCGCCAGAGGCGCAGGTCGAGGCGTTCCGTCCGGAGGGCCACGGCGAAAACCTAGTCCTGCGCAGCAGGAAGCCGGTCAGGCCGTGGCGTCCAGTTCGCGGGGTAGGTCTCTCATTCCCAGCAGCGGCGAGAGCAGCACCGGCAGGGCGGATGCCAGGTGCAGTGCGGTGCCGATCCACAGCGTCGGCACGATCCCGATCGCGGCGCCGAGGAACCCCCCGGCGAGGGCGCCCAGCGGCTGGCTGCCCCAGACGATGAACCGCACCGAGGCGTTCATGCGGCCGAGGAGCGCGGGCGGGCAGAGCCGCTGCCGGAAGCTCACCTGCGTGATGTTGTAGACGACCACCCCCAGCCAGGCGACCGCGGCGCCGGCGCACAGCAGCACCACCCGCGCTCCGGTCCCTGCGACGTAGGCGGCCAGCGGTGTCGCGATCTCCCCGACGCCGAACAGGATCGCGGACAGCGGGATGGTCCGTCCCTCGCCGACCACCCGGACGACCCGGGAGGTGACCACGGCGCCCACGAGACCCCCGACCGCGGCGACAGAGAACACGAGGCCGACGGTCGACGTGTTGAGCCCGAGGACGTTGAGGGCGTACAGCACGAACAGCGCGCCCACCATCCCGCCCGCGAAGTTGCCGATCGACGTGCAGGCCGTGATGCGCACGAGCAGCGGGTGCCGGACGACGAACGAGAGCCCCTCGGCGATCTCGGTCCGCAGCGGCCGCCGGGTCTCCCGGGGCGGCGGCGTCTCGGCGTGCCGGATCCGCCGCACGAAGAAGGCGGAGAGCGCGAAGCTGACGGCGTCCGCGGCCACCAGCACGGGCGCCGCGACGATCCGCAGCAGCGCGCCGCCGACGGCCGGGCCGGCGACCTGGGCGACGGACTGGCTCGCCTGCAGCTTCGCGTTGCCGTCGACCATCTGGTCGCCCTCGACTATGGCGGGCAGGTAGCTCTGGTAGGCGACGTCGAAGAAGACGGTCGCGAGACCGGCGACGAGCGCGACGACGTACAGCTGGACCAGGGTCAGGGAGCCGAGCGCCCAGGCCAGCGGGAGGGACCCGAAGGCCAGGGCGCGGACGACGTCCCCGGTCATCAGCACGCGCTTCTTGTGCCACCGGTCGACCCAGGCGCCGGCGGGCAGCCCGACGAGGAGGAAGGCGAGCGTCTCGAATGCGGTGAGCACGCCCATCTCGCGCGGCCCGGCGTGCAGCACGGTGACGGCCAGCACCGGCAGTGCCAGCTGCGACAGCTGGGTGCCGACCTGGCTGATGGTGTCGCCGACCCAGAGCTGCCGGAAGTCGTGGTGCCGCCACAGCGAGCGGGCTCGCCCCGGTGGCGCCTCCGCTACGGACGCGTCGGGGACGGCGCCGGTCGGGGGGACTGCGGTCACCCTCCGAGCCTGCTCGACTGATTGGGAAAAGTCAATCAGTTACCCGGCAAGCCTCTACCCTGAGGGCATGAGGACCGTCCGCCGCCCGGCAACGGACGCCCAGCGCAAGGCGCTCGCCTCCGGGCTGCGGCTGCGGATCCTGCGGCTCTGCCTCGACGAGCCGCGGACCAACCGGGAGATCGCCGAGCGGCTGGGGCGGCATCCGGCGACGACGCTGCACCACGTCCGGACACTGGTCGACACCGGCTTCCTCGTCGCCGAACCCGTCCGGCGGGGCACCCGCGGCTCCCGGGAGATCCCGTACCGGGCGACCCGCCTGTCCTGGGCGCTCGACGTCGACGACGACGCCGCTGCCGAGGTGGGCGCCATGCTCGAGGCGTTCCTCGCCGAGGTGCGCGACGTCGACCTGCAGCAGGTGCGCATCGCCCGCCTCGGCCTGCGGCTGCGACCGGACGAGCTCGAGGAGTTCCACGGGCGGCTGCAGGAGGTGCTCGACGAGTACGCGGCGCGGGAGCCCTCGCCGGACGGCGAGCCGCTGTCGGTGTTCCTCGTGATCCACCCCGACGCCGGCCGCGCCTGACCCGCGCCCGACGTCCGCCTGACTCGACCCGTGTGCGCTTTCGTGGTCTCACCGAGGTTCTCGACCACGACAAGCGCACACAAGTCGCGGACGGGTGGGTAAGGGGCGTTCATGCCGGAGCCGGTAGACTTGACGCTGTTGAAGGGGAGTAGCCCCCTCCACCGGGACGTCGACATGCTGGAGCGCCTCGCGCTCCCGGCGCCCGGGCCCGCGAGAGCGGGTGGGCGAGACCTTCGACTCGCATCGCCGTTCGCTCACGCGCGGCCGCGGGTCGAGGGCTGGGCCCCGTCGCCGCGGCGCTGAAGGGAAGCCCGTGGTCCACGTCCTGCTGCTCGCCGGCTGCGCCGTCGTGATCTACCTCGCCTGCGAGTGGTTCGTCAACGCGGTCGAATGGCTCGGCGTCCGCCTCGAGGTCGGGCCCGTCGCCGTCGGCACGATCCTCGCGGCCGCCGGGACGGCGCTGCCCGAGAGCGTCGTCACGCTCGTCGCCGTGCTGTTCGGCAGCAAGGAGCACGGCGCCGACGTCGCGGTGGGCGCCGCGCTCGGCGGCCCGCTCGTCGTCGGCACCATCTCGTACGGCGTCGCCGGGGGCATGCTTCTGCTCCGCCGCCGACGCGGGGGTGCCGCGATCACGGCCGACGCCCCTGTGGTCGGCGTCCCGGACGTGCCTCCGCCGCACCCGCCCTCGACCCCTGCCCCGGCTCCGGACGCCGACAACCTCGACGGCACCGACACCGCCCGGCTGGCCCGTGACCAGGTCTGGTTCCTGGTGATCTTCGCCGCGAAGGTGGCACTCGGCCTGGTCGCGTTCGCGTTCAAGCCGTGGCTGGGGGTCCTCTTCCTGCTGGCGTACGCCGCCTACTTCCGGCGCGAGGTCGCCGGCGGCGGCGAGCAGGCGTCCGCCGAGGACCTCGAGCCGCTGCGCTTCCAGCGCTCCCGCCCGATGCCCTCGACCGTCGCCGTCGTCGCCCAGACGCTCGTCACGCTCGTCGTGGTCTTCGTCGCCTCGCAGGTCTTCGTCTCGCAGCTGGAGTGGGCCGGGCCCGCGCTCGGTCTGCCGGCGGTCGTCGTCGCCCTGCTGCTGTCGCCCATCGCCACCGAGCTGCCCGAGACGATGAACGCGGTCATCTGGGTGCGGCAGGGCAAGGCCGAGCTCGCGCTGGCCAACATCAGCGGCTCGATGATGATCCAGGCAACGGTGCCGACGGCCATCGGCCTCTTCTTCACACCCTGGCTCTTCAGCACGCCGCTCGTGCTCGCCGGCGTCGCGACCCTGGGGGCGGTCGGCTACCTGCTCACCGTGCTGCGCCTCGGCCGGCTGACGCCGGGCCGCCTCGCCGCAGCAGCGCTGTTCTACCTGGGGTTCGCCGTCGCCCTCGTCGTCCACCTCACCTGAAGCCCGTCCCCCTGAGGGGGAGGGACACCGCAGATGGGGCGTCTCCAGCCCCCGGCCGTGTCGCCGTGCACCCACGACGGGCCGAATGGCGCCGGTGGCCCTATCGTCGTGTCGACGGAATCGAACCGCGCCAGGGCTTGTGCATTTGCTGCTTCAGCGGCTGCCGCGACCCCGCCGCGGCCCGGACGATGCGGAGGAATCGTGACGTTGCTCGGCGGGACCCCGGTTCGTGAGCGCGTGCAGTGGCAGCACGTCCTCGAGGCGCTGGACGAGGTCGTGCTGCTGCTGAACGACCGGAACGTGGTCACCTACGCGTCTCCGTCGGTGGCCGCCCGGCTCGGCCACGCCCCCGGCCGGCTGGCCGGGCGGTCCCTGGGCGACGTCGTGCACCCGGACGACCTGCGCGCCGCCCTGCGCGGCCTCGCCGAGGTGGCGGTCTCCGGCGTCGTCCACGTCCCGATGCGCCTGCGGCACGCGGACGGCGAGCACCTCCGGCTGGAGTGTTCCTTGACCCGCGCCGCCGGCCCGGACGGCGTCAAGGACGTCACCGTGCTCTCCGGCCGCGACGGAAGCGCACACGCGACGCTCGAGCAGCGCCTCGCCTCCGCGGACGAGCGCTACCGCGGCCTGCTCGCCGCGCTCGGAGAGGCCGTGGTCTTCCTCGACCCGCAGCTGCGCGTCGAGGAGGTCAACTCCCGCGCGGCCGCGCTCCTCGGCCGCAGGCCCGAGGAGCTGCTCGGCCGCCGCTGGTTCGACGTCCTCGACGTCTGGGACGAGAACGGGCGCCGCGTCGCACCCGACGGTCCGTTCGTGCACTCGCTGACCGCCGCCCCCGCGCGTCACGAGCTGTGGCGGTCGGTACTGCGGCCCGACGGCCAGCGCATCCTCCTGCGCAACCGCTGGACCCCGATGGGAGACGAGCGTCTGCGCGGGTACGTCCTCACCCTGCAGGACGCCATGCTTCCGAAGGGCGGCCCCTCGTTGCCGCAGCAGCGCCGGCAGGCGCGGGCGGCTGCCGGGCTCACCCCGCGCGAGCACGAGGTGCTCGAGCGGCTGGCCGACGGGCAGGACGCGATGGAGATCGCGCGGGAACTGGAGCTGTCCGTCTACAGCGTGCGCGGCCACATCAAGAGCCTCATGCGCAAGCTCAAGGTGCACAGCCAGCTCCAGGCGGTCGTGGTCGCCGCTCGACGCGGGATCGTCGACGTCGTCGGCGACGGCAGCTCCACCCTCGCCTGAGATCCCCGACCGAGAGCCCCGACTGCCGCCCTCCCGCGTCGGCGGTACCGTCGCGTCGGACGGGGCCTCGGGGGGCGGAGCATCAATCAGGATGGGAGCAGGATGGCGACGACCGGACCGACGGCATGGCCGGCGACGCCTGACGAGGCGCTGCGGTTCCTGCTCGACGGCAACGACCGCTTCGTCGCAGGGAAGGCGGAGCACCCGAACCAGGACGCCGAGCGGCGTGCCGAGGGGGTGACCCACCAGAACCCCTTCGCCGTGCTCTTCGGCTGCTCGGACTCCCGGGTCGCGGCGGAGATCATCTTCGACCGCGGCATCGGTGACCTCTTCGTCGTCCGCACCGCCGGTCACCTCATCGGCGAGGAGGTGCTGGCGAGCGTCGACTTCGGGGTCGCGGTGCTCGGCACCCCGCTGGTCGTGATCCTCAGCCACGACAGCTGCGGCGCCGTCGGAGCCGCCCTCGACGCGCACGAGAGCGCCGTCACCCCCGCGGGCCACATGCGTCACATCGTCGAGCGGCTGACCCCCGAGGTTCTCGAGGCGAGGGCCGCGGGCGTCACGGACCGCGACGAGGTGGTGCGGATGCACGGCCGCCGGACGGCGGAGGACCTGCTCGAACAGTCCGCGCTCCTGCGCGAGAGCGTCGAGGCGGGCACCTGCGGGATCGTCGTCCTGGCCTACCAGCTCACGGATGGCCGCGCCCACGTCGTCGCGGCCCACGGCCTCGAGGTGCCCCCCGGCGTCCGCTGACGGTGCCCGCTCAGGCCGGGGCCGGCAACATCCCCAGCTGCCACGCCAGCGCCAGCTGGTCGTAGTAGACCTGCTGGCTGACGATCCGCCCGTCATGCAGGTGGAACGTGCCGACGTAGGTCGTGTCGATCCGCGCCCCCGTCGCCGGGACGTCGCCCATCGGGGTGTGAAGCGTCCCCGTGTGCGTCATCGAGATGCGGTTGCGCGAGAGGACCACCGAACCCTCGGCGTCCGACACCGTCTCGAGCGGCTCAACGGTGAAGTCGTCCGATGCCGTGGCCCAGATCTGGTCGAAGCCCCGGACGGCGTCGACGCCGCGCAGGCGCAGAAAGCCGTCCTCCTCGGTGCCCGGGGCAGCGAGTTCGGTGTCGGCCGTGAAGAGCCCGTCGTAGCCGGACCAGTCGCGTGCGTTGATCGCTGCGTAGTAGCGACGGACGACGTCGACGGCGTCGGCCGTGGGCGCGCTTCTCGGTGGGCGCGCTGTTGTTGGTGGGCGTGGTGTCGTTGCTGGTCATGACGTTCCTCCTGGGACCGGGATGATCGGGACGTCGTCAGCGTCGCGCGCACACGACCGCGCTGCATCGGGCGTTCGCCCCCATCGCCGCGAGGACCTCTCGTGCTGCAATTGCAGGCCATGAGCACGCCCCGCGTCCGCCTCGCCGAGATCACCGGCGCGCTGACGCTGGCGATCGACCTGGCGTTCGGTCAGTCCGGCGGCCTTGCCGCCGGCGACGAGCACGTCATGCGCACCTGCCTGCTCGCCCTGCGGCTCGCCGACCGGCTCGAGCTGTCGGACGAGGACCGCCAGATCCTCTACTGGGTCGGCCAGCTCCGGTTCGTCGGCTGCACCGGGCACGCGCACGAGGTGTCGCAACTCGTCGGCGACGAGGTCGCGGCCCGCGCGGACAGCCTCACCCTCGACACGAGCTCGCCCGCGGCCGTCTTCCGCTGGGTTGCGACGCACGCGGGGGCCGGCGTGGGCGGGGTCGAGTCGGTGTACCGGGTGGCGCGGGCGGTCGCCGCAGGTCGCCGGGCCGCAAGCGACAGTTTCCGGGCGGGGTGCGAGGTCGGCCGGATGCTCACCGAGCGGCTCGAGCTCCCTGCCCCGGTCGCCACGGCGCTGGGGTACGCCTTCGAGCGCTGGGACGGGCGGGGCTTCCCCGCGGGCGCCCGCGGCGAGGAGATCCCGGCGGCGATGCGCATCGTCCAGGTCGCCCAGGAGGTCGAGGTCTTCGCGCGGGCGGGCGGCCACGAGCTGGCGGCCGAGATGGCCCGCCGGCGCGCCGGCTCCGCCTACGATCCGCACGTCGCTGCGGTCGTCGCCGGACACGCGGCCGGACTGCTCGACGGACTGGGCGTGCCGTCGGCCTGGGACGCCCTGCTCGCCGCCGAGCCCGGTGCGCCGCGTTCCGTGCCGACCGACCGGATGGAGGCCTGCCTTCTCGTGCTCGCCGACTTCGCGGACCTGAAGTCGCCCTACACGCCCGGCCACTCGCGTGCGGTCGCCGACCTCGTCTCGGCCGCGGCGGTCGGCGTGGGGCTGGCGGCGTCCGAGGCCGCGCTGCTCCGGCAGGCAGCGCTCGTACACGACCTCGGCCGCACGGCGGTGCCGAACTCGATCTGGGACAAGCCCGGGGCCCTGTCCGACAGCGAGCGCGAGCGCGTGCGGCTGCACCCGTATCACGGGGAGCGCATCCTGGCCCGCACCGCACTCGCACCGGCCGCGCGCCTCGCCGGGACGCACCACGAGCAGCCCGACGGTGGCGGGTATCACCGCGGCCTGTCCGGTGCGCGGCTCGGCCTGCCGGAACGGCTCCTCGCCGCCGCGGACGCCTACCAGGCGCTGACGCAGCCCCGAGCCTGGCGTCCGCCCCGGACCCCCGTGGAGGCAGCCGCCGTCCTGCGCGATCTCGCCGCCGCCGGGGAGCTCGACGCCCGGGCGGCGCACGCCGTTCTCGCGGCGGCCGAGGGCCGGGGTCCAGCGCGGCGCCGCATGCCGGGGAACCCCGCCGACCTCACCGACCGCGAGGTGGACGTCCTCCGACTGCTCGCCCGGGGCCTGACCAACCGGCAGATCGCGGCGGAACTCGTGCTCAGCCCGAAAACGGTCGGCCATCACGTCGAGCGGGCCTATGCGAAGGCGGGCGTGTCGACCCGCGGCGCAGCCTCGTTGTGGTGCGCCGAGCACGGCCTGATCTGACGGCGACGCCCACGTTGAACATCACGAGGGACAGAACCGAGCCCTGCGCGCACGCCCGGGTCCCCCGTGATGTTCAACGTCACCGGCGGCGGGGTCAGGCTCACTGCTCCTCGTCGGGCACGTGCAGGTGGCGCAGGTCGGACGGAACCGGCCCCTCCGGCCGGTAGACCAGCGGCGCGCTGCTGTTGTCGGCGATCGCCGCGGGCGCGTCCGAGAGGGCGAAGCGATCCCGCAGCCGGCCGAAGAAGTCGGACGGGTGCAGCCGCACCAGGCAGGCGCGCCACGGCGCCGCGTAGACGGCGACCCAGTCGCCCGGGTCGAGCACGCCGCGCAGCTGCCCGTCGACGCTGACCGCCACCTGCCCCGAGCGGTCGAGCACCCGGACGCCGACGATCTCGTCGGCCGCCAGCACCAGGCTCCGGTTGAAGATCATGTGGGGCGCCACCGGCGTCAGCACGATGCCCTCGACCCGCGGCGACAGCACCGGACCGCCGGCGGAGAAGCTGTAGGCCGTCGAGCCCGTCGGGCTGGCCACGATCAGGGCGTCGGCGCTGTACGCCGCGAAGCAGCTTGTCCTCGAGGTACAGCCCGAGCGAGGCCTGCCGGTCGCGGGCGAGCTTCTCGAACACGACGTCGTTGACCGCGGTGATCTCGAGCGGCACCCCCCAGCCGACGTCCTCGGGCAGCCCGTGGCGCAGTCGCGGCGGCGGCAGCGCCGGTCCCCGGCCGTACTTCAGCAGGCCCTCCATCTCGTGCGGCAGTTCCAGCGGGCGGGAAGCGCGCATCGTCAGCCCGAGCCGCTGCTCGATCTGCGCGCCGCCGTGGTGCACCGCTTCCAGCGCCTCCTCGACCTGACCGACCCCGACCTCGGTGAGGAACCCGACCCGGCCGACGTCGACGCCCAACGCGGGGCAGTCGGCAGCCAGCGCCACCCGGACGCCACGCAAGAACGTGCCGTCGCCGCCGAGCGTGACGACGAGGTCCAGGTGGCCCGCGCGCTCGGCCTCTTCCTCCGCGCCGCGCCGGGGTGCGTCCTGGTCCCAGACGTCGATGTCAGCCCAGGCGACGTCGTGCTCGTCGCACCAGCTCCGCACCCGCGCGGCGGCCTCCACCGCCACCGCCGCCCGCCGTGGACGACGATGCCGACGCGACGGAGGATCCCCTCCTCGTCGCTCACGAGTCCATCACCCGAACCACCTTCCCAGCCATGCTCCCGGTCGCCTCCCCAGCCGCCTGGGAGGTGCCGGACGTCGACAGCGGGCGGCCTGCCCGCAGCCACAGGGCGGCGACGACGGCCGCCAGCGCGAGGGCGATCGCCGCGCCGGCGAACACCACCTGCAGCTCACCCAGCACCGACGCCCGGGTGGCGGCGAGGTAGGGAGGGCAGTCCCCGGGCGAGGAAGGGCACAGCGTGAAGGGCGACGGCAACGCCGCCTGCCGGGTCTCGAACTCGTGCAGGCCGACGGCGCTGAGCACCGAGAGCCCGACGAGCATGCCGACCGTCCGGGCCAGCACCGCGAACGCGCTCGCCAGGCCGTGCACCGCAGGCGGAGTCGGCCGCGAGCAGCACGGCGTTCACCGGCGCGACGGCGAGCCCGAACCCGAGCCCCGCGACGACGAGCAGCAACTGCGCCGGCAGCCCGTACAGCGCGTGCGCGTCCCACCACCGGGTCGCCCCCAGCGCGAGGGCGGCTGCGGCGAGGCCACCTCCGGCGACGGCGCGAGCCGACGCCCGCCGCAGCGCCCACCCGCCGGCGAGCGCCCCGACCGGCAGCGCCACGAGGAACTCCAGCAGCACCAGCGCGGCACCGAGCTGCGAGTCGGGGAAGCGGGTGACCCGTGCGAACACCGGGACGTCGACGAGGACGGCGACGAGCGCGACCCCGACCAGCGCGTTGACGGCCAGGGCCGCGCGCGCGGCCGCGGCCGAGAGCGCCGCCGCCGGCACCAGTGGCGCGCCTGGCCGTGCGCTGCCGGACGACGAACCCCGCGGCGGCCAGAGCGGCGAGCCCGAGAACAGCGGCCACCGGTCGTCGACGACCGACCGGGTCGGCGTCTGCGCCGGCGAACGTCAGCACGATGCCGGCGAGCGCCGCGGCGAGCAGCAGCAACCCCGGCAGGTCGGTGTCCGGCAGCCGTCGTCCGCGCACGGCGGTGCGCGCGACCGACCGCGACGGCGACCGCGAGCAGGGCGGCCGTCGCGAGCGCCAGGGGAGAGGTCCATCCGCTGTCGCCGGCCAGGGGGAGCACGAGCTGCCCGAGCGTGACGTCCTGGGCGAGCGCGTCCGGCGGGCGCAGGACGACGGCCAGCGAGGCCGCGCCCAGCACGGCGAGCACCAGCGCGAGGACGACCGACGGGCGCGGGGACCGGCGGCCCGTGCCGACGTCCGGAGCCGTCAGCAGGCCCGCGAGCAGCAGAGCGCCGCCGAGGTTCAGCCAGAAGATGGCACGCCAGCCGCTCAGGGCGAGCACCGCCGCCCCGAACAGGGGCCCCAGCACCGCCCCCAGCTCCTGAGCAGCACCGACGACGCCGAGCGGCAGGCCCCGCTCACGCTCGCCCCACAGGTCGGCGACCAGGGCGACGGTCGGCGGCACGAGCCCGCCCGCGCCCAGTCCTTGCACGGCACGCCCCGCCACGGCCACCGGCAGGCCGGTCGCGCTCGCCGTGACGAGCGAGCCGAGGGCGAACACGAGCAGGCAGGCGATGAGCACCGGCGAGCGCCCGACGGCGTCCGACACCTGGCCCGCCAGCGGCAGCACCGTCACGTACCCGAGGAGGAAGCCGCTGACGATGGGTGCCGCCCGGGCCAGGTCCTCGATCCCGAGACCCACGCCCGTCGCGCATGTCGGGCAGCGCGAGCACCACGACGTACGTGTCGGCGGCCCCGAGCAGCACGGCGAGCGCCGCCGGCGCGAGCCGCCAGCCCCGCCCGGCCGCCGCCCGCTCGTCAATGGGCCCGTCAGCAGAGGACAGCACGCGGCTCAGCCGATCGGCGCACGGATGTCGACCTGCTCGCCGTACTTGTCGAGCACCACCGTGTAGGTGCTGCTCGTGGAGGCGTCGAAGAACGGCCCGGTCAGGGTGGCCTCGCGCAGCTGGCCCGTGGCGGTGTCCACCCCGAAGACGGCGGGAACGGGGCGGGTGGCGTCCTTGGTGGTGAGCACCCGGGCGACGGTCGGACCGGAGACCTCGGCCGAGACCATCCGGAGAACCTCGCTGCCCCGCCGCTTCTCGCCGGTGAAGCGGGCGTTCGTGGCGGTCGAGAGCAGGTCGCTCAGCCCGCCCTCTGGCGCCAGGAAGGTTCCGGGGTCGTGGAGCCCGAACTGACCCGGGTCGACCTTGGCCCAGCTGCTCGAGAAGAGCTGGGCGTAGACGGTGCGGGCCACGGACACGACCTTCACCCGCAGCTTCTGGCCGGCGACGAGAACGTCGAGGGAGCCGCTGAAGCGGTCCGGCCGGGCGATGTCGCCCTGCCCGCCGACCAGCGCGGTGGTGCCCTTCGGCGAGTCGTCGCTGCTGAGTGTGAAGTGCAGGGCGCCGGCGGCGTCCAGGGTCTTCTTGGCCGTGGCGAGCGTGGCCGCGGCATCCGGTCCGGAGCTGGAGCTGCCGGCGGCGGCCGGGCTGCTGCTGTGCGTGCACCCCGCGAGCAGGCCCGTCAGCGACCAGGCCAGCAGCACGGCGACGAGCGGAGCCACGAGCGGCAGCCCGCCGCGAGGGCGTCTCACGGGCCCAGCGTGCCAGACGTAACCTCCGAGCGCCGGGGGGCGGGGTGGGAGCGACCGGACGGCCGGGGCGGTGCACGCTGGGGGGACAGGCAGTACCAGCACGTTCCGTCCCTGAGGAGGAGCACGCCCATGGCAGAGGTCAGCGACAGCCCGGTCGATTGGGTCGCCGAACACACCCAGCGCTATCTCGAGACCGGCGGTGAGGACGGCCACGAATGGCGTCGGGGAGTCCCGACGCTGCTGCTCACGACGACCGGGCGCAAGAGCGGCATCAAGCGCCGCACCGCGCTCATCTACGGGCGCGACAACACCGACTACGTCGTCGTCGCGTCGACGGGCGGCGACCCCGAGCACCCGGCCTGGTACCTCAACCTGGAGGCGAACCCCGAGGTCGAGATCCAGGTCTTCGACACGGTGCTGCCGGCCATCGCGCAAACAGCCATCGGCGAGGAGCGCGAGCGGCTCTGGGCGCTGATGCGCCAGATCTGGCCCGCCTACGACGAGTACCAGACGCGCACCGACCGCGAGATCCCCGTCGTCGTCCTGACACCGAAGGACTGACACCCGTGGTGCCGCCTCGCGCGCCCGAGGTGTCCGACGAGAGCCGCCGCCGCGACCTGCGGCGGATGAAGGCGGTGGCGACGGCCCTGCTGGCCGTTGCCGCGCTCGGCTACGCCCTCACGCTCCACACCGTGGGCTGGCTCGGTTTCGTCAACGCCGCGTGCGAGGCGGCCATGGTCGGCGCCGCGGCCGACTGGTTCGCGGTCACCGCCCTGTTCCGTCATCCGCTCGGGTTGCCCATCCCGCACACCGCACTGATCCCGACGCGCAAGGACGCCCTGGGCCGCTCGCTGCAGGATTTCGTCGCCACGCACTTCCTCGCCCCGGACGTCGTGCGGGGTCGGGTCGCTGCGGTCGGCGTCGGGCGCCGGGCCGGCACCTGGCTCGCCGACCCGCCGCACGCCGAGCGCGTCGCCGGCGAGATCGCCGGACTGGGCCGCGGGCTGCTGCGGGTGATGGAGGACGAGCGCGTCGTCCCGGTGCTCGAGCACGTCGTCCTGCGCCCGATGCTCTCCCGGCCCTGGGCCGAGCCCGCGGGGCAGCTGCTCGAGCACGTCGTCGGGGACGGGGCACACCACCGCCTGGTGGATGCCGCCGCGGACGAGGTGTACGGGTGGCTGCTGAACCACGAGGACGTCGTCGCGTCCCTCGTCCCGACCGTGCGCCCGCCTGGACGCCGTCGTGGGTCGACGACCGCGTCGCGGACCGCGCCTATCTCGAGGCCCTGCGCTGGGTGGGGGACATCCGGGGCGACCAGCGTCACCGGGTACGGGTGGCGCTGGACGACGTCCTCCTGGGGCTCGCCAAGAACCTGCAGTCGGACCCGGCGACGCAGGAGCGGGCGCTCGCCCTCCAGCAGCGGCTGCTGGACAGCCCGGCCGTGCGGGAGGCCGTCGAGGCACTGTGGAAGGCAGCGCGCGTCGTGCTGGAGGAGGCGACCCGGGACGAGGGGAGCGACCTGCGCAGGCGGCTGGTGGCGGGGGTGTCGTCGTTCGGGCGGCGGCTCGCCGACGACCGCGCCTGCAGGAGACGGTGGACGGTACGCGCAGGACGCCGCCGGGTACCTCGTGACCAGCTACCGCGACGAGGTGGCCACGGTCATCTCCGAGACCATCGAGCGCTGGGACGGGCGCGAGGCCAGCCGGCGGATCGAGTTGCACGTGGGCCGGGACCTGCAGTTCATCCGCATCAACGGGACCGTCGTGGGCGGCCTCGTGGGGGTGCTCATCCACGCGCTCACGCTGCTGGCGGGCTAGCCGGAAGGGTGCCGGCGGAAGGGTACCGGCGGGATCGGGCCGTCACAGGGTCCGGACCGCGAGGAGCAGCGCGACCAGGACGACGGCCGCCACGATGCCGCCCAGGACGAGCCAGTTCGTGCGGCCCGACGGCAGGTCCGGCTCGCGGTAACCGGCGCCTGCGGTGCTCGACTCGATCGGCGGGGTGTCCCCGGGCTGCACGGAGCCACCGGGCGCCAGCCCCGGGGTCGACTCCGGCTGCGGGTCCGGCGGGTCGGCGCGCCAGGTGTCCCGGCCGTGCTCGCCCGTGGGGCCGTCCGATCTGCCAGCTGTCATCAGGCGGCACTACCCATGTCCCCGCCCCGTACACCCGCCCTCGGCCCGGCAAGCCACACCCGACCCGGCAAGCCACACTGAGCGGCGTGAGCAGCTACGGGAACCCGGATGACCTGGACGGCGAGGGCGACGGCCCGCGGCTGTGGATCGTGCGGCACGGGCCTACCGAGTGGAGTTCGGTGGGAAAGCACACCGGCAGCAGCGACATCCCGCTCACCGCCGAGGGCGAGCGGGAGGCAGCGGCCCTGCGGGACCGGCTCGCAGGCGTCGGCTTCGGCCTGGTCCTCACCAGCCCGCTGCAGCGGGCGCGGCGCACCGCGGAGCTCGCGGGCTTCCCGGACGCCGAGGTGGAGCCGCGCGCCGTCGAGTGGGACTACGGCGACTACGAGGGCCGCACCCGCGCGGAGATCCGGCGGGAGGTGCCGGGGTGGTCGCCCTGGACGCACACCGCGATGCCGCACGGGGAGACGCTGGCGGACGTCGCGGCTCGCGCCGGGGCGGTGGTCGAGCGGGTGCGCTCGTTCGGCGCGCACGACGTCCTCCTCTTCGCGCACGGGCACCTGCTGCGCATGGTCGCCGTCCAGTGGATCGAGGCGGCCTGGGAGCTGGCCTGGCGGCTGCCGCTCGAGCCCGCGCACCTGTCCGTGCTCGGCTGGGACCGAGGAACCCCGGTGCTCGACCGCTGGAACGCCTGACCCGAGTTTGCCCCGCGATCTCCCGGGGCACGGGAGGCCCGTGGCTGTGATGCAGATCCTCGACCGGGTGGCAGGGGCGGCGCGTCTCGACCCGCTCTCGGCGGGCCTCACGAAGTTCGTCGACCGCGTCCCCGTCGCCGTCCGGGACGCCCTTCACGGCGTGTGGCTCGGCCACCCCGTGCACCCCATGCTCGCGCAGCTCCCCGTCGGCGCCTGGACGAGTGCCGTACTCGTCGATGCCGTGTCGCTCGGCCTGCCTGCCGGTGAGCGTCGCGCCGGCGCGGACCGAGCGGCCGAGGCGCTGCTCGCCATCGGCCTCGCCGCCGCCCCCGCGACGGCGGCGGCCGGTGTCACGGACTGGTCGAAGCTGCTCCCGGAGCAGCAGCGCGTCGGCCTGGTGCACGCCTCGGCCAATACCGTCGCCATCGGTCTGCTCGCGACCTCCCTGGTGCGGCGGCGGCGTGGCGACGGGGGCCGCCTGCTGACGCTGCTGGGGGTCACGGCGGCCGCGGCGGGCGCGGGCATCGGCGGGCACCTCTCCTACCGCTGGTCGGCCGGCATGAACCACGCGCAGGACGTGCCGCACGTGACGCCCGAGGACTGGGCCGAGATCGGCCGTCTCGAGGAGTTCGCCGAGCGCACCCCGACGCTGCGTACGGTGGGCGACACGCCCGTGGTGGTCGTACGCCGCGGGGACGTCGTCACCGTGCTGGCCGACCACTGCTCGCACCTGTCCGGTCCGCTGCACGAGGGGCGGTTGATCGAGGACGGCGCAGCCGACTGCATCGTCTGCCCCTGGCACGGCAGTGTCTTCGTGCTGGCGGACGGGGCGGTCCGCCACGGTCCGGCCACCGCGCCCCAGCCGGGATTCGACGTGCAGGTGCACGACGGCGTCGTCAGCGCCCGGGTGCGACCGGCCGCCTGACCCGCAACCCGTTCGAGAGCAGGAGCGGCCCTCGCCGGCGGCGAGGGCCCCTCCTGCTGTTCTGCTCGTCAGCGGTTGCGACCCGTGAGCAGGTCGCGGGTCCGGTCGACGAGGCCGACCACGGGGCCGAGCGTCTTGCGGGCCATCTCGCCGCGGGGCGCGCTCGGGTGCGGGCGCGTCGGCGCGGCCTTCTTGGTGGTGCGCACCTTGTCGCCCAGCTCGCGCAGCTCCTCGGGGGTGGCGTTGGCCCGCAGCGCCGGGAAGAGGTTGTTCTCCTCGTCCTGGATGTGGGCCCGCAGGCTGGTGATGAGCTCTGTGACCTTGGGCCGGCTCTCCGGCGCGTGCGGGTCCTCGCCCTCGAGCTCCTTCAGGAGCTCCTCGACCTGCTGGTGGTCGGCGCGCTCCTTGTCGGCGATCTCCTTGCCGCCGGGGAGCTTGTCCTCGACAGCCGGGTAGAGCCACGACTCCTCGGCGATCGAGTGCCGGACGAGCTCGGTGATGATCTGTTCGAACGTGTCCTGGCGGTCCTCTGCGCTCTGCTCGCCCTCGATCTTCGCGAAGAGCTCCTCCACCTCGCGGTGGTCGACCATGAGCTCGGCGATGACGTCGTCGTCCGGGTGGTGCTCGGGCATGTCGGGGTACCCCCTGGGGTCGATGATGTGGGTCGATGACGTGGCTCGATGATGTGGGTCCAGCCGGCCCTGTCGGCGCCGGCGGGGAGGTGCGGCTCAGGCGGCCTGGAGCCCCTCGCGCAGGCGACGCAGGGCCTTGCTGATGAGCCGGGACACCTGCATCTGGGTGACGCCGACGTCGTCGGCGATCTGCTGCTGGGTCCACCCCGAGAAGAAGCGCAGGGCGAGGATGCGCCGATCGCGCGGCGAGAGCCGCTCGAGCAGGGGACGCACCGACAGCACGTCCTCGATCTGGCCGAGCATGGGATCGAGGTCGCCGAGGGTGTCGCCGACGGCGAGGTCCTCGGCGCCGCCGACCGGGGCGTCGAGCGAGTGGACGTGGTACAGGTCGGCGCTCGCCACGCACTCGACGACGTCGTCCTCCGGAGCCCCCAGGTGCGCGGCGATCTCGCTCAGCCGGGGCGCCCGGCCGAGACTCTGGGTCAGGTCGGCGGAGGCGCGCTCGACCTCCGCCCGCAGCTCCTGGATGCGTCGCGGCGGCCTGATGTCCCAGCCCTGGTCGCGGAAGTGCCGCTTGACCTCACCGGAGATGGTGGGCACCGCGTAGGCGAGGAAGTCGCGCCCGCGTTCGGGGTCGAAACCGTTGACGGCTTTGACGAGGCCGAGGTGGGCGGCCTGCACGAGATCCTCCATGGCCTCGCCGCGGGAGCGGTACCGCAGGGCGATGCTCGTTGCCACCGGGACGTTGACGACGACGAGGCGCTCCCGCAGGCGCACACGCTCCGCCTCGTCGGTGCACTCGCGGAGCTGCTGCACGATCTCGGCCGTCTCGTTCTGGCGTGCGTCGTCCGCTCCGCTGCCGTGTCGGCTGGAAACCATGATCACTCCCGCATCGGCCTGAACGGGATGCGCGGCGGTACGCCCGGCGCGCAGACCGCGCCGGGGTCGGCGCCGTCCCTGCTTCAGACCACCACACGAGGACGATCGCCGCAATCGGGGGCGAACAGCCGAAATGGAGAGCCGATCCGGGAGCCCCGCCCTGCGCAGCAGCAGCACCCACCCCTGCGCCTGGCGCCGCGCCGCAGCAGGACGGGGCACGTTTAACCCCTACCCGCGCGGGCCGGGCGCAAACCCCCTCAGCTTCTGCTCCCCCATACAGGGGAGTTCCAGTTCTCGGCGCCACGTGCCGATGGAAGGCCTGTGCAGCACGACAACGCGGACAGGTTCTTCGCCGACGCCCAGACCGACGGGTCCGGCGCCGGCGCGCACTCCGTGCTGCCCGGCACCCGCGTGCGCCCGCTGACCCGGCGCCGTCACGTCCGGATGCCGGGAGCGACCGCAGCTGCTGCGGAGCGCCTCGCGTGGATCGGAACCGACGAGCCCGATGACGGCGTCACCGCCGTCAGCGTGGTCCCCGGCGGAGCCCCCACCTCACGGGTTACCCGGCCGGCTCCGGCCGGCGCGGACCTCGAGGCGTTGCTGGGCAACGAGGAGCTCGGCTGCCGTCCGGGGCGGCATCGCGAGGACCGACCTGCCTGGCACCTGATGCGTCGCGTCCCTGGCTGGCGGCCGTCCACGCCGGCCGGGGACGACGACGCCGACGATGGCATCGATGACCGCGCTGACGACCGCGCTCACGACCGCGCGGACGACCGCGCCGACGACCGCGCCGACGACCGCGCCGACGACCGCGCCCCCGTCGGCGTCCCGTCCCCCGCCCCCGTCGCCGTTCCCGTCCCGGGCCCCGTCGCCGCCACGTTCGATGCGACGGACACCGCGGAGCTGCCCGAACTGCCCGGCATCGCCGCGGCGGCCCCTGGTGTGCACGCCGATCCCGGCATCGACGTCGTGCCCGGAACGGACTTCGCCCCGGCCGGGAACGCCGAACGGCTCCCGGTCGACCTTCCCTTCGAACTGCCTCCCGCCCGCGAGTCCGCGGCTCCGGCGTTCCCGCAGCAGCCGGCCGCCCCGGCCCACGAGGGATCTGCCGATCCGCAGTCGGCCGCCCGGGCCGCGCTCGAGGCCGAGATCGCCGCCGTGGCCGACCTGCCCGAACAGCGCGAGGCCGTCGCGGTTCCCTGGTACCGCCAGCGTCGTCGCCGCTCCCCGGCGCCGTCCCTGCGCGCGGAGATCCAGGCGGCCGGCGTCCTCCTCCAGCACGCCCAGGGCCAGCCGGAGATCGCCCGGATCGCCGCGGAGCAAGCCGCGCGCCTCGTCCGGGCGGATGTCTCCGCGCTCGTCCTGCGCGCGGTGGAAGGTCCCCGCGTGCTGTGGCTGCACCCCGGCGGCCCCGAGGCCGCCGACCTGTGGGGGCCGGCCACCCTGAACGCCCTGCTCGGTGTGGGCGACGCGGTGCGTCGCGTCGTCGAAGGAGACCCGCTCGCCGATGGCGCCGCCACCGCACTCCTCGCCGTCCCCGTCCCCAGCGCCGGGGCGCTCGCCGGCACCCTGCTCGCGCGGCGGCACGAGCCGCGGCCGTTCAG
This sequence comes from uncultured Actinomycetota bacterium, assembly GCA_963786765.1. GTDB lineage: Bacteria > Actinomycetota > Actinomycetes > Actinomycetales > Kineosporiaceae > DATKNA01. Next base: position 542,739 of record CAWBAJ010000008.1, on the reverse strand, counting down.
CGCCGTCGAGCAGGACGTCCTCGGCCGCCTGGCCCGGATGACCGGCGCCGCGCTCCTGAGCACGGCGCGGCACATCGCCTTCCGGCGGGGTGAGCTCGACGAGGCGACTGCCCTGCCCGGACCACACCGTCTCTCGGGCGACGTCGCAGCCGCTGTCCGCACCGCCGACCGGGCCGGCATGCCCGTCACCGTTCTCGCCGCCCACGTCCTCGGGCTCTCCCGGTTGCGTACCGAACTCGGCTCACCGGCGGCCGATGAGGTCCTCGGCGAGCTGGCCCGGGCGTTCGCCGGCGTTCTGCGCATCGGCGACATCGCGTACCGGGTCGGCGAGGACGAGTTCGCCCTGCTGTTGCCCGCCACCGACGGAGCCGCCGTCCCGGCCATCCGTCAGCGCCTCGAGGCCGTCACCGCAGAGGTGGCCGCCGGGCTGGACCTGCCGGGAGCGCCGCGCCAGATCGCCCTGCGGACCGCGGGCGTCCCCCTCGAGGCGGTCCGGGCCGGGGGCGATCCGGTGGACGCCGTCGCCCGGGCCCTCGAGCTGGACCGGCAGAAGGTCCGCTGGACGAAGGCCGCCGGGCCCCGCAGCTGAACGGGACGGGCGGGTCAGCCGCAGGCGTCCTTGACGTCCACGGCCTTCCCGGACATCACCGGTGACCGCGTCGTCTCGTTCGGCTTCTTCGTGGTCGACTTCTTGGGTTTCGGCTTCTTCGTGGCGGACGGCGTGGAGCCGGCCGGCTCGAGAGCGCGCGCGACCATGGCGTGGATCTTGTCGAAGTCGGGGTGCACGGTGCTGATGACGCCCTCCACGAAGGGCAGGCTGCGCACGGTCCCCGCCTGCACCCGCTGAGCGAGGGTCACCCAGGCGCCCAGGTCGGCCAGCCGGATGCTCATGCTGATGTTCTTCCGGATCGCGTCCGCGAGCGCCGGGAAGGACCTCGCGACGGTCACCGGGTTCACCTGCTGGGTGAGCGCCCCGATGAGGCATCGCTGGCGGGCCATCCGGTCGAAGTCGGAGGAGTCCGAGCGCGAGCGGGCGAACCAGAGGGCGTAGTACCCGTTCAAATGCCGGCGGCCGGGCTTGATGTACTCCTTGACGCCCACTTGCTGGCCGTAGGCGTTCTCGTGGCCCGCGACCGGGATGGGCCGCTGCACGGTCACGTCGACGCCGCCGATGGCGTTGACGAAGCTCGCGAAGCCCTTCAGGTCGAGCAGGACGTACTCGTTGACCGGCAGCCCCGTGACCGCCTGCACCCCGTCGATCGTGGCCTGCAGGCCCGGGTTCTTCACATTGCGGTAGTAGGAGTTGCCGGCGTGCTCGACGCCGTACTGCCAGAGGGCGTTGAACAGGCAGGGGTTCTTGACGTCCTGGCAGTAGAAACCGTCGGGGTACTGGAGGGTCATCGGCGTCCCCGGCGGGAACGGCACGTGCTGCAGGTTCCGCGGGACGCCGAACAGCACGGTGTCGCCGCTGTGCGTGTCGATGCTCGCCAGGATCACGGAGTCGGTGCGGACGCCCTGGCGGTCCGCGCCGGCGTCCGATCCGATCAGCAGCACGTTGACCCGCGGGGTGTTCACCCAGGGGTCCGCCCGGCCGGACTGCGGCTTGCCGCCGTTGTCGACCTGGGTGCCGTTCGCGGTCACGTCCTGCAGCAGCCCGCGCTGGATCAGGGAGATGCTGGCGGCCTTCGCCGCGACCAGCCCCCCGCCGGCGACGATCGCGGCGACGAGGACGGTGCTGAGCAGACCCTGCACCGGGGTCAGAACCGTGAAGCGGCGCAGGCACAGATGGCTCGCGAGCACCACGAGCGCCCAGAGCAGGGCGGCTGCGGACAGCACCAGGGCGACCCGCATCAGGTCGTTGACGTCGAAGGCGACGCTGAGTGCCGTGTGCTTGGCGTTCCCGAGGAGCACGAAGGCGCCGATGGCGGCTCCCACGAACAGCGTCAGCAGAACGAAGAGCCAGCCCGCTCCTCGCCGGCCGGCTGCGAGCAGGCCCGAACCGGGGAGGAAGCTGCCGATCACCGTCCAGGTGACGACGGCGCCGAATCCCTGGTCGTACCCGGTCGCGTGCCGGCCGCGCGGCCTGGGGCCGACTGGCGGCTCATGCTCGGGGACGGGCGCGCCACCTGGACGCCTGGGTGCGGTGGAACGGCGGTCCCGGTCCTCGCGGCGGTCCGGTCCTGCGGCGGTCCCGGAGGGCGCGACCTGCGTCACTCGGGGCACCTCCTGTGTCAGGGCACGCCGACGGTCGGGACACGCCATCCTCCCACGGTGGGCGTTTCCGCAGGCCCCGGAGTCGTGAGCCGGGGGTGTTCGAAGCGTGCCGGGTGGCCCGTTCGGCGCGCCGCTACCGGAGGCGCTTTGCCCGCAGTCCGGCGCTGCGGCTACCCTCGACCCGACACGAGGAGGCGTCGCCTAGTCCGGTCTATGGCGCCCGCCTGCTAAGCGGGTTTGGGGCTTCAACCCCATCGCGGGTTCAAATCCCGCCGCCTCCGCGTTGCGCAAGGGGCCCCGGCCGGCCAGGCCGGGGCCCCTTGCCGCGACAGGTGACGTCGCCCGGACGGGAGGATCGATGCGCAGGCAGCCAGCGGCGCCCACCCTCGGCGCTGCCGCCGCCGCGCTCCTGGCCCTCGTTCTCGTCGCTGCGTGCGGCCCGGCTTCGCCTCAGCCCGCGGCTGACAGCTCCGTCAGCGTGCCGCCTGCTGCCTCCCCCACAGCCTCGGTCGCGGGCGGGGCCGGTTCAGGGGGTGCGGGCGACGCCGTCCGCGACCGGTTCCCCGGGAGCCGGCGCGAGCCCGGGGTCGACCGCCTCCGCTGGAGGAAGCGAGCTGCCGCGGGGTGGCCGGCAGGTCTTCCCGCGGTACCGGCTCGTCGGCTTCAGCGGCGCCCCCGGCTCGGCAGCCTTCGGGCGGCTGGGTGTGGGCGACCTGGACGACCGGGTTGACGAGATCGAGAAGCTGGGACGCAGGTACCGGGCGGGCCGCGAGATCCTGCCTGTGCTCGAGCTCATCGCCGTCGTCGTCCAGGCGCACCCGGGCGGCGACGGCTTGTACCGGGTCGGGATCGGGGATGACGTCATCCGTCGCTACCTCGCGGCCGCGCGCCGGCACCACGCGTTGCTGCTGCTCAACATCCAGCCCGGCCGCGCCTCCTTCGTCGACGAGGTGCACGCGCTCGCGAAGTGGCTGCGCGAGCCCGACGTCGGCCTGTCCCTGGACCCGGAGTGGGCCGTCGGCCCGGGCCAGACCCCCGGTCGTGTCTTCGGCTCCACGACGGGGGCCGTGATCGACGAGGTGTCCGCGTACCTCGACGGCATCGTCAGGGCGAACGACCTGCCGCAGAAGGTGCTCGTCGTGCACCAGCTCAACCCGAGCATTGTCCGCGGCTTCGAGAAGGTCCGCCGGCGCGACGGTGTCGTGGTGGTCAAGAGCGTGGACGGCATCGGGAGCCCCGGCGCGAAGGTCAGCACCTGGAAGCGCCTCGTCAAGAACCTGCCCCGCCCCGTCCATCCCGGCTTCAAGCTGTTCTTCGACGAGGACACCCGGGGCGGGCTGAAGCTGATGACGCCGTCCGAGGTGCTGGCGCTGCGACCCCAACCGGAGTACGTGCTCTACGAGTGACGCTGCGGCACCGAGCCGCTCGGCGCGTAACCGTCCGCTCGCTGCCGAGGTGTTGTTGTGGTGCCGTCCGTGCACCCGGTCCTCCTCGTCGTGGGCGGGGTCGTCGTCGGGTCACACGAGTTCTTCGTGGCGCTCGGCGTGCTCGCGGCCACCGTCGTCGTGCTGCTGGAGTCTCGCCGCCGGTCCGTGTGGGGCGACGAGATGCTGGTCGCGGTAGCCGGTGGGCTCGTCGGCGGGGCACTGGGCATGCACGCGTCGTCGTGGTTGCGGGCTCCCGAGGCCGCGGTCCGAGCACCGGTCCTGGAGCTGTGGCAGTACGGCGCCAAGAGCATCCTCGGCGGACTCACCGGCGCCTATCTCGGTGTCCTGCTCGCCAAGCGCCTGATGGGGTTCCGCCGCCGCACCGGGGACGTCTTCGCGCCGGCGGTCGCGCTCGGCATGGCGGTCGGCCGCGTCGGGTGCCTGCTCACCGAGCCGCCCGGCCGGCCCACCTCGCTGCCGTGGGGGATCCGGCTGTCCGCCGAGCAGGTGGCGGCCATTCCGGGGTGCACGGGATGTGTGCCCGGTCGGCTGCTGCACGCCGCCGGAACCGGGCGCGGGACGCCGGTGCCGTCAGGTCAGGGGAGGCGGGGGTGACGACGAGCGACGGCGACGCGCCGCAGCCGGTGTCCGCCGAGACACCGTTCGACCCGCTGCGACTGTGCGTGTTCACGACGGTGGCGCTGATCTCGTGGCTGGTCGGCCCCGTCGCGGTGGCGGCCTTCGCCGTCCTGGGCCTGCTCGGGTACGTACGCGCACGCCGTGCCGGGCTGCGGCGCAGCCGCTGCATCCTGCGCGACACCCGGCTCGTGATCGGCTATCTCGCACTCGTCCTCGCGGTGTCGCTGCTGGCCGTTGCGTGGCCGCTCGTCGGCGGCCGGGTGTAACTGCTCCCTCCGGGGGTACGTCGGCGCCACCGCAGACGAAACCCGGGGAGGACCCGCGCATGTCGCAGCAGACCGGTCAGCAGACCGACCAGTACACCGAACAGGACCCGAAGCAGGAGTTCAGCCAGCCCGACACCCAGGGCAAGGAGATCCCCGCAGTCGGCGAGCCGGGCTCGACCACGGACCAGATGGACGCCCAGCCCGACCACGGTGAGGAGAGCTACCGCGGGTCGGGGCGGCTGACCGGCAAGAAAGCCCTGATCACGGGCGGCGACTCGGGCATCGGGCGCGCGGTGGCCATCGCCTTCGCTCGGGAGGGTGCGGACGTCGCCATCGTGCACCTGCCGAACGAGGAGGACGACGCCCGCGAGACCACGAAGTGGGTCGAGCAGGCCGGGCGCAAGGCGGTGTCGATCCCGGCCGACATCCGCGACGAGCAGACGTGCCAGCAGCTCGTCGAGCAGGCGGTGCAGGAGCTCGGCGGCCTCGACGTGCTCGTCAACAACGCGGCCTACCAGATGGCCCAGCCGGGGAGCATCGAGGACATCACCACAGAGCAGTTCGACCGGGTCCTGAAGACGAACCTGTACGGGATGTTCTGGATCACCAAGGCGGCCCTGAAGCACCTGGGCGAGGGCGGCAGCATCATCAACACGTCCTCGATCCAGGCCTACCAGCCGTCGCCCGAACTGCTCGACTACGCCATGACGAAGGGTGCGATCGTCAACTTCTCGAAGGGCCTGGGCCAGGCCCTGGCCGAGCGCGGCATCCGGGTGAACACGGTCGCCCCGGGGCCCATCTGGACGCCGCTCATCCCGGCGACCATGCCGTCGGAGAAGGTCGAGTCGTTCGGCAGCGACGTCCCGCTCGGGCGCGCGGGTCAGCCGGCCGAGTTGGCGCCCGCGTACGTGTTCTTCGCGTCGCAGGAGTCGAGCTACATCACGGCGCAGGTGCTGGGCGTCACCGGCGGGTCCCCGCTCGCCTGACCCCGGGGCCGCTCAGCAGCCGTCCGGAGCGTGGCGACGAGGGAGTCCAGCGACCCGTCCTTCTCGACGTAGGCGACGGCGCCGGCCGCGAGGAGCGCCCGGCGCCGCGTCCCGTCGAGGCTGATGGCGACGACCGGCAACTGCGGGCTGAGGCGGCGGACGAGCGCCACGCCGTCGGCCATCCTCGGCAACAGGGCGTCGACGAGGGCGACGTCCGCCTCGCCCGCCTCGGCGAGGGCCAGGGCCCGTGCCGGGGACCCGGTCGCTGCAGCGAGGGCGAGGCCCGCCGTCGCGCCCAGCGCTCCGGCGAGCCCCGCCCGCACCCGCGGGTCGTCGTCGACGACGAGGACCCGCACGGCGTTGCTCACGCTGCGGAGGGGGCCGTCGCGGCGACGGAACGCCGGGAGGCGGCGGCCCACAGACCGGTGGTGATGACCCGCGCGAGCACCATCGCGAGGGCCATCAGGACGAAGGCGGCGGTCCACGCGTCGGCGCCGGTGATCAGGTGCTCGACGGAGAACCTGCCGATGGTGCGCGAGCCGGAGCCGGTCGCCCACTCGGCGAACACGATGCGGCCGCCGATGACGGCGATCCACAGCCCGGCGAAGGCGGCGCCGGCGGTCACGACGGTCAGGCCGGCCTCCACCCGCACCCGGGTGAGGGCCGTGGCGACGGCGCCGAGAACGAGGCCGGCCGCGGCGAAGACGACGTCGAGGAAGACGTCGTTGCCGACGGTCGGGATGTTCCGGAGGTAGATGCCGCCCGCGACGGCGACGACGATCAGCGGCATCGTGACGAAGCTGCGATCCAGCGGTCGGGTGCCGAGGTTGCGCAGCAGCACCCAGGCGAGCAGGGCGATGTTGAGGATCCACTGGGTTGTGCTCATGGCGGGCTCCTTGACCGAGGACCATTGCGGATACCTCGAGCCTGCTCGCCTGGGCCGTCGCGCTCCTGGGTCGGAGCGACGGCTTGTGGCGTGACGTCCGTCCTAGCCGGACCTCGGCCGGATGACGTACGGCGCGCGCACGAGCACCGTCGTGCCCTCGCCCGGCGCCGAGGTCACGTCGAGGCGGCCGCCCAGGGCGCCCGCTCGCTCCTGCATCGTGTGCAGCCCCAGGTGGCCGGGGCGCTCCTGCCCGGGATCGAATCCCCGGCCGTCGTCGCGGACGCCGACCACGAGCGCGTCGCCCTCGACGCGCAGGTCCACCTCGATGGTGTCGGCGTCCGCGTGCTTGAGCGCATTGTTGAGGGCCTCGAGGACGAGCCGGTAGAGGTGCTCCTCGGCGTCGGGGGCGAGCTCGAGGCGCTCGGCGGGGGCCTCCACCCGGATGGTGGTGGCTGTCCTCGCCCCGAGCGCGGCCGCCTGCTTGCAGACCGCGGCGACGAGCCCCTCTTCCGCCAGGGCGCCGGGACGCAGCTCGAAGATGAGGGCGCGCATCTCGGCGAGCGCGCCGGCGGTGAGCTCGCGGAGCCGCTCGACCTCGCGCGCCGCCGGCTCGCCCGCGCCGAGGCCGGCGGTCTCGAGGTGCCGCTGGGCGGCGCGAGCGTGCAGGGTCATCGAGAACAGCGCCTGGCTGACGGAGTCGTGCAGCTCGCGGGCGAGCCGTTGACGCTCCAGCAGGGTGGCGTTCTGGGTGGTCGCCGAGAACAGGCTCGCGTTCTGGGCGGCGACGGCCGCCTGGTCGGCGAGCGCCACCAGGAAGGCCTCGTCGTCCTCGCGCAGCCCCCCGCCGGGGTGCAGGTGCACCTGCAGCTCACCGAGCGGGCGACCGCCGGGCGTGAGCGGGACGGCCACGAGGTCCTCCCACGGCACCCGGGCCCAGTGCGCCTCGACGGACGCGAGCGCGGGCTCTTCGGCGGCCGCCGAGTGGTAGCCGGGCCGGAGGGCCACCCTGGGCAGCTCGCGTGGTGGTCGCTCGGCGACTCCCAGCTCGGCCCACAGCTGTTCGAGCGCGGCGGCGTACCCCTCCCCGAACGCGCCGTCGTCGGTCACGGTCGGCGTGCCGTCGGCCCAGGTGACGATGCTCGCCGCGGCCACGTCGACGCTCTCCCGCAGGGCGGCCACCACCTCCCGCAGGGTGACGGCGAGCGGCTGGTCGACGGCGCTCGCGGCCGCGATCCGTGTGAACGCGCCGATCCGTGCCTCGAGCCTGCGGAACGCGAGCACCCGGTCCGTGGCGTCGGTGACGATGTCGACCAGGCCGACGACCTCGCCGTCCTCGAAGAGGGGCGCGAAGACGACGTCCCAGTAGGTGTCGATGCCCGGAACCGCGATGTGGTGCGCCGCCTGCCGCACGACGCGGCCGGCGAGGGCGTTCTCGGCGAGCGCCTGCACGGCGTCCTCGTTGCCGGGGATCAGCTCGTTCAGGTGCTTCCCGGGCGCGACGTACTCCGGCCCCACCCCGAAGTAGTGCTCGTAGAAGCCGACCCACGTGGTGTTGCACCGGACGAGGCGCAGGTCGGGGGCGAAGACGGCGATCCCCATCGGGACGCGGTCGAAGAGCAGCTCGAGCAGCTGCGTGTCGAGAGCGGCGTCGCTGGGCGGGACGGCCTCGGTCACGGGTTCCAGCGGCATCGAGGTGCTGCGCAGGGCGGTCCACCCGGCGCCGGCGGCGTCCGGGGAGACGCTCACGAGCCCTCCCCGCCGGCGGGGACCAGACCCTCCTTGACGGCCCACATCGCCGCCTGGGTGCGGCTCGCCAGCCCGAGCTTGGCGAGGATGTTCGACACGTGCGTCCGCGCGGTGCGCTCGGCGACGCCGAGGTGCTTGCCGATCTCGCGGTTGGTGCCGCCGGTGGCCAGCAGCACGAGCACCTCGCGCTCGCGTGGGGTCAGGCTGTCGGCGGCGGAGCGGGGGGCGCGCAGGGCAGCGGTGAGGGCCTTCGCGGCGGCGGGGTCGAGGTGCACCTCGCCGGCCTGCGCGTCGCGGATCGCGGCGGCGACGTCGGCGGCGTCCGAGTCCTTGAGCAGGTAGCCGGTGGCGCCGGCCTCGAGGGCCGCCCGGATCCTGGCCTCCTCGACGAACGAGGTGACGGCGACGACCTCGACGTCCGGCCAGCGGCGCTTGATCTCCGCGGTGGCGGTGACGCCGTCCATGGTGGGCATCTGCAGGTCCATCAGGACGACGTCGGGGAGGTTCCCGGCCTTGGCCATGACGGCCAGTTCGTCGATCGCGCGGCGGCCGTCGCCGGCTTCACCGACGACGGCCATCCCGGGCTCGGTGGCGAGGTAGGCGGCGAGCCCCGACCGGACGACCTTGTGGTCGTCGACGAGGAACACCCGCACGGTCTCGTCATTCATGCGCTCAATCTTGCACGCGTCCTCATCAGCACCATCCCCGAGGACGAGCAGGACGACGTCCTGACCGACCAGGACCGGGATCTTCGGCAGGCCCCCGATCGCCGCGAAGAGGTCGGTCGTCAGGTGCAGGACCATGAGCGGCCAGATCGTGTTGGTGCGCCACCGCAGGGCGGCGTAGCCGACGCCGAAGCAGAAGGCGCCGAAGGCCTGGGCGAGGACGAGGGCCACGCTGTCGCGGAAGAGCACGTTCGTCAGGTGCGCGGCGCCGAACAGGGCCGAGCCGAGCCAGACGGCCGGGGCGATGCCGGTCGGCGCGAGGATCCGCTGGACGGCGCCGCGCCAGAGGATCTCCTCCATGAAGCCGGTGAGGACGTACCCGACGACGAGCACGATCAGGGCGCCGGCCTCGATGCTCCGGACGCCGCCCAGCAGGGGCACGAGCGTGATCAGGGCGGGCACGACGAGCAGCTCCTTATTGGTCCAATCGCGCGGGTGGGTCAGGCCGAGAGCGCTCCAGCCGCCACTGCGGACGGCGACGGCGCGGGCGACGACGACCGCGAAGACGAGAAGGCCGACGGAGGCAGCGAGGGAACGGGTGAGCCCGTCGCTGCCAGGCATCGCGAACCGGGTGGCGAGGGCGCCGAGGCTGATCGTGAGCGCCGAGCCGACGTAGACGAGCTGGGCCTTGACGCGCGGCGAGATCGGGCGGCCGACGGGGACTGTGAGCGTGGTCATCGCGGGCTCCTCGGGCTGTTGGTGTCTGCACCGAATCTGCCGCCGCCGGCCCGCCGCCGGATGGGCCGAGCGGCTCGGCGGCACCGCTATCTGTGGCCGAGCGGTCCTCGGCCGGATGACGTAGGCGCTTCCACCCCCAAGGTTGGCTCGCACGGGGAGTTCCCGGCGTGTCGGCGTAGCTTGGGGGTGCTCATGACCGCCGCTTGCCGTCGATCCAGTTGATCGTCTCCGTCACGACCTCGACGACCAGGTATCCGCGGCGCATCACGTGCTCCCAGGTGAACCGCAGGACGGTCCAGCCCTCGGCAACCAGTTCGTTGTAGCGGTCGCAGTCCTTGCTGAAGGCCGCGCGCGTGCCGTGGTGCGTGTAGCTGTCACCCTCGAGCACGAGCCGCCGTCGGCGATCGACCAGATCGACTCGGATCGTGCGGCGAGGGAGCGCGATCAGCACCTGGGGCTCGAACGTGTCGAAGCCCGCCTCGAGCGTGAGCGCCCGCAGGACGGATTCGAAGGCGTTCGCTGCCCGCGCGTCAGCCGCCTCGGCCACTCTCTGCCGCCGCGCCCGTCCGCGTCCCGGGCTCCGGGCGGCGGCCAGCCTGAGCTCTGTCTCGGTCACCGCCGACGTGGCGAGAGCGCTGTCGGCGATGGCCAAGGCGTGGAGGAACGGCATCGTGGCGGCGCAGTCGAGGACGGTCCGCAGCGGCGATGTGTGTCCATCGACGACGTCGTCAAGAGGCAGTGATCGCGATCTGTGCACGCGGACGCCCGCGACGAGGGTCGGCTTGTGCCCGTGCGGGATGGTCACGTGCGTCACCGAGGGCGCATCCACGAGGGACAGGCCGATGACCTGGGCTGCCGACTGGTGCGAGAGGACACCACCGACCCGAGCTGCTGTGGCGACGGGATCGACCGTGCCGGGCAGCGCGTAGAGGTCACGGCGCAGTCGGACGAGCCGTCCGGTGCGGAGGCTGGCAGCAAGCTGATGGCGTGTGCAGGCGGCCAGGATGTCCGCGCGCGTCGCTCGGCCGCCCAACTCCTTGACCGTCCTCACCGGGGTCACGGGCGGACTCTGCTCGCCCACCCGTCTCGCCGGGGCCCACCACCGCACGACTGTGGACGACGGGACGCCGCAGACCGGCTCTGGACGACGCGGTGCCGTGCTCTGTCAACGGTCACGTCCACCCCCAAGGACCCAGGACACGCCGAACCGCCGGCAGCGTCGAGGACCTTGGGGGAGCGGGCGGCCGGCGCGGCAGGCAGCAGCGGAGCCGTCAGGCGCGGCGCGGGGGTGGGCGTAGGTAGAGGGCGGCCACGGCGGCGACGAGCAGGCTGCCGCCGAGCACGTTGGCCGTCGTGAGGCGCTCGCCCAGCAGCAGCGCGGCCAGCCCGACGGCGGTCACCGGCTCGAGCAGCGTGAGGATCATGGCGACGCTGCCCGGCGTCGTCCGCAGGCCCGCGTAGAACAGGCCGTACGCCACCACCGTCGCGATCACCCCCAGCCAGACGACACCGGCGACTCCGGTCGGCGTCCGGGGGAGCGAGACCCTGGTGACGATCGCGACCGGCGCGAGCAGGACCGCCCCGATCAGACTCGATGCGAACGTGATGGGCAGCGGGCCGAGCCGCGTCGACAGCGGGCCCGAGGCCGCCGTGCTCGCCGCGTACGCCAGCCCGGAGCCGATCGCCGTTCCGATGCCGAGCAGCGGGCGCGGTCCAGCCGTACCACCGGATCCGGTGACCAGTGCCAGCCCCGCGAGTGCGCAGGCCAGGACTGCGAGCGCGCGGGCGTCCGGCACGACGCGGTCGCGGACGGCCTCGGCCACCGCGAGGGCCACCGGCGCCAGCCCGAGCGCCACGAGGGTGGCGACGGCGACGCCCGCGTCCCGGACGGCGACGAAGAACAGCAGCTGGAACGCCAGCGACCCCACCGACACGGCCACGAGCCGCCGAGACCGCCAGGCAATGCCGCGCAGCCTCCCGAGCCGCGCGAGCAGCGGCACGAGCACGACGCAGGCGCACACGAGACGCCAGAAGGCTATGGACAGTGTCGGCAGCCCACTGTCCTGGAGCAGCCGGACGACGACGCCGATCGACCCCCACAGGACGCCGGTCAGCGTCAACGCCGCGATCCCGGAACGGGCCCCAGGACCGGCTAGCACCCGGACAGTGTGCCTGCCCGCGTCAGCCGACGCCGAGGCGCGCCTTCAGGCCGTCGAGCTCGGTCAGCAGCGTCGACGGCGTCTTGTCGCCGATCTTCGCGAACCACTCCTCGATCAGCGGCAGCTCCGCCTTCCACTCCTCCGGGTCGACGGCGAGCGCCTTCGCGATCCGCTCCGGGGTGATGTCGAGCCCGTCGAGGTCGAGCGCGCCCTCGGCCGGCACGTAGCCGATCGGCGTCTCCTCGGCCGCGGCCTTGCCCTCCACGCGCTCGAGGATCCACTTGAGCACCCGGCTGTTCTCGCCGTAGCCCGGCCAGAGGAAGTCCCCCGCGTCATCCCGGCGGAACCAGTTGACGTAGAAGATCTGCGGCAATTTGGCGGCGTCCGGTTGATTCTGGTGGACCTTGCCGATGTCCAGCCAGTGCTGGAAGTAGTCGCCCGCGTGGTACCCGATGAAGGGCAGCATCGCCATCGGGTCGCGCCGCACGACGCCGACCGCGCCGGTGGCCGCCGCCGTCGTCTCGGAGCTGAGCGTCGCGCCCAGGAAGACCCCGTGCTGCCAGTCCCGCGCCTGCGTGACGAGCGGGATGGTCGTCTTCCGGCGTCCGCCGAAGATGATCGCGCTGATCGGCACGCCCTGCGGGTCGTGGTACTCGGGGGCGAGGATGTCCACGTTCTCCGTGGGCGTGCAGAACCGGCTGTTGGGGTGACTGGAGACGACGCCGCTGTCCGGCGTCCAGTCCTCGTGCTTCCAGCTGGTCAGGTGTGCCGGCGGCTCCTTGGTCATGCCCTCCCACCACACGTCCCCGTCGTCGGTGAGAGCGACGTTGGTGAAGACCGAGTGCCCCTTGTCGACCGCCCGCATGGCATTGGGGTTCGTGTGCCAGCCGGTGCCCGGCGCCACGCCGAAAAGACCCGCCTCGGGATTCTGGGCGTAGAGCCGCCCGTCGGCACCGAACCGCATCCAGGCGATGTCGTCGCCGACCATCTCGGCCCTCCAGCCGGGGAGCGTCGGCTCGAGCATCGCGAGATTCGTCTTGCCGCACGCGCTCGGGAAGGCGCCGGCCACGTAGTGCACCTGACTTTCGGGACCGGTCAGCTTGAGGATCAGCATGTGCTCGGCCATCCAGCCCTCGGCCCGGGCGATGGCGCTGGCGATCCGGAGCGAATAGCACTTCTTGCCGAGAAGGGCGTTGCCGCCGTAACCGGAGCCGTAGGACCAGATCTCGCGGGTCTCGGGGAAGTGGGTGATGTACTTGGTGTCGCTGCAGGGCCAGGGGACGTCCTTCTCGCCCTTCTGCAGGGGCGCGCCGACCGAGTGCAGGCACCGGACGAAGCGGGCGTCCGCACCCATCTTCTCCACCACCTCGGTGCCGATCCTCGCCATGATGCGCATGCTGACGACGACATAGGCGGAGTCGGTGATCTCGACGCCGAACATCGGCTCGTCCGCGTTCAGGCGGCCCATCACGAAGGGGATGACGTACATCGTCCGCCCGCGCATCGAGCCCCGGTAGAGGTCGGCCATCGTGGCGCGCATCTCGTCGGGGTCCATCCAGTTGTTGGTGGGCCCCGCGTCGGCCTCGTCGCGGCTGCAGATGAACGTGCGGCCCTCGACGCGGGCGACGTCCGAGGGGTCGGAGGCGCACCAGAAGCTGTCGACCTTCTTGGCGAGACGGACGAAGGTGCCCGCGGCGACCAGTCGCCCGGTCAGCTCCTCGTACTCCGCCTGGCTGCCGTCGACCCAGCGGACCGCGTCCGGCTGCGTCAGCTCGGCCACCTCGCGGACCCAGGTGAGCAGCGCGGCGTCGGAGGTGGGGGGATTGTCGGGGACGTCGATGGCCTCGTGGGCCGGCGCCTGCGTTCTGAGGTCCGTCGTGGTCACGAAGACTGCCTCTCTCGTGGTCGGTCCCGCCCGTGTCGGTCCTTGTGGCCCGTCGGCGCGAGACTGCTGGCATCGATGACGCTTTGTGAGCGTCGGCGCTGCCGTTCGCGGGATGCCCTCACGGTATGGGTCAGCTCCTCGTCCGCCAACCGGCCATGGCGGTGATACTTGTGAAGCCTGTCACAAGCGTACTACCTGCGCGGAATCCCTTCCAGAAGATCTGCAAGGACTTGCAGGATCAGTAGGTGAGACGGCGAGCGAAGGCAAGAGGACGACTGAACCCGATTACTCGCCGTCACCTTGAATCATGTGCTCACGGGGTGGGTGGGAGGAACGGATTCGGCGAGGGAGAACCCTTCCGGTACGCTCTTACCCGTCGCAACGCCGTCCCCGGCCGCGCGACGGGCGCCCGTAGCTCAACGGATAGAGCATCTGACTACGGATCAGAAGGTTGGGGGTTCGAGTCCCTCCGGGCGCGCTCACAGATGCGGGTCACGGGGTTGCGCCGGTCAGCAGCCGTCCGCCCCTACCTGGTCCCTGCCGGGGTTCAGGTACGCCTCGGCGACGAGGTCGCTCGCCGCCCCGAGCGTCAGTCACCGAATCGGGCGATGGCCACGCGGCCGTTTCTGAGGGACCGGCTGCGGCTTGTGGGAGAGCCAATGCCCCGGGCGACCTCGAACAGATCGACGTCCCGCTCGGTGGTGAAGCCGTGCTCGGCGAGCAGGTGGGCCATGTCGGGCGGGGTCCACAGGGACCGCCACGGCTCGTCGCCGGTGAAGGGTTCGACCCTGAACAGCCGGCCGGCCAGGAGGGCGACCCACCGGCCGAGCGTCGCGACCAGCGCCGGGGTCTGGTAGTTCACCACTAGGACGCTGCCGGGAGCCGACCGTGCCGCCAGCGCCCTCACAGTGGCTTCGATGTCGGACCGGGCGAGGTACGGCACGACGCCTTCCCAGACCCAGACGGTCGGGGTCGCGCGGTCGTGCCCGGCTGATGCCAGTTCCGCATCCAGCAGGGTCGTGGTGAGGTCGACCGGGATGAACACCAGCCGCCGGGCCACGGGGATCAGAGCGGTCGCGCGCTCTCGGGCGTCGGCCTGGGAGGCCGGATGGTCGACGGAGAACACGGTGACGTCGCTGAGGGCAGCCAGCCGCCAGGGTCGGGTGTCCAGGCCGGCGCCGACCAGAACCACTTGCATCTCGACCGCCGAGGTCACGGCGTTCGCCACCGCCTCGTCGATCACGACGGTGCGAGGGACGACGACCTGCGCGACGGCGCGGACCGCCTCCACGCTCATCCTGGCCGCGGCGCCAGCGCTGCGGATCCGCAGGTCGTCCGGCGCGGTTGCTCGGACGGCGCGGACCGGCGCGAGCTCGTCCTGGCGCAGCAGCCGTTCCGCGATCGGGTCGCTGAACCGATCGACGGCAAGGCGACCGTGCGCAGCCGCGCGTCCCTGGCAGACGAACACCGCCGTCCGACTGGCGCCACCGGAATCCACGCCCACCCCTCACGTCCGCCGAAGGCCATTCTCGCCCAGACGCGACTGGTCAGTCCCGCGCCTCCGGCCTGGTTGTAGCTGGCGGTGACCGCGACAGGGGTTCCGTCCGAGAGCATCAGCGCCGTAGCGTTCCGCAGGTGCGGATGGCAGGTCCTGACAGCGGCCCCGATGGCTGACGCCGAGGATGTGCGCCGGTTGGCGCAAGCCCTACCTCACGTGGTGGAGATTCCGAGCGCCGGGTTCGACTTCCGGGTGGGCGGCAAAGGGTTCGTCTGGTCCTATCCCCAGCGCGAACCAGGCAAGCCGCGCGTCATCCGAACTGACATCGCGGTGTTGTTCGTCGGCGACGAGGACGAGAAGCAGGCCCTGCTCCTGGGAGAGCCCGACCTCTTCTTCACGGCGCCGGGCTACCGCGACCAGCCCTTGGTGATGCTGCGTCTGGCACACGTGGGGGTCGAACGGCTGAGCGAGCTCGTGACCGACGCTTGGCGGATGCGCGCACCAGAAGAGATCCTCGGCGTCCTCGACGAGACCGACCCTGGTCCGGGCTGAGCGAACGCCGCGGAGCTACGGCCTCTGACCCAAGTCCGACCCTGCTGCGGGGGCCGTGGTCCGGGAGGCCGGGGCTGGAACGAGGAGGATCGTCACGCTGAGAACGAGCACCCAGACGGGAAAGGCGAGCTGGACCCACTGGTTGTCGGTGGCGACCAGCAGCAGCGCCAGCGCCTCGACGTAGCCCAGGATGGCGACCCACCGGGGCAGCGCTCCGGTCCTCATGGCGAGGGTGCTCACTGACAGCGTGAACACGGCAGCCATCCGCATCGCGTACAGCGAGACCAGGATCCGGGTGGCATCGCGGCCGTAGTCCCACAACTCGAGGCCTGACGGCGTCTGTGTGGTCGACGCGCCGACGTGCTGGAGCAGGCCGGCGGATAGGGCTCCGCCGAGGAACAGCATGGCGACGAAGAGGATGCCGCTGCCGAGGAAGACGGTGGAGAAAAGGCGGTCCTCGACGACACCGATCTGGTCGCGGACCACGCCGATGAACCAGAGGAAGGCGATGCCGGCGAACGGCACGAGGTTCAGCCCGGCCTGCAGCAGGCGGCGCCGTCCGGGATCAGCCGACAGAACGCCGGGCGTGGCCCCGGAAAGCGCCGAACGGACGATGACGAGCCCGACCATGAGCAGCACTGCGAAGACGATCCCGGCCACCGCGGCCGACCTGCGGGTGCGCCACCGCGGCGCGGTCAGCGGCTCGTTCCCGGGAGGCGCGCCACGGGTCTGTGCAGGTGCGTCGGTCATGGTTCGCCTCCTGGATCGGGTCGGGACACCCCTCGACCTGGGTCGCCGGGGGTCACAGGACGTTCACGGCCCGCGCGACGACCAGCGCGACGAGAGTCAGGGAGATGGCTGCCTCCGCCATGACGCACAACTTCGACCAGTGCCGGATCGGGGAGACGTCGGCGACGCCGAACGCGGTCGACGTGTTGAACGAGAGGGCGAGGTAGTCCACGAACTGGGGGTACCAGCCGTCGTCGACGAGCTCCGGGATGTCCTGCTCGCAGAAGCGGAACCCGGGCCGGCCTGGCGCCCTGTCGGCTGCCCGGGCCACGGGGCCGCCCTCGTCCAGGTACCAGAACCAGAGCGCGAACGCGATGACATTGGTGATCCACGTGACCGCTCCGACCGTGAGGAGTTCGGTCGGGTTCGTGAAGACCGCCTTCTGGAGGATGCCGACGACAAGGCGGCCGACCGCCCCGATGCTCCACACGCTGATGAGGCCGATCATCACCCCCGTGGTCACCCGCAACCATCGCTGGCCCCGGTCGATCCGGCCCGGATCGCCCACGACCAGGGTCGCCAGAAGGACCACCAGCACGACCGGGAAGACCAGCTGGAACACCACGGACACCCGGAACGAGGACGGGATCAGCTCGTACAGGCCGCCCACGGCCAGGACGGCCAGTGCCATGGGCAACCGCCGCTCGCCACGGCGGCCACCGCCACCTGGGCGACTCTCACTCGGCACGGCGCCCTCAGCGACCATGTTCGCCCGCGATCGCCTCACCGGACGTCCGGTCCGCGGTCATGACACGATCCCAGGCCCTGAAGGCCGGCCGGACATCACCCGCTGGGTGCGAGGCCGCTCGGCCGGACACTGCCTCCGCCTCATCCCTAGGGATGAGGCGGCTGTCGCGACGCCGGAACGGCCGGTCGTCAGTGCGCGGCGTTGTCGTGCGCCAGGATGCGGGCGGCGCCGAGGGCGTAGTTGTAGATGGCCACCTCGTCGACGTCCTGATTGGCGTAGGCGGCCGGGCTCGGCGAGCCGGAGATGTACACGTTGGTGTTGGTGGCGATCGGGGTGGACAGGCTGCCGGAGGTGACCTGGGCCCCGTCCACGTAGAGCCGTACCGTGGCGCCGTCGTACGTCGCGGCCACGTGATGCCAGACGCCCGGCGTCAGCGCGCCGGCGGCAGTGAACGGGTGTGAGGTCCCGACGGTGTCGACCAGATTCACGTAGAGGGAGTCGCGGTCGGGATATCGCCACATCCGCACCTTCTGGGCACTCCCGGAGTTGTACTCGACGATGGGGCCCGATCCGGTCGAACTGGGGTAGTCGACCCAGGCCTCCATGGTGATCGCCGTCTTCGTGTCGAGGGAGCTGGTTGCGGAGATCGTGACGTTGTCGTTGACCCCGTCGAACCCGACTGCCGTGTCGGTCTCCGTGGCGATCGCTCCTGTCTTGCCGAGCGTCGGGCCGTTCGTGTAGATCCCCGGATTGACGGCCATCAAGCCCGGCGCGGACGTGCCGGTCAGGTCACCGAGGCGCCAGTACGCCACCGGACTGTCGGCCAGCACGGTGGTGGCGTAGGGGGAGCGGCCCGCGTTCGCGTGCAAGGTGGCTCGGCCACCCTGTCCGGGCAACGTGTAGTTGTAGATCGCGACGTCGTCGACGTCCATAGTGGCGTAGTTCGGGCCGCTCGGCCGGTCCCCGATGTACACGTCCGAGTTCGTCTTCAGCGTCAGGTTGCTCCACGTACCGCTGATCGCCACCAGGATGCCGTCCACGTAGAGGCGCGCGTTCGCGCCGCTGTAGCTGGTCTCGACGTAGTGCCAGACGCCCGGCGTCAGCGTGTTGCCGGCCGTCAGGCTGTGCCCTGTGCCCGTCGTGTCGACGTAGTTGACGAAGAGGTCGTTCGGGTTGGGGTACCGCCAGAAGTGGACGCCGTAGGTGGCTCCGTTGTTGTACTCCACGATCGGGGCGGCGGCTGCCCCGCTCGGATACTTGATCCATGCCTCGATCGTCATGGCAGAGGTGGTGTTCAGGGACGCCGACGCAGGGATGCGCACGTTGTCGTTCGTCCCGTCGAGCCCGACGGCGGTGTCGGGGTCACCGAGGAGGCCGCCGGCCTTGCCCAGCGCGGGCCCCGATTGGTAGGTCCCTGGGTTGGCGCCGGTCTGGTCGACCGCGGCGATGCCGGCGCGTTCACCCAGCCGCCAGTACGCGACCGGGTTGTCCGCCATCACCGCCGCCGCATAGGTGTTCGTGCGGGCCTCCCAGCGCAGCGTCATCGATGCTGTGGCGTTCTGCGCGTTCGCTCCGTTGACCATGGTGTAGGTGAACTTGAAGCTGCGGGTGTCGCCGGCGGGCTTCGCCACCCATGCGCCCACCCCGGTGGCGAAGGACGGCGACGAGGCCGCGAACGATGCGGCCGTGGTCCCGGACGGCGTCAGACCCGCCGCCGCCGTGAAGCCCGTACAGTCCCCGGACGCGCCGCCGGCCGCTCCGCTGCCTTGGGTCGCGCTCCACGCGAGGTCCTGCGCGAGCCCGTTGCCCCCGGCGCCGCCGCTGCCGGTCAACGACGCGACGTACAACTCGACCTCGGCCCGGGCCGGGCCCGTGTAGGTGACGTTGACGCACCGGCTCGCGGTGTTCCCAGGCACGAGACCAGTCGCGGTGAACACCGCGGCGGCCGGATGGTCGGCCGTGAGGGTGAGGGCCCCGGTGCTCCAGCTGTTGCCCGAGTTCCCCGTCGTCGCGGTGAACGCGGCGTCCGTGGCCCGCAGGGTGATCGCGAGCGCCGTCAGCAGGCTGACGGCGCACACCATGGTGACCGACCGGACGGCTGTCCTCGGCCAAGCCCAACCGCCCACAGACCCACCCGTCGCGCTCGCCGGCCCGCGGCCCGTGCCGGGGCTTCGGGGGGACCCATCGGCAGCGGGACGGCGACCTTGAGACGCCGCAAGTCCACGCCCGGGCCGCCGACAGGTCGGTGAGGCCCCGCGCACGGGTCGAGGTGGAGCGAGCAGGGAGGCGGTGATCGGGCCGGTGTCGGCGGGGCGGATGCGGTCCTGGCTGGGACGGCGCGGCGGCGTGACTGCTGCCCTCGCTGTTGCCCTGGCCGCGGGGCTGATCTTCACCGGCGGCACCGACGCGTTCTACTCGGGCGCGCTCACGAGCGGGGTGAGTACGTTCGCCGCCGGCACGGGCACCTGGGACTATTCCGCGCAGGTGCTGGCGGACGGCCCGGTCGCGTACTGGCGGCTCGGGGACGCCGCCGGCGCCGCCACCGCCGCCGACCAGACCGGCACCAATCCGGGCACTTACCTGAACGGCCCCGTCCTCGCCAGGCCCGGCGCTCCCGGGGCCGCTGCGGGCGGCGACACCGCCGCCGGCTTCGACGGCGTCGACGACTCCGTCAAGATCCCTACCTCGACCTCGTTGGACACGAAGACGAAGATCACTGTCGAGGCGTGGTTCAAGTACGGGAGCACCGCTGGAAGGGGCCCGATCGTCGAGTACAACAACACCACTGCCTTCGGCGTCCAGTTGTGGCGCAACTCGGGCCCGAACGACCTGTACGCAAACTTCGTGGACACGGGCGGGGTCAGCCACAAGGTCCAAAGCGAGGGCGTCCTCACACCGAACGTCTGGCATCAGGCGGTCGCCGTCTACGACGGGACCAACGGGTTCCTGTACCTCGACGGTGCCCTGGTCGCCTCCGCCACCCTCGGTTCGTTCACGCTCCAGACGAGCTACGACCTGTACGTCTCGGCCCGGCCCAGTCCCAGTCCCAGCGTCTACGGGCAGCAGGACGTCGACGACGTGTCGGTCTACAACGGCGTGCTCAGCGCGGCGCGGGTCGCCGCTCACTACGCCTACGGCGCCTGACCCCGCGGTGGTGCGGGGTCGCCGCGCTCAGTGCCCGGCGTTGTAGTGCGCCGCGATCCGGCTCGCGCTCAACGCGCTCGCGTACACCGCGGCCTCGTCGACGTCCTGCTGTGCGTAGCTGTTGTTGCTGGGTCGTGCCGAGATGTAGAGGTCCGCGCTGGTGCCCAGAGCGACGGACGCGAAGGCTGTCGACGCTCCCTGGGCGCCGTCCACGTAGAGCCGCGCGGTCGTCCCGTCGTACGTGACGGCCACGTGGTGCCAGGCGCCCGGCGTGAGCAGGGCGGCCGTGCTGAACGAGTGGGTCGCGCCGGCGGAGTCGACCAGGTTCACGTAGAGCTGGTCCCGGGTCGGAAACCGCCACAGGTGGACCTGGGGACCGCTGCCCGTGTTGTACTCCAGGATCGGACCGGTCCCGGTCGAGCTGGCGTACTTGACCCATGCCTCCAAGGTCATCCTTGATCCGATGTTCAGGGATGCCGCGGCCGGGATCTTCACCCGGTCGTTGACGCCGTCGAAGCCGGCGGCCCGGTCGGTGTCCCCGTTGATCCCGCCCGGACGACCGAGGACCGTGCCGTTCTGGTAGATGCCCGGGTTTCGCCCGGTCTGGTCCACGGCCGTGGTGCCGGTGGTCTCACCCAGGCGCCAGTAGCTGACCGGGTTGTCCTCGAGCACGATGCCCGCATAGCGGGCAGAGGCCGCCGAGGTGTTGTGGGCCTCCCAGGTGAGGGTCGTGGTGGCCGTCGTGCCCTGGCCGTTGGTGTCGTCGGCCGTCGTCAGCTCGAGCTTGTAGGCATGGCTCTCGCCCGCGGTCCACCCTTCCGCCTCCGGGCTCGTGGTAGTGGAGGGGTCGACCAGGCCACCCGGCCAGTCCGTGGGGAAGCTGGACAGGGTGGCGTTGTAGATGATGCCGCCGCCCTTGCCGGCGTAGTCGGCGACGTCCGGGGTGAATCCCGTGCACGATCCGCCGCCCGGAGCGGCCGCGAACGACCCCCGAGTGATCTTCAGGGTCAGATAGGCCGCCGCCGCGCCGGCCGTGTCCGCGTACAGCCGGACGTTCGCTCCCACGGTGCCGGAATAGGCGACGGTGACGCATTTCGCCTGGGTGTCCCCGGGGATGCTGTTGCTGAAGCTGAACAGGGCGCTGCCCGCGTCGTCGTCGGACAGCACCACGGTGCCGGCGGTGTAGTTCGCGGGCGTGCTGGTGCTGGCGGTGAACGCCGCGGACGTCGACTGCTGCACCGCCATCGACGTGAACAGCAGAGCGCTGACGACGGCCAGGGCCGCGCCGTGACCCCGCCACCGGCGAAGAGGAAGGCGAACGCGGGAGCGTCGTCGGCAGGTCGGCAGCCCGTCGCTCATCCCGACCGCTCGCCTCCCTCCGACCGAGGGCCACGGCCACACGGACCCCTTTCCCCATCGGCAGCTCTCCAGGGGGACGTGAGCAGGACGAGTCGGGACGTTCCGGGGAGCCGTCGGGTCATCCGGCGCGGGCGATGTCCGCCGGCGACACTCCCGGCACGCTCCTGACGACGGCGGGAGACCGCGGGCGAGGAGGTTCGATCATGCTGTTGGTTCCACGGCAGCTGAAGCGCAACGGGATGACCGGGGCCGTGCCGTACTACGGAGGCCGGCTCACCCCTGCCCACGTCTACGGCATCCAGGACGCCGCCCGACGCGCCTCGTCGCCCCCCGCGGCTCCGCCGCCGCCTGCTGCCACGAGGCAGCCCGCTCCGATGGCGCCGCCGGCTCCGCTGCGGAACCAGAGGACACCGCAAGCCGTGCTCGACGCCCTGACCTACCTGCGCGACACCAGCGTGATCACGCCGCGCGAGTTCGACGACTTCCGTTCGAGGGCAGGTTTGTGATGGGACCCGTCCAGGTGCTGGTGGTCGGCTTCGACCACCCCACGTTCTCCGGCGAGGTGCTGGCGGAGTTCGAGCGGTTGGGCGGCGCGGGCGTCGTCCGGCTCGTCGACGTGCTGCTCGTGTCCCGCGCCGAGGACGGCACCTTCGACTCCGTTCCCATGCCCGAGGGCTTCCCTCCCGATCTCGGGTCCGTGGCCGCGGCGCTGCTCAGCGCGGGCGAGGGCAGGGAGCCGGACGCCGACCAGGGCGGGGACCCCGGCGACGACAGCGCGTTGTGGTCCCTGGCGGCCATCCCGCCGGGCTCGAGAGGAGCCGTCGCCCTGATCGAGCACCTGTGGGCCGCGCCACTGACGGCGGCGATCGAGCGCGCGGGAGGCCGCCCGTTGGAGGAGACCTGGCTCGGCGCCGACGACCGCCGCGCGCTGGAGGCGCTGCTCCAAGGGCGAGGGGAACCTGCCGGCTCAGGCCGGTAGCGTCAGGGCGGCGGGACCGGGCGCTCGAGCGGCCACCGAGCCGCGACGATCCAGGTCAGGGCCGCCGCGAGCAGCCCGACGGCCGCCCCGCCGACGATGTCCAGGGGCCAGTGGGCGCCGATGTAGATCCGGTTGAGTGGCACGAGCACGGCGAGAGCGAGGCCGACGGCCCGCTGCGCTCGGCTCATCCAGGGCCAGAGCGCCGCGACGGCAGCAACGGTCAGTGCCGTGTGCGCCGACGGGAAGGCGCGTCCCCAGGGGTCCTGGGGATAGCCGTGGACGTCGAGGCCGGGGATCACGGCCGTCGGCCGGGGCTGGTCCACGACCCGCTTGAGCGTCTGCGCGAGGAGCTCCGCGACGACCAGCGCGCCGCCCAGCGCACGCAGGCATTCGAGGCGACGCCCAGCCGTGGCAGGAATCAGCACCCAGCCCGCCAGCACCACCGCCAGCAGGATCAGGGGCACGGGCCGGAACAGCGGGTTCACGAGCGCGAACAGCGCGCCGAGGGGCTGTGGCGGGTGGTTGAACCAGACGACGAGCGCGGTCTGCGCCTCGTGTGCACCTGGCCGGCCCGCCAGCCACCCGGAGACCACGATCACGCCCACGGACAGCAGGAGCACGATCCATGACGTCCGCGGGGTGGGCAGGTGGGCCGCGCGGGCACGGAGCGGGTCCCGCGGCCCCCGTGCCGAGGCTCTCGGTGCCACCATGCCTCACGGTACCGAGGGCTTCATCGAGTACGTACCCCTCGCCAGGGGTGATGACGGTGCCCCGGCGCCGCCTGGAGGCTCCTCACGAGATTCGTCGGCCCGAGGAGGAGCAGCGATGACGACACGAGACGCTTTCACGCCGGATGAGTGGACCACTGTGCTCGCCGGCCCCACGACCGCAGGCATGATCGTCGTCACGGCGGCCAGCGGGGGGATGTTCCGGGAGACGTTCGCGATGTCCAAGGCCTACGCGGAGGCGCGGGCCGGGCACGGGCAGAGCGAGTTGCTGGACGAGATCGTGGCCGCCAAGCCCAAGGTGGAACGCCCCAAGTACTCCTCGCCGGAGGCGTTCCGGAACGAGGGCGTGCGAGCGTCTGCGCGCCGCGGTCGCACTCGTCCAGGGCAAGGCCACGCCCGAGGAGCTCGACGGGTACCGGGGCTTCATCCTGGCCGTCGCGGACAAGGTCGCGAACGCCCACCGGGAGGACGACCAGGTCGTGAGCCCCGGCGAGGCCGAGGCCATCGACCAGATCAGGGAGGCGGTCGGCGCGACGAGCGCCTGACCGGCGCTGGGCGGCGTCCCCCGAAGCGGTCGCTGCGTGGTTGTTGCCCTCCGATCCCTTTCCGACCGCGGCCGCCCCGGTTTACCGTCCAATGGCGCGGGGGACCATGCGGCTGCAGAGGGTGGGGGAAACGATGGGCGGACGCAGATCGCTGCTGGGATGGCGGCGCTGGCGACCATGGTGATCGCGGGAATCGGGTCGACGACGACGGCAGCAGTTGCCGCGCCTGCCTACCCCGCCAGCATGGGGGCGCTCGGTGACTCGATCACGCGCGCCCACGACGTGTGCTGCTCCTACGCGGACCACCCCGGGAAGTCGTGGTCCACGGGCTCGGACAGCGACACGATCACGAGTCATTACGAGCACCTGGTGAAGCTGAATTCCGCGATCAGTGGCCATGCTGCCAACCTCGCGGTCACCGGGGCCAAGATGTCCTCCGGCCCCACCCAGGCGGGAAATCTGCCGTCCGACGTCCGGTACGTGACAATCCTGCTCGGGGCGAACGACGTCTGCACGAGCTCCACCTCGACCATGACGCCGACGTCGACCTTCGAGAGCCAGTTCTGGAACACGCTCTTCAACGTGCACTGGAAGGCGCCGAACGCCCTGGTGTTCGTCAGCAGTATCGCTGACGTCTACCAGCTCTGGTCGACGCTGCACGGCAATCCTGCGGCCCGGCTGGTCTGGGCCAGCGCCAAGATCTGTCAGTCCATGCTCTCCGGGTCGAACACGGAGTCGCAGCGCCAGACGGTTCTGGCCCGGGAGAAGGAGTTCAACACGGTGCTGGCGAGTGTCTGCGGCAGTGCCAATTACAGCGCCTTCTGCCGCTGGGACGATCTCGCGACCTTCGACGTCGTGTTCTCCTCCAGTCAAGTGAGCGCGCTCGACTACTTCCACCCGAACGCGAGCGGCGAGGCCGTTCTGGCGAACACCACGTGGGCGGCGTCCTACTGGGGTTAAGAATCCCGCAAGTTGTAGTCGTTGCCCAGTGGGCAACTTTGCTCCCGTGCAACCTTTTCCGGCGTGTCGTACCCTGGCGGGGATGAGCGCGCCCACCCTCGGCCTGCGCGAGCGGAAGAAGGAGGCGACGCGGCAGGCCCTGCACGAGGCCGCCGTCCGCCTCGCGGTGGAGCACGGCCTCGAGGGGCTCACGGTCGAGGCGATCGCGGACGCCGCCGACGTCTCCCGGCGGACGTTCTCCAACTACTTCGCCAACAAGGAAGAGGCCCTGCTCCACAGCGACCAGGTCCGCCTTCGCCGCCTGCTCGACCTGGTGCGCGAGCGGCCGCCCGGCGAGCAGCCCGAGCAGGCGCTCGCGACGGCCGCCCGTGAACTCGTCGCCGGCGACACCAGCGATCCCGGCTGGCTGGCGCAGGTGCGGCTGCTCCGCCGCCACCCCTCGCTGCTGGCCCGGCAGGTGGCGCAGTACGCGGATGCCGAACGAGCCCTGGCCGACCTCGTCGCCGACCGACTGCCCGCGGACGCCGACCGCGCCCTGCGGGCCCGCCTCCTCGCAGCCCGCCTGCTGACGACGACGCGCGTGGCCGTCCAGCACTGGATGGAGGACCCGTCGTCGTCCCTGCCCGAGGTCCTCGACCGGGCGCTCACCCTCCCCCGTTCTGCCCCCTGACGCGTGTCGCGGTGGGTGCCGCGGCCGCACGTCATCCAGCCTGGGCTCCCGTACTGGGCCCGAGGAGAGGTGTCATGAGGCGTGCGACCGTGCTGCTGGGGGCCGCTGTGGCGGCCGTCCTGGCCCTGCCGCTGCCGGCGTCCGCCGTGCCACCTGCCCGGGAGGCGGGGGACACCGGGCCCGCGCTGACCTCGGTCGCGCTCTCGACCGACAAGGTCAGCGTCAGCGGCCTCGACACCGTCCCGGTGTCCGTCACGGTCACCGCGAGCGGGTACCCCGGAGCCTGCCCGGGGAGCGCCGGCGGCGTCAGCCTCACCCGCACGAGCACCCAGATGTGGGACCGCTCGGCCGCGCGGGCCTTGATCGCGCCCCTGTCGTGCGTCGGCGACAGCGGTGGGGTGCGCACGTACCAGGCCGTCGTCCCGGTCCCCTCCACGGCCGACGGGCCCTGGCGCGTCGGTGCCGTCGTCCTCGGCAGCGGCTTCTACGGCGACCCGCGCACCTTCGACCTGCCGGACGCCGCGCTCACCGTCACGGGCACCCACCGGCCGCGCCTGCGGATCAGCGTGGCCCCGGAACCGCTGGTGTACCCCGCTCGCGACGTGACCGTCACCGTGCGGGCCTCGTACGAGGACACCCGGGCGCCGGTCACCACGCGCTGGATCTCGATCACGGACGACGGCGGCTCGCTCGGCCCGTGTGGGGAGTGCGCCGCCAACACCGACGCCCACGGCAGGGTCGTCCGTCGGCTGACGCTGACCGATCCCCGCTCCGTCGTCGCCGACATGCCGATCAGCGCACCCGGCTTCTACGACGCGTGGCCGTCCTACTCGATGGCCTTCACCTCGGTCGTCGTGAAGCCCGAGGTGACGGCGACGCCGGCGACGACCTCTGCCGGTTCCGGCACGAGCGTCACGATCGACGGCCGCGCCCTCGCATCCGCCCTCGGGAGCTGGGACTCGAGCCCTCGCGTCCGGGTGAACCTCCAGAGGCGCGTGGGGAGGCATTGGCGAACGGTGAGCGAGAGCACGATCCGGTCCAACGGCCGTTTCACGCTGCTGGCGACGCCCCTGCAGGGGCGCAATCGCTACCGCGTCAGCCTGCCGGCGCAGCAGAATTTCGCGTCCGCCAGGTCCCACACGTTCGTCATCCGGGGGACGTAGCGAGCGGCAGCCGCCGCCGCAGCTCCGGCACGCCGTCGCCGTCGAGGTCCCCCGACGCGGCGGCGCCCCGGCCGGTCAGGACGAGCAGAAGATCGCCCACCGACCCGCGGATCTCCGGCCCGGCGCCGGCTGCCCATTCGGCGTCCGTCGCCACCAGCCGCAGGCCCGCGAGGCGGCGTCGCGGGTGGAAGGGCCAGCCCTTGCTCCAGACCCGGTCGGCGGCGAGCGCGCCGGCGTCGGGCGCTATCGGGAGCACCCGCCCCAGTGGACGGGCGATGTCCTGGCCGTGGACGAGCGCGTCGATCAGCGTCTCGCGATGGGTGACGCCCACGTTGTGCCGCCGGCTCTCGGCGCTCGCACGGATCCGCGCCACGATGTCCTCCCGCGGGGTTCGCGCCGCCTGCCGGCGGGCGGCCTCCCGGATCACGCGGTTCATGCCGCCGGGCGCCCGGGCGAACATGGCGAGGCCGTCCAGCAGGCTCAGCTGCTGAAGGGTGAGGTGTGCCGCGACGTCGTGCACGCTCCAGCCCTCGCACAGCGACGGATGTCGCCACTCGCCGGCGTCCAGGCTCTCCAGCAGGTCGGCGACCGCGAGCCGCTGGGTCCGGATCGCCTGCCAGGCCCGGTCCTCGTCGGGATTCCGCATCTGTGCCTCCTGGAGGGGTCCCGGTCAGACGACGGGCGCGGGTGCCTGGATCAATGACGTGAGCAGGGCGGTCAGGTGGTCCGTCGGGTCGAACCGCGGATCCGGCAGTGCGAGCTGGTGCAGCACCAGGCCCGTCCAGTAGTTCGCGATCACGTGCACGTCGTGGTCGGGGTCGGCCGAGCCGACCAGCCGCAGCCATGTCCTGAACCGGGCGTTGACGCGCCTGCCCCCCGCGGCGAGCCGCGGGCGGATGTCCTCGTGCCGGGCGGCCTCGAGCAGCAGCGCGTAGCGCGCCAGCACCAGCGCGCGGTCGGGCCCGGTCGCCACTCTGGCGAGCACTGCCAGCGTCCCCGCGAGCTCCGACGCGGTGGACGGGAACGTCGCCTGGGTCAGCTGCTCCCACCGGTCCCGCTCCCGGTCGACGACGCGGTCCACCAGCGCGTCCAGCAGCGCCTGGCGGGTGCGCCAGTAGTTGGAGGCGGTGCCCGTCGGCACGCCCGCCGCGGCATCGACGGCCCGATGCGTGAGCGCTGTCAGGCCCTGGACGCCGACCAGCTCGATGGCCGCGTCGAGCAGCAGCTCCCGCCGGCGAGGTCGGAATGCCATGCCCGGACTCTACTACGGCGGTAGTGCCAAAGCACTACCGCTGTAGTGCCCGAAAGGGCACAGCGCGGGGCAGACTGGCAGCGTGATCCTTCGCCGCGAGCTCCCCGCCGATGCCGACGCCGTCCGCGAGGTGCACGCCCGGGCCTTCGCCCGGCCCGGCCAGGACGTCGCCCCGGAGGCGATCCTGGTCGACGGACTGCGGGGCGACGGTGACGTCGTGCCGGGCCTCTCGATCGTCGCGGAGGCGGACCGCAGCGACGGTGGGGGAGTGGTGGGGCACGTCGTCTGCAGCCGGGCCGGGATCGGGAAACGGCCCTCGCTCGGCCTCGGGCCGCTGGGAGTGCTGCCCGCGCATCAGCGGCACGGCGTCGGCACGGCGCTGATGCACGGCGTCCTCGCGGCAGCCGATGCGCTCGGAGCGACCGAGGTGGTGCTGCTCGGCAGCCCCGCCTACTACGCCCGCTTCGGCTTCGTGCTCGCCGTGCCGCTGGGGATCACCCCGCCCGAGCCGGCGTGGGCGCCGCACTTCCAGGTGCGCCCGCTCACGGCCTGGGACGCGGCGAGCGGTCCGTTCCGCTACGCGCCCGCGTTCGACCGCCTCTGAGCCCCCCGCCTGCCACCCCACGTGCTCCCCTTGCGCCACGTTGCACGCGTTGAGCCGCTCGCAGCGCCCGCTCGAGCGGCTCAAGGGGTGCAAGGTGGCTTAGGGGGAGTAATGCGGGTCAGCGCGGCGTGTCGGCGTCCGGGACGAAGGCCGGACCGTGGCCCGGGACGACCGTTCCCGGGGCGAGCCCGAGGACGCGCTCGCGGCCCGCGTGCAGGGCGGAGAGGTCGGTCGCGCGCGGGTCCTCCGCCGGGCCGCCGGCGTGCCACCACAGATGCGTGCAGACCACGAGGCCGGCGTCGGTCGTCACGAGGGTGCTGACGTCCTGCGGGGTGTGCCCCGGCGTCTCGATCAGCCGGACGTTCGGCGACACCTGCCGGCCCTCGGCGGCCTGGTCGTCCCACTGGTCGGCCCGGTACACGGCCCACGCGTCGTGCAGCCGCGCCGCGGGGAAGAGCCCGACGTGCCAGGTGTGGTCGGGGTGGTGATGGCTGATGACGACGTCCGTCACGTCCTCGGGCCGGACGCCGGCTGCGGCGAGCGGATCGAGGATGAGCCGCCGGTCCGCGACCATGCCCGGGTCGACGACGACGACGCTGTCCCCGTCCCGCACCAGGACGACGCTGGATGCCACCCCGTCGTCGCGGGCGTACCCGTCGTGCACCACCTGCAGCTCCGCGCTCATGCCGCGGAGCCTACGGTCCGCCGGCCTCCTCCAGGACGGAGCAGGCGTTTGGGACGTCCCGGGCTGGGGATCATTGAGGCATGACGACGCCCGATCTCGCCGGCGCCCTGGAGGCGCTGCGGCGGCGCGTCGCGGACCTGCGCCTCGACCTCGCCACCCCCGGGGCGGACGCCGCCCGCACCGCGCAGACCGAGTTCGTCGGGCAGGTCGACGACTACCTGCTGCCCCGGCTGCGCCGCCTCGACGCCCCCCTGCTCGCGGTCGTCGGCGGGTCGACCGGCGCCGGCAAGTCCACCCTCGTCAACACCCTCGTCGGAGCGGCCGTCAGCCGCTCGGGCTGGCTGCGGCCGACGACCCGCGGCCCGGTGCTCGTCTGCAATCCCGCGGACCTCGACTGGTTCACCGGGGATCGCATCCTGCCCGAGCTGTCCCGGACGACGGGGGACGGCGGGGTGGGGAGCGCAGGCACTCTGAACGTCGTCCCCCACGACCGCGTCCCGCGCGGTCTGGCGCTGCTCGACGCGCCGGACATCGACTCGGTCGTCGCCGAGAACCGTCGCCTGGCCGGCCAGCTGCTGTCCGCCGCCGACCTCTGGATCTTCTGCACGTCGGCCGCCCGGTACGCCGACGCCGTCCCGTGGGACCTGCTGCACACCGCTCAGCAGCGCAGCACGGCGCTCGCGGTGGTGCTGAACCGGGTGCCACCCGGGGGCGTCCGCGAGATCAGCAGCCACCTGGCGTCGATGCTCGACGAGAACGGACTGGGCCGGGCCACGCTGTTCGCCGTCCCGGAGACGGAGCTGCAGGGGGAGACGGGCTTGCTCCCCGAGCGCGTCGTGGCTCCGCTGAACTCCTGGCTGATGGGCCTCGCGGCCGACGCCGACGCCCGGGCCGACGTCATCCGGACGACTCTCGACGGGGCCCTGCAGAGCCTGCGCCAGCGGGTGACCGCGATCGCCCGCGAGGTCGACGACCAGCTGGCGACGGCGGCTCTGCTCCGCGACGAGGCCGACACGGCCTACGAGGACGCGATCCGCGAGGTCGACGACGGCGTCCGCAGCGGCAGCGTGCTGCGCGGGGAGGTGCTGGCCCGCTGGCAGGAGTTCGTGGGTACCGGCGAGCTCACTCGCAACCTCGAGGAGCGGATCGGGCGGCTCGTGGACCGGGTGGGGGCGTTCCTCACCGGCCGGCAGCAGCCGACGGACGCCGTCGAGGAGGCGCTGGAGAGCAGTCTCGAGGCGCTGGTGCGCGCCGCTGCCGAGGGCGCCGCCGAGCGGGCCGTCGACGCGTGGCGGGTGCGGCCCGCCGGCCGTGCCCTGCTCACCGACCGGGCGCGCACCCTCGGGCACGTCTCGCCGGAGTTCCGCCCGGCGCTCGAGCGCGAGGTCCGGGCCTGGCAGGCAGGCATCCTCGAGCTCGTCGCGGACCAGGGGCGGGAGCGCCGTACCGCCGCCCGGCTGGCCACGTTCGGGACGAACGGAGCGGGCCTCGTGCTGATGCTCGCCGTCTTCGCGCACACCGGCGGGCTGACGGGGACGGAGGTGCTGGTCGCAGGCGGCACGACGGCCGCCAGCCACAAGGTGCTCGAGGCGGTCTTCGGTGACAGTGCCGTCCGGGCGCTGGCCGCCACGGCTCGCGCCGACCTGCTCGAACGGGTCGAAGCGCTGCTGGCGCCGGAGCGGGCGCGGTTCGAGGACCTGGTGGCGACGTCCTCGCCCTCGGGCGCTGCCGCCGTCGAGGTGCGTGCGGCCCTGGACGGCTTCGAGGCGGCGCGGCGCGCCTCGCGCACGCTGACGCGTCCGGGCACGCGGGCCGCCGGGGCTTCCCGGTGACCCTGCTGGCCGCACGCCCGTCCGGGCTCGCCGACCGGCTCGCCGCGCTGGACGAGATCCTGGACCTCGCGGACGGGCGGCTCGAGCCTGCGACCGTGTCCCAGGCCCGCGCTGTCGCGGCCAAGGCCGGTGAGCGCCTGCGGCTGGGGGATGCGCACACCGTGGTGGCCCTTGCGGGAGCGACCGGCAGCGGGAAGTCCTCCCTCGCCAACGTCCTCGCCGGCGAGCCGGTGTCACAGGTCGGGCTGCGCCGGCCCACCACCGGTGTGGCGCACGCCGTGGTCTGGGGGTCGGCCGACGCCGGTCCGCTGCTCGACTGGCTCGAGGTGCCGCGCCGGCACGTGCTGCCGGCGTCCTCCGGACCTTCCGTGGAGGCGGGTTTCGACGGGCTCGTGCTGCTCGACCTCCCGGACGTCGACAGCGTCGAGCGCCGGCACCGGATCGAGGCCGACCGGCTGGTGGAGCGCGTGGACCTGCTGGTCTGGGTGCTCGACCCGCAGAAGTACGCCGACGGGGTGATCCACGACCGCTATCTCGCCCCGCTCGCCGGCCACGCCGACGTGATGCTCGTCGTCCTCAACCAGGTCGACCGCCTGACGGCGGAGGCTCGCGCGGCCTGCCTGGCGGACCTCCGCGAGCTGCTGCGTGCCGAGGGCCTCGGCGACGTACCGGTGGTTGCGGTGTCGGCGCGCACGGGCGAGGGGCTGGAGGTGATGCGGGCGCGGCTCGTCGAGCGGATCGGAGCTACCCGCGCCGCCGTCCGGCGGCTCCAGGCGGACCTCGCGGCCCTCGCGGTCGAACTCGGCGGGGGGTGTGAGGGCACAGCGGCCGAGGGGGTCGGCGGCTCCGAGCGCCGCGAGCTCGTGGACGCTCTCGCCGCAGCCGCGGGGGTCGATGCCGTGGCCGACGCCGTGGCCCGCACGCACCGGCTGCGCGCGCGGCAGGCCACCGGCTGGCCGTTCACCCGCTGGCTGTCCCGGGTGCGACCCGACCCCGCGCGCCGGTTGCGGTTGCGCGAGGAGCCCTCGGAGCTCGTCCGCACGTCGCTGCCCGGGCCGTCGGGGGTGCAGCGTGCCCGGGTGGACTCGGCGCTGCGAGTGGTGGCGGACGCCGCCGCGGAGGGCCTGCCCGAGTCGTGGGCGGAGACGGTGCGTCGGGCGGCGACACGGCGGCGTCCGGAGCTGCCGGACCTGCTCGACCGGGCCGTCGCCGGCACCGACCTCGGGCTCGCCGACCGGCCCCGTTGGTGGCGGGTGGTCGGGGCCCTGCAGGTGCTGCTCGCGCTGGTGGCGCTCGCCGGATTCGTCTGGCTCGCGGTGCTCTTCGCAGTCGCATGGCTGCAGCTGCCTCCGCCGCCGACGGCGCACTGGGGCCGGGTGCCGCTGCCGACGCTCTTCCTCCTCGGCGGGGTCGTGCTCGGCCTGCTCGTCTCGAGGATCAGTGCGGGGGCGGCGTCGTCGGCCGGGTGGCGGCGGGCCGAGCGCGCACGGCGCCGGGTGCGGGAGCGTGTCGAGCGCGTCGCCGACGAGGCCGTGGTGGGCCCGGTCGAGCAGGAACTGGCGGCGCACACCTCCCTGTGCGGCGCGATCGCCCGCCTGTCCTGAGCCTCCGTTCCCCGGCGTCTTGTGTCCCCTGATGGCCGAGGGTCCTCCGGTTGACACCCGGGCGGGAGTCGGCACACATTGGGGCCGTCCGCACTCTCGACCGAACGTTCGGTCGAGAGTGCGTGCCGGCGATCGGGAGGTGGGACGTGTCGAGCGTGACGAGCGTGCCGAGCGCGTCGGCGGACGGCCGCGTTCCGGCGGACGGCCGCGTGCCGGCGGATAGCCGCGTGCCGGCCGACGTCCTCGCGGCGCTCCCGCCGAGCGCGGCCCCGCTGACACTGATCGCGGCCGACGGCAGCCCCCGCGACGGCGGGGGAGTGCTCGACCTGCCGCCCGCGGAGGTGCTCCTCGAGCTGCACCGGAGGATGGTGATCGGCCGCCGCTTCGACGCCCAGGCCACCGCGCTCACGAAGCAGGGCCGGCTCGCCGTCTACCCGTCCTCGCGCGGCCAGGACGCGTGCCAGGTCGGCGCCGTGCTCGCCCTGCGCCACCAGGACTGGCTCTTCCCCACCTACCGCGACTCGATGGCGATCGTCACCCGGGACGTGCCACCCGAGGACGCGCTCTCGCTGCTGCGCGGTGACTGGCACTCCGGCTACGACCCCTACGTCCACCGGGTCGCGCCGCAGTGCACCCCGCTGGCCACGAACACCCTGCACGCCGTCGGCTTCGCTCACGCGGCAAGGCTCAAGGGTGAGGACACCGCCGCCGTCGTCTTCGTCGGCGACGGCGCGACCAGCGAGGGCGACACGCACGAGGCCCTCAACTTCGCCGGGGTCTGGCGGGCGCCCGTCGTCTTCCTGGTGCAGAACAACGGGTACGCCATCAGCGTGCCCCTCGCGAAGCAGACGGCGGCTCCGGGGCTGGCGTACAAGGGCGTGGGCTACGGGGTGCAGGTCGTTGATCGTCGATGGCAACGACGCGGCCGCCGTGTACGCAGCGATCCGCGCCGCTCTTGCGCATGCGGCCGCCGGGCGGGGACCCACCCTGATCGAGGCCGTCACCTACCGGATCGAGGCGCACACGAACGCCGACGACGCGAGCCGCTACCGGGCGAGCGACGAGGTGCAGGAGTGGCTGGCCAAGGATCCGATCGACCGGCTCCAGACCTTCCTGCGGGAGGAGGGCCTGCTGGACGACGACGGCCTCGCCGCCGTCCGCGCCGAGGCCGAGGACTTCGCGGCACAGCTGCGGACCCGCCTCGGTGCCGATCCGGTGCTCGATCCCGCCGTGCTCTTCGAGCACGTGTATGCGTCCCCGACCGCCGCCCTCGCCGAGCAGAAGGCGTTCCTGCTCCGCGAGATCGCCGACCACCACGGAGGCGGCGAGTGACGAATACCCTGGAGCGCCCCTCGGCGCCCCCTGCCGCCGGAGCGGCACCGGTGACGATGGCGGGCGCGCTCAACCGGGCGCTGGCCGACGCGCTCGCGGACGACGATCGCGTGCTCGTGCTCGGAGAGGACGTGGGGACGCTCGGCGGCGTCTTCCGGATCACCGACGGCCTGCAGGCCCGCTTCGGCGACAGCCGCGTGGTCGATACCCCGCTGGCCGAGGCCGGCATCGTCGGTACGGCGATCGGCATGGCGATGAACGGGCTCGTTCCGGTCGTCGAGATGCAGTTCGACGCGTTCGGCTACCCCGCGTTCGAGCAGATCACGAGCCATCTTGCGAAGCTGCGGAACCGCACGCGCGGCGCCGTCCGGCTGCCGATCGTGGTGCGGGTGCCGTTCGGCGGCGGCATCGGCGGGGTGGAGCACCACTCGGACTCCTCGGAGGCTTACTACACGCACACGCCCGGACTTCGTGTGGTCACGCCGGGGACGCCGTCCGACGCCTACCGGCTGCTCCGGCAGGCCGTCGCCAGCGAGGATCCGGTGATCTTCCTCGAGCCGAAGCGGCGCTACTGGTCCAAGGAGACGGCCGTGCTGTCCCAGGACGGGCCGGCCCTGCACGAGGCCGTCGTCCGGCGTTCCGGCCGGGACGTCACGCTGATCGCCTATGGCGGCATGGTCGTCACGGCGCTCGAGACCGCCGACGCCGCGCTCGAGGAGGGCTGGGACGTCGAGGTCGTCGACCTGCGCTCGCTGTCGCCGTTCGACGACGCGACGGTGACGGCGTCCGTGCGACGGACCGGGCGGGCCGTGGTCGTGCACGAGGCCTCGGGGTTCGGTGGGTACGGCGCGGAGGTCGTCGCGCGGCTCACCGAGCGCTGCTTCCACTGGCTGGAAGCACCGATCCTGCGCGTCACCGGGTTCGACATCCCGTACCCGCCGCCCATGTACGAGGAGCACCACCTCCCGGGCGTCGACCGCATCCTCGACACGATCGCGCGGCTGCAGTGGGACCCGGACCAGGGGCGAAGCCGCGGTGCCTGACTTCCTGCTGCCCGACCTCGGCGAAGGGCTGACCGAGGCCGAAGTCGTGGCATGGCACGTCACCGTCGGGGACCACGTGTCGGTGGACCAGATCGTGGCCGAGGTCGAGACGGCCAAGGCCGTGGTGGACGTCCCGGTGCCGTTCGCCGGGGTCGTCTCCGCGCTGCACGTCCGGCCGGGAACGCCGGTCCGGGTCGGGTCGCCCCTGCTCAGTGTGGCGACCGCAGACGACGTCGCCGAGCGGCCCGCGCCGCAGCTGCAGGAGCCGGGCATCGTCGTGCCCGATCAGGCGGTGCCCGGGGCCGAGGAGACCAGCGGCGCGGTGCTCATCGGATATGGCACGAGTGCGTCCCGGCGTCGTCGGCGATCCGGCGCCCGCCGACCTGTGCCGGCGTCCACGACCCCCTCGGCCGCCCCGCTGTCGGCGCGGGCGGGAACTGCGGACGTCGACGACCGGGACGATCAAGGGGGGTCTGGGGAGCAGCGCGGCGGACCGGTGCGCGTCATCTCGCCGGTGGTGCGCAAGCTCGCCCGGGACGCCGGGATCGACCTGCATTCCCTGCACGGCACCGGTCCGGGTGGCTGCGTGCGACGCGCGGACGTCGAGCAGGCGATCGCCGCCCTCTCGGCGCCCGCTCCGGACGTTCCGCCCGAGCGGCACGAGGACGGCACCCGGATCCCGCTGCGGGGCCTGCGGCGGACCGTCGCGGAGAAGCTGTCCCGGTCCCGGCGGGAGATCCCAGAGGCGACGGTCTGGGTGGATGTCGACGCCACCGAGCTGCTGGCGGCGCGTGCCCTGCTCAACGCGCGGGGCCCGGAACGGCCGGTGAGCCTGCTCGCGCTGCTCGCCCGCTTCACCGTGCTCGGCCTGCGGCGGTACCCCGAGCTGAACGCACGGGTGGAGGAGGACGAGATCGTCGTCCTCGACCGGGTGCACCTCGGGTTCGCCGCGCAGACGGAGCGGGGGCTCGTCGTCCCTGTCGTCCGCGACGCCCACACGCTCTCGACCCGCGACCTCTCCGCCGCGCTCGAGCAGCGCACCGCCGACGCCCGCGCAGGCAGCCTCCCGCCCGCCGACATGGTCGGCGGGACGATCACCATCAACAACTACGGCGTGTTCGGGGTCGACGGGTCGGCCGCGATCATCAATCACCCCGAGGTGGCCATCGTCGGCATGGGCCGGATCATCGACCGGCCCTGGGTGGTCGACGGCCAGCTGGCCGTCCGGAAGGTCACCCAGCTCACCCTCGCCTTCGACCACCGCGTCTGCGACGGAGCCACGGCCGGCGGCTTCCTGCGCTACGTCGCCGACTGCGTCGAGTCGCCACTCCTGGCCCTCGGCGATCTCTGACCCCGGCCCCACAGCGCCGCGAGGTCGGCGGGCACCGGCGGTGGAGGTGTCAGTTCGAGGTCGTCGGGAGCGTGACCGACGGCATCGGCCCAGCGCTGTTCCGCCAGGCGCTCGCGCTCGAGCTCGGCCTGCTCCTGGAGAGCTCTGTCGCATCGCCGCCGCTCGGCCTCGGCCGCCAGCCGGGCGTTCACGCGCCGCAGAGCAGCGTCCTCCGCCAAGCGCTCCTGGGTGACGTGTCGTGGGACGTCGTCCATCGACTCCGCCAGCGGCGCCGGGGTCGCCGGTGGGGGCACGCGAAGGTAGGTCGCACCCGATCGCAGCCGCCAGATCAGTGACCCCAGCGGTGGCGTCGGCTCGTCGGCGTCGAGCAGGGCGAGCTCGTCGTCCAGGCGCGAAGCAGCGGCCTCCTGGCCCCTTCCCTCCGCCGGGCTCGTTCCGCTGCCGTGGTCGCTCCCTACCCCTGCGTCAGAGCTCGGTGGGTGGGCGCGGGAGGAACCCGTGGGACTGACAGCGATCAGACCTGTGCCCTTCAGACGATCGTGTGTTCGACACAAGGGATACAGATTGCAGGAGCAGGTGGGCCCGCCTCACTCGTAGGCGAGGCGGTGATCGATGTCGCAGCTTCTCGAGGCCACCGTGCAGCCCGGGAAGACGCAGGTGGGTGAATGGTGCGGACGAGGTCCGCGAGGGGAGCGGGTGGATCGTGGCGGGGCGTCGACAGAGGCCGTCCGACGCCGAGCACCGTTCCGTGCTCGTCGTCCACGATCACGCATCGCCACGTGGTGCTGCCGGGGCGGTCGCGTGCCGCGTCCTCGGCGAGGCGTCGCGCGATGGAGCCGGCCAGGGTGTGGCCTTCGAGGGCTGCAGGATCCTTGCGCAGGCCGAGCCAGGTGCCCAGGGTCATCGTCAGGGACACGTGCAGGCCGCGGCGAGCACGTCGAGCGGTCGTGCCGCTGTGGGAGCCGCACGAGGGGCACGTGGACCCGGCATCGCCGCCGTCCCCTGCCGCGACTTCGTGACCGTGGGCGGAGGCGCCTTCCCGCTCCGGGCTCGAGGCCGGCGCGCCGTAAGCGCCATGGCTCAGGCGGTAGAAGAACTCGTCGGTGCGGATCTGGCTGCGAGTGCGAGGGTCGCCAGCCGCCTTCGCCGCAGCCGCTGCTGCGTTCAGGTCGTTCATGACGCCCTGAACTGCCTCAACCTCGCCCTTGGCGACGAGTCGCGCCGTCCCCTGCTCGTCGGGCTGCGACCAGACGTCGCGCTCGCGGCGGGCCCGATCCGCGCGATCCTTCAGTGCGTCAGGGTCGATGGCGGCGAGTGCGTCGTCGATGGCCTTCCGCAGGGCCGGCAGCGTCATACGGGTGATGGCGGGTAGCACCGCACCCGGCGCTGCGGGATCGGCCAGCAGGTCCAGTTCCGCCCAGCCGGACAGCCGCCCGTGGGTGCCGGGAGGCGCCGAGGGCACCGCCGCGAGATGGCCGTCGGAACCGGCAGGAGCGCAGGGGGGAGGCACCGCGAAGACGCCGTCGTCCGGCTCGATGAGGTCAGGAGCATGGGCCAGGTCCGCGAGGACGGGGACGTCGCGGTCGGGGATCAGTCGCTCCTCCACGCAATCGGCGACGAGGGGCTCCAGGACTCGGAGACGACTCACGAGCAGCTCGATCTTCGCTCGGTCGAGGAGACCGGCCCGGAGCAGCATCGCCACGCGAGGCAGCCGGCGGTCGACCACGAGGAGCTGCGCCGCGTGCACCCTCCGGTCGGCGAGAACGCGGGTCATCCCACATCGGGCGGAGAGCTCGCTGGAGGCGAAGTCCGCGGCCATGTCGGCGTCGCTCGGCCCCCGCAGGTTGTGGCGGTCCTGCGCCGCGACCTCCCGGGCCAACCGGCGGGCCAGGTGGGGGTCGACATGCTCGAGGTCGGGAGTCGCGCACAGAGGCGACTGCGCCGTCCACGCGACGAGCAGGCGGGCGATGGCGGACAGCTCGCACCAGAGCGCCCACGCCTCGAGCCGGACGCCGGCCATGACCATGTCGACGACCTCGCTCAGCGGCCCCAGCGGGGCAGGCGCGGGGTCGCTGGGCTGATACGAGAGGGCCGCAAGGGCGGCAGCGGATCGAGGACCGGGAAGCCCTCGCAATGCTCCGCCGCACGACCGCAGTGGCGGCGGGAGCTGGGCTCTCGCTCCCCGGCCACGCGCCGGACCAGCATCCGAGGACGACTTCTCCGTGCCTCGACCCCCCACGCGAACCCCCCGGTACTCGAACGTGTGTTCGAATTCTATGCCGAGCGGCGACTGGAGGCAAGAGTAGTGGAGTCATCCTGCGCCTCCCCGCCGGCCATGCCGGGAGTCGCAGGGTGGCCGTGGCGGAAGGCTTGGATCAGGCCTGCTCGGCGAGCACCTCGTCGAGGCGCTCGTAGCCCTCGACGATGCCCTGCTCCATGCCGCTCGCCACCATCGCGTCGCGCGCCTCGAACGAGTCGCCGAGCGATGTCGCGACGAGCCGGGTGCGGCCGTCGCCCAGGTCCTCGAGCACGACCTTCTCGAGCGCCACGCTGTCAGGCATACCCTCGAAGGTGAAGGTCTGGACGATGAGCTGCTCCGGGCGCACCTCGTGGAAACTCCCGTGGAAGGCGTACTCCTCGCCGTCCCGGCTGTGGATGTAGCGGTACTCACCGCCGGTGCGGCAGTCCCAGCGGTCCACCGTCATCTCGAGCCCGCGGGGGCCGAGCCACTGGCGGACCAGGTCGGGGTCGGTGTGGGCGCGGAAGACCTTCGAGCGGGGTGCGTCGAACTCGCGGGTGATCACGATGGTGGGCAGGTCGGTGCCGAGGTCGATCCGGGTGCCGGTCGTGGTGGTCATGGCCGTTCTCCTTCTGCTGGTGTGTGGTCTGCTGGTCGGTCCGCTGGCTGGTCGGGCATGGCGGCGAGGATGTCGTCCAGGCGCCGGTAGCGCTCCTCCGCCTCGCGGCGGTACCGCTCGATCCAGGTGGTCATCGCGTCGAGCACCTCCGTCTCCAGGTGGACGGGACGGCGCTGCGCGTCGCGGCCGCGGGTGACGACCCCCGCGTCCTCGAGCACCTTGAGGTGCTTGGAGACCGCCTGCAGGCTCATCGCGTACGGCTCGGCGAGCTGCCCGACGGTGGCGTCGCCGCCGGCGAGTCTCGCGACGATGTCGCGGCGCGTCGGGTCCGCGAGGGCGGCGAACACCTTCGACAACCCGTCGGCCGCCATGTCCACCCTCCTGGTTGTGCAACTAGGTGGTTGATAGAGGCTAGGCCGAAGATGCGGCGTGGTCAACCATTTGGTTGAAGAAACGTGCGCCGGCTCATGCTCCGCGGCGCCGCGGTGCCAGCATGGAGGCATGAACGACGCGGACGGCGACCCTCTGCTCACCCAGCTGCGCCGCTGGGAGGACTCCGGGGGGACGTGGCGGGTGGCCGTGCGGACGCCGGACCGCGTCGAGCTCGACCTGCTGACCTGCGACGCCGGCGAGGTCATGCACCGGCTGGCCGCCGCGCCGCCGTCGCCCGCCCTCGATCAGCACCTCGCGGGGCGCGACGCCTCCGACGAGTGACCAGCGGGCTGGTCAACCTGACAGGAAGCTCAGCCGCACCCGACGTACCGGGTTGTCGCCGTTGCTGTCCACGAGGACGACGCTCTGCCAGGTCCCCAGTGCCGGCCTGCCGGCGAGGACCGGCACGGTGAGCGACGGTGCCACGAAGGCCGGCAGCACGTGGTCCCGCCCGTGCCCGCGCGACCCGTGCCGGTGCCGGTAGACGTCCTCGCGAGGCAGGAGCCGGTCGACCGCGTCGGAGAGGTCGGACTCGCTCCCGGAACCCGTCTCGATGAGGGCGACGCCGGCGGTCGCGTGCGGCACGAACACGTTGACGAGCCCGTCGCCGCGGCCGTCACAGAACCGCTCGACCTGGTCGGTGAGGTCCGTGACGAGCGTGGTGCCCGTTCGTACCGTGATCTCGGCGCTGTCCATGTCGCTCCCGCCCTCCGATCCGGCGTCACCCGACGGGCGTCAGGCCCCGGCGCTCCAGCAGCGGCTCCACCCGCGGCGGCCGACCGAGAACGCTCGCGTACGCCTCCATCGGGTCCACGGCCCCGCCGCGCGACAGCAGCTCCCCGGCGAATCGCTCGCCGAGCTTGCGGCGCAGCCCGCCGTGCTCGCGGAACCACTCG
Source organism: uncultured Actinomycetota bacterium (assembly GCA_963786765.1). Lineage (GTDB taxonomy): Bacteria > Actinomycetota > Actinomycetes > Actinomycetales > Kineosporiaceae > DATKNA01. The sequence continues at coordinate 502,164 of CAWBAJ010000008.1, read as the reverse complement.
ACGGTGTCGGCGTCAAGCACCTCGCTCCAGATGTAGGAGTAGTAGCCGGCGCTGTACCCGCCCGCGAACACGTGCGAGAAGTAGGTGCTGCGGTAGCGCGGCGGCACCAGGTGGAAACCCAGCCCGTGCCGGGCCAGCGCGTCCTGCTCGAACGCCTCTACCTCGTCGGGCGCCGGCGCCGCGCCGGGCGGGAGCCGGTGCCACTCGAGGTCGAGCACGGCGGCGGCGAGGTACTCGGTGAGGGCGAATCCCTGGCCGTAGGCCCGCGCCGCCCGTACGCGGTCCGGGACGTCCGCTGGCAGGGGCTCACCCGTCTCGTGGTGGAGGGCGTAGTTCGCCAGCACCTCGGGCCACAGTGCCCACATCTCGTTGACCTGGGAGGGGAACTCGACGAAGTCCCGCGGAACGCTCGTGCCCGCCAGCCGGGGGTAGCGGACGTCGGACAGGATCCCGTGCAGCACGTGCCCGAACTCGTGGAACGCCGTGTCGACCTCGTCGAGCGTGAGCAGGGCCGGACTGCCCTCGGGCGGCCGCGGGATGTTCAGATTGACGACCGCCACGGGGCGGGTGCCGAGCAGGTGCGACTGATCGACGAACGTGTTCATCCAGGCGCCCCCGCGCTTGGAGTCGCGCGCGTACCAGTCCGCGAGGAAGAGCCCGACCGGCCGGTCCTCGCCGTCGAAGACCTCGTAGACCTGCACGTCAGGGTGGTACGTCGGCAGGTCGTGCCGCCGGTGGAAGCGCAGACCGTACAGCTCGTATGCGGCGTGGAAGACGCCGTGCTCGACGACGTCCTCGAGACGGAACCAGGGACGTAGGGCCGCGGCTTCGACCTCGAAACGGTCCTGGCGCAGGCGTTCGGCGTAGAACGACCAGTCCCACGGCTGCAGCGGCGCCTGCTCGCCGTCGGCGAGGAGCAGTTGCTCGAGCTCCGCCGCCTCGGCGTGCGCGTTCTCGACGGCGGGACCTACGAGCGCGCCCAGCATCTCGGTGACCGCCGCGCTCGTGCCGGCCGTCTGGTCCGCCACCACGTAGTCGGCATGATCGGCGAATCCGAGCAGGCCTGCGCGCTCGGCGCGCAGCGCGGCCAGGCGCACGAGGGTCGCGCGGGTGTCGTGCTCGTTGCCGCGCCCGCCCCGGCTCACCGAGGCCTCGTGGACGCGACGGCGCACCTCGCGGCGGCGCAACGAGGCGAGCACCGGCTGTTGGGTGGGGAGCACGAGGGTGACAAGCCACCCGTCGAGGCCACGAGCCGCCGCCGCCTCGCGAGCCGCATCGATCCGCTCCGGCGACAGCCCCTCGAGATCTGCCTCGTCCTCGATCCGGACGGCGAGGTCGTTGGTGTCCGCCATCAGCCGGGCACTGAACTGCGCGGCCAGCTGCGACAGTTCCTCGTTGATCTCACGCAGGCGACCCTGCCGGTCTTCGTCGAGGCCCGCGCCGGCGCGCACGAAGTCACGGTGGTAGCGCTCGATCAGGCGCAGCTGCTCGGGGTCGAGGCCCAGGTCGTCGCGGCGGTCGAACAAGGTCTCGATCCGGGCGAACAGCCGCGGGTCGAGCCGGATGGCGTCGGAATGGGCTGCGAGCCGCGGTGCCACGGCGGCCTCGAGCTCCCGCAGGCCCGGGGTCACGTGTGAGCTCGTCAGGTTGAAGAAGACGTTGGCGACGCGCGTCAGCAGGGCACCGGAGCGCTCCAGCGCCTCCACCGTGTTCGCGAAGGTGGGTTCTGCCGCGTCCCCGGCGATCGCCTCCACCTCGCGGCGCTGACTCGCCATCCCCGCGTCGAACGCGGGGCCGTAGTGCTCCTCGCGGATCCGGTCGAAGGGAGGCAGCCCGTACGCCAGGTCGGAGGGGGTGGCGAAGGGGTTCTGAGCGGGGAGGGACGGCTCGTCGCGAGGCTCACGCACGTGCGAAGTGTGCCAGTACACGCCGACAGCGGGTGCATCGGTCACGAAGGAGGGCGCCGGCCCAGCAGAGCGGCGAACTCGCCTCGCTCGAGGGCCGATCGAACTCCCTTGACGCTGCAGTAGGCGGCGCCAATGAAGCCGAAGAACAGCGAGCCGAGGGTGCCGAAGGTGTACCCGCCGAGGCTGATCGCGGTGACCATGGCAAGCAGCGCCAGCCCGAGGAACCCGAGCGTGCGCAGCCCCCAGCGGGGTTGCCGCTTCTGCGGCAACCCCGCTGGGCCGCTCGGGCCGGGTTCGTCGGGCCACTGCCCCGACGTGGCCGGCCCCGCCTCGCGGTCCGTCACCCCTTGACCGAGCCGGCGGTCAGGCCGCGCACGAAGAACCGCTGCAGGGCCAGGAAGACGATGAGCGGGAGGATCATCGTGAGGATGCCGCCCGCGGCGACGATGTTCCAGCCCTGGCCCTGCTGGCCGATGAGGTTGTTCTTGACGGCGACCGTCATCGGGGCGTTCTCGCCGGGCCCGATGAACACGAGGGCGACCAGCAGGTCGTTCCAGACCCAGAGGAACTGGAAGATCGCGAACGAGGCGAGCACCGGCGTCGACATGGGCAGGATGAGCCGGTAGAAGGTGGCATAGTGGCTCGCCCCGTCGATCTTCGCCGATTCGATGACCTCGCGGGGCAGCGTGGCCATGTAGTTCCGGAAGAGGTAGATGGCCAGCGACATGCCGAACCCGATGTGGAAGAGCCACACCGACAGGAACGTGCCGCCGATCCCGAGACTGGAGTAGACCTGCAGCAGCGGCACCATCGCGACGAAGTTCGGGACGATGAGCAGCGCGACGATGACGACGAACATCGTGTCGCGGAACGGGAACTGCATGAACGTGAACGCGTACGCGGCGAACGCGGCGATGAGGATCGGGATGAACGTCGCCGGCAACGCGATGGCCAGGCTGTTGATGAATGCCGTGCCGAGCCCGGCGTTGACGATCGCGTCGTGGTAGTTGCCCAGGGTGAAGCTGCCCCAGTTGGCGGGGCTGAGCGCCGTCCACCAACCTGTTGAGTTGGCGTCGCTCTCGGTGCGGAAGGAGGTCAGGAGCGAGCCGAACGCAGGGACGATCCAGAGGAAGCAGATGATGACGACCACGAGCCGGACGGACCAGTGTGCCGGCTTGCCCTCGCCCGTGACGGATGCCCTGCGGCTGGCCCGGCTGATCCGGGGTTCGGTGGCGGCGGTTCCCGCCGGCTGGACGGTGCTGGTCATCGGTTGGCCTCCTGGATTCGGAACTGCCGCACCTGGAAGATCATGACCGGGATGATCGCGATCATCAGGATGACGACGATGGCCGCTGCGTAACCGTTGTTGAAGTTGGTGAACAGCTGGTTGAAGAACTCCGTCGAAAGCACGTTGGTGTTGAAGTTGCCGTTCGTCATGACGTAGACGACGTCGAACAGCTTCATGACGCCGATGAGCACCGTCACGTACACGGTGACGACCGTCGGCATGATCTGCGGGAAGACGATGCGGCGGAAGATCTGCCGCTCGCTCGCGCCGTCGACGCGGCCCGCCTCCATGGTGTCGGTGGGGACACCCTTGATCGCGGACGACAGCAGGACCATGGAGAAGCCGACCTGGAGCCAGAGGAACATGACGATGAGCAGCAGGGTGTTGAGGTAGAACGTGCGGATGGTCAGCCACGCCACGGGGTCGAAGCCGAGCTTGGTGACGATCGCGTTCTGGATGCCGATCTGGGGCTGTCCGGGAGGAGCGTAGGCGTACACCAGCCGCCAGACGGTGCCTGCTCCGACCGCGCTGATGGCCAGTGGGAAGAAGATGATCGTCTTCGCCGTCTTCTCGCCGCGGGGGCTCAATCGGTCGACCAGCGTGGCCACGAGGAGGCCGATGATGACGGCCGCGAGGGGGGCGATGATGATCCACACCACGGTGGTGATGAGTGTCTGCTGGAAGCCGTTCGAGGTCAGCAGGCCGCTGTAGTTCTTTGTTCCGACGAACTGCGTGCTCGTGTCGTTCGCGAAGCTGTAGACGATGGTCTGGATGCCCGGGTAGAGCACGTACAGGCAGATCGCCGCGACCGCCGGGAGGATGTAGAAGTACGGCTTCAGCCGCTCCTCCCAGCGCCCGGGCAGGAGCTCGGCGAGCTTGTTGAGGATCCAGTAGAGGACCAGGGCGGCGCCGACACCGGCCACCACGGTCAACAGCGTGTTGACGAGCTTAACCATCAGGCACCGCCTCCTTGCGGCCGGCGACTCGGCTGCCCAGCGGTCTCCGGGGGCCGCTCCGCCCAGTCTGTAGGACGACCTTGGTCTTGCCTAGCGCTCGTTACCCGCCCCGGTGCCGCGAGGGTCGGTGGCGGAGGCGATGCCGGGGTGAGCGACGGACTCGTCGCCCACCCCGGCGCCCCGGTGGACCTCAGCTGCTGGACGGCCAGCTGGCGTCGATGTTCTTCAGTGCCTGGTCCAGGGACTCCTGCCCGCTGATCCAGGCCGTCATGTCCTTCCAGAAGGTGCCCGAGCCGACGGCGCCCGGCATCTGGTCGGAACCGTCGAAGAGGAAGATCGACGAGGCGTAGGTGATCTTGGCGACCTGCTGCGCGATCTCACCCTTGTAGAGGCTGACGTCGAAGTCCTTGTGGGGCGACAGGAAGCTCGTCCCCATGGCCTTCTCGCCGATGCTCTTGTCGGAGAGCAGCTTCATGACCTCGCTGGCGCCGGCGTTGTTCTTGAGCAGGACGGCCATGTCGCCGCCGCCGAGGATCGGCTTCTCACCGGTCTTGGCGGGCGGGAAGTAGAAGACGCCGGCCTGGGTGGGGAGGTCGGCCTGGACGGCCTTCGGGAAGAACGTCGTGATGAACGAGCCCTGCTTGTACAGCATGCAGCCGGGCTTGGGGTCGAACATCGGGTTCCCGGCGGTGCCGAAGTTGGTGCTCGCGATGGCCTTGCGGCCGCCGAGCGTGTTCCCCTGCGTGAAGAGGATCTTGTCGAACTCGGCGGCGGCCTGCCGCACCAGCGGGGAGTCGAACTTGATCTTGTGGGTGACCCACTGGTTGTAACCGTCGGCGCCGCCGTAGCGCATGACCAGGTCCTCGAACCAGTCCGTCGCCGGCCAGCCGGTGCCAGCTCCCGCCTCGATGCCCATGCACCACGGTGCCTGCACCTTGCCGTCGGACTTGATCTTCTGGGTGAGGGCGTCGAGCTCGTCGAGCGTCGTGGGGGCCTTGTATCCCGCGGCGTCCCACGCCTTCTTCGGGTACCAGACGAAGCTCTTCGTGTTGGCGCTGACGAGCAGGCCGTAGAGCTTCCCGTTGACGGTGCCGGCGTCGAGGGTGCCCGGGAGCATGCTCGACTTGAGGCCGTTCATGTCGAGGATGTTGTCGAGCGCGGTCGCCTTGTTCCGCTTGACGATGTCGGCCACGACGCCGGGCTGCGGGATCATCGCGATGTCCGGCACGTCGTTGGCCTGGATCTTCGTCATGATGACCTGGTTGATGTTGTCGATCTTCTGCCAGTTCACCGTGATGCCCTTGGCCTGCGCCAGCGGCGCGAGCCCGGCCTTCAGGCCGTCGACGACGGGCTGGTCCATGCTCGTCCAGATCGTGACGGTCGACCCGCTCGCTTGGCCGGTCGGGCTGCTGCCCCCGCCGCCGCCACTACCGGAGTTTCCGCCACCGGCGAGGCACGCGGTGGTCATGGCCATGGTCACTCCGACCACGGCGAACGTCTTGAACAGGGAAGGCCCTCGCATCGGTGCTCCTTCGTGTTGTACGGATCGACGATCCAGTTCGAGCGGGCGCCCCCCGTCGCCGGACAGAATCGGCAGCGGCGCTGGCAGGTCATGGCGGCGCGGACTGCAGCCTGTTCCCGCGGCACTGACCCGTCAAGGCCGCGTTACTGTGCTGTGACGTACCCGGTGCGGGTCCGCGTCCTGGGGACGCGGGGAGGGCCGACCGGAGGGGCGGCGTCGCGCACCTCCTGCTGCCCGGGACGAACCCCATGCGCATCTCCTCGTCGACGACCCTTCACGGGCCCGATGGTCCGGTACGGGACCGATACCCGGACGCTGAGTGAAGATTTACATCGCCGACACGTAATGACAACCGGAAGGACGTTCCGGAACCAAAGCCGGCAACCGAGACCGAATTGCAATCATCAGCACCTTGACAAGTGCAGCTCGCGCCGCGGTGAACCCTGGTCGAGGATTCAGCGCTCGAGCCGGGAACAGCCTCGTCAGGTCCTCGACGCGGCCTCGCTGGTCGGGCGCACCGGCAGTTCGAAGTCGTCGCGCAGGGCCCGCTTGATGTCGTCGACCGTGTAGTTCTGCTCCAGCCGCGGGGAGTAGAGCATCGAGCTGACGATCGCCGCCGAGGCGCCCGCTTTGAACGCGTGCGCGACGTGCTCCGGCGTCCCGGCCCCACCCGATGCGATCACCGGCACCCGGACGGCGTCCGCGACCGCGTGCGTGATCTCCAGGTCGTAGCCGGCATGGGTGCCGTCCTGGTCGATGCTGTTCACCACGATCTCGCCGGCGCCGAGCTCCTCGCCGCGGCGCGCCCACTCCAGCGCGTCCATGCCGGTCGCGACCCGGGCGCCGTCGATGAACACCTCGTACCCGCTCGGCACCGCAGCCGAGACGCCCACCCGCTGCACCTGCATGCTCAGCACCATGCACTGGCGCCCGAACTCCCTGGAGCCCGCGGTGATGAGGGTGGGGTTGCGGGCCGCCATCGAGTCGATACTGATCTTCTCGGCCCCGGCGGCGAGCACGGCGTGCATGTCCTCGAGGTCGCGCACGCCCCCGCCCACCGTCAGCGGAACGAAGACGTTGTGTGCGACCGCCCGCACGGTCTCGAGGTCCGCCCTGCGCCGTTCGGGGCTCGCCGTGATGTCGTAGAAGACGATCTCGTCGACGCCGTCGGCGTACATCAGCCGCGCGACCTCGGCGGCGTCCCCCACGTCGACGTTGTCCTGGAACCGGCGCGCCTTCGTCACCCGCCCGCCCTTGACGTCGAAGCACGCGATGACCCTGGTCGTCAGCATGCCGGGACCGCCTGCGCCCGCAGTTCGCCGGCGCTCAGCCCCGCGAACCGGGACAGCAGCGAGAGCCCGACGGGACCGCTCTTCTCGATGTGGAACTGGGTGGCCATGACGTTCCCCCGCGCGACGACGGAGGCGAATTCGGCGCCGTACTCCGTGACGCCTGCCACGTCGGCCTCGTCGGCCGGCAGCGCGTGGTAGCTGTTGACGAAATAGAAGTGCCCTGCGGGAGGCAGCGCCGCGGCGAACGGATGGGACGACGCGCGCCGGACTGCGTTCCAGCCCATGTGGGGTACCCGCAGCTCGCCCTGGCGGAACTCCACGACCTCACCGGGGAGCCACCCGAGGCAGTCGACGTCCCCCTCCCGGCTGTGCTCGAAGAGCACCTGCAGGCCGACGCACACCCCCAGGAAAGGGGCGCCGTCCCCGCGTACCCGCTCCTGGAGGTACCCGGTCCAGCCGCGCTCGCGCAGCGACGCCATCGTCACGTCGGCGGCGCCGACCCCGGGCAGGATGAAGCGGTCGACGCCCTGGGCCTCCTCCGGGGCGGCGACCAGGCGTGCCTCGAGACCCAGGTGGTGCAGCGCGAAGAGGACGCTCTGCGCGTTGCCGGTCTGATAGTTGATCACGCCGATCACCCGTCAACGGTATCCAACCCCCTGCCGGGCTGCCCTCGGGGGAACCCGGGCCGCCATACTCCGCTTGCCCGTTCCGTCCGGTCTGCCGGCCAGGCGGGTGGCGGTGAGGACGACGCCGCGCGCAAGCAGTCAGGGTCTGCACGTCCTGGGCCGATGAACCGCATGGCGCAGGATCCTCGGGGGCGGACGGAGGTCAGCGGTGGGCGACGACGCGGAGAGCAGCCGCCGGCTCCCTGTACCCGTTCCGGCCTACGGGCCGCTCAGAATGCTGCACGACCATGCCTACGAGCTGTCGCAGACCAGCCGCCCCCAGGAGGCGCTGGTAGCGGTGGACGCCTATGAGCCGCTCGCTCGCGCCTTCGGCGACGAGAAGACCGTCGGCTTCCTGCTGCAGGCCCGCATGTACGCCTATCTCAACCTGGGCCGGCTGCCCGAGGCGCTGGCCGCGGGTGAGGAGCTGCTGAGCCACCATGAGGCCACCGGAGCCACCGTCGCGACGGCGAAGACGCTGGCCGACCAGGCCGGGGTGTACCTGGACGCCGGGCAGGTCACCGAGGCGATGCGGTGCCTCGCCCGGGCCGAGCTGCTGCTGGAACAGGCGCCGGAGCGGGGCGAGCGGTACGTCTCGGCCTTGAACTCGCTGGTGGCGGCGGCGCTGGACGCGGAACTGTACGAGCGGGCGGCGGCCGCATATCGCCAGCTCTCGCAGCTGTGGACCGGGGCCGGCCGGACGAGCGCGCTGGAGATGTACGAGTTCACCTACGGCGAGGTGCTGCTGGAATGGGGCCTGCGGCTCAGCCACCTCGGTGAGGACGACGAGGCGTGGAGGCGGTTGCGCGGCGCGGAGGAGATCTTCGCACGGTGGTGCGACACCTCGACGAGCGATGACACCGGCGACGATCGGCTCTGGGTCAGGCCGCCCTACGCCGTGACGCTCGCCAAGCTGGGGCACGTCGACCGGGCGTTCGAACTCGCCGCCGGCATCGTGCTGCCCTTGCGGGAGCAGGGCGACTGGCGCCTCGCCCAGCAAGCGCACCTGGCGCTGGGGATCGCACTGCGCGCGAGAGGCGACCTGCCCGGGGCCCGCCGGGAGCTGCTCGCAGCCGCGCAGGTGAGCCCGCAGCTCCAGGCCAGTGGCCGGCTCATCGTGGGATTCGAGCTGGCCGAGCTCAACGCCCTCCGGCTCGGCGACGACGCCAGCGAGGACCTGCGCGGCATGATCCGTTACCAGGCCCACGAGCTGTGGCGGCAGCGTCTGCAGCGCGTCGGCATGCTCCGTCAGGCGCGCCAGCGGGAGGAGCAGGAGCAGGCGCGCCGGCTGACGGAGAGCGCCTTGATGCACGACCCGCTGACGGGGCTGGCCAACCGCCGTCGGTTCGACCAGCTCATGGTCGACCTCGACACCGGCCGGCTTCCGGAGCCTGCCGTCCTGCTGCTCATCGACGTCGACAGGTTCAAGGCGGTCAACGACCTCCACTCACACACGGTCGGAGACCAGGTGCTCCGCGAGATCGCCGCCGTGCTGAAGGCGCACTGCCGCTCGGGCGACGTCCCGATCCGCTACGCGGGCGACGAATTCGTGATCTTCTTGCAGGCCGACCTCGACGCCGCGCGCTCCATCGCGGACCGGATCCGGGCTGCCGTCCGGGACACCGACCTGCACCACGTCGCGCCTGGCCTCCGCGTCAGCGTGAGTATCGGGGCCACCGCGCTCCGCCCGGACATGACCGCCCGGCAGCTCTTCGACGAGGCCGACACCAACCTGTATCGCGCCAAGCGCGGCGGCCGGAACCGGGTCGCGGTCTAGCGGCTGTCAGCGACGGTCCCAGCCCTGGTTGGCGAGAACGGCGGCGATCGGGGGGAGCACCATGGCGATCATCGACATGCCCACTGCGAGCGGGACGGACCACAGCCGGACGAGGCCCCAGGCCAGCACGAGCAGGCCCAGGCAGATCCCCATGACGATCAGGTAGCGCCTGGCCCTGGTGTGCTCGTCGAGCGGCGGCCGCGGTTCGCGCGCCCGCTCCGGCCGGGACTCCGCGACGGGGCGGTAGGGCGGGGTGGCCGCGCCGGGCTGCCAGTGCGGCCCCTGCCGCATCCGATGGACGACGAAGGCGGCGTTGAGGGCAGACAGCACGGCGATGACCGCGAAGACCCCGCCCGGCACGGGCATGCCCGAGGCCAGCATCATGACGGCGGCCACCGCCCACAGGACGGTACCGGCGATCGTGAGGGCGAGGCGCAGCCCGAGCGGGCTTCGCGCATGAACCGGTTCGTCGCCCGAGCGCACCACAGCGACCCCTCTGACGACCTCTTCGGAACGGGTCACCTCGGCGTGACCCGGCCCGCCCATTCTGACCCTGGCGGTCCCGTCGCGTCACCGGGGAGAGGCACGGCGGTCACGCCGGAGCGGTCGCGCCCGAGACGTCGAGCGCGAGCGCGGCGAGCAGTTCGTCGAGCACCTGCTCGACCGGCACGGCGCGCCCCGCCTGCGCCATCGCCGTCCCGAGGCCCGGCGCCCAGTCGGGGTCGGTCACCCGTGCCGCCAGGAACGGCAGGTCGGACCGCACGGCGTCCCCGTACACCTCGGGCGTCATGCGCCACGACGTCGCGCCGAAGCGCCGCGCGAGCAGCGACCCGAGCGCCAGGCCGGGCCCGTCGAAGTCCGCGACGAACCGCACCGGCGTGCCCGACTCGAACAGGCGAGCCACGAGCTCGAGCCCGACGACGTCACCTGTCCCCTCCACCCAGACCGCCGGAACCCGGCCGCCGAACTGTTCTGCGATCGCGTCGAGGACGCGAGGGTTGTCGACGACGAGAACGCCGGGCCACGCCTCGTCGACCGGCACCCAGGCGGTGGTCGCTCGCAGGTCGCGAGCGGTCACGTGCACCGGCGCGCCGTCGAGTGCCGCGAGGCGCCACCGGCGTCCACTCGCGTCGTCGGCGGGCGCCACGCCCACGGCCGAGCAGCTCGCCGAGACCAGGTCCGGCAGCACGCCGTGGCGCGCCCACAGCCGGCGGCGGCCGGCAGGGTCGGCGGGCAGCGCGGTGCCGGCGGCTGCGGCGAGGCCGCGCAGGACGAGGGCGGCCACCGCCGACCCCTCGTCGAGCGCGTGCTCGTCGTCCGCCACCTGCGCCGCGATCTCGGTGCGGACCCGCCAGCCGGTCTCGTCCCTCGTTCCGGCACCGGTGAGCGACTCGAGCACCGACAGCGCCGTGACGACCTCGTGGGCGGTGAGGCTCGCGTCGCCGCCGGCGACGTCCCGCCGGATCGTCTCCAGCCACGTCGCCGTCCACGGCAGGGCGGCCATCGCGGGGTGAGCCGCGAGCCACTCCTGGCCCGCGCGCACTGCCGCCGTCCGGGTCTGGGTACGTGCCCGGCGCCCGGTCCCGAGCGGGACGAAGCGCTCCGCGGCACTCGCGAGGTCCATCCCGGCCGCCGTGACGACGGCCTCGAGCTCGACGAGATCCACCCGGGTGGCGGCCCGGACGGTGGGGACGCCGAGCAGGCCGGCCAGGGCGCGACGGCCTGCCTGATCCAGCCCGCGGACGTCGACCGCGGGCAGTGCGTGCCGGGCCGTCGACTGCAGAGCCTCGTGGACGGCGGTCCACACGGGTCCCAGCGCGGGGTCGCCGAGATCGGGCCGCGGGGGCACGGCAGGGGGCTCGTGAACCTCGACGTCGTCGGACCCGGCCGCCTGGACCTCTGGCTGCTGCGCCACGTCGGGTTCCCGGCCGCCGACCTGGCCGGGGCCGGCGTCCATGTGGTCGGCAGGGACGGCGGGTTGCTCGGCGGCGTGTTCCTGGACGACGAGCTCGTCGGCGTGGTCCTCCTGGACGGCGTGTTCCTGGACGACGACCTCGTCCGCGTGGTCCTCCTGGACGGCGTGTTCCTGGACGACGACCTCGTCCGCGTGGTGCTCTGCGACGGTGTCCTCGGCGGCGTGCTGCTCGTCGTGCTGCTCGTCGTGCTGCCCGTCGGTCTCTGCCGGGAGCGGGCGACCGACGGGTTCGAACAGACTCACGCCGGGCGCGGCGTCCACCGGACGCTCGAAGGAGACGAACGGCTGGTCGGCAGACGCCATCCACTGCGCCGTGTCCTCCGTGGCCGTGTGCAGGCTCCGCCAGGGCGGCGGAGGAGCAGTCTCCTCGACGGCCGGTTCGGGCTCGGCGAGGCTCGCCGGCTCGCCGCCGTCCGCGGGATTCTCGGTACGGAACTCCTGCTCGAAGGGGGCGACCGCCGGCCAGTCCTCCGCGGGAATCGCCCGGAGGGCCTCGGCGAACCGCGGGGTGTCGAACAGCCGGCGCAGTGCGGCGGGCTCCAACGGCTGTGGTTCCGCCCAGGCGTCAGGCGCGACGGGGGGCTCGAAGAACGGCCCGGACCGGGCGGGGGGCGCCAGGAGAGCGTCCGGCGGGACCACGGCAGGGAACGGCTCGGGGTCCTCGTCGGCCTCGGACAGCTCGGCCTCCGGCGCGGAGAACGGCAGGAGCGTGGGGAGCGCCTCGGGGTCCGCGGGCCGGCCGCCCGAGGTGACCGGTCCGGGCGGTACCGCCGCCCCCGGGACGTACGGCCTCGGCTCACGGGAGAGTTCCTGCTCGTCGCCGTCCTGGTCGTAGAGCCACGCGAGCGACTCGGGCAGGTCCCGTCGAGGGCGGCCCGCGCGGGCGTCGCGCGTCCTCGTGTCGTCCACCAACAGTTCCTCTCACGTGTGCCGAAGGGCCTCGCTCGCGCCCCCACGCACGCGGAACTGTCTCACAACCCGACCTGCCTGCGCCGCACAAACATCGACAGAGGGTCGTCAAACGACTGCGAGCAGTTACAGCCCTTCGGAGAGGCGCTCCTCCTTGAGCAGGTCCGCGAACTCCTCCGCGTGCAGCTCCGAGAGCCGCTCGAGGGCCCGGGTCCGGGCTCGCCGCGCGCGCACCTCCGGGTCCCCGTGGCCGCGGATGTCGCGGACGGCCGTCGCCGGGACCCGCGGCTTCGTGGCGGCCACCTTGGTGGTGACGGTGCTGCTGCGCGCGGGTGCGGCAGCGGCGGCCGCCGCCTTGGCGGTGTCCGCCCGGCAGATCTCGGAGTCGCCGTCGAAATCGTCGACCGGCAGGACCTTGCGGCACTTCTGGCACCGGCGCCAGCTCGCGGCCATCTCTCCCCGTCCCTCGTTGTTACGTCCGAGTGGGCGCCTCGAGCACCCCCCGGCTTCCACCCTAGGGAGACGGCAGGGCCCCGACGACCGGGGGTGGCAGTCCCACCTCCGCCGCCGGGGCCCTGCCTGCGCCGGGGTCAGAACTCGCCGAGGACGTCCAGCACGACGACGATCGCGGGGTCCTTGGCACCCTTGGCCGGCGCCGGGCTGACGACCACCGCGCGGCTGCCCACCGTCCCGCCCTTGAGCGAGGGGACGACCGAGAGCACGTCCTTGGCCGCGACCAGCTGCGGGCCCTCGCTGCCGAACGTGGAGCGGACGGTCTTGCCCGTCTTCGCGTCCACCTGCAGGAGGTTCAGTGCCAGGAACTTGTTCTCGTCGATGGCGGCGCCGGAGCCCTTGAGGAGCAGAGCGGACTTCGCGTCCTTGCCGGGCGAGACCCCCTTCACCGACGTCACGGCGGGCACCTTGCCGCTTTCGGTCGTCACCGCCGGGAACCCTGCGGGCACCGCAGCCGCAGGGCTGCCGGACGCCGTCGCTGCGGCGTCGTAGCTGCCGAGGACGTCCACCACGAAGAGCAGCGTGTTCTTCGCGAGCGCGCTCGAGGCGTCGTTGCCGTAGCCCTCCGACGGCGGGATCGTCAGCAGCACCCGGCTGCCTGCCTTCTGCCCGACGAGCGTCTTGTCCCAGCCGGCGATGACCTGCCCCTTGCCGATCGGGAAGTTCACCGGCTGCTTGCGGTCGAAGGAGTTGTCGAAGACGTTCGGCTTGCCGTCCTTCGGCTCCCACGTCTGGCCCAAGTAGTTGACGACGATGGTCTGGCCGGAGGCCACGGCGGGGCCGTTGCCCTGGCTGAGCACCTCACTGTTGAGCTTGGTGGGCGCGGCGCCGCCGGGCACGGTCAGGGCCGGCTTCTGCCCGAACGCGCCGGTGACCTTCACTCCGGAGCTGGTCGAGGACCCGGACGCCGACCCGGACGCCGACGCCTTCGAGGACGGGCCCCCGCAGGCGGCGAGCACGGGGGTGACGAGCAGGCCGGCGGCGAGCACGAATGCCGCGGAGCGGGCCGAGGGACGACGGAAGCGACGGGCGGACATCTGCACGAGGAACCTTCGACTGCTGGGAGCGGTGGACTCCACTACGGTACGCGTCGAATCTGAGGGAATCCTGCGAGTGACCGGCGGACTGCCCACCGCGGCACGATTGCGGCACCATCGGGGAGTGAGCGAGGAGCGCGAGTGCGCCTCGACCTGAACGCGGACGTGGCGGAGTCGTTCGGGCGCTGGCGCCTGGGCGACGACGACGCGCTGCTCCCCCTGCTCACCAGCGCCAACGTCGCGTGCGGCTTCCATGCGGGGGACGCCCGGACGATCCGGGAGACGGTCACGCGTTGCGCAGCCCTCGGCGTCGTCGTCGGCGCGCAGGTCTCCTACCGCGACCTCGCGGGATTCGGCCGTCGCGCGATGGACGTGGACGCCGCCGACCTGGAGGCGGACGTCCTCTACCAGCTGGCCGCCGTCGACGGCCTGGCCCGGGTCGCCGGGGTGCGAGCCCGCTACGTGAAGCCGCACGGAGCGCTCTACCACCGGGCCCTGGACGACGACGAGCAGGCCGCGGCCGTCGTCGCGGCCGTCACCGCCTGGGACGCCGGCGCCGCGGTGCTCACGCAACCGGGGGAGCTCGCCCGCCAGGCCGGCAGCGGCGGGGTTGACCGTCGTGCTCGAGGCGTTCGCCGACCGGGGCTACACCGAGTCCGGACGTCTCGTGCCCCGCTCGGCACCCGGCGCGCTGCTGACGGAGCCCGGCGCCGCGGCCGAGCAGGCCGTCCGGCTCGCGGCCGACGGCCGCTTCGGGTCGCTCTGCGTCCACGGCGACACCCCGGGCGCGGCCCGGATCGCCACGGCCGTCCGGGGCGCCCTCCTCAGCGCCGGGCACGAGCTCGCACCCTTCCGGCCGTGACCTCGGCGGCCGGCAGCGGCACGCCCTCACCGCGGGTGCGCCGGTACGGCGACGCCGGGCACCTCGTCGAGGCGTCGTCGAGCGCGCACGCCCTGGCGCTGTGCGCGGCGCTGGCGGCGTCCGGGCTGCCGGTGACCGCACGGCCCGGGCTGAGGTCGGTGCTCGTCGAGCCCGTGGCCGGCGCCCCGGCGCCCGGCTCGCACCGAGCTCGCCCGGGTCGTCGCCGCTGTGGATCCACGGACTCCGCTACCGGCCGGCCGGCTGCACGAGATCGGCGTCCGGTACGACGGGGAGGACCTCGAGGAGGTGGCCGAGCGGGCCGGGCTCGCCGTCGAGGACGTCGTGGCCCGGCACGCGGCCCCCCTCTACACCGTCGCCTGCCTGGGTTTCTCGCGAGGCTTTCCCTACCTGGAGGGCCTGGACCCCGCGCTGCACCTGCCGCGGCGCGACTCCCCGCGGGCCCGGGTCCCGGCCGGGTCGGTGGCCGTCGCGGCGGACATGGCCGGGATCTACCCCCGCGCGACCCCCGGCGGCTGGCACCTGCTCGGGACGACGGACGCCGTCCTCTTCGACGAGTCCGCCGAGCCGCCCGCCCTGCTCGCTCCGGGCGACCGGGTGCGCTTCGTCGTGCTGGACGCGTCGTGACCGGCCGCGCCCTCGAGGTCGTCGTCCCCGGCCCCCTCGCCCTGGTGCAGGATCTCGGCCGGCCGGGCCGGCAGCAGTGGGGGGTGGCGCCGTCGGGGGCGTTCGATCGAGGGGCGCACGACCGCGCCCAGCGGCTCGTGGGCAACGACGCCGGCGCGGCCGGCCTCGAGGTGCTGTTCGGTCCGTTCGCCGCCGTCGCTCGCGGGGATCTCGTCGTCGCCGTGACCGGCGCGGAGTGCAGGGTCACCGTCGCCGGCCGCGCGGAGGCGGGGGAGATGGCGCTGTACCTGCGCGACGGCGAGCGCCTCGAGCTCGGGCCCTGCGTGGCGGGGGCGCGCCTCTATCTCGGCGTCCGCGGCGGGGTGGGCGTGCCCCCGGTCCTGGGCAGCCGATCGCGGGACGTCGGCGGCGGCATCGGACCGGCGCCGCTCGCAGCCGGGGAACTTGCTGCCGGTGGCAGCGCAGGTGCGGGGGGAGCCGCACTACGGGCCGGCCCGCCTCGCCCGGCCGGGCCCGCTCGTGGTCGACCTGGCACCGGGACCGCACGACGACGCCTTGGGCGAGCATGCCTGGGACGCCATCGAGGGGACCGCGTGGGTGGTGAGTGAGCGCAGCGACCGGATGGGTGTCCGGCTCGAGGCCGGACCGTCCGGGACGAGCGTGCGCGGCGCGGGGGAGCTGGCGAGCTTCCCGGTGGTGCCGGGGAGCGTCCAGCTGACGCCGTCCGGCGAGCTGGTGGTGCTCGGCCCGGACGCAGGCGTCACCGGGGGGTATCCCGTGCTGGGCGTCGTGTCCCGGCCGGGGCTCGATGCGTTGGCACAGGCGCGGCCGGGGACGGCCGTCGGCGTCCGGCGGCGGATGCGACGAGGCCCCGGCCGGAGCCGGGGCCTCGTCGGGTGATGCGCGGTGGGTGGGGCGCTCAGGCGCCCCACGTCAGTACCAGTAGCGCCGACCGCCGACGGGGCGGCCCATGCTGCCGAGAATGAAGAGAATTGCGCCGATCACCAGCAGGATGATGCCGATGGTGTAGAGGATCGGAATCCCGGCGAAGATCCCGATCAGGAGGAGGACCACTCCGAGGATGATCATCTCTCTTGTTCTCCTGTTCGCTAGGGGCACCCAGGGGATACCCGGACGATCTCTCTCGAAACCTGCCTGATGATCCACCCTCACCCGTCCGGCGCAACCGCAGAGCGGTCCGTCGGGTGTGACGACAGCCGCCCTGGGTAGAGCGTGGGCATGACCTCTCCCAACCCTTACGTCTCGCCGGACGAGCGTGCCCACGGCGTCGGTGCCACCGGCGGCCTTCCCGGCGCCAATGCCGACCCGCGCACCGCCGAGCTCGCGCCGAACGAGATCGAGTCGACCGTCGCCGCCGGGGACATGCCGGGGGACGCCGCTCCGGACCCGGCCGACGAGGTGGGCTCCGACTCCTGACCACGCGGATCCATCCGACGATCAAGGAAGTTCGGGATCGTCCGGCGCCCCGATCGCCGGACTTCCTCGATCGTCCGTTTCAGCTGGCCGGCTTCAGCGGGTCGTGACCCAGGGACATCAGCTTGTGGCGCCAGGCGGCGTCGCCGGCGGTCGGCTCGAGGTCGTCGCGGCGCTGGGCCCGCACCCGTTCGACCACCCGCCGCATCACGCGCGCGTCGTCCTCGGTCAGGTCGCCACGACGCTTGCCGAGGATCTGGACGACGTGCTGCCCCGTCGGCGTGCCCGCCTGGTCGGGGAGCGCCTCGTCGTCCTCGTCGGCGGACCGCGTGCGCAGCCAGTCCTCGAGCTCGCGCGACGTCATGTTGACCACGGTGTGGAACTCCTGCCACAGCTCGTCGTCCACCTCGGCGCTCATCGCGACATCCCCTCCCCGGGCGTCCCTGCGGCCGACGCCGACCGGCGGCCGTCCTGCCGGCGCCGTACCCGGAAAACCCGGTGACACGCTCCCCCGCGCTGCCTAACCTCGTCCTCATGTGGAGCTGACGGAGCACTCGACCCAGCTACTCGTCCAGGTGCCCGCCCGTCGCGGCCGGCGCCCTCCGCCGGAGGTCGTCCCATGTTCTGAGCCCTCGCTCCCGCCTGCCCGTCCCCAGCAGCCGGCCCGAGGAGGCCCCGTGCCCAAGGACAAGCCGCGGCGCGAGCCGCGCAAACCGAAGAAGAAGAGCTCTCCCCAGAGCGCGCCGGCGTCGACGACCCAGCGTCCGTCCGCCTGAGCGCGCCGCGCCGGCCCCCGTCCCACCCCGGGAACGGGGGCCGGCGTCGCCCGGGGGCGTCAGGCGAAGGGCGGGCGGCCGTCGAGCGCCACCGACAGCCGGCCCGCGCCGCGCCAGACCCGCGCGAGCGCGTCGGAGTCCTCCGGCGTCACGAGGTTGCCCATCACGCGCAGAGCCAGCTTCATCAGAGCCCTCGACCGCATCCCGACGGGGCCGGCAGCGGGCAGCAGCCCCGGCACCGTGAGCAGCCCCGCGAGCCGCCGGGCGATGGAGAACGCCTCGCCGTAGTGGTGCCGGAGCAGCGCGGGCCAGGTCTGCGTGAGGTCATGGCCGTCCAGGCGCCCCGCCAACTCCTCGGCGAGCAGCCGCCCCGTCTCGAGGCCGTAGTCGATGCCCTCCCCGTTGAGCGGGTTCACGCAGCCTGCGGCGTCCCCGATCAGCGCCCAGTTCGGACCGGCCACACCCGAGACCGCGCCGCCCATCGGCAGCAGCGCCGACCACACGGAGCGCGGCGAGCCGTCGAGCTGCCACTCCTCGCGGCGCAGGTCGGCGTAGTACGCCAGGAGCGAGCGCAGGTTCACGTCGGCGGGGTGGCGGGCCGTGGCGAGCGTCCCGACCCCGATGTTCACCTCGCCGTCGCCGAGCGGGAAGACCCAGCCGTACCCGCTGAGCAGCTCCCCGGCGGCACCGCGCAGCTCGAGGTGAGAGGAGATCCATGGGTCGTCCGCGCGGCCGGACTTCACGTAGGCGCGCGCCGCGACGCCGTACGCCGTGTCCTTGTGCCACCTGCGCCCGAGCAGCCTGCCGAGCTGCGAGCGGGCGCCGTCGGCGACGACGAGGGTCCGGCAGGCGACCGTGATCGGGGAGCTCCCTCGCGGACCTGCCAGGACGACGCCCGTCACGCGCTCCCCGGACCGGTCGACGTCCACGGCCCGCCGCCCCTGCAGCGGGACCGCCCCCGCGGACAGGGCGACCTCGCGCACGGCGGCGTCCAGCTCCAGCCGGGGCGCCGCGCCGCCGTACCGGGGCAGGCTGCCGCCCGGCCACGGCAGGTACAGCTCCTGACCGAACCCGGCGGCGCGCAGGCCCCAGTTCACGGCCCGCCCGCGCAGCCACTCGCCGAGGCCGAGCGCTCCCAGCTCCGCGATCGCGCGCGGCGTCAGGCCGTCACCGCAGGGCTTGTCGCGGGGGAACGTCGCCGCGTCGGCGAGCACCACCTCGCGCCCGGCGCGGGCCAGCCAGGCCGCCGCGGCGCTCCCCGCCGGGCCGGCGCCCACGACCAGGACGTCCGTCTCCACGTCCCCAGTGTCCGGGCGGCCCACCCCGGACGGCGACCCGGGCCCGCTCGACGTTACGAAAGGTCCTGATCGGGCAGGCTGGGCGCCCCGCCCTCGGGGTCGAGCGGCGGCGTCCCCGGCACGTCGATCCGGCCCGCCGTGCCGATGCCCAGCGCGAGCAGCAGCTCGTCGTAGCTCTCGAACTGCCTGAACTCGCCGACGGACCGCAGGGCGACCATCACCGAGTCCGGCGCGGCGTTCGCCCGCGCGATGTCGAGCAGGTCCTCGCGCGTGACCGGGAACGACGGCACGCCGAGCGCGTCGGTGATGCGGTCGAAACGCGCGGCGTCCGAGTCGGTGAAGCCCTGCGGGGAGTCCTCCTCGAACCGCCTGCGCAGCGCGAGGATCTCGTCCCGTGTCCGGTCGTCGGACTCTCGCCTTCCCGTCATGTCGGTCACGCTCCCTTTCATGACCGCAACCGGAGGACTTATGCGCGTTGCGGTCGCGGACGCGATCGGCGGCTGCTGCACTGTGCCCGTGAATCGCGACCTCCAGGCGCTGGGGTTGCCGGACGGCGCCCGCGCGTGCCTCTTCGACCTCGACGGCGTGATCACGGGGACCGCCGTCGTCCACGCCCGCGCCTGGAAGGAGATGTTCGACGCGTTCCTGCGCGAGCGCGCCGAGCAGACCGGCGAGCCGTTCGTGGCGTTCGACCCGCGCGCCGACTACGACCGCTACGTCGACGGCAAGAAGCGGGCCGACGGGACCAGGTCGTTCCTCGCCTCCCGGGGCATCGAGCTGCCCGAGGGCGACCCGGACGACGACCCCGGGGCCGCCACCGTGAACGGGCTCGGCAACCGCAAGAACGAGATCGTGCTGCGGCGCATCCGTGAGGACGGCGTCGAGGTCTACGAGGGCTCGGTGCGCTACCTGCACGCGGTGCGCGGGGCCGGCGTGCGGACGGCGGTCGTGTCGTCGAGCGCGAACACCATCGAGGTGCTGCAGGTCACCGGCCTGACGGACCTCTTCGACGGGCGCGTCGACGGCCTCGTCGCCCGCGAGCGCGGCTTGCCGGGCAAGCCCGCGCCCGACACGTTCCTCGCCGGAGCCGCGGACCTCGGGGTCGATCCCGGCCAGGCCGTCGTCTTCGAGGACGCCCTCGCGGGCGTGGAGGCCGGCCGCGCCGGCGGTTTCGGGCTCGTCGTGGGCGTGGACCGGGTGGGACAGGCCGGCGCGCTGCGCGAGCACGGCGCGGACGTCGTCGTCCAGGACCTGGCGGAGCTGCTGGCGGAGGCGCGATGACCACGGGCGGCCTGGCGCTGCCGACGGCGCTCAAGGGCCAGCGACCGGACGCCGTCCACGGCATCAAGGCGACCGCGTTCGAGGTGGAGCCGTGGTGCGTGCGTGAGCGGGGGCTCGACCTCGACGTCCTGGCCCGCAGCGAATCGGTGTTCGCACTGTCGAACGGCCACGTCGGCCTGCGCGGCAACCTCGACGAGGGCGAACCGCACGCCCTGCCCGGCACGTACCTGAACTCCGTCTACGAGCTGCGGCCGTTGCCGTACGCGGAGGCCGGTTTCGGCTATCCGGAGTCCGGGCAGACGGTGATCAACGTCACCAACGGCAAGATCATTCGGTTGCTCGTCGACGACGAGCCGTTCGACGTGCGGTACGGCAGTGTGCTCGAGCACGAGCGCTGCCTGGACCTGCGGGCCGGCGTCCTCACCCGCGACGTCCACTGGCGCTCGCCCGCCGGCCGGGCGGTGCGGATCCGCAGCACCCGGCTGGTCTCGCTGACGCACCGCTCGATCGTCGCGATCGAGTACGAGGTCGAGCCGCTCGACGACGGCGCCCGGATCGTCCTGCAGTCCGAGCTCGTCGCGAACGAGGAGCTGCCCGGCTCGGGCAAGGACCCGCGGACGGCGGCCGTGCTCGCCAACCCGCTGGAGCCGATGGAGCAGGACGCCGCCGGCCTGCGGCTGGAGCTCCTGCACCGCACCCGGCGCAGCGGCATCGGGGTCGCCGTCGCCGCCGACCACGTGGTCGAGGGCACGGACGGGCTGGACTGGTCCTCCTCCAGCGAGATCCGTCCCGACTGGGGACGGGTCACGGTGACCGCCGCCCTGCGTCCCGGGCAGAAGCTGCGCCTGGTGAAGTTCGTCAGCTACGGCTGGTCGTCGGTGCGCTCCCGCCCCGCCCTGCGCGACCAGGTCGCGGCCGGTCTCACCGGCGCCCTGCACACCGGCTGGAACGGGCTGCTGCGTGACCAGCGCGAGTTCCTCGACGAGTTCTGGCAGGGCGCCGACGTCACGGTGGAGGGCGACGAGGCACTGCAGCAGGCGGTGCGGTTCGCGCTGTTCCACGTGCTGCAGAACAGTGCGCGGGCCGAGGAGCGGCCGATCGCCGCCAAGGGCCTGACGGGCCCCGGGTACGACGGGCACTGCTTCTGGGACACCGACTCGTTCGTCCTGCCCGTCCTCGTGCACACCTGGCCGGAGGCCGCCGGGGACCACCTGCGCTGGCGGCACCGCACCCTGGACGCCGCCCGGCACCGGGCCGCGCAGCTGCGCCTGGCGGGCGCCGCGTTCCCGTGGCGGACGATCAACGGGGAGGAGTGCTCGGGCTACTGGCCTGCCGGCACCGCCGCGTTCCACGTGAACGCGGACGTCGCCGACGCCGTGATCCGGTACCACGACGCCACCCGGGACGACGAGTTCGATGCCGAGGTCGGCCTGGAGATCCTCGTCGAGACGGCCCGGCTGTGGGTGTCGCTCGGCCACCACGACCGCGAGGGCGGGTGGCACATCAGCGGGGTCACCGGGCCGGACGAGTACAGCGCGATCGCCGACGACAACGTCTACACGAACCTGATGGCCGAGCGGAACCTGCGGGCCGCTGCCGCCGCCGCCCGCCACCGCCCCGAACGGGCGGCCGACCTGGGCGTGAGGGAGGAGGAGGTCGAGGCCTGGCTGCGGGCCGCGGACGCCGTTGTCGTGCCGTTCGACGAGGTGCTGGGGGTGCACCAGCAGTCCGCCGGCTTCACCGGGCACGCGGTGTGGGACTTCGCCGCGACGCCGCGCGACGCCTACCCGCTGCTGCTGCACTACCCGTACTTCGACCTCTACCGCAAGCAGGTCGTCAAGCAGGCCGACCTCGTGCTGGCCATGCAGACCCGGGGAGACCGGTTCACGCCGGAGGAGAAGGCGGCGAACTTCGCCTACTACGAGGCGATCACCGTGCGGGACTCGTCGCTGTCGGCGTTCACCCAGGCCGTTCTGGCGGCCGAGGTGGGCTGCCTCGACCTCGCCTACGCGTACGCCTGCGAGGCGGCGTTCCTCGACCTGCACGACCTGGCCCGGAACACCCGGGACGGGCTGCACATGGCGTCGCTCGCGGGCGCCTGGATCGCGCTCGTGTCGGGCTTCGGGGGGATGCGCGACCATCGCGGGCTGCTGGTCTTCGCGCCGCGGCTGCCGCCGGAGATCACCCGGCTGTCGTTCACGATCCGCCACCGCGGCCACCGGCTGAGGGTCACCACGGACGCGCACCAGACGACGTACACGCTGTTCGACCACGACTCGCAGATCCGGCTTCGGCACCATGGGACGGAGTTCACCATCCGCTCGGGGGAGCCGGTGACGGCGCCGGTGCCGCCACCGCCTACGCCCCCGCAGGTCAGCCAGCCGCCCGGCCGGGAGCCGCTGCTCCGTCAGCGCTGAGGTCGGGGCCGAGGCGCACCCGGAACAGGGACCGCGGATCCTGCAGCTGGGCGGTGGGCCGGACGGCGTCGCGGGGCACCTCGCCGTGCCAGCGGACGTCGCGACGGTGGCGCAGCCCGGTCGGCACGTCGTCCGTCGCCGGCAGCTCGCGGTACGGGCCGCTGACCTCCCCCAGCACGAGCTGGGCCCCACCGTCGACGGGGAGGGCCACGAGGTCCCCGACCTGCACCTGCTCGACGAACGCCTCGAGCTGCCGTCGCGACTTCGCCGAGCGGGCCGGCGGGTCCGGCAGGCCCGCGTAGCCGTGCTCGAGGAAGGCCTGCGTGGCGTCGGCGCTCGGGGCACGGACGATCCACAGCGGCTCGCCTTCCGCGTGCGTGGTCTCACCGGGCGCCGTCCCGAGCAGCTCGTCGCCGTCCGGCCAGTGGTAGGGCAGGTCGTCCGGGACGTCCCCGAAGACCTGGCGGTAGAAGTCCGGGTCCTTGCGGACGAGGGCGGACCGGTGCGAGAGGTGGATGCGCGCGTCGCCGAGCCACGCCGGGAGCAGCCCTCGCGCGGCCAGGTCGTCCTGCGTCGCGGACTCCACCTCCGGCGCGAACTCGGCGATCAGCTCATACGTGGAGTCGGCGTGCCCGCGTCCCTGCCAGGCCCGCACCATCTCGAGGCCGTACACGACGAGGGCCGGCGTCCGGCCCCGCCACATCTTCACCGCCGGGTGGTTGCGCCAGCCGTACTCGCCCAGCTCGAGCGCGCGCAGCACCTGCAGGGTCTCGACCCGCTGCTTGCCGAGCCGGGGGCTGTCGAGGACCTGGGCGCTGCGGGTGAAGTCCCGGTAGGGCAGGAAGGTCTGCATCGGGCTCCCTGTGCCCGCGCCGGTGCCCTGCTATGTCCCGCCGGCTCCGATCGCGGCGTGGCTGCGGCGTACTCGGGCCGTTCAGCTCGTCTGGCGGCGGTCCGCCGGACGTTCCGCGAGGACCTCGGCGGCCGCCACCTGCTCCTGGTTGCTGACGAAGTAGTTGCCGTCGCTGTTGAAGCTGATCGGCCCGTCGTGGCGGAACATGTCTGCCAGCGCGGTCAGCTCCGGCGCCGTCACGAAGATCTGGTGAGCGACGTTCTCACCCTGGAGTGCGTAGTAGAAGTAGCACTGCTTGTCGACGATGTTGAAGCCGAGCGAATACCACTCGACGGTGCTCCAGGTCATCTCGGACCTCCTTCAGGCGCGATCGGCCGCCGGACCCGACTCTGGCGCGCGACCACGCCGCGGACCAGGGCCATGAGTCCAGCTTTCCGGACGTTCCGTACCGGCCCGCCTCCCCATCGGGACGTCGCAGCCGAGCGGGTCCCGGGTCGCGTCCAGCGCGGCTCTCGGGTGAAATCGGGACGACAGCGACATCCACTCCGGAAGGTGCGACATGCCCACGCGCACAGCGACGACGACCTGGAACGGCGACCTGCAGTCAGGTTCCGGCACGGTCGAGATGACGAGTTCGAAGGTCGGCAGCTACGAGGTGTCGTTCCCGGCGCGGACGGCCGACGAGACCGACGGCACGACCAGCCCGGAGGAGCTGATCGCCGCCGCGCACAGCTCGTGCTTCGCGATGCAGTTCTCCAACCTGCTGGCCAAGGCCGGTGGCACCGACGCCCACGTGAGCGTGCGCTCGGACGTGACGCTGAGCCCCGACCCGGCGGGCGGGTTCCGGATCCAGAGCAGCAAGATCACGGTTCGCGGCACCGCGGAGGGCGTCGACAACGACGCGTTCGTCAAGGCCGCCGAGGGCGCGAAGGCCGGCTGCCCGGTGAGCAAGGCCCTCACCGGCATCGAGATCACCCTGGACGCCGCCCTCGGTTGATCTCCCCTCGTCCGGCCGTCCCGACGAGGGATTGCACGCGATCTGCTCGGCTCTGACGGCCTTTCGGGCCTTTCGGGCCCGAAAACCGAGCAGATCGCGTGCAATGGTTGTCAGCGCAGGTGTGGGTGCGGGCGGTATCAGGCCGCGCGCCACCAGGGGCTGGTGTAGGCGAGGGCCCAGCAGTCGGCGGGGGAACCGTGCGGGGCCCGCTCGCCGGTGCCGGTCGGGCCGTAGGGGCGGGTCGGGTCGGCGACGCGGAGCACGAGCCAGGCCGCGGAGGCCGGGACGTCGACCACCGCGCGCGTCACCTCGCCCACATGAGCGGGCACCCGGGCGACGACGGACACCTCGGGAGACGCCCCGCCCGTCGCCGCCGCCGACGTGAGCACCTGCACCTCGACGGCGAGGCCGTCGCGGTCGGCGTCCGCGAACGCCAGGTCGACCGCGAGCTCGGCCCGCTCACGCACGTTCCCCGTCGCGCCCATCGGTAGGCCGTCGAGCGGTCGCGTCGAGCCGTAGCCCGATCTCCCGGGTCGCGAACGACCGCCGCCCCGCCAGAGCGTCGCGGACGCCCGACCGCGAGTGCTCGTGCACCCACAGGCCGGTCCGACCCCGGCCCACCAGCCCGTACCGGGTGCCGTGCTCGTCGCTGCAGCCGATGAGCCCCGGCCGCCAGCCCGCGTCGAGGCAGGCCACGATCGCCGAGTCCGCTCCACCGAGCCCGAACAGGTAGTCGTCACCGCGGTTGAACGCCTCGAGCGCGACCATCCGGGCGGCGAGATCAGGATCCGGCGCGTCGCCGTCCGACGCGGCGGGCGCCGCGAACTCCTCGTGCCGCCCACCCTCGCGGCCCGGGTGGTTGTACCCGAACAGCGCCTTCTGCTCGCGCTCGGCGAGGAAGTCGAAGAGGCCCGCCAGCGAGCCGGGCGTCTCCACCTGGTGGTAGCCGTCGCTGAACCAGACGTTGACGTGCCCGAGCCAGGGCTCGGTCCACTCGAAGCCGCGCAGCGCGGTGAACACGCCCGGTACGTCGAACTCGTCCGCCAGCTCCGCCGTCCGCTTCCAGCCGGCCTCGTCGAACGAGCGGGGCATCTGCCGGGCCACGTCGAGCGCGCCGGCGTCCGGGTACTGGTGCAACCCGAGCTCGTCGCGCTGATCCCGCGGGATCGACGCGTGGTCGGTGAGCGCGGCGACGTCGAGGCCCGCCGAGCGCATCTGCGCGAACGCGCGGTCGGGGTCGCCGCGACCGTCCGACAGGAGGGTGTGGTTGTGCAGGTCCGCGACCACCAGGAAGGCGTCGTCGTCCGAGAGCCGGGAGCGCCGCCAGCCGTCCGTCGAAGTCGTCATGTCGCTTCCATGATGCGCTCCCGGCGGCAGCGGCGCCCCGGCTCCGGCAGGAACCGCTAGAACCGGTGCGTCTCGACGTGCAGGCCGAGTGCCGTGGCGACGTCCTGGACGTTCTCGAACGTCTGGTCGCCGGGCAGCGACCGCAGCAGCGAGAGCACGTGGTCGGTCGCCTGGTTCTCGACGGCGACGGCGACGAGCTCGTCGCGCGTGCCGGGGAACGCGCTGGTGCCGAGGCTGCGGGCGATGTCGGTCCGCTCGTCGACGTCCGTCTGGGTCATCCCCTCGGGGTTCCCCCGCCGGTCCTCGGGATAGATGCGGTCACCGGTCGGCTGGTCCTCACCCGCGGGCTCGGGGTCGCGCCACTCCTCCGCCCGGGAGGACCGGCCGCCCTGCACGAGCCCGCGGGTCTCGTGCTGGAGCTCCTCGTCGAGGAGCCGGCCGTGCTTGTCGGTCTGCTGGCTGCCGCCGTCGGTGTAGGTCGGTTCGCTCACGAGGACGGGGTACCCCCGGGGGAAGGCCCGAAACGCGGGTTTCGAGCGCTTGCGGAACGGTCATGGAGGGTGGGACAGCGCAGCCGGGACACACCCGGGATCCGCTCGAGACCGGGAGGGTGACCGCTATGGCCAGCCAGCACACGCCCGCCGACGACATCGTCTACGACCTCGTGACCATCCAGTACCACGCACTCACCGCGGCGCAGGCGGTCGACAAGTACCTGCAGGACGCCGAGGGCCACGACGACGTCCGGGCCTTCTTCGAGGAGGTGGCCCGGCAGGACGCCGAGCGTGCCGTCAAGGCGCACCAGCTGCTCGGCTCCCTGACGAGCGGGAGCGCGGGGCTGACGCCGTCCGGAGCCGACATCAACCACTGACCCACGCCGACGCGACGAAGGGGGGCACGCCTGCTGGCGTGCCCCCCTTCTCGGTCTCGTCTCAGACGGTGGCGAGCCGCGGCGCCGGGACGTGGTCGGCCGGCGGGCGGGGGCCGGCGAGCACCTGGGCGAGGCTGCGGCCGCGGGCCAACGCCAGCTCGTCCCGCAGGCAGGACGCGTCGCGCTGCAGGTCGACGCCGCCACGGATCTGCAGCTGCTCGAGAACGCGGTGCGCAGAGGTGACGGTGGCGTCGTCGAGGACGTCGCCCTCCTCCAGCAGCGTGAGCCGCATCAGCGCCTCGACGACGAGGCGGCGCAGCGACTCGTCGACGGTCACGAGGGCGTCGATCTCGCCGGCGTGGCGACGCAGCATCCGCTCCCAGCGCAGGCCGACCCGGCTGGTGCCGAGCGCCTCGTGCAGACGCAGCGTCGCCTGGCGCTGCTCCTCGTCGATCCCCAGCATCGCTTGATCCCCTGCCTGTTCCGGCCCGGTCGTGTCCGGGCGACACAGTTCCAAGACGATACGCGGGGATCTCGCCTTGAGTGACCGTTCCCTAACTGAGAGCAAGGATCAGACGTTCGGCCCATTCCCGCTCCTCCGCTCGGGATCGATTGCTCCGGACGGGCGTCGTTTGTCGGTGCTGCAACGGAGAATCCACTCATGGACGTCGGCCGCCTCCGGGACCACGCGCGGATCCTCGGGTTCACCCCGCAGGACGAGGTGCGTTGGCTGGCGCCGGGGGAGCTCGTCCGGACGGCGATCAAAGTGATCCTCTCGTCCGTGTTCGCGGACTACGCCGACCGTCGCGAGGTGCAGGCCGCTCTGCCCGCGTCGGTGCTGGCCCTGGCGCCCGACGCCGAGGGAGGCTTGTGGTGGGACCACGTGGCCGACCTCGGCGACGGCTTCGACCCGACGTACACGGTGGCCATGCTGCTCGCCGCCGATCGGCTCGACGTGGACGGGCCCTCCGGCTCGCAGGCCCCGCCCGATCCGCTGACGCTGCCACGCGGGCGCCTGCTCGTGCTCGGCGGGGACCAGGTCTACCCGACGCCGTCGTCCCCGGCGTACGAGGACCGGATGAAGGGGCCCTACCGGGCGGCGCTGGGGCCGGGCGCGGCCGACCCGGCGCCGATCATGGTCGCCCTGCCGGGCAACCACGACTGGTACGACGGGCTGACGGCCTTCCTGCGCCTGTTCGCCCAACGGCGCGCGGTCGGCGGCTGGCGGACCGTCCAGACCCGCAGCTACTTCGTGGTGCAGCTGCCCGAGCGCTGGTGGCTGGTCGGCGTCGACACCCAGCTCGGCACCTACATCGACGATCCGCAGATCCGCTACTTCCGCGAGCACCTCTCCGCCCAGCTTCAGCCGGGTGACGGGGTGATCCTCGCGGTGCCCTCGCCGACCTGGGTGCACACCGGCGAGCACGACGGCGACGCGTTCAACGCCCTGCACTACTTCGAGCGCGAGGTCGTCGAGCAGTACCGCAACCTGGAGACCGGGCAGACCCGCCCGACCGGTGCCCGGGTGCGCCTCTGGCTCACCGGCGACCTGCACCACTACGCCCGCTACGAGGAGCTGGCCGACGACGGGGCGCCGCTGCCGGAGGGCGAGAGCCGCCAGTTCGTCACCTGCGGGCTCGGCGGCGCCTACCTGCTCGACACGCACCGCCTGCCCGACACGCTCGAGCTGCCGTCGCCCCATGCCCGGATGGTGGATCATGCCTCGCCGCGCCGGTTCGCGCTGCGGTCGCCCTGGCCGTCCAAGGAGCGCTCCCGGGTGCTCGTCGGTGGTCTGCTGGCCGGCCCGCCGCGCGGCCTGCCGTTCCGCAATCCCGGGTTCTGGCGCCTCGCCGGCGTCGTCCACGCCGTGCTGCTCCTCGTGCTGCTCTTCACGTTCGGGCTGGAGCAGGGCCGCAACCTCACGGGCGTCCTGCGGCTCGCGGTCGTGACCGACATCCTCTGGTTCGCGGGGCAGGTGCTGGCATGGTCCGCCGGGCTGTACGTGCTCCTCGCACTGAGACCGGTCATGTCCATGCACCGGCCGCGGCCGCCGTCCGAGGTCTTCTGGGCGGTGCTGGCGCAGGTCGTGCTGGCGCTCGCGGGGATGGCCGCGTTGGTGGCGGTGCGGTGGCCGTCCGGCCTGCCCGACTGGGTCGTGCTGGGCCTCGCGGTCCTCGCGACGATGACCGTGACCGGGCTCGTCGGGTCCTACGTCTTCGCGGCCTACATCGCGCTCTCCCGACTGCCGCTGGTGCAGGGCTGGCAGCTCGCTGCGCAGGCGCTGGAGGACTGGAAGGGCTTCCTGCGGATGCGGATCGACAAGGGCGGCCGGCTCACCGTGTACCCCGTGGTCGTCGACCAGGTCTGCCACGACTGGGAGCTCGACCCGCCGGGCCAGGTGGGCGGGCCGGCGGGGTCCGTGCGGCCGGTGCCGGCTGGCGGGATGCCCCGCCCGCACCTCGTCGAGTCGCCGTTCGTCCTCGAGCGCTGCCCCGTGGAGGTCGACCTGACGACGGCGGGGGCGCCGGGCGCGACGGGGCACGCGGGGAACGGTTCCGCGGACGGCCGGGCGGCGGCGGATCAGCCCGCGGCGACGTCCTGACCCCGCCCCGCCCCTGGCCGTCCCCGGCCGGCACGTCGGCGCCGGCTCCGGGTGGCCCCCTGCGCCATGGGCGGCACCATAACGACCGAGGCCTAGGGTGCCGCGGGAGTGGAGGGTTCCATGTCGGTGTCGGAGCACGCCGCCGAGCAGATCACGGACGTGTGCACGGTGCACGGCGAAGGAGTGGTGTGGGACGCGGCGGCCGGGGTCGTGCGCTTCGTGGACATGGAGGCCGGGGGGCTCATGACGTACGACCCGACGACGGGCGACGTCTCCCGGCAGACCATCGGGAAGGTGGCGGCATGCGTCCGGCCGCGCAGCGGCGGGGGTCTCGTCGTCGCGGCCGAGCGGACGTTCGTGCTGCTCGGGCCGGACGGCCTGGTGGACGGGGAGCTCGGGCCGATCTTCGACGACGAGCGCATCCGGTTCAACGACGGCGGCTGCGACCCGGCGGGCCGGTTCTGGATGGGCACCATGGCGTACGACGAGTCCGAGGGCATGGGGTCGGTGTACCGGCTGGACCGCGACGGCGACGTCGCCACGGTGCTGACCGGCGTCACGATCTCGAACGGGCTGTCGTTCGCCCCCGACGGGCGCAGCGCCTGGTACGTGGACACCCCCACCGACCGGGTGGACCGCCTCGAGGTCGACCCGGCCATGGGGACGATCACGCGGCGCTGCCCGATCGTGGAGCACGTCGACCCCGGGCACCCCGACGGGATCGCCGTCGACGCCGAGGGCGGTGTCTGGGCGGCGCTGTGGGACGGGTCCGGCGTCAACCGGTACGACGCGCAGGGGCGGCTCACCGACGTCGTCCGGCTGCCCTGCCGCCAGGTGACCTGCCCGGCGTTCGGTGGGCCGGACCTGCGCGACCTCTACGTCACGACGTCCCGCCGCGGCCTGCCCGAGGGCGAGCAGCCGGCCGCCGGCGCGCTCTTCCGGCTCCGCCCGGGCGTGGCCGGCATGCCCGTGCTGCCCTACGCGGGCTGACCCCCGGGCCCGCGCCTACTTGTGTACGCTATATCGGCCTCAGGCCGCGGCCGGGTAGGCCGATTTCGGGGAGCACGAGTCGCGGGCGCCTAGGCTGCGGATGTGCGTGATCTCGTCTATCCGCCGGTGCTCCTCGCCGCCCGCGGCGTCTTCCGGGCGCTCGGGCTGAGGTTCACCATCGAGGGGGCGCACCACGTGCCACGCACCGGCGGCGCGGTGCTCGCGTCCAACCACGTGAGCTATCTCGACTTCACCTTCGTCGGCTACGGGGCACGCGACGCGGGCCGCCTCGTCCGCTTCATGGCGAAGGAGTCGGTCTTCCGGCACCCGGTCGCCGGCCCGCTCATGCGGGGCATGCACCACATCCCCGTCGACCGGGCCGCGGGCTCCGCGGCGTTCCGCGGGGCGATGAGCGCGCTGAAGGCGGGCGAGCTCGTGGGCGTCTTCCCCGAGGCGACGATCAGCCGCTCCTTCGAGCTGAAGGAGTTCAAGGCGGGCGCGGCGCGGATGGCCCAGGCCGCCGGCGTCCCCGCTCGTGCCGACCCTCGTCTGGGGCGGCCAGCGGATCTACACCAAGGGCCGGCCCCGGGACTTCACCCACCGCGGCAAGGCGATCACCGTCGCGTTCGGCGAGCCGCTGACGCCCGGGCGCCGGGACAACGGCGAGGAGGTCACCGCCGAGCTGCGCCGGCGGATGACGAGCCTGCTCGATCAGGTCCGCGCCGGCCTACCCCGACCGCCCCACGGGGGACGACGACCGCTGGTGGCTGCCGGCGTCCATGGGCGGGAGCGCCCCGACGCTCGAGGAGGCGACCGCGCTCGACGCGGCCGAGTCCGCGGCGGCGGACGGCCGGGCGACCGGGAGCCGACGCCGGCTGAACCGGCGGGATCAGCTGCGCTTCCACCAGGGGGCGGTCGGGCTCCTGCACCGGGAAGGACCTTCGGGCCGGGCGCCGGCCGGTCCAGGAAGCGGGTCTCGCTCGGCGTGAAGAGCTCCTCGCTGATGCGGCGGTAGAGCGTGTCGGGGTGAGGGACGAAGTGGACCACGCGGAACGCCTGGTCCTGGCCCGCCGACTCGAGGACGAAGCTGCCGTACCCGAGGATCTGACCTATCGGCGGCCGGTCGTAGCGCATGTCCGTGACCTTGATGAGCGGGATCATGGCGACCTTGCGGGTGAGGATCCCCAGGGTGAGCATGAGGCGGCGGTCGGTGCCGACGAACCACTCGCGGTACCACAGGAAGGTGCGCCAGAGCGCCCGCACCAGGATGAGCAGCGACGCCGATGACGAGGATGTTGCGGCATGCCGCTCGTCCGGCGGCAGCTTGCCGTCGAGGACGCCGAGCAGGAGCAGCGCGAGGAAGAACACCACCCACGGCCCCGTGATCCTGATCCAGTGCAGCCGGGTCCGGAAGACGATCTTCTCCGCGCGGCGTCAGGTAGCGGTCGAGCTCCGGGGGGATCCCCGGGTGCGACTGCGGTAGGCGTGCCAAGGGGTACCTGTCAGGCGATCAGTGCGTTGAAGAAGGCGAAGATCGCGTTGACGGCGTTGACGAGGACGTTCCAGATGGCGTGCACGGCGTCCGCGGACTTGGCGGGGCTGGTGTACACGGCGTAGGCCACGAACAGCAGGACGATGATCAGAATGATCTGACGTGTTCGTGTCACCGGACCTCCTAGGCCGTTCCCCGCAGTGACCGTTTGCTGACTGTGAGCACCTAGCATGCGGCACAAGGGCCATCCGCGTGAAGACGGCGAGCACAACATATCCGGTCGTGATCCTCGCGCAGATCACGGGGGCTCCACTCGACAGCGGCGTGTCGCGGCCGGCCGCCCGGGCTGAGGCCGTGCCGGCGGACGACGCGACCCGCGCGGCTCAGACCACGCCGTACAGGCGGTCACCCGCGTCCCCGAGCCCCGGCACGATGTAGCCGAGCTCGTTGAGCCTCTCGTCCAGCCCGGCGGTGACGATCGTGATCGGCGCTCCGGCCCGAAGGCCGTCTCGACCGCCTGCACGCCCTCCGGCGCCGCCAGCAGGCAGATCGCGGTGACGTCCTCGGCGCCGCGGTCGAACACGAACCGCATCGCCGCGGCCAGGGTCCCTCCGGTCGCGAGCATCGGGTCGAGCAGGAACACCTGCCGCCCGGACAGGTTCTCCGGCACCCGGGTCGCGTAGGTCGAGGCCTGGAGCGTGTGCTCGTCGCGGATCATCCCCGAGGAAGCCGACCTCCGCGGTCGGCACGAGCCGGGTCATCCCGTCGAGCATGCCGAGGCCCGCCCGCAGGATCGGGACGACGAGCGGCTTCGGCGCGGACAGCCGGACGCCGGTGGTCGGGGCCACCGGCGTCTCGATCGAGGAGGGCTCGACCCGCACGCCGCGAGTCGCCTCGTACGCGAGCAGCGTGACGAGCTCGTCGGCGAGGCGGCGGAAGGTCGGGGAGTCGGTCGTCCGGTCGCGCAGCGCGGTGAGCTTGTGCGCGACGAGGGGGTGGTCGACGACGTGCAGGCGCATGCGCGCAACCTACCGGCGCGACCGCCGCGGACAGCCGGACGGGTGCCCGACCACTCGCCCGCGCGGACCTCGGGTGCCACGATGGGGGCCGTGGCGTACTTCACCGCTGTCATCGCCCGCACGCCCTCGGCCTGGCGTGCCCGGGACGTCGAGGTCGACGACGCGAGCACCCTCGAGGAGCTGACCGACGCGCTGCGCGGCGTCTCCGTTGAGGATCAGCCCGTGCTGGCCGTCATCGAGCACGAGGACGAGTGGTTCGCGCTCGTGCGCGTCGACGGCGACGACGAGCCGCGCTTGTTCGTCTCCGACCTCTACACCGCCTCCCACAGCCACTACGGCCCCCTCCTCGCCCCGGCGGCCGACGTCGACAGCGCCGACGAGGTCGAGGACGACGACAACGCGGACGGCGACGAGGACGGCGACGGCGAGACCGAGGACGAGGACGAGGAGCCGAAGGTCGCCGCCTGGGCCGGCGAGACGGACCTGCTGGAGGACCTCGGCATCAGCGGCCGCACCCTCGCAAGCTCGTCGAGGAGAACGGCGACGACCCGGGCGCGGTGCTCGCCGAGGTCGGCGAGGTCGTGGGCTTCGTGGGGCTGCTCGACGCCCTGCGGTGACGCCGCCCGCCGGGGCCCGCACCGGGACGCCGACAGCGCCGCGGTCCGCGCCGCGCTGCGTGCTGCGCGCCAGGCCCTCGCCACCGGCGACGTCCCCGTGGGGGCGGTCGTGATCGGCCCGTCCGGCGAGGTCGTCGCGTCGGCGTGCAACGCCCGCGAGGCCACGAACGACCCGACCGCGCACGCCGAGGTGCTCGCGCTGCGGTCGGCGTCCGCGGCCCTGGGGTCGTGGCGGCTGGACGGCTGCACGCTCGCGGTGACGCTCGAGCCCTGCACGATGTGCGCCGGCGCCGTCGTGCTGGCCCGGGTGGCCCGGGTGGTGTTCGGCGCGTGGGACCCGAAGGCGGGCGCGGCGGGCTCGACCCGGGACGTGCTGCGCGACGTCCGGCTCAACCATCGCGTCGAGGTCGTCGGCGGCGTGCTCGAGCAGGAGTGCGGTGCCCTGCTGCGCGAGTTCTTCGAGCCGCACCGGAGCTAGGCCGGCGCTGCGAAGCGATTCGGTCGCGGGCCCGCGGCTCCGGTACTCTCTTCGGCGGTGGCGTGTCCGAGCGGCCTAAGGAGCACGCCTCGAAAGCGTGTGAGGGGGCAACCCCTCCGTGGGTTCAAATCCCACCGCCACCGCTCTCGTGACCAGGCACGATGCCCGGCGGCTCCCGCGATGGAGCGCCGGGCATCGTGCTCGGTCGGGGCCGGGCGGCCGTTCAGCCGGCCATCACGTTGGTGCCGTCGGAGAGCACCGGCGAGATGAGCCCGAACACGTTGCCGTCAGGGTCGAGCAGGTAGCCCACGCGGCCGATGCCCTTCATGTCCGCCAGCGGGAGCGCCTCGGTGCCGCCGAGGCTCAAGCCCTTCTGGAACAGCTCGTCGACGCTGCCGTCGACGCCGACGACGATGTCGCAGCCGTTCACCGGGCCCCGCGCTCGGGGGCCGGGCCCTGGCGCTGGGTGAGCCCGCCGTTGATGCCGTGCCGGGTGCGTTCATGCCGATCGCGCCCTCACCGGTGTCGATGGCCCAGTAGGGCATGTCGCCGAACCGGGTGAACTTCCAGCCGAACAGCTCGCGCGTAGAAGTCGATGAGCCGCTGCGGCTCGGACGCATGTATCTCGAAGTGCACGACGAGGTTCGCCATGGTGCCTCCCTTGGCCATTCCACCGCACGCTACGCCGGCGTCGCGAGGGTCTCCAGGTGCCGCTTTCCGGGGAGGGCGTCAGCCCACGAGGTCGAGGGCGGGCGCCGTCCGGGGCGCATCCGAGCAGCGGGAGCCCGAGGATTCGCTCTTCCCACCCGAGCAGCCCGCAGTGCGTCACGGGCGCGGTCACGCGGACCCCGCGGCCGGTCGGGCCGACCACGATGGTGGGGATGTGATTGCTGCTCGTCGAGCCCTCGTCCCAAGTGATGACGACGACGAGCCGCCCGGCCCTGGTAGTCGGGCCCGGCGAGGATCTGCGGCAGCCAGCCGGACAGCCACTGGTCACCCGTGGCGACCAGGTCGCCGGGGCAGCCCGGGGCGCCGTGCATGTCGTTGCAGGCATCGGGGGTGACGAAGGCGTAGGCGGGCAACCGGCCGGCCGCGACGTCATCGTGCAAGGCACCTGCCGCCGCGAGTGCCGAGAGGAAGGTCCCAGGACGGGCAGTGCGCCGCGAGCGACGTGTAATAGGGGGCCGGTGCGTGCCGCACGAGGTAGCGCCCGGCTGCTGCGTCGTTCCGGGCGCACGGACCGGGCATTCCCTCGGCATACCCACGCCACTGCAGCCCTGCGCTCTCGACCTCGCTGAAGATCGACGGCTCCGCCGATCGGGTGCGCGTCCGGCCCGGCGTCGTCGCAGACCCCGTGGGTGCTGCCGCTCGTCATCAGGAGGTAGGCAGGCAGCGACGGGCACGACGGCGGATAGCCCGCGTCCATTCCCGTGATCGTGGCGTACTCCGAAGCGAGCCGCGTCAGGGTACGGTGCCCGGCCCGCACCGAACACCTCGGTCGTAGGTGTGGTTCTCCTCCGCGATCACCATGACCTCGGCCGGCCCGGTGGACGGCGTCGCGGACGACGGCCCCGACGACGACCGTGCCGGGACCGATGGCGACGCCGACGGCGACGGCGACCCCGAGAGGCTCGACGCCGCCGACGCCGAGCGCTCGCGCCCCTCCCCGCCAGAGCCCGTCGAGGCACATCCGGCCACGACGGCGATCAGGGCCAGAGCGCCCCAGCGGAACCGGATCACGACCGCCTCACCCGGACGCTCAGGACAGCAACGGCAGCAGGGCCTTGCCGAGGGCGGCGACGGCGCCGGGGACGTGCCCGTCGCGCATGAGGTTGACGGTCAGGCCGTTGATGCCCTGGTCGAGGACGTGGGTCTTCAGCGCCTCGGCCACCTCTCTCGGGGGTCCCGAGGAAGACCCGCTCCCGCCGGTCCGGGGGTACCTGCTCGAGCGTGGCGCGCGTCTGCTCGGCCGACTCCGTGAGGACGACCATCCCGAGGTAGCTCGTCGGCAGCGTGTCGGGGTCGCGGCCGATCTCCTCGCAGCGCTCGCGCAGCGCGGCGACCTTGCGCGGGATGTCCGGCGGCCGCAGATGATGTTCGATGTCGTCGGCGTACTTCGCCGCCAGCCGGAACGTCTTCTGCTCGCCGCTGCCGCCCAGCATGATCGGGATCGTCGGC
This sequence comes from uncultured Actinomycetota bacterium, assembly GCA_963786765.1. Classification (GTDB taxonomy): domain Bacteria; phylum Actinomycetota; class Actinomycetes; order Actinomycetales; family Kineosporiaceae; genus DATKNA01. The sequence goes on along the minus strand of CAWBAJ010000008.1, from coordinate 466,166 downwards.
CGCAGCCGCGGGTTGTTCATGGCGTCCGTGCACCTTGTACCACGAGCCGGTGAAGGTCGGCTGCTCGCCGCGCAGCATCGGCGCGATGATCTGCAGCGCCTCCTCGAGGCGCTCGAACCGCTCGGTGAAGGTGCCGAACTCGAGCCCGAAGGCCTGGTGCTCGCTGCTCGTACCAGCCGGCGCCGATGCCCAGGCTGCGCCCGGCCGTGCGACACCATGTCCAGCGCGGTCACGGTCTTGGCCAGGATCGCCGGATTGCGGTACGTGTTGCCGGTGACCAGCGCGGACAGCTGGACGGTCGAGGTGAGCTGGGCGAGCGCGCCGAGCGTGGTGTAGCACTCGAGCATCGCGTTGCTCGGCGGCGCCGAGCCCGGGCAGCTGGTAGAAGTGGTCCATCACCAGCACGGTGTCGAAGCCGGTCGCCTCGGCCTCCTGGGCCTGGCGCGACGACGGTGTCGAACAGCTCGTCCGAGCCGGTGTCGGGGTAGGTGAAGTTCGGGATCTGGTAGCCGAGACGAATGGTCACTTTCGCCAGACTAGGCCGCTCGGGCCCGGCGGGCGCTCCGTGGCCTCGGCCCGCGGCTACAACCAGCCGTTCCGCTTGAACAGGCGGTAGAGCACGAAGCAGAGAACGGCGATCACCCCGACGACGACGAAGTAGCCGTATGCCAGAGAGCTCGGGCATGTAGTCGAAGTTCATCCCGTAGATCCCGGCCACCGCCGTCGGGACGAGCGCGATGGCCGCCCAGGCCGAGATCTTGCGCATGTCCTGGTTCTGCTGGACGGCGATCTCGTTCTGCTGCAGGCGCGATCTGGCTCGCGGGCAGCCACGAGGTCCGCCTGCAGGACGTCCGAGAGCAGCCGGTCGTGACCCTCGATCGCCTCGCTGGCTCGCAGGACGTGGTCGTGGACGTCGCGGAAGTACGTGGACGCCGCCGTGTCGACGCCCGCACGCGGCCCGCCGCCAGCCTCTCCAGCGGCGCCGCGAGCGGCAGCACCGCCCGCCGGAACTCGGCCACCTCCCGCTTGAGCTTGTAGATGCGCTCCGAGTGGTCGTCCTCGTCCCCGCCGGAGAAGACCTGCGACTCGATCTCGTCGACGTCGTCGTTGATGAACGCGATCGCCTCCTCGTAGCCGTCGACCACCAGGTCGGCGGCCCGGTACAGCACCCACGTCGGGCCGTGGCTCAGCAGCCTCGGGGCCGCCGGCGTCGAGCTCCGCGCGCACCCGGCGCAGGACGTCGCTGTCGCCGTGGCGGACGGTCACGACGAACGTCGGCCCGAGGAAGACCGCGATCTCGCTGATCTTCACGACCTCCTCGTGGTCGACGTAGGAGACCGGCTTGAGGACCATGAACACGATGTCGTCGTAGATCTCCAGCTTGGGACGCTGGTGCGCCTTGACCGCGTCCTCGACGGCCAGCGGCCGGCAGGTCGAAGTCGCGCGCGATGGCGGCCACGTCGTCCGCCGTCGGCTGTTGCAGCCCGATCCAGACGAAGCCGTCGGTGCGCCGGGCCGCCTGGGCGGCCTGGGCCACCGACACCCTGCCCGGCCGGCGCCGCCCCGACTCGTACACCGCGCAGTCGGCGACGACTTCGTCCAGCGTCCGGGACCCACCGGTCTGCTCCCGCACGGCTCGGCCGGGATCGGCGGGCCGCGGCGGCGGCTCGTGGCCGTCCTGTCCCCCTCCCCGCTCGCACGGCGGCGCCGAGGTCGCGTCGCCATCGGGTCATCCATGCCGCGAGCCGGCCCGACGAGGCACCGACCCCGCCTCTGGGGATTGTCGACACGAGCACCTCCGCGCTTCGACCACGTCGCGCCCGATCGGCCGAGCGGCATCTGATTGTCGCCGCGTGCGACGCGCGTCGTGCTCGACGGCCTCATTGTTGCGCCCTCGCTAGGTCGCGGTCGGCCGCAGGGCCAGCACGCCGAGCAGACGAGCTACTTCGGATGCGATCGCTGACCTGCCGGGACCGAGGTACCTGCGTGGGTCGACGAGCGTTTCGTCCGCGGTCAGCGCCGAGCGCAGCGCGTGGGTCATCGCCTTGTTGAGGTGAGTGGCGATATTGATCTTCACCATCCCGGAACGGACCGCGGAGGCGAGGCCGGCGTCGGGGACCCCGGAGGAACCGTGCAGCACGAGCGGCGTCGACACCTTGCCGGCGATCTCGGCGATGAGCGCATCGTCGAGCACGGCGTCCCGGGTGAGCATGGCGTGGGAGCTGCCCACGGCGACCGCGAGCGCGTCGACCCCCGTCGCCCGGACGAAGTCAGCGGCCTCACCCGGGTCGGTGCGCACGCCCGGCGCGTGCGCACCGTCCTTGCCGCCCACCTCGCCCAGCTCCGCTTCGACCCAGACGCCGCCGGCATGGCAGCTGCTCGGTCAACACCTGTGTCCATGCGACGTTCTGCGCGTACGGCAGGGTGGAGGCATCGACCATCACGGATCCGAGCCCGAGGTCGACGGCGGATCGCACGAGCTCGGGCCGCGTCGCGTGGTCGAGGTGCACGACCACGTCGACGGCGGCGTGGCTGCGATCTCGAGCGTGGCGCGGCCTATCGGGGCCAGGCCACCGTGGTAGTCGGCGGTGTTCTCCGACACTTGCAGGATCACGGGCAGTGCCGCCTGCTCGGCGCCGGCGATGATGCCTTCGGCATGCTCCAGCGTGATCACGTTGAAGGCACCGATCCCGCGCCCAGCCGCGCGCGCGTCGGCGACGAGTCGGGCCATCGGAACGAGAGTCACAGCTCCTCCACGGCGATCTCGTCGCGCCAACGGCGGGCCGCCGCCACATCGATCTCACCCGCGACCGGGCACAGCACCGCCGCGGCGGACACGGCCACCGCCTCCGCCACCAGGGCGCGCAGGTCCACGGCGCGTACGGAACCGGCGTTTGCCAGAACGCGGGCGACCGCGGCGCAGGCGGCGTCCCCCGCGCCGGTCGTGTTGCCGCTGACATGCTCGACCGGCCGGGCTGCGACGGAGCCGCCCGCGGTCACGGCCACGGCTCCTTGCTCCCCGAGTGTCACGATGACGGCGGCCGGCGACCGACCGGAGCCGCCGCGAACGAGGTGCGCGGCGAGCACGGCGGCTTCTCCAGGTGTCTGCGGCCGCTCGCCGGTGAGGCTCTCCAACTCGTCGAGGTTGGGCATCAGGACGGCGCCTTCCGCTTCGGCGGCGGCCTGCAGCGCCTCGCCGTCCAGGTCGAGGACGGCGGGCACCTGGCGCTCGGCGCAGAGCCGGGCGATACGGGCCGGCAGCTCGGGGTCGACGCCCGGCGGCAGGCTTCCGTTCACGGTGACGGCCCGCGCCGTTCGGAGCCGGACCTGCACCGCGTCCAGCAACGCCTGCGCCGCCCGCAGGGGGTCGACGGGCTCGCAGCCCGGCTCCCAGAACGACGTGATCCCGCCGTCGGCATGCACGACAAGAGTCCGGCGAACGTCCGGCAGTTCCTCGCAGAGGTCGACGTCGAAGCCGCCGGAGCGCAGCTCCGCCACGAGGCGGCCGCCGTCCGGTCCGCCGCCCAGCCCCAGTGCGGCGCACGGCTCTCCGAGCTGCCGGAGTACCCGGGCCACGTTGATGCCCTTTCCGCCGGCGCGCACGAGCACGTCGCGAACGCGATGCACCTCTCCGGCTCGCAGCGCAGGGATGCGGTAGGTCACGTCGAGCGCCGGGTTGGGGGTGACGGCGATGATCACGTCGCCCGCTCGTCGGTCCAGCGGCCGGCCGACATGACGCGCACCGGACGCAGGTCGGGGTCGACGACGAGCAGGTCGGCGCGCAGTCCGGGCCGAAGCGCGCCGGTGATCCCGTCGAGTCCGAGCAGCCGTGCGGGAGTGGCGGTGGCGGCGGTGACGGCCGCCAGCAGCCCGACACCGGCGTCACGCACGGTACGGCGCAGGACGTCGGCCAGACGCGCGGTACCGCCGGCGATGGATCGGGACTCGGCCGGGCCCTCGCCGGCAAGGCGGGCGACGCCTGCGGAGACCTCGACGTCCAGGCGGCCGAGGCGGTAATGACCCGCGGCCATCCCTGCCGCCGGCATCGCATCGCTGACGAGGGCGATCTGGCCGGGTCCGACGAGGTCGAAGACCGCCGCGACCGTGTCCGGGGCGAGATGCACCCCGTCAGCGATGAGTTCGACGACCGCCTCCCCGCGGGCCGCTGCCGCGAGCGCGGCGGCGACGGGCCCCGGGTCGCGCGAGTGCAGCACGGGCATCCCGTTGAACAGGTGTGTCGCAGCAACGCGGCCCAGGGCGCTCTCCGCTGCCGTCGTGAGCGCTGCCCGCGCTGTCTTGGCGTCGCAGTCCGTGTGACCGATACACGGCACGACGCCGCGCTGGATGGCGTGTGCGGCGAGTCGTGGCGCGCCGGCAAGTTCGGGGGCGTACGTCAAGGTGCGCACGTGGCCTCGGCCGGCGTCGAGCAGCCGGTCGAGCAGCCAGAGATCGGGGTCGCGGAGGGCAGCCGTGTCCTGCGCGCCTGCTTGGGCGCGTGCGAGGAACGGTCCTTCCAGGTGGATACCGGCGGCGGCCCCGGTCTCCACGAGGCCCGCGCAGACGTCGAGCGCCGCAAGCAGCTCGGCCTCGGGAGCGGTGACCAGGCTGGCCACGAGCGTCGTGGTGCCCTGGGCGCGGTGGTGCGCCGCCGCCGCCCGGGCCCCCGCCGGGTCGGCGTCGGGAAAGCCGAAGCCGGCGGCGCCGTGGCAGTGCACGTCCACGAGGCCGGGCAGGACGGTGCCCTCGACCTCGAGGGCGGCCGGCCACCCGTCCCCGTCGACCCACTCCCCGGCCTCCCCCACCCAGGAGATCCGCCCGTCGTCGACGGCCACGACTCCATCGGTGAGGACCTGTTCCGGTGTCACGAGCCTCCCGCGCACGACGTGCCGGCGCGCCTCCGGTCACGTGGCACCTGCTGCATCGAGTGCGGCGAGAGCGGCGCCGATGACGCCTGCACGTGAACCGAGTTGGGCGGCGACGACCGGAGGCGCGGCCTGGAGGCTCGCGGCGCGTTCGAGCCTGGAGCGCACGGGCGCGAGCAGAGCCTCGCCGGCACCGGCCAACCCGCCGCCGAGGACGATCCGTGAGGGTGCCAGCAGGGCGCGCACGATCAGCAGCGCGTCCCCGAGGGCATCGGTGGCCTCCTGCCATACCTCCTGTGCGACTGGCGTCGAAGCCCAGGCGCTCCGCACACCTCGACCGCCCCGTCCACCGGGCGCCCGCTGCGCGCCGCGTAGGCGTCGGCGATGGCGCGCGCCGAGGAGATCGCCTCGAGGCATCCGCGCTGCCCGCAGGCGCAAGGTGGCCCACCGGGTCGTACGACGACGTGGCCCAGCTCGCCCGCTTGGCCGGCGCCCCCGCGGACGAGGGCGCCGCCGGTCACGAGGGTCACGGCGATACCGGTGCCGATCACCACGACCGCGAGGTCGTCCACGCCGCGGCCCGCGCCGCAGCGCCACTCGGCGATGCCTGCCGCGGTCACGTCGTGCACCATCGTCACCGGCAGCCCGAGGGCGGCCGCGACCGGGGCCGTCACAGGCATGCTCCCGCCAGGCGAGGTTCGCTGCCAGGACGCCCACGCCGCGATCGACGTCGACGACGCCCGGCACGGCCAAGCCGACCCTGGTGACGCCGACCGGCGACGGCGAACCGGACAGGAGTCGCCGGGCCGAGATCGATGACGGCGGAGAGCACCGCCGGCGCCGTCCGACCGGGGCGTGGGGGCCGAGGCGGTGGCGCAGCACCTGAGCGCCGCGTCGACGATCTCTGCCTTGATGCTCGTCCCGCCGACGTCGACGGCGAGGACGCACCCGCTGAACTCACGCGAGGATGATCGAACGGGTCAGGTTGCGTGGCTCGTCGGGGTTCGAGCCCGGCCGCCCTGGCACGACTCAGGCAGAGCCGGTGAACGCGGACCAGGTCGGCCATCGGGTCGCGGTCGGCGTGCTCGAAGTGGCCTCCGGTGGCCCGGACCTGTTCGGCCAGGCCGGTGGGCACCTCGCCGAAGGCCCAGACGGCCCGCCCGGCCGAGGTGATGCTGATCGGACCGTGGCGGTACTCCATCGCCGGGTAGCTCTCGGTCCAGGCCTGAGCCGACTCGCGCAGTTTCAGCGCAGCTTCGTTGGCGAGCCCGGTGGTCCACCCACGGCCGAGGAAGGTCATCTGCTCGGCGCTCCCGACCAGGTCGAGGATCTCGGGGCCGGCGTCGAGCACCTCTTGCGCCTGCGCGGCGGCGTTCTCGATGCCCTCCCCGAGGGAGGCCCGCAGCAGCGCGAGCGTGGTCGTGGCGAACCGCGTCTGCACCACCGAGCGCTCGTCGACGTCGTCGAGCACCACTGGTGCGGCCAGATCGACGATGGGGGTGTCGCCGCCCGCCGTGATCACTGTGCTCGGCACCTTCCGGCCGTAGCGCTCGAGCACCTCGATCACCTCGGTAGTGGTCCCTGAGCGCGAGAGCGCGAGGAGGCGGTCGTAGCCGCGGTCCAGCTTGTGTTCACTCGCGGGCCAGGCGTCGGTCAGGCCTTGACCGGCGCGCTCCCGCAGGTCGGCGTACGCCTGCGCCATGAACAAGGAGGTCCCGCAGCCGACCACCGCCACCCGCTCTCCCGGAGCCGGAAGCAGGGGACGCAGTTCGGGCACGCGGGCCGCGGCGCGGACCCAGTCCGACGGCTGGGTGGCCACCTCCGCGGCGAGGAATCCGCCGCCGCCGACCTCGGAGGACGACATGTGGAGGGTCATCGGACTGCTCCCGGAGGGTTGACGACGTAGAACCGAGCGATCGTTTGTGCTCGTTATGCGCCACAGTACTCATGGACACGCAAGGCCTCAAGGGTGGACCATGACGAGGAAGGCGAAGCGGCGGTGGCATCGTCCGCAAGGAACGGCACGGTTGCGAGGGGCGAATGACCCCGGGTCGAGGAAGGACCTCTCGTGAATCAGCCCGAGCGACTCAACTCCGTCCTCGAGCTCGTCACCTTGAGCGGCTGGGTCAGCGTCGAGGAAGCCAGCAAGAAGCTCGGCGTCTCGATGGCGACGATCCGGCGCGACTTCGACCACCTCGCCCGCCAGCAACTCATCCACCGGGCCCGGGGCGGAGCCGCCCCGACCGTGGGGTACGAGCTCCCGTTGAGCTACAAGGCCACCCGCCGGGCCACGGAGAAGCAGCGCATCGGGGCGGCGGCGTCGGCCCTGGTCCAGCCCGGCCAGGTCGTCGGCATCAACGGCGGGACCACCGCGGCGGAGGTCACCCGCGCCATCGCGTCGCGCCCTGACATCGCCGCTCAGAAGGACGCGCCACGGCTGACCGTGGTGACGAACGCCGTCAATATCGCGCACGAGCTGACGGTGCGGCCCTACGTCAAGCTCGTGGTGACCGGCGGGGTCGCGCGTCCGCAGTCCTACGAGCTCACGGGCCCCCTCGCCCGACAGACACTGAGCCGACTGAAGCTCGACATCGCCTTCCTCGGTGCCGAAGGCGTGGATCCGGACGGCGGGATCACCGCACAGCACGAGGGTGAGGCCGAGGTCAACGCCCTGATCGCTGCTCGGGCCCGCAAGGTCGTCGTCGTGGCGGACTCGACCAAGCTCGGCAAGGTCAGCTTCGCCCTCATCTGCACTCTCTCCAGCATCGACATCCTCGTGACCGACGCCGACGCGCCGGACGACGTGACCCAGGCGCTCGAGTCGGCCGGCGTCGAGGTCCTGCGCGTCTGAGGCGGCCGCCGCCCCGTGCGACCCGCGGCCGGGCCAGGCCGGCGTCGGAGGGTAACGATCCACGAGCTTGCCGCTGAGGGGTTGACGCCGCGGAGCCAACAGAACCATGCTCTCCGGTGAGTGTTGCGGCTCGATTACGAGCATCATCAATCACGGCTCGTCGTGATCACACCGCGGCGAGCGGTCGGTACATCAGGAGGACGGATGAGGTCACGGTCAACGGCTCTTGTGGTGGGGGCAGGCGCCGTAGCCCTCGCCCTGTCGGCCTGCAGCGGCGGTACGGGAGCCGGCAACAGCGGCGGCGGGTCGACCAGCGGCAAGGTGTCCTCGATCAAGCTCGTCGCGGCGGAGTACTCCAAGAGCAACACCGCGAAGTTCTGGAACGACTTCGCGCAGAAGTACCAGCAGAAGACGGGCACGAAGCTCGACGTCCAGGTGATCAGCTGGGACGACATCGACCAGCAGAGCAGCACGATGATCCAGAACGGCAACCCGCCGGACATCCTCAACCTGAACGTCTACGCGAGCTACGCGAAGGACAACCTCCTCTACAGCGCCGACGAGGTGCTGCCTTCCGCGGTCAAGTCCGACCTGCTCGACGCGTTCGTCAAGTCCGGCACGTACAACGGCAAGCTCTACGGGATGCCCGACCTGTCCTCGGCACGCGCGCTGTTCTACAACAAGGACCTGTTCAGCAAGGCCGGCATCAGCAAGCCGCCGACCACGTGGGCGGAGTTCGAGGACGACGCCAAGAAGATCACCGCCCTCGGCAACGGCGTCGTCGGCTACGCGATGCCGCTCGGCCCCGAGGAGGCGCAGGCGGAGTTCTCGATCTGGATGGTGAACAACGGCGGCGACTGGAAGTCGGCCGGCAAGTGGACCATCAACTCGCCGAAGAACGTCGAGACCCTTTCGTTCCTCAAGAAGCTCGCCGTGGACGACAAGGTCACGCAGAACAACCCCGGCAAGACGAACCGCACCAGCGGTGCCTTCCCGCTGTTCGGCTCGGGCAAGGCCGGCATGGTCGTCGGGTTCTCGCCGCTGCAGGCCCAGCTCGACAAGGACAAGAAGGTCGCCTACGGCATCGCGCCGATGCCCACCAAGGACGGCAGCGCGCCGCAGACCTACGGCGTGACCGACTACCTCATGGCCTTCAAGAAGAGCGGTAACGCCGACGCCGTCAAGGCGTTCTACGACCTCTACTACCAGCCGGACGAGGTCAACACCTTCATCAAGGCCGAGGGCTTCCTCCCCGTCACGAAGTCGGGCGTGCAGCAGTTCTCCTCCGACCCCAAGCTGAAGGTCTACATCAACACGCTGCCGAACACGCACCTCACGCCGACCGACGACCCGACCTTCGACAAGGTGAAGCTCGCGGTGCAGCAGAACATCGGGGCGGCAGTGGCCCCGAACGGCAACCCGCAGCAGGTGCTCGACGACCTCCAGAAGCAGGCGGAGTCGGGGAGCTGAGAATGAGTGCCAAGCGCGCGGCGGCGGTGGCCGGTTCTCCGGCCGCCACCGCCGACGGTGCGGCCCCCACGGGAGCGGCGAGCGCGCAGGCCGCACCCACCGCAGCAGCGCCGCGCCCGGTTCGCCGGGCGCGGCCACGCGGTTCCACCTCACCGCTGGTCGCGCTGCTGTGGCTGGGCCCCACGCTCGTTCTGATCGCCGGCGTGGTGATCTACCCGGCGATCGAGCTCGTCCAGGCGTCCTTCACCCGGTTCTCCATCACCGGCCTGCGGATCGGCCCCGCCGGCACGGGCAACTACAGCAAGGTGCTTCACCACCGCGACCTCGTCACGGTCCTGACGAACACGGTCGTGTGGGTGGTCGCGGTCCTCGTGCTGACCGTCCTGGTCAGCCTGGCCGTGGCGCAGTTCCTGTCCAAGGACTTCTGGGGGCGGTCGATCGTCCGTTGGGCGATCATCGTGCCCTGGGCGGCGTCGTTGGTCATCACCGCCAGGCTCTTCACCCTGATCTACGACTACTACCACGGCATCCTGAACGAAGTGCTGCTCCGGCTCCACGTGATCTCGGAGCCGATCGACTTCCTCGGCGACGACCGCTGGACGATGTTCTCGATGGTGCTCGTCGGCGTGTTCGTCTCGATCCCCTTCACCGCCTACGTCTTCCTCGCGGGACTCAATGCGATCCCGCAGGACGTCTACGAGGCCGCCAGGGTCGACGGCGCCCGGCCCTGGCAGATCTACTGCGCGGATCACCCTGCCGCTGCTGCGCCCGGCGATCCTGGTGGCGAGCGTCCTGAACATCATCTACGTGTTCAACTCGTTCCCGATCGTCTACACGCTCAACGACCGCAACCCCGGCTTCGCCCACGACACGTCGATCACGTTCATGTACAAGCTCGCGTTCAAGAGCGCCGAGCACGACGTCGGCATGGCGGCAGCGGCAGGCGTGGCCAACGTGCTGCTCATCCTCGTCGTCGTCGCCGTCTACCTGCGCCTCGTGAACTGGCAGAAGGAAACGGCATGACCGTCCTCGCGCCCAGCGCCTCGACCAGTGCCCCGCCGGCGGCCCGGCGCGGCAGCCTCAGGCACTGGCGGAACGCCCGTCGATATGTCCTCCCGCTCGCGGGCCTCGCCGTCGGTGCCGCGTTCCTCGCGCCCTACGCCGTGATGCTCCTCGATGCGTTGCGCCCGAGCAGCGACGTGCTCCAGTCGCCCACGACGTTCCTGCCGCGCGAGTGGCAGTTCTCCACGTTCGGCACAGTGCTGTCCGACGCGCGGTTCCTGAACTGGCTGAAGACCTCGCCTGATCGTGGCGTCGGCGTCCACGGCCATCGTGCTGCTGGTCTCGGTGCCCGCCGCGTACTTCACGGCCCGGTTCCGCTTCCGCGGCCGCATCGCGTTCCTCCTGCTGATCCTCGTCACGCAGATGTTCGCGCCGACGTCGCTCGTGGTCGGCCTCTACCGGGAGTTCTTCGAGCTCAACCTCGTGAACACCTATCTGGCCATCATCCTGACCAACGCCGCGTTCAACCTGGCGTTCGCCACGTGGATCCTGCACGGATTCTTCTCCTCGATCCCGAAGGAGGTCGAGGAGGCGGCGAACCTCGACGGCTGCGGCCGGTTCGGCACCCTGTGGCGCGTCATGCTGCCACTGACCCTGCCCAGGCCTCGTGACCGCCGTCATCTTCACCTTCATCGCCGCCTGGAACGAGTACGTGGTCGCTCTGACGCTCATGCAGGACGACGCGAAGAAGCCGCTCACCGTGGGCATCAACTCCTACGTCACCGGCTACGAGCAGAACTGGGACCAGCTGTTCGCCGCCTCGCTCATCGCGATCGTCCCGGTCGTGATCCTGTTCGCGCTCATCGAGAAGCATCTCGTCAGCGGCCTCACCGCGGGCTCCGTCAAGTAGGCGAATCGTGGCGGGTGGAACCCGTACTTCCGCAGCTACATAACCCTGGCCGACGTCCACCACCGCGCGACCCAGCACTATCGACATCATCGGCGCCAACTCACCCTCGGCGCCGTCGTCCAGGACGAGTGAGCGGCATGCTGCCGCTGCCCGGTCACGGGACGCCGGCATCGCCGTCCGTCGGCCCTCGGGCACACTGCCGCCCATGACCGAGTCCCGCCCGCCGTTCCCGCCGTTCGACCTGCAGGCCGCGCTGACCAAGGTGCAGGCCGCCGAGGACGCCTGGAACACCCGCGACCCGCACCGGGTCGCCCTCGCCTACACCCGCGAACTCCGTCTGGCGGAACCGCGACCAGTTCCTGGCCGGCCGCGAGCAGATCGTCGAGTTCCTCACGGCGAAGTGGGAGCGCGAGCTCGACTACGTGCTGCGCAAGAGCCTGTGGGCCTTCGCCGGCAACCGGATCGCGGTGCGGTTCCAGTACGAGTGCCATGACGCGGCCGGTCAGTGGTTCCGCAGCTACGGCAACGAGCTGTGGGAGTTCGCGGACAACGGGCTGATGCGACGGCGCGAGGCCAGCATCAACGACGTCCCGATCGAGGAGTCGCAGCGGCGCCTGTTCGGCCCGCGTCCCGAGAACGACCGGGGCGAGGGGCACGACATCCCCCTGCAGTGAGGCTGTTCGTTGCGCTGTGGCCGCCCCCGGACGCCGTCAGCGAGCTGCTGGCCGCCGTCGAGGAGGTGCGCGCCGAGAGCCCGCACCTGCGCTGGACCCGGCCCGAGCAGTGGCACCTCACCCTCGCCTTCCTCGGCGAGGTCGCCGACGAGCGCCGCCCCGAGCTCGACGAGCGCCTGGCGCGGGCGGCGAGCCGGCATCCGCCGCTGACGCTGCGGTTCTCCGGCGCTGGCAGGTTCGGTTCGAGGGTGCTCTTCACCAGGGTGGACGGCGACCGCGAGCCGCTCACCCGTCTCGCGGCGTCGGTCACGGCCGCCGCCCGGCGCAGCCGCATCCCCGTCGACGACCGCCCCTACCGCCCCCACCTCACCCTCGCTCGGAGCCGGGGGAGTGAGGATCTGCGACCGGTCGCGGCCCGCCTCGAGCCCTTCACCGGCGTGCGGTGGACGGCCGGCCGTCTGGACCTCGTGGAGAGCCGGCTCGGCAAGGGACCGGGCGGCACGGCGGATTACGCGGCGGTCAGCTCGTGGCCGCTGGCGGGACGAGGCCGGGGAGCGCCGTAGGGATCACACACCGCGCTCGGCGGGCAGCCGCCCCCGCGCCACCGCGTCCACGAGAGCCGCATGGTCGCGCTCGGTCTGGTCGGCGTAGGCGCGCGCGAAGCGGGCGAAGGCCTCGTCGAGCTTCTCCGAACCCCCGACGTATGCGGCGATCATCGACGCGCCGCTCGTCCGGGCATGGCCCTTCGCCAGCAGGTATCCGCAGATCCCCGCGTAGTCCGTCAAGGCGCCGGCGTCGATGCCGTCGACCGCGATCGCGCCCTTCATGTCCCTGAACTGGCGGACGTAGTACTGCCGGCCGTCCATCGAGGTCCACCCGAGCAGCGGGTCGCTGACGGTCTGCAGCGCCTGCTGGTACTCCACGACCCGCTGGCCCTGGTGCCCGTGCAGGGCGTTCTCGCCGTGGACGAACGGCGCGACGACCGAGCGCCGGGCCTGCTTGAGCTGCAGGAACACGACGTCGTCCGGGCTGCTGCCCTCGCACAGGGCGACGTAGGCCCGCAGCCCTACGCTGCCGACGCCGACCACCTTGTGCGCGACGTCGACGACCGTGTAGCCCGCCAGCACCCGGCGCCACTGGGGCGTCAGGGTGGTCAGGTACTCGTCCAGGGCGTCGAGCAGGAGCCCGCGCTGGCGGTCGTCGACGCGGGTGATGAGCGGCGGCTGCTCGACGATGCGCCGCACGCCGTCCCGCTGCTCGGTGAACCTCGGGAGGGCGCGGTCGCTGGTGCGGGTCCGGGCCCGGCGGGCGGACCGCTCGAATCTCGCGGCGGAATCCCTTGTCGGAGACGTTGTGCCACATCTGGTCGAGGTCGAGCCGCTCGTACGCGCGGGACAGCAGCGGTTCTCCCGCGAGGTGGCGGATCTCCTCCCGGTACGAGGCCACGCAGGCGCGGACGGCGTCCGCCGCCGCCTCCTCCGGGCAGCCGTTCTGCCGCCCGGCGACCCAGACGCTGGCGACGACCCGCCGGAGGTCCCATTCCCAGCTGCCCGGGTGCGCCTCGTCGAAGTCGTTGAGGTCGAACACCAGGTCGCGCTCGGGTGAGGCGTAGAAGCCGAAGTTCCCGATGTGGGCGTCCCCGCAGATCACCGGCGTGATGCCGGTCGCCGGCAGCCTGGCGAAGTCGCCGGCCATGATCGCCGCGGTGCCACGGAGGAACGCATACGGCGAGGCGATCATCCGGCCGATCCGCACGGGGATGAGCCATGCGAGCCGGTCCTCGTGCGCCGCGATCACCTGGTCGACCGGGTCGACCCGGTCGTCCGCGGGGCGCCACGCACCGAGGGACGAGCGCGGCACCGTCCGGCGCAGCGCCCGTCCCAGCGCGTAGCGGTCCTGCCGCGACGACGGCCGTCGCGACAGCGACGCGTACGCGGCCGCTTCCACGCTCGGCAGGACCACGTGTCCGGCACGCTCTCCCATGCCCCTCATCCTCCCCCCTATGCGACGATCAAGGAAAAGTTGGGGATCTTGGTTTGCCATGATCCCGAACTTTTCCTTGATCGTCGCTGGAGGGCAGGGTCAGTCGGCGGCGATCGCGCGGAGGACGTCCAGCCGGGCAGCGCGCCTCGCCGGGACCGCACCCGCGACGAGGCCGGTGGCCGCGGCGAGGGCGACGACGGCGGCCAGCTGCCCCGGCGGGAACTCGGGCGACATCGCCGGGCCGCCGAGCACCCTCACGGCGACGGCCGCGAGGCCGGTGCCGAGCACCGCACCCAGCAGCACCGCAAGGGCTGCGACCAGTAGCGCCTCGCCCCGGACCATCGCGCGCAGCTGCCGGCGGGTCATGCCGACAGCCCGCAGCAGACCGATCTCACGGGTGCGCTCGAGCATCGACAGCGCCAGCGTGTTGGCGATGCCGAGTGTCGCGACGACGACGGTCATCAGGAGCAGCACGGTGACGAGGCCGAGCACCTGGTCGATCGCCTGCAGGCGCCCGGCCACGGCGGCCGCCTCGTCCTTGACCTCGGCCGTCGGGTAGGCCGTCAGGGCGCCCGTGAGCGCGCTCTGCCCGGCGGAGGCGTCGACGCCGTCCGCGAGCTTCACGAACACGCTCGCGTCGACGTTCTCGGTGTACTGCTTCGCGAAGGTTCCCAGCGAGATCAGGTAGCCGGTGGAGAGCGCGTCGGCGTCGCGGTCGCGCAGCAGGCCCACGACGGGGAGGTGCTGGCGCCCGGTGCGGGCGAAGGTCATCTCGAGCTCGTCGCCGACCCGCAGATTGCGTTCACGCGCGATGTGCTCGGCGAGGATCACCCCGCCGCCGGCGAGCGCGTCCAGCCGGCCCTGCACGAGCCGGACGTCGGCGACCTCCGGCAGCGTGCGCGGGTCGACCGCCGTCAGGGCGCTCGTGGCCTCTCCGTCCTTCCAGTGTCCGTAGCGCAGTCGTGACGCGACGGCGACCTGCGGCAGCGCGGCGATCCGCTCGGACACCGCCGGCGCCAGCCCGCCCAGCATCTCGGCGCGGCTGCTCTCGATCACGTAGTCCGCCGTGATGGTCTCCCGGTAACCGGCCGCCATCGAGGCCTTCACGGACGCCGACAGCACCGCCATGAAGCTGATAAGTGCGAGGCCGATCGCGAGGGCGGTCACCGTGGCCGACGTCCGCCGTGGCGCACGGGCCGCGGACTCGCGGGCGAGGACGCCCGGCACCCAGCGAGCAGGCAGCGCGCCGCCGGCGAACCGGAGCAGGGGCCCGACAACGGCCGGCCCGACGACCACCAGGCCGGCGAGGACGAGCACCCCGCCGAGGGCGAGCGGCACGACCGAGGCGTCCCGGACGGCGACCGCGAGGGCAGTGGCCGCGAGCAGCAGCCCGGCCGTCCCGGCCACGGTGCGGGCGCGCCCGGTGCCGACGGGAGCCGACGACTCGCGCAGAGCGTCGAGCGGCGACACCCGCGCCGCGCGGCGGGCCGGGCCGAGCGCCGCCAGGAGCGTGACCATCACGCCGAGCACGGCCGCGAGGGCGAGCGTGGCGGGCCGGACGACAAGTGGACCGTCCGGCAGGTTCGTTCCGAACGCCCCGACGAGCCGGCGCAGGCCGGCAGCGACGGCGATCCCGAGGCCGGCCCCCGCCGCGGACGCGATCGCCCCCACGGTCAGTGCCTCGACGAGGACCGACCCGAGGACCTGCCGGCCGGTCGCGCCCGCAGCGCGCAGGACGGCGATCTCACGGGTCCGCGACGCCACGACCATGGCGAACGTGTTGGCGATCAGGAAGGCTCCGACGAGCAGCGACGCGGCGGCCATCGCCAGCAGCAGGGCCTGCAGGTAGCCGACCTGGGTCTTGGCGGCGGCCGCGCTGCGCGCGGCGACGTCCTGGCTCGACGACACCTGATACGTGGCGCCGAGGGACGCGGCAAGGCGGCTACGCAGGGTCTCGACGCCCGTGCCATCGGCCGCGCGCACGTCGGCGTCCGAGGCCCCGGCACCCAGGCCGAGCAGCTGCTGGGCCGCGGGCAGGCGAACCAGCGCGAGGGTGGCGTCGGGTGGGCCGTCCCCGCGGCCGAACCCGACGAGGCCGACGACGCGGAACGTGCCCGGGTGCGGCCCCTGGACGCCGACGGTGTCGCCGAGCCGGATCTTCTGGGTGAGCGCGGTCGAGACGTCGAGGACGACCTCGTCGTCGGCGCCGGGAGCCCGCCCGGCTCGCAGCTGGTAGGGGTTGAACGGCGCCGGCGACCACGACTCGAGCAGGGACGCGCCCGCCGGGACGATCGCGCGGGAGCCGACCATCAGCAGGCCCTGGCCGCGCGCGACCGGCTGCACCTGCGCGACGCCCGGCACCGACCGGATCGTGGCCAGGACCGACGGCGGCACCGGGTCGCGGGTCACTTCGACGCCCATGGCGGCGTCGAACGCGACGGCCCGCCGGACGGCGAGGTCCGCGCCCGAGGTGACGGTCCTGAACTGCTCGTCGAGGACCGTCTGTGAGGTCGCCGTGAGGACGAGGCTGCCGCTGACGAACGTCACGCCGAGCAGGACGGCGACGGCGGTCAGCAGCAGGCGCCCCAGGTGGGCGGAGGCGTTGCGGATGCCGAGGCGCCACATGGCGGTCACCGTCCTTCCGAGGTGTGCGCGTTGCTCGCCGTGCTCGGCGCGGCGAGATCGGCCATCCGCGCGAGGATCTGTGGCGGCGTGGGGGAGTCGAGCTGGTCGACGACGCGGCCGTCCGCGAGGAAGGCGACGCGGTCGGCGTGCGCGGCGGCGAGGGCGTCGTGGGTGACCATGATGATCGTCTGGCCGAGATCGCCGCTGGCGTGCTGCAGGAACTCCAGCAGTGCCGTGCCGGCGCGTGAGTCGAGGTTCCCGGTGGGTTCGTCCGCGAAGACGATCTCCGGCTTCGACACCAGGGCCCGGGCGACGGCGACGCGCTGCTGCTGGCCGCCGGACAGCTGCGACGGGCGGTGCCGGAGCCGGTCGCCCAGGCCGAGCGTCGCGACCAGCTCGTCCAGCCAGGCTGCGTCGGGACGCCGGCCGGCGAGGGCGAGCGGGAGCGCGATGTTTTCGGCGGCGGTCAACGTCGGTACCAGGTTGAAGCTCTGGAAGACGAAGCCGACGCGTTCCCGGCGCAGCAGCGTGCGGTGCCGCTCCGACAGGGTCGAGAGGTCCGTGTCGCCGAGCCGGACGACGCCCCCGTCGACGTCGTCCAGGCCGGCGAGGACGTGCATCAGGGTGGACTTGCCGGAGCCGGACGGGCCCATCACCGCGGTGAAGGTTCCGCGCTCCACGTCGAGAGAGGCGCCGTCCAGGGCGCGCACGGCGGCGTCGCCGCGGCCGTACACCTTGAGGACGTCCTGGGCAGAGGCCGCCAAGCTGCGGCCGGCCGTTGCGGGATCGGTCACCAAGGCTGTCAACGGGGTGGTAGTCATGATCAGTATTCACCTATTCCGCTGTCGAAGGGGACGGAGGTGACGGGCCGCCAGGTGTCGACGGTCGGGCGGTGGAACCAAGCAGCGATCTTGCGGAACATGACCGCCTCTCCTCTCAACTGGCAGGCTCATCGGCAGGGAATCGATTACGTGGACGGCGCCCCGCTCCGTGCGCGGCGGTGTGCGATCGCGATCCGGGACTCGCGGCGACGGTCGTGCTCGATCGTGCGGGCCAGGTCGATCATGATGAACGGGGACATCGCGGGCTCCTCGCCGAGTGGTTCGTTTCCGACAGCAGGAGCGTCCCGGGAACGGCTGTCCGAACCCTGGCCGTTCGCCGTCCGGGACGGACAGCGGCCCCGCGGATCCGGACAGCGCCTACGATCACGCCATGGGACGGACGGATGCAGCGTCGCGGGTGATCGCCGCCCCGCTCGACCGTGTCTACGCTGCGCTCGTCGAGCGCGAGGCACTGACGGCCTGGCTGCCCCCACAGGGGATGAGCGGCCGATTCGAACGGTTCGACGCGCGGCCGGGCGGGTCGTACCGGCTGGTGCTGACGTACGACGACGCCTCGACCGCACGGGGAAAGACCACCGCGGACTCCGACGTCGTCGAGGCCCGCTTCGTGGACGTCGTCCCCGGGGTACGGGTGGTGCAGGCCGTGACCTTCGTCTCCGAGGATCCCGCCCAGGCCGGGACCATGACGATGACCTGGGAGGTCACGGCGGTCGATGCCGGGACCCGGGTGGACATCCGCGCCGAGGACGTGCCCGCAGGCATCTCCGCCGAGGATCACGCGGAGGGCCTCAACTCCTCGCTGGCCAACCTCGCCAAGCACCTGGAAACCTGATTCGGCGATCGACGCGGGCGGAGGTGCAGATGGCGCGGGGCAGGGTCGGATGGGCTGACCACGTCGTGTGGTGGCATGCCTACCCGCTGAGCGTCGTCGGCGCCGAGCAGACCCTGAAGGAGGTCGAGGGCGTCGCGCACCGGCTGCCGCGGCTGGAGGCGTGGCTCGACCACCTGATCTCGCTCGGCGCCAACGGGTTGCTGCTCGGGCCGGTGTTCACCTCGGCCACCCACGGCTACGACACCGTCGACTACTTCCGGATCGATCCCCGGCTCGGCAACGACGCCGACTTCGACGCGCTGGTCGCGTCCTGCCGGCAGCGCGGCGTGCGGCTGCTGCTCGACGGCGTGTTCAACCACGCCGGCCGCGGCTTCCCGCCCGTCGCCCAGGCGTTGCGCGAGGGACCCGGCTCCGAGGCCGCGGACTGGGTCTCGGCGCTCTACGACAACGGCGGACTGATCACCGCCGACTACTTCGAGGGCCACGACACCCTCGTCACGCTCAATCACCGGTCGCCGCGCGTGCAGGCGTACGTGCGGGAGGTCATGCTGCACTGGCTGCGGCGCGGCATCGACGGGTGGCGGCTCGACGCGGCCTACGCGGTGCCGCCCGAGTTCTGGTCCGCTGTGCTGCCGCAGGTGCGCGCGGAGTTCGGCGAGGCCTGGTTCGTCGGCGAAATGATCCACGGCGACTACGTGGCGTACGTCGAGCGCTCGGGCCTGGACTCGGTCACCGAGTACGAGCTGTGGCACGCCGTCTGGTCATCGCTCGACAGCACGAACCTCCACGAGCTCGACTGGACGCTGCGGCGTCACGCCGGCTTCGTCGAGCACTTCGTGCCGATGACCTTCCTGTCCAACCACGACGTCACCCGGGTCGCCAGCCAGGTCCGCGACCGGCGGCACCTGGCGCACGCGGTGGCCCTGCTCGGCTTCCTGCCCGGGGTTCCGAGCGTCTACCACGGCGACGAGTTCGGGCTCGAGGGCGTCAAGCAGGACCGACCCGGTGGTGATGACGCCGTGCGCCCCGAGCTGCCGGCGGAGCGTGGGCTCTACAAGAACCCCCACCCGGAGCTCGAGGAGGTCTACCGAAGGGTGATCGGTCTGCGGCGCCGGAACCCGTGGCTGGTCGACGCCGTCACCGCCGTCGAGCGGGTCACCAACGGGCACCTCGTGGTCCGCAGCCGTGCCCGTGCGGGAACGGAGGTGCTCGCGCTGGCACTCAACCTGACCGACTCGCCGTTCGCGCTGCCCGCCGGCGCGAGGGTGGTCGAGTCCGAGCCGGCGTCGGAGCCGGCGTCCGGGGACGGGCTGGTCGCCCCGCACGGCTGGGTCGTCTTCGATGGCTGAGCCATTGGTAGGACATCGGACCGGCGCCCGCCCTGCACGCCGGAAGGTCCGTGCTTAGGCTCGACCCGGCGGGTGGTCCGCCATGGACGAGGGCGGCCCGTGCCAGGGGTGCGGCCCCATCGAGGGACTGGACTTCGCGCATGGACGGCAACTCCACGCACCGCTTCCGCAACACGGCCGTGCTGGCCGTGCAGACGGCCGACGCCTCCCGGGTGATCAGCTCCGACGCGCTCGACGACGCGCTCGCCGACACCTACAGCCGGGTGGGCCTACGGCCCGGCCTGCTGGAGCGCCTCGCGGGCATCCGGGAGCGGCGCTGGTGGGCCGACGGCGTCACCTTCATCGAAGGCGCCGCCATGGCCGGGGCCAAGGCGATCAGCGAGAGCGGTGTCGACCCGGCGGGGATCGGCGTCATGATCAACACCTCCATCAGTCGCAAGTACCTCGAGCCCTCGACGGCCGTCGCGGTCCACCACGCGCTGGGCCTGCCGCGGTCCTGCCAGAACTTCGACGTCACGAACGCCTGCCTCGGCTTCGTCAACGGCATGGAGATCGCGGCGTCCATGATCGATTCCGGGTTCGTCGAGTACGCGCTCATCGTCAACGGCGAGGACTCCCAACCGGTCCAGGAGCGCACGATCGATCGGCTCAGCAACCCCGACACGGTGTCCCGCGACGTGCTGTCCCAGTTCGCGACCCTCACCCTGGGCTCGGGCGCCGTCGCCATGGTGCTCGGCCGCGCGGACTCCCACCCGGAGGGGCACCGCCTGGTCGGGTCGTCGAGCCGGGCGGGGACGGAGCACCACGAGCTGTGCACCGGGGACAACGACGTGATGCGGACCGACCTCAAGGGACTCCTCGACGCCGGCCTCGACCTCTCCCTGCAGATGTGGGCGGCCGTCGGGGAGGACTTCGACTGGGCGCAGGGGATGACCCGCTACGTCATCCACCAGGTCTCCAAAGTGCACATCCAGGCGATCTGCGAGCGGCTCGGCATCGATCCAGCGCTGGTGCCGACCACGTTCCCGACCCGGGGCAACCTCGGCCCGGCCTCGGTCCCCTTCACCCTGGCCGGGGAGCAGGACTCGCTCGCCGGCGGTGACCGCGTGCTGCTCATGGGGATCGGCTCGGGCCTCAACGTCTCGTGCCTCGAGATCGCCTGGTGAGGCCCCTCCCGAAGCAGGAGGCGGCATCCCTCCCGACGGCGCTTCCGGGCCTGGACCCGGCCTGGTCCCGACTCCTGACCGTCGCCGACGCCGACGGCGTCAAGCACATCTGGCACGTCCTCGACAACGGCGGGCGGAACCCGACGGGCACGCTGCTGTGCGTTCACGGCAACCCGACCTGGTCCTACCTGTGGCGCCGCCTGTTCGCCGCAGCCCCGCCCGGTTGGCGCGTCGTCGCTCCCGACCAGCTCGGCATGGGCTGGTCCGAGCGGCTGCCCGCGCCGCGGTCGCTGCGGCAGCGGGTGGCCGACCTCGGCGACCTGACCGAGGCGATGGGCATCAGCGGGCCGGTGGTCACGGTCGGGCACGACTGGGGCGGGGTTCTCTCCCTCGGCTGGGCGCTGGAGCACCAGCAGGACCTGCGCGGCGTGATCCTGGCCAACACCGCCGTCGCGATGCCCGACGGGGACCTGGGCCCGGCGCTCATCCGGCTGGCCTCCGTCCCCGGGGTACGAGCGGCCGTCACCCTCGGTACCCCGGCCTTCGTGCGGGCGACGACGGCACTCTCCCGGCCGGCGCTGCCCGCCGACGTGCGACGCGCCTTCGCCGCCCCCTACCGCTCGGCGGGGCGGCGGCGGTCCGTGGGCGACTTCGTCGCCGACATCCCGTTCTCGCCCGGCCATCCCTCCCGCCCTGCGCAGGAGGCGATCGCCGAGGGAATCCGCTCGCTGGACGTGCCGGCGCTGCTGCTCTGGGGTCCCCGGGACCCGGTCTTCGGGGAGCGGTACCTGGCCGACCTGCGCGGCCGTCTGCCGCAGGCGCAGCTGCACCGTTTCGAGGGCGCCTCACACCTGCTGCCGGAGGACGCCCCCGAGTACGCCGCGGTCGTCTCTCGCTGGGTGGGCGAGCTCGGCCCCGCCGGGGCCGCTCCCGAGCGTCCGGCCGGCGTACCTGGTAGCGCCCCTGCCCGCCGGTTGTGGTCCGCCCTCGAGGAGCGGTCGGACGACGCCGCGCCGGCGGTCGTCGAGGTCGCGGGCGCCACGGTGAGCTGGCGCGAACTGGCCGGACGGGTGGCCGACGTGGCCGCCGGGCTGGCGGCGTCAGGTGTGCGCCCGGGGGACCGCGTCGCCCTGCTCGTGGAGCCGTCGGCCGACCTGACCGTCTCGGTGTACGCGCTGTGGCGCGCCGGTGCGGTCGCCGTGGTGGCGGACAAGGGCCTCGGCCTCGCCGGCATGCGCCGGGCCCTGCGGAGCGCGGCGATCGACCACGTCGTGGGCAGCCCTACGGGGCTCGCCGCGGCGCGCCTGATGGGCCTGCCCGGGTCGCGCTTCGCCGCCGGCCGGCTGGGGCGCAAGGCACTGCGCGTCCTCCGCGCGGCATCCACGCTCGACGAGCTCGAGGCCCTCGGCCGGTCGGCGCCGCCGCCCGGGGAGTGCCCGCTGGACGCCGACTGCGCCGTGCTCTTCACCTCCGGCGCCACTGGACCGGCGAAGGGCGTCGTCTACACGCACCGCCAGGCCGCGGCCCAGCTCGAGGTCGTGCGGTCCGCGTACGCCTTGACCGCCGCCGACCGGTTCGTGGCGGCGTTCGCGCCCTTCGCGATCCTCGGGCCCGCGCTGGGCATCGCGTCGGCGGTACCGGACGTCGACGTGACCGCGCCCGCTTCGCTGACGGCACCGGCGCTGGCCGAGGCCGCAGCCGCCGTCGACGCGACGGTGGTCTTCGCGTCGCCGGCGGCGCTCCGTGGCGTCGCAGCCACGGCGGAGCAGCTCTCGCCGCCGCAGCGCACGGCCCTGGCCGGCGTACGGTTGCTGATGTCCGCCGGCGCACCTGTCCCGGCGTCGCTGCTGCGGTCATTGCGGGCGGTCCTGCCGGCTGCCGAGGCGCACACTCCCTACGGCATGACCGAGGTCCTGCCCGTCACCGACATCTCGCTGGCCGGAATCGAAGCCGCCGACGCCGGCGAGGGCGTGTGCGTGGGCCGTCCGCTCCCCGGCGTCGACGTCCGGATCAGCGCCATGCTCCCGGACGGGCGGTGCGACGGCGAGCTCACCGACCGCCCGGGCGTTCTCGGTGAGGTCTGCGTGCGGGCCGCGCACGTGAAGGACCGCTACGACGCGCTGTGGGCGCTCGAGGTCACCACGTCGCGCAATCCCGGGTGGCACCGCACCGGTGACGTGGGGCACCTGGACGCCGACGGCCGGCTCTGGATCGAAGGACGCCTGCAGCACGTTCTCACCACCGCCGCCGGGCCGGTGACACCCGTCGGCATCGAGCAGCGGGTGGAGGGCCTGGCCAGGGTGTCGGCCGCCGCGGTGGTCGGCGTCGGCCCGGCCGGCGCGCAGGTGGTGGCGGTGGTGGTGGTCACCTTGGCTGACGCGACGTCCGGGGACAGGGCCGGGGACCGGGCTGCGGACCGGGCCCCGCTCCGCGTCCGATCGCGCCTGCGGGGCCTCTCCGGCCGGCTGGAGCTGGCCGACCTGGGCCTGGCTGAGGCCGTCCGGGCGGCCGCCGGTGCCGACGTCGCCGCCGTGCTGGTCGCGCCGCGCCTGCCGGTCGACGTCCGGCACCAGTCGAAGGTGGACCGCGGCGAGGTCGCCCGGCGGGCGGCGCGGCTGCTGGCAGGCGCGCGGGCGTCCCGGCCGTGAAGGTCCTGGTCACCGGGGCGAGCGGGATGCTCGGCCGGGCCTCGGCCACCGGGCTGCTCGCGCGCGGCGACGAGGTGACGGTGCTGCAGCGCCGTCCCTCCGGCCTGCCGTGCCCGGAGGTGCTGGGCGACGTCGCCGACCCCGCGGTCGTCGAGCAGGCCGCACGAGGCCAGGACGTGGTGCTGCACCTGGCCGCGAAGGTCGACGTCACGGGCCCGTGGGCGCAGTACGCGTCCGCCAACATCGGAGGCACCCGCAACGTCGTCCGCGCCTGCCGGGCCGCGGGCGTCGGCCGGCTGGTGCACGTCTCGTCGCCGTCGGTGGCACACGCCGGGACCGCGCTGAGCGGCGTCGGTGCCGGACCGGCCGATCCGGCCCGCGCCCGCGGCCGCTACTCCCGATCGAAGGCCGTGGCGGAGGTGGCCGCGCTGGCCGGGGACTCGTCCTCGCTGGCCGTGCTGGCGATCCGCCCTCACCTGGTGTGGGGGCCGGGCGATCCCCAGCTCGTGGATCGCATCGTCGAGCGGGCGCGGGCGAGGCGACTGCCCGTGATCGGCTCCGGCGCTGCCCTCATCGACACGACCTACGTCGACAACGCGGCGGCCGCCCTGATCGCGGCCGTGGACGCCTGCGGACCGGTGCACGGCGAGGCCCTCGTCGTCTCCAACGGGGAGCCGCGGCCCGTCGCCGAGGTCCTCGCCCGGCTGTGCCGCGCGGCGGGAGTTCCCGGGCGGACCATCCGCGTGCCGTTCGCCGCCGCCTGGCTCGCCGGTGCCGCGGCGGAAGGAGTGTGGGCGGCGACCCGCCGTCGGTCGGTTCCCCCGCTCACCCGCTTCCTGGCGGAGCAGCTGGCGACGGCGCACTGGTTCGACCAACGGCGGACGCGCAGCGCCCTGCGCTGGCAGCCCGCGGTGACCCTCGACGAGGGGTTCCGCCGGCTGAGCGACTGGTATGGCCGTCATGGTGGATGAGGCCGTCGCCGACTCGGCGCCCGACTTCGCCGTCCTCGTCTTCTCCAGGTCGACGGGCTTCCGACACGCCTCGATCCCCGCCGGCGTCGACGCCCTCCGGCAACTCGGGGGGGCTCACGGATTCACGGTGACGGCGACCGAGGACGCATCGGCCTTCACGAGCCAGAACCTTGCTCGCTACCGGGTGGTCGTCTGGCTGTCGACGTCCGGCGACGTTCTCGACGACGATCAGCGGAACGCGTTCGAGGCATACATCCGCGAGGGTGGCGGGTACGTGGGCGTCCACGGCGCCGCCGACACGGAGTACCACTGGGCCTGGTACGGCGGCCTGGTCGGCGCGTATTTCCACTCCCACCCGGAGCCGCAACCCGGGACGCTCACAGTTCGGAGCCATCAGCACCCTTCCACCGCTCACCTGAGCCCGACCTGGAGGCGGTTCGACGAGTGGTACGACTTCCGTTCACTCCCGGGACCCGACGTCACAGTCCTGCTGACCGTCGACGAGGAGACCTATCGGGGAGGCGGCATGGGCGCCTACCACCCGATCGCCTGGTGCCAGGAGTACGAGGGCGGACGCGCGTTCTACACCGGCTGCGGGCACACCGCGGAGTCATTCAGCGAGCCTGCCTTCCGCCGGCACCTCCTCGGCGCGATCCGCTGGGCGGCAGCCCTGTGACGACGCAGCGGTGGCTGGAGGGACGCGCAGCATGATCGAACTGCGAACGGCCGCGGAGGTCGAGCAGATGCGAGCAGCCGGTGAGTTCGTCGCCTCAACCCTCGTCAGGCTCGCGGAACGGGCGGCGGTCGGCGTCGACCTCCTCGACCTCGACTCCTTCGCCCATGAACTCATCCGTAAGCGCGGTGCTGAATCGTGCTACCTGGACTACGCCCCCTCCTTCGGCCGGGGACCGTTCGGGTACGTGCTGTGCACCTCGGTCAACGACGCGGTCCTGCACGGCAAGCCGCACCGTTACCGGCTCAGGGACGGGGATCTGATCAGTCTCGACTTCGCCGCCAGCGTCGACGGCTGGGTCGCCGACGCGGCGATCAGCCTCGTCGTGGGGGCCGCGCGCGCCGAGGACATCGAGCTGATCCGGGTCACCGAGCGCGCGCTCGACGCCGCGATCGCCGTCGCCCGCGCCGGGAACACGATCGGGGATCTGTCACACGCCATCGGGGCCGTGGCCCGGGAAGCTGGACTGACCGTCAACCTCGAGTTCGGCGGACACGGCGTCGGACGCACCATGCACGGCGACCCCCACGTCCCCAATGACGGCCGTCCAGGTCGCGGCTACCGCCTCAGGCCGGGCTTGGTTCTCGCGGTCGAACCATGGTTCATGCGTGGGACCGACAAGCTACGCGTCGACCCGGACGGATGGACGCTCCGGAGTGCGGACGGAAGCCGCACGGCGCACACCGAACACACCATCGCCATCACCGAGTCCGAGCCGATCGTCCTCACCCAACGCCCGCAGTAGGTCCGCGGCCACAGGCGGACGCCGGTCAGGCGGAGGCGGTCGCGAGTCCCTGGACGTGCGACTCGGCGCGGGCGGCCTCGCCGGCGTCCCCGGCGGCCCGAGCCACCTCGGCGAGGAACGCCCACAGCCGCACCCGGGCCCACGGGAACTCCCGGTCCTCCAGCAGGTCGACCGCGCGCCGGCACTCGGCGAGCGCCGCAGTGGCGTCCCCGGCGGCGAAACACAGCCGCGCTCTTCCCCAGGCCGCCCACGCCTGGCACCGCGGGTTCCGCACCCGGCGCGCCGACTCGTCCGCCCACTCGAGCAGACCGGGGACGTCGCTACCGGTGCCGAGGTCGAGTTCGGTGTGCGCGAGATGGATCAGCGCGAACGCGAGCCCGTGCAGGGTCTGGCCGTCGCGGACCATGTCGACGGCGTCCCGCAGTGCCGCGAGGGCCTCGCCGGTCCGCCCGGTCTCGCGCAGCGCGAGGCCGTAGTGGGCGAGGACCGCGCTCTGCATGACCCGGTCGCCGGACTCCCGGAGGTGCTCGAGGACGATCGGCCAGCCGGCGGCGGACGACTCGAACTCCCCCGCGCCGAGGTCGAGCGAGGCGATCACGTAGGTGACGAGACCGGCGAGGCCGGGAGTCGCGTCCTCCAGCAGGACGTTCGCCGCCTCGACGGCGAGAGCGCGGGACGGTGCCATCTCGACGTCGTACTGGCCGTTCCACCCCGTGATGAGCCGGGAGACCGCGGCGCCACGGGCGTCGCCGAGGCCCGTGAACAGTTCCAGGCTCTCCCGCGTGGCTGCCCGGGAGGCCGCCGTCGGGTAGTAGACGTGGAACAGCCCGATGCCCTGCAGGGCGAGGGCGCGGCTGCCGGCCGACCCGCCGGGCAGCGCGAGCAGCGAGGTCAGCACCTCCATGCCCTCGTAGCGCAGGTTGTACTGCCAGAACCACACCATGGCGTTCGCGAGGCGGAACCCCGCTTCGACGTCCTCGGGGCGCCCCGACCGGCGCGCGCGGTCCATCGCGAAGCCGAGCGCGGCGCGCATGTTCTCGTGCTCGGCGAGCATCCGCGACCAGCCGGCTCCTCCCCAGCAGGTCACCGATCCGTGCTCCTGGGCGAGCGCCGTCTGGTGCCAGAGGTGCCGCTCCCGGACGGCGTCAGCCTCGCCGGCCTCCCGCAGGCGGTCCTCGGCGTATTCGCGGATCGTCACGAGCATGCGGAAGCGCCCGGAGTCCGCACCGGGCACGACGAGCGAGCGGTCCACGAGCCGGAACAGCAGGTCGAGGACGTCGTCGCGAGGAACCCCGTCGCCGGCGCACACCTCCTCGGCGGCGTCCAGCGTCCACCCGCCGCGGAACACCGCGAGCCGCCGCAGCACGATCCGCTCGTCGTCCGTGAGCAGGTCGTGGCTCCAGTCGAGGGTGGCCTTGAGGGTCCGGTGCCGGGCCTCGCCCGTCCGGGGACCGGCCGTGAGGAGCGCGAACCGGTCGTCGAGCCGCGCCGCGATCTCGTCGAGCGGGAGGGCCTTCACCCGTGCCGCCGCGAGCTCGAGGGCCAGCGGCACGCCGTCGAGCCGGCGGCAGATGGAGGCGACGACGCCCGCGTTGGACGCCGTCAGCGCGAAGGACGGCCGCACCGCCCGCGCGCGCTCGACGAACAGCTGCACCGCGGGCGACGCGCCGGCGTGGTCGACGTCCTCGGCCGCTCCGGCCGCGGGCAGTCCCAGCGGGTGGACGGCGACCTGCACCTCGCCGGGGACGGCGAGCGCCTCCCGGCTGGTGGTGAGCACACGCAGCTGGGGGCAGGCCTGCAGCAGCCGTTCCGCGAACGCGGCGACCGCCTCGACGACCTGCTCGCAGTTGTCCAGCACGAGCAGCGCACGTCGCGGCGCGAGGAACCCGAGCACTCCCGCGGCAGCGGCCTCGCCAGGCCCGGAGGCCTGCACGCCGAGCTGGCGCGCGACGGCTTCCGCGACGTCCCCGCCGGGCTCGACCGAGGCCAGGCGCACGAACCGGACCTCCGGTGCGGTCTCCGGGACGGCGGCGCGGGCGACCTCGAGCGCCAGCGTGGTTTTGCCGACGCCGCCAGGTCCGGTCAAGGTGACCAGCCGGCCGAGGCGGAGCTGCTCCAGTGCGGTGGCGACGTCCCGCTCGCGGCCGAGGACGGCGGACAGCGGCTGCGGGAGCTCGGGAACTCCGAACGCGAGGGCCTCCGGCGCGCTGCCGGGCGCGGCCGCCGCGGGACTCCAGGAGGCGGCCGCGATCGGCGTACGCGGCTCCGGGACCTGCTGCCGCAACACCGCCTGGGCAAGGGCCTGCACCTCGGGGGCCGGGTCGATGCCGAGCTCGTCGGCCAGGCGTTCCCGCAGGCGGCGGTAGACGGCGAGGGCGTCGGCCTGCCGGTCGCCGCGGTAGAGGGCGAGCATGAGCAGCCGGTGCAGCCGCTCGCGCAGCGGGTGCAGGGCGGCAAGGCGTTCGAGTTCGGCCGTCGCCTCCGGATGCCGCCCGGACTCGAGCAGGAGCTCCAGCCGGTCCTCGAGGGCGCCGAGCCGCAGCTCCTCCAGCCGGACGCCCTCGGCGGCGGCCCACTCCGCGTCGCCGACGTCCGCGAGCGCCGGCCCGCGCCACAGCGCCAGCGCCTCGTCGAGCACGGTCAGCGCGGCGCCGGGGTCGCCGGCGATGGCGCGGGAGCGCGTCAGCAGTCCTTCGAACCGGACGGCATCGACCGCGTCGGGATCGACTGCCAGCCGGTAGCCCGGAGCCTGGGTGACGAGCACGTCGCCGGGGACGCCGGCGGCTGCCAGCGCCCGGCGCAGCTTGGAGACCCGCAGCTGCAGCGCATTGGCGGCGTCGGCCGGCAGGTCCTCGCCCCAGAGGGCGTCGGTGAGGGCGTCGACCGAGACCACCCGGCCGGGCACGAGGGCCAGCCGGGCGAGCAGCGCGCGCACGGACGGCGCCAGCTGCACCGGCACGCCGCCGGCGGGGCGCACCTCGACGGGGCCGAGCACCCCGAACGTCGTGAACTCCACACCTGCTCCACGCAGAAGGCCGTGCGCGAGTTCCCTCCCGCACGGCCCCCCACTTTAGCCACGGCGCTGACCTGTCATGCCGCCTCGTAGCCGGCCTCCGCGACGGCGGCGCGGATCGCGTCCTCCGCCGCCGTCCCCGTCACGCGGACGGTCTTGCCGTCCAGGCGGACGTCGACGGTCTCGACGCCGGGCACCACGGCCACTTCGGACGAGATGGCGCGGACGCAGTGGTCGCAGCTCATGTCGGGGACGCACAGGATGATCTCGCTCACGGTTCCTCCTCTGTCGGGCCGCCGCCGCGGCGGCCGGCGATGTCGTGGTCCCACCGTGCGGGCGGGCGCTGTCCTCGCCCTGTCCGTTCCCGTCGACGTCGGGCCGTCGCGGACAGGAGATCGACAGCGCCGGGCTGTTGTCTGCGATCAGGCACTGAACCCGGAGGAGTACCGATGACCCAGCAGATGACCCAGCAGACGACGCAGGTCGCGCAGCTCAGCCGCCTCACCCACGTCACCCTCGACATCGGCGGGATGACCTGCGCCTCCTGCGTCCGGCACGTCGAGAAGGCGCTCAACCGGGTCGACGGCGTCGAGTCCGCACAGGTCAACCTCGCCACCGAGGTCGCCACGGTCGCCTTCGACCCGGCCGCCGCCTCGCTGCCCGACCTCGCCGCCGCCGTGGGCAAGGCCGGCTACACGGCCGCTGCGCGCGAGGACTTCGGGACCCCGGCCACCCAGGCCCCGGACGGCGACAGCGCCGGCTCCGCGGCGACGGGCAAGGCCGCGACCACGGCGGCCGGCAAGGCCGCCGGCAAGGACGCGGCCAAGGACGCCGAGATCGGCACCCTGAAGCGCCAGTGGCAGGTCTCGCTGACCGCCGGTCTGTCGATGATGGTCCTGATGTACCTGCCGCTGCCGGTGGACGTCATGGACTGGCTGATGCCGCTGCTGCTGGTCGTCGCCACCGTCATCCAGGTCTGGGCCGGCCGGAGCTTCTACTCCGCCGCGTGGGCTGCGGGCCGGCACGGCACGGTGAACATGAACACCCTCGTCGCGCTCGGCACGAGCGTCGCCTTCGGTTACAGCGCGTTCGTCACGCTCTGGCCTG
The DNA here is from genome assembly GCA_963786765.1 of uncultured Actinomycetota bacterium. Lineage (GTDB taxonomy): Bacteria > Actinomycetota > Actinomycetes > Actinomycetales > Kineosporiaceae > DATKNA01. Next base: position 436,383 of record CAWBAJ010000008.1, on the reverse strand, counting down.
CGATCGCCGAGCAGCTCGGTCTGCCGCTGCACGTGTACTTCGAGATCTCCGTCGTCGTCACCGCGCTCGTCCTGATGGGCCGCTGGATGGAAGCCCGCGCCAAGCGCAGCACCACGGCCGCGATCACGGCGCTCGTCGGCCTGCAGCCGGCCACCGCCCGCGTCGTGCGGGACGGGACCGAGACCGACGTGCCCGTCGAGAGCGTCGCCGTCGGCGACCTGCTGCGGGTGCGGCCCGGCGAGAAGGTTCCGGTCGACGGCGTCGTCACCGAGGGCGCCAGCGCGGTCGACGAGTCCATGCTCACCGGCGAGGCCGTTCCCACCGCGAAGGCGGAGGGCGACACCGTCATCGGGTCCACCGTCAACGGCACCGGGTCGTTCGTGATGCGGGCGACTGCGGTGGGTCGCGACACGACGCTCGCGCAGATCGTCCGGCTGGTCGAGGACGCGCAGGGCTCGAAGGCCCCGATGCAGCGCCTCGCCGACACCGTCTCGGCGTGGTTCGTGCCGGCCGTCATCGGGCTCGCGATCCTCACGTTCGCGGGCTGGGCGCTGTTCGGCCCCGACGGCAACGGCGTCGCGCTCGGCATCGGCACCGCCATGGCCGTCCTGATCATCGCGTGCCCCTGCGCCCTCGGCCTCGCCACCCCGACGGCCATCATGGTCGGCACCGGCAAGGCGGCCGAGCTCGGCATCCTCATCTCCGGCGGCGAGGCGCTCGAGCAGGCCCGCCGGCTGACCACCGTCGTCCTCGACAAGACCGGCACGATCACACGTGGCCGCTCCGAGCTCACCGCCGTCCACCCCGCGCCCGGCTTCGGCGCCGACGAGCTGCTCGCCCTCGCCGCCGCCGCCGAGACCGGCTCCGAGCACCCGCTCGGCGCTGCGCTCGTCGCCGCCGCCCACGAGCGCGGGCTGCGTCTGCCCGGCCTGACGTCCTTCGAGGCCCAGCCCGGCGCCGGCCTGCGGGCGCGCCTCGACGACGGTGCCGGGAAGCGCGAGATCCTGGTCGGCAACGAGGAGCTCCTCGCCGGTCTCGACCTCAGCACCCTCCGCCCGCTCGCCGCGCGGCTCGCCGACGACGGCGCCACGCCGGTGTTCGTCGCCGTCGATGGCCGGCCAGCGGGAGTGCTTGGGGTCGCCGACACCGTCAAGCCCGAGTCGGCGGACGCCATCGCCCAGCTGAAGACCCTCGGCCTCGAGGTGTGGATGCTCACCGGCGACAACCCGCGCACGGCCGCCGTCGTGGCCCGCCAGGTCGGCATCGAGCACGTGCTCGCCGGCGTGAAGCCGCAGGACAAGGCCGAGCACGTCGCCCGGCTGCAGTCCGGCGGCGCCGTCGTCGCCATGGTCGGCGACGGCATCAACGACGCCCCGGCCCTCGCGACCGCGGACCTCGGCATCGCGATCGGCACCGGCACGGACGTGGCCATCGCCGCCTCCGACATCACGCTCGTCGGCGGCGACCTGCGCGGCATCGTCGCCGCGATCGCGCTGTCCCGCCGCACGGTGGCCACCATCAAGCAGGGGCTGGCCTGGGCGTTCGCCTACAACGTGCTGCTGATCCCGGTCGCGGCCGGCCTGCTCTACCCCTTCAACGGCACGTTGCTGAACCCGTCGCTCGCGGCCGCCGCCATGGCGATGAGCTCTGTCAGCGTCGTCACGAACGCCCTCCGCCTGCGCGGGTTCCGCCGGCCCGCGACCGCCGACGACCTGCGCCCCAGGTTCACCCGCCGGCTGCGCGAGTCCGCCTACCTCACCGGCATCGCGGTCCTCGCGCTGCTCATCGGCGGCGGCCTGACGATGCTCAGCCGGACCAGCGCCGCCGAGCGTGGCATGAACGGCCAGCTCGCCTGGATCCAGGGGACGGGCATGCCGATGCGGCCGTCGATGAGCGTCATGATGACGTCCGAGACCGAGCCGCTGGACGTCGACGACGCCGGCCTCGCTGTCGACGTCCAGGTGGCCCCTTCGACCGGCGGGATCGCCGTGCCCGGCCGCCCCACCTCGGTGACGATCCACGTCCGGGACGCCCAGACCGGCCGCCCGGTCGAGGACGTCGGCCGTAGTCACGAGGCGTGGATCCACCTCATCGTCACCCGCGACGACCTCGGCGCCTTCCAGCACATCCACCCGACGCCGACGGGCGAGCCCGGCACCTTCGCCGTCCCGATCACCTTCCCGACGGCCGGCCGCTACACGCTGCACGCCGAGTTCAAGCGGGTCGGCCAGATGGCGGACGTCGTCGCGGTCGGGCACGCGGTCGTCGGGAACCCCGCGACCGTGCCGGCCGAGCCGGTGCGCGAGTCGGGCCGGGTGCAGGTGCTGGACGGCGTCCGCGTCGAGCTGGCCGGCGAGGCCGAGGCCGGGCACCGCAGCCGGCTGACCTACCGGTTCACCGACGCCGCGACGGGCGCGCCGATCACCACGCTGCGGCCGTACCTCGCCGCCGCGGGCCACATCGCGATCCTGCGCGAGGACGGCACCGCGTTCGCCCACGAGCACGCCGAGGTCGAGGACGCGAACGGCAACCCGGTGTTCGCCCTGCCGGGCCAGGAGTTCGGCCCCGAGCTCGACGTCCACGCGAACTTCCCCCGCGAAGGGCTCTACCGGCTCTGGGGCCAGTTCCGCACCGCGGACGGCACCCTCCTGACCACGCAGTTCACCGTCCGCGCCTCCTGACCTCCCAAAGCAACGATCAAGGAAAAGTTGGGGATCATGACTCGTCCGTGATCCCCAACTTTTCCTTGATCGTTGCAGTAGGGGGGAGCCCTTGATCGTCGCGGTCAGAGGGCGAGGTCGTCGCGGTCGTACAAGGCCTTGAAGGCCTCCCACGGCACGGCCGGCCGCTCCAGGCCGCGGGCCTCGAGGTACCGCTTCGCCGTCCGACGGCCGTTCACGAGAGTCCGCAGCAGCGCCCGCGGGTCGGGAGACGCGCCGGGCAGGTACCGCTGCGGGGTGAACGCCCAGCGGTCCTGCTCCCGGACGACCGATCCGACGGACACGAAGCTGCGCAGTCCCCACAGCTTCTCGTTGTGGGAGTGCCCGAGGATGCTCGCCGTCCCCTCGCGCAGTCCCGGCAACGGAGGCAGCGCGAGCCGGCCGTCCGGGAGCGGCTCGGGCCGTACCCGCGACGACGTCGGCTGCCCGTCCGCGTCGACCCACGACAGGACGGCGTCCGCGTAGTGCCGCAGCTCCTTGAGCTCACCGGCCCCGGGTGCCAGTTGCTCGCCGCGCACCAGCGGCCCGCGGACGTCGACCAGCTCGGGCTGCACGGTGATGACCAGGCGGAAGTAGTACCAGTCCATGAGCCGCCGGCTGATCGCCGTCTTGCTGTACGCCTTGCCGCCGGGCTGGCGCGACAGCAGTCGCGCCCAGTACCGCTCGAGCCCGTCGGGGCGGGTGACCACGACGTCGGGGCAGCTCGCCCGGCCCTGCACGAGAACCTGCGGCGGCGCGTCGAGGCCGCTGCCTGTCGGGTCGCTGAATAGCAGGGACACCCGGGGTTCACGCCGGATGTTGAGCGCCTTGGTGGGCAGGGCCACGGACGTCGTCAGGGTCAAGGTGCCGGCGGCCGGGTCGTACAGCGGGCAGGTGGGCCAGGCGATGGCCGTGCCCGACCGGGTCACGGTGGCGAACTCGCAGGTGCGGTAGCGGTCGATCACCGCGGCGAGCTCGGGGGAGAGCGTGGGGAGGGTCCGGGAGGAGGTGTCGGTGCTGGACATCGGGTCCTCGTCATGGTGGGAGGGAGGGGCTGCTGACCTCAGCCTCCGGACCGCGCTGGAGTGGGACTGGACGCGGACTGAATGCCCCGCTGGTCCGGCCGTCGACGTGTCGGCGCTCGCCGCGACCGGGTCTCGGCGTGGGGTGAAGCCCGGGGGAGGGGACATGTCTTTCTGACCGTTAGCGCTGCCCCGCTATATGGGGCAGCGCTAACGGTCACGAGCACCTACTCCCTCCCCCCTCTCGTTCGCGCAGCGTGACCCTTCCTTACTCGCCCCGAGGCGTCCCGCCTCCGGCGGACGGCGGCCAGCGGATCGCTCTGCCTATCCTCGGCTCGTGCCTGACCAGGACCCGCCCGTGCGCGTGCGCGTGCTGGGCCCCGTCCTGCTCGAACAGGCGCGGACGCCGACAGCGGCCGGCCCCCCGAAGCAGCGGGCGCCGCCCGCTGCCGCTCGCGACCGAGGACTTCCTCCAGCTCTTCCGGCTGGCGGTCGCCGCGGAGGCCGCGCTCGTGCTGCGCCTGCCCGCCCTCGCCGCCGAGACGTATTCGCGGATGGCGCCCTCCGCCGACCACGTCGCAGCCGCCGGCAGCGGCATCGCCCTCGGACCGGTCAGCGCCTTCCTCGCGCTCGCCGCGGCGGCGACGGGGGAGTTCGCGACGGCGGCGAGGCACGCCGACGAAGCGCTCGAGCGGTGCGCCGGGTGGGGCCTCGGGCCGGTCGCGGCCTGGCTGGACGGGCACCGGCGAGCCGTCGGGTTCTGATCTCCAGACGGCGTCCAGAGCTCCTCCAGACAGGATGTCGAGCGTTGAGTCCGACCCCCTGACGAGGAAGGACACGACGATGACTGCTGATCAGTCCGTGACCCGGACGAGCGCTCGCCCGGTGCAGGTGCGGCTGCCGGGCCAGGCCGCTGCCCCGGACGGCCCGCTCGACCTGACCATGATGTTCGTGGTGCACCGAGCGTTCCGCCGCGACCTGGAGAACTTCGCCGCGGCCGCCACCCGCACCCCGGTCTCGGACCGCGCCGCCTGGGCCGCCCTCGACGAGCGCTGGCAGCTGTTCGCGGACGGCCTGCACCACCACCACAGCGTCGAGGACGACAGGCTCTGGCCGGCGCTCGACTCCGCCGCGCGCGCCGCCGGCGAGGACGACGCCTGGAGGTGCTCACGGCCATGGCCGCCGAGCACAGCACGATCGACCCGCTGCTCGAGGCGGTGGGAGAGGGCTTCCGCCGGCTGGCGGCGGCCCCGGACGACGACGCGCGCGCGGCTCTCGCCGTGCGAACCGCCGCAGCCCGCGAGCAGCTCGGTTCCCACCTCGCCCACGAGGAGACCGAGGCGCTCGCCCTCGCGCAGCGGGTGCTCGCACCGGGGGAGTGGAACGCGGTGCTGGCGGCGTTCAACGAGGGCCTCGGTCTGCGCGACCTGGCGTTCCTCGTGCCGTGGGTGATGTACGAGCTGCCGCAGCCGGCGGCGCGGCGGATCACGCGGGGCAAGGAACGGATGCTCGCAGTGCTGCACGTGGTCTTCCGGCGTGCCTGGCTGCGGCGGGAGCGGATCGCCTTCCGCCACGCGTGAGGGTGGTGTGATGGTTGGGTCCGTGCGGCGGCGCTACTTCTGGGTCCTGAACCACAGCCTGAACCGGCTCACGAGCCGGGTCGCGAGGTCGCGGCACGGGCCGTTCTCCCTGGTCAGGCACGTCGGGCGCCGCAGCGGGCGGGTGTACGAGACGCCGGTGATCCTGGCTCGCGTGCCGGAGGGGTTCGTCGCCGAGCTCACCTACGGCCCGGATGTCGACTGGTACAAGAACGTGACGGCGGCGGGGCGCTGCACGGTCGTCCACCACGGCCGCGAGTACGAGGTGCACGGCATCGTCGACTATCCCGCCGAGCTGGGGCGGCGCGCGTTCCCGGGGCCGGCGCAGCTCGTCCTGCGCCTGCTGGACCGCAGGGAGTTCAGGCTCCTGGCCGTCGCCTAGTGTCAGGCCGCGCGGGCGTGCTGCGCCTTCGTGCGGTGCCCGTCGCGCCGGGCCCGCACGCGCAGCAGCCCGGCGTGCACCCGCTCGGCGACGGCCGGCGCGATGGCACCGGTGGAGTAGGCCATCGCCCACGCGCCGGCGTCCGCGCCGGAGACGACGTCCACGAGACCGACCTGGCTCTCCTCCGCGCCCGGGCCCCAGGTGAGGACGACGGGCCAGACCGGCAGGTCGAAGCCCGAGGTCGCGGCTCGCCAGCAGGTTCTTGACCGCGCGTGCGTCGCGCCGGGCCTGCTCGACGGCCTGCTCCCGGCGGCGGCTGTGCTCCTCCTCGGTCGCCGGTCCCCACCAGGTCGTCCCGACGGCGAGGACCGCGAGCGGCGTGACGACGACGTGGTCGATGTGGGCGTCGTCGAGCGGCAGGTCGTGTACCGCGAGCCACTGCGGGACGCCGTCCAGCAGTTCCTGGCTGAGCATCTCGGGCGTCACGTCCCCGCTGACGGCCCTGCGGACGCCCGAGCTGGGGGCGCCCGTCAGAAGCTGCGGGCGGAGCGTGACGAGCCACAGGGCGGAGGCGGCGACGACGCCGACCACGAACCCGCGCGCCTCGGGCACCAGGATCGTCAGTGCCGTTGCGCCTGCCGCCAATGTTCCAAGTGCCCGCCGCCACATGCGCGCCCTATCGGCAGCCCGCCGGATTTCCTTGAACCGCCGTTCGAATTCCTACAGGACGCTGAAGCCTTCGGGGAGCGGGCGCCGGCCGGTGAGGGCGAGCAGGACGTCGACGGTCGATCCCCGCATCTGCGCGACGTCCACGGCGAGCCGCAGACTCGCGTGCAGCGGCCCGGCCAGGACGGCGGGCACGGCGACGCCGGTCGCGGCGGCCGAGGTCGAGCGTGTGCACGGCGAGCTCGAACGTGCGCGTCGGCAGGTAGACCAGCAGCGTGCCGGTGCTCACGGGGCTGGTCACGAGCGCGTCGTCGGGGCTGCTGTCGACGAGGCCGAGAACGCGCTCGGCCAACGCGGCGACGGTCGCGTGCGGATGCTCGCCGAGCGCCGCGCCGGCCTGGCGCCCGCGCTCGGCGACGGCGTCCGCGTCGGCCAGACCCGCCCGCTGCCGCCGCGGAAGTAGTCCAGGGGCACTGCGCAGGGCGGGCTCGGCCGTCGTGGTGGCTCGGGTCGAGGTAGTTCTCGACGGTGACGAGCGCACGGCTGGCGTGGCCGGCGAGGTCGCGGACCGTCCAGACGCCGAGCCCGGGCTTCGCCCAGTCGTCGCCGGCCCAGCCGTCGCGACGACGTCGACGAACGCCGTGGCGGCGTCCCGGAAGCACTGGCGGACGGCGGCCGCGTCGGCGCTCGTCATGCCAGGAACTCCGCGCTCACGACCGGCAGGATACGGTGCGCTGCGCAACGCGACCTGGAGGCATGGATGCCGCACGACGTGCTGGAGAACCGACGGCAGCGGCTGCGGGCGGGGGGCGTGGAGGTGCTCCTCGAGATCCCCGCGGTGGGGCTGCCCAGGGTCCTGCACTGGGGCGCGGACCTGGGCGTCGTCAGCGATTCCGAACTGGAGCACCTGGTGCTGGCCTCGGTTCCGCAGGTGACCTCGTACGTGCTGCGACGATCCGGTGCCGGTCGCCGTCCTGCCGGAGCACGCCCTCGGATGGGCCGGGACTGCCCGGCGTGTGCGGGCATCGCGACGACGGCGGCGACTGGTCGCCGCTGTTCACGACGGTCTCCGTGCGCCGGGAGGACGGGGCCGGCACGGCGCGGGTGGTCGTCGACGCGCTGGACGACGTGCCTCGCTCGCGGTCGCAGGTCGAGCTGGAGGTGCTGCCCTCCGGCCTGGTCCGGACCGCGCGCGGCTGCGCAACACCAGCCCGGTCGACGCCTACTGGGTGGAGTCGGTGACCGTCGACCCTGCCGGTGCCACCGGTGGCGGACGAGCTGCTGGACCTCGACCGGCCGGCACACCGCGCGAACGCTCGCCCCAGCGGCAGCCGTTCAACGTCGGAACCCGGCTGCGGGACAGCCGCCGCGGTCACGGCGGCCACGACGCCTCCCTGCTGTGATCGCGGGGAGCGAGAGGCTTCGGTTTCGGCTCCGGTGAGGTGTGGGGGCGTCCATGTCGCCTGGAGCGGCAACTACCGGGTGTACGGGGAGCGGCTCCCCACCGGCGGCGCGTCCGTGCTCGGCGGCGGCGAGCTCCTCCTGCCGGGCGAGGTCCGGTTCGACGCCTGGCGAGACCTACTCGTCACCGTGGCTGTACGGCTCGTACGCGCAGCACGGGATGGACGAGATGGCCGCGAGGTTCCACCGTCACCTGCGGGCCCGCCCCGGCCACCCGACCCCGGCCCGGCCGCGCCCGGCTCTGGTCAACACCTGGGAGGCGGTGTACTTCGGCAGCGACACCGGCAAGCTCCTCGAGCTCGCCGACGAGGCCGCCGCACTGGGGATCGAGCGGTTCGTCCTGGACGACGGCTGGTTCCGCGGCAGGCGGTCGGAGCAGTCCGGTCTGGGCGACTGGTACGTCGACCCCGAGGTGTGGCCGAAGGGCCTGCACCCGCTCGTGGACCATGTGCGGGGCCTGGGCATGGAGTTCGGCCTGTGGGTCGAACCGGAGTCCGTCAGCCCCGACTCCGACCTCGCTCGGAGCCACCCCGACTGGCTGCTGGCCACGGGTGGCCGGATGCCGCCGCTGTCACGGCAGCAGCAGGTGCTCGACCTCGGGCATCCCGGGGCGTGGGAGTACCTGCTCGAGCGCCTCGACGGGCTGCTGACCGAGTACGACGATCGGGTTCCTCAAGTGGGACATGAACCGCGACATCGTCGACGGCGGGCATGCGCCCAGGGGCGAGCCCGGCGTCCACCGGCAGACCGAAGCCCTGTACGCGCTGCTCGACGAGCTGAGGCGCCGGCACCCCGAGCCGTCGAGATCGAGTCGTGTGCCGGCGGCGGCGGCCGGATCGACCTTGGCATCCTCGAGCGAACCGACCGGGTCTGGACCAGCGACAGCAACGATGCCCTGGAACGCCAGTCGATCCAGCGCTGGACCGGGCTGCTGGTGCCTCCGGAGCTCTTGGGCGCCCACGTCGGCGCCGAACACGCGCACACCACCGGACGGGTGCACGGCCTGGACTTCCGCGCCGGGACGGCGCTGTTCGGGCACTTCGGCCTCGAGCTGGACCTCACGACCCTGGACGCGGTGAGCGAGCGGCGCTCGCTCGCTGGGTGGCGCTGTACAAGCGCGTCCGAGCACTCGTGCACACCGGGCGAGTGGTGCGCAGTGACCACCCCGACCCGTCGCTGTACCTGCACGGCGTGGTGGCGGAGGACGGGAGCGAGGCGCTCTACGCCCTCGTCGGGCCTGCAGACCCCGGTGACCCAGCCGCCTGGCCGGATCCGGCTTCCGGGTCTCGACCCCGCCGGCAGGTACCGGCTGCGACTGCTCGAGCCGGCGTGCAGCGGCACGGCCGCGGGAAAGACCCCACCGTGGTTCGCGGCCGCCGAGCCCGAGGGGGCCGGGTTGGAGTTTTCCGGGAGGATCCTCGCCGCCGCCGGGATCCAGGCACCGTTCCTGCGGCCGGAGTCGCTGCTGCTTCTCCACTTGACGCGGAGCGCGGACCGGTGACCCGCGACGGCGTCTCGCCCGCTTCGAGCCGGCGCCCCTCGCTGCACTTCACGGCGCAGCGGGGCTGGATCAACGACCCCCACGGAGTGACCTTCCGGGACGGGCGCTACCACCTGTTCCACCAGGCCGTTCCGGACGCCGTCGAGTGGAACCTCGCGATCAGCTGGGGACACGCGACCAGCGCCGACCTGCTCACCTGGGAACACCAGCCGCCCGTACTGGTGCCGGGCGACGGGGACGACGGCTGCTGGTCGGGCAGCGTCTGCGTCGCGCCCCCTGACGCCCCGGCAGCCATGTACTACACCTCGGTCGAGCGTCGGATCCCGACCACGGGGACATCCGGCTCGCCACGCCGGCCGACGACGACTGGTCGACCTGGCGCAAGGGCCCGGTGATCGTCTCGACCGCCCGCGAGCCGCACCTGCAGGCCCTGCGCGACCCCAACGTCTTCTGGGACGGCGACTGCTGGCGCATGCTCGTCGGTGCCGGCTACGCCGACGGACGGGCCGCGATCCTCTGCTACCGCTCCACCGACCAGGAGCACTGGACCGCTGAAGGCGCCCTCCTGGAGAGCGAGCCGCCGGAGTCGTACGGCGCCGCGAACCATGGTGTGGGAATGCCCTCAGCTGGTGCGCGTGGGCGATCGCCACGTCCTGCTGATCTCGGTCCTCGCCGACGGAGTGGGGGGCGATGCGCTCGCCGCTGTCGGCTATTACCGAGCGGCGCGCATGCAGGTCGCCGGCTGGTCCCAGATCACGCATGGACCCGGCCACTACGCGCCCACCACGTTCCTCGACGCCGACGAGCAGCCGTGCGTCCTCTTCTGGATCCGTGGGGTCGGCGACCCGGACGCCGGGTGGAGCGGCGCGCTGAGCATCCCGTATCGGCTCGCCCTGGTCGACGGCCGGGTGACCCTGTCACCCCACCCGGTGCTGGCCGCGGCCCGACCGGACCCGCAGCGGACGGCGGGGTTCACCTGGCGGCCCGCGGGCGGGGGTCGTTCCAGGCTGAGGCTGGGCCCGGACGACGACGGCTCCGCCGCCGACCTCGTACGGGACGGGAACACGCTGACGATCACGACAGCGGACCGGACCGTCAGTGTGCCCGTCGACGGGGATCGCGTGAACGTCCTGATGGACGGCTGCGTCCTCGAGATAGCCACCGGGGGCGTGGTGGTAGGCCTGCCTCGCTCCGCGGTTCCCCCGCTCGCAGCGCCGTCCGCTGACGTCACCCCTTGGTGGGGGTGATGCCCTGCGGCTCGGTGGACCTCACTCCGCCGTGGTGACCCTCACCAGGCATGACCCGGCGCCGTCGACGTCGGCGCCTTCAGCCAGTGCTCGCCCGGCGCGGGCTGCGAGTGCCGGATCGTCACGGACATGCGTGGGCCGACCCGCTGCGCCGTCTTCGGGACCGTGTGCTCCCACTCGCTCTGGCACCGGCCTCCCATGACGACGAGGTCGCCGTGGCCGGGCTCGAGCCGGTGCGTCGCGGTCGTCGTCCCACGACGGCGGAGCAGGAACCGGCGGCGCGAGCCGAGCGAGACGGTCGCGACGAGCGGGCGCGTCATCACGAGGCGGTTGCGGTCGCCGTGCCAGGCGACGCTGTCGGCGCCGTCCCGGTAGAGGTTGACCCAGATCCGGTCGAAGGCCGACGTCGTAGCGCCCGGACAGGGCGGCGGCCATGTGGCGGAGCACCGGCGGGGTGTCGGCGTCCGCGGCATCGGTGGACCACCCCGCGGTGAGGCGCGGTTCGAGGACCTGCTTGTCGTACATCGGGACCGTCCGCTGCTGCCACCGCGCCTGCCCGGCGAGCTCCTCGAACACCTCGTCCGAGCCGTCGAGCCACCCCGGGCAGTAGTCCACCCAGGAGTGCTCGTCGAGCGCGATGCGCTGCATCCCGGCGTACGACGCGTCCGGCGCGGGCGCACCGCCGTCCAGGAGCGACGGCTGCCAGTCCACCTGCGGCTGCATCGAACAAGTGTACGACACGTGTCGACAGCCGATGCTTCCCGGAGGCGCGCGATGCTTCCCGGAGGCGCGCGGAGGGGGAGGGGAAGGGGGAGGGGGAGGGTACCTCTTCGCCGCCGTATGTGCTGCCCCACCGGATGGGGCAGCGCATACGGACGCAAACGCACACGCCCCGCCCCCTTCATGGGTGGGAGGAGTCCCGCAGCAGGCTCGGCTGATCGAACACCTGTACGAATCACGAGCTAGAATGGTGAAGGGCCTGTCACTCGCCGTGGACTGAGGAAGAGGGCGGGAAAGGGAGGTGACCCGTGCACTCGCGCCGGCGTCGACTGGCCCTGCAGATCCTGGCGCTGGCGACGAGCGCGCTCTTCTCGTTCGTCTTCGCCGGCGACACCGCGTGGCAGTCCCTGCTGCGCGCGCTGTCCGTCGTCGTCTTCGTCGGCACCCTGGTCTACCTGGCTGGATCCCTGTTCCTCGACGCCCTTCGCGGCGCGCCGGCGGGGAAGGTTCCGCGGGGTCGAGCGGGTGGGGCTGGAGCACATGCGCGAGGTCGAGTTCGTCGACGTGTGGATGCGTGCCCGCACGAAGGTCCTCTGCTTCGGCAGCGTGATGTCGCACGTGTCGACCCAGGAGGACCTGATCACCAGGACGGTCGCACGCGGCGTCCGCGTCGAGTTCGTGATGCTCGACCCGCGATGGCTGCGACGGCAGGCCGAGCTCCACGTCTCCCTGGACAAGTACTACGACGGGGACGCCGTCCGCGCCGCGCAGGCGTCGTACCACCGCCTGAGGGAGATCGAGCGTAGGCTCAACCGCGCGTACGGGGCCGACCACGTCCAGCTCCGGACGTACCAGCAATTGTCGCTGATGAGCGCGACCATCGCGGATCCGGGTCGGCCGGACGCGTACGGAGTGATCGAGTTCCACCTGTTCAGAGGTGCAGGCAGGTATCGGATGATCGCGAGCAACTACGCGGACGACGGCACGAACACGCCCCTGATCGCCGGGGTTCTCGACGCCATCGCGAAGGTGCTCGGCAGAGATCCGGACTGACCGGCCGATGACCGGACTTCCCCACGGTCGTCGCCGTCTCGGACTGGTACTGCTCACCAAGGCACCCGCACCAGGGTTCGCCAAGCGCCGGCTCGGCGGGCAGATCGGAGCGGAGCGGGCCGCGCAGCTGGCGCGCGTGCTGCTCGGCAACACCGTGGACGCGTGCCTGGCCTTCGGTGCGCCCGTTCACGGCTTCCACCACGGGCCGGCCGGCGGTTGCCCCGGCATCCGCGCATCGCCTGGCAACCGTCGCCCGGCGAGAACCCGGTCTCCGCGGTCCTGGCGGCCTTCCGCGACCTCTCCCGCGAGTACGAGCGGCTGATCGCCGTCCCCAGCGACGTCCCCGGGCTGACCCGCTCGTACCTCGCCGCCGCCGAAGCCGCCCTGGATCACGCCGACGTCGCCCTCGGCCCCTCCTCGGACGGCGGCCTCGTGCTGTTCGGCGCCGCCCGCGAACTGCCGGCCGGTCTCGGCGACGTCCCGTCCTCGTCCGGCCGGCTCTACGACGACGTCCTGCGCGTGCTGCACCGAGCACGGGCTCACCGTCGAGACGCTGCCCGGCCTCACCGACATCGACACCTGCTGGAGCATCACGAGGGCGATCGACGAGGGCGAGCTGCTCGAGGACTCGCTCCTGCACGCGCGACTGCTCGACGCCATCCGAGCGACGAGCACGGTGCCCTGAGAAGGGTGCATCGGCCGATCTGCGACCGCGGTCGTGCTCAGGCGGCCAGGTGGAACGTGCTCGCGAAGCGGTCGAGGAGGTCGCCGTTCCCGTGCAGCACCTCGACCACCCCGGTCGCGATCGCGCGATCCGGGGCGAGCTCGCCGGAGATGAGCCGCCGGATGTCCGGACCCGCCGCGAAGGCGAGGTCGGCCGGCCCGTCGCCGCGCGTGACGTCGAGGGTCGAGCGGTCCACGCGGATGAACAGCTCGGCGTGGCCGAGGCGCGCCGCGTATGCGGTCGGGGGCAGGGTCGCGGCCACCTGCGGGCGGAAGGCCGTGCGCAGGGCCATGGTCATCGAGTCGGGGGTGATGACCTGGTCCTCCCGCGGGTCGCCCAGGCCTTGAAACCCCAGGCCCCGAGCGCGAGCACGACGGGCTCGAGCTCGCGGCCGTAGGGCGTCAGCTCGTAGATGATGATGCGCGAGCGCGGCGCCCGGCGGAGCACGCCGGCCTCCTGCAGCTCCTTCAGCCGCGCCGCCAGGATGTTGCTCGGGATGCGGGGGAGTCCCGCGGCGAGCTCGCCGTAGCGGCGCGGCCCGACGAGCAGGTCGCGGACGATGAGCAGGGCCCAGCGCTCACCCACGAGCTCCAGGGCGCGGGTGACCCCGTCGTACTGCCCGTAGTCGCGTGCGGCCATCGACCTCAGGCCTGCTGACTCATGAAGGCCTGGGGGCCCTTCTCGGCGGCGACCGGGTCCATCCAGCCGAAGTCGACGACGTTGCCGTCCGGGTCGGTGAGCCCACGCTGGTACATGAAGCCGTAGTCCGACGGGGCCTGCGGCTCCGAGCCGCCCGCGGCGATGCCCGCCGTGACTGCCGCGTCGACCTCCCCGCGGCTGCCGAGGAAGATGGCGGTCGCCTGCCGTGGGGTTCACGGCCGGGTCCCCGATCGGCAGCTCGGTCTGGCTCTGGAAGAACTCGCGGGTCAAGATCATGAAGTAGCTGTGGCCGTCCTCGACGACGACGCATGCGGCGTTGTGGTCGGTGAAGAGCGGGTTGATGGTGAAGCCGATCGCTGTGTAGAAGGCCTTCGCGCGCTCCAGGTCGGTCACCGGCAGGTTGACGAACATCGTGGGCATCATGGTCTCCCTCGGATGGGGTTCGATCCGGACACCGTCGACACTTGCAAAAAACAAGTGCGGCGTCAAGGCCTGGACTCCCGGCGTCAGGCCGAGGCGCGCCGGACCAGCTGCACGATGTCCGAGCCCGGCCGGCGGGGCGCCGGCTTGCCCGCGAGCGCCGCGACGATCGAACGAGCGAGGTGCTCGGCGATCACCGACTGACCCCCCGTGACCGTGGTCAGCGGCGGGAACGCGAGCCGGGCCGCCGGGACGTCGTCGACGCCGACGACGGCGAGATCGTCCGGCGCCGTCAGGTCGAGTGAGCGCAGGCCCGCCAGCACGGCGAGCGCCACCTCGTCGTTGTAGGCGCAGATCCCTGTCACGCCGGCGCCGCGCCATGCGCTGACGGCGTCCGCGGCTGCCTCGGCATCCAGCGGGACGGGCTGGACCAACGGGTCCTCCAGGCCGAGGTCGGCGCACGCCTGGCGGACGCCGTCCAGCCGGGGCTCTGCGAACATGCGAACGCGCTCGTCGTCCGGGGCCGCGTAACCCAGCCGTCGGTGACCGGTCGCCGCCAGGTGCTCGGCCTGCAGCCGGCCGACCCGCTGCTGCGGGATGCCGAAGTCGAGCCGGCCCTTGCCGGACCGCGCGAACAGTGCGACCGCGACCGCGATCCCGGCGGCCCGCATCGCCGACCCGCTCCTCCTCGTCGAAGGTCTCGAAGGCGATCACGGCGGCGGGGGTCACCGCCTTCCAGAGATCGCTCACCGAGCGGTCGCCGCGGGTGTGCGGGTGGGCGAGCAGGGTGAGCCCCTGGGCGGCGAGGGACGCCGACAGACCCTGGAGCAGGTCGCCCACGGCGGGACCGATCGGCCAGTCGGGCAGCAGGCAGAGGACGATGTCGGACCGGCCGCTGCGCAGGGCGCGCGCCGCAGCGCTCGGGGCGTAGCCGAGGCGGGCGGCGGCGTCGAGGATCCGCTGCCGGGTGGCCTCCGGGATCTTCTGGTGCGGGACGTTGTTCAGCACGTAGCTGACGGTCGCGCGGGAGACGCCGGCCTCGCGGGCGACGTCCGCGCTCGTCACCCGGCGTCCCGTCGATGTGCTCACCAGAACTCCAGCCCTCGGCCCTTGTGCTCGTGACCGAAACATCCGTATCCTACTGACACGAGCAACTGACACGTATAAGTGAAGGGTACAACAGCGTGACCGACTACGACGTCCTGATCGGCAAGCTCGACCTCCCCGCGAAGGTCCGCCTCCTCACGGGGGCGAGCGCCTTCACCCTCGCGCCGGAGCCGGAGATCGGCCTCGCCGAGCTGAGGGTGTCGGACGGCCCGACCGGCGTCCGCGGCCTCAAGTTCAGCGGCGGCCGGACGGTGGCCCTGCTGCCGAACGCGACGCTCCTCTCCTCGTCGTGGAGCGACGAGGTGATGAGCGAGGTCGGCGAGATCCTCGCGGAGGAGGCGCTGGCCCAGCAGATCCACGTCGTCCTGGGTCCCACGATCAACCTGCACCGCTCCCCGCTCGGTGGCCGCCTCTTCGAGGCCTACAGCGAGGACCCGCTGCTCACCGGCAAGCTCGCCGCCGCGTACGTCCGCGGCCTGCAGTCCCTGGCCGTCGGCGCCTGCCTGAAGCACCTGGTCGCGAACGAGTCCGAGACCGAGCGCAACACGGTCAACAGCGTGGTCGACGAGGCCACCCTGCGGGAGCTGTACCTGCTGCCGTTCGAGATCGCGGTCGCCGAGTCCGAGCCGTGGTCGATCATGGCGGCGTACAACGACGTGAACGGCGTCGCGGCGACCGAGCAGAACCACGTCGTCAACGAGGTCGTCAAGGGCGAGTGGGGCTGGGACGGCCTCGTCATGTCCGACTGGTACGCCACGAAGACCGCCGGTCCGGCCGCCAACGGCGGGCTCGACCTGGTCATGCCGGGCCCGGACGGCCCGTGGGGCGCGGCGCTGGTCGAGGCCGTGCGCAGCGGCGAGGTTCCCGAGGCCGTCGTCGACGAGCACCTGCGCCGGCTGCTCCGGCTCGCCGATCGGGTCGGCGTGCTCGGCAACGAGCGCGACTACCCGAGCGACCTGCCGGCACCCGACAGCCAGGTGCGGCGCGAGCAGCTCACGAGGCTCGCCGCTGCGGGCATGACCGTGGTGAAGAACGAGGGAGACGCCCTGCCCGCCGCGCGCGGTGCGAAGGTCGCGCTCGTCGGCCGGCACGCGGTCGACACGATCGACATGGGTGGCGGCTCCGCACAGGTCAACCCGCCCTATCAGGTCTCGGTGGCGGAGGGGCTGCGTGCCGTGCTCGGCGACGGCGTCACCGTCGTCGACGGCGTCGAGGTGCGGACGCGCCCGACGCCCGCCCGCGCCGGCACGGTCAGCGACCCCGAGACCGGCGCGCCCGGCGTGCGCTTCCTGATCCACGCCGCGGACGGCCGCGTGCTCGAGGAGCGCGTCGCCGCGAACGCCTCCACGGTGGTCGGCTTCGACGACGATCTGCCCGAGCGGGTGGCGTCGGTGTCGTTCCGGGCGCGCCTCGAGCTGGAGGGGGACGCCGAGGTGGGTACCGCCGGGGTCGGGCGCTGGGAGATCCGCGTCGCCGGGAAGACGTTCGAGGACGAGCTCGCGGTCGCGGGCACCGGCTTCGGTGAGGAGATCCTCGCCCCGCCGTTCGCGACGCGCGTCGTCCAGGTGCCCGCGGGCACCGTCATCGAGGGGTCGGTCGTGCTCGAGGAGCCGTCCGCGGAGAAGCCGATGGCCGGCGCGGGCATGTTCTCCGTTCTCGCGCGTCGCGCGCCGCGCGCGTCGTCCGACGTGATCGAGGAGGCGGTCGCCGCCGCGCGCGACGCGGACGTCGCCGTCGTCGTGGTGGGCCTCACCGAGGAGCAGGAGACCGAGGCCGTCGACAAGTCGACGCTCGCGCTGCCGGGTGACCAGGACGCGCTCGTGCGGGCCCTCGCGGAGGTCGCGCCGCGCACCGTGGTCGTCGTGAACGCGGCGACGCCGATCCTGATGCCCTGGCTCGACGCGGTGGACGCCGTCCTCGTGGCCGGCCTGCCCGGCCAGGAGGGCGGGCACGCGGTCGCTGCCGCGCTGCTCGGAGACGTCGAACCCGCCGGTCGTCTCGTCACGACCTGGCCGGCTGCGGACGGCGACTCGCCGGCGTGGTCCGTGACGCCCGTCGACGGTCAGCTCGAGTACATCGAGGGGCCGTTCATCGGGTACCGCGGGCACTACGCCGGGCACGGGGGGCAGCCGCTGTTCTGGTTCGGGCACGGCCTCGGCTACTCCACCTGCGAGTGGACGGATCACGACGTGTCCGACCCCGGTGTGACGCTGCTGGTCCGGAACACCGGGTCGCGGCCGACGCGCGAGGTCGTGCAGGTCTACGTCCGCCCGGACGACGACACGCAGCCGGTGCGCCTCGCCGGCTGGGCGGCTGTGAACGTCGCCGCGGACGAGGAGGTTCCGGTGACGGTCGCGCTCGACGCCCGTGCCCTCCGCCGCTGGGACACGGACTCGAGCAACTGGGCCCCCCTCGGCTCGGGCACCGTCCTCGTGGCGAGAGGCCTCGGCGACATCCGCGCGGAGCTCCCCTTCCCTGACGCCCCTCTCCAGCGACGATCAAGGAATTCTTAGGGATCAAGGAATTCTGTCGAGCACGAACGGGCGGCCCGGACCAGCTGGTCCGGGCCGCCCGTTCGTGCGTGTCGAAGCTCAGTCGCGGTGCTTGCTGCCGTTGTTGTCGACGACGTTCCACAGGCTGGCGGCGTTCGTGCCGCCGTTGCCCGAGAACAGGACCTGGTCGGCGGCCGAGGACACTGTCCCCGACGCGACGCCCGTGCCGTAGTGCTCGATCGGGGCCACACAGTTGTCGAGCGCGCTGGTCGTGCACGCCGTCCCGGACGTCGGCGTGCGGGCGGCGCCGTAGATGCCGTGCGCCTTCCCGTCCGCGGTGAACGACGTCGAGATGTAGTCGCCGACCATCCGGCCCTGGCTCGTCGTGGCGGCCCATGTCGACGTCATCCCGCTGGTCACGGTCTTCGGCGTGCTCCACGTGGAGCCGCCGTTGGTGGAGGAGATGTAGCCGACGCTGAGCTGGGTGCTGCCCGAGGGGTAGAAGTAGTAGGTCAGCCCGAGCTGGATCGAACTCCCCGAGCTGGCCGGGTTCACGGCGAGTCCGGGGATGAAGTGGTCGACGTTGCTGCCCGTTCCGTCGATGGGGACCCGGCTGACCGACGACCAGCTGGTCCCGGTCCCGTTGAGCGAGTGGCTGAGGACGATGTCGTTCGTCCTGCACGACCGACGGAACCGGCAGTCCGCCCAGGCGACGTAGGTGGTTCCGTCGCTGGCGATCTCGGCCGACGGCAGCGGACCTTCGCGCAGGCTGCCGGCGACCGTGTGGTGGCGGACGGTCGCAATCGTCGTGACGGCGCTCCAGGAGACGCCGCCGTTCGTGGAGTTGAACGCCCCGATCGCGGTCTCGTTGGCGTTGGCGATGGGGACGATGACGGTACCGTCGGGCCGCGACGACCGGCTGCCCTCCGATGACGCCGGTGTTGTTCGTCGTCGGCGCCGACCACGTAAAGCCACCGTCGGTCGACCTGCTCATCTGCATCCGGTTGCCGTTGCCGTGGTCGTCCCACTCCGTGTAGCAGGTGCCCTTGAAGGCGCTCCCGGCGTTGTTGTCGCAGACGATCCAGTTCTTGTCCAGATCGCCTCCGGACGCCGTCAGTCTCGGCGTGCTCTCCCACGTCAGGCCGTCGCTGGATCGGCTCGTGACGACGGCGTTACCGTGGATCGCAGCGGTCTCCAGCAGCGTCAGCGAGGAGACGAGCCAGACCCCGTGGATGGCGTCGTACGCCACCGACGCGTCTGTCGCGCGGTCGTTCGTCCCCTTCGCGCCCGCCGTCCACTTCGTGATCCCGGGCAGTTGCCCGGCAGTCCAGTTCGCGCCGCTGTCGGTCGAGGTGGCGAATCCGATCGCGCAGGCGCCGCCGTCGTAGATCCGTCCGACCTGCCCGCCGCCCTGCGGATGCGATGCGGACCTGACATGGCCCCTCCCCACGTAAGGCTCAGCGGAGTCACTGAGTGCGAGGGAGCGTACGCGGGGAGAAACCGCTGGCGGGAGCCCGCTGCCATGCCTCTTCAGGCAAACCATGCTCAGCCCTCGTAAGGGGAGAATCATGCCAGGCGTGTCGAAAGACCTCTTGCGAAAGAAAGCTTTCGACACCTAGTGTCGAGAGCGTGACGATCCCCTCCCGGCACCTCGAGGACGCTCGGGTCATCCGCGCGCTGGCGCACCCGGTGCGGCTGGCGCTACTGCAGCTGCTGATCGTCCGAGGCCCGCTGACGGCCACGGAGGCCGGCGAGGCGCTGGGGGAGTCACCCGCGTCGGCGTCCTTCCACCTGCGGACGCTCGCCAAGTACGGCTACGTCGAGGAGGCGGGCGCCGGGCCCGGACGGCGACGTCCGTGGCGCGCCGTCCGTCAGCAGCAACACATCGAGCAGGAGCGGCTGAGCGGCGAGGCCGTCCTGGCGGGTGACGAGCTGTCGCGCGTGCTCGCCGCGCGGAATGACGAGCTGTACGAGGCCTGGCTGCGGCGGCGCCGCCTCGAGGCTCCGGAGTGGCGGGGACTGGCGAACGAGATCAACGTCGTGCTGCGGCTCGGGCCGGACGAGGCCGCGCAGTTGAACCAGGAGCTCGACGACCTGCTGGCCCGCTGGGTCGACGCCGTCCGCGAGCCCGAGCCCGACGACGGCCGCCGGCCCGTGCTCCTCGCCCTGCGCGCCTTCCCCCTGGCGGAGGACGGCCGATGAGCGTGGAGAGCCCGGCCGCGCCGTCCACGTGGACCGCGCTGCGCCGCAGCCCGGCCGTACTGCGCCTGACCGGCTCGGTCGCGGTCAGCGAGGTCGGCACCCAGGTGACGATGCTCGCCCTGCCCCTGCTGGCCCTGCTGCAGCTCGGCGCGGGCGCCGGCGTCGTGGGCCTGCTGACCGCCGCGCAGTTCGTCCCGTGGGTGGTGCTGGCCCTGCCGATCGGGGCGACGGTCGACCGCTGGAGCCCGCCCCGGCACCGGCAGGCGCTCGTCACGTCCGACCTCGTCCGCGCGGTGCTGCTGACCTCCCTTCCCGTCCTGTACGCGACGGGACGGCTGACCGTGCCGGTGCTCCTGCTCGTCGTCCTTCTCGTCGGCGCGACGTCGGTGCTGGCCGAGATCACGTCCGGCACCGTGGTGCCGGAGGTCGTCGAGCGGGGGCTGCTGGCGCACGTGAACGGCAGCATCGAGGCAGCCCGGTCCCTGGCGATGGTGGTGGGCCCGGCGCTGTCCGGCGTCCTGGTCGCGGGTTTCGGCGCGGCGCAGGCGGTGCTCCTGGACGCCGTCTCCTTCGTGGTGTCCGCCGCGCTCCTGGCCCGCCTGCCGGTGCGGAACCATGAGGCGCGGCCGCGGCCAGGCGCTCCGCTGACGGGGATGATCCGCGAGGGCATCGACGTCCTGCGTCGCGACCCCGTGCTCGGCCGGCTCTGCCTGTGGTCGACGACCTCGAACCTGATGGGGAACGCGCTGACCCCTGTGGTCCTGACGCTCGTCGTACGAGAGGCCGGGATGCCGCCAGGGCTCCTCGGCGCGACCCTCGCCGTCGCGGCGGTCGGCGGCGTCGCCGGGGCGCTCGCCAGCGGGCCGCTCGCGCTGCGGGTCGGGCACGGCCGCTTCGTCGCCGGGAGTGCCCTGGTCCTCGGCGCGGGCATCCTCGGGGTGGGCGCGGTCGGTCTCGTCGCCTCGCCACACGGTCTGGTCCTGGCCGCTTGGCTCGCGATCGCCTACGCCGTCACGCTCGCCGCCAACGTCGCCGGCAACGCCCAGGTCGCCACGATCCGGCAGCACCTCGTGCCGGAGGGTCAGCTCGCCCGGGTCATCGCCGCGTGGCGCACGCTCGGCTACGCCGGGATCCCTGTTGGTGCCGCGCTCGGCGGGGCGCTCGGGGACGCCGTCGGGCTCCGGCCGGTCGTCGTCGGATCCTCGATCGCCTTCGCGGCGACCTGCCTCATCCCGCTGGCGAGGCCGATCCGGCGGCTCCGGCTCGCCGGCCCCTGACGCCTCTGGTTCACCCGACGCTGCGTCGAGAGCCGAGCACCCGTCCTACGAGACGCTGACGTGCACGTGGTCGTAGTGGTTCGCCGTCCTGCTGCCGCGATCCTCCATGGCTCTCCAGTGGCTGGTCGGGGTGCCGGCCAGCCAGATGTGCTGCTGGTAGATCACGTAGGTGACGTGCAGCTCCCGGGAGTGGGCCTGGACGTACCGGGCGATGGCCCATCCCGGATCGCCGGACCACCATGATGTCGACGGCCCTGCCGCTGCCGTGGTCGCCGGGGCTCCCCGGCGCGGTAGCCGCCGAAGGCCGACACCGTGTGGCCGAAGGCCGCGCACACCGCGCGGTAGACCGCTCGCGCGTTCGACGTCAGGTGCGACTCGATGCTCGGGCTGATGGGGCACGACGCACTCGAGACACCTGGGCGCTACCCGCTTGGGCTGTCGGCTTGGGTGTCAGTTTCGGCGCCGGTCTCGGCGTCGGTCTGGGCGTCGCTTTCGGCGTCGCTTTCGGCTTCGGCGCGGACAGGTGGGTGGACGTGACGTGGGGGGCCGGCTTCGGGCCCTTGGCCGGCGTCTCCACGACAGGCAGTCGCCGGCGCGGACGGGACCGCCCTGTTGCGGCTGGTCCTCTCCTCCGCCCTGAACGCCGCCGCGGTCCTGAGTGCGTCGGCAGCGGCATTCCGCTGCCCCTCGTTGGCAGCGAGGACGGCGTGGGCCGCCGGACTGGAGCCGATGTGCGGCCCGAGGGTGACGACCACAGGCACGCCCAGGAGCACCGTGCCGAGACCGGCAGCGGCGACCGGACGGGGGAGACGAGGAAGGGGACGCGAAGGCGCTTCCACGCGGTGACGGCCTCGTGGCACGAACTCTCTCCCGGTCGGGTACGTCGAACCCGGGGACTTTAGACCAGATCGTGACCACTCTGCGAAGTGCCCACTCGGCTCTCTCGATGCCCTGGCTGCCCCTTCTGCGGAGACGATTCGAAGGCTTTCCGTCGCCTTTGGTGGAGCTTAAGGTCCGGCCCGGGCCCCCATCGCTCACGAGCTGGGGCGGAGGCGTACCGAATCCGAGCTGAGGTCGGTCAGCGTCGGGGTGCCGAGCAGGATGAGTGTTCGCTGCATATCTGTCCGGAGGATGTCGAGGGCCCGCGTGACGCCCGCTTCCCGCCTGCCATGAGGCCGTACAGGTAGGCGCGCCCGACCAGGCACGCTCGCGCACCCAAGGCGACGGCGGCGACGACGTCGGCGCCGCTACGGATGCCGCCGTCCAGGTTGATCTCGGCACGGTCGCCGACCTCGTCGACGACGGCCGGCAGTTCCTCGCAGCGGGAGTGGCGCGCGCGGTCGAGCTGGCGGCCCCCGTGGTTGGACAGCACGACCGCGTCGGCCCCGGCGTCCACGACGCGGCGGGCGTCCGCGGCGGTCTGGATGCCCTTGACGACGAGCGTGCCGTCCAGGCCGCGCGCAGCCACGCGAGGTCGTCCAGGTCGGCGGTCGGGTCGAACATGCGTGTTGACCAGTCGGCCCCAGCGCCCGTTCGTACTGGTCAGCGAGGCGAACGCCGAGCGGTTCGGTGGTGAGCAGGTTGAACCACCAGGCGGGGTGGCGGCGCGCGTCGAGCGACCGTGCGCAGGGTAGCGCCGGCGGGATGGTCATGCCCGTTCCGCACGTCCCGCAGGCGGACCCGGACATCGGGTGTCGACCGTCAGCACCAGGGCGCGATATCCGCTGGCGGCGGCGCGGGCGACGCAGTTCCTTGCTGGCCGCCCGGTCCCGCCACAGGTAGAGCTGGAACCAGCGGTCGGCGCCGTCGTTCCCGCGTGGCCGACGAGCCGCTCCAGGGAGGCGGTGCCCATCGTCGACAGGGCGTAGGGGACGCCCGCGGCGGCGGCTGCCGCGGCCACCGCGATCTCGCCCTGATGGTGCATCATCCGGGTGAACCCGGTGGGGGCGAGGACAGGGGCATCGTCGCCGGGACGCCGAGCAGTGTCGTGCCCATGTGTGGTGGCGGACACGTTCCGCAGGACCTGAGGGCGGAACTCCACCCGGTCGAAGGCTTGGCGGCTGCGCCGGTAGGACAGTTCGGCCTCGGCTGCTCCGTCCACGTAGTCGAACACGGCGCGCGGGGTGGAGCGACGAGCCATATCGCGCAGCTCATCGATGCTGGCTGCCCGCAGGACCCTGCTCGATCGGCGGGCCGGCACGGCGACCTTCACCAGCGGCCGCAGCTCGGACCACCGTGGACGTTGCCGGGGTAGCGGTTCGGCACGGTCTGGTTCATGCATGAGATCACCTCCGCCGGGGCTGCCCGTCGGGCTTGCCGACGACGGTCAGCCGATCCGCTCGGCCAGGGACACGATGATCCCCTCGGGTCCGCGCACGTAGGCCATCCGCCAGACGTGCTCGTATTCACCGATGCCCCCGACCAGCCCATAGCCGTCTGCGGCCAGCGGCTCGACGGTGGCCTGCAGGTCGTCGACCTCGAAGGCCACGTTGCGCAGCCCCAGCTCGGTGGACATCGCGGTGGGAGAGCCGGGCTGGTGCTCGGGCCGGACGAAGCTCGACAGCTCCAGGCCGGCGCCTCCTTCGGGCGGACGCAGCACGACGATCTCGCTGCGGGAGTCGGCGATGCCGATGACCGTGTCGACGAACTCGCCGTCGATGAACATCGCGGCCCTCGACCTCCAGACCGAGCCCGACGAAGAACGCGATTGCCTTGTCGAGGTCGGCGACGGTGATGCCGACGTGGTCGAAGCGTCGGACGTGCGACATGGGTCGAGTCTCCGCTCCGACCATCTCAGCCGCTCGGCGACAGGTCCTCCGGACGGGCACCTCGGGATCTAGGCTGGGCAGGGAGGCGGTCATGGCAGACAGCGTCAGCTTCGAGACGTGCCCGACAACTGTCGTTGAAGCGTCGCAGGAGCAGGTCTGGGAGCTGCTGACGGATCCCGCCCGGCTCGACGAGTGGGTCGGCGTGAAGGTCGTCCAGGCGCCGGCTCGGCACCTCGCAGCCGGGGACCATCTGATTTTCGGGCCGGCACCCGGGGTGCGCCTGTCGTGGACGGTGCTGTCCGTCGAGCCGTTGCGCGCTCTCGAGCTCGACATCAAGGTGCCGCTCGGCATGCGCAACCACGAAGTCATCGTCGTGTCGCGCATCAGCGGCAGCAGTTGTCGTGTCACCTTCAATTGAGACTTCAGCTTCCCTCCAGGTTGGAGGGGTCGGATCGTCCGGCGGCTGGTGCGGCGCGAGATCGTCAAGGACCCGGCCGACGCGCTGGCGCGGCTGAAGAGGGTGGCCGAGGCGGCCAGACCCTCATGAGCTAGTGGAACGGCGTCACCCGGATCGCCGACGAACACCCTGATCCACCCGTCCCCTGACGGCCTAGGGTTGCGCGATGGCCGAGTTCCCCGACGCCAACCGCATCGCGGCCTTGCAGCACTTCGACGAGCAACTGAGCAAGCTCGACCTCGCTGAGCTGCAGCAGCTCGCACGGTCACTGCAGCTCTTCAGCAAGGACGAGGCCCGCGCCCACATCCTCCAGCGGCACCTCCTCCGCGCGGGCCGACCCGATCCACGCCGCCCCCGTCGACAGCGGGACGTCACGTACCGCGTCGGCGTCAGCCTGAGCGACACCACTCCGCCCGTCTGGCGTCGCCTCGACCTGAGCTCCGCGCTGATGCTGAACGACGTCCACCTCGTGCTGCAGGCAGCCTTCGGCTTCACGAACAGCCACCTGCACCGCTTCGCGGTCGGTCCGTCCATGTACGACGACACCTCGGCGCTCTACCTCTGCCCGTTCGATGTCGAGGACGGCGACGATGACGGCGGTGTCGACGAGCGCGAGGTGCGGCTCGACGAGCTCCTCGTGGAACCCGGCGACGAGCTCCTCTACGAGTACGACTTCGGCGATTCGTGGCTGTTCGCCGTCACGCTTTCGGAGGTTCTGGAGCCGGCACCCGACGCACCGGCTGCAGCGTGTGTCGACGGACGCCGAGCCGGGCCTCCGGAGGACTCGGGTGGCTCGGGACAATACGAGGAGCTCGTGGAGTCGGGCGTTATCGATGCGGACTTCGACCGGGAGGCGACCGACGACGCCGTCCGTCACGCGCTCGATCCCGTCCCCGTGTTGCCCCCGCTCGTTCGGCAGCTGCTGGGCTCGATCGAGCCGAGCGACATCGGCGACCAGATCTACGCCCTCGCGCTAGGGGCGGAGCTGTTCGAGGCGCCCCCGGTTGATCCGGACGCCGCCGAGCGCGTGGTTGCCCGGTTCCGCTGGCTGATCGAGCGGGTGGGCCGCGAGGGCGTGCAGCTGACAGCCGCCGGGTACCTGCCGCCGGCGCTCGTCCAGGCGACGATCCAGGAGCTGCGGCTCGAACTCTGGGCGGGCAAGGGCAACCGCGAGGACCGGACCCCTCCCGTCGCGGTCTTCCGGCATGCGGCCCAGGAGCTGGGGGTCGTCCGGAAGGTCAAGGGGCGATTGGTGGTCCCGGCGAGGGTTCACGCGGCCGCGCCGGACGCCGTCAAGCTGTGGGAGCACCTCGTCGAGCGTCTGCCGCTGGGCCGGTACGCCTCCGCGGACCGCTTCGTCGCGGTGTTGACCCTGGTGTGGCTAGCGGGCGGCCGGGAGCCCGGCACCGAGGCCTTCTACGGGTTCGCGAAGGACGCCCTGATGGCGGCCGGGTGGCGCCGACACAGCGGGCAGCCGCTCGACCGCGATGATGCGTGGGTCTTGGCGCGACCGCTGCTCGGCGTGCTGGACGCGGCCGGGTGCGCGGCAGCGTTCCGCGGTCGTCGCAAGGCGGGGGAGGCGGCGCCGCACGCGGTGCTCTTCGCCCGCGCGGTCCTCGTCACCCGGCGTTGACCCGCCGCTCGTGTCGACTGCGGCGCTCCAGGATCGTCACCTCAGTGACCCGCCCGATCGGGGCCAATTGGAGAGGCACGAGATGAACGGACCGCGAGTGCTGCTGGACGGACTCGGCTTTCCTGAGTCGACGAGGTGGCGCGACGGGCGGATCTGGCTGTGCAACTGGGGCAGCGGCGAGGTCCTCGCCGTGACGCCGGACGGGAGGCCTGAGGTGGCTGCTCGCCTGGCGCCGCGCACCTTGCCCTTCAGCATCGACTGGCTCCCGGACGGACGCCTGCTCGTCGTCGACGGCCCGCGGCGGCTGCTGCTGCGGCAACCAGCAGCCGGCGACGAGCTCGAGGTCGCCGCCGATCTGAGTGGTCTCGGGCCGGCGCCGCTCAACGAGCTGGTGGTCGACGGTCGCGGCAACGCCTACGTCAACGGGGGCGGTGGAGCAGTGCTCGTCGTCCGGCCGGACGGGAGCTTCGAGCAGGTCGCCGACGGCTTGCGGTTCCCGAACGGCATGGCCCTGATCGACGACGAGGTCGACCCTGGTGGTCGCCGACTCCCACGCGCAGGAGCTCGTCGGGTACCACGTCAGCACGGACGGCATGCTGTCAGGTCGTCGCACCTGGGCCGGCCTCGAGCACGCGCCCGACGGCATTTGCGCCGACGCCGACGGAGCGATCTGGGTCGCCAGCGTCCCAGGTCGCGGGTGCGTGCGCGTCGCCGAGGGCGGTGAGGTTCTGGACGCCGTCACGGTCGACCGCGGCTGCTTCGCATGCATGCTCGGCGGCGAGGACGGCCGGACCCTCTTCATTGCCGCCGCCGAATGGCGCGGCATGGAAGCCGCGATGACGGACGGCCCGGGCTCGACGGGGCAGCTACTGGCAGCGCCCGGGCAGCCCGCACCCCATGCCGGTCGTCCATGATCCCCACGGTTTCCTTGATCGTGGCAGTGGGGTGCGAAATCAGGTCGAGGCGGTGGTCGCGGCCACGGAAGCTGCCGCCGCGCCAGCCGCGACCGCCGTCTGAACCGCCTGGACCGCCCTACGCACGGCATCCGCGGCCCACGCTCCCTGCCCGATCTCCTTCACGCGGCGTTGCACCCTCTTGCGCTCGGACCGCGGCAGGGGACCGAAGAGCAGGTGGGCCGCCTGGACCGACGAGAGAAGTGCGACCAGCGCCGAGGTGCGGGGGTCCGGCGGCGTGCCGTCGACGAGGACCTCGCGCAAGCGGCGGAGCAGCTGATCGCGCTGTTCCGGGTTCGCAGCCGGCCACCGTTCCACCTTGATCAGGCCGAGGATCCGCTTGTGCCCGGCGAGGAGCGTCCCGTTGCGTTCCGCACGGTCGAGCAGGCGTCGCCGCAGCCCCTTGCTCACGACGGGCACCAGCCTCTCGGCACGCCTCTGTCGCGCGTCGACCTCGCGCAGGGCGCCGTCGAGGATCTCGTCCTCGACCAGGCGCGCGTCGGTGATCACGACGGTGGACCTGCGAAACGACCCCGCGACGACGTCGATCCGGTGGTCCAGGGCCAGCTCTATCAGGACCCCGCCTGCGAGGGCGTAGTCCATCTTGGTTCCATCCACCCGCGGCTTACCTGTCTCGTCGAGCAGGAGGAGCAGCAGGTCGTCAGCGATTGTCTGCATGTCCCTCATACTCCCGACCCGTCGGTTCGGTTCCAGACGCTGGTCACATGCTCGCCGCGACCTTGAGCGCGTCCGTCAGGGAGTGGGTGGTCTCGATCCGGACAGTGACACCGTCCTGCTCCCAGATCAAGGAGTTGGCGCTCAGGCGCGGCTCTTCCACCCGCGGCTCGCCGCCGCCGGGCACGTAGACCAGCTCCTGTGGGCCTTCCACCCACCGGGCCGGCCGTTGACGGTGAGCCGGCGCACGTGTGCGCCGGTCAGCACGATCTTCTCCAGGAGCAGCCGGCTCGGGAGGACGACCTCCATCACCAGCCAAGCCGGCCCCCGCTTGCCGTAGGCGAGGGTGACGAGGGCTTCGCGGCGGAAGACCCGGTCCGGGATCCCGAGAGCGGCCGGGCGCAGCAGCCGACCGGAGGAGTACGCCTCCGCCGACGGCACAGGCCGCGTGGGTGCAGGTGCCGTCCAGCAACAGACGCCGTTCGCGCGCCGCGGACGAGGAACGCCGGCCGGCCGTCCGGCAGCGTGACCGGAAGGGGGACGCCGTCCCGGACGCCGACTGCGCCGGCGACGACGGAGACGAGGTCGCCGCGGTCGCGCCCGCTCGGCCGCCGCAGGCAGCCGTCGCCAGGCACCCGGCAGCCCCACAGAGCACGGCTCGACGGGTGGGCGAGGATGGGGCGTTCATCGAGCTCCTCCAGTCGGCAGACCTCACTCTGCACCTGCTAGGCGCCAGGTCACGGAATGGTTCCGTCAGGACCTGATCCCGGTGAAGCCTCAGGCGCCGGTCGGGCGGATGTGCGGGATCACCGCGAGCTGGACGAGGAATTCCAGGGCGGACGCGTCGATTTCTTCGAGTGCGCGGGGTTCGGTGACGGCGACGACCACCAGGCGCAGGTCCGGCACCACCTCGACGAGCTGCCCGCCGAAGCCGACCGCGGCGAAGGCTGAATGGCCCTCGACGTTGGGGATCCACCATTGGTAGCCGTAGTGGTCTCCGAAGGGGGCGGCGACGTCGACCTGTCCGCGGGTCGCCTCGGTGACCCAGTCCTGGGGCACCAGCTGTCGGCCTTTCCAGACGCCCTTGTCGAGCATGAGCAGCCCGAACGCGGCGAGGTCGCGGGCCGTGAGCTTGATGTGAGCGTGGCCGGTGTTGATGCCCTGAGGATCGACGGTCCAGGCGAACCTGGCGGCGTCGAACGCGCGAGCCCCCGCGGGGCTGTCCAGACGCGGTTGAGCCGCCGGCCGCGTCGTGATCCCGAGAGGATCGAACAATCGAGCGCGGGCGTAATCGATGAGCCGCATGCCCGTCACGCGCACCAGAACGGCAGCCAGGAGGTGCGACGTGATGCTCGAGTAGGCCCACGTGCCCGGCTGATGGTCGAATCCGTGCTGCAGGATGTCGCTGACCCAGTTCCCGTGCAGGGTCGACGCCAGCGGTTCCCCGGACAGCGGGTCTGCGCGCAGTCCTGCGGTCATCGTGAGCAACTGGCGCAGCGTCGTTCGGGCGACCTCCGGACGCATCACGGACCTGTATTGCGGTAACGCCTCGCCGAGGTTGACGTCAACCCCTCGGAGCTTGCCCTCGGCGATCGCTATGCCGACCAGGGTCGAGATGATGCTCTTGGCGACCGAGAACGCGTCGTGGCTGTCCTCGGGAGGGCCGCCCCGGTAGCGCTCCAGCACCGGCCGCCCGTCCACGAGGACCAGCACGGCACGGACGTCGCGCAGGCCGCGTGTGTAGCTTCTCGCGAAATACTGTTCAACCGCCTCGTCGAGGCCGGCATCGACACGCACCCCAGGAGACGCTGTGGGCGCACTTGTCGGCGGCGCCGAGGACGACGGCCGTTGCCCCCCACCTGCATTCGCGCCGCTGCATCCAGACAGGAGCAATGCCAGGCAGAGAACTGCCGGCCGAGCCGCGCCAACCCGTATGCCCACGACCCTCACCTCCGGGGTGGACGTCACCAGCATGCTCCACTCGTGAACTGATGGGGAGGCACGCAGCAGGGGGATCTCGGGCCAATTGCACGGAAGGGCCGAGCATGATCGCTCCCCCTTCCCGGCCGGGAGGTGCCCCGGTAGCCTCGCAAGCAGCGGCCGGCGCACGTTCGGCCCAGCTCGGCGACGGAGCGTCCTCGGGCGAAGGAGGTCCTTCGACGCAGCGCTCGGGGGAAGAGCCGACATGGAGGGCACATGGCCAGGCTTCTCGTGAAGATCGACGCCCCGCCCCAGGGTGAGCTGGAGATCAGCGGGAACGGCACGAACCCCACCGACGACCAGATGGCGGAAGAGCAGCGGATCCGGCAGGGCTTCCTGGACGCCGTCTCGCCCTACCTCGAATCGCTCCCGAAGCGGCCGCCGCATCGCGCCGGCAACGTGTCGCACGTCGAGCTGCTCGGCCGTGATGTGTGGTCGGAGATGAACCACTACCTCCTGACGCTCCAGGTCGACATCGGGAACGTGGACCTCTCCGAGCTCTCCACCCACCTGCCGCCGGGGTCGGAGGTCAGCGTCGTCGGGGGCGACTACCAGTCCATCAGCGAGTGGTCCACGCCCTCCGACGGCGAGGGCTCTGCCCCCTCCTAGATCCGGGGTGACGAGATGCCGAGGATCACGTTCGCGTTCGTCTGCGCGGCCGTGCTCGCCGTGCTGGCCGCCTGCGGGTCGTCCGGTCAGGAGCTGGCGGGCGCGTCGGCGGCGGCGAACTCGTCCACGGACTCGGCGACCAGTGAGTCGTCATCCGGGTCGGACACATCCCCTCCCGCCGAGACGGGCGGTACCGAGTCGGCCAGACCCACGCAGGGCGGGCAGGGGTCGCTGATAACGGCGAGCCTGCCGATCGGCACCAACCTCGACGATGCCGGGTGCTTGACGATCAACTTCTTGGACGCTGCCTCGACGGTCCCTCCGGACATGAAGCTCGTGGTCAACCGCATCGAGTTCGACCCCGAGGTCCTCGCCCTGACCGGGTCGGGCTGCCCGGGGAACCATCCGGTTTGCCGCGTCGGTCTGGTCCTGACGGAGAGCAGCACCGACTCCTGCTTGGCCTTGGTCCAGGCTGCCGCGGGGGCTGCGGGCACCAGCGTCAGAGTGAAAGTCGCGGCCACGTTGGACTGCACCGGAGGGCAGGTGGCGGCCTGCCGTAGTTATCAGGAGAAGCTCCAGAGCGATGCGAACACCGAGCAGCTCGGTTCCGTCGAGGTGCCGCAGCCGATCCAACCGGACGTGACCCCGACGAGCGAGCCTCCGTCACCGTCGGAGTCGGCCGGGCCGTCCGACTCCGGCACGACGTCGTCGTCGTCCTAGGGGCGGGGAGGGATGGCCGACGAGGAGGGCTCGACCGATAGCGGTCGCGTCGAGCGGCTGATCAGCTGGGCGGCGTCCGTCGTCGCACCGTTGTCGGTGTTGACCGCCGTCCTGTTCTACTTCGGGAACGTCTCCTCTCGTGCGCAGTTCGAGTACTTCGGCGTCGACGTCGACACGATCGGCCTGAGCACGCAGGACTACGTCATACGCAGCCCACAGGCCCTGCTCACCCCGCTGCTCGTGCTGGTCCTGGTAGGCGTCGTGGTCGCGATCGGAACGGACGTGTTCCGCAGGCGGGTGCGCGCGGCCACGGTGGCGAGCACGGACGCCGACGAGTCCGTGGCCGGCCAGGGGCGCGAACGGTTGGCGCAACTCGACCGCTCCTTTCGGCTCGTCGAGCTGGCGGGGTGGTGCCTGCTCGCCGTCGGGGCGCTGCTCCTCTTCGGGTACGCGCTCCTGCAGGACTGGACGCCGTATCCGCTGGTGACGCCGCTCGTGATGGGTATCGGCGCGGGTCTGGCGCTGTGGAGCGGCAGGCTCCGCGGGCTGATCCGTCCGGAGGCGGCGCCACGCATAACCGTTGTGCTGGCCCTGTCCTTGGTTCTCGTCACCGACGTCTTCTGGGCGACGGCGACCGTCGCGCAGTGGTCGGGCCGGGGCTCGGCTCAGCAATTGGCGCGGCGCCTGGACGAACTGCCGACGGTCATCGTGGACACCCGCGAGCGGTTGAACAGCGTCTCGCCCGACATCAAGGAGACCGCGCTCCCGGCGTCCGAGGCCCAGACCTTCCACTACCGCTACCGAGGCCTGCACCTCCTGATCCAGGGCAAGGACCGGCTGTTCCTCGTCCCCGGCCAGTGGTCGCCGAGCGACTTCACGCTGATGCTGCCGATGGACGGGTCGGTGCGGCTGCAGTTCCAGTTCGAGAACGCCCAGCCGTGAGTGGTCCTTCAACTCCTCTCTCTTTCGCCGGCTCCGGCAGGCTGCCGGGTACGGACGGGCGCCGGTGGTGTGTCGGCACGAGCCGGGGAGAGCGCCCGCATCGCGAGGGTCACCACCGCCATGGCCGCGATGTTGACCAGAAGCGCCACGATGCCGACGTTGAGGTCTTTGATCCATTGGGGCAGTCCGGGGAACAGGGTGGCGACCGTCGAACCGGAGATCGTGAGATAGGCGACCGTCAGGACTCCGACGATGATCCCGGTCGCTGCTGCCTCCTTTGTCACGACGGGGCGCCGGGGCAGGCTGGCCATGAGCGCCGGGAACAGCTGCGTCACCAGGGAGTAGCCGGCGAGCAGCAGGTTCACGATCGCGCTCCCGCCTCGGAAGGTGAACAGCAGAGCGATCACAGCCAGCACGGGAACCAGCGCGCGAGCGAGCCTGCCGACCTGTCGCTGGTTCGTGGCGGGTTTGAACACCAGGAACACGTTGTTGGCGAGCACGGTGGCCGAGGTCATCAGGAGCATGGAGCCAGGCACCATTGCCGTCAGCACTCCGGCCGCGCCCACCACCCCCACCAGCCAGGAAGGGAACGCCTCCTTGACGAGCCGCAGCAGGGACAGGTCGCCGGCCGCGCCCTTGAGCCCGGGCACCTGGAGGATTGCGGCGAACCCGACGAAGAAGATGAACAGCAGGATGAGCTGATACAGAGGCAGCGCGATCGCGTTGCGCCGGAACACCCGCTCGTTGTGCGCGGAGAAGGTCGCGCCGAAGAACTGCGGCCACATGTAGAAGCCGAACGACGTGAGCAGCACCGTGGAGATGAACCACGACGCGCTCAGGCCCGTGCCGGGCAGCGCCAGGAACTCCGGGCTTGGCGGCCTGGATGCTGGAGAACATGTTGCCGATCCCGCCGTAGTAGTGCAGCGGCAGGTAGATGCCGAGGAAGAGCGCCACTACGAGGATCGTGATGTCCTTCAGTACCGCCGTCCAGGCGGATCCGCGGATACCCGAGACCATCACGTAAGCGGTGAGGACGATCGTGCCGATCACGATCGCGACGTTCGAGGAGATGGAGCCGTACGAGGCCTCCGAGACGATGATCCCGAGACCGGTCAGCTGGAGCACCAGGTAGGGCACCATCGCGATCACGCCGACGAGGGAGACGAGCACTCCCAGGTAGGGGCTGCGGTACTTGGAGCTGAAGAAGTCCGATTGCGACACGAGCCTGTGCTCGGTGCCGTACCGCCAGATCACCGGCAGCAGCCAGTAGGACATGACGTACGCGAGGGCCCCGTAGCAGAGGATGTAGAACGCCGGGCCGCCCTTGCTGTAGGCCCAGCCGCTTCCACCGAGGAAGGTGAAGGTCGTGTAGATCTCGCCGGCCAGCAGCAGGAAGACGAAGATCGTGCCGAATCCGCGACCGCCCACCGACCACTGTTCGAGGTCCATGTCCCGGCCCCGGCTCGCGCGGAGCCCGAGCAGCAGCGCAAGGAGCATGACGGCGAAGATGATCGCCAGCGCTGCGTTCATCGCGGCTCACCCTCTCGGTTCACCGGGTCCAGCGAGTAGATGATCCACATGATCACCGACGTGAGGACCACCCAGACGACGATCCAGAACAGGATGAACGGCAGTCCCAGCACGAACGGCGTCACTCGGTTCACGAACGGAATCCCGCCGAGCAGGCCGAGGAACGGCAGTACGGCGAGCAAGTACAGCGGCCTCATCGCTGTGCCTCCTCGTCCGGGCGGGCGATCAACCGGCGAGCCGCGTCGACGAAGACCGCCACCCCGGGCGCCAGTGCGTCCTCGTCGACGGTGAAGCGCGGATGGTGGTGCGGGTGGACGATGCCCTTGTCCGCATTGCCGACACCGATGAAGAAGAAGCAGCCGGGGGCACGTTCGGCGAAGGCCGAGAAGTCCTCGCCCCCCATGTTGGGCTTCATCTTGTCCACGGCCGCGGGGCCCAGGACGTCCCGGACGGCGGCCTCGACCACGCCGGTGATGCCCGGTTCGTTCACGACGACCCGGTACCCGTGCTCGTACTTGAAGTCGTACGTCGCGCCGTAGGCCTCGGTGACCCCCTTGACGTGACGTTCCATCAGCTCCGGGATCCTGCTGCGCAGCGCCGGATCGAACGTGCGCACGGTGCCTTGCATCTGCACGGAGCCCGGGATCACGTTGTGCGTGGTGCCGGCGACGAACTGGGTCACCGAGACCACGGCGGTGGCCAGCGGGTCAGTGCTACGCGACACGAGCGTCTGCAGGCTCAGGACGAGCTCGGCGCCGACCACGATCGGATCGACGGTCTGATGCGGCATCGCCGCGTGCCCACCCCGACCGTGCACGCTGATCCAGAAGGTGTCCGGCCCTGCCATCGCAGGGCCGTACACGATGCCGATCTTTCCCGCCTCCAGCGGTGACCAGACGTGTGCGCCGATCACGGCGTCGACCCCGTCCATCACCCCGGCTCCGATCATCTCGTCGGCGCCGCCGGGGAACAGTTCCTCCGCATGCTGGAACAGGAAGCGCACCTCCCCGGGCAGGTCCTGGCGGAGCCCGGAGAGCACCTTCGCGGTCCCCAGCAGCATCGCGGTGTGGGCGTCGTGCCCGCAGGCGTGCATCACCCCCGCACGGCGGGACGCGAACTCGAGGTCGTTCTCCTCCTGGATCGGCAACCCGTCCATGTCTGCCCGGATGGCGAGAACCCGGCCGGGCTGCGCGCCGCGCAGCCGTCCGAGGACGCTGGTGCGAGTAGGGCGGGACACCTCGACGCCCGGAAAGGACCCGAGCGTGTCGGCGACGAACTGGGCCGTCTGTTCCTCCTGGAACGACGGTTCCGGGTTCTGATGGAAATGGCGCCGCCAGGTGATGACATCTTCGCGGACGGGGCCGATGAGGTCCTCGGGGATGGTCATGATCGTCCTCCACCACACACGGGTTTCAGGGCACAGCGGTGAGCGCGGCGGCCAGTACGGCGTTCCCGATGGCAGCCGTGGACAGGTCGGCGATCGCGACGTGCTCGCGGTTGGTGTGGGCGAGGCGCTCGTCGCCCGGCCCGAATCCGATGCAGGGAATGCCGGCGGCGAACAGGTGCCCGCCGTCGGTCGCGAAGGTCCACCGGCCGACCGGCACCGGGTGGCCGAAAGCTTCCTCGAGCGCGGCGCGAGCGCGGCCCAACATCGGGTCCGAATCCTCGATCGCGAGCGAGGGAAACGCAGCCGGCAACTCCCTTTCGACCCCGGTCCAGGCCCGCAGCCGCAGCTCCTTGACGGTGACTTCCCCGCTGGCTCCGTCCAGCAGCGACGCGTCGAGCCGGCGCGCCACCTCCGCGCGGATGTCCTCGGGGCCGCGCTGAGGGACGGTGCGCCAGTCGATGTGGAGGCGGACCTCTCCGGGTATGACGTTCGACGAGGTCTGGTCGGTGAACAGCAGTGTGGGGGCGAAGGTCTCCGGACCGAGGAAGGCGTCCTCCAGGGTCTCCTCCTCCCGCAGTGCGGTGAGGAAGCTCCCGAGGGAGTAGTGCGGATTGATGCCGCGCTCCGGTGCGCTCGCGTGACAGGCCTCGCCGGTGATGCGCACGATCAGCTCGATGCGCCCACGGTGACCCCGCCGAAGTTCGTTGCTGCTGGCTTCGCCGATCACGGCCCGATCGGTGCGAGTGGTGCGGGCCAGCTCGAGCGAACCGAGGCCGCCGATCTCCTCTTGCACCGCTCCGGCGACGTAGACGTCTCCCGGCAGTGCAACGCCGGCCTGCTTCAACAGCGCCACGCCGTACACCTGAGCCGCCGTCGGGCCCTTGATGTCGACAGCCCCCCGACCCCACAGCACGCCGTCCGAGATCTGGCCCGCGTACGGGGGAAACCGCCAGCCGCTCTCGTCCCCAATGTCGACGTGATCGAGGTGGGTGTTGAACATCAGCGAGCTGCCCCCGCCGGTACCCCGGATCACCCCGACGACGTTGCCGACCTCGTCGATCCAGGTGTCGTCGTACCCCAGAGACTGCATCTCACTGCGCACCAGCCGGGCTGCGTCGCCCTCCTGGCCGGGCAGGCTCGGGGTCTGGATCAGGCGCTGGGCGAAGGCCACCAGCGCCTTCTCCTGGGCCGCGGCCGACTTCTGCAGTCCGGCGACATCCATGGCGGCTCACCCCCCGGCGGAACCCGCGCCCCCGCGGTCGCGTGTCTGCCGAGTTGCCCCCAGGTGGCCTGTCTAAACGTCTGCGGTTGTTACCAGTTTCGACCATTTTGGGTGAGGGTCACGGCTGTCGGATGCATGAGCCCCCGAGCACCGAGGGCACTGGTCGCCGAACGAACGCCGACTCATGGAGGTGTGCGAGGTGCTTCCATCGCCGATCGCGCCCGACGAGTGCCCGCAGTGTGCCCTCCGGCTCGCCAGCCGGGACTCGCTGGACTCGCACCTCCGTCTCGATCACGTGGTCGACGAGGTGAACTCCCTCACGGTCGCCGAGATCCTTTCGGCACCACGCGACGAGCCGCGGGCCGTGCCCCGCACGACGGCCGTACCCCGCACGACGGAGCAATCCGGGACGGTCCACCACCAGCCGGCGCTGACCCGAGCGTGGTCCCTCGTCGCCCAGCCATGGGTCCTAGCCGCCCTGCCCAGCACCGTGATGGTCTTCGGCCTGACGCACGCCGGCTCCGGGCTCGCTCGTCTCCTGCTGTTGTGGGTTCTGAGCATGGCCTGCGGGCCGCCCTCGCGTTCGTCGCCTGGAGGCGCGCCCAACTCCGGCTGCAGGCCGACATCCGCCGGCGACGGCCGCCCTGGCACTGAGACCAGGGACGCCGAGAAGCCCCGGCCGGGTGGCGCCTGGTTCAGGCGTGTGGGCATGTGCAGGGATGGGCGCCCGCGCCCCGCAGATGAGACACGAGTCCGATCAGCCAGATCAGCCCGATGGCGAGTCGCAGCCAGGTCGTGACGCCAGGACGCCTCCGCCGCGCCAGCCCGGTGGTTCCCGGGCCGCCGACGTCGACCACCGGGGGCGACGGCTCGACGGGGGCGGCCGGGGGCCTGGCGACGTAGGCGTCCTGATTGGTCCACACGGTCGCACCCGTGCGGACGTTCTCGATCATGATGTCGGCGTGCAGGTTGTCGTAGGCGACGTACTCCTCGAGGACCTCAGCCGTGGGCCTCTCGTAGTCCTTCCAGCCCCCACGCCCCGCCCGCTACCCGATGAACGCGAGTAGTGACCACAGAGGCACGGTACGTATCGGGCGCGGAGCCGTCAGCCGCCGACCGGGTGGTCGCACGAGGGCGCCGTCTCGCCGCCCCCGTGAGGGCGACGTGGCGGCGTTCGGTGGCTGTCCTTGATCCCCAGGAATTCCTTGATCGTCCGGGGAGGGGTGGGCTGGGCGGGTCAGACGGGGGTGACCGGGTGGTTGGAGCGGATCAGGTCCGCCGGGTCGTAGGTCGACTTCACCTGCTGCAGACGGTGGTAGGTGTCCGCCCCGAACAGTGCCGTCCCGGCCTTGTGCCGCTCCGCGAAGTTCAGGTAGACGTGCCCGGTGCTCCACGGAGCAAGCCGGGTCTGGACGGCGTCCACGGCCGCCCGCACCGCCACGCCCGCCTCCGGCGTCGGGGTGATCCCGACGGCGAACACCGCGAACGCTCCGTCGATCCCGCTGACGGCGCCGCCGTCCGGCGCGCCCGGTGTGAGGGCCCCGCCGAGGTGGCGGAACTCCATCGAGAGCAGGGGCGAGTCCACGGCCGGCCCACACGCTGCCAGCGTCGCCTCCACCGCCTCGTAGGGCAGGCCGGTGAGGAGCATGCCGTCACCGGCGGCCGGCACGGGACCGGGCGGGTCCATGTGCAGCTGACCGAGCTCGCTGGTCGGCGTCTCCCGGAACGTGTCGATCGCCGGGCCCATCGCGCGCAGGGGAGCGAGGAGCTCGTCGGCGTCCGCCTGGGACACCCGCATCGTCGCCTCGACGACGACGAAGGACTGCCCGCTGAGGAACGGCGGCAGGTCGGGCAGCGGCGGGAAGCGCAGCATCCGGCCGACCGACGTCACCTCGTCCGGCACCGTCTGCACCCACTCACGCCACGCGTGCAGCACCTCACCTGCGCGCTCGATCGGGAAGAACAGGACGCCGGCCTGCACGGACGTGAACTCGAACAGCCGGAACTCCAGCGCCGTGACGATCGCGAAGCTCCCGCCGCCGCCGCGCAGGGCCCAGAAGAGCTCGGGGTCGTGGTCGGCGTCCACGCGGCGGTGCAGGCCGTCTGCGGTGACGACCTCGATCGCGGTGACGTGGTTGGCGGCGAGGCCGAGCGAGCGCCCGTGCCAGCTGAGGCCGCCGCCGAGGGTGTAGCCGACGACGCCGACGTCCGGGGCGGACCCGGAGAGCGCGGTGAGGCCGTGCTCGTAGGCGACGGGGACGACGTCCATCCAGAGCGCGCCGGCCCCGACCCTCGCAGTCCTCGTAGCAGGGTTGATCGAAACGCCGCGCATCGCGGACGTCTTGAGCAGGATCGTCTCGTCCAGCGGGCCGAGGGGCGCGGCGTTGTGGCCGGTGCCCTGCGGGGCGACGCGCAGCCCGAGGTGACGGGCGGCGTCGACGGTCTCGATCACGTCCTGGACGGACGCGGTGCGGACGACCGCGGCGGGTCGTTGGTCGACCGCGAGGTGCCATGCCTGGCGGGCGAAGTCCCACTCGGGGTCGCCGGGGCGGACGAGGTCGCCGTCCAGCCGGACGCCGAGCGCGTCGAGGCCGGCGATCGTGTCGAGGTCGGTCTCGAGGAACGTTGACATGGCCGTTCTCCTTCGTGTTCGCGGTGCTCAGACGAGGGCGGGGGTGCAGAGCGCGGCGTCCGCGAGGAGCTCGAGCTGGGTGATGTCGTTCGAGCAGGGGGCGATCATCACGTCGGTGGCGCCGGCCCCTTCGAACGCGGCGAGGTAGGCGCGGACGGCGTCCGGGGTGGTGGCGACGCTCGCGACGATCGCCTCGGTGATCCGCGGGCCGAGCCAGGAGTAGTAGCTGGTGGCGGCCTTGCGGGCGAGGACCTCGGCGTCGTCGCCGAGGGCTGCGTAGAAGAGGGCCATGAGGCGCGGGTGGCCGGCGCGGCCGGCGTCGTCCCACGCGTTCTCGACCGTCGCGACGCCGGCGGCGAAGTCGGCGGGGCCGCCGATCATCATCGTCCAGCCCTCACCGCCCATCGCCAGGCGGCGGGCGGCGTGCTTGGCTTCGCCGCCGACGAGCACGCGCTGACCGGCGAGCTCGCGCATGTGCTGGTCGAGCTTCGCGCCGCGGACGTGGAAGTCGATGCCGCACGCGGCGAAGTCGTCCTCGCGGAGGCCGACACCGAGGCCGAGGGTGAACCGGCCGCCGCTGGCGCGGTCGAGGCTGTCGGCCTGCTTGGCGAGGATCCCGGCGTTGCGCAGCGGGCTGACCAGGAGGTTGGTGACGAGCTCGACGCGCTCGGTGACGGCGGCGGCGAGGGAGAGGGCCACCAGCGGCTCGTAGCTGTCGTAGACGACGCGGTCGATGACACCGAGGCTGTCGAAGCCCCGCTGCTCGGCCGTGGTCGCCCAGTCCATCAGCTGGCGGCCGCTGGTGCCGGGGACGGTGTTCGGGAGGAAGAGTCCGGTTCGCATGGGAAGAAGCCTGGATTCCGGGGGACCGGGAACCCATCCCGCGAAGTGCTGGTCCTGCTCGGCGTCCCCCCTACAGAAGAGGGGTAGGGCTACTCAGGCCGTCCCTCCCGGACCGCCTCAGCATCCGCGACACGCCATCCCGCTAGCCTGCACGAGGGACGCTGGGGACCCGGCGACGGGCTAGAATAGAACGTATGTTCGATCTTCGACGAGAGTTAGCGCTGCAGGTCGAGACCACGGCCGCGCAGAAGGAGGGATCCGTGTCGCACCCCGATCCTGACGCCGCACCGCTCGTCGCCCTGCTCCGTTTGCAGCCGAAGGGCTTGAGCTGGCCTCAGATCTCCACCGAGGTCGTCGAGGCCGGCAGCGCGCTCGAGGTCTGGGAGCGGATGGCCCCTGCGCAGCCGG
Source organism: uncultured Actinomycetota bacterium (assembly GCA_963786765.1). Taxonomy (GTDB): domain Bacteria; phylum Actinomycetota; class Actinomycetes; order Actinomycetales; family Kineosporiaceae; genus DATKNA01. The sequence goes on along the minus strand of CAWBAJ010000008.1, from coordinate 396,393 downwards.
CTCTCTTCGAGGTCCGTGAGGAGCCCTTGGAGCGGGCCCGGGCCGATCTCGAGCGCTGGCGGAGCCAGAACGTGCGGGTGGTGACGGTGCTCGACGCCGACTACCCCGCCCAGCTCCGTGAGATCCACGAGATGCCGCCGATCCTCTTCTATCGGGGCACTCTCGTGCCGAACGACCGGGGCGTCTCCATCGTCGGGTCGCGGTCGGCGGACGCCGCCGCGCTGGCATTCGCGGAGCAGGTGGCGCAGGGCCTCGTGGCCCGCGGCCTGTCCGTCCTGTCCGGCCTGGCGCGTGGGATCGACACAGCTGCGCACCTGGCGGCCTTCGCGGGAGGTGGCCGCACCGTCGCATTCCTCGGCACGGGTATCCACCGCTCGTACCCGGCTGAGAACGCCGAACTGCAGAAACGGATCGGCCGCGAGGGCCTGCTCGTCTCGCAGTTCTGGCCGGAAGCGCCCCCCCAGAAGCACACGTTCCCAATGAGGAACGCGGTGATGTCGGGTTATGGCCGGGCGACCGTCGTGGTCGCCGCCGGGGAAACGAGCGGCACTCGTACTCAGGCTCGTTTCGCCGTCGAGCACGGGCGACCCGTCATTCTGCATACAACGGTGGCACACGAGACGTCTTGGGGGCGGAGCCTGACGACGCGAGCTGGGGTTTATGTCGCCGCAGACCCCGACGAGGTCCTAGCCATCGTAGACGACGTGACGCGCCCACTCCCCGAAACGATCGACGATCTCGTGGCGGCTTTCGGCTAGCTCGATGACATCAGGGGGAATGGTGTCAGGCATCGAGCGCCGCATCGTCGATCAGGTCGGCAGCTACTTGCGGAACCCGGAACGCACGCCGGGGGTGACGTGCGAGGTCTGCACTACCCCCATTGACGACGGGAGGTGGTGCCGCCGTTGCGGGGAGGATCGCGAGCGATTCGGTCCCGACCTCGCGGATCTGGTCGTTCCCGTGGTCTACGGCGGTCACAACGATCAGTCCAAGACGCTCCTGTACGAATACAAGACGCCGCCCGCCGGCGGCCCGGGTGACGAACGACAGCGGAAGATCCTGCTCCTGCTCTGGGTCGCAGTGCACCGCCATAGGCCGTGCATCGAGCGGCGAGCAGGAGCTCGCTTCGACATCTGGACCACCGTGCCGTCCACGAAGGGGCGTTTCCCCCACCCCCTACTCGAGGTCGCCCGTCGTGCCGGTTTGGGCCCTCATGAGCTCCCTTCGACGCCCTTGTCCGGTCAGCCGGCCGATCTGCGGACAACCAGTGCCGACCGCTTCTCTCTCGGGGATCGTCCGCTCGAGGGCCGACACGTCCTGATCATCGACGACACGTGGACCACCCGGGGACATGCGCAATCGCTTGCGCTGACAGCGCGAGCCGTTGGCGCCGGTACCGTCACGATCGTCGCGCTTGCGCGCTGGCTGGACCCGGGATGGCCGGCGACCGCTGCGTACCTCGAGAGCCACCCCCGCCGAGACTTCAACCCGTCAATCTGTCCGGTCACCGGCAGCGACTGCCCCTGACGCGGCCCCTTGTCCTCTGGCGCCGGCGATGAATCCCGGCCTGGTCCCGCGTCTGCCTCCTCAGACATCAGCACCCGGCCTTAAGGGGAGCATCATGACCGCCACCTACACGTTCGACGTCTTCTCCAGTCTCGACGGCTTCGGTTCCGCCAGCGCCAACTGGTCCGGCTACTGGGGAAAGCAGGGCCCTGAACTGCTGGAGCACCGCCTCGCCCTGTTCGGCCCGGAGCAGCGGATGGTCTTCGGTGCGAACACGCACCGGTTGTTCTCGGAGATGCTGGCCTCGAGCACCGAGGACTCCGAAGTGCGTGACCCGTGGGTGACCCGGATGGCGAGCCTGCCTGCAACAGTGGTGTCGACGACGCTGGACGGACCACTCGAATGGCCGGGGGAGACGACCATCGTGAGCGGCGACGCCGTCGACGTCGTCGCCCGGCTCAAGGAGGAGTCCGACGTTCCGCTGCGCTCGCACGGCAGCCTGAAGATGAACCGCGCGCTGATGGCAGCGGGCCTGGTCGACCACGTGCAGGTGACGCTATTCCCCGTCATCACCGGCCAGACCGGAGTGGACCCGATCTTCCAGGGCGCTGCCGATTTCGACCTCGAGCTGATCGAGAGCCGGACGCTCGACGGTCGCACCCTGGAACTCGTCTACCGGCCGACCCTGCACGGCTGAGTGCCACCCACGCTCTTCCGAGGTTCGTTGGAACGGTCTCGGAACCAGGACACACCCTGACCGGAATGCTGACTACCGTCCTGTCATGGCATACGACTTCCAGGTGGTCATCGACAGCCACGATCCGCATGTGCTCGCCGAGTGGTGGGCGGAGGCGATCGGCTGGGCGGTCGAGCCCACCGACGAGGACTTCATCCGCAAGATGGTCGCCGAGGGGTACGCCCGCGAGGAGGACACGACCACCCACCGCGGGAAGCTGGTGTGGAAGGAGGGCGCCGCCATCCGGCACCCCGACGGTCTCGACAGCGGCGTCGGCAAGCGCATCCTGTTCCAGCTGGTCCCCGAGGCCAAGACGGTCAAGAACCGGGTGCACCTCGACATCCGGATGGGCCCGGAGAACATCGAGAAGGAGCTCGCCCGGCTCGTGGCCGCCGGCGCCACCGAGTTGCACCGTGGCCGGCAGGGCCCGCACTGGTGGGTCACAATCGCGGATCCCGAGGGCAACGAGCTCTGCCTCTCGTAATCAGTCGACGGTCGCGCCGGCCAGCAGCCGGACGCGGGCCTTGTGCAGCTGTGGCATGAGCCCGTAGATGACGATCGGCACGGCGATCGTGGCGAGCACGAAGGTGCGCACCACGGGCGTCAGCGTGGCCAGCCAGCCACCGAGGGTCAGGTTGAGCACGGTCAGCGTCGGGAAGACGGCCAGCCAGATCATCAGCGCAAGCTGGTGCTTGGACGGCGGCCCGGGAGCGGGAGTGTTCATCGTTGTCTCCTGGTCCTGATGCGGTCGGTGGTTCACGGCAGAGAGCCCTGGTTGAAGGCCTGGACGGCGATGCTCACGTCGTCCTCGACGAGGTCGGCATTCAGCGCGATGGCGGCTGCGGAGCCGGCGCCGGCGGCGGTGATGACCTGCGCGCGGGGATCGACGACGTTGCCCGCCACGAAGACGCCGGGCACGCTGGTGCGGCCGGTGGCGTCCGCGCTGACCCAGCCGTTCTCGTCGACGTCGCAGCCGAGGGCGAGGAGCAGCTCGTTGTTGGGGACGAACCGCGGCGGCACGAAGAGGGCGTCGCGGGGCACGATGCGCCCGTCGGCCATCTGCACCCCGCTCAGCTGGTCGTCGTCGACCACGACGCCACTGACCTCGCCCTCCACGACCCCGACGGCGCGGGCGACGAGCTGGGACCGTTCGCTGTTGGTGAGCGTGCCGGGCGGAGTGAAGTAGACGAGGTCGTGGGTCCACTGCCGGACGATCTGTGCGTAGCGCACCGCCGCCGGCGTGCCGCCGAGAACGCCCAGCCGGCGGTCCTGGACCTCGTGGCCGTGGCAGTACGGACAGTGCAGGACGGCCCGGGCCCACCGCTCGCGCAGCCCCGGGATGTCGGGGAGCTCGTCGCGCAGCCCTGTGGTCACCAGCACCCGCCGGGCCGAGATCCGTTGGCCTCCGGCAAGAAGCAGCCAGAACGCGGTCCCGCCGTCCGGCACCAGCTCGGTGACACTGCCCGCCATGATCATTCCGCCGTACCGGCTGACCTCCTCCCGGCCGCACGCGAGCAGCTGCCCAGGTGGGAAGCCGTCACGAGAGAGGTAGCCGTGCATGTGGGCGGCGGGCGCGTTGCGGGGCTCGCCGGCGTCGATGACCAGGACCTTGCGCCGGGCTCGGGAGAGGACGAGAGCGGCGGACAGACCGGCGGCGCCCCCGCCGATGACCGCGACGTCGTACTGGGGCTGATTCATATCCATAGGTTGGGCGCGCCTGCGCGCAGCACCTAGCAACGTTGCTGTTTCCGGGAAAGCCGGGTGGTATGGGCGGGTGACCGCGGCGGAACCGGACAGCGCAGCCACCGCCGCCAGCACATGGGCACCGGCCATCGCGGCCGCGTTGGCGGGCGTGGGGCCGCGACTGAGGCGGATCCGCGCTCGACGCCGCCTCACCCTTACGGCGGTCGCTGACATGACCGGCATCTCGAAGAGCACCTTGTCCCGGCTGGAGACCGGTCAGCGGCGGCCCACGCTCGAACTGCTCCTCGCGCTCTCACACGCCTACCGGGTGCCTCTGGACGACCTGGTGGCGGCGCCGGAGGAGGGCGATCCGCGCATCCGGCTCAAGCCCGAAAAGGTCAAGGGCCGGACCGTGCTCCCGCTGACCCGACAGCCGGACGGCATGCAGGCCTGGAAGATCGTCATCCCCACCAGCAAGGTCATCCCGGAACCGCGCGGTCACGACGGGCACGAGTGGATCTACGTCCTCTCGGGGCATGTGCGGCTCGTGCTCGGTGACCAGGACCGGCTGCTGGCGCCGGTGATGTCGTCGAGTTCGACACCCAGGTGCCGCACTGGTTCGGCAGCACCGGGCGCGAGACCGCCGAGATCCTCAGCATCTTCAGCCGCCCGGGTGAGCGGATGACCGTCCGGGGGACGCCGTCCTCGTGCGGGAGGGACGGGGGTTCGTAGTTCCGCGAGTCGGTATCACAGTTGATACCATCTGCTCATGGCGATGACCCTCCGGCTGCAGGACGACGACGAGCAGCGACTGCAGCGCCTCGCTGACCGCTGGAAGGTCAGTAAGCAGCAGGCGGTCCTCCGAGCGATCCGAGAGGCGGACGTCGACGTGTACGAACTGTCCGACGAGCGTGCGCGGGCCTACGGCGAGGCGCTCGACCGGCTCGGCAAGGTGTGAGGTACCTCGACCTCGAGACTGCTCTTCGCATCGTCGAGCGGCGAGGCTGGGGGCCGGTTCGGGACAAGGGCTTGCTGGACGCCGCTCTGGCGAGACCCGCCGCCTCCGCCTTCGGCCAGGACGCGTATCCGACGCTCATGCACAAGGCCGCCGCGCTGCTGCATTCGCTCGTCTCCAATTACGCGCTGGTCGATGGCAACAAGCGCCTCGGCCTGCACCTGACAGACTTGTTCCTGTACCTGAACGGTGTCGAACTGACCCTGACCCAGGACGAAGCGGTCGACCTCATCGTGGATGTCGCGAGCGGAGCCGACGACCTCGATGAGATCGAGCAACGGCTGAAAGTCAGACCTCGCGCGTAGCGGGCTACCTCCCCCGCCGGGCCAGTCCCCCTCGCAGGACCGGGGATCCCCTACACAAGAGGGGTACCGCTCCTCAGGCAATTTCCTGACACTGGGGACCATGGAGCGACACGTAGCGGCGGTCGAGGACGTGTGCGCCCGCGCGACGAGCGGTCACGAGCTGTTCTCGATGCTGTCGGAGCGGGTGCGCAAAGTGGTGCCGTTCGACGGCGCCGCGTGGTTCGGCATGGACCCGAAGACGATCCTGCCGTCCGCGCCCGTGCGCGTGGAGAACATCGAAGAGGGGCACTGCGAGTCGTACTGGATTCGCGAGTCCAGCATCGAGGACGCATTGCTCTACCGGGACCTGGCCCGGGCTCCGATGCCCGCCGGGTCCCTGTACGACGTGACGGACCACTCACCGGCGCGCAGCGCTCGCTATCGAGAGTTCCTGGCGCCGCAGGGATACGGAGACGAGCTGCGGGCGGTGTGCAGGACCGGGAGCAGCACCTGGGGAACGCTTGACCTGTACCGGGAGAAGGACCGGACGCCGTTCAACGCGCAGGACCTGTCCTTCATGGCCGCCATCGGCCCTCTCGTCGCCACCGCACTGCGCTCGTTGGCGACCGCGTCGAGGACGTCCCCCGCGGCCGTCAGTGAGGCGCCCGGGACCGCGTTGTTCCTCGACGGTGCGCTCCTGTCGATGGACGACCAGGCGGAGCAGTGGTTCACCGAGCTGGCGGGGCCCACGTGGTGGGCGCTGCCGCTGGAGATGACGGGGGTGTACGCCGTCGCCGCACGTGCTCAGGCGGTGGCCGACAAGCGCGAGCGGGGTCCGGCGACTGTGCGGCTGCGTGCGTCGTTGACGGGCCGCTGGCTGTCGGTGCACGGGTCCGCGTTGAGGTCGTTCGGGGGCGGGCCCGCCCCGATCGCCGTGACGATCGAGCCGGCGAAGTCGTCGCAGATCGCACCGATCATCGTCGAGGCGTACTGCCTGACGCCCAGGGAGCAGGAGATCACGCAGGCGGTGGCGCGGGGCCTGTCGAACCAGGAGATCGCGGCCGAGCTGTTCCTGTCGTCGCACACCGTGCGGGACCACCTGAAGGCCGTGTTCGCCAAGGTGGGCGTCGGTAGCCGCGGCGAGCTGGTGGCGAAGCTGTTCGCCGACCACTACGCCCCCGCCTTGCACGAGCCGGCCGCGGCCGTACACGCGGGATTCTGAGGGACGCGCCGTCACGCAACACTGGGACGTGCCCGTCTCTGCTCCCGGCTGGCGCCCGCTCGCCGCCCTCCTCGCGACTGCCGGCGTCTCGCACTTCGCCGCTCCTCGGGTCTACGAGCGGATCGTGCCGCCCCTGCTCGGGAACCCTCGGCCCTGGGTGCGTTGGTCCGGCGTCGCTGAGATCGCGTGCGCAGCGGGCCTGGCGGTCGCGCGTACGCGGCGCCCGGCGGCGCTCGCGAGCGCCGCACTCTTCGTGGCGGTCTATCCGGCGAACGTCCAGCAGGCAATCGACGCCTACCGCGAGGGATCCCGTGGCGCCCGGATCGCCACGCTTGCCCGGCTACCCGTGCAACTCCCGTTGGTGCTGTGGGCGCTTCGTGTGCACCGGACGCCGTCCCCGAGCCGGGCCGGTAGCGGCGGTAGCTCCTAACGCGCGGCCCGCCTCTAACGCGTCGCCAGGTCCTGCGCGACGATCCGGCGCAGCGGGCCCTCGTCGCCGACCTCCTCGCTGGTCTCCATCACGAGCGCAGCCTTCCGGCCGTCGAACCGCAAAGTCGCGACCGTGTTGCCGAAGAACGGCCCTGCGGTCCGGTGCCAGTGCACGTGCGGCCGCGGCACGCTGGCGAACCGGCCAAGGACCACGCGCGTCGAGCGCTCCGCGGCCCGGCTCCAGGCCAGCCGGAAGGCCAGCCGCATGGGCCGCGGGACGTCGTTGTGCAGCGGCGAGCACGTCACCTGGACGACGGGAGCCCCGGCCTCGTCATCGTGCCAGTGCGCCGCCGCCACGTACGAGTGGTGGACGTCGCCCGACAGCACGCTCACTGTCGCGGGGGCCGGGACGCCGAGGCGGCCCATCGAGATGTCCCGCAGCGTCTCCGACAGCCGGCGGAACGAGTCGGCGAACGCAGCCCAGTGCTCGAGGTCGGCGGCGCGCCTGAACTTCTCGCCGAACCGCGCCCGGCGCGGCCGGTGGTCGGCGGCGAGCCGCTCGTCCCAGGCCTCGATGTCGTGGACGGCAGGGGCGAGCAGCCAGGGCAGCGACGTCCCGATGACGAGGTGGTCGACGTCGGCAGTGACCTGCTCGCAGAACCACGAGAAGTCCTGCTCGGAGAGCATGGTGCGCCGGTCGCCCTCCAGCAGGCGGCCGCACCGCGAGTCGACGACGACCACGCGGACGCGCCCGACGTCCCGCCGGAACGACCAGCGGTAGCCCTTGGCCCCCTCGCTCTCGGCGTCCGCCCGCAGGGCGAGATCGCGCAGGATCGGCTCGCCGTCCTCGCCGGGACCCAGCCGCAGCAGCGCCTGGTACACGGCGTCGGCGTCCAGTTCGGTGGGGGAGAGGTTCCCGAGGTGCTGATAGACCCAGTACGACTGCAGCGCGCCGACGATCCGCTCGGGCCACCACGTCGTGCGCGCCATGTCCTCGCGCCACGACTGCGAGGTGTTCCAGTCGTCGTGCACGTCGTGGTCGTCGAAGATCATGGCGCTGGGGACGGTCGACAGCAGCCAGCGCACCTCGGGGTCCTGCCAGGACTCGTGGTACAGCCAGGTGTACTCCTCGAAGTCCGCGACCTGCGCGCCCGGCCCGAAGCGGATGTTGCGCCGGGCCGCGACCGCGCGGCGCGTCTCCTCGGTGAGCTCGTCGGCGTACACCTGGTCGCCGAGCAGGAGGAGCAGGTGCGGCCGGCTCTGCTCGGGGACGTCGGCGAGCCGGCGGGCGAGGGCGTCGAGCGCGTCCGCGCCCATGGCGTCGTCGGCGCCCACCGCGCGGGGGCTGGCGTACCGGCAGGAGCCCGCGACGATCCGGATCTCCTCGTCATCGGACGGCGTGCGGATGCGGCTCGGCGGGAACTTGTGATCAGGGGGAGGCCAGGCCTGTTCGCCGTCCAGGTGCAGCGTGTACTCGGTGCGCGAGCCGGGCTCCAGGCCGCGGACGACGACCAGCGCGTAGTGGTGACCCGCGACCTGGAAGGTGCGCGCGGTGGAACCGAGGACGCCGACCTCCGCGGGCGCGTCCGTCTCGACCCAGATGGTGGCGGTCGTCGGCGTCACGTGCCGGAGCAGCGGTCCGAGCACGAGGGAGGCCATCTGTCGTTCCTACCTCAGCTGCCCGCCCGCCGACAGCCGGAGCCGAGGATGGCACCCGCGAAGGCCATCCCTGGCCGACACAGACCCGGACCATGCACGGCGGCGACGCCGGGCCGAGCCCGTCGACGACGAGCGGTGTCACAGACCCGGCAGAGCAGAGACTCAGCCCACTGCGGCCCGCCCTGCACGACCCCGCGACGCTGGCCCACGTGCAGGTCTGAACCGCCTCACGTGAGGTTGATCGTCGCCGTCCAGGGGAACCACGGGTTCGACGCGCTGACGAGCCGCATCCCCACGTCCTCCCCGTTGGCGGTGGACGCAATGTTCCAGCACCAGTCGAAGACCTGGTAGGGGATGAAGGTGGTGTAGGGGCCGGACCAGATCCGGCCGTCGTCCGCCTCGGCGTAGAACAGCGAGTTCGTGTTGGTGGTCCAGAGCGGGGTGACGCTGCTCCCGGGATTGATCCGCCACCAGCCCTTCTTCGCCCAGTCCTGCCCCTCGCAGTTCGGCGAGTAGTAGCCGACGACCATCCACACCGGGCTGCCCGAGTTGTTCTGATACGCGATCCACATGGCTCAGCCCGCCGACTCGAGGCGCTCGCGCAGCCGGTCGGCCACGGTCCGCTCCGGCACGGGGCCCTGGCTGCGCGGCGGCAGCGTGCTACCCGGGCCCTGGTCCGTCACCGCCGCTTCTCCCGCGTCGACGCCGGCGGATATCTCCGCGATCACGGCGTCGGGCACCTCCACTCCCGCCGGGGCGAAGGCCTGAGTGGCTGTGATCTTGTCGTCATACGAGTTCTGGGCCACGATGTCCCCACCATTCTTCACGCATGTGCAAGGCCTTCAATCTTCTCCAGGCCCCTGAGAATGTCAAGGTCACGATGAGCGGAATATGTATTGCAAAGCATGAGACGAGCACTTCCGCTAGCAGGCCGAGGCGCAGACATGTTGCCCCTAGATGCAGGGTCTTGAATTCGGAGCCGCCGCGCGATGTCCACACGGAAGTGAGTCCCGCACAGTGATGACGCGGCCCGGGGTCGGTGAAGGTCAGCGCAGCTTGCGCTCGATGTGCGGCGCGTGGCCGGCAACCAATGGCCTACGTCGGCGAGCAGGCCGTCGTGGGCAGTCATCAGGGGCTCCCGCTGCACGTCTCCTCGACTGGCCCGCGCTGGGCCCGATGGACACGACCGTCGTCCCTGGGTGCCGGGTGGGTAGCGAGGAGGCCGTCGCCGGGCTGCAGCGAGCGGACCCTTAGCTGCCCGACCGCCGACAGTCGGACCAGAGGATCTCCCACCCGTGGCGCCTCGAGTCGCCCGGGTGCGCCGGGACATTGGCTCATGACGCGGGACAGCGGTGCCCGCCACCGTCGTGTGCGTCGGACGAACAACACGACCCGCTGGAGTTGTCATGGACCTCTCGACCGCCGGACGCCGATCAGCACCCGCCCTCTCGTACTCGCCCCGTGATCTCACGGCCATCCGTCGCGGCGGCGTCGCCGGACTGGTGGCCGGGGGCCTCATGGTCGCCCACCAGATCGCCGACATCGTGATCGGCGGTCGGACGACGGATGGCCCGCGCGCCCTGCTGCACACCGCCTGGTTGTCCGCGCTGTTCCTCACGGTGTGGGGCGTGCGCGCCCTGCAGCGGCCGGCCGGCGATCGCGTCGCGGAGATCCTGCTCCGCATCGCGCTGGCGGGCCTCGGGGCCATGGTCGTCGCGTCGGCGGTGGAGGCCGTAGCTCTCTTCGTCGGCGCCGAGTCGGGGTCCGGCGACCCGCCGTTGCCGGTCCTCGTCGTGCTGATCGCGCTCGTGGCGCTGCTCGTGGTGGGGTTGCTGTCGTTCGCGGTGGCCGTCCTGCGCGCCGGCGTGCTCCCGCGGTCCGTCGGGCTGCTGCTGCTGGCGGGCGTGCTCGTCAAGATGTTCGCGCCCGACCCGGTGCCGTCGCTGGCGATCCTCGGCCTGGCCGTGGCCTGGTTGGGCGGCACCATGCTGCGAGACTGAGGTCATGCCGCGGCGGACGCGCGCGCGAGTGAGCTGGCCGGGGGGCCGGCCGCTCGCGCTCGCCGCCCTCCCGGTCGCCCTCGCCGTCCTGGTGCTGGTCGAGGGGCTCGGCGTGCCCGGCGCCCTGTCCCCGGGCCTGCTGGCGTCGACGACGGCGATCGGCGTCGTCGGCGCCCTGCTCGCGGGACTGCGCCCCCGCTACGTCGGCGGGTGGCTGCTGCTCGCGTGCGGCTCGGCGTTCCTCGTTGGGCAGTGGTGCGAGACGCAGCTGGCGGCGGCCCCGCCGAGCCCCGGCGAGGTACCCGTCACCGCATGGGTCGCCGGGTGGATCTACCAGCCAGCTCTGGTCCTGCTGTTCGTCCTGCTCCCGCTGACCTTCCCCGACGGGCACGTCCCGACCCCGCGGTGGCGTCCCGTCGCGGTGCTGGCCGTGCTCGTGGCCGCGGCGCTCGTGCTCGTGGGCGGCTTCGCCGAGCCGACGCTCCGGGTCGGCCCCGACACGTCCTACCCCAACCCCTACGCCGTCCTCCCGCTGAGGGGCGCGGAGCAGGTCGGAGAGGTCCTGGCCCTGGTCACCCTCGCCCTGTCGGCCGCCGCCGTCGGAAGCCTGTTGCTGCGGTACCGGGCCGCGCCGGACGACGTCCGGAGCCAGATCCTCTGGGTCACGGTGGCCTGCGGGGTGCTGGGTGCGGCGTTCGCCCTGGACGCCACCGTGGCGCTCCTCGTGCCGTCGGCGTACCCGGCGGTCTTCCCGGTGATCCAGGTGGCGCCCGTCGTCCTGCCGGTCGCCGTGGCGGTCGCCGTCCTGCGTCACCGGCTCTTCGACGTCAGGGTGGTCGTCGGCCGCGTCCTGGTCTACGCGGCGCTCACGGCGGTGCTGCTCGCCGTCTACGTGGTGACGGTGGTGGGCGTGGCCAGGGTGGTCCCGGCGGGCCAGGACGCCGGCCGGCTCCTGGCGGCCGCGGTCGTCGCCCTGGCGTTCGCTCCGTTACGGGCCCGGCTGCAGGACGTCGTCGCGCGTCGCCTGTTCGGCGACCGGGCGCAGCCTTACGCCGCGCTCGTGCGCGTCGCCAGGGAGGTGGCCGGTGCGCCGACCACTCCCGACGGCATGCTCACCTCGCTCGCGGCCTCGACGGCGACGGCACTGCGTTCCCCCTGGGTGGGGGTGGAGCTGAGAACCGGCGACGGCGTGACGGTGACCGGCGAGGCGGGGCGACGGGCGGACGCCGGCAGCGAGTCCGCGCTCGCCGTCCGGGAACTGACGCACGCGGGGGACGGCGTCGGCCGGCTGCTCGTCGCCGCGCGCGCCCACGACGCCTTCACCGCGGCCGACCACCGGTTGCTCGACGACCTCGCGGTGCCGATCGGCACCGCCCTGCACGCACTGCGCCTGTCGCTGCAGCTGCGAGCGTCGCGGGAGCGCCTCGTCACGAGCATCGAGGACGAGCGACGCCGCACCGGCCGGGACCTGCACGACAGCCTCGGGCCCCGGCTGGCGGCGATCGGGATGACCGTGGAGACCGCGGCCGAGCTGGTTCAGACCGACCCGCAGGCCGCCCGCCGGCTCCTGTCGGTGCTGCTGCAGCAGACCGACGCGGCGGTGAGCGAGGTCCGCCAGCTGGCCCACACGCAACGCCCGCCGGTGCTGGACGCGCTGGGGCTCGTCGGGGCCCTGGAGACGCACCTGGCGCTGCTGTCCCCGCTGCACGCCCGGCTCGAGGTCCGGGGCGAGTGGCCGGAAGCGTTGCCCGCCGCCGTCGAGATCGCGGCCTACCGCATCGTCCTCGAGGCGGTGACGAACGTGACCCGGCACGCCCGCGCCGGCGTCTGTGAGGTCGTCCTGACCGCCGGCGAGGACCTGCAGGTCGAGGTGATCGACGACGGCGAGGGCCTGGGCGCGTACAGCGGCGAGGGGGTCGGGTTACCGAGCATGCGCGAACGGGCCGAGGAGCTCGGCGGCGAGTTCCACGTGGGCCCCGGCCCGCAGGGCCGCGGCACCGCCGTCACCGCCCGGCTCCCGCTGACCGCACCCGCGCCGGCCGTGCCGACCCCGAGGCGGGCCGGAGCATGAGCCACCTGCGCGTCCTCGTGTGCGATGACAACAACGGGTTCCGCGCGAGCCTGCTCGGGCTGCTGGCGACCATCCCCGGCATCGAGGTCGTCGGCGAGGCGGCCGACGGGCGGTCCGGGGTCGCGCTCGCCCTCGCCACGCAGCCCGACGTCGTGCTCATGGACCTGGCGATGCCTGGGCTCGACGGCGTCGAGGCGACGCGTCGGATCCTTGCGGACGCCCCGCACGTCGGGGTCGTCGTCCTCACGATGATCGAGGACGACGACTCCGTCTTCGCCGCCCTGAAGGCGGGCGCCCGCTCCTACCTGCTCAAGGGCGCGCGCCGCGCCGAGATCACCCGTGCGGTCACGGCCGTCGGGAGCGGTGAGGCGATGTTCGGTGCCGCCATCGCCGCCCGGCTGGTCGGGTTCTTCTCCGTGCCCCGGCGGCCGCAGGGCGCGGACGCGTTCCCGGAGCTGACGTCCCGCCAGATCGACATCCTCGACCTGATGGCCCGGCACGCGTCGAACCCCGACATCGCCCGCCGCCTGGACATCACCGAGAAGACGGTCCGCAACAACGTGTCCGCCATCCTCACGAAGCTGTGCGTGCGCGACCGTGCCGAGGCGATCGCGGCCGCCCGCGCGGCATACCTCGGCAGCGAACCGCCGCACCGGACTTTTCCGTAGCCGGGTCCGACAACAGCGAGCCGGGCCTGTCCCCGCCGGCGATGGGGGGTCGAGACTGGGCGCATGTTCATCGAGACGGTTGTCGAGAGTGACGCCACGGGCGCGCTGGCCGAGTACTACCGGCACCAGCGGCAGGTCTGGGGGTTTCTGCCGAACTACGCGCCGGCCTTCTCGACCCGCCCCGACGTCGCCGAGGCCTGGAACCGGCTGAACGCCACCGTCCGCGGCGGCATGGACCGGCGGCGCTTCGAGATCGCCACGATCGCCGCAGCCCGCGCCGCCCACTCCACCTACTGCACCGCCGCCCACTCGACGTTCCTGCGCGACGTGTGCGGCGACGAGGCGACCATGCGGGAGATCGCCACGGACCCGAGTGGGTCGGGCCTCGGCGACCAGGACCGCGCCGTGTACGAGTTCGCCACCAAGGTGGCCGCCGACGCCGCGTCCGTCGAGGTGGCCGACGTCCAGCGGCTGCGCGACGCCGGCCTGTCCGACGCCGACGTCGCCGACGTCGTCTTCGCCGTGGCCACCCGCGCGTTCTTCACCCGGGTGCTCGACGGTCTGGGCGCGACCCTTGACGCGCAGACGGCCGGGACGTTTCCGCCGGAGCTGCTCGAGGCGATGGTGGTCGGCCGCCCCGTCGCCCCGAGCTGAAACCCGCCATGGCCCGGACGGGCCATGGCGACCCGGACGCCGAGATGGCCCGCGCGGTCGACGCGGAGCCGGCCCTGTCCGGCGCAGGCTCGTGGTGCTCCCGAAGGACGGGAGGCTCGAGCACCAGGAGGCCGACATGCCGCTCATCCAGGTCAGGGTCATCGAGAACGTCTTCACGGCCGAGCAGAAGCAGAACATCGTCCGCCGGCTCACCGACGCGATGGTCGAGATCGAGGGCGAGAACATGCGCCCCGTCACGTGGTGCCTCGTCGAAGAGGTCCGCAGCGGCGACTGGGGCATCGCCGGCAACCCGCTGAGCACCGACGACGTCAAGGCCCTCGCGGCCGGCGTCGGCGTCCACTGAACGACCTGATGGGGCCGGGCCTGCCCTTGCGGGCCCGGCCCGGCGGGGCCGACGCTCGACCCATGGCGACGACGCAAGACCTGGCGGCCGGTGAGGCAGCCTTACGTGCCGGCGCCTGGCAGGAGGCCCGCCGCCGGTTCGAGGCGGTCATCGGGAACGCGCCGCCGGGGTTGGAGGGGCGCGCCTACGAGGGGCTGGCGCAGGCCGCCTGGTGGCTCGACGACGCGGACACGTGCATCGGAGCCAGGGAGCGGGCCTACCGGCGGTTCCGGGACGCCGGCGACCCGCGCGGGTGTGCCCGGGCGGCGACCTCGCTGGCGTGGGACGCCCTGCTCTTCGGCCACGGCCCCGCCGTCGGCCGCGGCTGGCTGGGGCGGGCCCGCGAGCTGCTCGCCGACCTCGACGAGGGCCCGGAGCACGGCTGGCTCGCCGTCCGCGAGGCGGAGCAGGCGCTCACCCTCGACCACGACCCCGTCGCGGCCGCGGCGGCCGCCGACCGCGCCCGGGCCGTCGGTCAGCGGCTCGCGGTGACCGACTTGCACGTCGCCGGGCTCGCCCTGTCCGGGCTGGCCCTGGTGACCGGCGGCGCCGTCGGGGAGGGGATGGCCCGTCTCGACACCGCGGTGGCGGCGGCGACGGCTGGTGACGTCGGCGACCTCATGTGGACGGGCAAGGTCTGCTGCTGGCTGATCGCCGCGTGCCGGGGCACGCAGGACGTCGACCGCGCGGTCGAGTGGTGCCGACGGGTGGAGGCGCTCTGTATCGAGCGCGACCTGCAGCCGCTGCTCTCGGTGTGCCGGATCGAGTACGGCACGCTGCAGCTGGCCCGCGGGGCATGGGCCGGGGCCGAGCGTGAGCTGACCGCGGCCCTGGACCGGCTCGCCACCTCGCAGCGGTCGGCTCGCCACGACGCCGTCGCCCTGCTCGGCGAGCTGCGCCGCCGCCAGGGCCGGGACGACGAGGCGGAGGCGCTGTTCGCCCAGGCGGAGTTCCACCCGGTCGCGGTCGTCGGGCGGGCGCTCCTGCTGCTCGCGCACGGCAGGGCGGCCGCAGCGTGGTCGCTGCTCGACGGCCTGCTGCGCGCCCGGCCGCTGGAGGCGCGGCTGGACCGCGCTGCCCTCCTGCTTCCCGCGGTACGCGCCGCGCACGCGGCGGACGACGAGGCCGCGGCGCGAGCGTGCTGCGAGGAACTGCGCCGGACGGCGACAGCGACGGGTACCCCTGTCCTCATGGGCCTGTCTGCGGCGGCGGAGGCGACGCTGGCGGAGGGGCCGGACGCCGTCCGGCTGTGGCGGGACGCGGTCCGGCTCTTCGAGGACGCCGGCGCCGCCTTCGACGAGGCCGACGCCAGGGTCGGACTCGCCGCCGCCCTCCTCGCGGCCTGCGACCTGGACGGCGCCGGTCACCAGCTCGACTGCGCACTGCGGACGTTCACGCAGCTGGGGGCCGGCACCGGGTTGGCGGGCGCGCGAGAGGTGGACGCCGACCTGCGCCGCGCCCGCGCCGCCGGCACCGGCCCCCTGTCACCACGCGAGACCCAGGTGCTCGCACTCGTGGCCACCGGGATGAGCAACGCCGGGATCGCCCGCACGTTGGTGATCAGCGAGCACACCGTGCACCGCCACATCGCCAACATCCTCGCCAAGCTCGCGGTGCCGTCGCGGGCGGCCGCAGCCGTCTACGCCGTCCAGGCCGGCGTCGCGCCGTCCTGAGACGGCCGCTTCGATGAGTCCGGCGGTCATGCGTCGTCCACACCTCGAACCCATCGAGAAGGAGCATCATGACCGCGATCTACACCTGGGACGTCTACTGCAGTCTCGACGGCTTCGGCTCGTACGGCGAGGACGGTGACTGGGGCGGCTACTGGGGCAAGGACGGGCCCGAGTTCCTGGCGCGCCGCGAGGCGGTGCTTGGCGGCGAGCAGCGGTTCGTCCTGGGGGCGACCACCTTCCGCGAGTTCCTGCACTTCCTGGGCCCGGCGAGTTCGTCGTCCGAGCTCGACCCGGTCAACACCCGGATGAAGAACCTCCCGACGACCGTGGTCTCGAACACCCTCGAGGGCCCGCTCGACTGGCCGGACGCGACGCTGGAGCGCGGGGACGCCGTCGACGTCGTCCGCCGGCTCAAGGAGGAGTCGGACCTGCCGCTGCGCTCGCACGGCAGCCTGGCGATGAACCGTTCCCTGATGGCTGCCGGCCTGGTCGACCGCGTGCAGGTCTCGATCTTCCCGGTCATCACCGGGAAGACCGGCGTCGACCCGATCTTCGGCGGCGCCGCCGACTTCGACCTCGAGCTGCTCGAGGCCCACACCTTCGACGGCCGCACCCAGGAACTGATCTACCGCCCGACCCTGCACTGACACGTCCGCTCGTCCGCGCTCAGCGCTGGAAGGCCTCGACGAGGGCCTCCGTGGAGCAGCGGTAGCTCAGCAGGCTGTAGTCCAGGCTCGCCAGGGACCGTTCCGCAGCTGCAGGGTCCACGATCCCGCACGCGTCCTCTACCACGACCGGCAGGAACCCGAGGTCCGCGGCGTGCCGCGCGGTGGGCTCGATCCCGATCTCCAGGACGGCCCCGACCAGGGCCAGCGTCGTCACACCCCGGTCGCGCAGCGCGGCCTCGAGCGGTGTGCCGACCAGCGCTGACATGCCGAGCTTCTCGAAGACCGGTTCGCCGTCCTTCGGCGCGAGCTCGGAGACGATCTGCGTGTGGGCCGCCTCCGGCGGGAACGCCGTCGTGACCTCCGCGGCGTTCGTCAGCCGCTGCCAGGCCATGGCCGTCCGCAGCCCGCCTACGCCCAGGTGCGACGGCGGCAGCGATACGTGCCTGACGTAGAACACGGGGACCTCTGCTGCGCGAGCCGCCTGCAGCACCTCGTCGATGCGTCTGACGACCTGTTCACGGTCGCGGACGTGAGCCAGGATCCCGTCCTGCGCGTCGTAGACGAGGACTGCGGTCGCACCGGGGCGGCACATCTCGGCCACCGTGTCGGGGATCGCCATGCCGAAGGCCTCCTGCATGACCGCAGTCTGTCAGCAGCGCCGGATCCGCGACCGTGCTCGCGGAGGAGGTGGCGGGTCTCGAGGTCTGACCTGTGACCAGATCGTTCCGGTCCTGGACCGGGCGCGTCCTTCCGCAGATGCCCACGCACGCGCGACCGTGAGGGCATGACCACAGCGCTTCTCGTCATCGACGTCCAGGAATCATTCCGAGCCCGCGACAGCTGGAGAACCGTGTCGGCGCCCGACATCGCCGACCGGATCCAGCCCCTCGTCGAGGTCGCGCGGACCGCCGGCCACCACGTCGTCTGGGTCCTGCACATCGAGCCCGGCACCGGCGACGTCTTCGACCCGGCCAAGGGTCATGTCCGCCTCATCGAGGGCCTCAAGCCTCTGGACGACGAACCCGTCCTGCACAAGACCAGCCACAACGCCTTCACGACGACCAACCTCGGCCAGTACCTCACCGCCCACGGCGTCACCGAGGTCGTCGTCACCGGGATCCGCACCGAGCAGTGCTGCGAGACGACGGCCCGGCTCGCCAGCGACCTCGGCTACCAGGTGAGGTTCGTCCTCGACGCCACAGCCACGATGCCGCTCGAGCGCTGGGACGGCGCCGACGCGCTGACCATCGAGGAGGTCCTGCAGCGGACGGCGAGCGCGCTGCACGGACGGTTCGCGGACGTCGTCACCTGCGAGGACATGCTGGCATCCTGGCGAGGATGAGCACCATCCTGTTCGCGGTGCCAGCCCAGGTGCACCTGCTGGACGTCGCCGGCCCCGTGCAGGCGTTCTCCACCGCGGTCGACGAGGGGGCGGACTACGAGCTGGCCTACGTCGGTGAGCAGGCCGTCGTCGGGAGCCATCAGGGACTCCCGCTGCACGTTTCCGTGGACTGGCCCGAGCTGACCCCGGCCGACACGATCGTCGTCCCGGGCTGCCGGGTCGGTAGCGAGGACGCCGTCGCCGGGCTCGGCGCCGAGTCCCTGGAGCGCATCGCCGCTCACCACGCCGCCGGCGGCAAGGTGACCAGCGTGTGCTCCGGCGCCTTCGCGCTCGCCGAGGCGAGGCTGCTGGACGGACGTCGCGCGACGACGCACCACGACGTCCAGGACGAACTGGCCCGGCGCTTCCCGGCGGTGAAGGTCGTGCCCGACGTCCTGTACGTGGTCGACGACCGTGTCGCCACGTCCGCGGGTGTGGCCAGCGGGATCGACCTCGCGCTGCACGTCATCGCCGTCGACCACGGCCCGGCGCTGGCCGCCCGCGTCGCGCGGTCGATGGTGGTCCACGCGCGGCGCAACGGCGCGTCCCCGCAGGAGAGCGCGATGCTACGGCACCGCGACCACCTCTCGGACGTCGTCCATCGCGTGCAGGACGTCCTGGACCGGCGCTTCGCCGAACTCCTGCCCCTGCGCGAGCTCGCCCAGGACGCCGCGTCAGCGAGCGGACCCTTACCCGGCTGTTCCGCGCCGCCACCGGACTGACACCCTTGAAGTACCAGCAGTTGCTCCGCCTCGAGCAGGCCGACCAGCTGCTGTCCCAAGGCTGGACCATGGACTCGGCCGCGCAGCACATCGGCCTGTCCGACGCCCGCATGCTCCGCCGCCTCCGCGCAGCTCGCTGACCGCACCGCGACGAGCAACCCGGACCGTATCGGTCCGGGCTGCTCGTGACGTTCGTCGTGGCGGCCGGTCTCAGTCGCGGTGCTTGCTGCCGTTGTTGTCGGCGAGGTTCCACAGGATGGCGGCCTTCGTGCCGCCGTTGCCGGTGAAGAGCACCGCGTCGTTCGCGGACGATGCGCTCCCCGCCGCAGTGAAGGCGGGCAAGGAGTACCTCTCCACTCAGCACTTCTCTCGCAACGGGCTCATCGAGCAGTTGAGCAGCCCCTACGGGTCCAAGTTCACGAGGGCACAGGCGATCTACGCGGTGAACAAGCTGGGGTTATGACCCCTGACTCGGAGCTGTCCGAGCGCCCGGGAGGGAAGCTGAGCGGCCTGCCGCGGGATCAGGCTGCCCAGCTCCTGCGCCGGGATGGAATCGAGGAGGCTGTCCGCCAGCTTGGGATGACGACCGAGACGTTTTCGCCCCGCCCGGTGACCGGCTTCCGGCACGAGCTTCGGACGGCCATCCGTGGCCATGAATAATCAGTTGCGCTTGGTCGAGACGTGACGCCCACTGCCCCGCTTGTGCCGGTGCTCCTTCGGGCTCTGCGCGATGGAGCCGTCCGATCCGTCCTTCGATCGGCGTTGGACGCGACGGCCGCACGTGTGAGGATCTGGCGTCCTGCTTCTAACCCCCCGCGCTCACAGCCCTCTGGATTCGGAGCGCGATCGCTCGTCCTGAGCGAGCCGCCCAGAGCGTGAGTATTCCAGGCGGTAAATGGCGCAAGCAGTCGGGAGACTAGGCTACGACGGATGCGGCATGGAAATAATCCTGGGGCATCTGTCTGCGCAGGTGCCACGTGATTGCCATGGGTTGACTGCCTGAGTGTGAAACGTAATCCGCCGTGCCGAGGCAGAAAAACTGTTGAGGGCCACCCCAGGCGTTCTTGCGTACTTGGCGAGTCAGTAGTAGGACGTGACTGCCTTGCTGGCGATGGTTGAGGTAGCGCTGCCCTGCGGGGGTGTTTGCCGACGCTGTATTTTGAGACTCCCAGTGAAAGAGTTCGGGACTGAAGGCATAGTCGCGGTACATCGTCGTGGGAGAGTAGTCGCGCTCTGTCTTCCTCAAGGTGATGAAGAAGGCGTCAGTCTTCATGTGTGGGGACCAAACGACGCCCGCGACGAAGACTGACGGTTTGTGGCCGAAGTCGGCGTAGTCGAGACCCGCAAGGACCTCCTCACGGCTGTAGTGGGCGTGCGTGTACAGAGTGCTGTTGGCTGGGCCGCCAATCAACGGGCGGGCGACGTGCGTGGTGGCCTCGAGGCTGACTCGGAGCAGCTGGCGGATCTCGTCGCGTACCGCCGGATGTTGCCAGAGCAAGTCGAAGCCCTCCTGGTAGCTCTTCAGCCCACCGCAGTCAGGCCACAAGGAGAACCAGAACATCCTCGCGAAGCGCTGCTCGCGTTCGTTGAGCGCAGCGAACGTGACCCTGCGCGTGACGAGGCGCGCGTAAGACCCCGCACGCTCAGGGTCGTCAACGTGGGCGAAGGCTTGCACCCGGCGGAGCAACTTCTCCTCTCGTGGGCCAGCGTCCGGCGTGGACCAGCCCGCCTGTCGTCTGAGTTCGGTCCACGACTGCTGGGAGCGGTAGACATCACTCAGCTCCCGCCCGCTCTCTGTGAGCCAAGCCTGCAGGTCGAGGTCGCCATGAGATCGCACCTCTGCTGCAAGTTGCGCTCGAGTGAGAGTCAGCTGGCGCCTGACGTTCTCGAGGATCGTTCTCTGCGCTACCGCGTCCAGGACGACCTCGCATCCGGACGGCAGGTAGCTGAAGCCTTCCTCGAGCTGCCGGATCAGTCCGGCGCGGCCGAACCCTGTGAGTGCCCGGTAGCGCAGGTCGAACCTGAAGCTTCGGTTCTGCTGACCGATCATGTCCAGCACGGTCAGGACGGGCTTGGTGGGTGTCCGCCGCAGACCGCGGCCTAACTGCTGAAGGAAGACGGTCGCGCTCTGTGTGGGGCGAAGCAGGAGCAGCGTGTCCACGTCGGGGACGTCGAGCCCCTCGTTGAAGAGGTCGACGGCGAAGAGCACTCGGACGTCGCCCGCCCTCAGCGCGCGGAGCGCGTGCTGGCGCTCGGCACGAGGCGAGTCACCGGAGACGGCCAGAGCGGGAACGCCAGCGGCAGTGAAGCGTGCAGCCATGAAGCGGGCGTGGCCCACCGACACGCAGAAGCCCAAGGCCCTCATCCGACTCGTGTCGCCCACCTTGTCGCGAAGGTGGCGCAGAACGACCCGCACTCGGGCGTCGTCTGCTGTGTACAAGCTCTCTAATTCCGAGACGTCGTAGTCGCCTCGACGCCACGTCAACTGCGAGAGGTCGATAGGGTCCGCGACTCCGAAGTAGTGGAAGGGTACGAGCAGGTCCGCCTCAAGCGCGTCCCAGAGACGTAGCTCGACGGCGCTCCGACCATCGAACAAGCGGCGCACGTCGAGTCCGTCCGTGCGCTCCGGGGTGGCCGTCAGGCCCAGCAGCTCGGCGGGAGTGAAGTGCTCCAAGAGACGGCGGTAGGTGGCGGCCTCGGCGTGGTGGAATTCATCGATCACGACAATGTCGAAGTGATCCTGGCGAAGCATCGACAAGGTGTCGCTCGCTGCGAGGCTCTGAACACTGGCAAAGACGTGGCGCCAACGCTCAGGTCGTTGGCCGCCCACGTATAGCTCGCCGAAGGCTGCATCGCCGAGCACCTCACGGTACGTTCGCAGCGACTGCTCGAGGATCTCCTGGCGGTGCGCAACGAACAGCAACGAGCGATCCTGGTGCTCCACCAGCCGCTGGTAGTCGAGCGCAGCGACAACGGTCTTGCCGGTTCCCGTCGCCGACACCACGAGGTTGCGGTGTCGGTCGTGCACCTCCCGCTCGACCTGTAGTCGATCGAGCATCTCGATCTGATGCGGGTAGGGGCGAACGGCCAGCCCTGAGATGGCGATCGTGGTGCGAGGGCCCGAACGGCCTCCAGCCTCCGCCAGCACGTCGTCGAGCCGTTCGGCGTCGAGCTCTGGGTCATACGGGACGAAAGCTGCGTCATGCCAGTACGTGTCGAAGCTGGCCTCGAATTTCGTCAGCAGCTCGGGCGTGTGATGCGCCGCGAGTCTGACGTTCCACTCCAACCCGTCGAGAAGAGCGGCTCGGCTGAGGTTCGAACTTCCCACGTACGCTGTGCTGAACCCGCTTGCGCGCCGGAACAGCCAGGCCTTCGCATGCAGGCGTGTGCTCCGCGTTTCATAGTTCACCCGGACCTGTGCTCCGAAATCGCGAACGAGTCGGTCGAGCGCAGTTCGATCGGTGGCGCCCATATAGGTCGTGGTGAGTACTCGCATGGGAACGCCTCGGTCGCGCCGCTCCTTAAGCTCAGCCTCGAGCACCCGCAGCCCGTACCACTTGACGAAGGCGCACAAAAGATCAACGTGGTCCGCCGTCGCCAGTTCCGCTCGCAGCTCATTGCCGAGCTTTGGGTCTCCGCTGGCGTTGGTCAACAGCGCCGGCCGTGACAGCGGCACCTGAGGGCGCACATTGAGTAGGCGCCAGACGCCGGGTGCTTCGGCCTGTGCCAGGGCGAGGAGCTGCTCCGGACCCGGCAGCACCGTGTCGGCTGGAGCCAGCATCTCGATGAGCCTGTTGACAGCGGCGACGCGTTGGTCGGGGGCCAGTCGAGCGAGCTCACGAGCGGCTACGCGGCCGAGGTGCTCTCCGAGTGCTTGAGGCGTCTCCGCCTCCTCTAACGTCGCTCGCACGGTCTTGAGCTCATGAAGCTGCTCATCCAGGCCTCGGGTGATGATCCGGGCGTACACACCATCAGGTAGCTCTCCCGCAGTCACTCAACCCAGCCTGCCCGACCTAGGCGGCTGCTGTGGCGTGATTGCCGACTGGCGGCTCCGTGTCGACGTCTGCTGCGCGACGCAGCTCTGAGCTAGACGCGACGTCAGAGCGCGCCCCCGCTGCCGAGTACGCGGCTGCCAGCCACGGCTCGCGAGCGACCGAACCGGAGGCTAGTGCCTCGTGCTACTCGGACTGTCAGTTGAATCTCCAGGTCAGCCTGCCGGACGTGACCCTGATAGTTCTGCGCGTCCCAGTGATCACGAGGCGAGAAAGACTGCGTCGGCGTGCCATGCCAGGAAGTCACGGTTGGGGCGGTCTGACCGGCGAGCGGGCATGCTGATCGGTTCGCCACTGCCTGCTCGTGCATAGAACTCTTCGCCGTTACCCCAGTCCGCTCGCAGTCGAGGACTTACCAGCAGCGTGTTCCGCTCCGGGTGTACGCCCAGATAGCCCCGGTCGAACAGGGTGTGCACGTCCGAGCGCAGTAGTAGCCCGTTGTCCACGCGGTTCTGACCCTGGGCCGTTACCGGTCGAATATGAGCCGCCTGCAGGACTGGAACAATCTTATCCCCCGTGACGGCGCATCTGCGGCCGTAAGCCTCCTGAACCAGAGCCTTGAAGGCTGCTTGGCCCAAACGCACCGGTGTGAGGCGAGGGGCGCCAAAGATGTCTCCCTCGACTAACGACGGCGAATCCTCCGGTCCCTCAAGGGCGTGCTGTTGCAGGAGGGCATGGAGCACCTCTTCAATGTAGCTGCCTTCCGGGGAGGCTAGCGCGTAACTTCGTCCCTGCACGATGTTTGAGGACCAATCGGGCGGCGCAGCGGGTGCGGTGTCAGGCTCGAAGAAGGATACGTCACGCAGCATGACGCAGCCGACCTCCGGATCGCCTTGCTCATTATCGTGCCGACCTCGATAACGCGCGATGCGCGCCCGCATCTCAGCGAGAGTCGAGCACCCATTGTCCAGTCCGAAGAACTCCCAGGCGCGGGAAATTGGCAGGGATGCCCAACCGCTAAGGAAGCCGCCACCCACGATGCGGTTTCCGTGGGAGTAGTGTGTCTTGAACAGGAAGGGCGCCCCTTGCGGGATCGCGCCAAAGCGCCGTCCGCCGCTTGGCTGCCAGAAGTTGACCTCCGTGGACCCGCGCGCACGGAGGAACTGGTACCAGTCCCAGTCGGTGACGCCAACGTAGGCGCGCAGGCCCGGCTCCCGCACCATGGGCCGAAGCATAGGCGCTGCCAGGCCCTTCAGCGGCTGGAATCCAGGCTTCCGATAGGGGTGAGATTGGGCCAATGGGAGCTTGGGAGCCACAACGGTTAGTGCCGACAGTGTCCCTACCGGCTAGGGCGCCGAGCGCTCTCGCAGCTACAGCACCCACATGGCTCGGTGGACCTCCAGCACCGGTGCTGCCTCGCCGGGACGAGCCTCTGACGCCTCTCCATGGCGTAGACGCGTCGTTGATCCGCCGATGGGTTCAAGGGCCAAGTCGAGGGCGACGAGGGGGACCCAGCACGCTCGAATGACCGCTGGCGGGTCGATCGCGTCGCAATGGAGGACCCGCGGATCATTGTAGGGACGGCCTCGGGATGCACGGCCGTGGCGGTGACGGTGCCCCGGGAGACGCTTCCCTCAGAGCAGTTCCCGCGCACCCAGAGGACGACAGCGAATGCAGCGTGATGCTTGCCGATCCACTGCCTACCCTCGTGCCTAACCGGCCCGATCGGCCCGACACGCTCCGGCGAACGCCGGAGCCGAGGGCCGCCCGTCGGATATACAGGCCAGGTGCTCCACGTCCACCGGGCCGAGCGGACCGTGCTGCTCGCGTCCGGCCTGGCTGACCTGTTGGCGCGCCCGCTGACGGACTCCTTCGCCCAGGAGGTCGTCGCCGTCCCCGCGAAGGGCGTCGAGCGCTGGCTCGCCCAACGGCTGTCGACAGTCCTGGGCGCGGGTCAGGCGGCCGACGGCATCTGCTCCGGCATCACCTTCACCTCCATCGGGCGCCTCATCGACGATGCGCTCGCCGCCGTCCGCGGCGTCGACCCCCGAGAAGACGCCTGGGCGTCACCGGTCTGGCCCCTGCTCCAAACGATCGACGCCTGCACGGAAGAGCCCTGGTGCGCCGTCCTGGCCGAGCACCTCGGCCACGGCACAGACGACCACCGCCGCGGTCGCCGCTGGGCCTGCGCCGCCCACCTGGCCGGCCTGTTCCGTTCCTACGCCGCTCACCGCCCGCATATGCTCAAAGCCTGGGTGGACGGCCAGGACACCGACGGCCACCAGCCCCTCCCCGAGGACCTGCTCTGGCAGGCCGAACTCTGGCGGCGCCTACGAGAGCGGCTCGGCCCCAGCCCCGCGGAGCAGCTCGACGAGCACTGCGCAAGGCTTCGCGCCGAGCCGGAACTGCTGGATCTGCCCGAGCGGATCAGCGTCTTTGGCCCCACCCGCTTGCCGGCCGATGGGCTGATGGTCCTGGACGCGCTCGCGCAAGGGCGGGACGTGCACCTGTGGCTCCCGCATCCCAGCCCCACGCTCTGGAAGGAGCTGCAGGGCTTCCGCGCGGACCGGCGTGCCGCCGACACGACCACGACCGCCGCGCGCCACCCGCTGCTGCGCAGCCTGGGCCGCGACGTCCACGAGCTGCAGCTGCGGCTGCCCACCCACGTCGACCAGCACCACCTCGACCGCGACCGGCCGGCCACCCTGCTCGGCACCCTGCAGCGGGACCTGCGGGACGACCGGCTCTCCACCGGCGTCGCCGTCGACGAGACGCTCCAGGTGCACGCCTGCCACGGCCCCACCCGTCAGGTCGAGGTGCTCCGCGAGGTGCTGCTGCGCCTGTTCGAGGACGACCCCACCCTCGAGCCGCGCGACGTGCTGGTCATGTGCCCCGACGTCGAGGCGTTCGCGCCGCTGATCTCGTCCGTCTTCGGGCTCGGCCCGGACCTGCCGCACCCGGGCAACCGCCTGCGCGTGCGCCTCGCCGACCGCAGCTTGCGGCAGACGAACCCGCTGCTGGACACGGTGGCGGTCCTGCTGGACCTCGCGGGCGGCCGGATGACGGCGTCCCAGGTGCTGGACCTCGCCGCGACGCCCGGGGTACAGCGCATGTTCGGCTTCGACGACGAGGACCTCGAGCGGCTGCGCGACTGGGTCGCCCGGGCCGGCGTCCGGTGGGGCCTGGACGCCGACGGACGGCGTCCGTACGCGTTGGAAGGGTTCCCGCAGAACACCTGGGAGGCCGGCCTCGACCGGATCCTGCTGGGCGTCACCACCGACGAGACGGAGCCCGTCTGGCTCGGGCGGGCGCTGCCCCTGGACGACGTCGACAGCGGCGACATCGACCTGGCCGGCCGCTTCGCCGAGCTCGTCGACCGGCTCGGCGCCGTGCTCCGAGACCTGTCCGATGAGCACCCCGTCGCGAACTGGATCAGCACCCTGCTCGCCGCGCTCGACGACCTGACCGCCACCGGCCACGGCGACAGCTGGCAACTCGTGCAGGCCCGGGCCGCGCTCGCCGACGCCGCACCGGACGGCGAGAGCCCGGTGCGGCTGGCCGACGTCCGGGCCCTCCTGGCCGACGCCCTGCAGGGACGCCCGACCCGGGCCAACTTCCGCACCGGGAACCTCACCGTGTGCACCCTGGTGCCGATGCGCTCCGTGCCGCACCGCGTGATCGTGCTGCTCGGCCTCGACGACGGGGCCTTCCCCCGGTCGCCCGGCATCGACGGGGACGACGTCCTGGCCCGGGACCCCTGCGTGGGGGAGCGCGACCCGCGCAGCGAGGACCGGCAGCTGCTCCTCGACGCGGTGGTCGCCGCCGAGGAGCGGCTGGTCGTTCTCTACACCGGCGCCGACCCGGTCAGCGGCACCGAGCGGCCTCCTGCGGTGCCGGTGGGCGAGCTGCTCGACACCGTGGAGGTCATGACCGCGGTCAGCAGGGCCAACGTCGTGGCCAGGCACCCGTTGCAGCCCTACGACGCCCGCTCGTTCACCGGCTCCCCGCCGTTCAGCTTCGACCCCGTTAACCTCGCCGGCGCGGTGCGCGCCGGGCAGCCCCGCGAGGCCGTCCCGCCGCGCGTGCCCCTGCCCGCCCGGACCGGACCGGTCGCGCTGCAGGACCTGATCGCGTTCTTGGAGCACCCGGCGAAGGCCTATCTCAAGCAGCGCCTGGGCATCACGCTCCCGGGGGAGGACGACGAGCTGCAGGACGGCCTCTCCACCGGGCTGAACGGGCTCGACGAGTGGGCGGTGGGGGAGCGGCTGCTGGCGGCGCAGCTGAAGGGCCTGTCGCCGTCCGATGCGGAGCGTGCGGAGTGGCTGCGCGGCGCGCTGCCCCCCGGCGCCCTCGGCGGCCAGGCTCTGGGCAAGGTCTTCGCCAGGGTGGCGCCGCTCGTGGCTGCGGCGACGCCGCTGATGGCCGTGCCGCCCCGGGCGGTCGACGTCCGGCTCGACGTGGGCGGGCGCGAGGTGCGCGGGACCGTGAACGGCGTCCGGGGCCGCCGGGTGGTGAGCGTCGGGTACTCGACGCTGGCCGCCAAGCACCGGCTGCGCGCCTGGGTCCTCACGCTGGCCCTCGGCGCGAGCGGCGAGGGCGACGGCGCCGTGACGGTGGGGCGCAACAGGGACACGGCGAGGACGTCGACGCTGACGGCGCCCGCCGACGCCGCTTCAGTTCTGGAGCAGCTCACCGAGCTCTACGACGAAGGCCTGTGCGCGCCCCTCCCGCTGGCGACGAAGACGTCTGCCGCGTACGCCGACGCTCGCCTGGGCGGCAACACCCCCGAGCAGGCACTGCTGAGCGCGGAGCGGGAGTGGACCAGCGACTTCGGCGGGGACCGCGACGACAAGCACTACGAGTACGTGTGGGGCGAGGGCGCCCCGCTGCAGGCGCTGCTGGCGGAACCCGGCCGCGAGGCGGACCGCGGGACCGGCGAGCCCACCCGGTTCGGGGCGCTCGCCTGCCGGCTGTGGGCGCCGCTGCGGGCGGCGGAGCAGATGTCGTGACGGCCTTCGACGTCTGCGGCCCGCTGCCCACCGGCACCACAGTCCTGGAGGCCAGCGCCGGGACCGGCAAGACCTTCACCATCGCCGCGCTGACGGTCCGCTACGTCGCCGAGGGCGTCGCCGACCTGTCCCAGCTCATGCTCGTCACCTTCGGGAACGTGGCCTCCCGGGAGCTGCGGGACCGGGTGCGGGAGCGGCTGGTCACGGCCGAGCGGGGCCTGCGCAACCCGGACGCCGCGCGCGCCGGGGACGACCCGGTGCTGCAGTTGCTGGCCGGCGTGCCCGACGCCGAGGCCGAGCGCCGCCGGCTGCGGCTGGCCGCCGCGCTCGCGGACTTCGACGCCGCGACCATCGCGACCACGCACTCGTTCTGCTCCCAGATGCTCGCCGGCCTGGGCGTGGCGGCCGACGCCGACCCGACCGCGGTGTTCACCGCGAGCATCGACGACCTCGTGCAGGAGGTCGTCGACGACCTCTACGTGCGCGTCTTCGCCCGGCCCGGCGTCGGCCCCGACCCGTCCCTCACCTATGGCACCCTCTTGGACCTGGGCCGGCGCGCGGTCGGGAGCGACCGGCAGGCCCTGCTGTGGCCGCTCGAGGGCCAGGCGCCGCCCACCGACCCGGCCGGGCGCCGGCGACGGGCGGCCGATGCCGTTCGCCGCGAGGTGGAGGCGCGCAAGCGCCGCGGCGGGCTGGTCGACTACGACGACTGGCAGGTGCTGCTGCGCGACGCGCTCGTCCACCCGGACCACGGCGAGATGGCCTGCGGCCGGATCCGGGACCGCTTCCGGGTGGTGCTCGTCGACGAGTTCCAGGACACCGACCCGGTCCAGTGGCAGATCCTGCGCACCGCGTTCCACGGCAGCAGCACGCTGGTGCTCATCGGCGACCCGAAGCAGGCGATTTACGCGTTCCGCGGCGGGGACGTCCTGACCTACCTGCAGGCCGCCGCCGTCGCCTCCCGGCGGGAGACGCTGACCCGCAACTGGCGCAGCGACCGGGGCCTGCTGGGGGCGTTGGAGCAGCTCTTCGGCGGTGCCGCCCTCGGGGACCCGCGGATCGTCGTCCGTCCGGTCGACGCCGTGCACCCGTCCCCGCGCCTCACCGATGCGGGGGCGCCGTTGCGGATCCGCCGGGTCGGGCGCACCGGGCACGGCCCGCTCGCGCGTGGGCTACCCCGGGTCGGCCCGGTGCGGGACGCGGTCGCCGCGGACGTCGCCGCCGACGTCGTCGAGCTGCTGACCGGGCCGGCTCGGCTGCACGGCGTCCCGGTGCGGCCGCGGGACGTCGCCGTGCTCGTCCGGACCAACCTGCAGGGGCGGATGATCCGCGACGCCCTGACCGCGGCCGGCGTCCCGGCCACCCTCGCCGGCGGGGGCAGCGTATTCACCACCCCCGCCGCCCGCGCGTGGCTGGTGCTGCTGGAGGCGGTGGAGCAACCGCACCGGTCGGGACGGGTCCGTGCCGCCGCCGTCTCCCCGTTCTTCGGGGTCAGCGAGACCACCCTGGACGCCGACGGCGATCCCCTCACCGACCGGCTCGGCGCCCGGCTGCGCCGCGGGGCCGACCTGCTCGCCGACCGCGGGGTCGCCGCGCTGCTCGAGACGCTCAGCGCGGAGGAGAACCTCCCGGCCCGGATCCTGGCGCGCCCCGACGGCGACCGGACGCTCACCGACCTGCGGCACATCGGGCAGCTGCTGCACGCGGCGCAGCGCAACGACTCGCTCGGCCTGAGCGCGCTCGTGGGCTGGCTGCGACACCGGATCGCCGAGTCGTCCGCCGACCAGGCCGAGGATCGCACGCGGCGGCTGGACTCCGACGCCGCCGCGGTGCAGGTGATGACCGTGCACGTCAGCAAGGGCCTGGAGTTCCCGGTCGTGTACGTGCCGTTCGGCTGGGACTGCTGGTCCCCGGACCGCCCGGAGATCCTTCGGCTGCACGACGACGACGGCTCCCGCGTGCTCGACGTCGGCGGCAAGAACGGCCCCACCTACCGCGCGTCGCTGGCCCGCCATCGGGAGGCGGAGTCGGGGGAGGAGCTGCGGCTGCTCTACGTCGCGCTGACCCGCGCGCAGTGCCAGGTGGTGGCCCACTGGGCGCCGAGCGGCAACACCGCGGGCGGCGCGCTGAACCGGCTGCTCTTCGGGGGCCAAGGGCCGGGTGCGGTGCCGGCGGCCAGCGTCGCCCCGCCTCCGGACCCCGACGTGGTCCGCCGGGTCGACGAGCTGGCGAGCCGGTCGGGCGGCCTGATCGAGGTGGATCCCGTCGCCGCCCGCGCGGCGTCGGCGTGGGGCGAGCCCATGACGGCGGGCGAGGAGCTCACGGCTGCCGTGTTCACCCGGACCCTGGACGACGACTGGCGGCGCACCTCGTACAGCGCGCTGACGGCGGCGGCGCACGAACCGGCGCTGGGGTCCGAACCTGATCTCGCGGTGAAGGACGACGAGACCGATGACGGGGTGTCGGCTCCTGCCTCGCCGCCCGGAGCAGTGCCTTCGCCGCTGACCGCCCTGCCCGGCGGCACCGTGTTCGGCACGCTGGTGCACGAGATCCTGGAAGACCCTGACCCGCAGCAGCTCGACCGGCGCTGCACCGAGGCGCTGGGGCGGCGCCCGCTGTCGGGGGTCACCCCCACGGCGCTGGCTGACGCCCTGCGCCCGGTGCTGTGCACACCACTCGGCAGCCTCGGGACCACGCTGACCGGCGTCCCCAGCAGTGACAGGCTCGCCGAGCTGGAGTTCGAGCTGCCGATGGCGGGCGGCGACACCTGCCGCCCGCACGCCACCCTCGCCGACGTCGTCGCGCTGCTGCGGCGCCACGACCTCGGCGCGCTCGCGGGCTACCCCGACGTCCTGGCGACGCTGGACCCGGTCGCGCTGCGGGGGTTCCTCACCGGCAGCATCGACGCCGTGCTGCGCCTGCCCGGCCCTCGGTACGTGGTCGTGGACTACAAGACCAACCGGCTCGGCGCGGAACCGCTGACCACCTGGCACTACCGGCCCGACGCCATGGCTGCGGAGATGCTCCGCGCCCACTACGTGCTGCAGGCGCTGCTGTACTCGGTCGCCCTGCACCGTTACCTGCGGTGGCGCCAGCCCGGCTACGAACCGGCCCGGCACCTGGGACCGGTGCTGTACCTGTTCGTCCGAGGCATGACCGGCACGCAGAACCCGGGCGACAGCGGCGTCTTCACCTGGTCGCCGGGCGCGGCGCTCGTCGTCGAGCTGTCGGACCTGCTGGCGGGCCGCGCGTGATCCCGATGCGCGCCCCCGGTCTGTTGCGGGCCTTCTGCGACGCCGGTGTGCTCGTCGCGGCCGACGTCCACGTCGCGTTGCGGCTGGAACGGCTCGGCGGGGAGAACCGGGACGTCGTTCTGCTCGCCGCGGCGCTGGCTGTGCGGGGCGTGCGCACCGGGTCTGTGTGCGTGGAGCTGGCCACCGTCGCCGACACGGTGGCACCTGACGAGGACGCCGAGGCCGTCGAGCTGCCATGGCCCGCGAACTGGGCCGACCTGGCCGACAGCCCGCTGATCGCCGTCGGTGCCGAGACGCCGTGGCGACCGCTGCGGCTCGTCGACGGGCGGCTGTACCTGGACCGGTACTGGCAGCAGGAGCAGTTGGTCCGCCGCGAACTGGACCAGCGGGCCGCCCAGCCGGCCCCGGTTCCGGACCTGTCGGACCTGGACGTGATCTTCAAGGACCCCGCCCCGGACCGGCAGCGGCTCGGCGCGGCGATGGCCGCGGGTCGCTGGGTGAGCGTGCTGACCGGCGGTCCCGGCACCGGCAAGACGCACACCGTCGCTCGCCTGCTGAAGCTGCTGTCCGGCCAGCCCGGCCCGGCCCCCCGCATCGCCCTGGCCGCGCCGACCGGGAAGGCCGCCGCCCGGCTGCAGGAGTCGGTCCGCGAACAGTCGGCCGACCTGGGCCTCCCCCTGGACCTGGCCGCGTCCACACTGCACAAGCTGCTCGGCTGGCGCCCGGACAGCCGCAGCCGGTTCCGGCACGACGCCGGCAACCACCTGCCCTACGACGTCATCGTGGTCGACGAGGCGTCGATGATCCCGCTGACGATGATGGCCAGGCTGCTGGAGGCGGTCCGCCCGACCGCCCGGCTGGTGCTGGTGGGCGACCCGGACCAGTTGACGCCGGTGGAGGCCGGCGCCGTGCTCAGCGACCTCGTGCACCGCCCGTCGTCGGGGCCGCCCCCGGACCTGCCGGAAGCGGTGCAGGAAGACCTGGCCGACCTGGACGACGAGGACCGCCGACAGCTGCACAACGGCGTGGTGCGGCTGCGCGTCAGCCACCGCTACGGCGCCGCCATCGGCGGCCTCGCCGAGGCCGTCCGCACCGGGGACGCCGACCGCGTGCTCGACCTGCTGGATGCCGGAGGCCCGCTGTCCCTGGTAGCGGGCACCGAGGAGCTGGAGGCCGAAGCCAAGGAGGCCGGCGCCGCGCTGCGGTCGGCTGCCACGGCTGCTGACGCCGTCCGCTGCCTGGCACTGCAGGCCCGGCACCGGCTGCTCTGCGCCCACCGGCACGGCTCCTATGGCGTGTCGCACTGGAACGACCAGATCATGCGGTGGACCGGCGGGGTGCCGGGGGAGTGGCGGCCGGGCGACCCGCTGATCGTCACCGCCAACGACTACGAGAACGGGCTCAACAACGGCGACACCGGGGTGGTGGTGCAGACCCCGGACGGCCTGAGGGCTGCGTTCCCGGGCGACGACGCCCCGCGGTTGCTTGCTCTGTCACGGCTGGCGGCGGTCAGCTCCGCCAACGCACTCACCGTGCACCGGAGCCAGGGAAGCCAGTACGAGGCGGTGACCATTCTGCTGCCACCCGCGGCATCGCCCATCCTGACCAGGGAGTTGCTGTACACCGCCGTCACGCGCGCCAGCCGCAGCGTCCGCGTCATCGCCACCGAAGACGCGGTTCGTGCCGCGGTCGGTCGCCA
Organism: uncultured Actinomycetota bacterium; assembly: GCA_963786765.1. Classification (GTDB taxonomy): domain Bacteria; phylum Actinomycetota; class Actinomycetes; order Actinomycetales; family Kineosporiaceae; genus DATKNA01. The sequence goes on along the minus strand of CAWBAJ010000008.1, from coordinate 363,665 downwards.
CCTCGTCCGCGCCAGCGGCTTACGGTTCCAACCCGTGAACCTGGCTGGAGAGACGTCACGCGCCTAGCCGGAGTTGCGCGGACCGCCCGCCTCGTCGACTGCGCTGAACGGCTTACCCGGCCAGTACGCCCACTCCTCGAAGTCCTCGACGCGACCGTCCGGCGCGAAGCGTAGAACCCACAGGTCGCGGTACTCGTGGGTCACCGGATCGCCGTACCAAACCTCCAACCGGACAACCGCATCACGTCCTTCGACCGCCACCGGCTCGGCCGTCATCGCGAACGCCGTGCCTTCGTCGTCCCGCCAGAAGGCCTGGATCGCTGCGTGCCCGACTTCCGGCTCCTCGTACGGCGAGGCCCGATAACGGGCGTCCTCCGTGAACAGACGAGTGACGGCGACGAGGTCGCCGTCCCGCCACGCGCGCTCGTACCCGGCCACCCAGCGCATCACGTCGCCCCGGTCCACGAGGCCACGCTCCCATGCCAGGCCTACCAGGATGTTCGAGGGCTTCGACCTGCTCGACGTAGCCCCTCATGCACGTCCTGGCAACGGGGTCATTGCGCAGCGTCGCCTCGAAGGATCGGCGGCGGCAATCGGGAGGTGCCTCTTGTCGGAGCACCAACACGACGGGACCGGTGCTGACGAGCCGGGCAGTCGAGACGCCGAGCCGAAGTACGACAGGCGGAGCGGGCACTCTCTCCTGCCGGGGCGGTTACCAGCAGCTGCCCAGTCGCCGCTCCGTCACGGTGAGCAGGTCGAAGACGTCGCGCGCCAGGTATGCCGTCGTGTTCTGCTCGACCTGCTTGCGGACGAGGATGCCGGCGTCAGCCAGTTCTTCCGCGGCCTTGCGAGCCGCGGGGTGGCTGGTCCCGAGAAGGCGCTGAACGGTTCGCGCAGTGACGAGCGGTGCCTCCGGGAGGGAGCTCAGAAGCCGGGCGACTGTCGAGTCGGCGCGTGGGCGCTCCCGGACGCCGCGTTCCTGCCGGGCTGCGACGAGCCGCTGGTCCCACTCTTCCCGTAACGCCGTCAGCTCGTCCACGAAGTGCTGGGCCTGCAGGACGGCAACCTCGACGGCGTCGAGGAAGACATCCAGCCACTGATTCACGCCGTCCTGCGCCTGCAATGCGTCGCCGGGCCCGTCGTACCTGTAAGCGGTCAGCCCTTGGACGTACGTCTCGGACCGCGTGAGAAGGACGAGGCTGACCGGCAGGACGGCCGCCCGGACAGCGTCCCGGCGGGCGAGGATCGTGTGGATGAGGGCTCGGCCGACTCGGCCGTTTCCATCGCTGAATGGGTGGATGGTCTCGAACTGGGCATGCACGAGCGCTGCTTGGACGAGCGGACCGTGGATCGCCGAGTTCATGTAGTCGGCGAGGTCCGCCATCAAGGCAGGTACGTGCTCGGCGGGTGGAGGAACGAACTCGGCGTCCAGCGGATGCCAGTCGCTGCCACCGATCCAGTTCTGCGAGCTTCGCAGTCCGAGGGGCTCGTGCCCGGACAGGAGAGCCTGTTGCAGGTCCTGGATGCCTGCGACGGTGACGGCGGGAGCGGCGGCCAGGCCGGTCGCCGCCTGCTGCAGGGCCAGGATGTTGTTCGCGACAAGCCGGGCGTTCTCGCTGAACCCCCGCACCTGCCCGCCTTCCACCTGGGCGAACTCGGCCAGGGCCACCTGCTGCGGGCTGACCTGAAGGCCTTCGATCCGCGAAGAGGCGATCGCCTCGGATCGAAGGAGGAAACGCGCCAGACCCTCGAGCGTGCGTGCTCCGGGGCCCGACACGAGCGACCGGACAGACCGCTCGACCTGGGCCGCCTTCGCGCCGAGGTGCGCGTCGACGACGAGGGGCCGGGAGATGAGCAGATCGGGCAGGTAGGGATGGAACCGACCGCCGCGTCGATCCCGGGCGCGCGGTGCTGTGAGCGAGGGCGGCCAGCGGACGTCGAGTCGCGTTGCCACCTCGTATCCTTTCATCACAAGGGTTCGCGTGAAATCTTAGGGAGCTAAGGTTTCACGCCAAGCAGGGCTATGCAAGCTTGTTTGTTACCTGTCAGCCTTGGCCGGGGCGGTACAGGCAGGGCGACCCCCGCTTCTGAGTCGAAGCGACGACGGCTGCCTCGCCGGACAGATGCGACCTACCGGTCGACGAGGCCGACGCGGTGGGCCAGAACCACGGCCTGGACGCGGTCGCGCAGGCCGAGCTTCTGCAGGACGTGCGCCACGTGCGTCTTCACCGTTCCCTCCCCGATGTACAGCCGCGCCCCGATCTCCGCGTTCGACAACCCCTCCGCCACCAGCCGCAGCACCTCCAGCTCCCGCGCCGTCAACGTCTCCAGCTCCGGCGGCCGCGTCGGCCGCGCCAGCCGGGTGAACCGCGCGATCACCCGCCGGGTCACCGCCGGCGACAGCAACGCATCCCCGGCCGCCACCGTCCGGATCGCGTCCACCAGCTTCTCCGGCGGGTCGTCCTTGAGCACGAAGCCGCTGGCGCCGGCGTTCAGCGCCTCGAAGACGTACTCGTCGAGATCGAACGTCGTCAGCACCAGCACCCGCGGAGCCGGATCACGAGCGAGGATCTGCCGGGTCGCCTCCAGCCCGTCCAGCCGCGGCATCCGGATGTCCATCAGCACGACGGTCGGCCCGCACGTCCCGACCAGCCGCACCGCCTCGAGACCGTCCGCCGCCTCCCCGACAACCGAGATCCCCGGCTCCTGCGAGAGCAGCATCCGGAAACCCGCCCGCACCATCGCCTGATCGTCCGCGACCAGCACCCGGATCGTCACCGGGCCTGCAAGGACAGCGGGAACCGCGTGCGCAGGACGAAGCCGCGACTAGCGGCGGGCCCGGCGTCCATCGACCCCGAGTAGATCTTGACCCGCTCCCGCAGCCCGACCAGACCGTGGCCGCTCCCGTCAGAGGCGGCCGACCCGCGGCCGTCGTCCCGCACCTCCAGTTCCAGCGTGTCCTGCCGGTACCGGACGACGACCTCCGCGCGGTGCGCCTGCGCATGCTTCAGCACGTTCGTCAGACCCTCCTGCACCACCCGGTACGCCGACAGGTCCAGCGCGGCCGGCAGCGGCACCGGCTCCCCCTCCACGTGCACGTTCACCGTCAGCCCGGTCCGGCGGACGTCGTCCACGAGCGACCCGAGATCGTCCAGCCCCGGCTGCGGGGCGCGCTCGAGCTCCTCCTCGGCGTCGCGCAACGCGCCGAGCAGCCCGCGCATCTGCGTCAGCGCCGTCCGGCCGGCGTCCTCGGCGCCGCGCAGCGCCTCCTGCTCCTCCGCCAGCTCCGCCGGCAGGGTGTGCCGCACCGCGCCGACCCGCAGCACGATCACGCTGATCGCGTGCGCCACCACGTCGTGCATCTCGCGGGCGATGCGGGCTCGCTCCTCGGCCACCGCCAGCCGGGCGGCCGCCTCACGCTCACGCTCGGCACGCCCCGCGCGTTCCTCCGCCATGCTCGCGCGATCGGCCACGACGCGCCCCGCGTAACCGGCCCCCCACGCCAGGGCGAAGGTCGCCGGCACGAGGACGACGTCCGCGGGTGCGTGCAGCGGGTCGTTCCGGACGACGACAGCCGACGAGGCCACCACGACGGCGAGGCCGACCCGGGCCTGGGCGGCGTCCGGAACCCGGCCCAGAAGAAAGGAGGCCGCATACCCCGCGACCACGGCGCCCGTCGCGAAGACGATCAGCCGGCCGTCCACGACGGAGACGGCCGCCGCCGCGAGCCACACGGCCGCCGGCGCGACGAACGGCAGCCGTCGGCGAGCCAGCAACGCCAGCACGAGGAGCACCACAACGGGCGCCGAGAACCACAGCGGGATCCGTGGCGCGCGCGGGTCGTGGCGCAGGACGACGTCGAGCGCGGCGGCCAGCGCCAGCAGGACGACGACCACGTCCATCCCATGGCGGCGAAGGCCGGCGGCGACTCGATCCACGTGTCGACGGTACGCGTGGCGATCACCGCGCCGCCTCTGCCCGAAGGCAGAGAGAACGTCTACCTGCGGGGGAGGGGGAGGGGGCCTGAGAGGAGACGACGGTGCAGGTCAGCCGCTCCTAACGTCGCTGGACGACGGACAAACGACGAGGCCCCGGGAGGGTGTCATGAGCACTCAGGTGACGACGCGGATCGACCGCCCGGTCGGTGACGACGTCCGGCAGTACAGCAAGGGGGAGATCTTCGCCGTCTTCGCAGCGGTGACGGTGACGATGAGCGTGCTCGGCTGGGGGTCGCGCCGCGGCTCGCCGACCACCTCTCGACGCGAGATCCGTTCATCGACTCCCTGCTGATCTGCTTCGACCTCGGGCTGGTGCTGATGCTCGCGCTCGTCGCCGTGCTCGTGCGGCGTGAGCGGGGGTCGCTGAGCTGGCCGGACGTCCGCGACGGGCTGCGGCTACGGGCGCCGAAGAGCCCTAAGACGGGAAAGCGCGGCGGCCGGGTGTGGTGGTGGGTCGTGCCGTTCACCCTGCTGTCCGCGGCGATCAACGCGCTGCCGCTCGACCCCGACGGGCCGATCCCGCGCGACCTGCCGCTGGCGCTCGAGACGCAACGGATCGCTGACTACTTCCACTCCAACTGGTGGGGCTTCGCGCTGGTCGTGGCGAACGCGCTGCTCGCGCCGATCGTGGAGGAGATCGTGTTCAGGGGCTTCCTGCTGCCGCGCTCGCAGAAGGCCTTCGGCCGCGGCGACATCTGGGTCAACGGGGTGATGTTCACCCTTTACCACCTGCACCAGCCGTGGAGTATGCCGGAAGTTCTGCTCGACGGGACGTTCTCGGCGGCCTACCCCTCGCGCCGGTTCCGCAGCACGTGGATAGCCCTGGCTTCGCACACGGCCCCGAGCTTCCTCATCATCGGCGTGGTGCTGTTCATGGTCCTCTGACAGTCGCATCGACGCGGGGCCGGCTCGCTAGGGTGGCGAGGCCGGCCCCGTTGTGAACGCTATTCGGCGTCGTCGCCGTTCTGGAGCAGCCATCCGTGCGGACCGGGGAGGGTGTTCGCCTCGGCCGGGCCCCAGCTGCCCTGCGGGTAGGGCAGCACAGCCGGCCGGGCGTCGCTCTGCAGCGGGGCGAAGGCCCGGAAGACAGCAGCCAGCCCGGGAGCGCTGGTGAACAGCGAACGGTCCCCGATGAGGACGTCGTGGAGCAGCGAGGTGTACGGCGCCATCGCGCCCTCGTCCACGTGATCGAGGCGGATCGCGGTGCTGGCCTCGGCCGGCACGAAGTCCGGGCCGGGCTGCTTCACGATGAGCTGCAGTTCGAGTGCACCACTGCCACTGAGATCGAAGACCAGCACGCTGGGGCAGCCGGCGCCGGGTCGCACTGGGCCTTCGGGCTCGCGGAACACGAGGCTCACACGCTGGGCGCTCGCCGCCATCCGCTTGCCCGTGCGCAACAGGAACGGGACGTCGCGCCAACGGTCGGTGTCGACCCAGAGCCTGGCGGCGACGAAGGTGTCGGTGGTGGAGTCGTCGGCGACGCCGTCCGTCTCCTTGTAGCCCTCGAACTGCCCGAGGACGACCTCGCCCGGATCCAGCGGACGGAAGGCGGAGATCACCGACTCGCGAGCCTTCTGCAGGGCAGGACCCTGAGCCTCCGCCGGCGGCTCCAGCGCGACCTCGGCTGCGACCTGGAACAGGTGCGTGACGAGCATGTCGAGCGCGGCGCCGGTGGCGTCGTAGAAGGCGGCGCGGTCGGCGATGCCCAGCGTCTCGGGCACGTCGATCTGGACCTCCGCCACGGCACCCCGATGCCACGAGTCCCCGATCATCCGATTGGCGAACCGCAGCATGTGCAGGTTCTGGGTGGCCTCCTTACCGAGGAAGTGGTCGATCCGGTACACCTGGTCCTCGTCGAACACGGTGTGCACCAGGTCGTCGAGCTCGGCGAAGCTCTCACCGGACGTGCCGTACGGCTTCTCGTAGACCACCCGGCTGTTCTCGGCGAGCCCGTGCGTGCCGATCGCCTTCGTGATCTCGGGAAAGGCCTTGGGCGGGATGGCGAGGTAGTGCACGAGCCGCACGTTCTCGCCCAGGTCCTGCCGAGCCTCCTCGAGAACGTCGAGCAGGCTGCCGGGGTCGTCGTTCTCGAAGCCGCCCCCCGCGAACCGCACCTCGGCGGCGAACTCCTTCCACGCGTCGGGCTCGGGTGCCGTCGCGAACTCGGCGAGCGACGCCTGGATCTGCGCCTGGAAGTCCTCGTGCGCCACGTCGCCGCGACCGTTGCCCACCAACCGCCAGCGGCGGGGGAGCAGGCCGCGGGTGTACAGGTCGTAGAACGCGGGCAGCACCATGCGCTTGGCGAGGTCACCGGTGGCGCCGAACAGCACGAAGACCGTCGGGACGTCCTGGGAATCGGACGCCGAGGAGGAGCTCGAGGAGGAGGTCGAGGAGGAGGTCGAGGAGGAGGAGGGCACGGCAGGTTCCTGTCAGCCGGAGGTCGTGGGCTCCAGCATGCCGAGGCGCTGTCCCGGCGCACGTCGACGGCAAGGCGTTCTCGCTGCGTAACCGCCTGGTGATCGAGGACCCTGCCGGCCGTGGGCCACAGTCTGGGCGGCTCGATCGGGATTCACCTCGTGCACCTGCGCCCGGATCTGGTGGGGCGCCTCGTCGCCATCGAGCCGAACCTGGACCCCTGGGACGGCACCGCCAGTGTGCAGATCGCCCGGCAGGCCGAGGCCGAGTTCGTCGAGAACGGCTACGCCACGCTTCTGCGGGCAGCCGACCCGTCCTGGCGCGCGAGCTTGCGCCTCGCGGACCCGGTCGCCCTGCACCGCACCTCCGTCGGACTGTGCGCCGGGCCTACGCCAAGCATGCGCCGGACGCTGCTCGAGGCCGGGCTCCCACGGGTTCTCGTGTGGGGGGAGCTGTCCGTGCCGCCCAGAGACCTCGACCAGCTGCGTTCGGCCGATGTCGCCTATGTCAAGATCCCCGACGCGGGTCACGTGCCCATGGAGGACAACCCCACCGCGTTGGCGCGAGCGCTCGGCGAAGCCCTGCCCCTGCCCTGAACCCTTGGCTGGCTCTCAGTCGGTCAGGTGAAACGCATCCGGCGGGCGGGCGGGCGACTCAGGAGGCGGATGCGCGAGTGCTGGACGAGTTGAGCGACCAGCAGCTCGAGGAGGTGACCGAGCCGGTGCTCGATGCCCGGGAGCGCACGGGCCGCTGTCAGGGAGCCGCCTTCCGTTGTCACGGCGAGTCGATCTCCGTGGCGGTCATCCGCCGCTCGACCCGACGGTCGGGGACGAGCCACATCAGGGCCACCGCGACGTAGACCACCACACCCATCCACGGCCGCACCAGGGACAGGACGATCGCCAGGCAGTACAGGTATGGCGAGCCCTTGCCCTTCAGGTCGCGGCCGATCGCCTCGGCGAGCAGGTCATTCCCGTGCGTTCGCAGGAGCGTGCCCTGCAGCACGTAGTAGGCGACGGCCGCGGCGAGCAGGACGATCCCGTAAACCGCCGTCGGGACCGGCGGGAACTCGTTCTCGCTCATCCACGCGGTGGCGAACGGCACCAGCGAGAGCCAGAACAGCAGGTGCAGGTTCGCCCACAGGGCGGCGCCGTTGACCCTGCTCACCGCCGCGAGCATGTGGTGGTGGTTGTTCCAGTAGATACCCAGGTAGACGAAGCTGAGCGCGTAGGCGAGGAGCACGGGGACGTCGTGCCGCAACGCCTCCCAGGTGACGCCATCCGGCATGTGCAGCTCGAGAACCATGATGGTGATGAGGATGGCGATGACGCCGTCGCTGAACGCCTCGAGCCGCCCCTTTGACATGCGCCGAGGTTAGCGACCGCTTCCGCTGCCTCGGATGACCCTGAGCCGGCTGCTCGGGTCGGCTTACCAGGTCCAACTGAGCTGAGCGGCAGCCGTGAGACGCTCGCTGATCCCAACTCGCCGTCCCACGGACTCCCGGGCGTCCTTCGAGCCGAGCTTGCACAGGACGCGCCCTTGCGGATCCCAAGCGACCTGCCGGGGAGCCGCTTCGCGTACCCCAGACGGGCGGGCCAGGCCAACCGATCGCAGCCCAAGGGCGTTCCGGATGCCACGTCGTTGGCGCTCCGCGCCGAGCCGCTGGTCCCACTCCAGGCGTCGGCTGGCCGGCGGCTACTTCCCCCTCCTGGCAACTGCTTCGTCACCTCGCCCCGGACCTGCAGTGCAGGCTGCTGACCTGGGCTGCATGACCGTGGGGCGAACGGGCGGCGTGGGGACCACCGTTCGTCGGGGGACGGCGCTAGCGTGCCCAGCGCAGTCGGCGGGGATGGAGGGGCGCAGCATGGCGATCCTGGCGATCAGCGAGGCCGAGGAGAGTGTCCGCAGACTCGTGGGCACAGAGGTATTCCTCAGAGGTCGGGCCCTGGTCCAGGGCGAGGCCGTCACGGCCGTGAGCGGCTCGCTGGGCGCGGGCCAGCTGCTGGGCGAGGTGCGGGCGTCGGCATCGGGCCACTCGACGATGCTGCGGGTCGAGCCACCGAACGCGGACGGACAGTTCGGAGCCGTCCGGAGCACCTGCACCTGCCGGAGTCCCGGCGCGTGCGATCACGCGGCCGCGGTCCTGCTCGTGGCCGTGCAGCGTGCCCTGCCACAGCGAGCCTCGTCCGCACCGGCCCCCGTCGCCCCTTCCGGGCCTGCGCCATGGGAACGAGCGTTGCTCCCGGCGATGCGCCGGTCGTCGGCGCCGGCGGACACGACGACAAGTGCTCAGCTCGCGCTGCAGTTCGAGATCAGCCGCGGCAGAACCAGCGCCGAGCCCGCCCCACCGGCGCGGATCGCGATGCGACCGGTGCTCCCGGGGCGATCGACCGCCTGGGTCCGAAGCGGCATCTCCTGGGGCGACTTGGGCCGGCAGCAGTGGCAGCTGCGGAACGCAGGCGCGAAGCGGCAGCTGCGGCTGCTGCAGGAGCTGCGGCTCCTGGCCACCGATCCCAGGAGCACCTACTACGGCTACGGCTACGACCGGGAGAACGTGCTGTGGCTCGAGACGGTGCAGACCCGCCGCGTGTGGGACCTGCTGTGCGAGGCCACGGAGGCTGGTCTGCCGCTCGTGCAGGCGGACCGGCAGGGCAGCCCCGTGGTCGTGTGCTCGGCGGCTGCGGTGCCTGTGCTGCGCGTGCGGCGTACGGGCACGGGCCTGGAGCTGGCAGCGCGCCTGGAGGTCGACGATCGGCCCGTGCCCGGCGACGGCCTCCTGCTGCTGGGGCGCCCTCCCCACGGCGTCGCGTGGTGGGAGGAGACCTCGTCCTCGTCGGGCGCGACCCGCTGCCTGTGGCTGGCCCCCGTCGTCTCCCGGATCGACGAAGGGCTGGAAGCCCTGCTCGAGGCAGACCCGGTGGCGATCCCGAACAGCGACGAGCGACGGTTCCTGACGGAGTACTGTCCGGCCCTTCGTCGCCGACTGGCTCTGGTCGCGGCGGACGACTCCGTCGAGCTGCCCCCCGCTGCCCCTCCCGTGCTCACCGCCACGGTGCGCCGGCTCCCGGGCCACCGGCTGCAGGTCGAGTGGTCGTGGGTGTACCGGATCGGCGACGTGGAACACGGGGCGCCCCTGTGGCCGGCGCACCCATCAGGCGATGAGCGGGACGGCGCGGCCGAGGCCGCCGTCCTGCGAGCGGTGGAACCGATCGTCGGGTCCGTCCCGGAGCTCTTCGAGGCCAGTCCGACGGGTCGCCGGCTCACTGCCCATGCCGAGCTGGGGGACATGGCAACGGTTCGCCTGCTCCAGGCCGTGGTCCCGGCGCTGACCGAGGTTCAGCACGTCGAGGTCACCGTCGACCTCTCGGCGCTGCCCGACGGGGCCCCGACGTACCGCGAAGCGCTGGAGCTCCCGGTGGTCCGCTTCGCCGGCGCCGGCGCCGGCGCCGAGCATGACCCGGACTGGTTCGACCTTGCCGTGGAGGTGTCCGTCGAGGGTGAGCCTGTGCCGTTCGAGATGCTCTTCCGGGCGCTCGCCGAGGGGCAGGAGCAGCTCATCCTGCACTCCGGGACCTACCTGTCGCTCGACCGGCCGCAGCTACGGCAGCTGGCCGCGCTGATCGCAGAAGCTCGCACACTCCAGGACGCCCCGCCCCAGACCATCCGTCTCAGCCGCTTCCAGGCCGGGCTGTGGGAGGAACTTGAGGCGCTGGGCGTCGTGCACGGGCAGGCGCGCGCGTGGCAGGAGTCGGTGCGTGCCCTCGTGCAGGCTCCGGACGCCGTCCCGCCTCCCCTACCCGCCGGACTCGTCGCCACCCTGCGGCCCTATCAGAGCGCAGGCTTCGCATGGCTGGCTGCGCTCTACGAACGACGGCTCGGAGGGGTCCTGGCCGACGACATGGGACTCGGCAAGACGCTGCAGGCCGTGGCGTTGATGTGTCACGTTCAGGAGCTCCCGGTCCCGAACCCGCGCCCCTTCCTTGTCGTCGCCCCGACCAGTGTGGTGTCGACCTGGGTGGGGGAGATACAGCGGTTCGCCCCCTCGCTGCGCGTGGCCGCCGTGACGGAGACCGGGAAGCGCCGCTGCAAGGAACTCGAGCAGATGGCCGTCGAGGCCGACGTCGTCGTCACGTCGTACACGCTCTTCCGGTTGGAGTACGACGAGTACGCCGCCATCTCCTGGGCCGGCCTCGTGCTCGACGAGGCACAGTTCATCAAGAACCATCAGTCTCAGGCCCACCAGTGTGCCCGCAAGCTGCCTGCCCCCTTCAAGCTCGCGATCACGGGCACACCACTCGAGAACAACCTGATGGAGCTGTGGGCACTGCTCTCGATCACCGCTCCAGGGCTGTTCCCGAGCCCTCAACGATTCACGGAGTACTACCGCTGGCCGATCGAGCGGGGCAAGAACGACCAGCTGCTGGCCCAGTTGCGCCGCCGGATCCGGCCCCTGCTGTTGCGCCGGACGAAGGGCCAGGTCGTGCAGGACCTGCCCGAGAAGCAGGAGCAGGTGATCGAGCTGCCCCTGCTTCCGCAGCATCGGCGTGTCTACCAGACCTACCTGCAGCGGGAGCGCCAGAAGGTGCTCGGGTTGCTGGGAGACATGAACCGCAACCGGCTGGAGATCTTCCGCTCGCTCACCCTGCTGAGGCAGGCCAGCCTGCATGTCGGCCTCGTGGACGCAGCCCACACGCATGTGGCGTCCACCAAGCTCGACGCCTTCGAGGAGCAGATCGTCGAGATCGCCGCTGAAGGGCACCGCACGCTCGTCTTCAGCCAGTTCACGCGCTTCCTCAAGGCCGCGCGCGACCGCCTCACGGCTGCCGGCATCCAGCACTGCTATCTCGACGGGCGGACCCGCAACCGGCAGGCGCAGATCGATGCCTTCAAGACCGGCGACAGCCCCGTCTTCTTCATCAGCCTCAAGGCCGGCGGCTTCGGGCTGAACCTCACCGAGGCGGACTACTGCATCCTCCTGGACCCCTGGTGGAACCCGGCAACCGAGGCCCAGGCCGTCGATCGCATCCATCGGATCGGGCAGGCCCGCGCGGTGATGGTGTACCGCCTGGTCGCGAAAGACACCATCGAGGAGAAGGTGATGGCGCTCAAGGCTCGCAAGGCAGAGCTGTTCGACAGCGTGCTCGGCGACGGCGGCTTCGCCTCTGCAAGCCTCAGCGCGGCGGACGTCAGGAGCCTGCTGGAGTAGCGGTGTGGCAGGCTGTCAGTCGGGCGAGGAGAACGCCTCGGCCTGGGCGAGGTAGAGCGCGCGCTGGCTCGCGTTCGCCGTGAGCTCCGCGGCCCGGAGGAACTGCTCCCCCGCCTCGTCGAGGCGCCCGAGTTTCCCTAGGAACGTGCCGCGGACGGCGGCGAGCTCGGGGTAACCACCCAGCGCAGGCTCGTTCTCGAGCTGCAGCGTGAGGGCGAGCCCGCGATCGGGCCCCTCCGCCATGCCGACGGCGACGGCGCGGTTCAGCGCGACGACGGGTGACGGCGCGAGGTGCTGCAGGACGGTGTAGAGAGCCGCGATCCGCCGCCAGTCCGTGCTCTCGACACTCGATGCCCTGGCATGGCAAGCGGCGATGGCCGCCTGCAGGGTGTTCGGACCTGTGCCGAGTGCCTCGGCCGTCTCGAGGGCGGCGAGGCCGCGCCGCACGAGGAGTTGGTCCCAGCGCCGGCGGTCCTGATCGCTCAGCAGGAGGGCCTCGCCCGAGGGCCCGGTCCGGGCGGGGATCCGGGAGGCCTGCAGCTCCATGAGCGCGACGAGGCCGTGGACCTCTGGTTCGTCCGGTTGCAGGCTCACCAGCAGCCGGCCGAGCCGGAGCGCGTCGCTGCACAGCTCGGGACGTGCCCAGGCGTCTCCGGAGGTCGCGGCGTAACCCTCGTTGAAGACGAGGTAGACGACGGCGAGAACGGCCCCGAGCCGGGCGGGCAGCTCCGCCCGGGGCGGCAGCTCGAAGCGTACGGAACGGTCGGCCAGCGTCTTCTTGGCGCGCGAGATCCGCTGCCCGACGGTCGGCTCCGGCACGAGGAAGGCGCGGGCGATCTCCCGCGTGGTGAGCCCTCCGACCGTGCGCAAGGTGAGCGCGACCTGGGACTCCGTCGTCAGGGCGGGATGGCAGGTCAGGAAGATCAGGCGGAGGAGGTCGTCAGGGACGACGCTGTCGAGATCCTCGTCGACGGAGGCCAGCGGGTCCTCCTCCTGCGCGGCATAGGTCTCGTTCGCGAGCTCGGCGACCTTGCGGGTGAGCGTGACGCGCCGCCGGTAGGCGTCGACGGCGAGGTGCTTGGCCGTGGCCATGAGCCACGAGGCGGGGTGGTCGGGGATGCCGTCGTCCGGCCACTGTCGCAAGGCTCGTTCGAGCGCGTCCTGCGCGAGGTCCTCGGCGGCGTTGAAGTCGCCGGTGATGCGGGTGAGCGCGGCGACGAGGCGGCCCGACTCGATGCGCCAGACCGCCTCGACCGCGGCGACGGGGAGGGTCACTCGGACGGTCAGCCCGGGCTGGGTGGAGCGAAGTCCTCGGGTCCGAAGATCTTGAGGACGTCCGCCTCACCCTCCCAGCCCGGCCAGCGCTCGCGGTGGATCCGCAGGAACCGCCCGGTCCACTCGACGGCGTCCTCTTTCGACCGGACGTCGTACACCGCGTAGCTGATGAGCTCCTTGGACTCCGTGAAGGGGCCGTCGGCCGTGCTCATCGCCCCGCCGAGGAGGCTCACGCGGGCGCCGGCGGCGCTGGGCTGCAGACCCTGGGTGTCGAGCAGGACGCCGGCGTTCCGGGCGTCCTCGCCGAGCTGCATGATCGCTTCCATGAGCTCGGGGGGTGGTGGACCGTCGGGCGTGGTGACCGCCTTGAGCAGCACGAGGTAGCGCATCGTCGTCCTCTCTCTGGTGTGATGCGGCGGTCAGGCAGCCCGGTACTGCTGAACACTAGTGACGCTCAGCCAGGCCCAGGTGAGCACGACGGCAGCCGTGAAGGCGAGGTTCACCAGCGGCGACATCGCCCCGGACGCGATGCCGGCGAAGGCCACCAGGAACACGGCGCCGGTCGCCCGGCTCAAGCGTGCCTGCACGCGACGCCCGTCCTGACGGAAGCGACCGGCGAGCAGCCAGGTCGCCGCGACGAGCGCGAGGAATCCGATGCCGCCGGAGACGAAGTGCAGCGTGCCGTGCAGGGTGGGGTGCACGGGCGGACCGTCGGGTGTCCCGAGGGGGAACCCGCTCATGGGGTCCGCGCGGAACGCTCCGGCGGCGACGAGCGCGACCCCGTAAACAGCGAGCAGCCGAGGCGCCCAACGGGCCGCGGGACCTTCGCTGAGCGACCGTCGGAAGCCGACGGCCGCGGCGACGACCATGAGGCCCGTCAGGACGAGGTTGAGCACCTGGACCCAGCCGCCGGGGCCGTTGGCGAGCAGGCTCCACTCGTGCCGGCTCAGGTCGAAGCCGTTGCGGACGAGCGCCTGCGCAAGGCTGACCGCGATGTAGAACGGCCCGGCGATCACTCCGTAGCCGAGCAGGGAGCGGGTGATGCGAGCCTCGCGCGTGCACTCCTTCGGGGTGCGGACCTGCGTGGTGATCGTCTCGGTCATCGGAACTCCTCCGGCGCCGGGCCGCCCGGTGCGGCCCGTTCGACGTCTCCTCGAACGGCGGGCCGACGTTTCGACACGACGGACCAAGATTCTTTCGATGCCCCCCGGACGTCGCCGGCCTTGTCTCCTCACGCTTCCTCTGGACGCTGCGCACGATGAGCGTCAGTTACGGACGCTCCACGGAGCCTGCTGGCGGATCAGTGCGGCCACTGCTATTTTCGGGACACCGTGCGAGGGAACAAGGAGGTGGTACCCGTGAACGTATCGACATGGGTGCTCCCCTCCGGGGTCACGGTCGGGCGATAGGTCGTCCGGGAGCGCCGTTCACGAGCTCCCGAAAGGCACGGCCATGCGATTTCCTTCTGAACAGCGCCTTGACGACGGCGTCCTCGAACGCGAATTCACCCTCGGCGAGATCCCCGGCATCCTGTGGACGCCCGGGTCCACATCAGCACCGACCCCGCTGATCCTGCTCGGCCATCCCGGCGGACTGCACAAGATGTACCCCCGACTGGTTGGCCGAGCCCGGCACGCCGCGGCGGCGGGATTCGCCGCGGCCACCATCGAGCTCCCAGGAAGCGGGAACCGGCCTCGCTCCACCGCGCGCGAGCAGGCCCGCGCCGACCTGCGCAGGGCGCTGCAGGCTGGCGAGCCGGTCGACGACGACATCGTCGACCGGCTCGTCCTCCCGCTGGTCGAAGAGGCGGTCCCGGAATGGCGGGCCACCCTGGACGCGCTTCTCTCGCTCCCCGAGATCGGTGGCCCGGTCGGGTTCGCCGGCGGGGTGATCGCTATCGCCGTCCGGCTGGCAGTGGTCGAGCCGCGCATCGCGGCAGCGGTTCTGTTCGCGGGGAGTTTCGTGCCCCGCAGGATGTTCGAGGAGGCCCGTCAGGTCACCATTCCGCTGCAGGTCCTGCTGCAGTGGGACGACGAAGGAAGCGACCGGCAGATGGCCCTGGACCTGTTCGATGCCTTCGGCTCCAAGGAGAAGACGCTGCACGCCAATATGGGTGGGCACACCGGCGTCCCGCAGTTCGAGGGGGACGAGGCGAACCGGTTCTTCGCCCGGCACCTCACGTGAGGACCGGCGTCCGGTGTCGGCGCGGCGTACGCCGTCGTGGCGATGCGCGGGGCCCACAAGGGTCGCAGACTCGAGACCATGTACGTGATCAGGGCGCGGTTCTTCAGCATCGGCGACGACTTCGACATCACCGACGACACCGGGCGGGTGGCCTACCACGTCGACGGCAAGGCGTTCTCGCTTCGCAACCGGCTCGTGATCGAGGACCCTGCCGGCCAGGAGGTGGCGACCGTCGAGCGGCACCTGGTCGCCCTGCGGCCCACGTATGCCGTGACGATCGGCGGCGAGAAGGCGGCGGACGTGCGCAAGCACCTCTTCACGCCCTTCCGCGACAAGTTCACGATCGACATCCCCGGGCCGGGTGACCTCGAGGTGACCGGCCACCTGCTCGACCACGAGTTCACGATCGAGCGCGACGGCGATCTGGTGGCGGCGGTGTCGAAGCGGTGGTTCAGCCTGCGCGACACCTACGGCGTCCAGGTCGCCGAGGGCGAGGACGACCTGCTCATCCTCGCGTCGGTGCTCGCCGTCGAGCTGGCCCTCGACCGCGAGCACGCCGACGCCGACTGATCGCCACGAGCGGCGGGTTCGGAGGCGAGCTCGGCGCTGTCGCGGCCGGTCCGGAGCGGCGTCGAGCCGCCCTGTGCGACCCCTTGACGCATTCCTATATGGGCATACGATGGCCGCCATGGCACGAGCGGCGACGACGTCGGACGTCTTCAACGCGATCGCCGAGCCGCAGCGCCGGGAGATCCTGGTGCTGCTGCGGGCGGGTGAGCGGCCGGTGACGGAGGTGGCCCGGGAGCTGGGGATGACCCAGCCGGGGGCGTCCAAACGCCTGCGGGTGCTCCGGGAGGTCGGGCTGGTGCGGGACCGCAAGGCCGGCAAGCAGCGCCTCTACGGGCTTGACGCCCGCGGGCTGCGCCCGGTCCACGAGTGGGCCGGCGGGTTCGAGCGGTTCTGGAACGAGAGCTTCGACCGGCTGGACGCATACGTGCAGGACCTGAAGCGGGCAAGTGAGCAGGAGGAGTAGCTGATGAGCACGACGGGACGAGAAGCGCCCGCCCAGTCCGGAACGGCCGACCGCGAGATCGTCATCTCCCGGGTCGTCGACGCCCTGCCCGAGCTGGTGTTCGAGGCGTTCACCCAGGTCCGGCACCTGTCGCGGTGGTGGGGACCGGAGGGGTTCACCACGACCACGTGGTCGTTCGAGTTCCGGGTCGGCGGGGTGTGGGACTTCGTGATGCACGGGCCGGACGGGACGGACTACCCCGAGTGGATCACCTGGACCGAGATCACCCCGCCGGAACGGATCGCGCTGCTGCACGGTGAGTCCCGCGGCGACCCGAACGCCTTCGAATCGGTTCTGACGTTCGAGCCCGACGCTGCGGCGACCCGGATCGGGATGCGCACGGTGTTCCCGACGAAGGAACTGCGCGACGAGGCGGTCGAGAAGTTCCACGCGATCGAGGGCGGCCGGCAGACCCTGAACAACCTGGCTGCCTACGTCACCGAGATCGTTTCGAAGGGAGCGGAGGGCTGATGGCCGGGAAAGTGTTCTTCAGTGTTTCGATGTCGCTGGACGGCTTCATCGCGCCCGAGTCCCTCGAGGACTTGATGAGGCAGCAGTGGATGGAACTGCAGCGGTGGATCTTCCCGCAGCGGTTCTTCAGGGAGAACCTGAAGCTGGGCGGGGGCGGCGAGGAGGGGCGCGACAACGACATCGTGCGGGAAACCTTCGAGCGGACCGGCGTGAGCGTGATGGGGAAGCGCATGTTCGACGCCGGCGAGCGGATGTGGCCGGAGGAGGCGCCGTTCCACACGCCGGTGTTCGTCGTGACGCACGAGAAGCGAGACCCCTGGGAGCGACCGGGTGGGACCACCTTCCACTTCGTCAACGACGGCATCGGGCCTGCGCTGGACCAGGCCCGCGAGGCCGCCGGCGACCAGGACGTCCGCATCGCGGGCGGCGGCGCGACGATCTTGGAGTACGTGAACGCCGGCCTGATCGACGAGTTCTCGGTCGCGCTGGCGCCTGTGCTGTTCGGCTCCGGGATCCGCCTGTTCGAGGGCGTGGACGCCGGCCGCGTCGCCCTGGAGCCCGTCAGCGCGGAGCCCTCCGCGAGGGTGACTCACCTGACGTACGCCGTCCGGGAGCGGTAGGCGAACCATCAGACGATCACGCCGTAGCCGAGCAGGGAGTGCTGCGTACTACTCGATCGAGCCGCTCGCGCTCGAGGCGCTCAACAATGCGGTGAAGCACGCCGAGGCGACCACGCTGGGGGTGGCGGTCACGGTCGTGGACGGCTTCGTCGAGGTGTGCGTGACGGACGACGGCCGTGAGAGGACGCGGGCTCGTGGCCGACGTCACTCGCGTTCCGGCCGCTTCTCGATACCGAATCGTCGGCGGGAGCGGCCGGAACGCGAGTGACGTGCCGAGGAGCGGCCGGAACGCGAGTGACGTGCCGAGGAGCGGGCGCCCGCGGTCGCGCCGACGAGCGGCAGGATCCGACCGAGGGCGTGCGACTGCCCGTCAGGCGCTCGCTCGCGGCGGCCCTGCCCCTGCCGTGACTCCTGGGGCACTGGTCAGCTGAGGCGGATGCGGCGGGCGTACGACACGCGAGGCTGCGAGGTGCTCTCGAGGTAAGCGCGGAGCGCCCGGACGAGCGCGTCGAGATCGTCGGGGTCGGCGATCCTCCGCCAGCCTTCGACAGCGGCCGACTCCGCCTCGCGCATCGTCTCGGCCATCCGCCGGCCCTCGGCAGTGAGCGTGAGCGGGCGGGCGCGGGCGTCGCGCGGGTCGGTGCCGCGCAGGGCGAGGCCCTGCTTCTCCAGCTCGCCGCTCACTTTGCCTGCCGCCTGGGCGGTGACGCCGAGCTCGGCGCCGAGGGCCCCCGGGGTCATCGGCCCGTCGGCGAGCATCCGCACGGCGAGAGCGCTCGTCGTGCTGACGGCGCCGAAACCGGCGTCGTCCAGGGTCGTGAAGAGCGAGCCGACGAGACGCTCGCATGCGCGGGCAAGCAACCCCACCACGTCGCTCTCGTCCACGGGGCCACTCTACCGCTCCACCTAGTTGACAAACTAAGTTGATAAACTTAGTTTTGCTTCTGTTCGTTCCCGCGGTTCCCACTCTCCTCGAAGAGGTGCCTCATGGCCGACGACCTGCCCGCCCTGCCTGACCTGCACTTCACCGATCGCCACGGTCACTCCGTCGCCCTTTCCGGGCTGCTCGCCTCCGGACCCGCCGTCCTCTACTTCCTGCGGGCGGCGTCCTGTCCGGCCTGTCTGGGGCACACGCGGCGGCTCGTGGCGGCGCACTCGGCGGGACTCGTCCGACTGCAGGTGGTCCTGGTGACGCCTGGCGGCGCGGGTGAGGCTGGGGCTGTCGAGCGGAAGGTGGCTGCTCGCACCGCAGGAGCGCTTCCCGAGGGCGTGCTGGTCCTCGCGAGCGGTGACGCGCACCGAGCGGCGGGCCTCGGGAGGACCTTGGTGCTCCAGCACAGCGGCACGCTGGTCGTCGACACGCAGCGGACCATCCGCTACGCGCTGACTGCAACCTTGCCCAACCGCTCCTACGACGAGCGCGGCCTGCTCGCCGCCCTCGCGGGCCTGGCCGCGCCCGAGCCGTCGGCCTGAGCAGCGACCACACGCCTGCGCAAGGGAGCCTGCGTGCCGGCTGCGTCGATGGACTCCCGGTACCTTCGGCTGATGCCTACTGCCTTGGACGAGTTGCCCAAAATCGGAGCTCCGGCGACGCGGGCCCTGCACAACGCGGGGTTGACCACGCTGCGGGAGGTGGCCGACGTCCCCCGCCAGGAGCTGGCCAACCTCCATGGGATGGGCCCCAAGGCGCTGAGGATCATCGAAGAAGCGCTCGCCGAACACGGACTGGAACTGATCTAGGGCAGAGGGCCCTCGGTCTCTCCGTCGTTCCTAAGCTGCGGCGCATGCAGCCCCGCGCCTCCCTCGTGATCCCGTTCATCGCGCTGCTCACCGCGGCCGTCGCCGGGTGCAGCAGCGCCCCGACCACCAGCTCCGCCGCCGCCCCGACGCCGGCCGGCACCACGACCGTGACCGTCACGGCCACGCAACCTGCGGCCGCCCCGGCGACGTCGACGGGCACCGCCACGACCAGGCCCGCGACGACGAGCACGGCTACGAGGTCGAGCACCTCGGCACCGACGGCGTCCGCGACCTCTTTCGCGGCCTTCGCCGGCGAGTGGGTCGGGCACACCCGGTTCGTGACGGTGTCGAAGACCGGACGGCTCGAGGAGCACGTGGGCGACGGCTGCTGCGACCCGATCATCGACCTCGTGCTGCAGCTGTCCAACCCTCACCGCGCCGGCGCCACCTGGGTCGCCACCAGCACGGTGGCCTCGGCGAAGGTGCACCCCGGCTGGAAGGCGACAGGTCGGCCGGCCCCGAAGCCGGGCGACCACGGCACGGTCACCATCGGCGCCGACCACGTCCTCGTCGACTCCATCACCGACAACGGCTTCTGCGACACGGGCAAGACGGCCCCGGGGACCTGCGGCGCCTGACGATCAGGTCCGAGTACTGCCCCGGCGGACGATCGACCAGGAGGCGGTGTGTGGCGTGACCTCGTCGCCGAGGGCAGCACGGGCGCACGCCGCGCCCTGATCTCGGAGCGACTGCGCGACGGTCGTCAGCCCGAATTCGCCGGCGAGCAGCACGTCGTCGAAGCCTGTCACCGCCACGTCGTCCGGGATGGCGCGACCGGCGGCGCGGATCGCGCGCACCACCCCGGCAGCCTGCTTGTCACTCATCGCTGCGATGGCGTCGGGCGGCTCGGCCGACGCGAGCAGGGCCGTCGCCACAGCTTCGGCCTGCGCCGTGTCGTTTCCCGAGCAGACCCCGACGAGGACGTCGCCCCACGCGATGCCTGCCTCCTCGGCTGCCTGCCGGTAGCCCTCCAGCCGGTGACGCGTCACGGAGAACGAGACATCCGTGATGCCGGACGCGGGACGGATCCCGCTGACCCCGTCGCGGGAGGTCGGCAGGCTCACCACGGCTGGTCGGCGCGCGCCCGAGAATGCGAGCGCACCGATCGCGCGCGCGGCCGCCCGGTTGTCGATGCTGACCAGCCCGAGGCCGGGGACGGCGGGACCGCTGTGCACCACGGCAGGTCGCCTCATCGCCTTGATCGCTCCCACGACCGGGTCGTCGTCGGACGTCGCCCAGACGATGAAGCCGTCGACTGCCGCGTCCGTGATTCTGGCGACGTCCGAGGCGCTGCCCGTGATCGGCAGGATCGTCAACCCGTACCCGTGGCCGGCACACACCTCCGCCACCCCCGCCAGGAAGGACACGGCGCCCGGGTCGTCGAAGGCGTAGTCGAGGTGCTCCCCGAAGACCACCCCGAGCGTGAGCGTCCTGCCGCGGCGCAGAGAGCGGGCGCTGGCGTCGGGTCCGGCGTATCCGAGCCGGGCGGCGGCGTCGAGCACCTTGGACCGGGCCTGCTCCGACACCCGCGCAGGCCGGTTGTACGTGTACGAGGCCGTCATCAGTGAGACGCCGGCCAGCTCGGCCACCTGCGCGAGGGTCACGCGCTTCGCACCGGTTGACATGGCATCAGGATAGAAGTCTGTGTAGCGTTACACAGTATGAGCTCCGTTTCCGTCCGCCCGGCGTCCGCGCGACCTGAGACGGAGTTCCGCCGCGACGGGCTCACGTGGATCGCGTACCTGATGCTCGCCTGGTTCGCCTACTTGCAAGCGGCGCCCGGGCTCGTGCTCCCGCACCTTCGCAACGAGCTCCACCTCGGCTACGGGGCCGGCGGGCTTCACGTCGCGGGGTTCGCGGCGGGCAGCATGCTCGCCGGGGTCACCTCGTCCCGCCTCGAGCGCGCGCTGGGGCGGCGGCGGCTGTTCTGGGCGGCAGCTGTGGTGCTGGGCGTCGGCGCGATCGGGCTGACCGCGGCGCGCGTCGTTGCCCTGACCGTCGGCTCTGTGTTCGTCATGGGCGTCGGCGGCGGGCTGCTCCTCGTGACGATCCAGGCCATGCTGGTCGACCGCCACGGCCCGCGCAGCCCGATCGCGCTGGCCGAGGTCAACGTCGCTGCCAGCAGCGCGTACCTGGTGCTCATCGGCGCGCTGTCGTTGACCGCGGCGCTGCACGGGAACTGGCGGGTCGCGCTGCTGGCGTCGCTCGTCCTCCCGGTGTTGGCATGGTCGAGGAACCACCGGCTGCCGATCGAGACGCCGCCTGCCTCGGACGTCGCCCGCGGCCGCCTCCCCGGCGTGTTCTGGATCGCCGCCGGAATGCTCGTCTGCACGACCGCGGCCGAGTGGTGCATCACGGCCTGGGGAGCGAGCTTCGTGCAAGGAGCGGTCGACGTGTCCGCGGACGCTGCCGTCACGGTGATGGTCGGCTACTTCGGCGGCGTGCTCGGCGGCCGCATCGTCGGCAGCCGGCTGACCCGGCGGTACGACCCGGCACGCCTGCTCTGGGTGGCACTGGGCCTGAGCGTCGTGGGGTTCGCCGTCTTGTGGCCGGCCGCCACGTCCGTGCAGGCGCTGCTTGGTCTCGCGCTGCTGGGCGTCGGGCTCGGAAACCTGTTCCCGATGGCCATCTCCGTGACAGTCGCGCTGGCCCCCGGGCAGAGCGCGCTGGCCAACGGCCGCGCCGTCGCCGCGACCTCGGTCGCGGTGCTCCTCGCGCCCCTTCTCGTCGGGACGCTGGCGGACGCGACGTCGATCAAGGCGGCGCTCACCGTTCTGCCGGTCATGATCGTGCTGGCTGCGGCCGGGCTCGCGGTCGTCCAGGGAGCCCGCCGACGGGCCGCCGGCCAGTGATGATTATCGAGAAGGACGACGGCTGGTCGAGGCGGCCGGTCTGCGACTGGGGGTGACCGTGGACGAGAACCGACCGGAGCCGTTCTCTGGGCCTGTGGGCCAGATCGTCCGGCAACGACGTCGTGAGGTAGTCGCTGCCGCTCAGGCGCACGGCGCGTCGCAGGTGCGTGTTTTCGGGAGTGTGGCACGGGGGGAGGACGGCGCTGACAGCGATGTCGATCTCTTGGTCGACCTTCCTCCGGGGCTGGGCTTGCTCGGATTCGGCCGGTTGCTGGATGAGCTGGAGCGTGTTCTCGACGGTCTCACGGTCGACCTGGTGCCTGCGGCAGACCTCAAGCCACAGGTTCGTGCAAAGGTCGAACGCGAGGCCATCCCGTTGTGAGCCACCGTGACCGCGAGGCCTTGCGGACATCCTCGCCGCGATCGACGCCATCCATTCCCTCCGCGTGAGGCCGAGCGCCCGTCGCCGCTCGTCGGCGGAGGGATGTCGAGAGATGATCGCCGGACGCAGAATGAAGGCATGTCCGCGACGGTCCTGTACATGTCGATGTCTCTCGACGGCTTCATCGCCGGTCCGAACGAGGGGCCGGGCAACGGTCTCGGCGACGGCGGGGGGCGCCTGCACGAGTGGGCTCTGACGGGCGCGGACGCCGGCGAGACCGGCGTCCCCGGCGTTGTGCGGGACGGGGTCAACGGGCAGGTCGTCGGTGAATTCATGTCGACGGGGGCGGTCGTCGCCGGCCGGCGGACGTTCGAGTGGGCGGGCGGTTGGGGCGGGGACCACCATGACGGCGTCCCGATCTTCATCTACAGCCGGCGCGAGCCAGGGATCGACATCAGCGGCTGGCCACTCGTCACCTACGTGGACGACGTCGAGACGGCGATGACCCGGGCCCGGGGCGCCGCCGACGCGAAGAACGTGCTCGTCCACGGGGCGTCGACCGCGCAGCTCGCTATCGCCGCCGGCGTTCTCGACGAGCTCGAACTCCACGTCGTGCCGGTCCTGTTCGGCCGGGGGCGCCGGCTCTTCGACCACCTCCACCCCGAGCCTCTGGAGCTCACCCGAACCCGGGTCCTCGAGGGCGAGGGCGGCGTCACGCATCTGCACTATCGGGTGGAGCGGTGACGGCCACAGCCTGAAGGGCGATCAGCCGAGCCGTCCGAGGTGCACCACGACAACGACGCGACCCCCGTCGTCGATCTCGTACAGCAGCCGGTACCTGCCGATCCTCAGCCGGCGCAGATCGGGGGAGGCCAGTTCTGTCGAGGGTTCCTGCGGCGGTTCGTGCGTCAGCTCGTCGGCGGCGTCCAGAACCGCCTCCACTCCCTCTGGATCGTCACGGAGGTAGCCGGCAGCGCGGTCGAGAGCGGGGAAGGACCAGCTGACCTCGTAGGTCACCGGCGGGGCAGCCCGAGCCGGCGTCGTGCCTCGCTCTGCCCCACGGTCGCGGTCGCGCCCTCGGCCTGCGCCGCCCTGTACTCCGCCAGGGCTAGCGCTTCTTCGAGATCGGCGAGCTCTTGCGCGTTGACGATGACCGCTGCGGGCTGCCCGTGGTCAGTGATCGTCACGCGCTCGCGCATGGTCGCCGCCCGGCGGACGAGGAAGCCGAAGCGCTTCCGAGCCTCGGTGAGCGGAAGATCAGTCACGAGAAGCAGTGTACACTTTTAAGCACTGATCGGGTCAGTCGATCCGCTCGGCCAGGGACACGATGATCCCTTCTGGCCCGCGGACGTACGCCATGCGCCACACGTCCTCGTACTGGCCGACCCCGCCGACCAGGCCGTACCCGTCGGCGGCCAGCCGGTCGAGCACCCCCTGGAGGTCGTCGACCTCGAAGGACACGTTGCGCAGCCCCAGTTCGTTGCTCATGGCGTCGGGCGATCCCGGTTCGTGATCGGGATGGACGAAGCTCGACAGCTCCAGCCCGGCGCCTCCGGCCGGTGGTCGCAGCATGACGATCTCGCTGCGCGAGTCGGGGATGCCGATCACGGTGTCCACGAACTCGCCCTCCATGAACATCCGTCCCTCGACCTCGAGGCCGAGCCCGACGAAGAACGCCGTCACGGCCTCGAGGTCGGCGACGGTGATGCCGACGTGGTCGAAGCGTCGAATCTGCGCCATGAACTGCATCCTCTCCCGAGGGATCTCACGACAACCAGCGCCGCGTCGCCTCGTCGGCGGGGAGGAAGGTCTCGACGGCCAGCTCGCTGGCGGCGACGTCCAGCGGCGTTCCGAACGTCGCCACCGTCGAGTAGAGGCGGAGCTGGACCCCGTCAACGCACAGCTCGAGCGGCAGCGCGAAGGTCGGGCCGGAAGAAGGGACGGCGTCGGACGCCGGCACCGGGTACGCCTCCGCCTCGGCGAGCAACGCCGTCAGGTCGGCGTCCCCGCCTGTGGCCGCCAGGTGCTGGCGGACCTGGCGCAGCAGGTGCGCCCGCCACGCCGGCAGGTTCGTGATCCACTACCTCAAGCGCCTGAAAGCGCCGGGCTAGCGCGTGCGAGACAGCCCCTGGCTCCCCGCGCGACCCCGAGGTTGGCGCGGATGCTGCCGGTGCACTCAGGGCCCGACCGACAGCTCCGCCAGACGGGGCTCGCGTCCGCCGTACCGCGCTGCGGGTATGAGCACGCGTACGGCCTGCGCCGTGACCGCGGCGAACGAGATCTGGTCGACGTCCCGGTTGCCCGGGTTCACCGTCGCGACCGTGCGCCAGGCCCCCGCCGTCCGGACCTGCAGTTTGTACGGGGCGAGCGGTCGGGCCTGCTGCCAGGCGACCGTGGCGTGACTGACGCTGCGGGACATCTGCAGCTCGACCGTGAGGCTCGTGTCGATGGCGGGGTCGGTCCCCGACCACCACGCCGTCGCCAGGCTGCCGTCGACGGCGGCGGCGGGCGGACCGCTCGGGTCCGCCGCGTTCGCCGTTGCGGGCTGGCAGCGCACGACGTCGTCCGTGGTCGGCCCGGCCGTGCGCGTTCTCAGCAGCAGCGGCGATCCGACGGAGACGGTGTGGACGCCCTCCGGGGACTCCACCCGCAGAGGTTGCCCAGTCCTGAGGGTGACCGTGGTCTTCCCCGCGTCCACCGCGACGTCGAGCACCCGGCCGTGCCACCGCAGCCCGATCAAGTGCACACCACCCGCCAGCTGCGGCGGCAGCATGGGGTTGAGGTGCAGGAGGTTATCCCGCCAGCGCAGCCCCGGGTATCCGTACAGGAACTCCTGGAGGAATCCGCCTTCACCGGTGAGGAACGTGAACACCCCCTGACCGCTGCGTGCCTCGGTGAACTGCTCGTACGGTGGCTTCACGAATGGGTCCACGCTTCGCCGCGTGTACGTCCAGGCGGAGCAGTCGACGCCGAGCTGGGCCGCGACGACGCTGCTGGCCGAGTCGGTCATGGCCGGGCCGTTCGGGTCGTACCGCGGTGTGTAGAACTCCAGGTTCGAGCGATCCACGCGCGCCGGCTGGCGATACTCCCAAGGGTAGGTCAGCAGGACCACGTCGGCCTGCTTGACCTGCTGGCCGTTGTATCCGCGGAATTCCGGACGGACGGCGGGCTGGCCGCCGAGCCGTACCGGGTTGAGCACGACGAGCCGTGACGCCACGTCAGCCCACCGCGCCGGAGCGGACGCGCCGACCAGGCGTGCCGCCCGGGTCGCGATGCGCAGCACGGTGGCGGCCGTGGCGTTCGTGTAGGCGGAGTCGTCGACCGGCCAGTTCTGCTCGTCGGGGCCCTCGACCTGGTTGATGTGCAAACGCCCGTCGGGCCCCGGCTGGGCGCGACTGGCCCAGAAATCGGCCGCTCCGCGCAGCACCGGCCAGCCCCGCGTCCGCAGCCACTGCCGATCACCCGTCGCCAGGTAGTACTGCCACTGGGCGAGCGCCACGTCCGCCGTGACGTGCTGCTCCAGCCGGCCGGTCTCAGCCCACGTGGGGGTGACCTCGTCCCCGGTCAGCGCGCTCTCCCACGCGTACCGCAGGCCTGCATAGCCTGTTCGTACCGCGTTGCGCGCGGCACCTGCTCGAGTCCGGTAGCGGTAGTCGACCATGCCGGCGGCCTCGGCCGGGTGCAGGGCCAGCAACGCCGGGTACATCCAGGTCTCGGCGTCCCAGAAGATGTGGTTGTTGTAGCCGCCGGCGGACAGACCGACCGGGCTGACGCTCCAGTCGACGCCCACCCGCGAGCTGGCGAGCAGGTAGAACTGAGCGGCACGGACCCGACGTTGCAGCTCTGGCTGACCGGGCAGCACGATGTCGCTGCCCCACAGCCGCCGCCAGGCGGCGGCACTCTCCGCAAGCAGCGCCGACGCGGCCGGCGCGCCGCTGACGGCCGCGGTGGCGCTCGCTTCGGGGTGGCCGGTGTCGAGGGAGGTCGCGAAGCCGGCCACCTTGGCCACCTCGTACGCCCGGCCGGCTTGAACCGGGAATGTCGCCGTCCGTGTGGCGCTCATCGCCGCCGGCTGGGCCTGGGCCGTGACAACGGCCCCGGACGGCACCCGCAACCCGGCGACCTCCGCCACAGTGGTCCCGGTTCCCCTCGTGCGGACGCTCACGACCGCCATGCGGGCGTCAGCCGTGACCGTGACCGGCCGCAAGGCTCCCGGCGTCAACTGACTCCCCGCGCCGACGACATCCCGGACGGTGAGGCTTCCGGACCAGTGCGGCGTCACCCGCAACCGCACAAGACCCACGCGCTGCCGCGCCCGATCCAGCGTCACCTCGTACCTGACATCCGTGATCCGACCGGCCGCTGCCCACGTCGCCATGGTCGTCACCACACCCCGTCGCAGGTCGAGGGCCTGCCGGTAGGCGGTGGCCGCGCCGGCCGTATACCGCTGTCCCGCCACGAGCACGTCGAGCTGCGTCCAGCCCGGAAGGTTCACCGAACCCTGACGCTGTATCCCGCCCGTATGAGTATCCGGCACGTCGGCGTACACGCCCGCCACATGGGTTTCCGTGGTCACCGGCGCCGAGACGTAGCCGGCGCCGTCCGCCGGGACCCGGGTGCCGACGTATCCGTTCCCGACGTACGCGGGGGCCGAGGCGGCCTCGCTGACCGTCGTGGTCGCCAGTTCCCAATCCGTTCCGGCGGTGGCGGCAGCGGACGCCGCGCCAGGCGCCGCTCCCGCTGTCTCCCTCGCCACAGCCGGGGTCGCCGACGCCAGGGCGCCGGCGGCCACCACCGACAGCGCGGCTCCGGCGACGACGGCTCGGCGCCAAGAGCCCTCCGGCTGCCGGACACGACGAGGCGACGGCAGACGGCTGCTGTAGGACTGGAAAGTGGCGAGTGCCATGTCAGTTCCTCCCCCAAGGAATGGCGTGGTCGGCGAACCACTACGCCCGATATGACCGTATACCTCCGCGGTCGCGCCCGGTAGGACTGCGCGCCGCTTCAGCCGGCGCCACTCCTGCCCCTCAGTGTCAGAGCTACGCTCCGAGCGCGTTCCCTGAGACCGTGGTCATCGGGGCGGGTCCGGCCGGGCTCGCTGTGGCGGCCACGCTCGCTCGACAAGATCAGCCCGATGCGTTCTTCTGCGGCATTCCTCTGACCAGGCGCGGGTGAACCGCTAGGACGAGAGCCACTGGCGCGTGCCGGCGTCGGCGGGGAGGAAGGTCTCGACGGCCAGCTCGCTGGCGGCGACGTCCAGCGGCGTTCCGAACGTCGCCACCGTCGAGTAGAGGCGGAGCTGGACCCCGTCGACGCACAGCTCGAGCGGCAGGGCGAACGTCGGGCCCGGGTGAGGGACGGCGTCGGACGCCGGCACGGGATAGGCCTCCGCCTCGGCGAGCAACGCCGCCAGGTCGGCGTCCCCGCCCGTGGCCGCCAGGTGCCGTCGGACCTGGCGGAGCAGGTGCGCCCGCCACGCCGGCAGGTTCGTGATCCACCGCGCCAGACCGCGGGGGTGCAGGGTGGCCCGGACGACGTTCACCGGCGGGTCGAGCAGTTCGGGGTCGACGAGCGCCATCAGGCGATGGCAGCCGGCGTTCGTCGTGACGACGTCGAACTGCGCGTCGAGCACGAGGGCCGGCCACGGGTCGTGCGCGGCGAGGACGAGGTCGAGCATGTCGAGCAGTTGCCGGGTCGAGGCCGCCGAGTGGCGGGCGTCGTCGTACTCCGGGGAGTGACCGGCCGCGAGCAGGATCCGGTTGCAGTCGGCCAGCGGGACGTCGAGTGCGTCCGCCAGGCGCAGCACCATCTCGCGGCTGGGCCGTGAGCGGCCGGTCTCGACGTAGGACAGGTGGCGCGACGACGTCCCCGTGAGGTTCGCCAGGTCGAGCTGGGTGAGCCGCCGGCGCTCGCGCCACTCGCGCACCAGCACGCCCGCGAAGCGCGGCCGGACCGGGCTGGTCGTCATGGCGTCACCGTAGACAGGACGCGCAAACGGTGACCATGACCTCAGAGGTCATGGCCCCCGTTCCTCCTACCGAAGACGATCAAGCCAGTGGAGCGAGTTCGCCGAAGAAGCCGACGACCTCACCGACGCGGCCGTCGTCCGCCAGGACTCCCGTGTCCATGCCGGTGACCGCGGTCGCACCGCTCGGCCCGACCAGCGCCCACGCGAAGCGGTACCGATCGTGGTGGACGTCGACCTGGCTGGTCCGCTCGAACCGGTGCCCGGCGAACTGCTCGTGCAGCATGTCGCCGACCGCAGCGAGGCCGACGTGCCCCACGCCCTCGATCGGTGGGTCGATCAGCGAACCCGTCGGCGTCCACGCCTGTTCGATGAGGGCGCGGCGCTTGTCGGCGTCCGGCTCGTTGAGGGCGGCGAGGTAACGGTCGATCGCAGTGCTGGCGTCGCTCATGGCTGTCCTCCGTCGTCTGGGGCTGATGTGCACGAGCGTGGCCGGGCGGCCGCCCCGGGTCGATGACCTGCCAGGTCATGCGGGCCGGCCGCAACCTCACCCGGACGGTGGCGCCGGACGGGTGACGACTCCGCCAACTCCTGCCGCGCCTTCCTGCTGGTCGTCAGCCTGGGAAGGGCCGGTGTCGGCATCGGCCGAGGGAGGGCCAGATGAGCGAGTACGTGAGCGTGGAGGACCTGTGGTCCTCGCTCGACGGCAGCTCCGGCCGCGAGCGCTGCGTCACCCTCCTCGCGCTCGGGGACAGGCTGCTCGAGGACGACGAGTTCGGGCAGGCGTTGCCGCTGGTGGAGACCGCGGCCGAGGAGGCCGAGGCCCTGGACGATGCGCGCCTGGGGCGCGAGGCCCACGTGCTCCGCGGGCGCCTTCTGTACGCGCTGGGGCGCTGTGAGGAGTCGGCGTCCGCGCACCTGCGGGCGGCGGAGCTGGCCGAGTCGGTGCTCGACGTCGCCGGGGCCGGCCAGGCCTTCGCCCTGGCCAGTGACTCCCTGACCCGGGACGGCGACCTCGAGGCGGCCACGACGTGCGCGGAGCGGGCCGAAGCGGCCTTCGTCGCGGCCGACGACGAGGACGGCGCGGCCAACCTGGCGCTCATCGTCGGCCGGTTGCTCTGGCGGCGTGACCACAACGTCGCCGCGCTCGCGGCGCTCGACCGGGCCCGCACCCGCTTCCGCCGGCTGCGGATCCCGACCGGGGTGCTGGACGCCGACGACCTGTGTGCGTCGGCCCTGCTCGACGAGGGCCGCGCCGACGAGGCGGTCCGCGTGCTCGAGGCGTCGCTGCTGGTCGCACCGTCGGTGGAGGCATGGAGCACGCCGTACACGCAGCGGCGGCTGGCTGGCGCGCTGCGGCACGCGGGGCGCGTCGAGGAGGCGCTGACGCTGGTGGGGAGCGCGCTCGCAGAGCTGGAGGGCGGGCATCTGCTGCTCGAGGTCGCCGGGGCCCGCCTCGAGGAGGCCAAGTGCCTGCGGGCGCTCGACCGAGCTCCTGACGCCCTTCTCGCCCTCGCGGCCGCGCGGGCGCATTTCGACATCCTGGGCGCGGGGTCGGACGTGCTGCACTGCGACGAGCTGCGTGCCCGCTGGCTGCACGTCGACGGCCGGTACGCCGAGGCCGCGGAGGTGAACGGGCGGCTGACGGCCGCCGAGGACCCCGAGGTCGCCTACGACGCCACCACCCGGCTGGCCCTCGATCACTTCGCGGCCGGGAATCCGCAGCGGTGCCTCGACGTCCTCGACGCGGCTCCCGACCGGCCGGCCCCGGACCCGTTGGCCTCGTTGTCCCGCGCTGGCGTCCGGGCACGGGCCTTGCTGCACATCGAGCGCCCGGACGACGCGCGGCGCGAGGCGCAGCAGGCACTGGATGCCGACAGCGCCGGCGAGCCGCCCGTACTCCTGGCGCCGCTCTACGAGGTACTCGCCTGCACCGACACCGAGGGCCAGGACAACCGTGTCCACGCCGTGGCCCTGCACCTCGCTGCGGGAAATGCTGCCCGTGCCGCACGCCTGGCCGAGCAGCTCCTACCTGACAGGCCCTGCTAACCGCTGGTGCAGGGTCGGATCATGCCCGGGGGATGACGCCAGGCCGGGGCATTCGGAGCGAGCCTGCCTTCGTGGCTCTCCTCGATCTGGTGCTGCTCCAAGGGAAACGCGGATGCTGAGCGTCACGGGTGATGATGTCCTCCGCATGAAGGACGCGCTGTTCTTCGAGGGAGAGCAGAGCGGCCGGAAGTTCTCGAAGTTCTGGACGCTGTTGCCTCTGGCCGCCGTGATCGCGACGGCTGGGATCACGTCGAATTCGACGGCGACGGTCATCGGCGCGATGATCGTCGCGCCGCTGATGACGCCGATCCTCGGCACCGCGTTGGCCGTCGTCCTTGCCGACCGCCGTAACGTCCTCCGATCCGTGCTCATGGTCCTGGCCGGAGCCCTGCTGGTGGTCGTCATGGGTTACCTGCTGGGCCTGCTCTTCGCCCGTGCCCGAGGTGGCAGCGACGAACGAGCAGGTCGCCCAACGGGTCGATCCCCACCTGGTCGATCTGATCGCGGCCCTCGCGACGGGCGCGGTGGGTGCGTTCGCCCTGGTCCGTTCGGACATCTCCGACACGTTGCCGGGCGTGGCCATCGCGATCTCACTGGTGCCCCCACTGGCGGTGGTCGGGCTGACCTTGGAGTCAGGAGCGCCGTCCCAGGCGGCGGGCGCTCTCCTGCTGTTCGGCACGAACGTGGCCTCGATCATCGCCATGGGGACCGTCGTGCTGCTCGCCTACCGCGTCCGGACAACGGCGGCGGCGAGCGGTCAGGACGTCGCCGGCCTGTCCCGCTTGAGCCTGGTCGTGGTCGGCGCCTTCGTCCTGTTGATGGCGGTTCCACTCGGTGTCAGTGGCGTTCAGCTCTACCGGCAGACAGCGGTTGTCGCCGAGGCAACGCCCATCGCCCAGCGCTGGGCCGAGAAGCAGGCGTGGCAGATCACGGATGTTCAGTTCAGAGCGGGCGACCTCTGGGTCACCGCGACAGGCCCCGCCCCGAACATCGACCCCGCGAGCCTGCGGCGTGACCTGACCGCCGCCGGCTTGGGGAACGTCGCCCTCGAGGTGCAGCTGCTCGACGGTGGCATCCAGCAGGTACCCGCCTCCTGACGCCCTTGCTGCCCGAGCCGGGAGCGGCGCGGAACAAGATCGTCTGGGATCGGGCGGCAGGCTAGGCTCAAGACATGATCTCTGAGCCGGTGGTCATCGGGGCGGGGCCGGCCGGGCTCGCGGTCGCGGCCACGCTCGCCCGGCAGGGTCAGCCGTGCGTCGTCCTCGAGCGCGCCGACTCGGTCGGCGCCTCCTGGCAGGGGCGGTACGACAGCCTGCGGCTGCACACCGCCCGATGGCTCTCCGGCCTGCCCGGTGCCCCTATCCCACGCCAGTCCGGGCGCTGGGTCGCGCGCGACGACTTCGTCGCCTACCTGCGTGATTACGCCGAGCGGTTCGGCGTCCGGCCGGAGTTCGGGGTGGACGTCCGGCGGATCGAGCGAACCGACGGGAGCTGGCGGATCGAGAGCTCGCGCGGCGGCTTGTCGGCGTCCACGATCGTCGTGGCCACCGGCTACAGCCGCGTCCCGTTCCTGCCCGACTGGCCGGGCCGCGACACCTTCACCGGGACGCTCGTGCACTCGTCCGCCTACCGCGAGGCTTCTGGGTACTCCGGTAGGCACGTGCTGGTCGTGGGCGCCGGCAACTCGGCAGCCGAGATCGCCGTCGACCTCGTGAAGGTCGGCGCCCGGGTCGACCTGTCGGTGCGGACGCCGCCGAACATCGTCCGGCGCGACACCCTCGGCGTGCCGAGCCAGCTCTTCGGCATCGCTCTGAAGCATGCGCCCGAGCGCGTGATGAATCCGCTGTCGACGATGCTCCGCCGGGTGTCCGTTCCGGATCTGTCGCCCCACGGCTTGCCGGCGCCGGCCGGCGACGCGTTCACGCAGTTCCTGCGCACGCGCACGGTGCCGATCCTCGACCACGGCTTCGTCGAGGCGGTCCGCGCGGGCCGGATCGGGGTGGTGGCCGAGGTTCAGAGCCTGGACGGCGACGCCGTCCGGGTGGGCGACGGCTCGACCCTGCACCCGGACGCCGTCATCGCCGCCACCGGCTACCGAACCGGGCTGGAACCGCTGGTGGGGCACCTGGGAGTGCTCGACGAGCGGGGACTGCCGCTCGTCCACGGTGCGGAGACGCTGCCGGAACTCCCGGGCCTGTACTTCGTCGGGATCACCATCCAACTGGCTGGTCTCCTGAGAGAGATCGGGCGCGAGGCCGCGACGGTTGCCCGAGCCGTGGGGAAGAAGGCGCCTCGTGACCACGTGCGCCTCTGAATCGCCGCCCACGGTTCCCCGGTGCGCCTAACTCGCCGTCACCACATCTGCGGGAGCAGTGGCGGCCTCGCGGGCACGCCCCAGCTGCCACACCTCCCTGGCGAGCGCGACGAGGGCGACGGCGAGAGGGGCATGTCCGAGGGCTCCCGCCGCACCGCCGCCGGGGGCGCCGACCGCAGCGACCGCGCCAAGGATGAGCAGGACGGGCTGCCAGCGCGGTACGACGCGGGTGCGGACCAGGGCGAGCCCGAGCAACAGCATCCCGATGGTGAACAGGGGAGCCAGGTCGAAGGGGATCATGACGAAGCTGTCGTCGGAGGCGATGGTGTAGACGCGCTGGGCGAGTGCCGGGTCGTGAGCCGTGAGCATGCTCATGGTGAACCCGATGATCGAGACGCCGATCGCGAGGCCGGCGGCGCCGATCGAGGCCAGGCCGGCTCCAGCCGTGGCCAGCCGCGGCATGTGCGGGTAGACGAGCCGCTCTATGCCGTACGACGAAGGGATGAGCAGCAATGCGGCGACGGCGGTGAGTAGCGTGGCGACGGCGAATTGCCCGTGGGACCGGGCGACCTGCTCCACGTAGCCGGAGGCCGTCAGGGTCGACGGCGTGTTCCACAGATGTCCCAGTAACAGAGCCACTCCTGCAGCCGTCATGGACACGGCGAGCAGGCACCGGCGAACGTCGCTGATCGTCATTTCTGTGTTCCTTCCGATCGTTGCAGATGGCTTCCCGAACGGTAGGAGCGGCCGGGAATGCCGGGGATCGGTCCTGACGCCCAGACTCCGGGCCCCGACCTGCGACGTTTGATGGAGCCGGAACCCGACTCAGGATTGATGCGGTCGCTCGTGCCGGTTCCTACAGTGGCGACCGTGTGGCGGACGCGGAGGCAGGCGGCGGACGTCGCGCTCGCATTGGCCTTCGTGCTTGCCGGCCAACTGGAGGTCGCGTTCGGCAGTGTCGGCTACGCCGGTACCGCACCACCCCGACTGAGTGCCCTGCTGGCTGCCCTGATTCCACTGCCTCTGTGCTGGCGGCGACGGGCGCCGCTGACGTCTCTGGTGCTGGCCGGGGCGGCCTTGGGGCTACCGACGCTGCTGGTCGACAGCAGCATCCCGTTCTGGGGCGGCTACGTGGTCCTGGATGTCGCCTTGTACAGCGCCTCGCGATACGCGCGACACCCGCGGGACAAATGGGCGCTGCTGGTTCCGGTAGGCGCCATCGCCTGCGTGGCCGCTGCGCACCCGTCGTTCCGCAGCGGCAACGAGATCGTTTTCTCCACTGTCGTCTTCGGCCTGGGTTGGGCGCTGGGACAGGCGGTGCGGGAATGGAAGCGCCGGCACGAGATTCTCGGCCACGATCTACTGACCCTCGCGGAGTCCACGGCGTTGCGAGAACAGGCCGCCGCAGCGGCCGAACGGACCCGCATCGCACGGGAACTGCATGACGTGGTGGCTCACGGCGTGAGCGTCATGGTGGTGCAGGCCGGGTCGGCTCGGCTGCAGTTGCGACGCGATCCCCAGAGTGCGGAGGCGGCGTTGCGGGCCGTCGAAGCCACCGGACGGGAGGCGCTCGCCGAGCTGCGGCAGCTGCTCGGGGTGCTGCGGGCGGACGACGAGGACCAGATGGTCGACGCTCCACAGCCCGGGCTGGCCACCGTCGACGAGCTCGTGGGGCAGCTCCGCTCGTCGGGCCTTGACGTCACCGTGGATGTGGTCGGCGAACGGCGGGAGTTGTCGCCCGCCCTCGACCTCTCGGCGTACCGGATCGTGCAGGAGGCACTCACCAACGTGCTCAAGCACGCGGGCCGGACGACCGCGACGGTCCGCATCAGCTACCACCCTCGAGAACTGGACCTCGAGGTCTCCAACGGTCACGGTCCGCGGGCGGCGTTGACGCGCGCGGTGGGTGGTCACGGCCTCGTCGGCATGCGCGAACGCGTCGCGATGTTCAGCGGACGACTCGAGGCCGGCCCCCGGCCCGACGGCGGTTACCTCGTCCGCGCCACGCTTCCGTTGCCGGAGCGGGCGCAATGATCCGGGTCGTCATCGCCGATGATCAGGCGCTGGTGCGCGGAGGCTTCCGCGCCATCCTCGAGCACGACGGCGACATCAGCGTCGTCGCGGAGGCGAAGGACGGACTCGAGGCGCTCGAGGCCTGCCGTCACCTGCGGCCGGATGTCGTCCTGATGGACATCCGGATGCCGCACCTCGACGGTCTCGCGGCGACGCGCCGGCTTCTCGCGGGCGCCACGGCGGCACCTCGGGTCCTGATCCTCACGACGTTCGACCTCGACGAGTACGTCTACGCCGCGCTGCGCAGCGGGGCGAGCGGCTTCCTCCTCAAGGACACGCCCGCCGACCAGCTGGCGGACGCCGTACGTACCGTCGCCGAGGGACAGGCGCTCCTGGCTCCCTCCGTGACGCGGCGGCTCATCGAGCGCTTCGTCGCCCAGCCCGAACCCCGAATCCGCTCGAGCGAGCGGTTCGCGGCACTCACCGAACGCGAAGCCGCCGTCCTGCGCGTCATGGCCAAGGGCCTGTCCAACGCCGAGATCGCTCGAGAGTTGCACCTGTCCGAAGCAACGGTGAAGACCCACATCACGCATCTGCTCGCCAAACTCGGGCTGCGCGACAGGGTGCAGGCCGTCGTCATGGCCTACGAGGAGGGCCTGATCCGTCCGGGTTCGAGCACGTGACGTGTCATGGAGGGTTCGGGCGCGGTGACGACGGGGACTTCGTTCGCCGTGTCGGGGCCGGCGCCTAAGGTCTGGCCGTGGCCGTGCACGAGCTGACGCAGGAGCAGGCGCGACGGGTCGCCGTCCGGGCCCAGCTCCTGGACGCCGCCCGCCCCACGGACCTGCTCGAGACCGTGCGCCGGCTCACGTTCCTGCAGCTCGATCCGACCGCCGCGGTCGCGCCCAACGCGCACCTGGTCGCCTGGAGCCGGCTCGGCTCGTCCTACTCGCCGGCCTCTCTGGACGCGGCGTGCGCCGAGCGGTCGCTCATCGAGCTCAACGCCCTGATCCGGCCCGCCGAGGACTTCGCGCTCTTCCGCGGGATCATGGCCCACAACGCCGCCGGGCCCCGGGGCGAGATCCCGTCGTGGCGTGCGGAGCAGCGGGCCTGGGTGGTGGCGAACGACGCCTGCCGGCGCGACATCCTCGCGCGGCTTCGCGCGTCCGGGCCGCTCCCGTCGCGCGAGCTCCCGGACACCTGCGTGAAGCCGTGGAAGTCGACGGGCTGGACGAACAACCGCAACGTGACACAGATGCTGGAGTTCCTGTCAGCGTTCGGGCGAGGTGGCGGTCGCCGGGCGGGCAGGGAGCGAGCGGCTGTGGGACGTCGCCGAACGCGTCTACCCCGACGACCCGATCCTGCCCGTCGAGGAGGCTCGGCGGATCCGCAACGAGCGGCGGCTGCGGGCGCTGGGGATCGCGCGTGCGAAGACGGCGCAGATGCCGGTGGAGCCTGCGGACGTCGGCGATGCGGGGGAGCCCGCCGTCGTCGAGGGTGTGAAGGGTCAGTGGCGCGTCGCCCCCTCCTATCTGGACGACCTCGACCGGTTCGAGGGACGCGCCGCCCTGCTGTCGCCGTTCGACCGGCTGGCCCACGATCGCAAGCGGGCGCTCGAGCTCTTCGGGTTCGAGTACCAGCTGGAGATGTACAAGCCGGCCGCGCAGCGACGGTGGGGGTACTTCGCGCTGCCGATCCTCTACGGGGATCAGCTCCTCGGGAAGCTCGACGCCGTCGCCGACCGCAAGACCGGCGTCCTGCGGGTGAACGCGATCCACGAGGACCAGCCGTTCTCGCCGGAGGTGACCATTGCTGTCGGGTCCGAGATCGAGGACCTGGCCCGCTGGCTCGAGCTGGAGATCGTCTACTCCGGCTGACCCGGGCCGAAGTACTCGTGCAGCGGTCACAGTTGCCCTCCCTCGCCACCTGTCATCGCTGACGACACAAGGCGGCGTTCTGGGGGGACCGTGTCGACGTGGTGTGAGAGGTGTGCCCTGCAGTTCCCGGCGCTGGCGCTGCTGGCCAGCGAGTTCCTCCATGCGGACTGGCCTGACGAGTTCGAGGACGTGGACGACGCCGTGTGCGCCTTCGCCGCCGGACGCCCTCGTCTCGCCGACAGACTCCCCACCGAAGTGGCCGAGTTGCTCGCTCTCATGCTGAGCGACGAGCAGCTCGAAGACCTGCTGGTCGGCCATCTCGGCGTCGCCTACCGTCCGCCTGCGCGAGTCGGCTACGCCCGCTGGCTGCGTGAGGCAGCGCAGAGGGTCCAAGCTGTGATCCCACGCCCGTGAACCTGGCCGGCATCCTTCCTCGTCCAGCGAGCGAGCCGGAACGCTTTCGACCTCGGGGAGGCCGTGGAGTGCACGACGACAGCCTCGACGAGGTCGTGGAGCTCGAGCTCGCGCTGCTCCATCCCGATGTCCGCCGGGACCGGACGTGGGTCGAGGACGTCCTCGACGAGGACTTCCGCGAGATCGGCGCCTCCGGCCGGCTGTGGAGCCGGCAGGAGACGGTCGACGGGCTCGCGGGCGAGCAGGGCGAGGGGCCCGTCGCCGTCGCCGACCTGGAGGCGCTCCAGCTCGCCGATGGTCTCGTGCTCGTGACGTACGTGAGCGACCGCGTTGGACGGCGGGCGCGGCGCAGTTCGGTCTGGCGGCGCTCGGGTGATCGCTGGCGGCTGGTGCACCACCAGGGGACTCCTGCGCCTGACCAGCCGGCGGGACGCAGCGATGGGTCACCGCCGGACGCCGACTGAGCCGGCGTCCGGCGGGAGTTCACAGTTACGAGTCCCTGGTGTGCTGCTTCGGGACGGCGACCAGCCCCGTCATTCCCGAAGCCCGTGCGGTGTGAAGCAGCACGGCGACGGCGGACCCCAGCGGCAGGCGCTCGCCGGCAGCCGGCTTCTGCAGGGCGACCACCTGGTCCTTGTCGGCGTCATCTTCGACGGCGAGGCGCAGCCCGCTGGCGCTCATGGCTCGCTCGGCCTCCGAGAGCCGCAGACCCGCAAGGTGCGGGACGACCTCGGTCTGCCGATCGGAATCCTCCAGCAGCTGCCGGACCCGGGTGCTCGTGTACACGTAGACGAGGATGAATCCGCCGATGCAGCCGCCGATCAGCGTGCTGACGCCGATGGCGCCGGCATAAGGGGCGCCGCCCAGGGGCGCCTGCAGTGCTTTCGCAAGCGAGCGGAGGGCTGGGACTGCGTTGCCGACGTTGACCAGGCCGAGGCCGATGACGATGGTCGTCAGCCAGTCCGAGACCTTGATGAGGTTCGAGTTCGCCAGGTAATGGCTGCTGGGTGTCCGGGTGTCGGGGTGCGCCGAGCCCGTCGTCGCGAGCTGATCGGTGAGCCGGGCCCGGGGAAGCCCGAAGAGGAACCCGAACGCCGAGCCGACCGCCGCTGCCGCTGTGAACAGGAGAAACGCCGTGACGCCGACGCCGACGTCGACCGTTCCGCTGTTCCGGGACGTGCTGACGGTGAGCAGCGCGCTGACGGTGACCATCGCCACGGTCATACCGGCGCCGATCAGAACGACACCGAACTGCGCCTGCGCACCCGCGCTCATGGCCGGGCCCTGCACCTGGCGCACGTCGTGCGTGGACATGTCCCCTCCTCATGGCAACGTCAGGCGGGGCCCTGGCGTTCTGAGGGGCAGAGGACGGACGCGAGCCGCTGGATACGCCTGAATTCCAGCCTTCCCTTTCGGGCATGTCGCCCGATCGGCGTCTCAGTCGGTCTTGAGGTGGATCTTCGACGGCTTGTCCTTCGGGGCCCGCCGGATCACGACCTTGCCGTCGGCAAGGAGCTTGTCGCCGGGGCTCGGGATCGGGACGATGCGCTCGTTCTGCTCCTCGAGCTCTTTGCGCGCTCGCCCCGCGGCCGGATTGAAGACGTCGTCGAGCGCGCCGATCATCGCATTCATGCCCGCGGTCGAGCCGCCCATGGTCCCGCGCAGCCATCGGAGCACGGCGCCACCTCCTCGAGGGGTCCTGCTCGTTCAACGTACGCCGGTTCCCTGGCGTTCACGATCAGGCGGGGCGACATGGCGAGGACCGGCTCCCGAACCCCCGCGTCACCGGCCCGAGAACCCGGCTGGACCTACGACTGGGGTAGAACGGATCTGTGAACCATCACGATGCGTCCGACGATCCGCGACGCCCTGAGGGCGAGGGAGCGGGAAGCGAGGTCTCATCGCCGGCCATCACACCGGTCCTCGTGGCCCACTTGCTGGCCGAGGGCGAGTTGATGCCGGTGTACGTGCACGTCATCGACCACCCTGACGCCCGGGTGCTCGTCGACACTGGCCTCACGGAGCTGCACCCGTTGGTGGCCGACATGGACCCCCGCCTGATTCCGCTCAGCAAGCGGGCCGACTTCGACATGGCCGGCATCGACGTCGTCGTCAACACCCACCTGCACTTCGACCACTGCGGCGGCAACCACCTCTTCGCCGGCCGGCCGACCTACGTCCAGCGCCGGGAGCTCGACGACGCGCGCAGCCAGGACGACTACACGATCCGCGAATGGGTCGACGCGCCCGGCGTCCAGTACGTACCCGTGGACGGGGAGCTCGAGGTGCTGCCCGGGGTCCGGCTCGTCCCGGCGCCGGGTCACACGCCAGGCTCGCAGCTGGTCGTCGTCGAGACGGGCGGGCGTCCGATGGTCATCGCCGGTGACACGGCGGTGTTCTTCGGCGAGCTCGACGAGCCGCGCACCGAGGGCCAGCGGCTGGTGCGCGCGCTCGACCCTGAGCTGGTCTGGCTCTCGCACGAGCACGAGCCGTGGCGGCCGCACGACGCCCGGACCTCGGAATCCTCCGTCAGGTGAGGCGGCGCCGGACCCACCAGAAGCAGCTGGCGGCCAGCGCCGCGGACGCAAGGGCGTACACGCCGGTCTCCGCCCACTGCAGCGGCCAGAACCGGTCCGCCGGCTGGTAGACCACCCGTTGCCGGTATCCGGCCTGGGTGAGCCGGGTGAGGCAATCGTCGATCGAGCCGGCCTGCGCGTGCTGGGTCTGCGGCGAGAGGGGAGTCGCGGGGGCGGCGGGGCCGGCCGGGCCGGGCAGGCAGTCGGCGAACCACTGCGGGAGCAGGGCAGCCTTTCCATCCGGGCCCACCGTCTCGTTCACCAGGATCCAGTCCCCGCGGTCGGCGGTGTGTACCGACACCAGGACACGGCCGGATCCCTCGAGCGAGACGCCGTCCAGCGTCGACCGGCTGAAGGCAATGGTGGAAGTGACCGGTGGCACGAGATGGGGTCGTACCCAGATGGGGACGACGACCTGCAGCGCGGCGTACAGCGCGAGTGTCACGGCCATCGCCGGGAGGGTCCGGCGGAGGACCGCGCCGGCGGTGGCCCCGAGGATCACAGCGAACGCGGCGTAGCCGATGGGGACGACGCCACGCATCGCGAACGTCACCGGTGTCAAGCGCTCCGGCAGGCCGCCGTGCGTCTGGCTCACGGCGCCGTCCAGCGACGCGGACCAC
Organism: uncultured Actinomycetota bacterium; assembly: GCA_963786765.1. Taxonomy (GTDB): domain Bacteria; phylum Actinomycetota; class Actinomycetes; order Actinomycetales; family Kineosporiaceae; genus DATKNA01. The sequence goes on along the minus strand of CAWBAJ010000008.1, from coordinate 323,562 downwards.
CACGTCACCGCAAGGCTGGCCGCTCCGAGCGCGAAGGCGGCGGCCCCGACGGTCAGCGTCAGCTTGGACCCCAGCCACCGGCGGCGGGAGACGGACTGGGTCCAGGCCAACCGGTAGGTGCCCGCCTCCAGCTCGCGGGCCACCAGTGGGGCGCCGAGGAAGGCGCCGACCAGGGCGGGGGCCAGCGCCATCAGGAGGACGCCGGCGTAGAACAGCGTGGTGTCGGTTCCCGTCAGCTGGTCGAACACCGACGCGCTCGAGCGGGCGAGGTCGGCCAGCCGGGGACCGGTCAGCCCGGCCACCACCGCGACCGCGAGGACCGCGACGGCGGCCACCGCGGCCTGAGCGCGCAGCTGGCGCCAGGACAGCCAGATCACTGCAGCACCTCCAACCGGCCGGCAGGCGGTTGGACGCCGCCGGTGTCCGACATGTAGGCGAGCACGAGATCCTCCAGTCCGAGCCGGCTCACCGACCACGCCGGGTCCAGGATCTGCGAGGCCGTCCGGACGACGAACGTGCTCTGGCGGTCGGTGTGGCTGGCAGCGACGACGTGCTGGTCGGATGGCAGCGTGGCCGGGTCGCGGCGCGGCCCGACGAGACGGTGGTGCGTCGCAACGAGCTCCTCGACGTCGCCCGCCACCCGCACCTGCGAGTTCACGAGGACCACGACGTGGTCACACACGCGCTCTAGGTCCGATACGACGTGCGACGAGAGCACGACGCTGAACTCGTCCTCCGCGACCGCCTCCATCAAGGCCTGGAGGAACTCCCGCCGGGCCAGCGGGTCCAGGCTGGCGACAGGCTCGTCGAGGATGAGCAGCTCCGGGCGCTTGGCCAGCCCGAGGGTCAGCGCGAGTTGCGCGCGCTGCCCGCCCGACAGCCGGCCGGCGCGCTGTCGCGGGTCGAGACGGAGCTGCCGCACCCTGCGGCGTGCGAGCGCGTCGTCCCACCGCGGGTTCAGTCTGGCGCCGAGCGTGAGGTGCTCGGCGACGGTCAGCCCTGGGTAGACCGGCGTGTCCTGAGCGACGTAGCCGACCTTGGCCAGTTGGGCGGCATCCCGCGCGGGCGTCCCCCCGCAGACCTCGATCTCGCCGGCGGAGGGTGCGAGCAGGCCGATCGCCAGCCCGAGCAGGGTCGTCTTGCCGGCGCCGTTGGGCCCGACGAGGCCCGTGACCCGCCCGGCGGGAATGTCCAGGGTGCAGTCCCGCAGGGCCCACCGGCGCCGGTAGCGCTTGCCGAGGCCCCGGGTCCGCAACACGGTGGTCATGCGACGCCCTCCGTCTCCGCCCGGAGAACCGTGGCGAACAGCGCCTCCACCGCCTCGTCGTCCAAGCCCGCCGAACGCGCCCTGGTGAGCCAGCGCTGCAACTCGCGGCGCAGCGGCTCGATCGCCGCGACGGACTCCGTGGCCAGCGAGCGGGTCACGAACGTGCCGACGCCCGGCCGGGGGGCCGCGAGCCGCTCGTGCTCCAGCTCGCGGTAGGCCTTCAGGACCGTGTTCGGGTTGATGGCCAGCCGGCTCACGACGTCCTTGACGGTGGGCAGTTGGTCACCCTCACGCAGCAGGCCGAGCCGCATCGCCTGCCGGACCTGCCGGACGATCTGCTGGTACGGCGGGAGGCCGGAGCGGTCGTCGAGCGAGAATTCGATCATCGGCGTCCCATCTCTAAAGTACTAGGACACTAGTTCTCTAGAGACATATCGTCAATGCTGGACGCGCGAGCTGTGTGCAGCGCCGAAGGGGCCCCGGGCGGGGTCGGGAGCCTGCGCCGCGGACGACCAGGAGGGATCAGAGCCGGCGGTACATGACGTGCAGGCCGACGTACCCGTGACGGCGGCTGTCGAACGCCTCGGGGACCGTCCCGATCACCTCGAAGCCCAGCGAGCGCCACAAGCGGACGGCGGCGACGTTGGTTTCGACCACCGCGTTGAACTGCATCGACCGGAACCCGGCATTGCTCGCCCACCCGAGGACGTGTTCGCCCAGCGCCCGGCCGACGCCCTTGCCGCCGGCTCCGGGATCGACCATGAAGCTCGCCGTCGACACATGCCGCCCGCGGCCGGGCCGGTTCGGGCCGGACTTGGCGGTCCCGACGACTGCCGGACCGTCGACGGCGACGACCACGTGGCCGCCGGGCTCGAACCAGAGCCCGCGTGCGCTCTCGGACGTCAGGTCCTCCGGGTAGGCGTAGGTCTCGCCGTCGAGGACGATCTGCTGGAAGAACGGCCAGATCTGGTCCCAGTCGTCGCGCGTCGCCTCCCGGATCTCCACCCCGGTCACCGTACCCGCCGCCTCCTCTTGCCACGATCAAGGAAAAGTTGGGGATCAAGGAATTGTTGGGGATCAAGGAACGCTCGTGGAGTCTTGATGCCGCACAGGTTCCTTGATCCCCCGAACTTCCTTGATCGGCGGGGGAGGAAGGCTACTCGCGGGTAGAACTTCGCCATGAGTCAGACGACGCCGCGGCCCGACCTGTTCGACGACGTGCCGTCGCGGGCGCGGGTCGACCGCAGCCTCGCCCTGCTGCGCGACGGGTACAGATTCGCCGACCGGCGCCGGCGCGAGGGCGACGGGCCGACGCCGTCGGATCGGGCCGTCGAGATCCGGTTCCTGGGGCAGCGCACAGTGCTGCTCGGCGGCCGCGAGGCCGTGAAGTTCTTCTACGACCAGACCATGTTCCGCCGACGCGACGCCTACCCGCGCCCGCTCGCGAACACGCAGTTCGGCAAGGGCGCGGTTCACGTCCACGACGGCGAGGCGCACCTGCACCGCAAGGCGATGTTCCTGCGGCTGCTGTCACCCCAGCACGCCGTCAGCATCGGCGAGATCACCGACCAGCTCTGGGCCGCCGCGGTCGACCGCTGGGAGCGGGGCGGCAGGGTCGTGCTGTTCGACGAGGCCGTCCGAGTGATCGGGGTGGGGATCTGCCGATGGGCCGGTCTGCCCCTCACTCCCGAGGACGCTGCCCGGCGCGTCTGGGACCTCGAGCGCATCGTGGACGGCTTCGGCAGCGTCGGCCCCGCGCGCGTCGTGGCGCTGCGTGCGCGCAAGCGGTCCGAGCAGTGGGTGCGGGAGGTCGTGGCGGACGTCCGCGTCGGTCGCCTCACCCCGGCGCAAGGGTCGGCTCTGGACGTCGTCAGCTCGTTCCACGACATCCACGGCCGGCTGCTCGACGACCGGACCGCGGCGGTCGAGCTGCTCAACATCGTTCGCCCGTCCGTGGCCACGGCGTGGTTCGTCGCGTTCAGCGGGCTGGCACTGCACGAGAACCCGCGGTGGTTCTCCCGGTTGGCGCAGGAGTCCGGCGAGGAGCTCGACCGCGACCTCGAGGCGTTCGTCCACGAGGTCCGGCGGCTGTACCCGTTCGCGCCGGTCGTCGGGGCGCGGGCCGCCCGCGACGTCACCTGGCGCGGACACACCCTGCCGGAGGGCAGGCTCGTGCTGCTCGACCTGCACGGCATGAACCACGACCCGCACCTGTGGCCGGACCCCGACCGGTTCGACCCCGAGCGGTTCGTGGGCCGGCAGCCGGACGCGTTCACGTACGTCCCGCAGGGCGGCGGGGATCCGCACACGGGACACAGGTGCGCGGGCGAGCGCGTGACGGTCGAACTGCTCAAGAGTGCCTTGCGGACGCTGGCGCAGATCACGTACGACGTGCCGGAGCAGGATCTGTCGTTCCCGCTGTCCCGGATGCCGACGCGCCCGCGCAGCGGTGTGGTGCTGGAGAACGTCCGGCGCTGAGGTTCAGCGCTTCGGTGTCGGCTTCACCTTCGGTGTCGGCTTCACCTTCGGGGTGGGCGTCGGTGTCGGGGGCGGCGTCACGCCCGCCGGGCAGGACAGCGGCATCGTGGGCCGGGCCACGGCCAGCGCCCGGGTGGTCTCGCGCCGGGTGTTGAGCCGCTTGTAATTGGGGCCCAGAACGACGTCGACGAGGTCGTTCGTGCGGTCGTCCCGTCTCTGCCGGATCTTGCCGGCGAAGTAGGCGCTCGCCGTCTTGCCGGCGAGCTCGCCCCCGTCGCCGAACCGGATCTCGACCGCCGTGGTCACCTTGGCCTCGAGGGGGTCGTTGCCCGTCTCCTGCACCACGAAGCCGAGCGCCTTCAGCTGCCCCGCGACGGTCCTGGCCAGACCCGAGCGGTTCGACCCGTTGTAGACCCGGACGTGGATCTTCTTCGGAGGCAGTGGCGAGGTCGGGGTGCAGAGCTGCGTCGAGACGTTCACCCGACCGCCGAACGGCCACGCCACCCGGCCGGTGTACATGAGGCCGGCCACCGTCCCGAGCCCGAGCACCCCGAGCAGGGCGACGAGAAAGGTGATGGTCTGGCGCAGGTGCCGCCGCCGCACCGCCTGCCAGCCGCCGGGCAGCTCCTCCAGGAGGGGGACGCCGCCCGTCCCGGGGGCAGCTGGCGGGTCCAGGTCCTCGTATGCGCGGGAAGCAGGCCCGGACGCCGAGGAGCCCTCACTGCTCGGCGTGTAGGCGGGCTGGGGGTGGCCCCGCTCGACCCAGGCAGGGTCGGCGTACGCAGGGTCGGCGTACGCAGGATCGGCGGACGGGCGAGCGCTCTCGGGAGGCGGCGGGACGTCCTCCGCGGGCGCGTCGTCGTCACCCTCGCGGAGGGTCGGCTCGGTGATCACGACGACTGTCGCGTCGCCCTCGCCCTGCCCCCCCGCGCCGGACAGCGCCTCAGGTTCCGGCGGTTCGACCGTCGTCAGGTCCACGAACTGGGTCTCTTCTGACGCCGCCGGCTCATCCGCAGGCTCCGACGCAGCGAGAGGCTGTGGCGGCGTGACGGGTTCGAACAGGCTGACCGAATCCGGCCCGACCCCGGGCCCGGAGGCGCCCTCGGGCCGGGAATCACGCGCCGCCGCCGGCTCCGGCTCTTGCTCCGGGCCCGGCTCCCGTCCGGCCTGTGAGTCGCGGGCCGGCATCGGCTCCGGGTCCGGCACCGGCTCGGGGTCCGGCGCCCGACGAGTCTCGGGATCGCCCGCCGGCTCCCGCTCGGGCTCGGTCTTGGCGTCACCTGCCGGCTCCCGCTCCGGCTCCGCGACGCGCAGCGCACCAATGTCGGCGTCCGCGTGCTCACTGGGCTCCGGGGCTTCGTCCGCCCGATCCAGTGGCCTTCCCGGCTGGGCCTTCTGGTCGCTCCCCGGCCTTCCGGCCGGCTCGTCGGCAGCCGGCGCCGCGGCGCCGGCTGCGTCCGGGGCAGAGGGCTCAGGCGCCGGGCGCACAGGCGTCACGGCGTCCTGGTCCGGCGCCCGCTCGGACCCCGTCTGGTTCCGTTCGGGCTCGATGCCGCCCTGGCGGCGCACCGGACCGTCCCCCGAGCTCTCGCTCATCGCCGTCTAGTCCTCGAGCACCAGCACGCGAGCGTGGAGCACGGGGCGCTGCGCGAGCGCGGCCCGGACCGCGCGGTGCAGACCGTCCTCGAGGTACATCGTGTCCCTCCACTGCACCACGTGTGCGAACAGGTCCCCGTAGAAGGTGGAGTCCTCGGAGAGCAGTTGGGCGAGGTCGAGCGTGCGCTTCGTCGTGACCAGCTCGTCGAGCCGGACCTGTCGAGGCGCCACCTTCGACCACTGGCGCGGCGTCGTGTACCCGTGATCCGGGTACGGACGTTCGTCGCCCACTGCCTTGAAGATCACCCTTCGTAGTCTAGGGAGAATCATGTCAGGCCGGGATGGCAGGCCTTCCGCTCCGAGGTGGGGGCGCGCCGTCCCGAGCCGGGCCCGGCACCTCCACGACGCTCCTGACGGCGCGGAGGTTGCCTCCTGCGAGCAGTGGCGCTGGGTGCAGGAGCCGGAGGGTCAGGCGTTCGTCAGCGAGACGTCGGCTGCGTCAACGGTCGATGCGACCCGTCCCGGCGCGGACTGGTAGCGCCAGTAGAGGTTGGTGTGGGCGATGACCTGCTCCGGCGGCGGTGCCCCGTACGCCGACAGGTCCTCCGTCGTGTGCGCGTCGCCGACGAGCGTCACGTCGTATCCCCGGACGAACGCGCCGTGCAGCGTGGAACGGATGCAGGCGTCCGTCTGGGCGCCGGTCACGACGAGGCGCCCGACCCCGCGCTCGGCGAGGAGCGGCTCGAGGTCTGTGTCCTCGAACGAGTCGCCGTAGTGCTTGTGGACGACGGGTTCGGCCTCGTCGCGAACCAGTTCGGGCACGTACTGCCACTTCTCGGTGCCCTGTTCGAGGTCGTCGTCCCAGTGCTGAACCCAGATGACCGGGACGTTCTCGTCCCGGGCCCGTTCGACGAGGTTCTTGATGTTGGCGATCACTTCGTCGCGCCGCGGGGCGCCGGCCACCACCCCGTTCTGCACGTCGACGACGAGCAGGGCGCTGTTCGACCGGCCGTTGAGGGTCGTCATGAGGAGCCTCCAAAAGTGTGTCCCGACACTGCGACCCTAGGAGTGACCTCCGACAGACGGGGTGGGTCAGGCCGCGCGCAGACTGTCCGCGACGGCGTGCAGCTGCGCGAGGTACTCCTGCGCGTGCGCGCCGTAGGCGCAGCCGTCCAGTGACACCCGGTACCGCCCGTCCTGCGTGGGAAGGCTGCGGTAGGCGTGAAAGGTCAGCGCCTGCGGCGGGCAGGTGTCCGCCGCCGCTGAACCAGGGTCGACATCGGTGCCGGGGACCCGCAGCGGAGCGCCGTCGATCCAGGCGACGACCCCGTCAAGGGGACGCCGTCGGAGGATCCCGTGCGCCCGGGAGCATCCACCGCTGCCGTCCCTGTTCAGGAAGCACATCGAACCCGTCGCCAGGGTGCCGAGGTACGGCCCCTCGACGAGTGCGCCCGCCGGATGCGGGTGCACCTCGCCGGTGTCGTGCACCGTCCAGATCGCGGGGAGGTCGAAGCGGACGGCGTCCCAGCGGTGAACCCGTGTGCCGGGCGCGGACGCAGGTGAAGCCGGGACAACTGGCGTGACCGATCGCCCCTCGGTGCTGCCGCACGCGGCGAGACACCCGAGCAGGATGGCGACCGCGGCGGTGAGGGCCGCGCGCACGGCGTCCGGGAGCGTCCTGCCGGAACGAGGAATCACGTCAACCACCTCCACCCCTGCGACGCGCGGCCGCCCTGGTCCGCTCCCTTCCCGCTCCTTCCCCTTGAGGCAAAGCGCAGGAGCAGCGCCATCGAAACTCTCGGGACCGACGGCGCTGCTCCTGCGGGGCGCGGAGGATAGGGGATTTGAACCCCTGAGGCTTTTACACCAACACGATTTCCAATCGTGCGCCCTAGGCCACTAGGCGAATCCTCCGCCGGGGAGTCTACCCTCGCCGGGACGGAGCCCACCGCACCGTCGCCCCGGGGGAGGTCGGCGAGCGGGGGTCCAGGGCCCGCTAGAGTGTCCGTCGGACTCCCCGCGTGGCGGTATCCAGCCGAACCCCCCCAGGGCCGGAAGGCAGCAAGGGTAGGAGGGCTCTGCCGGGTGCGCGGGGAGTTCTTCGCGTCCGGCGGCCGAGCGTCGGGAGGGTGTCGGCGGGCGGGGTTAGGGTGCCTGCTGTGTCGACCGCGTTGTACCGCCGCTACCGGCCGGAGAGCTTCGCCGAGGTCATCGGGCAGGAGCACGTGACGGTCCCGCTGTCGGCCGCGCTCGACAAGGACAGGGTGAACCACGCCTACCTCTTCTCCGGCCCGCGCGGCTGCGGCAAGACGACCAGCGCCCGCATCCTGGCCCGCTGCCTGAACTGCGCGCAGGGGCCCACGCCCACGCCGTGCGGCGTCTGCGACTCCTGCGTCGACCTCGCCCGTGGCGGCCCGGGCAGCCTCGACGTCGTCGAGATCGACGCGGCGAGCCACGGCGGGGTGGACGACGCGCGGAGCCTGCGTGAGCGTGCGGTCTTCGCGCCGGCGCGGGACCGATTCAAGGTCTTCATCATCGACGAGGCCCACATGGTCTCGACGCAGGGCTTCAACGCGCTGCTGAAGATCGTGGAGGAGCCGCCGCCGCACGTGCGCTTCGTCTTCGCGACGACCGAGCCCGAGAAGGTCATCGGGACCATCCGGTCCCGCACGCACCACTACCCCTTCCGCCTGGTGCCCCCGGAGCGCCTGCAGGCCTACCTCGCCGAGCTCTGCGAGCGCGAAGCCGTCCAGGTCGGGCAGGGCGTGCTGCCGCTGGTCGTCCGGGCGGGTGCGGGGTCCGTCCGCGACTCGCTCTCCGTGCTCGACCAGCTCATCGCCGGCGCCGGTCCCGGCGGGCTCGAGTACGCGACCGCCGTGTCCTTGCTCGGCTACACGGACGCCGCCCTGCTCGACGACGTCGTCGACGCGCTCGCCGCCGGGGACGGCGCCACGGTCTTCCGCGTCGTCGACCGCGTCATCGAGTCGGGTCACGATCCGCGCCGCTTCGTCGAGGACCTGCTCGAGCGCCTCCGTGACCTGCTCGTCGTCGCAGCCGTCCCGGACGGCGGCCATGCCGTGTTCCGTGCCGCCCCCGCCGACCAGCTCGAGAGGATGCGCGGCCAGGCCGCCCGCTTCGGCCGGGCGGAGCTCTCCCGCGCTGCGGACGTCGTCAACGCCGCCCTCACGGAGATGACCGGCGCGACGTCGCCGCGGCTCCAGCTGGAGCTGCTCTGCGCCCGGCTGCTCCTGCCCGCCGCGGACGACGCGGAGCGCGGCATCCGCGCGCGTGTCGACCGGATCGAGCGGCGGCTCGAGATGACCTCGCCGATTGGGGAGCGGGCGGGGTCGGCGGCCCCGTCCCGTCCCGTCGCCCCGGACGCCGACAGTTCGGGCTGGAACTCGCCGGGCCCGTCCCGCTCCTCGAGGGCGGTGGCGGCACCGGCATCCTCGGCCGCGCCCCCGCGACCGACCGGCCCCGAGTCACCTGCACCCGGCCTCGAACCGGCCTCCGGCGAGCCCGGGGCGGCGGGATCCGCGAACGCGCCGGCTGCCCCGTCGGCTGCCACGCCGCCAACTGCCGCGGCGCCTGCTGCCGCCGCACCCGCTGCCGTCGCACCCGCTGCCACCGCACCGGCCGCCGTCGCACCCGCTGCCCCTGCCGTCGCCACACCCGCGGTGGCCGAGGTCGGTCCTGGCGCCGGAGGCACCGAGGCGGTCCGGCGGATGTGGCCGGACGTGATGAGCCGGCTCGGCGGACTGAAGCGCACGACGTGGTCCCTCGTGTCGCACTACGCGCAGGTCCTCGACTACGACGGCAAGCGGCTGCTGCTGCAGTTCGACTCGCCGGGCCGCGCCGCGAGCTTCGGCAAGGGCGCGCACCAGGAGTTCCTGCGGCAGGCGCTGATCGACGTCATGGGGATCGACTGCAAGTTCGAGGCGACCGCCGGCGGGGCGCCCAGCCCCGCCCCGTCCGGGCACCAGGGCCCGCCGGCCGCCCCCGCCGCTCCCGCCGCTCCCGCCGCTCCCGCCCAGTGGGACCCCGCGGGGGCCGCCCGCTCGGGGAGCCAGCCGCACGAGCCACCCGGACCGGTGCCGGGGACGGGGCCGGCCGGCGCGGCTCGTTCCCCAGCCGGGCGCGGAGACCCTGGGCGTGCGGACTCGGCGCCGTCCGACGCTTCGGGGCGGCGCCCGGTCGCACCGCCCATCGACGACATCCCGCTCCCGCCGGAGCCGCCGCCGGACGACATCCCGCCCGAGGACCCCGGCGCCTCGCGCCGCCGTCCGGCCCCGGCGGCTCCGCGAGGGGCGACGCCCTCCACTGCTGCGCACGCAGCCGTCACCCTTCCCGGGCCGACCGTCACGTCCGTCGTCCTTCCGGCGGGGCCGACGGTCCGCCCTGCCGACGATGTCCCCAGCCACGACGATCCCGACCTCGAGGGCTCGAACCTCGTCGGGGCGTCGGTCGTCGAGCAGATGCTCGGCGGACGCGTGATCGAGGAACGGCACGACTAGCCGCACCCGCGACGGGAGGAACGGCATGGAACGTGTGTCGATCTATGAGGCAGCCGGCGGCGCGCCGGCTTTCAGCGCGCTGGCGGCGGCACACCACGCCCGCTGCCTCGCCGATCCCGTGCTCGAACACCCCTTCTCGCACGGCATCAACCCCGACCACGTGGAGCGCCTCGCTGCCTACTGGGGCGAGGTTCTCGGCGGTCCGCCGGTCTACTCGACGAGGTATGGCGACCACTCCGCGGTGATGCGCATCCATGCCTGTCAGGGGATGCAAGCCGACCTCGGCGAGCGGTTCGTCGCCTGCTTCGTCGCCGCCGCGGACGACGCCGGTCTCCCCGGCGAGCCCGAGCTGCGTGGCGCGCTCCGCGCGTACATGGAGTGGGCCACGAGCTCGATGTACGCGTACAACACTCCGGACGCCCTCGTGCCGGCCGGGATGGCCATGCCCCGGTGGGGCTGGACCGGCTTGGAGCCGTCACGGGCCTGATCGCAGGAGTACGTCCGCTCCGTGTACCCGGCTCTCGGAGCATGATGGCGTCGTGCGCGTGATCCGTCGGGCCAGTCCGGGCGACCTCGAGGCTCTCGTGGCCCTCGCGCACCGGTTCTGCCTGCTCGGGCAGCACGCCTTCGACCGTGACCGCGTGATCGGCGGCCTGCGTCCGCTGCTGGCTGACGACACCCTCGGGCAGGTCTGGCTCGTCGACGACCCGGAGCACCCGGGGGAGGTCTGCGGGTACGGGGTCCTCACGTGGGGCTGGTCCCTCGCGGCCGGCGGCCGGGAGTGCCGTCTCGAGGAACTCCACCTGCGCGCCCGTGGGAACGCGCTCGCCGCGCGGGTTCTCGCGGCGCTCCTGGACGAAGCCCAGGACGCCGGCGCCGTCAAGGTGGTCCTCGAGACCGAGGCGCACGACCGGAGAGTCCGCGAGTTCTTCGGCGCCGCCGACTTCGACCTCACCGACTCGGTGTTCATGAGCCTTCGGCTGTCGCCCGACGGCTGACGGGGCGCGTAGGGGGAGCATGGCCTGAGTGACACGATCTTCCCGCCGCCGCGCCGAGCGCCGTCGCAGCAGGCACTAACGACCCCCAAGGTCCGCCGCCGCGCTCAGGAGGCCGCGTGTCGAGGAACCTTGGGGGTGGTTGCGGCCGGCGAGGATGGACGGCCGGCAGGCCGGCAAGGGCGGTGAGCGGCGGCAAGGGCGGCCAGCGGCGTCAAGGGCGGCCAGGCCGGCAGGGGCGGCGAGCGGCGGCAGGGGCGGCGAGCGGCGGCAGGGGCGGCCAGCGGCGGCAGGGGCGGCCAGCGGCGGCAGGGGCGGCCAGCGGCGGCAGGGGCGGCCAGCGGCGGCAGGGGCGGCCAGCGGCGGCAGGGGCGGCCAGCGGCGTCAACGGGCGCGTCGGTGCGTGGCAGGCTGCTCGCCGTGACGGATGCGCTCGACGTTGGCCTCGCGGCCGTCGACACCTGGGGGGTTCCGAACGTCGCCGCGGCGGTGATCACCGCGACCGGTCACCTGCGCGTACACGGCGACATGGAGCGACGGTTCCGTGTCGCGAGCGTCGGCAAGGTCGTCGCCGGTTACGCCGTGATGATCGGCGTCGAGGAGGGCGCGGTCGAGCTCGACGAGCCCGCCGGCCCGCCCGGCGCGACCCTCCGGCACCTGCTCGCGCACGCCTCCGGCTACGGGTTCGAGAGCGACGCCGGGGTCGTGGCGCCGCCGGGTACCCGAAGGATCTACTCGAACCGCGGGGTCGAGGAGGCCGCCGCCCACCTCGAACGCGCCACCGGGATGCCGTTCGCCGAGTACCTGCACGAGGCCGTGCTCGCCCCGCTCGGGATGAACTCCACCGACCTGCCGGGCTCGCCCTCGTACTCCTTGCACAGCACCGTGGACGACCTCGCCCGGTTCGCCGCCGAGCTCCAGCACCCCGCGCTGCTGCCCGCGCAGACCCTGGAGCTCATGCGCACAGTACAGTTCCCAGGTCTCCCCGGCGTCCTGCCCGGCGTGGGTCGCTTCGACCCGCTCGACTGGGGTCTGACGTTCGAGCGGAACTTCGGCAAGCCCGGGCACTGGGCGGGGACGTCGCCGTCCCGCGAGGCGTTCGGGCATTTCGGCGGCGCGGGCACCTTCCTGTGGGTCGATCCCGGGGCAGGGGTCGCCGCGGTGGTGCTGGGCGACCGGGAGTTCGGCCCCTGGGCGCTCGACGTCTGGCCCCCGTTCACCGACGCCGTGCTCGCAGCGGTCACGGCCTGACACGCCGCGTTCCGAACTCGACACCGGATGGACCCTTCGGCTGTCGGCGGCACCACGTAGGCTCGCGGTGTGTACGAGGGCGTGGTGCAGGACCTCATCGACGAACTCGGGCGGCTGCCCGGGGTCGGTCCGAAGAGCGCCCAGCGGATCGCCTTCCACATCCTGCAGTCCGACCCGGAGGACGTGCGCCGCCTCGTGCACGCGCTCACCGAGGTCAGCGAGAAGGTCCGGTTCTGCGTGGTCTGCGGCAACGTGTCCGCGGACGAGCAGTGCCGGATCTGCCGCGACACACGCCGCGACCCCGCGATCCTCTGCGTCGTCGAGGAGCCGAAGGACGTCGTCGCGATCGAGAAGACCCGCGAGTTCCGCGGCCGCTACCACGTGCTCGGTGGTGCGATCAGCCCGATCGAGGGCATCGGCCCCGACGATCTGCGCGTGCGTGAACTCGTCACCCGCCTCGCCTCCGGCGAGGTCACCGAAATCATCCTCGCCACCGACCCCAACCTGGAGGGGGAGGCCACGGCGACGTACCTCGCGCGGCTGCTCAAGCCTATGGGCCTGCGCGTCACCCGGCTCGCCTCAGGGCTGCCGGTGGGGGGCGATCTGGAGTACGCGGACGAGCTGACGCTCGGCCGTGCTTTCGAGGGGCGGAGGCTGCTGGATGTCTGAGAGCAACACGATTCAGGACGTCAGTGCGGAAGTGCTGGAGCTGCGCCGGATGGGGGAGGAGATGGCGTCCGAGGCAGGGGCCTTCCTCGACGCCGTCACCGAGGTGGCCACCGGTTCGTCGCCGGACATCGCCATTCCCGTGCTGCTGCTCGCCCTGTCGCAGAGCCTGCTCGCCGGCGCGCGGCTCGGTGCGATCACGGACATCGTGCCGAGTGAGCGCTTCGAGCCCGATGCGGGGCCGGACCCGGACGTCGACCCCGTCCGCGCCAGCCTCGCGAACGTCTTCGACGGGCTCGACGAGTACGCCGACGTCGTCGACCCGCTGACCAACGGCGAGGTCGTGCGCGGGGCGCTGTCCGACGACCTGGCCGACGTCGCGGCCGACCTCGCGCACGGCCTGCGCCACTACCGGTCCGGCCGGGTCGACGAGGCGCTGTGGTGGTGGCAGTTCTCGTACCTGTCGACGTGGGGCGTCCGGGCGACGACGGCGCTGCGCGTCCTGCAGTCGATGCTCGGCCACCTCCGCCTCGACGTGGACGCCGACACCGTCGCCGACGCCGAGTTCGAGGCGCTGCACTCGCGCCAGACCTAGCCGGCGTCCCGGTCGGGGGCGCGGCCACCCACCGGCGACCGATGACAGCATCTCCGGCATGGCGTCGAAAGCTCCTGGACTCCCTGCTGTCCTGCTGTCGGGTTGGCCGGGCTCGGGGAAGAGCACGGTGGGTCGTGCCTTGGCGCCGCGGCTCGGCGCCGCTCTCCTCGATCAGGACACGGTCACCGGGCCGCTCGTGAGCGTGGTGGCCGACCTGGTCGGCGTCCACGACCTGGATGACGACCGGCTCGCGCGACTTACCCGCGACGCTCGGTACGAGACGATCGCGGCGGTCGCGGAGGAGAACCTGCGCGTCGGAATGCCCGTGGTCCTGGTAGCTCCCTTCACGCGCGAGCGCCGGAACCTCTCGGCGTGGGAGGCATTGAACCGGCGTCTGCGGGCGGCGGGCGGGTCCCCGCTGCTGATCTGGCTGCAGCTCGAGCCGGCGGCCGTGCTCGGCCGGTTGCGAGCGCGGGGGGCCCGGCGCGATCTGTCCAAGCTCGCGGATCCCTCCAGGTTCCTCGCGGAGCTCCACGAGGGGGCACCGGCCGGCCCGCATCTCGTCGTGAACGCCGAGGCGGCCGCCGCGGAGGTCGTCGAGGAGATTCTCGCGGCGATGCGGGCCGCCGCCGGGTAGCCGGGAACACCTCGTTCGCCGGGTTGCCATCGATGGCACAAGTGAGTCATGCTTGCCGTCAAGCGGAACTGCCATCGATGGCACGAGGATCCGTCAGGGGGACGACATGGGCAGTGATCGCAGCATCCTGCGCGACGTCGCGACCACGGCGGGCGTGAGCCTCCGGACGGCCTCGAGGGTTCTCAACGAGGACCCCCGCGTCGCCGCGGCGACGCGCGAACGGGTCCAGCGCGTCATGAAGGATCTCCACTACACCCCGGACCTGATGGCCAGGTCCCTGCGCGGTGGAACGGACGCCACCATCGGGCTCGTCGTGGAGTCCATCGCGGACCCGTTCTTCGCCGCCCTGATCGAGGCGGTCGAGGACGCCGGATCCGACCAAGGTCGATCCGTCCTCGTCGCGTCGACGCACGGCGACCCTGACCGTGAATTCCGCGTCCTGACGGAACTGCTGCGCCGGAGGGTCTCGGGGCTCCTCGTCGTGCCCGCCGCCGCCGACCACTCCTGGCTCGCGGAGGCGGGCCCCGCGCTCGTCCTCGTCGACCGGCCGGCGAGGGGACTGGACGCGGACGTCGTCCGCATCGACGACCGGCAGGCGGCCTACGAGGCGGTGTCGCACCTCATCGCTCACGGGCACCATCGGATCGCCTACATCGGTGACTACCTGGACGTCGTCACATCCGCAGCACGCCTCACCGGGTACCACCAGGCGCTGACAGACCACGGCCTGGCCGTCCCGGAGAGTCTCGTCCATGCCCACTGCCCCTCCGCCTCCGCGGCGTCGACCGCGATGAGCAGGCTGCTCGCGCAGCCCGAGCCGCCGACCGCGGTCTTCAGCGCCGCGACCCGCTGCTCGCTCGGCGTCGTCCCGACTATGCACCGCGAGGGGCGAACGGACATCGCTCTGGTCGGCTTCGGCGACTTCGCCATGGCCGATGCCCTCGATCCCGCGGTGACCGTCGTCGATCACTCCGGATCGGCGGTCGGCCGGGAAGCCGCGGCACGCCTGCTCCGGCGGATCGGTGAGCCGCAGCTGGCTGTGGCGACCGTCCACGTGCCGGTGGCCCTGCTCGAGCGCGGCTCCGGGGAGCTGACGCCGTGACCACCGAGATCCTGGTCGGCCTGGACCTGGGGACGACCACGTCGAAAGCCATCGCCCGCGACGCCCGCGGCCGGCAGGTCGCGCTGGTCGAAGGCAGTACACCCTGGACGACGGTGCCCAGCGGGACGGAAACGAGCGCAGCCTCCCTGCTGGCGCTCGCGATCAGCCTGTTGACCGACGTCGTGCACCTGGCGGAGGAGCGCATCGGGCCGGTGCACGTTCTCGGGGTGGGGGTGGCGGGCCTGGCCGAGAGCGGCGTCCTGCTCGACGCCGCCGGGGAGCCCTGCGCGCCTGTCATCGCCTGGTTCGACAAGAGAGGCGGATCGGAGCTGGAGCAGGCCGCGGCCAGGGCTCCCTTCCTCGCCGAGCAGTTCTCCCGCCGCACCGGACTCCCCTGGGACTGCCAGGCCACGTTGGCGAAGTTGCTGTGGCTGCAGAGCGCCGGCGTGACCCTGACGCGTGCGCACCGCTGGTCGAGCGTTCCGGAGTGGGTTGTGCACCGCCTCGGCGGGCACCTCGTCCGGGAGCCCTCCCTCGCCTCCCGCACGGGTCTCATCGACCAGGCGACAGGCTCGGTATGGACCGAGGGGCTCGATGCGGCCGGGATCCCGGCGAGCCTCCTGCCCCCGCCGGCACGTTCCGGGACCGCTCTCGGCGCGCTCCGCTCAGCGCACCTGCCCCCGGCGCTCCGGGGAGCCGCCCTGACGGTCGCGGGTCACGACCACCCCGTCGCCGCCATCGGGGTCGGGGCCGTCGGGCCCGATGAGCTGTTCAACTCCTCGGGTACCGCTGACGTTCTCGCCCGCTCCCTGCCCGGCGTGCTGTCGGACGACGAGCGCGAGCTCCTCGTCGCGGCTGGCCTGTCCGCGGGCGCTCACCTGCTCCCCGGCACCACGTTGCTGCTCGGCGGCGTCCGCGGGGGGCTGCTGCTGCGCCGGGTCCTCGGAGCGCTGGGGGCGGCCCGCTCGCCCGAGCGCGAGCGGCTCGACCTGTCGGCCCTCGAGGTCGGCGAGCTGCCCCCGGGCCTCGAGGTCTCGGGGGCCGGACCCACCGGGGACGACGTCGTGCTGCGCCTGCGCGACGACGTCACCCCCGCCCATGTCTGGGCCGCCGCGACGCGCTACACGGCGGCCGAGACGGGTGCCCTCATCGCGACCATCGAGAGCATCGTCGGCCCGCACCGGCGGGCCGTCGCTTCGGGCGGGTGGACCCGGATGGAGAGCGTCCGTGCCACCAAGCGGCGCGCGATTCACCACCTCGAGTTCTCCGACCTGCGCGAGCCGGGCGTCATCGGCGCCGCCCTGCTCGCCGGGAGAGCCGCCGGTGTCCGGGGGGACGTCGGCGCCCGGAGGGGCCCCGGCGTCCCCCCGGACCCGGATGCCGAGACCTGCCGGCTCCCTTCATCCCACGCCGTCCCCGTTTCCTCAGGAGGAACACCGTGAGCCCCACGACCACCACACCCGTCAGGACCCTCGACGACATCGCCGGGACCGACGGGATCTTCGCGATCATCGCGATGGATCAGCGCAACACCCTTCGCAGGATGTTCACCGCCGTCGGCATCACCGCCACGGACGCCGACCTCCGCCAGTCCAAGGCGGACGTCGCCCGGGTGCTGAGTCCCGCCGCGAGCGGGATCCTCTTCGATCCCACCTACGGTGTCCCCGCCGTGACGGCGACCGGCGCGCTGCACCCGGACTGCGGCCTCCTCGTCGCGTCGGAGCCGCCGGAGCGAGGGGTCTTCAACGGTGAGCCGCGGACCCACCGCGACCCCGATCTCGACGCGCGCTGGGTGCTGGACCAGGGCGGCGACGCGAACAAGTTCTTCGCGCAGCTGCGCGCGGACCGCCCCACCCCGGGCCGCGGCGAGCCCGACCTGGTGGCCGAGTGCCTCGAGGCCGTCCGTCAGGTCGTCGAGGACTGCCGCGAGGTGGGCGTCCCGTCCGTGATCGAGAACCTGGTCTACGAGCTGCCCGGCGAGGAGCTGACGGGCAAGCGACGCGAGGACGCGATCATCGAAGCGGCCAGGGCGCTCAACGAGCTCGACATCGACCTGCTGAAGCTGGAGTACCCGGGATCGCCGGAAGGCTGCCGGCGGCTCGCCTCGGTGCTGACGCGTCCCTGGGCGGTGCTGTCCGCCGGCGTGCCGTTCGACGACTTCACGGCCGTGCTCGAAGTGGCCTTCGACGAGGGCGGGGCCTCCGGCTTCATCGCCGGCCGCTCGGTGTGGCGCGAGTCCCTCGCCCTGACCGGACCGGCCCGGCAGGAGTTCCTCGAGACGGTCGCCCGCCCTCGGCTGGATGCGGTCCGCCAGGTCGCGGCCGAGCGGGCTCGCCCCTGGTCGACGGCGCGGACGACGGCGGTGTGAGGGCGCCCTCGTCGGAGGGGCGGCTGCCCCGCTCGGCCCGGCATGCTCCCTTTCCGCCGCGTTGCACCCCTTGAGCCGCTCGCAGCGCCACCCTGAGCGGCTCAAGGGGTGCAACGCGGCCAAGAGGGAGCAGGCCCGTCGTCACGCCGGGCGCGTGTGGACCTCGTCGTGAGGCCCGGCCGAGCAGGAGCCTCGGAGGACGAGCGTCACGGGGAGGACGATCTGCCGCTTGAGGCGGCGATCGGGCTGGTCGAGTCGCTCGAAGAGCCGGGCGGCGGCGACGTGGCCGACCCTCGCCGGATCCTGGTCGACCACCGTCAGCGGCGGCCGCAGTGACCCTGCGAGCGGGAAGTCGCCGAAGCTGATGAAGCCGACGTCGCTCCGGTCGAGGGACTGGAGAGCCGGAACGATGCCGAGCGAGCACCGCGCGTTCGACGAGAAGATGGCGGTCGGCGGGTCCGCGGACCCGAGCAGCTGGACGGTGAGCTCGCCGCTCGTTCTCCCGGTATCGGCCTCCAGGGCGACCAGGCCCGGCTCCAGCGGGATGCCCGCCTCCCGCAGGGCCTCCCGGTAACCCTTGAGCCGCCGGGCGGTCGTCGCGATCTCCAGCGTGTCGCCGATGAACGCAACGCGGCGATGCCCGTGCCCGAGGAGATGAGCAGTGGCCTCCCGGGCACCGGCAACGTCGTCCTCGATGACGCTGTCAGCCTTGATGCCCCGGGGCGGACGGTCCACGAAGACGATCGCCGTCCGGGAGAGCCAGGGCTTCAGGTACGACTGGTCGCCCGAGATGGCAGTGGCGATCAGGCCGGCCACCCGCCGGCCGAGCAGCGCCTCGAGTCCGGCGCGCTCGCCCGCCTCGTCGTTCCCGAGGCTGGTGACGATGACCGCGGCGCCACGCACCCTCGCCGCCGTCTCGACCGCATGGACCAGCGCAGCGAAGAACGGGTCCGAGATGTCCGGGACGGCCACCCCGATCGCGTTGTCGCTACCACTCCGGAAGGTCCTGGCCAAGGTGTTCGGTACGTACTGCAGCTCGGCGACCGCGCGTTCGACGCGGAGCCGCACCTCCTCGGAGACGTAGCGGTCGTTCCTCAGCACCCGCGAGACCGTCTTGGCGCTGACTCCCGCCATGGCGGCGACCTCACGCATGGTGCTCACCGTCGACTCACCCGTCCCTGTGACGCCCCTGTGGGAGACCAGAGTGCCTGCATATGTCACCGGTGACAACCCCGAAAAAAATCTTGCGATGTCACCGGTGACATACGTCCGATACATGCCCTAGTGTTCGTTACCGGCAGGTAAATCGATCAGGCCGTGTGAGCCACTGACGGGGCCTTCACCAGGGCAGCTGCACCACCGAAGCGCGGCGCCCCGGCGACGGGAGATCAGCATGAAGGCCGTCCTGTACGACGCCCCGCGCAGCTTCAGCGTGACGGATGTCCCCGTTCCGGAGGCGGCGGCGGGGGAGGTGCGCATCAAGGTGGACCAGGTCGGCGTCTGCGGAACGGACCTGCACATCCACGAGGGCGACTTCAACGCGGTCTTCCCGCTGATCCCCGGCCACGAGCTCGTCGGCGTCGTCGACCAGCTCGGCGAGGGCGCGACGCGGTTGCGGGCCGGCGAGCAGGTCACGGTCAACCCGAACGTCCACTGCGGCCTCTGTCAGTACTGCCTCGCGGGCCGGCTCATCCTGTGCGAGAACCTCAAGGGTTACGGGAGCAACTTCCCCGGGTTCCTCGCGGAGTACGTCACCGTCCCGGAACGGCTCGCGTTCTCGGTCGACGGTCTGCCCCGGGACCTCGCGGTGTTCGCCGAGCCCGCCTCCTGCGCGATGCATGGCGTCGAGACCCTGCAGGTTCGTCCCGGGATCGAGCGCGCTCGTCTTCGGATCCGGCCCGACCGGGCTCCTGCTCGCGCAGCTGATCGCCGCGAGTGGCGCGTCGTCCGTCACGGTCGCGGCCCCGAGCAAGTTCAAGCTGGAGACGGCCGAGGCGCTGGGCGTCGACCGGACCGTGCAGATCGACCGGCGCGACGCCGCGGCCAATGTCCGGCGACTTCGCGATCAGTCGCCTCGCGGCAACGGCTTCGACATCGTGGTCGAAGCGACGGGCTCCACGGCGGTGGGCAACATCTGCGTTCCGCTCACCCGCAACGGTGGAACCGTCCTGATCTACGGGGTCACCCGCGACGAGGAGCTCGTCGAGTTCCACCCGTTCGACGTGTTCCGCCGGGAGATCACGATCCGGGGCTCGTTCGCGGAGATCACCTCGTTCGGCGCGGCGATCGATGCCATGCGCAACGGCCGGGTCCGCACCGACGGGATGATCACGCACCGCTTCGGCCTGGACGACTACGGCAAGGCCCTCGACGCCGTCGCCAACGACCCGACCGCGCACAAGGTCGTCGTCGCCGCTTAGGCGGGGTCCTCCGCTTTCCGCATGCACCGCACTCCCGCCCCGGTACGGCTTCGAAGGAGGTGACCCGACCATGACGGACACGACCTCGACCGGCCCTCGTCAGGGCGGCGCCGCCGTCCTCGGCATCGACCTCGGCACGAGTTCCGTCAAGGTCGTGATCGCGAACCTCGAGGGCGATCTCCTCGCCCAGGCCGGCGCCGCCTATCCGGTGAGAAGCCCGCACCCAGGATGGTCCGAGACCGACCCGGACGAATGGCTGTCATCGACCACGACGGCCGCACGGGCAGCGGTGGCGCAGACCGACGCCGAGATCCTCGCCATCGGCTTCTCCGGCCAGATGCACGGTGTGGTTGTCACGGATCGCTCGGGACGGCCGCTCCGCCCCGCGATGCTCTGGTCGGACGCGCGCGCGGTCGACCAGCTCGCCTCGTACCAGGCGCTCGCTGCCCCGGCCCGCGCCCGGCTCGCCAACCCGCTCAGCCCGGGGATGGCCGGCCCACAGCTGGCCTGGCTCAGGCAGCACGAGCCCGACGTGTACCGGGCGACGGGATGGGCGTTGTCACCCAAGGACTGGCTGCGGTCCCGGCTGACCGGGCAGTTCGCCACGGAACCGAGCGACGCGTCGGCGACGCTGATGTACGACCTGGTGAACGACACGTGGGACCTCGACGTCCTCGGCGTCCTGGGCCTCGACCCCGCGAAGCTCCCGCCCGTCCTGGGCAGCTCCGGGCAGCCGGCCGGAGAGCTGACCGCTGCCGGGGCTGAGCTGCTCGGTCTCGCTCCCGGGACAACGGTCGCCGCAGGGGCCGCCGACACCGCGGCGGCGGCGCTCGGCTCCGGGCTCGTCGACCCTGCCACCGCTCAACTGACCGTGGGCACCGGCGCCCAGGTTCTCCGCCCCGTGGTGTCCCTCCCGCAGACCCTGCCTCCCGATCCGGTCACGCACCTCTACCGCAGCGCCGGGTCCGGCTGGTACAGCATGGCCGCCAGCCTGAACGGCGGCTCGACCCTGAGCTGGGTGTGCGGGGTCCTCGGCGCCTCCTGGCAGGAGCTCTACGACTGCGCCGCCCTGGTCCCCGACGAGGACGCGCCGCTGTTCCTCCCGCACCTGCACGGGGAACGCACCCCCTACCTCGATCCCGGCATGCGCGGCGCCTGGACCGGTCTCGCCCCGCAGCACCGGCGCGAGGAGCTGCTGTACGCCGCGCTGGAAGGCGTCGCGTTCACCATCCGGGCGGCGGCCGACTGCCTCTTGGGGTCCGGTTCCGGCGCAGGTTCCGACCCACCTCAGCTGCGGCTGGCCGGGGGCGGCACGACCGCACCCGGATGGCGCCAGATGCTCGCCGACATCCTCGAGCGCCCGGTCACGCCGGTCGACGTGCCCGGCGCCTCAGCGCTCGGTGCCGCATTGCTCGCCCGAGAGGCGGCCGGGATTCCTGGGCCCGACTCGGGGCCGCAGCCGCGCACGGCGCAGCCCGCGACCCGGCCGAGACCCGGGCGATCCCTGTTCCATCACGAGCGTTACGAGCGCTATAGGGAATCCGTCGAGGCCCTGCGGCTCGCCGCGCCCGCGCGCCGCCCCCGGTCCGGGCTGCCGGTCGTCGACGGCCCCGGGCCGTGATGCAGCACCCGGGGCCGCTCGGTCCCTCCACCCCTCAGCCCCTTCCGACAGTCGATGTCCGCCACGGGACGACAGGAGCAACGATGCGACGCGCGATACCGCCCCCGGTCCGTCGACCCCGCAGCGCGGGGCACGTCTCGGCAGAGGTGACATTCTCATGACACTGATTCTTGAAGCACGTGGGCTCTCCCGGAGCTTCGGCCACGTTCGAGCACTGAACAAGGCCGACTTCGACATCAACGCCGGCGAGGTGGTCGCCCTCATCGGGGACAACGGCGCCGGGAAGTCCACGATGGTCAAGGCCCTGACCGGGAACCTCGACCTCGACTCCGGCGAGCTGTTCTTCGAGGGAAAGCCGTTGCACATCTCGACCCCTCAGGAGGCGTCCGCCCTGGGGATGGAGGTCGTCTACCAGGACCTGGCACTCGCCCCGCACCTGAATCCGTACCAGAACATGTTCCTGGGGCGGGAGATCCCCCGAAAGGGCTTCCTCGGCAAATTGGGCTTCATGGACGACAAAGCGATGCGCGCCAAGGCGAGGGCCGGGTTCGACGAGCTCGGAGGCACGGTGCGGTCGATGACGTCGCAGGTCGGCACGATGTCCGGCGGGCAGCGCCAGCAGATCGCCATCGTCCGCTCCATCGCGTGGGCCAACAAGATCGTCTTCCTGGACGAGCCGACCGCCGCCCTCGGGGTCGTCCAGACGAAGAACGTGCTGGACACCATCCGGCGCGTCCGGGACAAGGGCATCGCCGTCGTCCTGATCTCGCACTCCATGCCGGCCGTGCTCGAGGTGGCGGACCGCGTCCAGGTCATGCGGCTCGGCACGCGGGTAGCGAGCCTCCCCACCCAGGGGGCGACCGTCGAGCAACTCGTGGGCGCGATGACCGGAGCCCTCGACGCCAATCTGAGCACGGAGGAGGCGCTGTGAGCGTCATCGCGAAGGAGGACCAGGCGGCGGTCGTGGACCACGGCCCCCAGGACAGCCTGCTCAAGCGCATCGGCAGCCTGCAGGCGGTGTGGATCCTCGGGGTGCTCCTCGTCATCGTCGCCTTCTTCAGCATCGCCGCCGGGAGCAAGTTCCTGTCGGCCAGCAACTTCTCGCTGATCTCCCAGAACATCGCCGTCTGGGCCGTGCTCGGCGTCGGGATGACCTTCGTCATCATCACCTCGGGGATCGACCTGTCGGTCGGCTCGGTGCTCGTCTTCTCGTCGGTGGTGGCCGCGAAGCTCATGGCGAGCATGGGCGGCGACGGGGCGGGCGTGGCCGCGATCGGGATCCTCGCGGCGCTGGTCAGCGGAGCGGCCTGGGGGGTGCTCAACGGCTTCCTCATCGCGAAGGCCAAGATCCCGCCGCTGATCGTCACGCTGGGATCGCTGTCGGTCGCCCTCGGCCTGGCTCAGGTCCTGACGGGGGGCATCGACATCCGTTCGGTTCCCGAGACGATGACCGACTTCAACACCTACATCAAGATCCTCGGCATTCCCTCGCTACCGTTCGTCGCCCTGGTGACCCTGATCATCGGGGGAATCGTCCTACACCGGACCAAGTTCGGCCGGTACACCTACGCCGTTGGCTCCAACGAGCTCGCCGCCCGCCGGGTCGGCATCAAGGTCGACCGGCACCTCATCCTGGTCTACGGCCTCTCGGGATTGATGGCGGGCCTGGGCGCCGTCCTGGCGTTGTCCCAGTTCGGCACCACCACGATCGCCGGTCAGTCGCTGACGAACCTCAATGTCATCGCCGCCGTGGTCATCGGGGGCACGTCCATCTTCGGCGGTGAGGGCTCGATCTTCGGCACGGTCGTGGGCCTGTTCATCCCCGCGGTCCTCCAGGCCGGCTTCGTCATCATCGGCGTCGAGGCGTTCTGGCAGGGCGTCGCCGTCGGCATCGTCCTCGTGGCGGCCGTCTACGTCGACCAGTCCCGGCGCGCCGCCGCCCTGCGAGGGGCCAAGCACCGCAACCCGATCCTCGCCATCCTCCGACCGAACAAGTGAAAGGACCGACATGAAGAGCAACACGCTCCTGCGCACCGGCACGGGGGTGGCGGTCGTCGCCCTGGCCCTGGCGGCCTGCACCAGCTCCAAGCCCGCGCCCACGGTCACGGTCACGGCCAGTCCCGGGTCGTCCGCCCCCGCCGCGAACGCGCCGGCGGCGACCTCGGTCACGGCACCTCAGAAGGCCAAGAAGAACTACAACATCCAGTTCATCCAGGGCGTGGCGGGCGACCAGTTCTACATCACCATGCAGTGCGGCGCCGAGGCCGAGGCGGCCAAGCTGGGCGTCACGCTCAAGACGCAGGGGCCGCAGAAGTTC
Source organism: uncultured Actinomycetota bacterium (assembly GCA_963786765.1). GTDB lineage: Bacteria > Actinomycetota > Actinomycetes > Actinomycetales > Kineosporiaceae > DATKNA01. The sequence goes on along the minus strand of CAWBAJ010000008.1, from coordinate 299,735 downwards.
GACCCGACCCTGCAGAAGCCGATCCTCGACTCCGTCATGGCCACGAAGCCCGACGCGATCCTGATCGCGCCGACTGACGTGACGGCCATGCAGGGGCCCTTGCAGGCCGCCGCGGGTGCAGGCACCAAGGTGATTCTCGTCGACACGACGACCAAGGACCCGTCCTACGCGGCCTCGGCGATCGCGTCCGACAACGAGGCGGGGGGCAAGGCGGCCTTCGAGGCGCTCAAGGCCCTCAACCCGAACGGCGGCAAGGTCATGATGATGTCGGTCGACCCCGGCATCTCCACCACCGACGCGCGGGCGAAGGGATTCGAGGACGCCGTGAAGGCCGACTCGAAGTTCCAGTACGTCGGCATCCAGTACTCCCACGACGACCCCGCCACCGCGTCGAACCTGATGGGCTCCACGCTGCAGAAGTACCCGGACCTCGTCGGCGTCTTCGCCACCAACCTCTTCGCCGCCGAGGGCAGCGCCAACGGCGTCAAGCAGGCCGGCAAGACGGACACGGTGAAGATCGTCAGCTTCGACGCCGGGCCCAACCAGGTCAAGGATCTCAACGCCGGCACGATCCAAGCACTCGTCGCGCAGCAGCCGGGGACGATCGGCCAGTACGGGGTCGACATGGCCGTCGCGGCGCTCGACGGCGGCACCGTCACGCCGAAGGTCCAGACCGGCTCCACCGTCATCACCAAGGACAACATCAACGGCGCCGGTGGCCAGGCGGTCTACAAGTCCAGCTGCTGACGTCCGTTCCATACCCGGCGCGGGCGCCGGAACTGGCTTTGGCGCCGGTACCCGGCTTTGCGGACGCCGCAAACCCGGGTACCGGCGCCGAAGCCGGGCAACGTGCCCCAAGCACCGCTCCTCGGTCCACCACCCCTCGGCACGGAGAGATGGCCCATGACGGCAGAGCAGAGCTCCTCGGGTTCGATGCGGCAGGTCGTCGTCTCGGCAGAAGGTCCGCACGTCGTCCGAGCCGACGTCCCGCGACCGGGCCCGGGCGAAGTGCTGGTGCGGACCGTGCTGGCGGGCGTGTGCGGTTCGGACACGCACGCGGCCGCGGGGCACCACCCGTGGATCTCTCTCCCGTACGTACCCGGGCACGAGGTCGTCGGCGTGGTCGCGGGCACCGGCGCGGGCGTCCCGTCGGTGCAGCCGGGCCGGCGCGTGACGGTCGAGCCGTACCTGCCCTGCTGGCACTGCAAGCAATGCCTGCGTGGACTGGAGAACATCTGCGAGAACCTGGGGTTCCTGGGGTGCGGTGATCCTCAGGGCGCCATGGCGGACTACTTCACCGTGGACGCCCGGCGCATCCACGTGATCCCCGACGAGCTGGACGACCGTGCCGCCGCGCTGATCGAGCCGCTCTCCACGCCCGTGCACGCGGTCCGGCTGGCAGGTGGGGTCGCGGGCCGCACGGTCGCCGTCCTGGGCGCCGGCTCCATCGGGCTCCTGCTGCTCCGCGCCGCCGTGGCGCAGGGGGCGAAGCGCGTGGTCGTCACGGCTCCCCGGGCCGAGCGGCGGCAGCTCGCGCTCGCACTGGGAGCGGACGCCGCCGTCGACGCGTACGCCGACGACGCGGTCGACCAGGTCCGCAGGGCTCTGGGAGAGAGCGCGGACGCCGTCTTCGACTGCGTGGCCAACGAATCGACGACGCGGCAAGCCATCGGCATGGCGGACAAGGGCGGCACGGTCGTGGTCGTCGGCGTTCCGAGCGGCGAGGTCCACCTGCCGCTGCAGCTCGTGCAGGACCGGCAGATCCGCATCCAGGGCAGCGCGACCTACCTGCCGGAGGACGTCGCGGGCTCGATCGAGCTGCTGAGGTCCGGCGTCGTGCGGCCCGGCGACTTCGTCACGTCCGTGGTCCCGATGGAGTCCGTTGCCCGAGCGTTCGAGCAGGCGGCGAGCCCCGACCACATCAAGGTCCTGCTGGCCATTGACAGGACTGTTCAGTCGCTCGCCGGCTGACGTCCTCCGGTCACGACTGCGGCCTCGCTCGGCGGGTACGTCACGACGAGGCCGTCCGCCGTCACGTCGATCGCGACGGCCGTCAGGTCCTCGACGGTGTCCCCCTCGAGTGCGGGAAACGTCGTGAGCACCCCGAGGGTGGCGCAGCCCGCGGCACGGGCCGCCGTGATTCCCGCCGGGGCGTCCTCGAGAACGAGGCAACGGCCGGCCGGCCATCCGAGGTGGCGGGCAGCCAGCAGGAACGGCGCCGGATTCGGCTTGCCCTCCTGGACGTCGTCCGCCGTGACCAGAATCGGGGGAACCGGCAGCCCGGCGGCGGCCAGCCTCGCCTGCGCGAGCCGGCGCGTGCCACTCGTCACGATGGCCCAGCGGTCCGCCGGCACCGACTCGACGAGCTGCAAGGCGCCCTTCGTGGTCGTCACGTCCTCGGTGTCGGCGATCTCGCCCTCGATCAGCGCCTGGTTCAGCTCGGTGACGCGTTCCTCCGAGAGGTCAGGTGCGATCATCCGCAGTACCTGGCGGCCGGGAATGCCGTGCAGGTCGCCGACGAGGTCTTCCCCGTCCCGCCCCAGCATCGCCGCGATGCGCCGCCAGTTGCGCATCACGCTTGCCGTGGAATCGACCAGTGTCCCGTCGAGGTCGAACAGGACGGCATCAGCGAACACCTGCGTCATTTGCGCGAGTCTATGTCACCGGTGACAGACCAGACCTCGGCGGGGGATGAGGCCGGGTCAGGCGACGCGCGTGCCGCGGGGGAGTGCGCGGGCGGGGGCCCGCAGGCGCCGGACGGCGACCAGCGTGAACGCCACGCCGAGAGCGAGGTCCATCGCGAGCCCGGCAGGCCACGTGGCCGGCAGGGAGTCAGCCGCCTGCTCCCGGGCGCGCTCCGCAGCCTTGAAGGACTGCTCGGAGGCGAAGCACTCGTCGACGACCGGCTCGGGCCCGAGCCGGAGCCCGCGCACCCCGTCCCGGATGGCGGTGAGCGGGTCACCGATCCCGAAGGCGCCGGTCAGACGGACGGGCGGCGCGGAGTCTGCGACCACGACGAACGGGTTCGCGGCGAGCAACCACCACGTCCGGTCGGTGCGGAAGTCCGTGCGCTGCTCCGTGTCGGTCACGCAGTCGCCCGGCGCGACCGGATCACCGTTCGCGCTCAGCCGGGGCGGACCTTCGTGGCGGACCTGGACCGTCCTCGTCTCCCGCGCCAGGGGCGCGGTCACCGCGAACAGGATCGGCAGCCCGAGGCCCAGAAAGAGCACCGTGAGATACGTCAGGACGGTCGACGACGACGAGCGCGCCGCCACCGCAGACCAGCCCAGGCCGGCCGCGCACACGACGAGCAGCAGGAGAGCCAGCACGGCCAGGGTGGCGAGCGGCCGGGTGACGGGGGTACCGCCGCCGACATAGGCCCAGCCGAGCACGGGCAGGGCGGCCGCGAGCAGGGCCATGGCCGTGACCCACGCGGCCAGCAGCTTGCCCAGCGCGATCTCCGCCGGCGTCAGCAGCGTCGTCTGCAGCGCGGCGAGCACGCCTGCGCTCCGGTCCCCGTTGACGCTCGTCGCGGTCAACGCGGGTGCGACGAGCCCCCCGAGCGCGAGCACGAGGAACACGACGATGCCGAAGACCGTGGCCGCCGCGTACTCGTCGAGCTGCTGCGGACTCGTTCCGGGCCCGCCGTCCGCAGGGGTCAGCGATGCGTGCACCGCGCTGCGGACGAGCAGGGTGAGGCCCAGGAGCGCGAGGAACCACAGGACCAGGACGACGATCCACCGCGTCGAGCGCACCCGCTGGCGCAGCTCGAGGATGGCGACCGTCCGCAGCCCGCTCCAGCTCACGCCCCACGTCGAGGCGCCGGCGCCCGCCGGTGCGGGCCGATCGGTCGTCGCGGTCATCGCCGGTCCTCCGTCAGCGCGAGGTAGGCCTGCTCGAGGGCGCCCGCGGTGGGCTGGAAGGCGACGACCCGGACGCCGGCAGCGACGAGGCGGGCCAGCAGGTCGGCGGCGTCGGCATCAGAGGCAACCTGCACCTCGACGCTGTCGCGGCCGGCCGGCTCGGCACGCCGGTCGAGTCCCTGCAGCGCGCCCTGCAGTGCGCCGAGGTCGAGGGCGCGGATGCGCCAGGTCCGCGATTGAGCCGGCACCGCCGCGGTCGGACCGGCGCTGTCGGCGTCCAGGACCGAACCGTCCGGAAGGCGCGCGCCGGACCCGGCCCCCAGCACCTCGACGGCCACCGTCCGGCCCCGGGCGACGATCACGGCCCGGTCGGCCATCTCGTCCAGCTCCGCGAGCACGTGGCTGGAGACCAGCACCGCCTTGCCCTGTGCCGCCAGGTCGCGGACGATCCCGCGCAGCTCGATCCGCGAGCGCGGGTCGAGGCCGGACGCCGGCTCGTCCAGGAGCAGCACGTCCGGGTCGTGGACCAGTGCGCGGGCCAGTCCGAGGCGCTGCTTCTGACCACGGGACAGCACCTGCGTGGGCCGGTCCGCGAGCTCGGGAAGATGGACGAGCGCGAGTAGCTCGTCGATCCGCGGGCGGGAGACGGCCCGGGGGAGCCGGAACGCGTCCGCGACGGTGAGGAGGACCTCACGGCAGGTCAGGGTCTCCCAGGTGCCGAACACGTCCGGCATCCACCCGACCCGGGCGCGGACGGCGCGCGCTTCGGTGACCGGGTCGTACCCGGCCACGCGGACGTTCCCCTGGTCCGGGACCAGCAGGGTGGCGAGGACCAGCAGCAGGGTCGTCTTGCCGGCGCCGTTCGGGCCGACCAGCGCGGTCACCTCGCCCGGGAGCGCCTCGAGGTCGAGCCCGTCGACGGCGACGACGTCGCCGAAACTCCGGCGCACGCCCTGCGCCACGATGCCTTGATGGGCCATCTGTCGGCTCACGTCGCTTTCCCGTCGTCCACCGCTCGGCGCCGCAAGGCTAGAGCCGCTGCGGTCGCCCTGATAGACGCCGTTCGGCCAGGATCGGTTGCGCGCGGACGTCTTGCTGAGCGGACGGACCCGGGGCCCGCCGAGACCCGGCCGTTACACTCGCACATCATGGGCCTGGTCGTGCAGAAGTACGGAGGATCCTCCGTCGCCGACGCCGAGGGCATCAAGCGGGTCGCTCATCGCGTCGTCGACACGAAGAAGGCGGGCCACGACGTCGTCGTGATCGTGTCCGCGATGGGCGACACCACGGACGACCTGCTCGACCTGGCGCGCGGGGTCAGCCCGACGCCCCCGCCCCGTGAGCTCGACATGCTGCTGACCGCCGGTGAGCGGATCAGCGCGGCACTGCTCGCGATGGCGACGCACGACCTCGGCGTCCAGGCGCGGTCGTTCACGGGCAGCCAGGCGGGCGTCCTCACCACCGAGCAGCACGGCGACGCCCGCATCATCGACATCACGCCTAGCCGGATCTCGACGGCCCTCGCCGAGGGCGACGTCGCGATCATCGCCGGCTTCCAGGGCGTGAGCCAGAGCACGAAGGACGTCACGACGCTGGGCCGCGGCGCCTCGGACACCACCGCGGTCGCGCTCGCTGCCGCGCTCGGCGCGGACGTCTGCGAGATCTACACCGACGTCGACGGCGTGTTCACCGCCGACCCGCGGATCGTGCCCACCGCTCGCCGCATCGACCGCATCTCCACGGAGGAGATGCTCGAGATGGCGGCGTCCGGCGCCAAGGTGCTGCACCTGCGATGCGTGGAGTACGCCCGCCGGTTCGGCGTCAAGGTGCACGTGCGGTCGTCGTTCAGCACGCGGACGGGGACCTGGGTTCTCGACCCGTCGACCTTGCCCGAAGGGGAGCAGATGGAGCAGGCGATCATCTCGGGGGTGGCGCACGACCGCAGCGAGGCGAAGATCACCGTGGTCGGCGTCCCGGACAAGCCGGGCAAGGCGGCGGCCATCTTCGAGGCCGTCGCCGCGGCCGAGATCAACCTCGACATGATCGTGCAGAACGTGTCCGCCGCCGCGACGGGCCTCACCGACGTGTCGTTCACCTTGCCCAAGACGGACGGCGAGCGCGCAATGGCAGCTCTCAACCGGGCGAAGGGCGACGTCGGCTTCGACTCGCTGCAGTACGACGACCAGATCGGCAAGATCTCGCTGATCGGCGCGGGGATGCGCTCGCACCCCGGGGTGTCCGCGCGGTTCTTCGCGGCGCTCGCCGCGGCGGGCGTCAACATCGAGATGATCAGCACGTCGGAGATCCGGATCTCGGTCGTGACGCGGTCGGAGGACGTCGACACGGCCGTGCGGGCCGTGCACTCGGCGTTCGGCCTGGACGCCGAGCAGGTCGAGGCCGTCGTCTACGGAGGTACCGGCCGTTGAACGTCAACCAGAGCAGTCCTCAGGGGCGCAAGCCCACCCTCGCCGTCGTCGGTGCAACCGGCGCCGTCGGCACGGTGATGCTCAAGATCCTCTCTCAGCGTGAGGACGTCTGGGGCGAGATCCGTCTCGTCGCGTCGGCGCGCTCGGCGGGCAAGCGGCTGAGCGTGCGCGGCGAGGAGGTCGAGGTCCTCGCGCTCGCCCCCGAGGTGTTCGACGGCGTCGACGTCGCGATGTTCGACGTGCCCGACGAGGTCAGCGCCCAGTGGGCGCCGATCGCCGTGGAGCGCGGCGCCGTCGTCGTCGACAACTCCGGCGCCTTCCGGATGGACCCCGAGGTGCCTCTCGTCGTCCCCGAGGTCAACGGCACGCACTCGCGCACCCGGCCGAAGGGCATCATCAGCAACCCCAACTGCACGACGCTGACGATGATGGACGCGCTCGGCGCGCTGCACCGCCGGTTCGGGCTCACCGAACTGGTCGTGGCGTCGTACCAGGCGGCGTCCGGGGCCGGCCAGCCCGGCGTGGACCGGCTCTACGACGAGCTCGAGGTCGTCGGGGGCGACCGGTCGCTCGGTTCGGCGCCGGGCGACGTCCGGCGCGCCATCGTCGACAAGCTCGGCGACGGGCCCTCGCCGTTCCCGGCGCCCCTGGCGCTGAACGTCGTCCCGTGGGCGGGGTCGCGCAAGGACGGCGGCTGGACCAGCGAGGAGCTCAAGGTTCGCAACGAGTCCCGGAAGATCCTGGGGATCCCCGATCTGAAGGTGTCGGCGACCTGCGTCCGCGTGCCCGTCGTGACCACGCACTCCCTCGCCGTCCACGCCACGTTCCAGGACGCCATCACGGTCGACGAGGCGCGGTCCGCGCTCATGGACGCGCCCAGCGTGGTGCTCGTCGACGACCCTGAGACCCTCGAGTTCCCCACGCCCGTCGACAGCGTCGGCGCCGACCCCACGTTCGTCGGCCGGCTGCGCCAGGCGCTCGACTTCCCGAACACGCTGGACCTGTTCGTGTGCGGCGACAACCTGCGCAAGGGCGCCGCCCTGAACACCGCGCAGATCGCCGAGCTGGTGGCGGCCGAGCTCGCGGGGTGAGCAGCGGATGACCGATGTGCCGATGACCGAGGTGCCACCGGGGTTCGTCCTCGGCGTCGCGACGGCCGCCGCGCAGATCGAGGGAGCGGCGGACGAGGACGGCAAGGGCCCGTCGATCTGGGACACGTTCGCGCGCGTGCCCGGGGCGGTGCGCGGGGGCGAAACGCCGGACGTCGCCTGCGACCACTACCACCGCTGGCGCTCCGACCTCGACCTGCTGAGCTGGCTCGGGGTCGACGCCTACCGTTTCTCGATCTCGTGGCCGCGCTGGCAGCCCGGCGGCAGCGGATCCCCGAACGCGGCGGGCGTCGCCTTCTACGACGCCCTCGTCGACGGGCTGCTCGAGCGTGGCGTCCAGCCCTGGGTGACGCTCTACCACTGGGACCTGCCGCGGGAGCTCGAGGACGCCGGCGGCTGGGCGGCACGGGACACCGCGCAGCGGTTCGCCGACTACGCGGCGTCGGTCGGGGACGTGCTCGGCGACCGGCTGGCCGGCGTCGCGACCCTCAACGAGCCCTGGTGCTCGGCGTTCCTGGGGTACTCCGGCGGTGTCCACGCGCCCGGGGCTCTCGACGACGCCAGGGCCGTCGGGGCGGTGCACCATCTGCTCCTCGGGCACGGGCTGGCGGTCGACGCCCTCCGCGCTCACTCGACTCGGGCGACCACCTCGGCCCAGCTCGGGATCGTGCTCAACGTCTACCCGGTCGAGCCCGCGACCGACGACCCGGCGGATGCCGATGCGGCGCGCCGGATCGACGGCCTCGCCAACCGGATCTTCCTCGATCCCCTGCTGCGCGGGGCGTATCCGGACGACGTCGTCGCCGACCTCGCCGACGTCTCGGACTTCTCCCACGTGCGGGACGGCGACCTCGAGGCGATCTCGCGGCCGGTGGACTTCCTCGGGGAGAACTACTACTCGCCGTACGTCGTCGCGGGCCCGGGCGAAGAGGCGGACGAGGCCTCCCGGCGCGCCGGCGACCACGCGGGCGGGTCGACCCGGACGACGCGCTCGCCGTGGCCCGGGGCACGGGAGGTGGTCTTCGCCGACCGCGGCCGGCCGCGCACCCAGATGGGCTGGGAGGTCGAGCCCGCCGGCCTGCGCCGGGTGCTGGACCGGCTGGTGGCCTACGGGGCGCCTGCCCTGTACATCACGGAGAACGGCGCGGCCTACGACGACGTGGTCGACGACGGCGCGGTGCACGACGCCGAGCGCAGCGCCTACGTGCGCGACCACCTTGCCGTGGCGCTGCAGGCCCGCGCCGACGGGCTCGACGTCCGTGGCTATTTCCTGTGGTCGTTGATGGACAACTTCGAGTGGTCGTGGGGGTACAGCCGCCGGTTCGGCGCCGTCCACGTCGACTACGACACCCAGCAGCGCACGCCGAAGGACAGCGCGCACTGGTACCGCGAGGTGGCTCGGAGCCGGCAGCTCTAGCAGTGGACATCCTCGGCGCTCTCTGACGAGTTCGTCTGAAGGCCTCGTGCACGCCGTCAACCGCTTGCTGGTCGTGGGGTTCTACCTGCTCAACCTCGGCTACGTCGCCTACGCGCTGCGCATCGCCGGTCCCGTGCCCGACACCCGGGTGGCCATCGAGTCCCTGTCGACGAAGATCGGCATGGTCCTGTTCGTCCTGGGCGCCGTGCACCTCGGGAACGTCTTCGTCCTGTCCCGCGTCCGCCTGCGCCGCCAGCTGGAGCGTCAGCAGCGCCCCCCGCTGCCGCCGTCCGGGATTGCCCGGCCGGTCCCGCCCTGGGGGGCGCCGCCCGGCGCCTTCTCCTCGTCGAGGCCGCCGCCGAACCTGCCGTCGCCGCACCTGCCGCCGCCCGCGCCCTCCGCGTGAGGAGCGCCGATGGGCGACGAGAACGGACCGGCCATCAGCCGGCTGACCGTGCTCTACGACGCGGACTGCGGGCTCTGCCAGTGGGCGCGGTGGTGGCTGGGGTCGAGCGTCCTGCTCGTGCCGCTCGACTTCGTGCCGCTCGGGTCCGCGGATGCGCGGCGGCGCTTCCCCTTCCTGGACCACGAGCGCACCCGGGAGGAGGTGACGGTCGTGGCCGACACCGGCGAGATGTGGACGGCGGAGGCCGCCTGGGTGGTGTGCCTGTGGGCGACGGCGGACCACCGCGGGCTTGCCGAGGTTCTCGCCCGCCCGGCCTGGCGGGGGCGCGCGCGGACGGTCGCCCTGGCGGTCGCGCGGCGGACCTCGCGGCACGGTCCGCCGCCCGAGGCCTGCGACTACGGTGCGGGATGTGAGCGACGAGGCCCCGGCCCGGGCGACCGCCAGGGGTGAGGAGACCCGCGGCAGGATCGTCGATGCGGCCCTTCGCCTGTTCGAGGAGCGGGGGTACGAGAAGACGACGATGCGAGCCATCGCCGCCGCGGCGGACGTCAGCCTGGGCAACGCCTACTACTACTTCGCGTCCAAGGAGCACCTGGTACAGGGCTTCTACGACCGGATGCAGGTGCTCCACGCGGCCGAGACCGCGCGCCGGATCGATGGCGTGCGCGACTTCGCGCAGCGCCTCGTGCTCACCGAGCTCGCCTTCGTGGACGTCACCCGCCCGTACCACCAGTTCGCCGGGCGGTTCTTCGCCGTGGCGGCGGAGCCGACGAGCCCCCTGAACCCCTTCAGTCCCGAGAGCGCCACCGCCCGCGAGACCTCGACGGACATCTTCCGGGACGTGGTCGCCGGGTCCGAGGTCCGCGGCGACGGCCGGGTGCTCGCCGAGCTGCCCGAGCTCCTCTGGCTCGCGCACATGGGAGTGGTGCTGCACTGGGTGCACGACCGCAGTCCCGGTCAGCGCCGGACGGCCCTGCTCGTCCGCCGCGCCGTACCCCTCCTCGACCGCCTGGTCCGCCTCAGCCGGCTCCGCCCGCTGCGCCCGCTGGCGCACGAGGTCCTCGACCTGGCTCGCGACCTGCGCGCCCCGGACCCGCCCGACACGCCGCCGGGGAGTTGACCGGGGAACACCACGGTGGCGCACTGGAGAAGCAGCGGCGTCACCGGTACTGCACCGGCGACGACCGCGAGGAGGCGGTCATGAGGGCGTGGCGTCGGACCTTCCTGGTGGTGGCCGGTGTCCCTGTTCTCCTGCTCACCGCTGCGTGTGGCGCGAGCCGGCCGTCAGTCCCGGCTCGTGCCCTTCCGCCGGAGGTTGCGGCCGCGACCTCGGCTGCGACCACGGCTGCGACGGCAGCCGCGACTGCGGCCGCGACGGCGACGGCGGTCTATGACCGGATGACCCAGGCGCAGCGCATCGGGCAGCTGTTCATGGTGGGCGGGTCAGTGACGGGGCCAGGATCCTCGACGTCCACGGCGATCTCCCGCTACCACGTCGGCAACCTGATCCTGACGGGACGGACGACGGCAGGGGCGGACGCCGTCCGCGCCGTGACCAGCAGCATGGACGCCCTCACGACCGGAGCCGCCACCGCGGCGGTCCCGCTGTTCGTGGCGACGGATCAGGAGGGAGGGTACGTCCAGGTCCTGCAAGGGGCGGGGTTCTCGCGGATGCAGACCGCGCTCACCCAGGGCACATGGAGCGACTCCACCCTGACCGCCGACGCGGGTACATGGGGCCGCCAGGTCCGCCGCTCCGGCGTGGACGTCAACCTCGCTCCCGTGATGGACACGGTGCCGGCGGCCACTGCGGCGTCCAACCCGCCGATCGGCAGGTACGACCGCGAGTTCGGGAACACGTCGTCGGTCGTGGCGGACAAGGGCTCCGCATTCCTGCGCGGCATGAAGTCCGCGGACCTGGGCATGACGGCCAAGCACTTCCCGGGGCTCGGCCGCGTGACGGCGAACACCGACACGTCGTCCGGCGTGAAGGACACGATCACCCCGCGGAACTCGGCCTATCTCAACCCGTTCCGGGCGGCGATCACGGCGGGCGCGCGGATGGTCATGATCTCGTCCGCGATCTACACGAGGATCGACGCATCGCATCCCGCCGTCTTCTCCCCGACGGTCATCACTGGCGTGCTCCGCGGCGACCTCGGCTACTCCGGCGTGGTCATCAGCGACGATCTCGGCAACGCCAAGCAGGTGCAGGCGTGGTCGGCGGGAACGCGTGCGGTGGACTTTCTCGCCGCGGGTGGCGACATCGTGCTCACGGTGGACCCCGCGCTCATCCCCAGCATGGTCGCGGCGGTGAGCGCCCGGGCCGACGCCGACGCGACGTTCCGTTCCCAGGTCGCTGCCGCCGTGATGCGGGTGCTGACGGCGAAGGCTGCGGAGGGGCTCCTGGGGTCCAGGCTCGTCGCGGACGGCGCGCTCGGCCCCCTCACCATCAGCGCTCTGCAGCGGTGGCTGGGCCTGTCGGCCACGGGACGCCTGGACAGCGCCACCGTGCGCGCTCTCCAGGCCAGGATCGGGACGACGGCCGACGGCGCCTGGGGGCCCGCGTCGATGGCGGCGCTCCAGTCCTACCTCGGGGTGTCGCACGACGGCGCGAGCACCTGGAACAGCCGCACGGTCGCCCTGCTGCAGAAGTACCTGGTCACCCAGATGTGACCGCAGCCGTTCCCCCTGCAACGATCAAGGAAAAGTTGGGTGTTCGCCCGACCACCCAACTTTTCCTTGATCCCCAACTTTTCCTTGATCGTTGGGCTGGTTGCGGTGAAGGTGGCGGGCCGTGAAGTCCAATTCGGCGCGCACCTGGCGGACCACCTCGTCGTCGACGAGCGATCCGTGGCCGGCGTCGTACCGGTACACCTCGTGCTCGATCCCGCGCTCCTCGAGCACCCGCACGTAGTTCTCGATCTGCCGGATCGGGCACCGCGGGTCGTTCTCCCCGGCGAGGATCAGCACCGGCGCACGGACGGCGTCGACGTACGTCAGCGGGCTCGAGTCCCGGTACTTGTCGGGCACCTCCTCGGGCGACCCCCCGAACAGGGACCGGTCGAAGGCCTTCAGCCCCTCCATCTCGTCCTCGTACGCAGCGAGATAGTCCGCGACCGGGACGGCGGCCAGGCCGAGCGCCCAACGGTCCGGGTATGCCCCGAGCCCGAGCAGCGTCAGGAAGCCGCCCCACGATCCGCCGGCCAGGACGACCCTGTCGGCGTCCGCGACCCCGGTGGCCACGAGGTGGTCGCGGACGGCGACGACGTCCTCGAGCTCGACGTGCCCGATCCGGGCCTCCAGCGCGTCGCGCCATGCCGACCCGTAGCCCGTCGAGCCCCGGTAGTTGACCTGGACGACGGCGAACCCGTGGTCGACCCAGGCGGCGGGACCGGCCCGGAACACGTCGGCGTCGTGGTAGGTCGGGCCGCCGTGGACGTCGACGATCAGCGGCAGCGCGGTCCCCTCGGATCCGGCGGGCCGGCGCAGCAGAGCGTGGATCGGCCCGCCGGGGCCCTCGACCCAGACGTCCTCGACGGGCACCGACGCCGGCGCCGGGTCGCCGGGCGGCGCCAGGACGACGTCCCCCGCCAGGTCCCGCACCGACGGCGGCTGCGCCGCGCTCGACCAACTCATCCAGACGTCGCCGTCCGGGCGTGTCGTTGCGGCGCGCACGCTGCCCTCGGAGGGCCCGACCGGCGCCCCGGGGGAGCCGCCGGCGAGGTCGTAGCGGTACAGGCGCGTGCGGGCGTCGTGGTCGACGGCGACGAGCAAGGCGGTCGCGTCGAGGAACCAGTCGGCGTCCGAGATCTCGCCGGGGACGTCGAGCTCGAGCTCCTGCTGCTCGCCGCTCGCCACGTCCCAGATCAGCAGCTCGGGCCGGCCCCGCCGCTCGTGGCCCACCAGCAGCCGGGTGTCGCCGGCGACCGGGGCGAAGGCGTAGGCATCGAGGCCCTTCCCGGGTCCGTCCCAGAGCTCGGCGACGGTCGTGCCGTCCAGAGCCCGGACGACGCGCAGCGCTGGGTGCCGCGAATCGCCGTGCTCGCTGTGCGAGATCGCGACGAGCTCGCCGTCCTCGGAGAGGTCGCCGACGCCGGCGTCCTCGCTGTGCTCGTAGAGCAGGCGCGCCGGCGCGCCGGGTGTGACGACGTGGATCTGCGCGCCGTAGTCGTCGTCGGCGCGCCCGACCACGACGAGGCCGTCGCGACCGAGGGCAAGGCCGGACGGGTAGGCCGCGGGCAGGCCGGTGGGGTCCTCGACGTCGGCATCCGGGCCCGACCCGAAGGGCTGGCGCCGCCACACGCCGAACTCGTCACCGTCGCCGTCGTCGAACCACCACAGCCACTCGCCGCCGAGGTCGATCGTCGCGTGTGCCGTGCCCTCCTTGCGCCGGGTGGCCTGCACCAGCACGTTCCTGGAGTGGTCCCAGCTGTGCACCTCGAGGACGCCGTTCGCCGTCGCCACGACGGCGGCGCGGTCGGGGCGGTCGCGGGCCCAGTCGGGCAGGCCGACACGCGGGGTGCGGAAGCGGCGCTCCCAGTCGGGCATCTCCTCGGTCATGTCCCCGATCCTTCCGCACCCGTCGTCGTCCGGGGCACGCAACCCCGACCGTCGTTCGTCATCCTCGCGCGACACGCCGCGTCGCCGACGGGGTGTCGCAGGAACGCGACGAGGTTCGGTCCCGGGGCCGGGCGGGTTTGCCGAGAACCTGGTTCAGAGCGGCGGAGCGCCTCCGCTATGCTGGCTTGGCTCCACCGGGGTGTGGCGCAGCTTGGTAGCGCGCTTCGTTCGGGACGAAGAGGCCGTGGGTTCAAATCCCGCCACCCCGACCCGCAAAACACCAGCTCAGGGCCGGTTCCCCTCACGAGGGAGCCGGCCCTGACGGCTTCGTGGCGGGCGCTTGGGAGAAGTCTGGGAGACGATCTTCGTCGTCAGGTCTCGCCAGGGGTCGCGCGCGCCTTCAGCAGCTCGTCGAGGACTGACACTGGGGAGTGGGGGCTAATCCCAGCCCGGGCATTCAGGGACGCCTCCCACAGCTGCGTGAGGCCGGCCAGCAGCTGCCCGCGCATCCCCGGCGTCACGTGGGAGTAGCGGGCCTGCACGGAGCCGTGCACGTGGCCGAGTCGTTCGTCCATGAGCTTCGGCGTCGCGCCGAGCTCCTCCGTCAGCGTCGACGCCCGAGAGCTGGACTGAAGTCCTACCTCCACGACCTCCTGCTCGCTCACGGAGACCAGTGTTGGCGGTGCGCGCCGGGTCTCCCCACCGGTCCTTGGTCACCCAATCAGCACGTCCTCGTCATCACGAAAGTCGACTAGGGCAATCGCGCCATCCCCGAAGTCACCAATCATGGTGCTGAATCGCGTCGCACCTTTCGCCTTCCACTCCCGCATCCGGCGCACGTCGTCGTCACTTGGGTGAGGCATCTCCAGCGGCCCGGACTGGATCTGCTGCTGCAGGGCGACGATGCAACAGGTTCCCGCGTTCTGAGCCAGCGGTACGCGCCCGACGAACGTAGAACCGTTGGTGACCTGGCCCGGCCAACTCTCGTTGAGCTTCGCTCCCGGACCTTCGAGGAAGATGCTGAATATCGTCGGTTCAGCGTCCGCCGCGACCGGGACGAGCTTTACTCCCTCGGGCGCGGGATCATCGTCGTGCGCCACAGTGACGGGCTGCACAATCCCAACCGTATGCGGGCATGGCGGGACAGCACGCGTGGCGGCACTCTCGCGCGGCGTCGTCCCTGTGGCGCGCACCACCTCCTCGGCGCTGTGCCCACCCACGGCCGTGGCCCCCGGATCGCCCCGCCAGCCCAGAGGGTGACGGTCCGCAATCAGTCCGCTCGAGACCCGGAACGGTCCAGATCGGCATAGAGACGACGAGGGACAACCACGCAGGCCACCCCCTCGGTCTCCCTGCCAGCAGCGTTGAAACGTCTCTTAATCAGCGGGTCCATGAACCCCAGCGAGCGTGCCCCCGACTTCCGTCGGGGACCGGGTGAACGACCGGAAATCGCCGTGCAAAGCTTCGGCGAGCCCGGCCCCCTCCTGCCTCACCTCCAGTCGGGAGGGCGCCGCGCAGCCGTGTAGGCGGATGCCCGGCCGAGGCCCTACGTCGGACTTGACAGCGCCCGGCGTTCTTCAGTCGGGAGTCGCTGCGGCGGAGCCAGGTGGGGCAGTATCAGGGCGGCGGCCGCGGACCTGCTCCTTACCCCGGTACGCTCACGAATGTGCTCCATATGCTTCCGAACCGTTGCTACAGATATGAACAGCACTCCGGCGATATCCCTGTTGTCGTAGCCTTGCGCGGCCAGGCTCAAGACCTCCATCTCGCGGGGACTCAGTCGTGGTATCGCTCCGCGCCGACGTTCGGCGTCAACAAAGACTTCATAGATATGCGGCCGCAGGAGCTGTAGGGCGAACCGCTCACTATCATTGAAATCACGCCGCTCTCGCCAGAAGAGCAGAGTTCGAGCACGTCCTGGAGGAGACGGGATCGGAACCACCATCGCGTAGGCGGCAGGCCTCAAGAATTCACAGTAAAATGGCAATGCCCTGAGTTCGGTGTCCGTGTAGAAGTCGGACCACAGCACAACCGCGCTAGGGCTTGGCGAGCGGAGCAAGTACGCATCCGGCGCGAACTTTGTCATCAGGCTTCCAAACGAAGGATCCTCCGGCTTCGATGGCTCCAGTTCGATCCATTCGCCGCAACTCTCATTAATGCCCTGCATCATCAACGGCGCCTGGCGAACAATGTCCATTTCTCCGAATTGCACAGCGTCACAAGGAATGAGATGGCGGAGTCTGGAAAGGACGGCCCAGGGTAACGCGTCGCCGGCGTCGTCGTGCAAGCCAGCGTCGATCACGTCCCAGAGTGCCTCAGGACCTCGGTCCCGCGTCAATCCGAAGGTGGGCATCGCCCCTCCCGCCATAAAATATCCACTCTACCGCCGAGCGCCCGTCGCACGGTAGACGCGTCGCGCGGGCGGGCCGGTCCATGCATCCGAGATGCCAACCCGACCGCGCCGACGACTTCCGCTACTGCACGTGCTCAAGCGTGGCACCCAAATCCGGCGACAGCTATACGCCTACATGCGTACCGCGCGGCTGATACCCGCGTTACGGCAGAAGCGACGATGGACCGAGTCCCCGGCCGCCGTCGACACCGTCGAAGTGAACGCTGTCGGACGAAATCGGCTGATGCAGCCAGTCCGAAAACCGCCCAAGGCCATCCGCTCACGGGGTCATCGCTCGGGCCGTCCTCGACGACGGTGAGGAGGCGCAGACCACCCCTGCAGGGAGAGCCGCCAGACACCCACGGCCGAGCCTCCTCACCCGTGGTGGACCGACGGTAGGTCGCGCCGACGCGGAAATACGCCCCAAGGCGCATATCGCCAGCAGGTTGCCTGCCCGCACGCTCAGTCCTGCCGGCGGGATCCACCTGCGGCAAGCCGGGGCAGCACCCCGGGGACAGAGACCAGAGCAGTTCGGCGAAACCAACGGTGATCGGCGCTCAGGAAGCAGGAATGATGTCCACAGCAACCCAGACCAGCCTCCCGTCGCGGGCCGTCGGCCGCTGGTACCAGCTCGCACTGACTGTCCTCGGGGTGGCACTGCTCGCCGTCACCGCGCTCGCCATCTCCCTCGCAGTCCACCACTCCAGCCCGACGCCACTCCCCACCAGCAACCCCTCACCCGCTTCCCAGCAGCCCTGCGTGAAGCTGCATGATCCCTGCTGACGGACCACCCCGGGGTCAGCAGAGCATCCCGGAGCACGCCAGCCGCCGCCTCAACCCGGCGCTAGCCGCGGCAGACAGCGGCCGGGGACCGCGGTCGCAACAGTCCGCAGACGACCGCGGGACGTCTCTCGACACCGAGACGATGAGGAACAACGGTGCAGGCGTCACATCCCCCGGGCCTGCCATGTGAGTGCGGCTTCACCGCACGAGCCACATCGAGCACGCGCCGAAAATCGAGCTCCGCCAGCACGCCTGGGGAGGCGCACAACATCGCCTTCCCTGTCGCGGCGGAGGCGCTTCTGCTCAACTGACGGGCGAAGTCGACGGCCCGCTCGACCGGCATTAGCACAGCCGATACGAAGATGGAGAATCCCATGGAATCCAAGACCGTGCCGCTACTCGCCCTGACCGCGCTCGGCGTTGCCACGATCAGCGTCACCACCCTTGGCGGCACCGCGTCCGCCACGCCCACCGCGGGGTTGACGACCACGATCCTCGCGAAGTCCGCCATCCCCGACCTCGACATCAGAGCGCATACCCAACCCGCCGACACCTGGCACCTACGGCTCAAGACGGACGGTCAGACCGACGGCTACATCGTCGACAACGTCATCGTCCCCGGCGGAACGACGGGGTGGCACTCGCACCCCGGCCCAAGCCTGATCTTCGTCGTCCGCGGCACGGTGACGAACTACGACAGCAGCGACCGGAGATGCGTCGGACACGCGTACCCGGCGGGAAGCAGCTTCGTCGACCCGGGCGGTCGCGATGTCCACATGCTCCGGAACAACGGCGACGTCCCTGCCGAGACCATCGCAGTCCAGCTGCTCCCCACCGGCGCTGCCCGTCGCACGGACGCACCGATGCCCTCCAGCTGCGCGTCCTGACGGCGACTGACATCGAAGGTGCACATGACCACGATCACGGGCGATAGACCGCTCGTACTCCTCCTCCCCCGACAGCGAGGGGGGTGCCGGGGGAGGAGGAGAACGGCTCACCGCACCCCGAGCCCCGGAACGCTCGAAGGAGCCACGACCGGGCGGTAGGAAGGTCGCCCGTAGTGATCATTTCCATGCTTTACCCATGCCAATGGACGCGACAGGACGGGCAGCAGCAAGCGGCAAGAAGCAACCGTAACTGGGCGTCTCCCCTGCTCATAGGCAGAGTCTGGCATCGATCGGAAGTAACGGGCTCGACGGAACTTGATTCCGTTGGTTGTGGGTTCGAGCCGACGGGGCCCACTATTTAGCGCGTCAGCTTGCCAGCGCAGCCGCCGACGGCAAGGGTTCGCTCTACGACTCAGGGAGGCGCCCGTTATGGCCGAGATTATCAGCTTCGACGACCTGCCCCACTCGGAGCACTCGCACGAGTTCGTCGGGGCGGACCACGAGGACGCGCCCTTCTCCCTCATCCTCGTCCATGTCCAGCCCGGTCACGGGCCGCAGGTGCACCGGCACCCGTACGCCGAGGTGTTCGTCGTCGAGTCCGGCACGGCGACCTTCCGGATCGGGTCGCGGACGCTCGAGGTCACCGGCGGCCACGTCGTCGTCAGCCCACGGGGCGAGGCGCACGGCTTCACGAACACCGGCAAGGACGAGCTGCGCCTGACGGCGATTCACGGCGCAGGCCGGTTCGCGACTGAGTGGCTTCGCGGCGTCGACCCGCTCTGGACGTCGACACCGACAGCACGGGGTTGAGCGCGGGCGGGCTCAAGTCGCGGCCGGCCTGGTCGTTGCTGACTCCGTTCGCGCCATCGTGAAGCCCCTGGCGCGTCGGGGACAGCCACCACGTCCCCCGTGCAGGAAGCCGGCGCAGAGAGTGCGTCGCCGCGGGGCACATTGGGGGCACATGACGACCGTCGATGCTGTCAGACGCTGACAAGTGCCGAAAGGCATCCGTCCAGGTCAGGCGCTCTGCTCGGTGCATCGCTGCACGTGACGGTTCTGCCGTGCCCGATTCAACCTCAACCGCAGCAGACACGGATCAGCGACGTCTCACCCCCGGTGACCATGCCGAAGGTCCTTGATCCGTGCGCGCAATGGCGTAGGGGCCATGCCTTTCAGGTTGAGCGGGGGGTCGAGGTGCTGCAGGACGGACTCCTCGAGGCGGCCGAGCGCGTCGGCGTCCTCGACGACGACGGGCGCGACCTGCAGGTGGTCGTGGATCCATGTCGAAAGGCGGGGATCGTCCTCGTTCGTCAAGGTCAACGGGGTTCGCAGCAGCGCCGCAAGGGTGCGCCGGAAGGTGGAGAACTCGGCGCGGCCGCCGAGGTGCATCCCTCCGAGTCGGGACCAAAGCGTGTTGGTGGAGCTCTTCCCACTGGGCCAGCGGGCACAAGGTCTCGGAACGGGGCCGCATCCCCAGCGGCGTCATCTCGGCCTACCAGGCAGCTCGGGGGTAACTCCGTACTTGCCCTGTCGGTGGTCGGGGGCACCCCGCCCGGCGCGTCGACCTGCCAGGACGTCTGCTAGCGCCTTTGCCGCTCGCGCATCATGCAACGCGCGCGCTTCCGGCCTTCCCATCAGGACCCGCGCACGCGCTCGAGAGTGATCCTAAGGGCGGCGCTGTAGCCGCTGGAGAAGGCCTGCTCGGTGCTGCCCAGGTCGGCGATGGCGTCTCGGTACTTGTCTAGGTAGGCGGGGACGTCGGCGGCTGGCGGCGCCTGATCGTCGTGGTGGGCGCGCCCGTAGAGAATGACAACGTCGGTACCACGGGGGTCGGTGTCGAAGTGGAGCGCGACGGCCTCCTGCGCGGCGATGTGCCGCAGCTTGGCGGCGTTTGGCTGCGAGTACACCAGGACCGTTGAACCCTCCAGGTCGCCGTCGCCCTCCCACAGGAACCAAACGGGGCTCGGGTGGGGGCGACCGCTGCCGTCGCTAGTGACCAGCCAGACGACGAGTGCGTTCGACAGCTTGCTCCGCACGCGGCGACGGAATGGGGCGGCGCGCTCGTCCTCGAGCGGCGCGGCCACGTTCGTATCCTCCATGTGCCCCTCCAACCGGTCGAGATCCGAAGCACCAAGGTCTCACACGCGCGGTCGGTGCCGAGAGACTCGGGACGGCTTGTTTCCAGGCGTCCTCGGCACCTCTGCTACGTCTTCGACAGGCCCTTGTAGTTCTCCAGCACTTGGCGTGCCTTGGGCTCGAGCCGGCGGAGGCCCACGCGTCCACCTCCAGCTGATCGACGGCCCGGGGAGAATTCTGGGAGACGATCTTGACGGCAAGGCGCGTCGAAACCGAGCCTTGCAGACGCAGCCCAACTATGTGAGCAGGCACAACAGTCTCGAGTGCAGGCCAGAACGCTCTCCAGACCTTGTTCGGGACGAAGAGGCCGTGGGTTCAAATCCCGCCACCCCGACCCGCAAAACCGCTGATCAGCGGGGTTTCCCTGACCGGGGGAAGACCCGCTGAGCTGCGAGTACAGCAGCGAAGTACAGAAGTCACGGTCACGCCGACTCCTGGTCGCAATCAGTCTCGCGCTCCGGGTTCGGACTGCGCAGCTGCTCGCCCAGCCTCCTCGGAGCCTCCTGCCGCGGGCGACGAGGCCTGCGCGTAGATCTCCATCGTCAACTGGACCTGGGCGTGGCGAAGGATCTCCATCACAATTCACGGGTGGACGTCCAGGTCGACCAGCAAGGTCGCGTACGTCCGACGAGCGTCGCGCACCGTGATCGTCTTGACACCCGCTTTGCGGCATCTCGCCGAGAACTGTCGATTGAAGGTGCGCGCTTCGACTGGTGACCCGCAGTCGCGCGTGAAGACCAGCTTCCCGACCGCCTCCCACCCTCGGCCCGGCGCCGCCCTCGCTCCCGCCGGCGGATCTGCCGCTCACGCAGAGCGGTGATGGAGATCTCGGGCAGCGGTAGCCCTGCGACCGACGCCTCTGTCTTCGTCTGGTGCCGCAGCAACTCAAGCCCCACGCGCTGCACCTACCATTCGATCATCAGCCGCGGACTCCAGAAATCGCCGAGCCTCCTCGCTCTTTCATGCCTTCCGCTTCTTCGACCGCATGGCTGGCAACGTGGTCGACTCCGCGGCGTTCCTCGTCGCCAACTCGTCGCGAACGGCATGACTGAGCGGCGATCGATCGAACGTCTGATCCAGGCTCCGCGGTCGCCCGGCGGCGTGCCCGCTTTGTCGTCTCGGCAGGGAGTAGCGTCGAAAGCATGAGCAAGCACTGGCAGTGCCGTGTCGGATGGCACACTTGGCTACCGCCACACGAATCGTCTCGGCAGGGAGTAGCGTCGAAAACATGAGCAAGCAGTGGCAGTGTCGTGTCGGATGGCACGCTTGGCTACCGCGACACGAAACCGAGGCGCAGGTCTGCCGGGGCTGCGGAGGCGTAGGCGTCTGGGCCGAGCAACGAACTTGGGCGGGCCGACGAATTTGGGCGGCCCACCTACTGGCGGGGGCGGGTTCGGCTAGTCACGATCAACGCGACGCCCCAATGGGCCCGGGCATGGCCGGGCCACGGGCATGTCCTCGTCGTTGCAGGGTTCGCAGTACGAGGGGAAGCCGGGTCGATCGTCGAGCCAGCTCGATCGCGGGAGCGACCCGCGAGGCCCCCCTTGACGCGATGCCGGCGACCTTCTGGGAAGGTCGGATGGCAAGCAGTCAGCGGCAGCTCGAGCGGCGGCGGTCAGACCGGAGCATCCCCAAGCCGATCTCGTTGCGGTCGGTGTCGCGAAGATGATCTCGCATACCTGTTGGCATAGGTCTTGTCAGTCTTCGGGCGGCGCCGAGAGTGTCGGGCTCTGGAAAGGATCGTGTCGGCTGCCGAAGGCGATGACCTGATCGGCGGACAGGAAGAACCAGTGCCGGTGAATGCATCGGACCTTGAGGTGGAGGACGCCGCTCATTCGGGTGCCCCATTCGACCGAGGCCACGCCTGCGCACTCGGGACAACAGAGCAGTTCCACCGTGGGGTCATCGTCTGCGGTCATGAGCCGACCGATGTGCCATGGACCAGGTGCGTGGCCAGGAAGCGGGACTGTGCGTCGACGACGTGGTCGAAGACCACGGTTTCGGGGTATAGGAGGCCGAAGTGCCCTCCTTCGATCCTGAGCAGTTCCTTCGGCCCGGGGGTTGATCGATAGGCCGCCAGGGAGACGACGGGGTTGGCGCCGGGCATCTCGTCGTCCGCGATGACCCACAGGGAGGGGCAGGTGAGGTGTGGTGAGCACAGTTGCGCATGAAGTGCTGGCTGCGTGTCGAGTTCGACGACGGTGGCCTCGTTGCTCCAGCCCGTTTCCGGCTGGGCACCGAACTGTCAGGAACCAGCGGTATGCCGTGTGCGGCTTGAGCAGACTCGGCTGCCGACCTTGGTCGGGGGAGACGACGGGCGCCGGACCGACGACACGCGCAGGGAGGGAGGCCAGGTCGGCGGTGTCAAAGACCGTGCGGAGGGCCTCGAAGCCGCGCCCGCTGCTTGGGGGTGCGTGGTTCGCTCCGCAGGCGGGGACCTGCACGACCAGTGCGCGGACGCGGGGGTCGAAGGCCGCGACGCAGATGGCCACGGCGCCGCTGAGGCTGTCACCCCAGATCCCAATGCGGCCGGGTCGACGTCCGGTCGCTGTGTCAGGAAGGTGATCGCGTCGCGGTAGCCACGGGCCTGGGTCCACCGGTTGACCTGCCGCCGCGGGGAACCGCCGCTGAGACCGAAACCTCGGTGGTCGAACAGCAGGACCTGCAGGCCCGACGCATGCAGCCGCTGGGCGTAGCGGTCGGCGACCATGCCGGAGATCGTCGCGGTGAAGCCGTGGGTCATGACGAGCGCCGGCCGGCGCTGGGGTTCGGAGTCGGCCGGTTCGGC
The DNA here is from genome assembly GCA_963786765.1 of uncultured Actinomycetota bacterium. Classification (GTDB taxonomy): domain Bacteria; phylum Actinomycetota; class Actinomycetes; order Actinomycetales; family Kineosporiaceae; genus DATKNA01. The sequence goes on along the minus strand of CAWBAJ010000008.1, from coordinate 276,965 downwards.
GTGGGAGTACAGCCAGCCGCGCAGCGTCGCGCCCTCGGAGAGGAACGCGACGAGCTCCCGGCCGGGGGATCGGGCATCGTGCAGGCCGGGGCCGCCCGACCGAGGCGGCCCCGGTCTCCGTCCGCGCTCGTCGCACTGCTGCATCGGCCGAGCGAACGGGCGGGCCGGGGCCGCCGGCGGCGTCATCCGACAGGCACACCCTTGGCCACCGTCAGGACGTCCTGGGTCGACAGCGGCTGACCGCCGATGCCCCAGTCGCCGCTGGCGACTTCCTCGATGACGCACCAAGTGATCGGGCGCATGTTCTCGCCCTCGATCCCGACCATCGCGTCGGTGAGCTTTCGGACGATGTCGTGCTTCTGGTCGGGCGTGAACACACCTTCGACGACCTTGACGGCGATGAATGGCACAGTGGCTCTCCTCGTTGATGAATGTCCCTGGAACAGAACGTGTTTCACGCTAGGTCCGCCGCCCCGGCGGGGGCATCGGTGATACCCGCCAACTCCCAGGGAAAGCGGCGCGCACCGCGACGGGTAGCACGCAGGACCCGACCTCGCGGCTGCCAGTCAGCCGGGGGCGGAGAGCCGCTGAAGGTCGGGAAGCTGCGCTGCTGCCGCCGCTCGGGCTGACTTTCCCGACAACCCGAGCTTCGTGTAAATGTTCGAGAGATGCCGCTCGACCGGTCCGGGTACTCAGCGACAGCCGAAGGCCGATCTCCGCGTTACCGCAGCCGTCGGCGACCAGGTGCAGCAACTCCAGCTCCCGATCGGTAAGGACGGCCATGCGAGCGCTCGGCCTTCCACCCCCGGCGAAGCCCGTCACCTCGGCGAGGAACTCCGGCCAGGCCGGCTCATCAGCGAGAAGGATGTGGTTCGTGCTGTGCAGCGGGACGAACCGCGCGTCGGGGATGAGCCCGGCCACCAGGCGACCCTGCTCGAAGGGCACCGCCCGGTCCCCGTCGGCGTGCAGGACCAGAGTGGGTACGGCCACTGCCTTCGCCGACGAGGTGACGTCCAGTGCGGCGCGAGCCCGGCTGCTGGCCAGGGCCGCCTCCGGCGACATGGAGCGATGCTGCAGCTCATCGAACCAGCGCATCTGCTCCTCGGACGCGCCCGGGATGAACGAGGACGTGAACACGCGGCGGAAGACGGGATCGGCCCGGCCCCACCCCACCTTGATCAGCTGTTCGCGCAGGGCTCGCACCTCGACGTCGTCGACGGTCCCGCGACGTGCGGTGCCGCCTTGGACGTAGGCCCCGTAGAGGATCAGGTTCGTGATCCGCTCAGGATGCGCTCGCGCGTAGTCGATGGCCACAGCACCGCCCTGGGACATGCCGAGCAGGTTGAAGCTGCGCAACCCTGCCGCGTCGACCACGGCCTCCAGGTCTGCACGCCAGGCGCTCAACGAGTATTCGCCGGGGTCGCGGTCCGAGAGGCCGCTGCCACGGTCGTCATACCGAACGACCTCGAACCGCTGGCCCAGCGACTCCAGCCAGTGACGCCACAACGGACTCGACCGGTCGAAGTCGAGATGTGTGAGCCAGGTCCCGACTCGCACCAAAGGCGGACCGCTGCCGTGCCGCGACCACGCGATCCGAATCCCGTCGGCCGACGTCGCAAAAGACGCCGCCATCCTCATCGGGCGAGTGTCGCAGCATCGCCCTCGGCCCTCTACGGCTGCCGCTGATCGGCAAGGGCACCCCTGGGAGCGGCCGCCACGGGGAGCGCCGCCCATGGACGACGCGCACATGGAAGCCGACCGGACCCCACGTCAACCAGGTCCCGGCACACCCACGTCAAGCAGGTCCCCGACCATGACAGGCCCAATCGGCTGCCGTGAGCCGGGAAATCCTTGACAGGGCTGTGCCAGGAGATGCTTGACGCCTGGCCCAGGAGACTGACCGTCACCGGAGTGGTCCCTTGGCCTAGACACTATTGACCACCTGCTGCGCCCGGCCGGGCGCGTCCACGTATCCGCGAACGGCAGGGGCGAGCAGCGGCCGTGGCCAGCACGGGTCAGACGGTGGCACCAGCGGCGAGCGCCTTGACGTCTGCGGTGGTCAAGGGGTTTCCGCCGATCGCCCAGTCCCCGCTCTTGACTTCGTCGATGACGCACCATGTGACCGGGCGCATGTTCTCGCCTTCGATCTCGACCATGGCGTCTGTGAGCCGGCGGACGATCTGCTGCTTCTGCTCGGGGGTGAACACGTTCTCGATGAGCTTGACCTGGATGAGGGGCATCTGGCGACCTCCGGTTCTCGTGGCCCCCGGGTCGGGGGCGGTCGAGCGGGTGTGCCGTCGTCCTTGATTGGCGCCCCTGCTCGATAGTGACGCTAGAAGTCGCCTTCATTAGGCTCAATGGATGGAGCTGCTGGAGCATCAGTGGAGCTACTGACTCGTCTGCGCGGTGTGCGGGCCCTGTGCGCGGTCGCCGGATCGGGGTCGTTCACGGAGGCCGCGGCGGTGCTGGGCGTGACGCAGTCGGCCGTCAGTCAGCATGTCGCCGCCCTCGAACATCATCTTGGTTCAGCGTTGGTCGTCCACGGCTCGCAGCCCGTGGAGTTGACGCCGCAGGGGCAGACGCTCGTGCGACACGGAACCGCCGTCCTGGCCCGACTGGAGACGGCCGAGCAGGAGCTGCTCGAACTCGCTGGGCGACGGTCGCAGCGTCTGCGGGTGGGCAGTTTTCCAACAGCGCTCACCTCCTTCGTGCCGCGCGCGGTGACCCAGCTGCGGAAAGCTGATCCGAGCGTGACCGTGACGATCCGGGACGACCACATGCAGCGGCTCCTGGTGCAGCTGACCGACGGGCGCATCGACCTGGTCCTCGTGTACGACGACGAGGTGGCGCCACTGACCCTCGGACCGGGCGTCCGCTCGGTGCACCTTTTCGACGATGCCTTCCGGGTGCTGCTGCCACGGGGACATCCCGCGACACGCACTCCCGGTCTCGCTCTGCATCAGCTGGCCGGGGAACCCTGGGTCGGCGGCTCCACGGAGAGCGCATGGTTCCGGATGACACGACACGCCTGTCGGGCCGCCGGCTTCGACCCGGACGTCGCCCTGACCTCCGACGACTACATGGCGGTACAGGCCTTCGTCGCGGCGGGGCTAGGGGTCGCCCTCGTCCCCGGGCTTGCCGCCACCCGCCCGCTACCAGGAGTTGAGGTCAGGAAGCTGAGTGCAGGTGCTCCGAGCCGGCGGATCTGGGCCGTGCACCCGTACGGGTCTTACCCTCCTGCGGCGGTAACGACCATGACGGGGATCCTGGCCGCCGTGACGCGGCCTGGCGTGCGGTGAGCCTCAGCGGTCGACCTGCGGGAGCACGCGCTCGGCGAGCAGCTGAAGCTGGCGTTCCTCGTCACCGATCGGCCAGAAGTGCACCCGCCGGCACCCGGCCTCGCTGTAGCGAGACAACAACTCGGCGCACTGCTGCACCGACCCTACGCACACTCGGCCCCGCAGCTGCTCCGCAGCCCTGCCGATCATCGGGGCCAGCACGTCGGCGATGACCCGGTCCGCCTCCGCGCCGTCCTCGGTCACCCACGTCCACATCGTGGCCAACGCCGCGGGGACCTCCGCCGGCCAGAGCCCGAGCCGTGACCGCTCGTCCGCGATGATGCCCAACCCGGCAGCGAACCGGTCGGGATCGGTGTTGTACGCCGAAGCGATCCAGCCGTCTCCCAGCCGCGCCACGCGGCGCAGCCCCACCTCGGAACCCCAGCTCGCCACCCATACGGGGATGTCGGCGTTCGCTCCGTTGCCCAAGCCCGTCCCGGCGAGCGAGGTCGCTTCCTGGAGCAGCGACCTCAACGCCTCGACCGATCGGTCGAATCTGCCCCACCGATCCTCGAACCGGACACCTGCCAGGTCGTAGTCCGCGCGGGAGGAGCCCGCGCCCACCCCGGCCACCACGCGCCCGCCTGACACCTGGGCGATCGACAGCAGGGCCGACGCCAACGGCAACGGGCCGCGCAACGACGGCAAGGCGACACTGGTCACCAAGTCCATCGGCCCCGTGTACGGGGCCACCAGCGACAGGGCGACCAACCCGTCCAGCCAGGGCCGCCCGAACCGGAAGTGGTCGTTGGCCGACACCGCGGTGAACCCGCTTGCGCGAGCCTGCTGCACCACCCGCAGCAGGCGATCTGACGTCAGACCCTCGCCGCCAATATCGATCTGCGGCAGGTGCACTGCGCCCTCCATACGGTCCAGCCTGCCAGCACATTCACCAGGACCGGCCGCGGCCGCTGCAAGTGCGAACAATCCGTCGAGCCCCTGGCGTGCACGCTGCCACTGTCAAGCATCGCCATCACAGGACGGGCCCAATCAGCTGCTGTCTAGGCCTAGAGATGCTTGACGAATCTGCCCGGGATATGCTTGACGTCGGGGCGTGGGCGATGAGTTGGTTCGGCGGCAGTACCCGTCGGATCCGGTGATCCTCGCCCCCGCCGGCTCCTTCGCCGGCGAGCGCCTCCACCTCCTGGGTCTCAGTGACTTGCGGGACGACGTGGAGCTCCTCCTCACCGAGGTGATCACCAACGCGATCATCCACCCCGGCACCGAGTTCGAGGTCCCAAAGACCGGCAGGCCTTCACTGGTCGAGATCATCATCCCGGATCTTCCAGTGCAGCCACTCGTGGCGGCCAAGGCGCACATGGAGGACTCCTCCGCGAGGTGCAACTCGTGCTCCTCGGCAACGATCAGCGACCCCTCGGGATACCTCAGTGGTCCACCCTCGTCGACATCGCGCGCAACCTGAACCCCGCCGCTCAGGAGTTCGCCGAAGGCCGCCGCCAGATACGCCTTCACGCACTCGAGGCAGCCGCCCGCGGACAGGAACTGGTCACCCTGCGCCTACGCCTCCCGAGTGATGCAGCCGGCGCGGCAACCCGGTACAGCGACGCCGTCCGGCCCGCGGAGGAACTCGGCGCCATGGGCCAACTCCTCGTCACCGCAGAACAAATCAGCCAGCACGCCAACATCCGCCGCCACGACCTGAAGGCGATCACCGAGCAACTCGCCGCACACAACGATCGAAACCAGGCCTAGCGTCTGCAGGAACGACACCCGGACGCGGCTTCAGTCTCATCCCAGGGCCCTCCCGATGTACGGCCCTGACGCGCCGCACCGCGCCGCCAAGCAGCCGGCTGCAGCGCCTCCCGCTCCGCTCCCCCCCGGCGCCAGCCGGCGGGAGGCGCGGAGCTGAGAGGGCGTCGTCGACCGCGTAATCCGCGCGTCCGTCGAGGGCGGAGAGCAGGAGTTTCCGAGCGGTCGCCGGGCTGCGCGCGTCGATGGGGAGTGCCATGCCGGCCACCGGGCTCGATTACCCGCAACGGGTCTGGTTACAAATCGTGGCCGTCGGCGTCTAGCCTGGCAGCGGAGAGTCCCGTCCGGGGAACGTGGTCCTGGCGAGGAGCGGCGCAGCGGAGTCGCCCAGGCTGATCGGGTCAGGGTTCGGAGGCGGACGTGACGGAGCGGGACGACCGGTTGAGCGAGCGGGAGCGCGCCGCGAACGAGCGGGATCGAGTGGCCGACGAGCGGGACGCCGCAGCAGATCCCCGGGACCGCGCGGCTGATCATCGGGATGGCGTTGCCGACGAGCGGGACCGGCGCAGTGTCCAGCGGGACGCGGCGGTCGATCAAGTCCTGCACCGGGCGATCGCGAGAGATGTCGCAGCGGATCATCGTGACGCCGAGGCCAGGGCACGGGACCTGGCGGCGGACCTGCGCGACCTGAAGGCTGGAAAGGTTTCGATCGTGGATGCCGCGCTCGACCGGGGCAGCGCCGAGATCGATCGGGACTGGAGTGGCCGCGACCGTGACTTCGGCGCCGGTGACCGCGCCGACCTGGTCGAGGCCCGCAATCGAGCTGCCGCACGTCGCGACGACGCCGGCGAAGAACGGCAGAAGGCCGCCCTGGACCGGTTCGAGTCCGCGTCCGACCGCGCCCACGCCGCCAAGGATCGCGAGCAGGCAGCCGAGGACCGCCGGGCCTCTGGAGACCGGGACCCCGGGTAGCGCCTGCGCCGGATCCCTCGCTCCCGGCTCAGCCGCTTACGCCGTCCGCCTTTGTGGGCGAGCCCCGGCTTCCGCATCGTTGTGAGCTGCGGCTGCGTCGGGCCTGGCCACGGTGAGACACAGGCATTGGGCCGCGCACCGATCGGAGACCCGGCATGGAGTTCGTACGCCTGGGCAGCACCGGGCTGAAGGTCAGCCGGCTGACGCTGGGATGCATGAGCTGGGGCGACCCGCCCCGAGCCGCCGCGAAGGCGGTCTGACCCTGCGAACGTTCATAGTCTTGGCACAAGCGACTCGCAGCGCCCTTGATGCAGCCGCCCGTGATCGCCACAGTGGTGTCGTATCAGGAAGGACGCCTCCGCCTGGCTATACATGATCTTGGGCGTGACGAGACGACTGTGGTTCGGGAAGATGTCGGCGAAGGAGGCGGGCGATGTTCAAGCTCCTATGGAGAGCCCTATCGGCGATCGGGGCGCTGGTGGCGACCGTTGCCGTTCAGCACGCGCTGGTGGTCGCCTGGCGGGCAGCCACGGGCCGGAAGCCGCCGGAGGTTCCCGAAGACCCGGACAGCACTTGGGCGAGACCGCTCGCGTTTGCGATGGCGTCAGGAGCAGCGGTGGGCGGCGCGCGGCTCGTCGTGCTTCGACTGGCCGCCGCGTACTACCGGAAGAACACGGGCAGACTCCCCAAGTCCCTGCGGAAGGCGATCAGCGAAAGAGACGAGCCGTCCTAACCCTCGAGATGGCTTGCGGCGCGCCGCCGGCCGGCAGCCCAGCGCTGCCGGCGGCCGTAGGCTCCGGGTGTGCGGCGGGTGGTGGTGATCGGGGCGACAGGACACATCGGCAGCTACCTGGTACCCCGGCTGGTGCGTGCCGGGTACGAGGTCGTCGCGGTGAGCCGGGGAGAGCGCGCGCCGTACGTCCAGACGGTGGAGTGGGGTTCGGTGCAGCGGGTGAGCGCCGACCGAGATGCCGAAGACGCGGCCGGGACGTTCGGTGGCCTGGTCGCGCGGCTTCGGCCGGACGTGGTCGTAGATCTGATCTGTTTCACTCCGGAGTCCGCTCAGCAGCTCGTCGATGCGTTGCGGCCCACGCGCCCGCTTCTCCTGCACTGCGGGACGATCTGGGTGCACGGGCGGGTGGCGAGGGTCCCTGTGACCGAGGACGAGCCGCGGACGGGGTACGGCGAGTACGGCATCGGGAAGGCAGCCATCGAGGCGCTGCTTCACCGGGAAACGCTCGCCGGCGGTGTACCGAGTGTCGTGTTGCACCCGGGGCACATCAGCGGGCCGGGCTGGTCGGTGATCACACCCGCCGGGAACCTCGACCCGGAAGTGTGGCGCCGGCTCGCGACGGGTGAGCCCCTTGCGCTGCCCGCCCTCGGGCTGGGTGTGCTCAATCACGTGCACGCTGATGACGTGGCCCAGGCCTTCGAGCGGGCGCTGACCCGGCCCGCGGCAGTCGGCGCGAGTTTCCACGTGGTGGCGGAGCAGGCGATGACCTGCCGGGGACTTGCCGCAGGAGTCGCGGCTTGGTTCGGTCGCGACCCGGTGCTCGACCTGGTCGATTGGGCGGAGTTCGAGCGGCGGGTCGGGCCGGCGCACGCGGCCGCGACCCGGGACCACGTCGAGCGCAGCATCACGGCGAGCATCGACCGGGCGCGGTCAGTTCTCGGGTATGCCCCCCGGTACACCTCCTTGGACGCACTCCACGAGTCGTTGCGCTGGCTGGTCGAGCACAACCAGGTGGACGTGGGCGGGCAGACGATGTGACAGCCGCCGTGCCGACCGCCTCGAAGCATCACTCGAGAGCCCGTGGGGCTCGACGATGACCAGGCGCCTGTGGCCGAAGCAGCCGCCCAAGAAGGAGACCTCATGGCACGCTTCGGCCGGTCCGACGACCTGCAGGGAGCGGAGTTCGAGCACGCGAACCTCCATGGCGCCCGGTTCGTCGGCTGCGACCTGTCCAGGGTCGTGATGCGCGCCGTCGACGTGGGCGGCGCGGACATCGATGCGCCGTGGCTCCTCGACGGCGACGGCGTGCTGCGCGTCAACGGCGTCGACGTGGTCCCCTTCGTCGAGGCCGAGCTCAACCGGCGCTTCCCGGGTCGGGCCCAGCGGTACGCCCAGGATCCGGAGACCTTGCGGGTGGCGTGGGCAGCGCTCGAGGCCAGCTGGGCCGGGGCCCTCGAGCGTGTCGTCGCGATGCCGGCCGGCACCGTCGACGTGTCGGTGGACGGGGAGTGGTCGTTCGCGCAGACGCTGCGTCACCTGGTCCTGGCCACAGACGTGTGGCTCGGCCGGTCGGTGCTGGGGATCGAACAGCCGTTCCACCCTCTGGGTCAGCCGCACGCGGGGGCTGAGGAAGATGGGCTCGACATGTCCGTCTTCGCGACGGGCACTCCCTCGTACGACGAGGTCCTCGAAGCTCGCGCCGGTCGCGTGGCGATGGTGCGCGACTTCCTCGCCACGGTCACCCCCGGATCGCTGGCAGCGGAGCGCCGGAATCCGTGGAACCCCGAGCACCCGGAGACGACGCTCTCCTGCCTGCACGTGATCCTCGAAGAGGAGTGGGAGCACCACCGCTACGCGGTCCGCGACCTGGACGCGATCGACGCGAGGTCCAAGGAGTGAGCCGGATCGCCTGCGGCCGCCGCCGCAGCTGGACCAGGACGGCGGAGGACAGGACGACGAGTGCGCCGGCGAGCTGGACGGGCGTGAGGAACTCCTGCAGCGCGAGCGCGGCCAGTGCCGTCGTCACGACGGGCTCGAAGGTCGACAGGATGGCGACGGTCGAGGGGCCGGTGCTGCGCAGGCCGGCGAAGAAGGCGAGCATCGCGACGACCGTGGAGACGACCGTGATGCAGCCGATCCAGACCCACCCCGCGACGCCGAACCCCAGATCCACACCCCCCGTCAGCACCGCGCGCCCGGCGAGCGTCATTGCGGCACCTGTCATGACCAGGGCTGCGAGGACGACCGGACGCAGGGCGTGCACGACCGTGTCGGCCACGAGGATGTAGCCGCTGTACGTGACGGCGGAGCCGAATGCCAGAGCGACGCCGACGACATCGAACCTCGTCCCGCCCGCAGCACCGAGGAGGACGAGAAGCGTTCCACAGAGGGCGAGGACGAGGGCGGCAACACGCGCCGGCGTCAGGCGCTCCCGCCCGAGCAGAGCGGCAGCGACGGTGACGAGCAGCGGGTAGGTGTAGAGGACAAGGACGACGAGCGAGGCATCGATCCGCTCGAGGGCCGAGAAGTACAAGGTCGCCTGCGTGGCGAACCCGATCGCCCCCAGCCCGAGGCCCGTCAGCACCAGCCGGCCCGTGACCCCGGCCGCACCCGGCCGTGATGTGGACGCCGAACGCGCCGGCGCGGCCCGTAGACCCGGTCGCAGCAGCAGGACCACGCCGAGCAGCACGGCTGCCAGCGTGAAGCGGACGAGGAGCAGCGCGTCGGACGGAACGCCGGACTGATACGCGAGCTTGCCGAAGATCGCCATGGCGCCGAAGCACGCAGCGGAGAAGAGGCACAGGAGAGGACCCACCCGCCAAGCCTCAAGGGTGCCGTTGCAGCATGTCCAGTGACGATTCTTGGACCGCATTGATTAGCATTTGTGGATGGTCTCCCTGGATCTTCGTCGACTACGGCTCCTGCGTGAACTGGAGGCGCGGGGAACCCTGTGGGCTGTCGCCACTGCGCTCGGCTACAGCCCGTCGGCCGTCTCCCAGCAGCTCGCCGTCCTCGAGAAGGAGGTCGGCGTGCGCCTGCTCGAAAAGGCCGGCCGCGGTGTCAACCTCACCGACGCCGGCCGCCTCCTCTCCCACCACGCCGGCGTGCTGCTGTCGGCAGCGGAGGCCGCCCGGGCGGATCTCGCTTCCCTGACCGGGGAGGTCCGGGGGACGGTCCGTGCCGGCGGGCTGCAGTCGGCGACCCGCCGCGTCCTGATCCCCGCGCTGGCCCGGGTGCTCGTGGACCACCCCCAGGTACGGGTGGAGATCTCCGAGCTGGAACTCGAGCAGGCGCTGCCGGAGCTGAGACTCGGATCACTCGACGTGGTCATCAGCGACGAGTACGACGGGCATCCCCGACCCCGCCCCGCGGGCCTCCGGTTCGACCTGCTGCACGCGGAGCCACTCAGACTGGTGCTGCCCGCTGCCCATCCGTGCGCTCGACACGGCGGCCCTGTCGAGATCGCGGCACTCCGCGGCGAGGTATGGGTCAGCTCGGAGACCAGCGCGGGTCATCACGCCCTGGTCGTCAGCACCTGCCGGTCGCTGGGCGGCTACGAGCCCGACGTGCACCACCACTCCAACGACTCCGACGTGCAGCTCGAGCTCGTTCGCGCCACCGGGGCAGTCGCCCTGATGCCGGCCCTGACACTCCCCGCCGTCGATCCGGCCCTAGCAGTGAGGGACGTCGCCGAAACGGTCATCATGCGTCGGCTCGTGATCATCACCCGTGACACCCCCGTCGCTCCGGCTCTCGAGACCTTCCTGGCCGCCGTCCGGGCCGAGTCGCTCGGGCTCGGGATCGATCGCCCCGGGGGAGCCGAGGACGCCGCCGCGCTTGCGGATGGGCCGCCGGGGTAGGACGTTGCCGGAACAACGACGACGACCACCGAGACCCGGAGGACGACGATGGCACTTCAGCCAACCCGTGAGGACAAGTTCAGCTTCGGCCTGTGGACGGTCGGCTGGCAGGCCCGGGACCTGTTCGGGGAGGCCACCCGGCCGGTGCTCGCGACGGTCGAAGCCGTCAACAAGCTCGCCGGGATGGGCGCCTACGGGATCACCTTCCACGACGACGACCTGATCCCTCCGGGCAGCAGCCCGGACGAGCGGCAGCGCATCATCGACGAGTTCCGGGCGGTGCTGTCGGAAACCGGGATGGTTGTGCCGATGGTCACCACAAACCTGTTCCACGACCCGGTGTTCAAGGACGGCGGGTTCACCAGCAACGACCGCACCGTGCGGCGCTATGCCATCCGGAAGGTGATGCGCAACATCGACCTCGCCGCCGAGCTGGGCGCCCAGACTTATGTCTTCTGGGGAGGACGGGAAGGCTCCGAGGTCGACTTCGCCAAGGACATCCGCTCGGCGCTCGACCGCTACCGCGAGGCCATGGATACGCTCGCCTCCTATGTGATCGACCACGGCTACCCGATGCGTTTCGCCATCGAGCCGAAGCCCAACGAGCCGAGGGGCGACATCCTGCTGCCCTCCATCGGGCACGCCCTCGCCTTCATCAACGAGCTCGAACACGCCGACATGGTGGGGATCAACCCGGAGACCGGCCACGAGCAGATGGCCAGCCTCAACTACACCCACGGCATCGCCCAGGCGCTGTGGTCCGGCAAGCTCTTCCACATCGACCTCAACGGGCAGAAGGGTCCGCGCTACGACCAGGACCTGGTGTTCGGCTACGGCGACCTGCTCCAGGCCTTCTCCACCGTCGACCTGCTGGAGAACGGCGCCCCCGGCGGCGGCCCGGTCTACGACGGCCCCCGGCACTTCGACTACAAGCCGCTGCGCACGGAGAACATCGACGGAGTGTGGGAGTCGGCGCTGGCGAACATGGAGCTCTACCTGAGTCTGCGGGAGAAGGCCCGGGCATTCCGCGCCGACCCCGAGGTTCAGGAAGCCCTGGAGGCCGCCAAGGTCGCCGAGCTCGCGCAGCCCACCCTGGGTGACGGGGAGACCTACACCGAACTGCTCGCGGACCGGTCGGCGTTCGAGGACTACGACATCGACCGCGCCCGCACCCAGGGCTACGGCTTCGCCCGGGTGCAACGCCTCGCCCTCGAGCACCTGCTCGGGGTCCGCTGAGGCCGGCGGGGATAACAGTCCGAGCACCGAGCACGGGCTGTTATCCCCGCGGCCGGGACATTCGCCAGCCTTCGGGCACCTGCTCGCGCTCGTCCGGAGTCGAACCGGGGTCAGGATGCAGCACCCCGTAGCCTCTGCGAACTGCCACGGGATAGGCGAAGCGGTCGAGGAAGGGAGTGTGGAACCAGATTCGCAGCCACCGGGGAGCGCTGCCGAGTTCGAAGCTGGCCCCGTACCCGCGGGGCACGTGATTCCAGCCCTCCAGCCGCCTGGTCACCGTTCCGCCCCGGCGAGCGCGTCCACCACGGCGGTCAGGATACTGCGGTGGCCTGCGAGGCTCGGGTGCAACGTGTGCCGGCTGATCTTGACCTGCCCGACGTGACCGTGGGTCTGTCGCGGGTGGCGGTGGACAGCGCCGGGACCCTTCGGGCGCTCCCAGGACCGATCAGGAATCGAGAAGCAGCGGTGCAGGGCCAGGCCTAGCCTCGACGCGAGGGAGCCGGGACAGCCGTGCTCCATCCACGAAGGGACCGGGAGAAATGCCCACCAAGAACGCCAGGACCGAGTCGGACGGCTTCACTGCGCAGGAACGTGCCGCGATGAAGAAGCGCGCCGAGGAGCTCCGCGCCGAAGGCAAGCAAGGCGCCAAGAAGGCGGACGGCCTCCAGCAGGTCCTCGACAGCATCGCCTCGATGGCGCCGGACGACCGGGCGATCGCCGAGCGGGTGCACGCCACCGTGATGGCCACCGCTCCCGAGCTGGCCCCGAAGACCTGGTACGGCATGCCCGCGTACGCGAACGCCGACGGCAAGGTCGTCCTCTTCTTCCAGAACTCCGGAAAGTTCAACTACCGCTACTGCACGCTCGGCTTCCAGGACACCGCGAACCTCGACGACGGCGACATGTGGCCCGCGGCGTATGCGCTGATGCGGTGGAGTCCTGTGGTGGAGAAGCAGGTCGTCGAGCTGGTGAAGGCGGCGGTGTCCTAGGGAGTCCTGGAGATTCCTGGAGTCCTGGAGAGGGTCACGACCCGGGCGGGACGACGGCAGTGCGCAGCTCGTGGCTGCCGTCCGCCAGCGGCGCCTCGTAGTAGAGGCGGTAGGCGCCGTCGTCCAACGGGATGACGTCGAGGTAGCGGACGTCGGCCACCGGGGCGTCGCCCTGCGCTGTGAAGAGCTCGGCGCCCCGCGACGGCACGGCCAGCCCGGTCCGCTCGGAGAAGTTCTCCTCCGCGGTGGCACGCCCGTCGTACGCGGCGCGGCCGTCCGGAAGGACCGCGGTGACGCGGGCCCCTCGCGCGTCCCAGAAGCCGGGCCGGCCGCTGAGTGCGACCCCCCGCCAGGACCAGCTCAGCCCGTCCGAGCTGATCGCGAACCGGGTGTGCATCCGGTCCTCCGCCCCCGGCACGTCCAGCGGATGGCAGCAGATCCACGCCTGCCAGCCGTCCACCGTCGGCTGGATGACCGGGTCCTTCACCGCGAGGTGCTCGTCGCCGGGGAAGACGGTGCGCGCCTCCGCGTCCCCGAGTGCGGCCGGCTCGGCGGCATCGAGGGCGTCGATCCGCCAGTGCTTCGTCCCCGGAGTAGCGCAGGAGACGTACAGCCGCCACCCGCCCTCCGGCAGACGCACGAGCGCCGGGCGCTCCAGCGACTCCGCGCCGAACCGGTCCTGGCTCAGCGTCGCCACGGTCGACAGTTGCTCCCCGTCGGGGCTGGTCGCGACGACGACGGACCCGCCACGAGTCGCCGGCGTCCGCACCCGGTATGCGATCACCCAGCCACCGGCGCCGTCCGGCAGGGCACTCGGCGCGCCCGCCCAGTTCCCCGGGCCGCTCCCGGGTGCCGGGACGACGACCACCTCGTCGTCCGGTCGCGGCAACGGCAATCCGGACACGTCCGGGACCCTATCGCCGCCCCGGGGATCACGGCATCCGGCAGGAGCGGACGTAATCTCGACCGGTGGGCACGGCACAGGCCGAGGGCGAGCGGGTCCTTCCGCCTCGGCTCGTCGCGTCCAGGCGCGCCCCGAGGTGGGACGTGCTCACCGGCCTCACCGTCGCCGTCGTCGTCACGGGTCTCGCCGTGCGGCTCGTCGCGGCGCTGGCGTACCGGGGCGTGATCTACCCGGACGAGACGTACCAGATGACCGAGCCGGCGCATCGCTTGGTGTTCGGCTACGGGGTCACGCCGTGGGAGTTCCGCACCGGGACCCGCTCCTGGCTGGGGCCGGGGCTGTTGCTGCCGCCGACCCTGCTGTGGCGCTGGCTGGGGCTGGACGGCGTCGACGGGCCGGGGCTCCTGCGGGCGTGGGTCGCCCTGGGGGCCGGGCCGGGGTCGCAGTTGCCGCGCTGCTGGCCCGTCGCCTCGCGGGCGCCGGGCGGGCCTGCTCGCCGGCGCGCTCGTGGCGTTCTCACCGCTGGGCGCGGTCTTCGAGGACCACCCGCTCGCCGACACCGTCGCGGCCCCCCTGGTCGTCATCCGCGGTCGCCCTGCTCACCGTCCGGCGACGGGAGTCGTTGCCGCCGCCGTCGCCGGCGTCCTGCTCGTGGCCGCCCTGGTGCTGCGTCCGCAGCTGCTGCCGGTCTGCTCGCCGTGGGGCTCGCCGACCGTGCTCGGAACCGGCCGGGCGCGGGTGCGGCCGCTCGCCCTCGGGGCCGCCGAGGCTCTCGTCGCCGGCGCAGTGCTCGACGCCCTCACCTGGGGGTTGCCCTTCGCGCCGCTGTGGCGGACGTTCGTCTTCAACGTTCTGGACGACGGCGCCAGCCGCTACGGCGAGTCCCCCTGGTCGACGTACCTGACGTCGATCGTCCGGGTCGACGGCCCCCTTCTCGCGCTCGTCCTGACGGCCGGCCTGCTGCTCGCATGCCGCCGTCCGCGGGGGACGCCCGAGCAGTACCGCGATGTCGTCGTCCCGGGGGTGCTGGTCGCCGGCGTCGCGGCCTTCGTCCTCGTGCTGTCCGCGATCGGCCACAAGGAGTTGCGCTTCCTGGTGCCCGTGATGCCGCTGGCCGGTGCGCTGGCCGCGGTCGGCCTCGCGCGTTGGCTGCCGTTGGGGCTCGGCGCGGCGGCGCGTCGACGAGCTGGGGTCGCAGTCCGCCCCGGCGTCGCCGTCGGTGCCCTCGCCGCCGCCACTGCCACGGCCGGCATGCTGGTCCTCCCCGGCCTCACCATGGCCGACGTGGCCACCTCGCCGCCGCCGGGATCGGCCTGGCGTGGGGACGACACCACGCCGCGCCTGCTCGGCGAGGCGGGCCGGCTCCGGGACGTCTGCGGTGTCGTCGTGCTCTCCGAGCGGCTCAGCTGGTCCGGCGGCTTCACCGCCCTGCACCGGGACGTGCCCCTGGCCACCAGTGGCGGGCGAAGGACCTCGGTTCGGCGCGGCCGTGGGCGAACGTGGTGATCGCCCTCGCGGCGAACCCCCTGCCGACCGGCTACCGGCGGGTCGCCGCGGACGGGGACCAGGTGGTCGGGCAGCGCGCCGGCGGCTGTGCGCCCCCTCCCGCGAACGTCGCCCGCCGCTGGATCTGACCCGGCCGTTACTGTCGCTCCTGCCGAAGGGGTCACGCTCGTGCTCGCGCGCCGGCAGGGCGCGTGACGAGGAGGTCGCCACGACCAGGTACACGATCGGGCCGGACGTCGTGCTCCGGCTGGCCCTCGACGGCGCACGGGTGCCCCCCGGGCACCAGCTCGTGGCCCCGGCGCTCCTGCGCTCGCAGCTCGTGTCCCAGCTGTACCAGGCGCGTGCGCGCGGGCGAGATGACCAAGCCGGACGCCGACCGCGTCCTCGACCACATGCGCGCGCTCCGGATCCGGCTGCTCGGCGACCGCGTGCTGCAGTCCGTCGCGTGGAAGGTCGCCGACCGGCTCGGCTGGCCCGACACGTTCACCGCCGAGTACGTCGCGGTGACCCAGTTGCAGGCCGATGCGCTCGTCACGCTCGACGCCGCGCTCGCCGACGCCGTGAAGGGCCTCGTGCGAACGGCGTCCTACCAGGAGCTGGTCGGGAGCTGAGCCGTCACGCCGCGCTTCGGGAGCTGCTGCAGCGCCCAGGCGTTCCCGTCGGGGTCGGAGAAGTACACGAACCGGCCCCATGCCAGGTCCTGCACCTCGCTGACCGGCACGCCGCGGCCGGACAGCTCGGCGTGGGCGGCGTCGGCGTCGTCGATGACGATCTGCAGCCCGTGCACCGAGCCCGGGCGGCGTGTCGACCAGCCCCTCCCCGAAGGCGATGGAGCAGGCAGACCCGCGTGGCGTCAGCTGGACGAACCGCAGGTTCTCGTTCGACCCGCTGGTCGTGGTCGACGACGAAGCCGACCTGATCGGCGTAGAACGCCTTCGCGCGGTCGACGTCGGACACCGGCAGGATGATCAGCTCGATCTTGTAGTCCATGGGCGCACCATAACCACGACCCCCGACACACCACGGGCCGCCGGGGAGCCGATGTGGGGGCCCTGTCGCGGTGTCGGTGGGGCGCGGCAGGATCGGCACATGAGCCCGCTCGTCTGGGCCGCTCAGGTCGCCGCGTCGACGACAGCTGTGCCGGGGGCAACGGCCGACCCGGCACAGCTGTTGCCGGCGCGCCAGATGATGGCCTTCACCCTCGGGTTCCACATCGTCCTGGTGCCGTTCGGCGTCGCCTTCACCTTCCTGATGCTGATCGCGAACTACCGCGGCATCCGCCGGCGCGATCGCGACGCGCTGGTGCTCGCCCGCCGCTGGTCACAGGTGGCCGCCGTGCTGTTCGCGGTCGGCGCCGTGTCGGGGACCGTCCTCTCCTTCGAGATGGGCCTGCTCTGGCCCGGTCTCATGAGCCGCTTCGGTGCCGCCTACGGCTTCCCGTTCGCGATCGAAGGGCTGTTCTTCTTCCTCGAGGCGATCTTCGTCGCCATCTACATCTACGGCTGGGACCGGCTCGCCACCCTGGCCGCACTTCTGGACGGGCGTCCCGGTCGTGCTGGCAGGCGTCGGCGGCACCGCCTCGGTCGTCGCCGCCAACTCGTGGATGAACTCACCCGGGCGGCATCACTCTGGAGAACGGCGCGGTGGTCGACGTCCGGCCCCTGCAGGTCTTCTTCAATCGCGCCTTCTGGTACGAGAGCGTCCACATGCTGCTGGCCGCCTACATGGTCGCCGGGTTCATCGTCGCCGGCGTGTACGCGGCCGGGCTGCTGAAGGGCCGCCGGGACCGCCGGCACCGGCTCGGGCTGCTCATCGCGTTCACCGTCGCGGCCGTCGCGACCCCGCTGCAGATCTTCGTCGGCGACGTCGCCGCCCGAGCGGTGTTCGACAACGAGCCCGCGAAGTTCGCCGCTATCGAGGCCCTCGCCACCACCGGCACGCACGTGCCGGAGAGCCTCGGCGGCGTGATGGTCGACGGGCAGCTTCGCTACGCCGTCGAGATCCCCTCCGGCGCGTCCCTGCTGTCCGGCTTCAGGCCGAGCACGAGGATCCGCGGACTCGACGCCATTCCGCCCGCAGTACCGCCCCGCGGACCGGCTCGTCACGACGGTCCACCTGGCCTTCGACGTCATGGTCGGCATCGGGTTCGCGTTGCTGGCCCTGTCCGCCTGGTTCGCGTGGTCGTGGTGGCGCCGTCGGGAGGTGCCCGAGAACCGGTGGCTGCTGCGCGCAGTCGCCGTCAGCGGGGTGCTGGCGCTGGTCGCGCTGTGGTCGGGCTGGATCGTCACCGAGGTCGGCCGCCAGCCGTGGACCGTCGTCGGTCTGCTGCTCACCCGCGACGCCGTCACGAGGGCCGGCAACGTGTGGCTGCTTCTTCGGCGGGACCCTCCTGCTCTACCTCGCGGTGGGCACCGCCACCCTGCTCGCGCTGCGGCTGATGCGCCGGCGCTGGGCGCAGGGGGACGCAGGCGATGAACAGGCCGAGGCCGGGGACGCCGAGGTGCCCTACGGGCCCGTCACGTGCCAGGGACGCCGTACCCCCGACGGGCACAGGCTCGCGATGAGCACCGCAGCGATCAGCACGGCGGCCGCCGTCGTGCTGTTCATCGGCGTCATCGCCTACGCCATGTTCGGGGGCGCCGACTTCGGGGCCGGGTTCTGGGACCTGACGGCCGGCGGCGCGGAGAGGGGCCGCCGTCCACGGCACCTCGTCGACCTCGCGCTGGCGCCCGTCTGGGAGGCCAACCACGTCTGGTTGATCTTCTGCCTGGTCATGCTGTGGAGCGCGTTCCCCACCGCCTTCGCCGCGATCACGACGACGCTCTACATCCCGCTCGGGCTCGCGGCCCTCGGCATCGTCGTCCGGGGCTCGGGCTTCGCCTTCCGCAAGGTCGTCGTCCGCACCGCCGCACCAGCGCGCGGCCGGGGCCGCGTTCGCCTCCTCATCGGTGATCACGCCGTTCTTCCTCGGCACCGTCGCAGGGGGTATCGCCTCCGGCCGCGTTCCGACGGGCGGCTACGGCGACCCGATCAGCGAGTTGGCTCAACCCGACGTCGATCCTCGGCGGCGTCCTCGCCGTCCTGGCGTGTGCCGTCATGGCCGCGGTGTTCCTCGTGGCGGAGGCGCGGCGGCGCGACGAGCGCGACCTCGAGGTGTGGTTCCGCCGCCGCGCGCTCGCCGCGTCCGCCGTCACCGGGCGTCGTCGTGCTCGCCGGCATCGGCGTCCTGCACGCCGACGCCCCCCGGCTCTTCTCCGAGCTGATCACGCGCGGCCTGCCGCTGGTGCTGGCCTCGGCGCGTGTGCGGGCTGGCCGCCCTGGTGCTGCTCCCGCGCGCCGCCCCGGCCCTGCTCCGGGTGCTCGCCGTGGCGGCCGTCGCCTGCCGTCGTCGCCGGGTGGGGTGTCGCGCAGTACCCGTACCTGCTCGGCGACCACCTCCCGATCGACCGGGCTGCGGCCCCGTCCCGACGCTGTGGGTCCTGCTCGTCGTCGCGGCGGTGGCCGTCGTGCTCGTGGCCCCCTCCATCGGGCTGCTGTTCGTGCTGCAGCAGCGCGGCCGGCTCGAGATCGACGAGGGTTGACCGGGCATTCCTGCACGAAAGTGCGCCCGGCGGACCGGTGGCGACAGGTGCGTCCAGCAGCAGGCTGGGCGTGCGGCGGCGACCGGCGTCGCGAGGCGTGCTGACAGGGGAGCTCACGATGACCGCTCGGCTGGTGCGCCTGGTGTCCGCGGCCTGCCTCGGGGCGGCCTCACTGGTTGCTCTCGCGCTTCCCGCGCACGCGGCGGAGGCGACACCACCAGTGGCCGCCCGCACGCACCACCAGCGCGTCGACCTGGTCCGCGCCTCCGGGACCTTCGACGTCCTGCTGGCTCTGGGCACCCTCCGGCTTCAGCCCGTCGGCAACCGGTGCCTGCTCACGGTCAACGGCACGCTGACCTTCTCCGGGACGCTGCAGGGGACGGCGGCCGCGACCACCACGGCGTTCGAGGACGCCTCGTGCGAGGAGGTCACGGCGAACCCGCCGGGCACCTTCGCGGACGTCTTCTCCTCGAGCGGGGCGTTCAGCGGAACAGTTGACGGGCGGCCGGTCTCGGCCGACCTCGTCTACGCCGGGCGCACGGCTGTCGGCGGGTCGATCGACGCGATCATGCGGTTCACGGGCGACCTCACCGGGGTTCTCCACGTCGACGCGACACTCGGAGTCGGCGGTTCGTACCGGGGTGTCCTGGTCCTGCACTGACGGTTCGCCCTCCCGGGCGGCCGCGGCCTCCACCCACGATGCTGGATCCCGTGGCCGTCGTCAGGACCCTCCGGCTGGTGTCGTTGCCGCTCGGCGCGGCGGCGCTCGGCGTCGAGGGCCTGATCCGGCGTGGCCTCGGGCAGGACCGCGCCGAGGTCACCCGCCGGCAGCGGCAGCGGACCGTCGCCCGCACCCGGCGCGTCCTCGGCGACCTCAAGGGCGGCGCGCTCAAGGCCGGCCAGCTGCTGTCGACCGTGGAGGCGCTCTTCCCGGCGGACCCCGAGCAGAGCTGGCGCGAGGCGCTGACGTCGCTGCAGGAGTCCAACCCGGGGATGCCGTGGAGCGACACGGAAGCCGTGCTGCAGTCGCGAGCTCGGCCCACAGTGGCGCGATCTCTTCGAGGAGTTCGACGAACAGCCGTCGGCGGCGGCGTCGATCGGCCAGGTCCACCGGGCGGTCTGGCGCGAGACCGCGTCGGACGTCGCGGTCAAGGTCCAGTACCCGGGCGTCCGCGAGGCGATCCTCTCCGACGTCCGGGCCTTCTCGGTCGCGTCCCGGGCCGCAGCGCTCGTCGCGCGTGGCGTGGCGATGCCTCCACTCGTCGCCGAGCTGCGCACCCGCCTGCTCGAGGAGCTCGACTACCGGCGCGAGGCGGCCAACCAGCGGCGGTTCGCCGCGGCGTACCCCGACGGGAACGGCCACGACAGCGAGGCCGTCGTCCCGCGCGTCGTGCACGCCACCTCCCGCGTGCTGGTGCAGGGCTGGCTGGACGGCGTACCGCTGGCCCGGGTCGCGACGGACGGGACACAGGCGGAGCGGAACCGCCTCGGCGAGCTCTACCAGCGGTTCCTGCTGAGCGGCCCGGCCCGGTGCGGTCTGCTGCACACCGACCCGCACCCGGGCAACTTCAGGCTGCTGGACGACGGCAGGCTCGGGGTGCTCGACTTCGGCTCCTGCCTCGAGCTGCCCGGCGGCCTGCCTCGCACGTTCGGCCGGCTCATCACGGCGCTGCTCGCGGGGGACGACGACGACGTGCTGCGGGCGCTGCGCGAGGAGGGGCTCGTCCGGCCCGGCGCCACGCTCGAGGTCGCCAAGCTGCGCGACTACCTGGCGCCCTTCAGCGAGCCCGCGCGGCACGAGCGTGTTCCACTACAGCCGGGACTGGCTCAAGGGTCAGTTCGCGCGCGTCAACGACCCGCGGAACCCGGAGTTCGCCGTGGCGCTTCAGCTGACGATCCCGCCCGAGCAGCTCTTCACGCACCGGGTGTGGCTCGGGATCGTCGGCGTCCTGGCACAGCTCGGCGCCGAGGTGCCGGTGCGGCCGGAACTGCGGCGCTGGCTGCCGGGGTTCGAGCTGTAGGCGGGCGGGTAGGTTCCCGGCATGGCAGAGGTCGTCCTGTTCCACCACGCCCTCGGGCTCTCGCCCGGCATCACCGCGCTCGCCGACGAGCTGCGCTCCGCGGGGCACATCGTGCACACGCCGGACCTGTTCGAGGGCCGCACCTTCGACTCGATCGAGTCGGGGATGGCCTTCGTCGAGGGGATCGGGTTCGGCGAGGTGATCCAGCGTGGCGCCGCGGCCGCTCGCGAGCTGCCGGCCGAGGTCGTCTACCTGGGGTTCTCGCTCGGCGTCCTGCCCGCGCAGATGCTCGCCCAGACGCGCCCCGGCGCCCTCGGCGCCGTCTTCGTGTACGCATGCGTGCCCGTCACGGAGTTCGGCGAGGAGTGGCCGAACGACGTCCCCGTGCAGGTCCACGGCATGGACGCGGACCCCTTCTTCGTCGGCGAGGGCGACGTGGACGCAGCCCGCGAGCTGGTGGCGCAGGCCGAGGACGGCGAGCTGTTCCTCTACCCCGGCGACCAGCACTACTTCGCCGACGCCGACGCTGTCCTCCTACGACGAGCAGGCCGCCACGCTGTTGCGTCGCCGGGTGCTCGACTTCCTGAAGACGCGCGGGGCTGAGCCAGGCACGGCGGACTCGACCGGCGTGTCGGGCTGAGCTGCGCCGCGCGTGTCGCGGGAGGAGGACATGTCCTCCTGCCGACCGTTGCTCTGATTCAGAAACGGCATCAGGGCAACGGTCGCGACGAGAACACCTCCTCTCGCGCCGGCCGCCGATCTCGCGGGCTGACACTCCGATGCAGGAATCCCCACCCGCCGGTCCGCCTGCGCCTGCGGGCCGATCGCGGCGCGGGACGCCGACGAACAGGATCAGGAGGTCGGGGACGGGCTGCCCGACGGTCGGCGCGCGCCCGGGGTCGGAAGGGTGATGCCGCACGCCTGCAGCGCTGCCCGCACCTTGGGGTCGGCGAAGGCCCTGCCGAAGCCGCCGCCGCGGAACCCGCCGCTGCCGGAGGGGCGCGGGGACGGCGTCACGCCCGGCGTCCGCGTGAAGCTGCGTCGCGAGCCGGACGGCGTGGGGACCGCAATGCCCGCAGCCTGCAGGCAGGAGCGGATCGCGGCGAACCGCTGCTGCGCCTGCGCACCGCCTGGGCCGCCGGAGCCCCCAGGGACGCCGGCCTGGCCGGTCGGCGTGGGTCCGGACCCGGTCGCCCCGGACGCCGACGTGCCCGGCGCGGAGCCCCCGGCGCAACCGGCCAGCAGACAGGCCGTGAGGACTGTGCCGCCGGCCAGGGCGGCGGCTCTGCGGGGGACGCTCATGCGGTGCTCCTCGGAAGGCGTGGACATGGGTTCATGACCGGCTGATGATCGCCGTCGCGGTGACGCTGCCGTCGGCCGCGCGGGTGCCCTGCACGGACACGGTGCGACCCTTGGTCAGTCCAGTGAGTCCGGTCGTGGTGACGGGCGTTCCAGCAGGGACGCGGACGACGACCTGCGCACCGGCGAAGTTCTTGACGACGAGTCGGCCCGCGCCCACGGACTGGACGGTCCCGACGACGACGGGTGTCCCAGCACCCGCGCCACCGGCCGTCGAGCCGGCCGAGCCGGGCGAGCCGCCCGAGCCGGGCGAGCCGGCCGCGGCGCCGGGGGCACCCGCTCCCGTACCGCGGGTGCCGCCCCCGCCGAAGCCGGCGCCCCCGCCGAAGCCGGCGCCGTTCTGACCCGCGAAGCGGGCGCCCGCAGCGGCGCCTGCCGCTCCTGCCGCCGACGCCGCGGGAGCCGATCGCTTGGCCACGACAGCGCCGACGGCGAAACCCGCGACCACCAGGACGGCGGCGGCGAGCACCACGGTCAGCCGCGAGATCCGCCGCGGCTCCCAGTCGCCGAACAGGTCGTCCTCGTCGGGGCCGGCGCTCTCGGCGTCCGGGGAAGGCGGCGGGGCCTCGGGCCGCCCGGCCGGGAGGTACGCGGTCCAGTCGAGGTCCCGCTCGTCGGCGGAATGCGTCATGTGTTCCTCACTCGTGCGGCGGGCGTCGACGCAGACCCGGGCACGGCCCGACGCCGACGACGGACGGAGCATGCAGCATCTTGCTGGGAGCAGGCTGAGAAGCGTCCCGGAAGCGCGGCCTTGCCGAAACAGTCACACGGTGTGTCGGGGCGGGAAAGAAGCGGCCACAATCAGGTCGAAGCGCACTCCTAGCGTCGGGAACGGGGTCATTCCCGGCCCCGGAGAAGAATCCGAGGAGTGCCTGATGATGAAGCGAACTCTCGCCCTCGCCGTCGCGCTCGGAGCGGCCGCCGGCGTCGGCGTCCCGACGAGCAGCACGGCCACGACGACCGCCAGCGCCGCCACCCCCGCCGGCGCCGCCGGCTCGAGACCCCTCGACAGCCGCATCCGCTTCGCGCCCGGCGCCACCGCGGCCACCGTGTCGACGTTCCAGGCGGGCAGGACGGCGCGCTGGTACGACTTCTCCGCCCGTGCGGGCCAGGTGGCGTACGTGTCGGTGTCGGGCCGCGGCCGGTCCTGGATGTGGGAGCTGGACGCTCCGTCCAGCGGTCAGCCGGGCTCCCAGCTGTTCGTCGGCGCCGACGGCGATAACGTGCCGGAGATGCCGATCCGGCTGCCCGTCACGGGCAGCTACCGGCTCAGCGTCTACACGGCCGTTCCCCAGCACTACACGATGACGCTCACACTGCCGGTCCCCATCCGCTTCGCCCCCATGGCGGCCTCTGCCCGCGTCGGCGGTCGGCTGCCGAGCGGCGGCGCGCGGGACTACTCCTTCCGCGCCTACCGGAACCAGCGGGCGACCATCACCTTCGGCGCGTCCTCACGGACCGCCCGCTGGACCCTGGTCGCACCCGGCGGGAGCCCTCTGCACGGCCAGATGACGGAGCAGCAGCGGCACGTCTCGGTCCGGCTCCCGGTGACGGGCGCTTACCACCTGCAGGTGCAGACCACCAGGGCCACCCGCTACACGCTTCGCCTGAGCATTCCCGCCCGGTGACTCCCGTCCGGTGACGCCGGAGGGGCAGGAGGCGAGGCGGCGCCTCCTGCCCCGCCGGCCGGCTGGCCCGCCCTGCCGTCGAGGGCGGCGGCCACGGGCACCTGGATCCGGACCGCTGTCCCCCTGCCGACCCGGCTTTGAGTCGAGACCGTGCCGCCGTGCCCCTCCACCACGGCGCGGACGAGCGGCAGCCCGAGACCGCTTCCCGGCACCGTGCGGGCCGCGCGGCTGCGGTAGAGCTCGTCCCATATGTGCGGCAGGTCCACGGGGTCGATGCCTGGTCCGGTATCGGCGACCTCGACGAGCACATTGCCGCCCTCCTCGCGGGCGCGGACCTCGATCGTTCCGTCGGAGGGCGTGTACTTCACCGCGTTGTCGAGCAGGTTGATCAGAGCCAGCACGAGCAGGTCCTCGTCACCGTTGACGGGCGGGAGCGGCCAGGGTGCCCGAGGCAGGTCGACACGTAGGTCCCGTCCCGCGGCGGCCGGATGCTCGCGGACGACGTCCACGGCGTCCTCCACCACCCGGGCGACGTCGACGAGGCTGCTGTCCACGGCCCCCGCGCGCACCTCCGCGATCTTCCGTAGGTCGCCGGTGAGCCGGCTCAGCCGCATCACCTGTTCCTCGATGCTCCGCAGTCCCTCCAGCTGCGCAGCGCGAGCCGCGGCTGCCTCTGAACCCACGACGGGCTCTGAACCCACGACGGGCTCTGGACCCAGGACGCGCCCCGAGCCCGGGACCGGGCGGCCGCCGACCGTGTTCGCGATCACGTTCGCCACGGCCGCCCGCATCGCCGTCAGGGGATTCTTCAGCTCGTGATCGAGCCGAGAGAGGAGCAGCCGTCGTTCCTCCACGGCCGCCGCCACCTGCTCCGTCAGCCGCCGTCGGCCGACCTGGTCTCGCCGGCGGGCGATCGCCAGCATCGCGCAGGCCAGAATGCTGACCAACGCCCCCACGCCCAGGAACCAGTCCTGCGGCAGCGCTGAGAGCGTGACGCTGGTACGGCGGTCGTCCAGCAACCCGCCGCGGGCCGCGGCCCAGCCGGCCAGCCCGAGCGCGAGCGGCAGCAGGGCGAGCGCGGGCCAGGCCCAGCGCCGCAAAGGTGTCCGGTTCACGTCAGGCGCTCTCGACCGGGGCGCTGAAGCGATAGCCGGCCCCGGGCACAGTGGTGATCAGGACTGGGTTCGAGGCGTCCTCCTCGAGAACCCGGCGCAGCTCGGCCACCCGGGTGTCGACGGAGCGCGTGCTGGTGGGATAGGACCATCCCCACACCGCCTCCAGCAGCCGCTCCCGGCTCATGAGCTCGTCGGGGTGGGTCATGAAGTACGCCAGGAGCACGGTCGCACGCGGCGTCAGGACGACCTCCCGGCCCTCCCGGAACACGCGCTGCGAGGTTCGGTCGAGCACCACCGAACCGGCCCGGAGCCGCTGGCTGCTGCTGAGAGAGGGCCCGCTCTCGGGCCGCCCCCGTCGCAGCACGGCGCGGATGCGAGCCACCAGCTCATACGGGTCGAACGGCTTGTTCAGGTAGTCGTCGGCGCCTTCCTCGAGCGCCATCACGCGCTCACCCGACTCGCCGACCTGCGTGAGCAGAATGATGGGAACGTTGCGGCCCTCGGCGCGCAGCTGACGAAGCACGGCCCGCCCGTCCGTTCCCGGCAGGAGCACGTCCAGCACCATCACCTCGGGAGGCGCCGCCCGCGCCTGCGACAGCGCCGAGTCCCCGTCGGCCGCCACCGTCACCGCGAACCCTGCCCGTCGCAGGAACGGCGCGAGATTGTCGGTGATGGCTGCCTCGTCGTCGACGAGGAGGATGCACACCATGTGCACATCATGGGCGCGGACATCCCCGACGGACAGGCCGCGGCCCTGTTCCAGATCTGTGACACATGGTGACGGTTCCGCCTCAGCGGTAAGCCCACGGTGACACCGCCCGCTGCCTAAGGTTCCGACCATGCTGAGCGCACCAGCCGGGCCTGCGCGAGATCGCGCCGCTGCGGTTCTCGCCATGGCGCTTCTCGGCGCGGCCCCTCTTGCCGCGGCGCTTCTCGCCGCCACCCTGACCGCCTGCTCCTTCCAGGGCGCCGTCTCCCAACGCCCCGGGGGAGCGGGGACGCCGACGGGGAGCACCTCGGGCTCGCAGGTCACGACCTCACCCGCAGGCGCCGCTTCGTCCCCGGGGCACCCGACAGCCTCGCCCGGCACGCCGTCGGGCACGCCGGGCCGGTCGGGCTCGCGCCCCGTGACCTCGGGGACGACGTCCGCAGGCAGTTCCGGCGGGTCGACCGCCGCCTGCCGAACCACCAGTCTCCGGATCACCCTCGGCCGCCCCGAGGGCGCCGCGGGAACGCAGTCGGTCTCGATGGATTTCGTCAACGTGGGGCCGGCCGCGTGCGTGCTCAGCGGTTATCCGGGGGTGTCGTTCGTCGACCGGAACGGCCGCCAGGTGGGCGCGGCGGCGCGGCACGGCACGGCCGGCACGCGGCTGACGTTGAGGCCGGCCGGCCAGGCGCACACGAACCTGCAGATCACGAATTACCAGAACTACGACGCGACCGAGTGCAAGCCCGTCCCCGTCCGCGGCTACCGCGTCTACCCGCCCAACGAGACCGAGTCGACCATCGTCGACGAGCCCGGACGCACCGCGTGCTCCGGTGCGGCCATTCATCAGCTGGACGTGGACGCCGTCCAGGCCGGCCCGGGTTCTCCTGGCCCATGACCCGCCCTGGTCACTCGTAGCGCAGGGCGTCGATGGGGCGCAGGGCCGCGGCCCGGCTCGCCGGGTAGAGCCCGAAGAAGAGGCCCACGGCGAGCGCCACGCCGAAGGCCAGCACGACTGAGTACGGCGCGACGACGGGCTGCACGCCGACGATCGTGAAGCGGCTGCCGGCGAGCCCGACGGCGACGCCGACCGCCCCGCCGAACAGCGACAGCAGCACGGCCTCGAGCAGGAACTGCCACACGATGTCGGACCTGCGCGCGCCGACGGCTTTGCGGATGCCGATCTCCCGGGTCCGCTCGGTGACCGTCACCAGCATGATGTTCATGACGCCGATGCCGCCGACGAGCAGCGATATCGCGGCGACGGCGCCCAGGAGCACCGTGAACGTCTGGGTGGTGGACTGCGCCGCCGAGATGATCGACGACGCGTTGAAGATCGAGTAGTCCGCGGTGGCAGAGGTCACGTGGTGCCGAGCGTCGAGCACGTCCTGAACCTCCGCCTGGGCCGTGGCGACGGCGTCCGCGGACTTCGCCTGCACCGAGACACTCGAGAGGACGCCGTACCCGGTGAGCGTGTCCTGGACGGCGGGCAGGGGGGCGATCACCCGGTCGTCCGCGTCATTGGGCCCGGTGCTGCCCTTCGCGGCCAGCACCCCGATCACCTGGAAGTTCACGGCGTCGAACTGCACCGTCCGGCCGACGGCGGCCAGCCCGTCGCCGCCGACGAGGTCCTTGGCAACGGTAGGGCCGAGGAGCGCAACCCTGCGCCGGGCCGTCCAGTCGTCGTCCGTGAACGGGGCGCCGGCCTGCACGCTGTCGTTGTCGATGCTCAGGTAGCTGCTCGACGTCCCGGTGAAGCTCTGCACGCTGTGCGTCGCGCCCTCGTACGTCGCGACGACGGACTGCGCGGTGACGACCGGCGCGACCGCGGCGACGTGCGGCGCCTGGGCGGGGTCGGTCAGGGCGTGCGCGTCGTCGAGGGTGAGCTGGGCGACGTGGGTCTGGGTGCCCGTGCTCACGGAGCCGGTCGTCCCGGCCCCGCCCGCGCCACCAGCCCCCGCGGCACCCCCACCCGCGGCGCCCCCGCCCGCGCCACCGCCACCTGCTGCGCCGCCTCGCGCCGCCCGGGCCGCGCCGCCGCCCCCGAACACCGCGCCGAACCCGCCGGCGCCGCCGCGTCCGCCCGTCCCGCCCTGGCTCGCCCGCACCGTGAGGGTGTTGCTCCCGAGCCGGCTGAGCGACTGCTGGACGGCGACGCCGGATCCGGTCCCGACCGCCACCAGGACGATCACAGCGGCGACCCCGATGAGGATCCCCAGCGTCGTGAGGCCGGAGCGCAGCGGGTTCGCGGTCACCCCCCGGGCGGCGAACCGCGCGCTCTCCCGCAGGTTCATGACGCCGCCGCCGTCGTGCGCTGATCGGACACCACGCAGCCGTCGCGCATCCGCACGACCCGGTGCGCGTGCCGGGCCACCTCGTCCTCGTGGGTGACGACGACCACGGTCCGGCCGTCGGCGTTGAGCTCGTCGAACAACTCCAGCACTTCCGCGGTGCTCTGGCTGTCGAGCGCGCCGGTGGGCTCGTCGGCGAGCAGCAGCACCGGCCCGGTGACGATCGCGCGGGCGACGGCCACTCGCTGCTGCTGGCCGCCGGAGAGCTGGGTCGGCCCGTGCGTGAGGCGGTCGGCGAGGCCGACGCGTTCGAGCGCGGCGATCGCCCGGCGCCGCCGCTCGGCCGGCCGCATCCCGGCGTACGCGAGCGGGAGCTCGACGTTGGCCAGCGCCGTCGTGCGCGGCACGAGGTTGAACGACTGGAAGACGAGACCGATCCGGCGGTTGCGCAGCAGAGCCTGGCGGGTGTCGTCGAGGCGGCGGGTGTCGACGCCGTCCAGCAGGCAGCGCCCGGAGGAGGGCACGTCCAGGCAGCCGACGAGGTTCAGCAGCGTCGACTTGCCCGAGCCGGACGACCCCATGACGGCCACGTACTCACCGCGTTCGATCACGAGGTCGACGCCGTCCAGCGCGTGCACGGCGGTCTCGCCGCTGCCGTAGGTCTTGCGGGCGCGGACGAGCTCCACGACCGGGCGGCTCACCGGCCCCCCAGTCCGCCGACGCCCCCGAAGCCGGGGAAGCCGCCGCCGCTCGTGGTGGACGTGGCGGGCAGGACGACCGTGTCGCCGGCCGAGAGCCCGGACAGGATCTGGGTGCCGTTGTCACCGACCAGCCCCACCTGGACCGGGACGACGGACTGCTGGCCGTCGCGCAGCACCGTCGCCGTGTGCCGCTGGCCGACCGTGGTCACGGCGCTGCTCGTCACGAGGAGGGCCGAGTCCACCTGTCCGGTTGTGATCGACACGGTGGCGCTGGCGCCGAGACGGACGCCGGCCGGTGGGTTGTCGAGGGTCACGGTCACCGGGTACTGGACGACGTTGTTGCTCGTCGTGCTCTGCAGGGCGACCGCCGTGACCTTGCCGGTGGCGCGGTCGCCGCTCGCCGGCAGGGTGACCGTCGCGCTCTGGCCGGCCTTGACGCCCGCGGCGTCCGACTCACCGATCGAGGCGGTGACCTGCAGGGCACCGAGGTCGGCGATCGTGATGAACCCGGAGGTGCCGGAGCTCGAGGACGACGACGAGCCGGTGCCGCCGCTCGAGCCCGACCCGCCGGTGCCGCCCGTTCCGCCGGATCCCGACGCGGTGCCGGACGCGGTGCCGGACGACGTGCTGGTGGCGGAGCTCGTCCCCCCGCCCGACACCGTCTGGCCGGCCGCGCCGTTCACAGCGAGCACGGTGCCCGCGCTGGGGGCGGTCAGGGTCGTCGCGTCGACGGTCTGCTGCGCCTGGTCGACCTGCACCTGCGCGGACCGCACCGCGGCGCGCGCCTGCGCGAGCTGGGCGGGGGTGGCGCCGGCGGCGTCCTGCTGCTGCGTCAGCTCCTGCTGGGACAGCTGGTTTCGGGCCTGGTCGACCTGCTGCTGGGCCTGGGCGACGGCCTGGTCGTCCTTGAGCGCGGTCTGCTCCTGCTGCTGGACGGCCTGGTCGACCTGCGCCTGGCTGCCCTTGCCGGCCTTCAGTGCCGCCTTCGCCGCTTTGACGGCGGCTGCGCTCGCGGCGGCGTCGAGGCTGCGCTGGCGTTCCGCGGCCGTCACGCCCGTACTCGCGGAGCTGACCGACTGACTGGCCGCCTGGACGGCGAGGGTGTCCTTGCCGCGCTGCTGGCTGGTGGCGCCGGCGGCGGTCTGGTCGTACTGGGCCTGGGCTGACGCGAGCTGGGCCTTCGCGGACTGCAGCGCCTCGCCTGCCGAGGTGCCGTCCAGGGTGGCGAGCACCTCCCCCTTGCGGACCTTCTGCCCCGCCCTGACGGCGACGGTCTTGACCGTGCCGCCGGTCGTGAAGTTCACGGCGACTGCGGTCGCACTCGCGACGTTGCCACTGCCGGTCACGGTCGCGGTCACGGTGCCCGTGCGGACGGTCGCCGTCCGGGTCGTCGACGCGGCGGCCTGGGGCGCGCTGCGCAGCGCGACCAGCGCGATCGCCCCGGCTATGACGAGGGCGAGGGCCAGGCCGACGTTGATCCACAGCACGCGCCGCGTGCGCAGCCCGGACATCCGCTCCTCCTCCCGGCCCCTAGGGGCCCCGCGGTCAGCCGGAGGCACTGTGGCCCATCAACCTGCGAAGACCCTGGGAACACGCCGACGCGCACATGAACGCGCGCTGCGCCGTCGCGTCGCCTGTTGAAGACGTGACCTGGATCACACGATCTCGACGAGTGGGGTAGGGACCGCTAACGTCCGCACGTCGCTGATCTCGGGGAGGAATGGACGTGAAGTTCGGAGAGCGGGGTGCCGCCGCCGTCGTCGCCCTCACAGCGTTGCTCGTCACGGGTGTCGGCGTGTCGGGGGCATCTGCCGCCATCTCGGAACCGCACTCGAAGGCCTGCCTCTCGCTGGGGCAGAAGTACTACACCTATGGAGGGACCACGCGGCTGATCCCGAGCACGGTCGTGGCCTACGGCTCGCGCGGCGCCTGCGTGTACTACCTGCAGGAGCTCCTGGTGAGCCACGGGAAGTGGATCGACGTCGACGGCATCTTCGGGAAGCAGACGCGGGCGGCCGTCATCGACTTCCAGACGGGCGTCCTCGTGCCGGACGGCATCGTCGGCAACAAGACCTGGTCACAACTGATGATCATCGACTGACCGAGCGGCAGGTCAGCGGGGGAGGACGTCGACGAGGGCAGTGTGCTTCGGGGACACCCCGTCGCCGCTGGAGACGCCCCGCACGCGACGGCCGACCCAGGGCAGGAAGTGCCGGCGCACCCAGCGGACGTCGGCCACGAGATCGGCCCGACGCCGGGGTGGCGGCCCGGGCGGCAGCGGTTGGCGCCACCACCCGGGTGCGCCGCCCAGCAGTGCCGGGTCGGCGACGCCCAGCGTCTCGAGCACCGCGGCCGCGACCCGGGCATGGCCCTCGGGCGACAGGTGCAGCCGGTCCTCGTGCCAGAGCCGGCGGTCGTGCAGCGCGGGAACGGGCCCGACGTCCACGAGGAGGGCCCCGTGCCGCCGGGCCGTGTCCCGGACGCCGTCGTTGAAGCGCCGGAACCGTTCCGCGAGCCGGTCCGCCGTGCGGCCCGTGCCACCTGCCCGTTCGAGCACCGTGAACAGCAGCACGCTGCCCGAACCGGTGCTGCCCGAGGCACGGAGCCGGGCCACGGCCACCTCGTAGCGGCGCAGGACCTCGGTGATGTCGGTGCGCGGCCGGAGCGCGTCGTTCGGCCCGGCATGGAACGAGACGAGGTCGGGCGCCAGTTCGAGGGCCACCGGCAGCTGCTCGTCGACGACCTCGTCGAGGAGGCGGCCACGGACGGCGAGGTTCGCGTACCGCAAGCCGCCGGTCGCTATCGCGAGCGCGGCGGCGACGCGGTCCGCCCAGCCGAGATGCCGCCCGTCGGGGCCGAGCTCGTCCTGCATCCCCTCCGTGAACGAGTCGCCGAGGGCGACGAAGGAGCGGGGCAGCTCGGGCACCGTCCCAGTCTGCCCGAGCGCCGCCGGAGAGCTCACGTGGCCCGGTGCAGGGCTTCCGCGGTCGGGTGCCCCCAGGGGTCGAGCTCCGTGGCGGCGCCCAGCAGGACGGGTGCAGCCCCCGAGCGCGTCGCTCCCGGGACGACGTCCGCGACGACGCAGGTGACGTTGTCGGGCGCGCCGGCTGCGAGGGCGAGGTCGCGAAGGGCGGCCACGGCGGCGGCGGGGTCGGGCAGTGCCAGAGCTGTGGCGATGGCCTCCCGCCGCACGCAGTCGCTGAGCCCGTCGCTGCACAGGAGGAAGCGTTCGCCGGGGACGGTAGGGCGTACCTGGACGTCGGCAGCGACAGCGTCCCCGCTGCCTTGCAGGGCCTTGACGATGACGTGCCGGTGCGGGTGGTGTTCGGCCGCCTCGGGCGTGAGCTCTCCGATCTCGACGAGGAGCTGGACGAAGGTGTGATCGCGGGTGAGCTGCTCGAGCGCACCGCCGAGCAAGCGGTAGGCGCGGGAGTCGCCGACGTGGACGAGCGCCACGGTGTCGTCGTGCAGCAGCAGGGCGGTCATCGTGGTGCCCATGCCGGCCCGGCGAGGGTCGCGCTCGATGGCGCGGGCCAGCCGGTACTCGGCGAACTCGACGGCGGCGGCGACGTCGTGCGCGATCCCCTGCGGCGAGATGCAGCGGTCGAGGTAGACGACCGCGTGGGTGGCGATGGCGCTGGCCACCTCGCCGAACTCGACGCCGCCCATGCCGTCGGCGACGACGAGCAGGCGGCGGCCGACGTACGCGGAGTCCTCGTTCGTCGTGCGGCGCAGCCCGGGGTGGGTGGTGCCGGCCGCGACCAGGGAGCTGGTCACGCGGTGCCGTCAGGTGCGTTACCGGTCATGTCGGGGCCATCATGCCCTGCCCGTCATGCCGGGATGGCGCCCCGCTCCGGGAGGATGTGCCGTGACGGCCGGCGGAAGCCCGCTGACGGGGGGTCCGCACACGGCGGGCAGAGCAGGTACCCCTGCATGTGACGCACCCCCAGCCCCACCAGGGTGTCGAGCTCGGCCTGCTGTTCGACGCCCTCCGCGACGAGGACGGCGTCCACCTTGCGGGCGAAGTGCACCAGCAACGTCACCAGCGCCTGCCGGACCTGGTCGAGGTGGATGTCCCGGACGAGTGACAAGTCGATCTTGATGAAGTCCGGGCTCAGCTTGAGGATGTGCCGCAGGCTGGCGTAGCCGGCGCCGGCGTCGTCGACCGCGAGCCGCAGGCCCGCCGCCCGCGGCCGCCGCAGCGCCGTGGTCAGCGCCTCGTAGTCCTCGACCGCCGCGTGCTCGGTGATCTCGACCACGAGCCGGCAGGGGTCGGTCGCTGCCACGAGGGCGCTGAACTCCTCCGACAGGATGGCCTCGGCGGACAGGTTGAGGCTCAGGTAACCGACGTGCCCGGCCCGGTCGAGCGCCGCCAGCGCGGTGCGGGCCGCGGCGATCTCGAGCGGGAGGCGCAGCCCCACCGGCTCGGCCTGGGCGAACCATTCGCACGGCGGCTGCGGGCTGTCGAACCGCGCCAGTGCCTCGACCCCGTCGGCCACGCCGGTCAGCACGTCCACGATCGGCTGGAGGACCAGGCTGCGACCCTGCCCGCGGATCGCACCTCTGGTGCGTCGCCGCACCGACTCGAGCGCGTCGGCCTTCGCGTCTGAGACGTCGAGCTCGGCGAGGATGCCCGCGAGCATCTCCAGCAGGCGCAGGTCGACGTCCTTCAGATGGGGCTGCGGGGTGCTGCTCGCGCAGCAGAGCATCGCCTTGAGGGCCGCCGTCCGTACCGCGGACCGGGATGCCCACGTAGGCGCCGATCGCGAACTCCCGGGTGGCGGGCAGATCACGTGCCACCGGGTCGATGGCGGTGTCGGGGACCACGCGGGGGAGGCGGCCCTCGAGCACCTGCAGGCAGTACGAGCCCGCAGCGTTCCGGACCAGTCCGGGATGGGGTAGCCGGGCGGGTTCGGCGCCGTCGACGTGGGTGAACACCTGCTGGTCGCCGTGCAGCTGGGAGACCCAGGCGACCTCCATCCCGAGGAACGACCGGGCGAGCTCGAGAACTCTGCCGCACGGTGTCGTCGTCGGCTCGCCCGTCGGACGCCCTCATGGCGCTCGGCCCAACAGATCCACCCCACCTTCTCCCGCCGCCGCCCTCCTCCCTTCTGCATTCTGCCCTCCCTCCCGCGTCTCGCGACAGGCCGTGTCACAAGATTCAGTCATGACTTGTCAGGGACAAATCTGTCGATAACGGACGGACCATGACGGAGCGACGGGCCTGCCCGTGCGAGTGGACGGACGACGAACCGGTGCATCCGAACCTGCGGGCCCGCCGGAAGAGGGGGTGTCAACGCCCGGAGTCCCGGGCCCCAGCGAGCGAAGGATCAGATACATGCGCATGTCCCGCCGCGTCGCCGGTGCCGCCGCCGGCGCCGCCCTGGCCCTCGGTGTCGCCGCCCCCGCTGCCACGGCCGCTCCTGCCGCCCCCGCCGCCACCGCCCGCCGCGGCGCTCGGCGCCGCCCCTGCCGCAAGCACGCATCACCACCGCCACCACGCCGGGACGCGGTCCCTCGTCGCGGTCCTCACCGCGGACAAGAACGGCTTCGACCGGAACAGCAAGGACTTCGACATCCTCACCGCCGCGGTGAAAGCGGTCCTCGCGGCGAAGCCGGACTCGCCTGTGGGCGTGCTCGCGAACGGCAAGGTCCGGGTCACCGCGTTCATCCCGAACGACCGCGCGTTCAGGCTCCTCGTGCGTGACCTGACCGGCAAGACCCTGCGTCGCGAGGCGGACGTGTTCAAGGCCGTCGCGGGACTCGGCATCCCCACCGTGGAGAAGGTCCTGCTCTACCACGTCGTTCCGGGGGTCACGATCCCCGCGAAGGTCGTCAAGAGGGCGAACGGCGCAGTCCTGCCGACGGCTGCCGGCCTGACCGTCAAGGTCCACGTCACCCACTGCGGGATCTTCCTGCAGGACAAGGACCCGAACGCACGCAACCCCCGTGTCGTCGCCACTGACATCAACAAGGGCAACCGGCAGATCGCGCACGCGATCAACCGGGTGCTGCGGCCCCTAGACCTCTGAGGAGGCAGCCGCGCATCGAACGAGCTGAGGGACCGGCCGCGCGCTCGGCGGCCGGTCCCTCAGCTCATGACGCTGTCAGCGTCAGGAGACTGGCCTCTGGGCGGCAGGCGAAGCGTACGGGCGTGTACGGGGACGTCCCGAGCCCGGCACTGACGTGCAGGGGCACTGAGCCGGGAACCCCGGACCCGTCGGCGTCCGGGCGGTTCGCGGCCCGCCACACGGACATCCCCCGGGCCTGCCGGCGCGGCAGGTCGCAGTTGGTGACGAGCGCGCCGACGCCGGGAAGGCACAGCTGGCCGCCGTGGGTGTGGCCGGCGAGGAGGACCCCCGCGCCCTCCCAGGTCATCGCATCGAGCACCCGCCGGTAGGGGGCGTGAGTGACCCCGATCGTGAGCGCTGTGGCGGCCGCGGGGTCCGGGTCGCCTGGCGCCGGGTAGCGGTCCCAGCCCATGTGCGGGTCGTCGACCCCCACGAAGGCCAGCCGGACGCCGGCCACATCGAGGACGTCCCGCCGATTCGTCAGATCCCGCCAGCCTGCCTCGCGGAAGCCTGCGACGAGTTCCCGGGTCGGGAGCCGGACGCCGACGATCTGCCCCCCGCCGCGCTGGGGCAGCAGGTACCGGGCGGGGTTCTTCGGCCGCGGTCCCCAGTAGTCGTTCGACCCGAGCACGAACACGCCGGGACGTCGCAGCAGGTCACCGTAGGCTTCGAGCACGGCGGGGACGGCGTCCGCCGCAGCGAGGTTGTCGCCCGTGCTCACGACGAGGTCCGGTTCGAGCCGTGCCAGCCCACGCAGCCACCCGGCCTTGCGGCGTTGCCTCGGCACCAGGTGCAGGTCGCTCACGTGCAGGACGCGCAGCGACGGGGTGCCCGCGGGCAGGACGGGCAGTGTGAACCGGCGCAGCGTGAACGCCTGCGCCTCGAGTGCCGCGTAGCCGAGACCCCCCGCGGCGGTCGCGGCGATCGCGGCGAGGGCGCGCGGGACCGGATGCACGCTGGCATGGTCTCAGAACGGCTGACGGACGCGCCTCGCGGCTCCGTAGCACGCGTTCAAATGCGGCTGTTGACCGGAAGGGACGGCCGCTACTTTCGCCCCACGATCGACACTGATGGGGGCCTGCCGGGGGGGACCAGGGAGGCTCATGTTCTGGACCACGGGAGGCCAGCGACACGACCCTTTCCGGTATGCGTCGCCGCTTCCTGGCCGTCGCCCTCCTCACGCTCCTGCTGGCCGTGATGAGCACGGTGATGCCGAAGCCCGCGCAGGCGTCGACCTGCCGCGACTGGACGTCGGCGTCCTGGGGGAAGGCGTGGGTGTGCGTGGACTACACCCTGGTGAGCGGAAAGCTGAAGGCTACGCACGTCTACGGCCAGGACATGGACACGAAGACCGACGGTTATTGCGTCTACATCGAACGGGACACCTACGGTGGTGGCTATGGGTTCCCAGGTAAGGCTTGCACCCTCAACAAGGCGGTGAACTACTCCTCGTACACGCAGTCCAGTACGCCGTTCTGTTCCGTCATGCTCGTAGAGATCACCGGGGACTACAAGTTGGTCCGGTACATGACCCTGTGGTCAAATCCCTACACGAACTGCTAGGGACGCCGCCGATCCCTGGTTCGCGTGAAGACGTCTGCCCCTGGCGGCAGTCATAGGTCTTCGCCGGCCGACCCACCAGGTGGTGGCCGAGTGTCGCCTCGCGGCTCCCTCGTGGTGCGTCCAACCTTGCCGTCCTGTCGCCTCTGGCGCTGCTGACCCGGCTGCCCCCCGAGGTGCTGCCGTCCACCGATCACAGGGGTGATCTCGTGCAGGTAGTCCGACGTCTCGGCGTGGGCTGGGCCATGGTGCGGTGCTCTTGCCGACGGGGGTGGCCGGGCTCGACCACCCGGCGCCCGCCGTCCAGAAGAGCCCAGCCGTGTCCCCGGTCGTGTCGCCGGCCGGCTCCGTTTCCGGCCCGAAGAAGGCGGCCGCGATCCCGCTCGCCCGGGGGGACGTGGCGGTCACGGCCCTCGCCGGAACGGACGGGGTCGGGGTACTGCGGGCGGACTCCTCCAGCTCCGGCGGCTGGCGCCTGCTCACGACCCTCCGTGTCGCCGGGTGGGACGCACCGTCGTGGACGGAGTTCCACTGCACGACCGGCGACGGCCGCTTCATCGCCGTGGCCTTCGCCCCGTCGACATTCGTCAACCGGCAGGACTTGCGGCTGCGCGGTGCCATGGCGGCCGTCGTCGACGCCCGCACCGGGGCAACCTGGCTCCTGCCGCAGCGCGTCACCCTCGGCCGCCGACAAGTGCGACCCCAAGAGCACCTCTACGGGGTACTGCCTGTCCTCGGACCGGACCACGTGCTGGTGGCACTCGGCGGCGAGCTGGGTCACCAGCAATCTCACCGGTGAGAACGCGTCCGCCTATACCGCCGGCGCACCCGAGCCGGCCAACCCGGCTGACCCGTACCCGCCCGCGTGCAGTCCTTCCGCCTCATCGGTGGTCGGCATGCCGGGTACTACGTCCCTGCCATCGGGCGCAGTGGTGTGGACGACCTCTCGTCGTCCGCCACGAATCTGGCGGGTTGCCCGACCACGACGGCGAGCGGGTCGTTCAGCCTGTCCTACGCGGTCGATGGCGCCCTCCGTCCGGTGGCCGAGGTCGACACCCACCAGGTGGGCGTCGGGTATCTCGGCCACGTCTTCTTCGCGCACACGGTCTCGTCACTCCGGGGCGCGATGCAGGTGACAGGAACCTGGACACCGCCCACTTCCGTCACGGGCTGGCGGCACCTCTGGGTGCACATCCCGAGCAACGGTGCGACCACGTTCCAAGCCGACTACAAGATCAACACGGGACTGAAGAACTACCACCGGGTCGTCAACCAGCGGTGGAACCGGAATGCGTGGGTGGACCTGGGGATCTTCCAGTTCGGCTCCGGGGCGAGCGTCTCGCTGTCCAATGTCACCTTCAGCGACTACGCCGACGGGGCCATCGACATCGCCTGGGACGCGATCGCCTTCACGACCGCCACGAAGCCGCTCGTGAGCTACGTCGCGCTCGGTGACTCCTACCAGGCCGGCGAGGGGGACGAGCCGTACTACGCGAACTCGGACAACGGCGGCCAGACGACCCACCGCGACGCCTGCCACCGGTCGTCGCAGTCGTACCCCCCACTCCTCTTCTCCCGCATGCGCAACGCCACGAGCATCCGTACGACCTCGAACACCGAGTTCCACTTCATCGCGTGCAGCGGTGCCGTCACGGGCAACGTCTCGGGCAACGAAGCCGAGTGGGGCGAGGTCCCACAGTTGGCCCAGGGGTGGCTCGACGAGAACACCACGCGCGTCACGATCGGGATCGGGGGGAACGACGCGCGGTTCGGCGCGATCATCAAGGCGTGCCTGATGGAGACGAAGCTCCACCAGTGCGCGTCCTCGAGCTACGTCCTGAGCGGTGACCCCGAGCCGCTGGTGGTTCACGAGCCGAAGGTCATCCAGGATCTCGGCACGCCGCTCCAAACCGTTTACGCCAGGATCCACACGCTGGCGCCCAACGCCGCCATCGAGGTCGTCGGCTACCCCCGGGTGATCGCCAAGGGTCCGATTCCCGACATCTTCAGCGGGCTAGGGTGTGACCTCATCGACCCGACGACTGTCCCGTGGATGCGGTCGACCGCGGACTCGCTCAACACGACCATCAGCAATGCGGCGGCGGCGAAGGGCGTCGGGTTCCTCGGCATCGCGGGCACCTACGACACGCACGAAGCCTGCACCCTCGGAACCGAGTGGATCAACGCGACCATCAACTACTCGTCCACCGGGTCCTCGGGCTCGCCCGGAGGGATCACGGGCAACCGCGACATCCCCGGGTCGGGGTCCTTCCACCCCAAGCCCGTCGGTCACCAGACGGTCGCCAACCTCTTCCCGAGTACCTTCGTCAATTGATGAGCAGGATTGCGTCGGTGCGGCCGGCTGGCCCTTCGTGACGTCCCGCACCCGCCTGCCCCTGAGGGCCGTGGCGGCAGCGGGAGGAGCCGTCCTCCCGCTGCTGCTGGTCGCCGGGTGCGCCCGTTCGGGAGATCCTGGGTCCGACCCGGAGCTGGAGCGCTCCAAGATCCACGACATGGAGTCCTCGGCCGTCATGGCCGCGCCCCTTGCTCCCGGGTCTCGGTCCGCCCGAGCGGCTCACGGTGACGGGCAGCACGACGACGGACGCCAGGGACACCGTCAGCGCGGCCCTGCCCGCCGGACTCGCTCCGCAACAGGCGTTGGTGAACGGGGCGCGCGAGCTGACCCGGCGTGGAGTCCGCCTGCTCTGGGCGGTCTGCCAGCCGGGCCGGACGGCGTCCGTCGAGGGCATCACGACGATCCCCGCCGGCGCCCAGGGAGTCCGGAGCTGGCCCGCCGACGTGATGCTCACCGTCTCCTGGAGCGGAACCGAACCGGTGACGGGGCCGAACCTGCGACTCGCCTTGAGTGTCGCTCGCGGTGCCCCCCAGACGATCTCGCCGCCATCTGCGACGCCCGCGCCGAGCAACTGCCCCCCCGGGCTGCCCCTCGGGACGCCGGCGTCCTGATCGTGCGCGGCCTTCCCGGATCCGGCTCTCACCCCGGGCGGGAGAGGTCCAGGCGGTGCGGCGAGGGGCGATGCGAGGATGACGGCATGCCCGACAGCGATCTCAAGACCCGGCTCCGATCCGACCTCACCGACGCGATCCGGAGGCGCGACGAGGTGCGGTCCGCCACCATCCGGATGGCCCTCACGGCGATCAGCTCTGCCGAGGTCGCGGGAACCAGCGCGCGGACGCTGTCGGAAGACGAGGTCGAGGGCGTGCTCGGGCGCGAGGCCAAGAAGCGGCGCGAGGCTGCCACGGCGTACACCGAGGCCGGCCGTCCCGACCGAGCCGAGCGCGAGAACGCCGAGCTGGCGGTGCTCGAGGGCTACCTGCCGCAGCAGTTGTCCGACGAGGAGCTCACGGGCGTCGTCGCGGAGGCGGTCGCCGAGGTGTCCGCCTCCGGTGCCGCAGGCCCGGCTGCCATGGGGCGCGTGATGAAGATCGTCCAGCCTCGGGTGGCCCGCCGCGCCGACGGCTCCCGGGTGGCGACGGAGGTTCGCCGCCAGCTCTCGTCCTGACAGCCCTTCGTTCTGACAGCCCTTCGTTCTGACAGCCCTTCGTCCTGCCCTCGCATGGGGCACGTCAGGCGTGGGGAGGGGGTCCCCCGTGGCCACCGCGTCCCGGCTTCGGCCTCGGCCTCTTCCGCGGTTTCGGCTGCGGCTGGGGCTGCGGCTGCGGCTGCCCCGCATTCGTGGGGCCTCCGTTGCCGGTGCTCGGATAGATGGTCACAGTGTCGCCGGCGGTCGTCGTGTCACCGCCGCTGGGTGAGCTGCTCCCGACGCTGCCCAGCGGGTAGGGGCTGTCGACCGCGCCGCCGATCTGGACCTGGAAGCCGGCGCCCGTCAGGATGGCCGTCGCCGCTGCGATGGAACGTCCACGGACGTCCGGGACCGACACCCCTTGACCGCCCAGCATGCTCGACGGCGGGTCGTCCCAGCCGCTGGTGTCCGTGCCCTTGATCGCTGTGTGCATGATGTCGGCCCAGATCGGCGCGGCGATGACCGCCCCGAAGACGGTGCCGTACTGGTGGCCGCCGATCCTGCGGCCGTTGAGTGAGCTCCGGTCCCGGATTCGGCCGTTGTGGGTCCGCTGCCACAACTCGACCGTGTCCCCGACCCAGACCGCAGTCGCCCGCTGCCGCGTGTAACCGACGAACCAGGTGTCCTTCGACGCATCCGTCGTCCCGGTCTTGCCGGCGATGTTGTTGGTGCCGCTCCACACGTGGCCGGCCGTGCCACCCGGCTTGAGAACGCGCTTGAGCGCGTAGGTGACACCGTGGGCGACGTCCTGGGGAAGGGCGTTGTCATCGCACTTCGGCTTGTTCAAGGACTGCTCCTTGCCATCGGGCCCGAGGATCTTCTGCAAGGGCCAGGCGGGGCAGTAGGTGCCTTCGGCGGCGAAGGTGGCATAGGCCTCGGCCATCGTCAGCGGCGAGATGCTGAACGGCCCGAGGGTCAACGACGGGTGGCAGTCGGGCACATCCGCGGAGGCCTTCTTGCCGCAGTCGTCGATCTTCGAAGCCAGGTGGACGCCGATGCCCCCGGCGGTCTTCGCGATGTCGCACAGCGAGATCTTCGTCTCCATGGCGACGAAGGCCGTGTTGACCGACTCCGCGGTGGCGTCGAGGACGCTGATCCTCTTCCTGACGTTGGTCTCGGAGTTCTTGAACGAGTACCGCTGTGTGGTGCCGGCCCGGCCGTCGCAGGTCCTGAACTCGGAGAACGGCCGGTCTTCGATCGACGCGTCCACGGTGTCGTGCAGCCCGTTGCCGTCCTTGAGATAGGCCGCCAGCGTGAACGCCTTGAACGTCGACCCCGTCTGCATGCCTGAGGAGCCGTTGTACCGGGTGTCCACCGAGTAGTTGATCGTCGTGCTGGAGGGGTCGTTCTCCTTGGGGCTGTACTTCTTGTTCTGCGTCATCGCGAGCACCTTGCCGGTGCCGGGCTCGACCGTGACGGCGGCCGACGCGGCCTTGCTCTTGTCGCCGATCGGCACGTGTGAGGTGACCGCTTTGACTGCCGCGTCCTGAACGTTGAGGTCGATCGTGGTGTAGATCTTCAGGCCACCCCGGTTGAGGGCGTTCAGCCGGTCCTTCTGGGTGGCCCCGAGCGACTGGAACTCGTCCGACCCGTTCGCGATCATCGCGCGCACGTACTCGCAGAAGTACGCGAGGCTGTGCGTGGCGACGATGCACCCGGTCTGCTG
The DNA here is from genome assembly GCA_963786765.1 of uncultured Actinomycetota bacterium. Classification (GTDB taxonomy): domain Bacteria; phylum Actinomycetota; class Actinomycetes; order Actinomycetales; family Kineosporiaceae; genus DATKNA01. Next base: position 235,473 of record CAWBAJ010000008.1, on the reverse strand, counting down.
CGTCCGTGGGTGCAGGGCGATCTTGCCCGCTCTGAAGGACTTCCAGCGCCGGCCCGACATGTACCCGAGCTCGTGCATGCGGTCGAGGACCGCGTTGCGCCGGGTGAGGGCCGCCCGCTGCCGGGCCTTGGTGGACAGCGGGTTGTACAAGGTCGGTGACTGCACCATCCCCGCGAGCAGCGCGGCCTGGGGGATCGTGAGCTTGGCCGCCGACACGCTGAAGTAGCGCTCAGCCGCAGCCTGGACGCCGTAGGCGCCATTGCCGAAGTAGGCGATGTTGAGGTAGCGCTCGAGGATCTGGTCCTTGGTGAGGACCTTCTCCAGGTCGATCGCTGCGCGGACCTCGAGCAGCTTGCGCTTGGGGTCGCGGGCCACGGCCTGCAGCTGCGCCTGCTTGTCGCCCTTGGCGACGGCCTGCTCGAGGAACAGGTTCTTGATGTACTGCTGGGTCAGCGTGGACGCCCCCTGCACCTCCGCGCCGCTGCCGAACTCGTTGCTGGCGAACGCGCGCAGCAGGCCGACCGGGTCCACCCCGCCGTGGTCGCGGAACCGGGCGTCCTCGATGGCGATGATCGCGTTCTGCATGTTCTTGCTGATCTTGCTAAGAGGCGCCTCGGTGCGGTTCTCGTCGCTGAACCGGGCGATCACCTGGCCGTCCGAGGACAGTAACTGCGACGTCTGCTGCAGGCGCGTGTCCGGCAGGTTGGTCGTGATGCTGTTGAACCAGTCGATGCTGCCGCGGGTAGCGCCGCCGGCTGCCGCGACTCCTGGTACGAGCAGCCCTGCGACCAGGGCCCCGGCCACGACGCTCACGACCAGGAAGAGGCTGAGCAGGCCGAGGACCCGGCCGACTGCCACCGACGTGCTCCTCATGGGGGACAAGAGTACGTGCCGGCGGCGGACCGCTCCGTCGCGGCGAGCCGAGGAAGCGTGGGCCGAGAGGGGCTTGCGTCACGGCGCGTGACCCTAGGATGGGGCGAACCGGCAGGCTCTTCTCGCCCCGTTCGATCTCGCAGAGTGACGATAGTTACTGTCGGTGCTGTAACTCACCCTTTCGTGGCCCCCCGAATCATCCGTCCGGCCCGTATCAGGTGTGCGCCCCGTGACTCTAAGTTCGTCATACGGGTTCCGCCGCCGGCGGAGCACGCCGATGGACGCGGGGGCTACAGGAGGACTTCTCATCATGAGCAACGCCTACGACTGGGCGTCCCGTGGCGCGTGCCGCACCGCGGACCCGGACACCCTGTTCGTCCAGGGAGCTGCCCAGAACCGGGTCAAGACGGTCTGCATGTCCTGCCCGGTGCGCACCGAGTGCCTCGCCGATGCGCTCGACAACCGCATCGAGTTCGGCGTCTGGGGCGGGATGACCGAGCGTGAGCGCCGCGCCCTGCTCCGACGCCGGCCGAACGTCGTCTCCTGGCAGCGGCTGCTCGAGACCGCGCGCGCCGAGCACGAGCGCGTCCTGGAGATGGCCGAGGACTCGGCCGACTCCTCCCGTAGGGCCGGCTGAGGGCCGGCTGCGGGATCAGCCGAGGGATCAGCTCTTCGCGAGCCCGGCGCCGATCTCGCGCAGGCCCTCGAGATCGTGCACGTCCTGTGCCCGCACCGGTACCTCGACCACCGGCACCCGCGGGAACGCGGACGTGAACCGGCCGGCCAGCGCGCGCTCCCGGTCCCGCCGGACCATCAGGTCCGCATGGACCCGCAGGAGACCCGAGACGAGCGCGGACCCGCCGGACTCCTCCAGGTCCTCCGCGGCCGTCAGTGCGCGGGCCGCGGACAACTCCTCCGCGGCGGAGGTGTGGACCCGGTTGAGCACGAGCCCGGCGAGCGGCATCGACTCGACGGCGAGCCGCTCGACGAAGTACGAAGCCTCACGCAGGGCGTCGCGTTCCGGGGCCGCGACGACGACGAAGGCGGTGCCCGGTGCTTGCAGCAGCTCGTACGTGCGGGTGGCGCGCTCGCGGAACCCGCCGAAGACCGTGTCGAGCGCGGCGACGAATGCCTGGACGTCCTTGAGGATCTGGGCGCCGAGCAGCTTCGTCAGAACGCCGGTGGCGCTGCCGACCGCCACGGACACGACCCGCAGGTACGCGCGCCCGCCCGCCTTTGCGGGAGCAGACAGGATCCGGATCAAGCGCCCGTCGAGGAACGACCCGAGCCGGGCGGGCGCGTCGAGGAAGTCCAGGGCCGAGCGGCTGGGTGGAGTGTCCACCACGATGAGGTCCCAGCGGCCGGCCCCGTCTGGCCCGCCGTCCGCCTCGAAGCTCGCGCTGCGCAGCTGCCCCAGCTTCTCCATCGCCATGTACTCCTGCGTCCCGGCGAAGGAGCTCGACAAGGCCTGGTAGAAGGGGTTCTCGAAGATCTGAGCGGCCTTGTCGGGCGTGGCGTGCTGCTCGATGACCTCGTCGAAGGTCCGCTTCATGTCGAGCATCATCGCGTCGAGCCGACCGCCACCCGTCCCGTCGACGTCGCGGACCGGGCGCGGGGTGTTGTCGAGCTCGTCCAGGCCCATGGACTGGGCGAGCCGGCGGGCGGGATCGATGGTCAGCACCACGACCCGGCGGCCCCGCTCGGCCGCCCGCAGCCCCAGGGCGGCCGCCGTGGTGGTCTTGCCGACGCCGCCCGCGCCACAGCAGACGATCACCCGGGTGCCAGGGTCGTCGAGCAGGCCGTCGACGTCCAGCGGCGGGGGCTGGCGCGGTGCCGCCCCGGGAGCCGGCGGGGTCATGCCACCACCACCCGCTGCTCGGTGAGCACCTCGGAGAGGTCGTACAGCGCGCCGAGGTCGATGCCGCCGGGCATGGCCGGCAGCTCCGCGGTCGGGCGACCGAGCGCCGCCAGGTCCTGGCGCTGCTCCCGCTCGAGCCCGACCCGCTGGGCATGGTCGGCGCCCTCGACGAGCAGGCCGTCGGCGAGCCGGTCGAGCCAGGCCTCCCGAACCGTCGAGCTGCCGCGCCCCGCCAGGCCGGCCGCCTGCAGCCCGGCCACGACCGACGCGCGGTCGAGCCGGCCCGCCGCGGCCAGCTCCAGCTCCGCCGGCGCCAGGACGGGTTCTCGCACCATGTTGACCAGCACGCAGCCGAGCGGCAGGCCGGCCGCTCGCAGCTCGGCGGCGGCGTCCTGGGTCTCTTGGACGGGCATCTCCTCCAGCACGGTCACCAGGTGGACCGCGGTCTGCTGCCCGCGCAGCAGCGACATGATCGAACCGGCCTGGTTGCGGACCGGCCCGACCTTCGCCAGCCCCGCGACCTCCTCGTTGACGTTGAGGAAGCGCGTGACGCGACCTGTCGGCGGGGCGTCCAGCACGATCGCGTCGTACACCGGGCCCGTCGGCGTCCGGCGCCGGGAAGCCTCGTAGACCTTGCCCGTCAGCAGGACGTCGCGAAGCCCTGGCGCGACCGTCGTGGCGAAGTCCACGGCGCCCATGCGCTCGAGCACCTTCCCCGCGCGGCCCATCCGGTAGAAGAGCTCGAGGTACTCCATCAGCGCCGCCTTGGGCTCGACCGCCAGGGCGAAGACCTCGCCGCCGTCCTGCCCGACCGCGATCTTCCGCTCCTGGTACGGCAGCTGCGGGACGTCGAAGAGCTGCGCGATGCCCTGCCGGCCCTCGACCTCACAGAGCAGGGTGCGGCGCCCGCCGGCCGCGAGCGCCAGCGCCAGCGCGGCGGCAACCGTGGTCTTGCCGGTGCCACCCTTGCCACTGACGACGTGAAGACGGGTCCGCGCGGGGTCGTAGGGGCGGTCTCCCGGTTCTGCCACGTGCAAAGCCTAAGCAGCGCTGCCGAACCCTGCCCGCTGTCGCCGTGTCCACGACCCTTCGCCGCGCCACTACGCTTCGCGACATGCCGCAGCAGTGGGAGTACGTCACGGTGCCGCTCATCGTGCACTCGACCAAGCAGATCCTCGACCAGTGGGGCGAGGACGGCTGGGAGCTCGTGCAGGTCGTGCCCGGCCCTCAGGGCGGCGGGCTGGTCGCCTACCTGAAGCGGCCGAAGCCGTGAGCCGCGTCGCCGACCGGCTCGCCGAGCTCGGGCTGACCCTGCCCGCGGTCGCCGCGCCTGTCGCCGCCTACGTGCCCGCGGTCGTCGACGCAGGACTGGTGTGGACCTCGGGCCAGCTGCCGTTCGTCGACGGCGCGCTACCCGCCACCGGCGTCGTCGGTGACGGCGAGGGCCTGGTGCCCGCGCAGGACGCCGCCCAGCTCGCCCGGCTCTGCGCGCTCAACGCGCTCGCCGCGATCGGCTCCGTCGCCGACCTGGACGACGTCCGGCGCATCGTGAAGGTCGTGGGGTTCGTGGCCAGCGCACCCGGCTTCACGGGCCAGCCCGCTGTGGTCAACGGCGCCAGCGAGCTGCTCGGGCAGGTGTTCGGCGAGGCGGGGCGGCACGCCCGCAGCGCCGTCGGGGTGGCGGCGCTGCCGCTCGGGGCGCCGGTCGAGGTCGAGGTCGTGGCCGCCCTGCGCTAGTCGGACAGCACAGTCAGTCCCGTTCGTCGCCCGCCAGCACCTCGCGGCCGGCCAGCTGGCCGACCACCGCGGCCGCGAGCTCGCCCAGGCGGGTGGCCGCGGCCCGGCGTCCCTCGGCGTCGACCGTGCGCGCGGTGGAGGCCACCAGCACCGCGATCGACCGTGCGGCGTCGGTCACGGCGGCAGCCAGCCGCACTGCGGCCGCCGTGGCGAGCTGCCCCTGGTCGGCCAGGGCCGACGCCGCGCAGGCGAACGAGCCGGGCACCCGCACCTCGCCGTCGTCGCCGGCGAAGACGCCCGCATCGACCAGTGCCCGGACGGACGCCGCGAGGTCGTGGGCAGCGTCCCCGGACTCGTCCGTCAGCCGGGCGAGCAGGGGAGCGAGAGGCACCTCGCGGCGGGCGAGGCAGTCGGCCGTGTGAGCGCTGGCGGTGAGGTCCACGACCACCGTGTCGCCGGCCTGACGGTCGTCGTCCCACACGCCCTCGAGCTCGCGGCCCTCCCGGATGAGGGTCCGCAGCAGTGTCAGCGACGCACCGCGAGCGCGCGCCTGCTGCACCTGCATCAGGCGGCGGACGTGCTCGTCCCCGTACACCGAGCTTCGCCCGGATCGCCGCGGCGGCTGCAGCAGCCCGCGCGTCTGGTACGCCCGCACGTTCCGGGCCGTCATGCCCACCGCATCCGCCAGCTCGGCGAGCGTGAGGGGGTCCCCGTTCGTCATCGAATACTGTCCCCGTGTGGTGCGGCCTGGAGCGGCCGCGTGGTCCGCCCGTCCTGCTGACCCGGCGGCCCGGGCGGAACATTAGTGCCTGGGGGCCCATGCACGGTGCACGAACGCCCGGTAATCGCAGGTGGCGTGCCAGGCTGGGGCCGTGCTGCGGGAGTTCACCCTGACCGGGCGCCTGGCCGAGCTGGTGGACGCGGACGGGCAGCCGCTGCACGAGCCCCCGCTCGTGCGCCGGGCGGCGACTGTGATGCTGCTCCGGGACGGGGCGTCAGGCCTGCAGGTCTTCGCGTTCCGGCGGGTCCCGCGGATGGCGTTCGCGCCCGGCATGCTGGTCTTCCCCGGCGGGTCCGTGGACGCCGCCGACTCCGACCCCGCCCTGCCCTGGGATGCGTCGGTCGAGGAGACCGCCGCGCCCGTTCTCGCCGCCGCCGTCCGGGAGACCTTCGAGGAGTGCGGGGTCCTGCTCGCCCACGACGCGTCCGGCCGGCCCCCGGACGCCGGCGAGCTCGCGTCGCCTGCCTGGGAGGACCGGCGCACCGGCCTGGCCGAGGGGCGATTCACGCTGACCGGCGTGCTCACGCAGGCGGGTCTGGTCGCGGCCGCGTCGGCGCTGCGCCCGTGGGCGCGCTGGGTCACGCCGGAGTTCGAGCGCCGCCGGTTCGACACGTCGTTCTATCTGGCGCGGCTGCCCGACGGGCAGGAGGCCCGCGACCTCGGCGGTGAGGGGGAGCTGGCGGACTGGCTGCACCCCGCCGACGCCCTCGATCGGCGCGCGGCGGGCGAGCTGCCGATGCTGCCGCCCACTCAGGTGTGCCTGGAGGAGCTCGCGGCCGCGAGGGACGTGGACGAGCTGCTGGCCGCTGCACGGACCGTCCGGCCGGTCTCGCCCTGGGTGGAGCGCGGCGCCGGCGGGCTGGTGCTGCGGATCGACCTCGACGGACGCGGCGGCGGGGCCCCACCCGGACGTGCGGCCCCGTGAGCGGGACGGGCTGGGCCGGGGGCGCGGTGACGCCCGCCGCCCGCTGTGTGCTGGCGCCCAACCCCGGGCCCATGACGCTCGACGGCACCAACACGTGGGTGCTCTCGGCGCCGGGGGCCCGGCGGGCGCTCGTCGTCGACCCGGGGCCGGAGGACGAGGGGCACCTCGCGGCCGTCGTCCGTGCGGCGCAGGAGCGCGACGCGACCATCGCGCTCGTGCTGCTCACCCACGGGCATCTGGACCACAGCGAGTCGGCCCGGGCCCTCGCAGGCCGGCTCGGCGTCCCCGTGCGGGCGCTGGACCCTGCGCACCGGCTGGGGGAGGAGGGCCTGGCCGGCGGGGACGTCGTCGAGCTGGACGGGCTCGCCATCGAGGTGGTGGCGACGCCCGGGCACACGGGCGACTCGCTGTCCTTCGTGCTGCCCGACAGCGGGGGGCTGCTGACCGGCGACACGGTGCTGGGCCGTGGCACGACCGTGGTGGCCCACCCGGACGGGCGCCTCGCCGACTACCTGGACTCCCTGCGGCGCCTCGAGGAGCTCGTCGCCGTGCGCGGTCTGACGGACCTGCTGCCCGGGCACGGACCGGCTGTGGCCGACCCGCTCGTCGTCGTCCGCGGCTATCTGCGCCACCGGGCGGAGCGGCTCGAGCAGGTGCGGGCGGCGGTGGCGGCGGGGGCGCGGACGACCCGGCAGGTCGTCGAGGTCGTCTACGCGGACGTGCCGCGGGAGGTCTGGCCGGCGGCCGAGCTCAGCGTCCGGGCGCAGCTGGAGTACCTGGGCGTGGAGTGATCCCCAACTTTTCCTTGATCCCTAACTTTTCCTTGATCGTCGGGAGGGGGTGGGGGCTAGCGGGCGCGCTTGCGGAGGCGGTCGATGTCCAGCAGGACGACGGCGCGGGCCTCGAGGCGAAGCCAGCCTCGGGAGGCGAAGTCGGCGAGGGCCTTGTTCACGGTCTCGCGGGAGGCGCCGACGAGCTGGGCGAGCTCCTCCTGGGTCAGGTCGTGCGCCACGCGCAGTCCGTCGTCCGTGGGGCGGCCGAAGCGTTCCGACAGATCCAGGAGCGCCTTGGCGACGCGGCCCGGCACGTCCGAGAACACCAGGTCGGCGAGCGCCTCGTTGGTGCGCCGCAACCGGCGGGCGAGGGCACGCAGCAGGTGCCGGGCCACATCGGGGCGGCCGTGCAGCCACTGGTCGAGGTCGTCCGTGCCGACCCCGAGGAGCACGGTGTCGGCGACGGCGGTCCCGGTCGCGTTGCGGGGACCGGGGTCGAACAGCGACAGCTCGCCGAACATCTCGCCGGGGCCGAGGACGGCCAGCAGGTTCTCGCGCCCGTCCCCGGACGCGCGGCCCAGCTTGATCTTGCCTTCGACGATGACGTAGAGCCGGTCCCCACGGTCGCCCTCGTGGAAGATCGCGTCCCCGCGGGGCACCTCGACGCGAGTCATCGTCGAGCGCAGCGCCTCGGCGGCCTCCTCGTCCAGCGCGGCGAACAGCGGTGCCTGGCGCACGACGTCGTCGTCCACCGGTCCTCCTTCTGACCCCAGGTCTGACCACGGGTCCGACCACACGCCTGACCACACGTTCGACCACACGTTCGACCACACGAGCACGGCTCCGGGGAGCACGACGCCGCGCCGACGGCGCTGATCGGTCAGTCTGCCGCACTCGGCCCCGATCCGGCAGACGGAGGCTCCGGCGCTCAGGTCAGCGCATCAGCAGCTCAGCGACTCCGCGGGCTCACGCCGCTTCGTCCGGCCCCCGACGCGGCCGGCGACCGCGCTGCATGGGCAGGACGGGTGCCAGGGTCTCGCGCTCCGCCTGCGGCTCGCTCTCCGGACGCCGATCGTCCAGCCGGCTCACCAGCTCCTCGGTGGCCGAGCGGACCTGGGCACGCAGGGCGGCCGCGTACACGTCGAGTTCGCGCTGCACCTCGCGCAGCCGCAGCAGCAGCGCCACGTCGTCCCCGTTCGACACCGGCGAGGCCAGGCCGAGCAGCTCACGAAGCCCGAACGGGGGGACCGGCGCGGCGGGCAGCGTGCGGACTGCGGGCTCGTCGACACCGGTCACCGCGGCGACGGCGAGATCCAGACGCGCGGCCACGAGGCGGCGCCAGTGCTCTACCTCGCGGAGCTCCAGCAGGAGGGCGAGCTGGTCACGCCGGGCCTCGTCCCGCCGCAGCGCCACCTCGCGGGAGCTCCCGCGCGGGCTGCGCCCCGTCGTCACAGGCATGCCGCTCCTCCATGTGCGCCGATCCATCCGCGCCGTGCAACCGGCGCGTCCTGCGCCGACAAGAGAGCGGTCGGCCGACGCGCCCGGTCCGCTTGAGCGCGGACGGGAGGCCACCACCCCTTAGGCGCAGGAACGTCACCCGCGGCACGTAGGCTGTGCAGGTGGTCGAGCCTGGTCGCGGGCCTACTCCCGGACTGCTGGAGACGCCCCTCGCACTCACCCGGCGCGCCCGTCGCATCCATCGGCTGCTGGCCGAGCGGTACCCCGACGCGCACTGTGAGCTCGACTTCACGACGCCGCTGGAGCTGCTCGTCGCGACCGTCCTGTCCGCGCAGACCACGGACGTCCGGGTCAACCAGGTGACGCCCGCCCTCTTCGCCCGGTACCGGACGGCGGCCGACTACGCCCGGGCCGACCGCGCCGAGCTGGAGCAGCTGATCCAGCCGACGGGATTCTTCCGGGTGAAGGCGGACACTCTCGTGAAGCTCGGGGCCGCGCTGGTCGAGGGGTTCGCAGGTGACGTACCGCACCGGCTCGAGCAGCTCGTCACGCTGCCCGGCGTCGGGCGCAAGACGGCCAACGTCGTGCTGGGGAACGCCTTCGGCATCCCCGGGATCACTGTCGACACGCATTTCGGCCGGCTGTCCCGGCGCTTCGGCTGGACGGGCAGCGAAGATCCCGTGGTCGTCGAGGCGGACGTGGCGAGGCTCTTCGAGAAGCGCGACTGGACCATGCTCTCGCACCGCGTGATCTTCCACGGGCGCCGCACCTGCTTCGCCAGGCGGCCGGCGTGCGGCGCCTGTCCGGTGGCGGCGCTCTGCCCGTCGTACGGCATCGGGGAGACGGACCCGGTGCGGGCGGCCAAGCTCGTCAAGGGCCCGGCCCGCGCGGAGCCCGAGATCATCTCGCTCCCTGGTGCCACCGCCGGAAGCGTCCCGTGAGCGCCCGCGCCGAGCTCCCTGGATTTCCCGACTCGCCGGATCTGCCCGGCTGGTTCCGGCCCCTGCTCCATGTCGCCCGCACGGCGCGCGCGGAGGACATCAGCGCTTTCGTCCCGCCCCCCGGCCACCACCGGCGCTCCGCCGTGCTCCTGCTGTTCGGCGAGGGTCCCGCAGGCCCCGACGTCCTGCTCACCGAGCGTGCGGTGGGCCTGCGCGCGCACTCCGGTCAGGTCGCCTTCCCAGGCGGGCGGATCGAGTCCTCGGACGCCGGCCCCGGCGCGGCCGCCGTGCGCGAGGCCCAGGAGGAGACGGGCCTCGACGCCGGCGGGGTCGTGGTCGTGGTCGACGATGCCCGACCTCTATCTCCCGGTGAGCGACTTCGCCGTGACCCCCGTGCTGGCCTGGTGGCGGCGGCCGTCACCCGTGGACGCCGTCGACCGCGCCGAGGTCGCGCGAGCCGTGCGGGTGCCGGTGGCCGAGCTCGTCGACCCCGCCAACCGCTTCCTCGTGACTCACCCCAGCGGGTACGTCGGAGCCGGCTTCGGGGTGCAGGGCCTCTTCGTCTGGGGGTTCACCGCCGGGATCCTCGACCGGGTGCTCGCGCTCGCGGGCTGGGAGCGACCGTGGAACCGCGACCGGCTCGAGCCGATCCCGGCGCCGGTGCAGGTGTCGGAGGCGCAGCTGTCGGAGGCGCGGCTCGAGGACACCCTCGTCCAGGAGCCGATCGCGGGGGACGTCTCGTGATCGACATCATCCTGCTGGTGGTCGTCGCCTCGTACGCTGTCTCCGGGTACCGGCAGGGACTCGCCGTCGGCGCGCTGTCCCTGGGCGGCTTCCTCGTCGGCGCGCTGCTGGCGATGACGATCGTGCCGCCGATGGCCGCGGGGCTGCAGCAGGGCATCCAGCGGTCGTTCATCGTGCTCGTCTGCGTACTGCTGTTCGCGTGGCTCGGGCAGCTCGGCGGCGCGCTCCTCGGCGCGCGGCTGCGGCAGAACCTCACCCTCCGCTCCGCCCAGGTCGCCGACCAGCTGCTCGGGATGTTCGCGGGCATGGCTGCCGTCGTCCTCGTGCTGTGGTTCGTCGGCGGTGCGCTGCGGGCCAGCCCGGCCCCGGACGTGAACCGCGCGGTGTCGTCGTCCCGGCTGCTCACCACCGTCGACCGGCTCATGCCGCAGGACCTCGACTCCCTCGCCGAGAACTTCCGCCACGCCGTCGCGGACAGCGACTTCCCGCGCGTCTTCGAGGGCGTCGCGCCCGAGCAGATCGCCCCGGTCGCGGTGCCCAACCCCAGAGCGGTGTCCGCGGACGTCATCAACAGGGCAGCCCAGAGCATCGTCAAGATCGTCGGAGACGCCCCGGCCTGCCGGCAGGGTCAGGAAGGCAGCGGCGCCGTCATCGCCGCACGCCGGGTCGTCACCAACGCCCACGTGGTCGCGGGCGTCGACCATCCGACCGTCCAGCTGGGCGGGGTCGGCCCGAAGCTGCCGGCCCGGGTCGTACTGTTCGACGCCAAGCGCGACATCGCGGTGCTCGACGTGGAGGGCCTGCGCGCGCGTCCGCTCACGCTGGCCGCCGACAACCTGCCGAAGGCCGCGGACGCCCTCGTCGCGGGCTTTCCCCGCAACGGCGGCTTCGAGGCCGGGGCCGCCCGGGTCCGCAACGTCATCTCCGCGGTCGGCGAGGACATCTACGGCGGCCCGGGGGTCGACCGCGAGGTGTACTCGCTCTACGCCACGGTCGAGCCGGGCAACTCCGGCGGCCCGCTGCTCTCCTCGGACGGCAAGCTCGCCGGGGTCGTGTTCGCGCGGTCGCTCGACGACCCCCACACCGGGTACGCGCTCACGCTCGGCGAGGTGACCTCGGACATCGAGGCCGGGACGGTGGCGTCGGCCCAGGTGTCCACCGGCGGCTGCGCCGAGGGGTGACCGCGCACGCTGTCGGCGCCGGTGCTGTGCTCAGTCGGGGGGCCTCACCGAGGCGAGCCAGTCCAGCAGGATCTCGGTGATCTGGACGGGAGCCTCCTCCTGCAGGTAGTGACCTGCCGCGGGCAGCAGTTCGAACCGGAACGGGGCCTCCACCCGGGCGCCGGAGGACGCCGCCGTCTCCGGGAGCACCCAGGGGTCAAGGCCACCGTGCACCTGGAGGACGGGAACCGTCACCGGGTCCCGGATGGCCGCCGCGAAGCGGCGTCCGTCGCTGCGCCACAACGACCGCACCGCCCAGCGGTAGTACTCCATGGACGTGTGCGCCACGAAGGGCACCTGCATGGCGCGGGTATACCGCCACTCGCTGTCGGGGTCCGGCCAGCCGGGCCCCGCCCAGGCGCGCAGGACGTCGACCACGCCCTGTTTGTCGCCGAACCTGCGCTCCGGCGTCACGGGCGCCTGGAAGGCGAGCAGCCGGCCGATGGCCCGCCGCTGCCGGCGCGCGGCCAGGGACGCCCGCAGGGTCAGCGGGTGGGCCATGCCGAGGGCCGCGACGGCGTGCGTCACCCGAGGCTGCAGCCCGGGCATCGACCAGGCGATCCAGCCGCCCCAGTCGTGTCCGGCGATCACCGCCCGCTGTGCGCCGAGGGCACGGACGACGCCGGCGACATCCGCGGCGAGCGTCGGGGTGTCGTAGCCGCGCGGGGGCTTGTCCGAGCGCGCCGTAGCCCCGCAGGTCCATCGCGACGGCGTGCCACCCCGCGTCGGCCAGGGCGGGCAGCTGGTGGCGCCATGCCCACCAGAACTCGGGAAAGCCGTGAAGGAGTAGCACGAGCGGTCCCTCGCCGGCCTCCGCGACGTGGAAACGGGCCCCGTTCGCGGCCACGAACCTGTGCCGCCAGGGACCCTCGACGAGGATCTCGGCGGCGTCGACCGTCACTGCTCGTGGGAACCGGGCTTGATGGCGGCGATGGTGGCCTGGGCGTTGCGGATGGTCCGCTCGGGCGGCGCCAGCTTGCGCACGCCGGGAGCGCCCGATGAGGGCCAGGAGGCCCGCGATCAGGAGCAGCACGACGGTGACGATCAGGAACGCCAGCCACGCCGACAGGCCGGCGGCGACGAGGCCGTAGGCCGCGGCGATGACGAGGGTGACCGTCGCGAGCAGCCCGAGGTAGCCGGCCGCCCCGAACATTCCGCCGCCGACCGCAGCGTTCTTGACGTCCGTGCGGAGCTCGGCCTTCGCGAGCGCGATCTCGGCCCGGACGATCCCCGACAGGTCGTCCGACGCCTGCGCGACGAGCTGCCCGAGCGTGCGCTCCTCCGCCATGCGTGCTCCTTCCACCCGCTTCCCGGCCCGCGGACGCCCCGGCGGGGGCGGCGCGGAGGTAACAATGATCCCCGACCGGCGCCGAGCCTACGGGGTACGGGCGGTGCAGGCCGCCCGGCAGACCCTGGGACGGCGGCGCGCCGCATGTGGGTGAGGCCGGGCCAGGCCGGCCCAGGGTGAGAGGACGCCGGTGGTCAGGCCTTGCGGGCTGCTGCCGCGCGGATCGAGGCGCGGCGGCGATGGGCGAGTCGCGCGGTCTGCTCGGTCTGCTCGGTCTGCGCGGCCTGTGCGGTCTGCGCGGCCTGTGCGGTCTGCGCGGCCTGTGCGGTCTGCGCGGCCTGTGCGGTCTGCGCGGTCTGGTCGGTCTGCGCGGTCTGGTCGGCGAGCTCCGGCGCTGGTCCTGCCGGCTCCGTCGTGTCGCCGCCCAGCCGGCGTCCCAGGACGTCCAGGACCTGGCCCAGTTCGGGCAGGTGCCAGTCGAGCGCCTGCGGCGGCCGCATCCACACGACGTCGCCGGTGCGCACCCGGGACGGCGGGAGGGGGACGTAGGAACCGGTGCTGTGCAGCAGGGCTCCCTCGGGCAGCCCGCCGGGCAGCCGGTCGGGGACCGTGCTCCCCCCCGTCGTGCTGGCGAACAGCAGCAGCCGGGGCCGCGCGGAGGCCCACAGGGCGACCGGGCCCGGCAGTGTCGTCCGGGAGAAGATCGCTTCGGGAGGCGTCGTGCCCAGCGGGAGTTCGACGACGTCGATGCCGTAGCCGGTGATGAGCAGGATGGTGGCCGGGTCGTCCGCCCAGGCGCTCGGATCCGTCCGCGGGGTCATTCCGTCGGCCGCGTGGATGGTGCCGGTGGTGAGGCAGCCGACGCGCCGGCAGTGGTACTGCTCCAGCCGCTGGTCCCACCACGCGCCGGGAGCGATGGCCCAGCCGGCCTCGAGAAAGGCGGTCACGGCCGCCTTGCGGCGGGCCTGCCGCAGCACCCCCGTCAACATGGCGGCCTCCGACAACGGTCGGGGGGCGTCCCACGGGGCAGCCAGGGGCGGCGCTGAGCTGCACCGTCCCTTGCGGACCCTACGGAATCACCCATATACGGATGGTCCACGGGGACCACCGGATGGCGCAATCGTTTCGACGAACCGATCTGTCAAGAAGTCAACGACCCTAGCATCGGTGGGCGCGTCGCACGGGTGGTTCGGCCTCCACCGGATCTCCACATCGAACCGGTCCGTTCGGCCCCGGTCCGCACTTACCGTGGCCGCCATTCGGTCCCAGGCCCGGTCCCCGGCGCCCCCGCCCGGATCCTCGTCGTCGAGGACGATCGGGTCATCGCGGACGCCGTCGTCAGGCGTCTGCGCGGCCACGGCCACAACGCGGAGGTGCTGCACGACGGGCCCGCCGCGGTGGCCGCGGTCGACGCGGCGGTGGCTGCCGGCACCCGGTACGACGTCGTCGTGCTCGACCTGGGGCTTCCCGGTCTCGACGGGCTCGAGGTCTGCCGCCGTCACCGCGGGCGGCGCCGAGGTCCAGCTGACCCGTACCGAATTCGACCTGCTGTGGGCGATCGCGCGCCGGCCCGGGCAGGTCGTGGACCGCGCGACCCTGCTGGTCGACGCACTGCGATGGCCGTCCGCGGCCGCCGCGGCGCTCGCGCCGGCGGCAGCGACGCGAACCGTCGACAGTCACGTGAAGGCGCTGCGCCGCAAGCTCTGGCCGGATCTGATCCGAACCGTCCCCGCGCGCGCCGGTGCCGGACGACGACCCCTGGTACGGCTGGAACCTCGCGCGCAGCCGCGCCGGGGCCGTTCCCGGGGTCGTCGTCGGGAGCCCTGTCAGTCCTCGCTGGCCGCCGGCTTCGCCATGCCCGTCTTGATGAGGTCCATGACGGTCGAGTCGGCGAGCGTGGTCTGGTCACCGACCTCGCGATTCTCGGCGACGTCGCGCAGCAGCCGGCGCATGATCTTCCCGGACCGGGTCTTCGGCAGTTCCGGCACGACGAGGATCGAGCGCGGCTTGGCGATCGGGCCGATCTCCTTCGCCACGTGGTTGCGCAGCTCCTGCACGATCTCCTGGCCCTGCCCTGTGGCGGCGTCCACGCTGCCACGCAGGATCACGAACGCGACGACAGCCTGACCGGTCGTGTCATCGGTGGCGCCCACGACGGCGGCCTCCGCGACCTTGGGGTGGGACACCAGAGCAGACTCGATCTCCGTCGTCGACAGGCGGTGACCGGAGACGTTCATGACGTCGTCGACCCGGCCCAGCAGCCACAGGTCACCGTCGTCGTCCTTCTTGGCGCCGTCACCGGCGAAGTACTGGTCGCGGAAGCGTGACCAGTACGTCTCCCTGTAGCGCTGCGGGTCGCCCCAGATGCCCCGGAGCATCGACGGCCACGGCTCGGTGAGCACCAGGTAACCGCCCCCGCCGTTCGGGACGACCTTGCCCTCGTCGTCCACCACCTCGGCGGCGATCCCGGGCAGCGGTGTCTGCGCCGAGCCCGGCTTGGCCGCCGTCACGCCCGGCAGGGGGCTGATCATGATGCCGCCGGTCTCCGTCTGCCACCAGGTGTCGACCACCGGCGTCCGGTCGCCGCCGATGACGTGGCGGTACCAGATCCACGCCTCCGGGTTGATCGGTTCGCCGACGCTTCCCAGCACCCGCAGCGACGACAGGTCGAACTGCCCGGGCGTCTCGTCCCCCCACTTCATGAAGGTCCGGATCGCGGTCGGGGCGGTGTAGAGGATCGTCACCCCGTACTTCTGAACGAGTTCCCACCAGCGACCCTTGTGCGGGGTGTCGGGGGTGCCCTCGTACATGACCTGCGTTGCGCCGTTGGCCAACGGCCCGTAGACGACGTAGCTGTGGCCGGTCACCCACCCGACGTCCGCCGTGCACCAATAGACATCCGTCTCGGGGTGCAGGTCGAAGACGTTCCGGTGTGTGTACGCGCACTGGGTCAAGTAGCCGCCGCTGGTGTGCAGGATGCCCTTGGGCTTCCCGGTGGTCCCCGAGGTGTAGAGGATGAAGAGCGGGTGCTCGGCGTCGAAGGCCTCGCAGGAGTGCTGGTCCGACGCCCCCTCGAGCGCCTCGTGCCACCACACGTCGCGGGTCTCGTCCCACTCGACGTCCTGCCCGGTGCGGCGGACGACGAGCACCTTCTGCACGCTGGGCGACTTGCCCACCGCCTCGTCGACAGCCGGCTTCAGCGCGGCGGGCGCGCCCCGTCGATAGCCGCCGTCCGCCGTGATGACGACCTTCGCCTCGGCGTCCTCGATCCGGCTGCGCAGGGCCTCCGAGGAGAAGCCGCCGAAGACGACGGAGTGCGGCGCGCCGATACGGGCGCACGCGAGCATCGCGATCGCGGCCTCGGGGATCATCGGCAGGTAGATCGCGACCCGGTCGCCCTTGCCCACGCCCAGGGCGGTCAGCGCGTTCGCCGCCCGGCTGACCTCGCGCTGCAGATCGGCGTACGTGACGGTACGCGTGTCGCCGGGCTCCCCCTCGAAATGGATGGCCACGCGGTCGCCGTGCCCCGCCTCGACGTGCCGATCGACGCAGTTGTACGAGACGTTGAGGGTCCCGCCGATGAACCATTTCGCGAAGGGGGCATCGCTCCAGTCGAGCGTCTGGGCCCACGGTGTCGCCCAGGTGAGCGCGCGGGCCTGCCGGTCCCAGAAGGCCAGCCGGTCGGCCGCCGCCTCGTCGTAGAGGTCGCCCTTCGCCACGGCCTGAGCCGCGAATTCGGGAGTCGGCGGGAAGCGCCGCTCCTCGCGGAGCAGGTTCTCGAGCGTGTCGTTCGACATCCGCGGCCTCTCTCTCGCGTCCGGAGCTGTGCGTGCGTCGCCACGAGGGCGGCCCTCGGGTGGGACGGCGGCGTCAGTGCCGAGGCTAGTTGTGTGCGGCGTCCCGGCGACAGGACCTGGCGCCTGGCGCCGCCGAGCGGTCGTCCGGTGCGGCGGGCGGCAGGAAGAGGCAATGCGGGAGCGCGCGTGGTCACTCTCGGTCACGGGAGGGGAGAGGGGGCACCTCGCAGTCTTGTCATCGTCACGTCATCGCCGCCGCCGTTACTAACGCGCCCTCCGGGCCCTACTGTGTGCCATCACGTGGGAGCGGAACGGCCGCCGGGGCGGCCGGCTCCGTGCCCACCGGTTACGTGCACACCGGCACGTCGAGGGGGCACGAGAGCGCGATGGTCCGGTCGTCCCGCACCCCGTCAGACCCCGCGTCAGACCCTGCGCCCGACCCGCCGCCCGACGCCGGGGTCGTCTTCCCGGCGGGGGAGGGCGGGGTGCGCTCGACGTCCGCGACCGGCCGGGCCGTGGCGGCGGACGCCGTCCGCGTGGTCGCGCCCGCGCTCGCCGAGGAGGTGCTCGCGACGGCGAACTGGCGCACCGGCTACGTGCGGCACTTCCGCGAGATGACTCGCCTGGCCCTGCTCCGCGAGGGCGCGGCCACGGCGATCAGTGCCGCAGGCCTGGCAGCGGTGCACGAGCGCTTCCGCTTCCGCCGGGGCGGCGAGGACTTCCCGCTGTCGTCGGTCGGCGACCTCGCTGCGTCGTCCAGTGCAGCGCATTCCGGGCGGACGACGCTGCCGACGGGTCAGCACGCGGGTCAGCGCACGGAGCTGCACACCGCGCTGCACACGGTGACGATCACGGGCACCCGCGCGCCCGGCCCCGACGTCCTCTCCGTGCCTTACCGCGGCGGTCGGCTCGTCGCCGGCGAGCTCGACAGCCAGCTCGACCGCTGGCTGGCTGCCGGCACGGCCGAGCCGTCGTTCGCCGCCGCGCTCCGTGCCGTGATGGCTCACCCCGGCTGGCTCGATCTGCGCGACGTCACCGTCGTCGTGCTCGGGGCGGGCGCCCAGATGGGGCCACTGGTGTCGCTGCTGCAGTGGGGCGCGCACGTCGTCGCCGTCGACCTGCCCTCTCGACCGGATGGTCCGCAGGTCTGGAGCCGCCTGATCGACGTGGCCCGGGCGTCCTCGGGGCGGCTCTCGCTCCCGGTGACGGTCCAGCTGCCGGCGGACGAGCAGGACGACCGGCTCGCCGCCGCGGCCGGCGTCGACGTCGTCGCCCGGACGCCGGAGCTGCTCTCCTGGCTGGCCTCGATCGAGGGACCGTTCACGCTGGGGAACTACCTCTACGCGGACGGCGCGGCGCACGTTCGGGCCGCAGTGGCGGTGGACGTCCTGACGAGTGCGCTCCTGGCCGCGCGCGACGACGTCTCGCTCGCGTTCCTCGCCACGCCGACCGACGCCTTCGCCGTGCCGCCGGAGGTGGTGGCGGACAGCCGGCGCCGCTACGAGGGGCGCACGCTTGCGCGACGGCTGGCCCGGCCCGGGTCGGCGGGACGGCTGTTCCGGCCGAACTACCCGCCCGAGGCCCTGGTGGCCGGGGACGCCGGTCCCGGTGCCGTGAACGACTCGCTCGTGCCGCAACAGGGCCCCAACTACGCACTCGCGAAGCGGGTGCAGCGCTGGCGGGCGCTGGATGCCCGCGCCGCCGGCCGGCTTGTCAGCCTCAACGTCGCGCCACCGACCCGCACCCGGTCAGTGCTGCGCAACCGCGTGCTCGCAGCGGCGTACGCGGGGGCGCACCGCTTCGGCGTCGAGGTCTTCGACCCGTCGACGGCCAACACCCTGATGGCGGCGCTGCTGGTGCACGATCTGCGGTACGAGGCGGCAGCGGCGCGACCCGGCACGGTCTTGTCGCACCCGCTGGAGCTGTTCTGGCAGGGCGCGAACCACGGCGGGCTGTGGCGCGGCCCGTTCGAGCCGCGGTCGGTGCTGGGCCTCGCGGTGGTGCTGGGCATGCTGCAGCGGGGCGCGTGAGCCTCGCCACGTCGGCTCTGCCAGCGAAATAGTTGATGATTCAACTCCGTTGGCGCAGTCGTGACTTCTACGACCGACCGTTCGCACGCCCTGCACCCCCTGCTCGCCGACCGCCGCAGCTCTCGGGCCTTCGACGAGGGCCACCGGCTGGACGACGCGACGCTGAGGAGCCTGCTGGACGCGGCCCGCTGGGCCCCGAGCGCGAACAACAGCCAGCCCTGGCGGTTCGGCGTGGCCCGGCGCGGGGAGGCTGCCTTCGACGCACTCGCCTCCGCCCTGAACCCCGGGAACCAGGCATGGGCCGCCCATGCATCGGCGCTGCTGCTCGTGGCTGCCGCGGACGCCGACAGCTCCGGCCGGCACCTGCCCTGGGCCGTGTACGACGTCGGCCAGTCCGTCGCACACCTGACGGTGCAAGCCCAGGCCGCGGGCCTGCTCGTGCACCAGATGGGCGGCTTCGACAAGGCCGCCGCGGCACGCGTCTTCGACTTCCCCTCGTCGGTGACTCCGCTGGTCGTCGTCGCCGTCGGCAGGCACGACCCGGACGCAGCCCTGCCCGAGCCGCTTGCCGAGCGCGAGCGGGCACCGCGGGCGCGCACGGCGCTCGCCGAGATCCTGTTGCACCCTGCGGATGCCGTCGAGGACCTGCCGCTCTCGGCCTGATGCCCTCGCGCAACTGCGGCGCGGCCGGCGAGGCCGTGTGGAGTGTCGTGGCCGTGTGGAGTGTCGTGAAGGTGGCTCGCTCGGCGGGCGTACCGAGGTCGCGCCGTCGCAGGATGCTCCGCACCACGAAGACCGCGGTCGCGGCGACGAGCAACACGGCGAACGCGAGCACGGGGAAGGGGCCGAGGGTGCGGTCGCCGTTCACCCGCGGCCCGGTAGCCGGTTGACTGGCAGGGTGACTGACGCCGAGAGCGCCGGGCCGGTGCTCGAGGCGGCCTGGCGAGACCTGACCGGTGAGGCGGTGCCGCCCCTCGCACTCGCCGGAGCGGCCGCTCTGCCGGGCGCCTTCCGGGTCGTGGACGCCGCCGTCGCCGCGGTGGGATGCGCGCTGCTCGCAGCCGGGCGATGGCTCGGTGCGCGAACGGCAGCGCTCGACGTCGGGGACGCGGCCGGGGTCTTCCTCGCCGAGCGCCGCCTGTTGGTCGACGGAGCGGCGCCGGCCTTTTGGGATCCCCTCGCGGGCGACTATCCAGCCGCCGACGGCTGGGTCCGCCTGCACACCAATTACCCCGCACATCGGGCGGCGACCCTGCGAGCGCTCGGCCTTCCTCCGGACGCCGACAGTGCCACCGTCGGCGCGGCCGTCGCGGGGCGCGCCGCCGTGGACGTCGAGGAGGCGGTTCTTGCTGCGGGTGCCGCCGCGGCAGCGCTGCGCACCCGGGGGGAGTGGCGGGCGCACCCACAAGCTGCGGCGATCGCTCTGCGTCCCCTCGTCGAGGTGACCACAGGTTCAACGCCGCTGCGCCCGACGCGTTCTCGCCTGCACGCCCACGCGGGAGACAGGCTGCGGGTGCTCGACCTCACCCGCGTGATCGCGGGGCCCACCGCGACGAAGGTCCTGGCAGCCGTCGCGGCCGGAGACGTGCTGCGTCTCGACGCGCCCGGCTTCGAGGAGGTGCCTGCGCTGGTGGCGGACACATCCGCCGGCAAGCGGTGCGCGCGGCTCGACCTGCGCGACAGCCGCGTCGAGTCGCTCGTGGCCGCCGCGGACGTGCTCGTCTGCGGGTTGAGGCCGGGGGCGCTAGCCCGGCTCGGCTGGACGCCGGAGCGGCTCGCGCAGGTCAACCCGCAGCTTGTCGTGGCCGACCTGTCGGCGTACGGCGAGACGGGCCCCTGGGCGGGACGGCGCGGCTTCGACAGCCTCGTCCAGACGGTGAACGGGATGTCGGCTGAGGGAATGCGCCGTGCGCGTGCCCTCGCTCCCGTCCCGCTGCCCGCCCAAGCGCTCGACCATGCGAGTGGCTGGCTGCTGGCGGCCGGCGTCCTGCATGCGCTGACCCTGCGCCGGGACGACGGCCAGGGCCGGCACGTCGGCGTCGTGCTCGCACGGACCGGCCAGTGGCTCGACGGCCTCGGACGGCAGGACGAGGCGCTCTCTGCGCCCCCTCCCGGCCAGGTCGAAGTGGTCGCCTCGCCCCTCGGTCGCGTGACGCGCGTGGTCGCGCCCGGCGCACTGGACGGCCGACGGCTGAGCTGGGCCGGGACGCCGTCCCGGCTCGGATCGTCCGAGCCCAGCTTCCGCTGACGCCGGCTCATGGCTCCGTCCCACGGTTGGAGTCGGCGGCGGGTGCGTCACCCGGACAGCCAGGCCGGGTCGGTGAGCACGCCCGGACCCTGGAAGGCGAGCCCTGGCCGCTCCGAGAAGTGGCCCAGTCGCAGCGGCCGGGCCAGGAACGGCTCGACCGGCGCCCAGCACCGCTCGAACCGGCCGGAGTCCGCGAACTCGGCCAACTCGTCCAGGGTCTCCCACCGGACCTCCACCAGGTATGTCGCCGGGCGCTCCACGTCCTGCGCCACCCGGAAGCCGCGAAAACCCGGCGACATGAACACCCGCTGCCGCACCTCGCACAGGGCAGCCTCGAAGGGCGCCTGCTGCCCGTCCAGGACGGCCACCTCGACGTGCTGCAGGTACATCCCGGCAGCCTAGAACGGTGATGCGCTCCGACGTCAGGGCGTGGTGGTGCGGACCACTCCGCCCGTAGTGACGACCACTGCTGCGTGCCCGGCCAGACCCGAAAGCCAGGAGAGCGCCTCCGCTCCGCGCACGAAGGCCGCCGTTGCGTAGACGTCGGCCCAGGTGAGCTCGGGGCCGATGACCGTCGCGGAGAGCAGGCCCGTCGGCGGGGAGCCAGTCGCGGGATCAAGGATGTGTTCGCCCCGGGCTGCGGTTCCGGACGTCGCAACGGCGCCACGGCGCAGCGGAACGGTCAGCAAGGTCTTGCTGCGGTCGCGCGGATCCTCGATCGCCACCCGCCAATCGGGGGTGTCAGTACGCTCGCAGTGCACCAGGACGTCGCCGCCGGCGGACACCAGCACGTCGTGGCCGCCGAGCTCGGCAAGCCGCGTGACGAGACCCCGCGTCGCCTCTTCGACGGCCCAGCCCTTCACCAGCCCGGTCGGGTCGAAGACCCGGACGCCGTCGGCGCCGGGAAGCCACGCGTCGAAGGAGCCGCTCGTCCGCCGGGCTGCCTCCTCGCAGAGCGCGGCGACATGGCGCACGCGCGGGTCGGCGTCCGCGAGGAGCAGCTCCCCGCGCCGGATCCGGCTCACCTCGCTGTCCGCCTTCCAGGTGCTGAACAGGGCGTCGTCGGCGCGCAGGGCGTGGAACAGCCCTCCGACCGCTGCCTCGACCTCCGAGCCGCGCGCCCCTGGCCCGCGGACATGGACGCTCACGGGCAGGCCCATGACCTGGTCGACGAAGGCCCGGCGCGGCTGCTCGAGCGGGAGGGGCTCGAGCGGGGGGAGCTCGCCGACGGGCGCCGGGACCGCGGTGGGCTCCGTGCTCACGACAGGTGCGCCTGGTCGACCGCGGACTGCAGGGACTGGATGTACCCCCCGCTCGTCACCGTGGCGCCGGAGACGGCGTCGATGTTGCCGCTCTGGGCCTGCACGGCCTCGCTGTTGAGCTGCGGGACGGCGTAGGAGTTGATCTCCTGGTCGCGCGGGTTCTCCTGCGGGAACACGACGGCCTGCGCTGCCGTGATCTTGCCGTTCTTCACCGTGATCTGGACCTGGACGGGTCCCCACCGGGTGTCGACCGACTGGCCGGTGTACGTCCCCGAACTGCCTGACGGCTTCGTGCTCGAGCTGCTCGTGGAGCGACTCTTGGCCGAGGGCTTCGACGCGGCCGAGCCTGAGTCGTCGGAGGAGCCCGAGTCGTCGGAGGAGCCCGACGAGGAGCTCGAGCCTGACGACGACTGCGTGGGCGAGGGCGTGCTCGTCGAGCCGTCCGACCCGGCCCCGGTCGTCCCGCCGGCCGTGGTTCCGCCGGCCGTGGTTCCGCCGGCAAGGGCCGTCCCGCCGCCGAGGCTGGTGTGGTAGCTGAAGAGCAGCACGAGGCCGCTGACGGTGCCCATGGCTCCGACGACAACGCGTCGCATGAGGAGATTCTCCTTCGGGTGAGGCGGGAGCGTGGGTCGAGGGGACGGGTCGGACTACCAGGTGAAGCGCTCGAGGTGGATGCGCTCGGCCGGGACGCCTGCGGCGAGCGCGGCCTGCCCGGCAGCCTCCATCCATGCGTCGGCGCCGCAGAGGTACACGTCGTGTTCGGCCACGTCCGGCACGAGCTGCCGCAAGGCATCGGCGTCCGAGAGGTGGGCCGCGTGCGCCGGCAGCCAGGAGTCGCGACCAGCCACGCGCGGACCAATTGCGTAGAACACGCGCGCCCCCCGCTGCGCTGCCAGCATGTCCAGCTCGTCGCGGAACACGACCTCGTCGGGCCTGCTCGCCCGGTACACGAGGGTGACGTCGCCAGGGCCCTGTGGCAGTTCCTCGAGGAGCGCACGCAACGGCGTGACGCCGATGCCCCCGGCGAGCATGGTGACCTTGCGGCGTGTCCGTACACCGGAGTGCATGCGTCCGTACGGTCCCTCGACGGCGACCCGCGTGCCGGGGCGCAGCGAGGCGAGGGCGCGGCTGCCGTCGCCGAGGTCCTTCACGGTGATGCGCAGCGTGTTTCCCGTAGGGGCCGCGGACAGCGAGTACGGGTGGCCGCGCAACCAGCCGGGGCCGGTGAGGAAGCGCCACGTGAAGAACTGGCCGGCGGCGACCGGCAGCCGGTCCAGGTTCCGGCCACGCATCCACACGCTGACGACGTCCGGGGTTTCGCGGACCACCTGCGTGACCCGCAGGTCATGGGCCAGCGTGCGGTACACGGGAACACCCACCCGCCAGATCAGGATCGCGCCCGCGGCAGCGATCCACAGCGACCACCAGTACAGCGTGGCGACAGGGCTGGAGAGGAACTCCTGACCGGTCCAGAGCTGGTGCGGCAGGGCGAGGCCGACGCCGAGGTAGGCGTACAGGTGCAGCAGGTGCCAGGACTCGTAGCGCAGCTTGCGGCGCGCCTTGCGAATGCTCGTGACGACGACGAGCACAAGCAGAAGGGTCCCCGCGAGGGCCAAGAGCATCCCGGGGTAGTCGACGACGAACTCCCACAGCTCCGCGAACGGGTTGTTCCCGTACTGGCCGGCGTACCCCAGGGTGATCAGCACGACGTGGGCGACCATGAGGTTGAAGGACCAGAAGCCGACCAGGCGGTGCCGCCGGGCGACCTCGTCCTGCCCGTAGGAGCGCTCGATCATCGGGATGCGTGCCATCAGGAGCACCTGGATCAGCAACAGGTCCGATGCGACGAGCCCGGTGAGCCGCCCCAGGCTCATCATGCCCGAGGCGAGGCTCCCGAGATCCTGCAGGCCCCCTCCCGCCACCCACAGCGCGGTGACGACGAGCATGCTCACCCAGGTGAAGGCGACCAGCGCGTCCCGGCACCACGCAGGGGCGTTCGGACGCCGACGGCGCCGCAGGCGGGCGCGGTTCACCGACCTCTCGACCGCGGGGCGGGCTTCGACGGAAGTGGTCATGCGTCGACGATCGGCGGCGCCCCTTTGCCTCCCGTCACCGTTCCCTGTGCCCCACCTGTGAACCCTCCGCGAATGCAGTGACCGTCGTCACAGCCAGCCACAGTCTCCTGACAGATCGCCCCGGCCGAGCGCACAGGCGCGGTCGTCAGCGTGGCGTTCGTCGGTGGTCACCAGGGCCACCAGGACGAGGAGGATCGTGATGAACGCCACGGACAGCACAGACCCCATGGAGAACAGGGACCCCTGGGACAGCAGGGAGGCCTCGGACGTCGGCAGCCTGAGGCCCGCCCGTGCTCAGCGCATCTCCCGCGGGGTGCGCGCCGCCGCCCTGGTCGCCGGCGGACTTGTCGCCGGCGGCGTGCTCGCGGGAGCCGTCGGAGCGTCAGCAGCGACGAATGCCCCCGGCACGAGCGGCACCGGAACCAGCGGCACCGCGGCGCCGGGCCCCGGCTACGGCGCTGCCGGCCAGGGACCCGGTGGCGGCGGTCAGGGCCGGTCGGACGAGACCGTCGTGACGGGCAGCAAAGCCGACACCCTGCGAGCTGCCGCGCTCAAGGCGGTGCCCGGGGGCACCGTTGACCGGATCGAGACCGACGCCGGCGACGCGGCCTACGAAGTGCACATGACGAAGAGCGACGGAACGAGGGTGACGGTGAAGTTCTCCGACAGCCTCGCCCTCGTGCGGGTCGAGGACGGGATGGGGCTCGGCGACCCGGCGCAGCCCCGAGCGAACTCGGGCTCGTCGGGCTCGTCGGGCTCGTCCGGCTCGTCGGACTCGTCGACCTCGCCGACGCCGAGCACCTGACGCCGTACCGGCCCCGCCCCTGGGCGGGGCCGGTACCGGGCGTCAGGCGGTCGCATCGGGTGGAGCAGGTGGGTCACGGCCCTGCCACGTCGTCAGACATGCCTCGTTGCCCTCGGCGTCCGCCAGCACCCAGAAGGCCGGAGCCGCCGCGTCGCTCAGCAGCCGTCCCCCGGCCGCAAGCGCCGCGGACAGGCGACCTGCAGGTGGTCATGGGGGACGCTCACGTCGAGGTGGATGCGGTTGCGCTGCGGCCGTGGAGCGTCCATCTGCTGGAACCACACCGCGGGACCCCGCCGTGCAGGGTCGAGCAGCCCGCCCTCGGCGCCCGTGCAGGGCTGGTCCTCATAGGCAAGGATCGCCCGCCAGAAGGGGCGTACGGCAGGGATGTCCAGGGCATCGACGGCGATCTCGACGAGCTGGACGCGGGCGTCGGGGGCGGTTCGCCAGCCCCGCGCCGACAACGCCTCGGTCAACCCGCGCACCAGGGCGACGTCGCGCACGGTGACGGCGTCCAGGGCCCGGGTCTGGACGGCGAGCCCGACCCGCTCGCCGCCCAGCGAGACCTCGAGGGCGCCGTCCCCTGCCGGCCCGGCGACATCCGCCGCCGACTCGGGCCACGGCGACCGCCTCGGCGATACCACGAACTGCGACAGCCGTCCGGACCGTGCCCAGGACCAGCCGCCAGCCGAGGTGATCGACGCCGGCCGAGATCTGCGCGCGGGTCAGGGCGTGTTCGTTCGTCCATGCACTGCAGCCTGCCGCGCACCACCGACATTCGCGGCGGGCCCGGCACGCCGTCATCCCGTCGGCGCGGTCGGGTGCGGCACGTGCGCGCAGTGCTCGGCGGTGTAGACGTCGCCGGCGCCGCGGCGCACCGTCCAGACCCGGATGTCCTTGCCGACGCCCTGCTCGTCCTTCTCGTAGACGCGTACCTCGTCGCCGTCCGCGATCCGGGCCCGCACACCCGGTACTCGTCGCCGCCGAGATCGAGGACGAAGGTGGTGTCGCCCAGGAAGTCCTCCAGAGCGAGGACGTCGTGGTCCCGGACTCGGCGCACCTGATAGGGCACTCCAGAGACAACTGGCTGCGGCGTACCGAACACGAGCCTCACCTCCCGGTGACAGAGCGGACGCGGCCCCCGCTCCCACCCTGAGGCCAGGGCCCGCGCCGGGTCAACGGCCGACCGCCCACCGATACGACTTCACCCCTAGGGGTGGGCCGTCGCGGTCGTCTTCATCGCAGGGCGTTGGCGCTTGACCTGGTACATCGCCGGGTCGTCTGCACCTCCCGGAGCAGGTGTCGGTTGGATCGTAGGCCCGTCGCACCGGGAGCGCCGGGTGTCGTCGCCGGGGCGCGCCGGCAGCCGCTGTCCAGATCACGAGGCCTCTTGACCCACTTCGGCGCTGGGGCATAGGGATTGACGGGACGGGCCCGCACCCCTGCCGTGGCCCGCACGACCAGGGGGTCCCCGATGTCGCGTGCGAACCCGTTCCACCTGCCCAGCGCCCACCCCGTCGACAAGCTCTGCGCCGTCGCGCCCAGCCCGCAGCTGCGGGCCCGGATGAACGAGCGGCTGGGCAGCTCCAGGGTCGACGGCGAGCTGCCTCTCACCCTCGCCGGCGACCCTCGGCTGCCGGGGTTCAACGACGGAACGATCCTGCCGCCCTCGAGTTTCAGGCCCGGCACGCCGGCCCGGGACGTCCGCCGCGCCGCCCTCGACCGCACCCCCCTGCGCGGGGACCTGCGCGTGATCGTCGTGCTGGTCGACTTCACGGACAAGGCGTTCGAGGTGGACACCTCGAGGTTCGAGGACCTGTTCTTCTCGACGGGGAAGGTCCCCACCGGGAGCGTCACGGAGTACTACAAGGACGTGACGGGCGGCCTCGTGACGATCAGCGGGCAGGTCGTCGGCCCGTTCACGATGCCGCAGACCCTCGCCTGGTACGCGAACGGCAACTACGGCATCGGCAAGCCCTCGGGCGACCCGCGCGCGAACATCCTGGCGCAGGACGCGGTCAAGGCCGCGGATCCGTCCGTCGACTTCCAGCCCTACGACAACGACGGCAACGGCTACGTCGACGCGTTCATCGTCGTGCACGCCGGCGAGGGCGGCGAGGAGACCGGGGACCCCGGCGACATCTGGTCGCACAAGTGGGTGCTTCCCGAGGAGTACACCGCGGACAGCGGCGTGAAGGTGTACGCCTACCTGACGATCCCCGAGAACGCGAAGCTGGGTGTCGCGGCGCACGAGCTCGGCCACCTGCTCTTCGGCTTCCCCGACCTGTACGACATCGACTACAGCTCCGAGGGCATCGGGAACTGGTGCCTCATGGCCGGGGGCTCGTGGAACGGGGGCGGCGACACGCCCGCCCATCCGTCCGCCTGGTGCAAGGCGCAGCAGGGCTGGGTGGACGTCGTCCAGGTCGGCTCCGACACCGCCCTGGAGCTTCCCGACGTCAAGACCAGCAAGCAGGTGCACCGGCTCTGGACCGACGGCACCGTCGGGCAGGAGTACTTCCTGCTCGAGAACCGCCAGCAGGCCGGTTACGACGCCGACCTGCCAGGGGCCGGACTGCTGATCTGGCACGTGGACGAGAGCAAGGAGACGAACGAGGACGAGAACCACTACCTCGTCGGCCTGGTGCAGGCGGACGGGTCGCGCGACCTCGAGAACAACGTCAATCGTGGTGACGGGGGTGACCCGTACCCGGGCTGGACGAGCGGAACCAGGACTTCACCGCGGCCTCCACCCCGGCGTCCACCGGCTACTCCGGCCAGGACTCGCTCGTCTCGGTCACCGGCATCACCGACGCCGACGGCACGATCACCGCGACGGCGAGCGTCCACGCCGCGGGCGCTCCACCGGACACGGGGGACCTGGAGCAGCGGGTCGCCTCTCTCGAGGCGCGGCTGGCAGCGGTGGAGGACGCGGTCGCGCGCGGCGGGGACGCCCTCTCGGCGGTACGCAAGGGAGCGCAGGGCGTCGGTGGGAATTCGCACGGCGGTTCCCACGACGGGCATCAGGGCGGGCACCGGGGCTACCGCGACAAGCCCGGGGACGTCGTCAACGCGGGCCTCGCCGCAGCGGCACGGGCGGCCCGCGAACTCGTCAGCGAGGTGCAGCACCAATGGTCTCCGCGGCGCCGAACCTGACCACGGTGACGGGGACGGTCGTGTCCCGTTCCCCGCACCCGACGCTGGCCGGCCAGGACGTCGTCGTGCTCGCTGTCGACGACACGCAGGAGGTCCCCGGCCTGCGGAACCTGGTCGGGCCGGCCGTCGCACGGGCCGAACCCCGGGACGACGGCCGGCGGGAGGTCGAGATCGCAGTGCCCCGGGAGCTGCTCGGCGACGCCGCACCCGGCTGGCGGCTGATGTGCCGGGTGCGGTTCACGCCGAACGGCCTGATGGCGGAGCCGCGCCCCGCAGACGACGCGTTCGCGCTGCATCCGCCGGATCTCGCAGATGGGCTCACGGACGGGGGGAGTGCGTCGTCGTGAGTCGCTCGAAGGCGTCCCAGTCGACCGAGGGACGGTCGAGGCCCCGGTCCGACAGGTAGCGCTTCGTCGTGCGGCGCAGGCGGAGCACGGTGCGGACCATCCCCACCGGCGACTCGGGCGCGGTTCCGGGCACGAACCGCTCGGGCCGCAGCGCGACGCCGCCGGCGTCCGGGACGAGCGTCCCCAGGACGCCGAACTGGCGCAGCGCCGAGAGGCGTTCGTCGTGCCCGTGGAACAGCAGGCTGCCGCGCAGTCCTGCCAGGGACGCGGGCACCGGCACGCCGTCGGCGGGGGAGAGGCGCAGCAGCCGCGTCTCCGGATCGGCGGTCACGCGGACGCGCCGCAGGTCGGGGGGTTCGCCGTCCGCGGCCGTGCCCAGCACGGCGTCCGGGTAGCCGCCCAGCCGACGGGTCGCCTCCGCCCACGCGTCGCGGTCGCCCCGGCGCGGAGCGGGTACAGCGGGGGAGGTGGGTATGGCGACGCCGGGCGTCCGCGCGAGCGGGCGCCGGGTTCGGATCGCGTGCGGCGTGACGGTGATGACGAGGCGGAAGTAGTAGAAGTCCAGGAGGCGGCGCGTCAGAGCGCTGGAGACGTCCACCGTGCCGGGCTGGCGCTCCCACAGCCGCAGCCAGTACTCCTCGAGCCACGCCGGGGACGTCACGATCTCCTCCGGGCAGGTCGCCGTCCCCTGGACGAGGACCTGCAGCATCTCGTCGCGGCCCGTGCCTGTGGAGTCGGAGAACAGGAGCGCCACGCGAGGGTCGCGCCGGATGTTGAGCGCCTTGCGCGGCAGGGCGACGGACGTCGCGAGCGTGACGGTCCCGCCGTCGGGGGCGATCAGGCAGACGGCGGGTCAGGCGAGCGGGACGCCCGCTGCGCGTCATGGTGGCGAAGCTGTCGGCCTGTCGCCCCGCCCGGGCGAGGGCCAGCGCGAGCAGGGCCCAGACGTCCTCGCGCAGTGGCTGCTCGTGCGCGGTCGGGGTGAGGGCCGCCGCCACTTCGGCGGGTCGGCCCATCGCGAGCCCGATCCGTCCTCGGTCGACCTCGGCGGTCGACCGCAGCTCGGCGAGCCGGGCCCGCTCGGCGTCGGCGTCCGGGGCGCCGGGGAGCTCGGCATACGGCAGGCCCCGCCACAGCGCCAGCGCCGTGGCCAGCTGCTCGTCGATCGCCTCCAGGTCTGTGGCCGCCACGCCGGCTGCGACGGCGAGGGCGTCGCCACCGAGCAGGCGGTGAGCCTGCGTGATCCGGCGGGTGAACACGATCTCGTCGACGGCGTCCGGCGGGACGTCCAGCAGGTAACCGGAAGCCCGGGTCACCAGCAGCGAGCCGCTGGAGCGTGGGGCCCGTCCGGGTTCGAGGACCCGCCGCAGCGCGGCGACGTAACCGTGCAGCGAGGCCTGGACGGCGGCCGGCGGAGCGTCGCCCCAGAGCAGGTCGGTCAGCGTCTCGACGGGGACGACCCGGCCGGCGTGCAGTACGAGACCGGCGAGCAGCGCCCGCTGCTTGTGCGGCCCGAGGTCGAGGTCCGCGCCGTCCCGCACGGCCTGCACCGGACCGAGGACGGCGATCCGCACCCGCCCAGTGTAGGTCGGCGTTGATCTCGACGCCTCGGGAGATCTCGGAGCCCCGCGAGATCTCCGAGCCTCGGGAAGGGCCGTGGAGCAGAGCCACCCGGGTACGGTCGGCTGCATGCTTCGCGTCTGCCTGGCCGGCATCACGGGGTGGACGGCCCCGCCTCTCGTCGCAGCGCTGGCGGACGCCGACGACCTGCAGCTGGTCGCCGGGGTCGCGCGCCGCGCCGCCGGCCGCTGTCTCGCCGAGGTCACCGGGCTGCCGCTCGACGGAACCGTGCACGGCAGCGTCTCGGACGCGCTGGCGGACACACCGGTCGACGTGCTCGTCGACTTCACGAGCGCGGAGGCGGTCGGGGGCAACGTGCGGTCGGCGGTCGAGGCCGGCGTGCACGTCGTCGTCGGGAGCAGTGGTCTCACCGCGGCGGACTACGACGAGATCGACCGGCTCTCGCGCAGGCACGGTGTCGGCGTGGTGGCGGCGGGGAACTTCTCGGTGATGGCGGCCGTGCTGGGGCGGGCCGCGATGCTGGCCGCCGAGCATCTCGACCGCTGGGAGGTGATCGACTACGCCTCGCACGCCAAGCCCGACGTGCCGAGCGGGACGGCCCGCGAGCTCGCCGAGATGATCGCCCGGGTGCGGCGTCCGGAGCCCGCCGTCGCGCTCGAGGAACTGCACGGGCCGGTGGAGGCGCGGGGCGCCGACGTCGAAGGGACGCGGGTGCACTCGGTCCGGTTGCCGAGCTTCGTGGTGAGCACCGAGATCGTCTTCGGGGGCGCGGGCGAGCGGCTCGTCGTTCGGCACGACGCCGGCGAGACGCCGGATCCCTACGTCGCCGGCACCCTGCTCGCGATCCGCCGGGTCGCCGAGGAGCCGGGCCTGCGGCGCGGCCTCGACACGCTGCTGTTCGGCCGCCCGACGGGCTCGTCGACCGCGTAGCTCCGCGGGCTCGCGAGCGTCGGATCAGCCGACCGCCCGCTCGAACGTGACGAGCAGCCCTTCAGTGCCGCCAGGGCCGATGCGGCCCTTCACGTCAGCGGAGGTGATGGTCCTGAGCTGCCACCCCTGCTCGGCGTGCTCGTTGAGGATCCGCTCCAGCTTCTCGCCCGACATCTTGCCGCCGATCATCTTCTCGCGGAGCTCCAGGACCTTGTACTCGTAGCGCCGGCTCGTCATCCCCGCATGGTGCCATCGGGATGCTTGCGTGCGAGGGATCCCGTCGCTAACGTACAACCTTATGGTTGTACGTCAGGTTGACGAGGAGCTGGCAGACCGCGTGTTCTCGGCGCTGGGCGACTCCACCCGCCGCGACATCCTGCGGCGAACGGCGTCGCGCGAACACTCGGTGTCGGCCCTCGCCCGGCACTACCCGGTGACCTTCGCCGCGGTGCAGAAGCATGTGGCCGTGCTCGAGCGGGCCGGGCTGGTCGTCAAGCGCCGGCAGGGCCGTGAGCACCGCGTCAGCACCGATGTCACGACCGTGCGCCACGCCCGCGAGCAGCTCGAGGTCCTCGAGGCGCTCTGGCGCGACCGGCTCGACCGATTCGGCGACGTCCTCGCCGAGCTGCCCAGCATCCAGGAATCCCAGGAGGATCGATGACCGTCACCGATGTCGTCCGAGACCCGGCGAACCGCACGCTCACGTTCGTCGCCGAGTACCCCGCCGCCCCCGAGCAGGTCTGGCGGCTGTGGTCCGACCCGCGCCTGCTCGAGCGCTGGTGGGGCCCGCCGTCGCACCCTGCAACCGTGGTCGAGCACGACCTGCGGCCGGGTGGCAGGGTCTCGTACTTCATGACGGGTCCGGAGGGCGAGCGCTACCACGGCTACTGGAGGGTGGAAGCGGTGGACTCGGCGCGGGCGCTGGAGTTCGAGGACGGCTTCGCGGATGCCGAGGGCGCCCCGACCGACACCATGCCCACCTCGCGCAGCCGCGTGCGGATCGAGGCCGTGGACGCCGGCACCACGCGGATGACCATCACCGCCAGCTTCCCCACCGACGAGGCGATGGATCAGCTGATCCAGATGGGCATGGAGGAGGGCATGCGGCTCGCCCTCGGCCAGACCGACGAGCTCCTGCGCGAACGCGTCGGCGCCTGACCGGACGAAGGCGGCACCAAGGTGCGCCCCTCGTGCCCTTCCGCGCGGGCCGCGGCAGTGCCAGCGTCGAGGGGTAGCGCCGCGGGGCCAGGACCGGGCCTCGGGATCAGGACCAGGGAGGAATCAGCATGACCGAGGCCGACAACGGCTCGTTGACCAGCCGCCGAATTCAGCGCTACGGCTGGGTTCCCGACCTCCCGGACGCCCGGGACTTCATGTACGCCGCCCCCGAGGCCGTGCTCGCGGATCTGCCCAAGAGCGTCGACCTGCGGCCGGACTGCCCGCCGGTGTACGACCAGGGCCAGCTCGGCAGCTGCACGGCGAACGGCATCGGCGCGGCCTTCGAGTACCAGCAGCGCAAGGAGCAGCTGGCCGACTTCATGCCCTCCCGGTTGTTCATCTACTACAACGAGCGTGTCATCGAGGGCACCGTCGACCAGGACAGCGGGGCGATGATCCGCGACGGCATCAAGGTGGTGAACAAGCTCGGCGTCTGCGACGAGAAGACCTGGGGCTACGACATCGCCCGGTTCACCGAGAAGCCTCCTGCGGAGGCCTTCACCGAGGCGACGGGTCACCAGGCGACGGTCTACAGGCGGGTCCTGCCGGTGCTCCATCAGATGCAGGGCTGCCTCGCCGCCGGCACGCCATTCGTCCTCGGCTTCTCGGTGTACGAGAGCTTCGAGAGCCCGGAGGTCGCCAAGACGGGTGTCGTCCCCCTGCCGCCACGCAGCGAACGGCTCCTCGGTGGGCACTGCGTGGTCGCCGTGGGATACGACGATGACTCTCAGCGGTTCCTCATCCGGAACTCGTGGGGCACGGGCTGGGGGATGGACGGCTACTGCACGATGCCGTACGGCTACCTGACGGACCCCTCGCTGGCCAGGGACTTCTGGGCCATCTATGCGGTGGAGAAGCCCGTCGGGCAGTGACGGGCTGATCCGACCAGGCCTGGGACGCCGGCGGCGCGCGTGAGCCCGCCGGCGTCCCCGTCCACCCCCTCGTTGTGGGCGGGGCTTCTCCGGGACGAGGCCCCGGTCTGTTCAGGCGAGCAGAGCCAGTTCCGCCGCCCCGGCCATCAGCACCGTCGCGGCCCAGCCGAGCGCGACCGCGAGCCGGCCGTTGCGATGCTCTGCGCCCTGTCGCGAGTGCCGTGCGGTCGCAGATCTCCTGGACCCCGGCCATCAGCGGGAAGGTCAGCCACGCCGTCCACAGCAGGCCGAACCCCTGCGAGGCGCCGGCTTGGGAGTAGGTGGCGATTCCCGAGGGGTCGTCGTCGCTGGCACCCGTGACCAGGCCGGGGACCGAAGGCGCGCAGGTAGTAGCGCCACCCGCGGCTCTCGCCGGCCGGGGTGAGGTCGACATGGCTGCGGTCCGGATCCTCGCGGTGGAGGAGTGAGACGTCGGGTTCTCCGCTGTGCTCGGACTCGGGCCCGTGCTGCGAGGTCGACTGCGCGGTCATCGCTTCCGCTATACCCGCGCCTCTGAGGCGTTCATGCCACCCGCATTCGAGCTGCAGTCGCACGACCGACGGGTGGACCGCCCTGCCTCCGAACCTCGCCGACGGATGCCTAGAAGGCCGCGAGCGGGCACTTCGGAGGCACGGCCGAACCCGGGGCGCGCTCTTCAGAATGGGGCGCGCTCTTCAGAGCGGAGCGCCGGTCTGCAGCATGTGCGCGACGTCGACACACCCCACGACGAAGACCACGGTGATCGCTACGACGGCGACCGCGACGACCTGGCGCCAGAACGCAACCCCGAGCAGGGCAAGGACGACGAGCACGAAGGGGGACATGACGACCTCCTGGACGTGGCTTACTTCGAACTCTACATAGCCTATGTAGAGAAAGAGAAGAGGGTTAGGCTCGAAGAGTGGCGCGGAACGAGCGGCGGCTGTCGGTGCAAGCCCTCGAGTTGCTCGCCGTCCTGCTCGAGCAGCCGACGGAGGAGCACTACGGCCTCGACCTGGGCAAGCGCGCCGGCCTCCTGACGGGCACCGTCTATCCCCTCCTGCGGCGCTTCGAGCAGTTGGGCTGGCTCGAGTCCCGCCAGGAGGACGTCGATCCCTCCGCCGCAGGCCGTCCCCCGCGCGTGCTCTACCGGTTGACCGGAGAGGGGGAGCTGGCCGCGCGCGCCGAGCTCGCCCGGCTCGAGCGCTTGCTGCCGTCACGCCGCCCGGCGACGGGCCTGACGTGACCGGCCGTCCGGGTGAGACACTCCCGGAGCTGCAGGCGGCCCTGCGAGGCCGCATCTGTTCCGGCGACGAGGCGAGACTCGAGGCGGCCCACGCCTATGCGGCGAGAGTGCACGCCGGCCAGCTCCGGCGCAGCCGAGACCCCTACATCACCCACTGCCTCGCGGTCGCGACCATCCTCGCCGGCTGGGGCCAGTCCGCGGACGTCGTGATCGCAGGTCTGCTGCACGATGTCCTGGACGGCGTGCCCGACCTCGGCGAAGCGTCGCGCATCGCCGGGGAAGACGTCGCCGCTCTGGTCGCTGCCGTCTACGCGATCGACGGCGCATCGCGCCAGGACACCGCGACGATGTCCTCCTCCCCGCGCGTCGCGACGATGTCGTCGTTCGAGCGCCAGGTGCTCACGATCAAGCTGGCGGACCGCCTGCACAACGCACGCACGTGGAGTTTCGTCGAGGCCGGTGTGGCGAGGGTCAAGGCGACTGAGACGGCGAGTGTGTACGCCCCGGTCGCCGGCGCCCTCGGGCTCGCCGAGGCCTGCCGGGAGCTGCTCGACCGCTCGACGGCCCAACTGGTCGATGGCGGCACCCAGCCGGCCCGCGTGCTCTCCCGGGCCCTCGGCCTGTTGCCGCCGCAGGAGCGCGGCCGCTATCTCGTCGAATGGACCGGCGACCTCGCACAACTCACGTCCGAACGGGAGCGTCTCGCCTTCGCGGCCGGCCTGGTGTACTCGGCCCTGGTCATCCGTCGGCACGCGGCGCCCCCGGCCGTCACCCTGTGAGCGGCTCCGATGCCGCTCGGCGTCCGCCCTACCCGGCAGACGCCACTACGCAGAAGGGGTGCCCGGCGGGGTCCGCGTAGACCCGGAAGGGATCCTCGGGGTGGCCTTCCTTCTCCGGCGTGTCCGTCAAGGGTCGGGCGCCTGAGGCCACGAGATGTTCGTGCGCGAGGTCCAGGTCGGGAACGGTGACGTCGAGGTGCACGCGGGCGTCGACGCGCCACGGCGTGACCGGTGCGTCGGAACGCTGGAACGCCAGCAGGGGCCCGGCAGCGGGCGGCCGCAGTTGCAGCCAGTCGTCGCCCGCAGGGTCCTCGTCCTCGTGTCCGTCGACATACGACCAGCCGAGCGCGGCCCGGTAGAACTCGGCAAGCGCACGTGGCTCCGCGCAGTCCAGCACCACGTTCCGCATCACGAACGGCTCCATCTGCTCACCGTAGGACCCCGGCGCCGGCCGCTCCGAGACCCGGCGGCGGCCTGATCTACTGACGCTCGTGAACGCTCGACACACGGCGCCACCGGCCGTCACCCCCTGAGGAATGCAGGTGGACTTCGCGGTCCCAGCGCTGCTCCGGACGTGCCAGGAGCCGTCCGAGGGAGGGCGCGCTTGGCTCGACGCCCTTCCCAGGATGATCGGCGAGCTGGCAGGACGGTGGTCGCTCCAGGTCGGGGAGCCCTTCCAGCCGGGCGGGCAGACGGCGTGGGTCGCCCCGGCACGCGACAGGGACGGCCGCGACCTCGTCCTCAAAGTCGGGCGGGCCCACGAGGAGGCCGAGCACGAGGCCGAGGGACTGCGAGCGTGGCAGGAGCTCGGCGCGGTCGGCCTCCGGGCGTCGGCGCGGCTGCCCGGCTCGACCGCTCTGCTGCTCGATCGATGCCGCCCGGGGACGCCGCTCGGCGAGAGCCTGCCCGAGCCCGAGCAGGACGTGGTGGTGACGCGACTGCTGGCGCGGTTGCACGAGGCGCCCACCCACGGACCGTTCCGGCCGCTGTCCGCGATGTGCGACATGTGGATCGCGGGGTTCCTGCGCCGTCTCGCGGCGAGGGCGGAACGCCCTCGACCACCGCCTGGTCCGCGCCGCCGTCGAGCTGTTCGCCGGCCTACCCCGTGGTGCGGACCGGCAGGTGCTGCTGTGCACCGACCTGCACGCCGGCAACGTGCTGTCTGCCGAGCGAGAGCCCTGGCTCGTCATCGACCCGAAGCCCTACGTGGGGGACCCCTGTTACGACGTCCTCCAGCACGCCCTCAACTGCCCCGGACGCCTCGTCGCGGATCCGGTCGGGCTCGCGGCGCGCCTCGCCGACCTCGCCGACCTGGACGCCGACCGCGTGCGCCTCTGGCTCTTCGCCCGTTGCACGATCGAGAGCCTCGAACGGCCGGACCTTGCGAGGGCAGCCAGAACGCTGGCGCCCTGAGCCTCACGGCGCTCGCCCCCCGATACGGCGGGTGAGCTCGGCGGCCGCCGACAACGCCGCACGGGCGAGGCGCTCACGGCCGGCACTGCCGGCGTCCGTGCTCCCGAAGGTCAGGGCGACCCCAGCGACCGGGTGCCCGGTGTGGTCGCGGGCTGCGGCCGCGACGGAGGCGAAGCCCGGGGTCACCTCGCCGTCCTCCGTCGCCCAGCCGGTGCGGCGCACCTCGACCAGCACCCGGCGCAGCGCCGACAGCGATCGCGGGCCCGCGCCGTGGCGGTCGACGAAGGCGCCGGGATCGGGGAACAGCGCACGCACCTGCGCGGCGGGCAGCTCGGCGAGCATGGCCCGGCCGCTTGCCGTCAGGTGCGCCGGGAGCCGCACGCCCACGTCGGTGACGAGGGAAGCCCGGCCCGGTGCTCGTTCCTCGACCACGTACAGCACCTCGCGGCCGTGCAGCACCGCGAGGTGCGCGGACTGCCCGACCCGGTCGACGAGCCGCGCGAGCACGGGCCGCGCCAGCCGGGCCAGCGGCTCCTGGCGGAGGAACGCGGTCCCGAGCTCCAGGGCGGCCGGACCGAGCCCGTACCGGCGCTCCTCGGGCAGGTGGACGGCGAGGCCGGCGGCAGTGAGCTCGGACAGCAGGTGGTAGACGGTCGAGCGGGGCAGGCCGAGTTCGCGGACGAGCACGCCCGCCGGCACCGGACCGGGCTGGCGGGCCAGTGCGTCGAGCAGTGCGAGCACTTGCCGCGCCGCCGGAACCATGGCTCGATGATCGCGCCGTCTGGGATCCCAGACGAAATCAGGCGTTCGGGAGTGGGACGGCAGGCCCCCGGAGAGGTGCGATGGGGACATGGCGTTCGAGCAGGCACGCGCGGGCAGCACACCCATGAACGGCGGCACTGTGACGGTGGGCGCGGGCCCGCTCGACCCGCTCGACGTCGTCTTCGTGGCGCGCGACGGCGCGGGCGTCCGGCTCGGGGACGACGCCCTCCGGGCCATGGCCGCGAGCCGGGAGGTGATCGACAAGCTGGCGGGCGACGACGCCGCCCACTACGGCATCTCCACCGGCTTCGGCGCGCTGGCCACGAAGAAGATCCCGCCGCAGCGCCGGGTGCAGCTGCAGCGCAGCCTCGTCCGGTCGCACGCCGCCGGAACCGGGCCCGAGGTCGAGCGGGAGGTCGTGCGGGCGCTCATGCTGCTGCGGTTGTCGACGCTGGCCACCGGGCGCACCGGCGTACGCCCGTCGACCGCGCTCGCCTACGCCGCGATGCTCGACCGCGGCATCACGCCTGTCGTCCACGAGTACGGCTCCCTGGGCTGTTCCGGCGACCTCGCGCCGCTCGCGCACGTCGCGCTCGCGTTGATGGGGGAGGGCGAGGTGCGGGACGCCGACGGCGTGCGGCGGCCCGCGGCCGAGGCGCTGGACGCCGCCGGCCTCACACCTGTCGAGCTCGCCGAGAAGGAGGGGCTCGCCCTCATCAACGGCACCGACGGGATGCTCGGGATGCTCGTGCTCGCCCTGCACGACCTGCGCCTGCTGCTGACGACCGCTGACCTCGCCGCGGCGCTGAGCGTCGAGGCCCTGCTCGGGACCACTGCCGTGTTCGCCGCCGACCTGCAGGCCTTGAGGCCGCACCCCGGACAGGCGGCGTCGGCGGCCAACCTGCGGGCGCTGCTGCACGGCAGCGAGATCGCGGGGCTGCAGCAGGGGAGCACGCGAGAACAGGCCGCCTTCACCCGCGTGCAGGACGCGTACTCCCTGCGCTGCGCGCCGCAGGTGCACGGCGCGGCCCGCGACACCCTCGACCACGCTGCCGCCGTCGCCGGCCGCGAGCTGGCCGCCGCCGTCGACAACCCCGTGGTCACCGTCGACGGGCGGGTCGAGTCGAACGGCAACTTCCACGGCGCCCCCGTCGGGTACGTCCTGGACTTCCTCGCGATCGCCGTCGCGGACGTGGCGGGGATGAGCGAGCGCCGCACGGACCGCTTCCTCGACGTGGCCCGCAACCACGGGCTGCCGCCGTTCCTCGCCGACGACCCCGGCGTCGACTCCGGGCTCATGATCGCCCAGTACACGGCGGCCGGGATCGTCAGCGAGCTGAAGCGGCTGGCCGTGCCGGCGAGCGTGGACTCGATCCCGAGCTCGGCGATGCAGGAGGACCACGTCTCCATGGGCTGGGCCGCCGCCCGCAAGCTCCGCCGTGCAGTGGACGGGCTGGCCCGCGTGCTCGCCGTCGAGGTCCTCACCGCGTCGCGGGCCCTCGAGCTGCGCGCGCCGCTGTGCCCCGCCCCCGCGACGGCCGCCGCACTGGCCGCCGTCCGGGCCCTGGGGGTTCCGGGGCCCGGTCCTGACCGTCACCTCGCCCCGGAGATCGAGGCGATCACGGACGCCGTCCGTGCCGGGTCGCTCGTCGACGCCGCCCAGGCCGCCGCCGGCCGGCCGTTGAGCTAGGAAGGGATAGATCGTGATCGGAGCCCGACCCGTCCGCGCACCGCGCGGCCCCGCCCTGACCGCCCGCAGCTGGCAGACCGAGGCGCCGCTGCGGATGCTGATGAACAACCTCGACCCCGACGTGGCCGAACGGCCCGACGATCTCGTCGTCTACGGCGGCACCGGCCGGGCGGCCCGGGACTGGGCGAGCTTCGATGCGATCGTCCGCACGCTGACGACCCTGGAGGACGACGAGACGCTGCTGGTCCAGTCCGGCCGGCCGGTCGGCGTGCTGCGCACGCACGAGTGGGCGCCCCGCGTCCTGATCGCGAACAGCAACCTGGTGGGGGACTGGGCGACGTGGCCGGAGTTCCGCCGGCTCGAACAGCTCGGCCTGACGATGTACGGCCAGATGACCGCGGGGTCGTGGATCTACATCGGTACCCAGGGGATCCTCCAGGGGACGTACGAGACGTTCGCGGCGGTGGCCGCCAAGAGGTTCGAAGGGACTCTCGCCGGCACCCTCACCGTCACGGGCGGTTGTGGAGGGATGGGTGGCGCGCAGCCCCTCGCTGTGACACTCAACGGCGGCGCCTGCCTGGTGGTGGACGTCGACCCGCACCGCCTGCACCGGCGCGTCGAGACGCGCTACCTGGACGAGGTCGCCACAGATCTCGACGACGCGCTCCGCCGGGTGCTCGCGGCGAAGGTGGACCGGCGGGCGCTCTCGGTCGGGCTGGTGGGCAACTGCGCCGAGGTGCTGCCCGAGCTGCTTCGTCGGGGCGTCGACGTCGACGTCGTCACCGACCAGACCTCGGCCCACGACCCGCTGTCGTACCTGCCGACCGGCGTCGAGCTGGACGACTGGCACGAGTACGCGGCCGCCAAGCCCGAGGAGTTCACCGACCGTGCGCGGGCGTCGATGGCCCGCCACGTCGAGGCGATGGTCGGCTTCCAGGACGCCGGCGCGGAGGTGTTCGACTACGGCAACTCGATCCGCGACGAGGCCCGCCACGGCGGGTACGAGCGGGCGTTCGCCTTTCCCGGCTTCGTGCCCGCCTACATCCGTCCGCTGTTCTGCGAGGGCAAGGGGCCCTTCCGCTGGGCCGCCCTGTCGGGGGACCCCGCCGACATCGCGGCGACGGACCGCGCCGTCCTCGACCTGTTCCCGGACGACGACCACCTGCACCGGTGGATCCGCGCCGCGCAGGAGCGGGTCGCGTTCCAGGGGCTCCCCGCGCGGATCTGCTGGCTGGGGCTGGGCGAGCGCGACCGGGCGGGCCTGCGGTTCAACGAGATGGTCGCGTCGGGCGAACTGTCCGCCCCCGTGGTCATCGGCCGGGACCACCTGGACACGGGATCGGTCGCGTCCCCGTACCGGGAGACGGAGGCGATGCTCGACGGCTCCGACGCCATAGCGGACTGGCCGCTCCTGAACGCGCTGACGAGCGCGTCGTCCGGCGCCACCTGGGTGTCGATCCACCACGGCGGCGGGGTGGGGATCGGGCGCTCGATCCACGCCGGCCAGGTCACCGTCGCCGACGGCACGCCGCTGGCCGCCGCGAAGCTCGAGCGGGTGCTCACCAACGACCCCGCCACCGGCGTGATCCGACACGTGGACGCCGGCTACGACCGCGCAGCGGACGTCGCGCGCGAGCACACGGTCCGGGTGCCGATGCAGGAGGACTCAGGAGGGCGCGAGGGCTGACGGCGCAGGGTCCCGGGAGGCTTCCTGGCAGGACGGGACACCGGGCTCAGGCGCCCGGGACGGCGGGCGGAACAGCCTGGCCGGTGAACGCGGCGGATGCCGCGCCGGCCAGCCGAACCCGGCCGACCGGACCCTCCGATCGACAAGGACAACCGCCATGCGCGCCGCCCGCCTCGCCCGCCCCGCCCTGATCGCCGCCGCCGTCCCGCTCGTTGCTGCCCTCGCCGCTCCCGCCGCCGCGCACGCCGCCCTCCGCACCGCGGAGAGCCGGGGCAGCGACCACTTCGTCGTGACCGACACCGACTACTTCCCCAAGGCCGGGGACGACGCCACGACGTTCTGGGACATCTTCAGTCTCGACGGCGCCTGCGGCTTCGCCTCGTCCACCTTCACGGTCGCCGACACCGAGACCTTCTTCGTCACCCAGCACAACAACGGCGCCACCGGTTTCAAGTACAACTCGGTCGGGCGCATCGACAACGAGGCGTGGACCCTCACGCCGACGACGGCCGACGGCACGGTGCTGCCGACCTTCAGCGGCACCGCCGACGAGGTCGCGACAGCCACCGGCACGGGCGGGGGCACCAGCCCCACGTCGGTCAACTTCGGCTTCCACGGCACGGCCTCGGACGCGACCGGCCGTACCCTGCAGCTCGTCATCAGGGGCGTGCTGCGCACCGACAAGGACGGCAACCTGACCCGTTTCGACTGGGGCGTCCAGTCCTGCACCATCCACTGATGCTCAGGGGTGACAATCCCGCCGTGGTCACGACGCAGCCCAGGTGGACGATCCGGGCCGCCGGCGTCCTGGCGCTGCTGTCCGTGGTCGCCTCGCTCGCCTCCCTGCTGCTGTACCTGGACAACCGGCGGCACGTCGACGTGAGCTACACCTACGCCGACGTCGTCGCCGGCGTCCTCTACCCGTGCCTCGGCGCCTTCCTGGTCCGGCGCCGTCCCGACAACCGGGTGGGCTGGATCCTCGTTGCGACGTGGGTGGTCGGGCTCAACGGGCTGGCGAACCAGTACGCGGTGCGCGCCGTTCTCGTGCATCCAGGGCTGCCGCTGGCCGAGCCGGCGGCCTGGATCGCGGCCTGGGCGTGGGTGCCCGAGCTCGCCGTCCCCGTGTTCCTGCCTGTGCTGTTCCCTGACGGGCGGCTGCCGTCGCGCCGCTGGCGCCCCTTCGTCGCCGTGGCCGCCGTGCTGCTCGCCACCGCGGTGCTCGTCCTCGCGTTCAGCAAGCACCCGATCGACGCCACGGAGGCGATCTTCAACCCGTGGTACGTCGGCGGCGACGACCTCTTCAAGGTCGGCGTCGTCGCGGTGGTGGGGCTCTTCGTCCTGACGCCGGTGAGCCTCGTGGCGCTAGTGCTGCGCACCAGGCGGGCGCGCGGCGTCGAGCGCGCTCAGCTGCAGTGGCTGCAGTTCTCGGTGCTCGTCAGCGTGATCCTGCTGTTCCTGCCCAACCTGCTGCCGCCGGCCTTCGGCGAGGCCGTCTTCACCCTCGCGGTCGCGGCCATCCCGGTCGGCATCGCCGTCGCGGTGCTGCGCCACCAGCTGCTCGACATCCAGCTGGTCCTGAACCGGACGATCACCTACGCCGTGCTCACGGGCGTCGTCGTCGTCGCCTACCTCCTCGTCGTCGAGCTGCTCGGCGACGTCGCGGCTGAGAAGCTGGGCGTCGTCGCCGTCGCCGTGCTCGCCCTGCTCCTCGCCGGCGTCCGCGAGCGGGTCCAGGGCGCCGTGGACCGTGCCCTGTTCGGCAGCCGCCGCGACCCTTACTCGGTGGTGGACCGGCTCGGGCGCAGCGTGGACGCCGCCAGCGGCCCGCTCGACGCGCTCGAGCAGCTGACCGTCGAGCTCCGCGCGGCGCTGCGGCTGCCGTCCGTGGCCGTGATGCCGGACGCCGGCGGTCTCGACCCGATCCGGTCGGGCCGAGAGGTGGCAGGCGGGGTGGACGTCCCGATCGCTGTGCACGGACGTCGCATCGGCGTGCTGCGGGTCGGGCACCGGCATGCCGGTGAGCGGCTGCGGCCCGAGGAGCAGTCGGTGCTGCACGACGCAGCCCGGCGGGCCGGTGCGCTGCTGCAGGCGGCCGCACTCGTCGCGGACCTGCAGCAGAGCCGGGAGCGCATCGTGGCGGCCCGCGAAGAGGAGCGCCGCCGGCTGCGGCACGACCTGCACGACGGCGTCGGTCCCCAGCTGGCCGGGCTCGCCCTGCAGCTCGAGGGGCTCGAGCGGCGGCTGCGCGACGACCCCGACCTGGCGACCCGGGTGCAACGGCTGCGCGACCGGCTGCGGGAGACCGTCGGCGAGGTGCGACGCGTGGTCGACGACCTGCGTCCCCCCGCGCTGGACGACGTCGGTCTCGTCGGCGCCGTCCGGGAGCACACCGCCGCGTTCGCCGCCGGTGGTCCTGGCGCCGGGACCCCGCTCGTCGAGGTCGTTGCCGCCGATCCGCTCCCGGCGCTGCCCGCCGCCGTCGAGGTGGCCGCGTACCGGATCGTCACGGAAGCCGTGACGAACGCCGTCCGGCACGCCGGTCCCCGCGCGGTCACCGTGACCATGTCGGTCGACGACGGCGTGGTGCTGGTGCTGAAGGTGCGGGACGACGGGACCGGCGTCCGGCCCGACGTCGTGCCGGGCATC
The DNA here is from genome assembly GCA_963786765.1 of uncultured Actinomycetota bacterium. Lineage (GTDB taxonomy): Bacteria > Actinomycetota > Actinomycetes > Actinomycetales > Kineosporiaceae > DATKNA01. The sequence goes on along the minus strand of CAWBAJ010000008.1, from coordinate 192,316 downwards.
GGGCTGACGAGCATGGCGGAGCGCGCCGCCGAGGTCGGCGGGATGTTCCGGATCGACACCGGCGGCGAGGGCACGACCGTGACCGCGACACTTCCCCTGAAGGTCGCCTCGCGCACGAGCGACCCCGAGGCCGAGAGGACCGCAGCGCCATGAGCCTGACCGTGCTGGTCGCCGACGACCACCCCGTGTTCCGCGAGGGCCTGCAGGTGACGTTGGAGGACAGCCCTGGCATCGACGTCGTCGGCGCGGTGGCCGACGGGCAGGCGGCGCTCGAGCAGGCGAGGCGCACCCACCCCGACGTCGTGCTCATGGACCTGCGCATGCCGGGCGGAGGCGGGATCGAGGCGACGGCCAGGATCGCCGCCGAGCTCCCCGCCACCGCCGTCGTCGTGCTGACCATGAGCGAGGACGACGACTCGGTCTTCGCGGCCCTGCGTGCGGGTGCCCGGGGGTACTTGCTCAAGGAGGCGTCGGCGGAGGACATCACCCGGGCGGTCCGGGCCGTCGCGAGCGGCGAGGCGGTCTTCGGGCCGCGCATCGCCGACCGCGTCCTCGCCTTCTTCTCCGCTGCCGCCCTGCGCGGCGCGGCCGCCGTCCCGTTCCCGCAGCTGTCCGACCGGGAGCGCGAGGTGCTGAACCTGGTGGCGCAGGGCTGCGACAACCAGACCGTGGCGCGTCGGCTGTTCCTGTCCGAGAAGACCGTGCGCAACCATGTCTCGGCCTGCCTGCACAAGCTGCAGGCAGCGTCCCGCGCCGAGGCCGTCGCCCTCGCCCGGGACGCGGGCCTCGGCGGGAGCCCTTGACGGGGCGGGTTGACTGAGCAGCACACAGCGCGGGCCGGGAGGACGAGCATGCCGAGGACGACGATGCCGGAGACCTCGTACGCCAGCGGGACGTCCAGGGTTCCCCTCCTCGGCGAGACGATCGACGCGAACCTGAAGAAGGCCGTCGAGCGGTTCGGCGACCGGGAGGCGGTCGTCGACGTCGCGGCCGGCCGGCGCCTGACCTACCGCGAACTGGACGCCGAGGTCGAGCGGGTCGCCCGCGGCCTCCTGGCGCGCGGCGTCGAGAAGGGCGACCGGGTCGGGATCTGGGCGCCGAACCTGCTGGAGTGGTTCCTCGTCCAGTACGCCACCGCCCGGATCGGCGCGATCCTCGTCAACATCAACCCGGCCTACCGCACCCACGAGGTCGGCTACGTGCTGCGCCAGGCAGGCATCTCGACCCTGGTGTCGGCGCCGTCGTTCCGCACCAGCGACTACCGGGCGATGATCGAGGAGGTCAGGCCGGGCCAGCCGGCGCTGCGGGACGTCGTCTACGTCGGCGAGGACACCTGGGACGCGCTGCTCGCCGACGGCGAGACCGTGGACGCCGATGCGGTCGCCGTCCGCTCCGCCGGGCTGGGCTTCGACGATCCGATCAACATCCAGTACACCTCGGGCACGACCGGCTTCCCGAAGGGCGCGACGCTGTCGCACCACAACATCCTCAACAACGGCTTCTTCGTGGGGGAGCTCTGCGGGTACAGCGAGCAGGACCGGATCTGCGTGCCGGTGCCCTTCTACCACTGCTTCGGCATGGTGATGGGCAACCTCGGCAGCACGAGCCACGGGGCCTGCGTCGTCATCCCCGCCCCCGGCTTCGACCCGAAGGCGACGCTGCAGGCCGTGCAGGACGAGCGGTGCACGAGCCTGTACGGCGTCCCGACCATGTTCATCGCCGAGCTGGCACTGCCCGGCTTCGGCGACTACGACCTCTCCTCGCTCCGGACGGGCATCATGGCGGGCTCGCCGTGCCCGGTCGAGGTCATGAAGCGCGTGATCAGCGACATGCACATGGCCGAGGTCACGATCTGCTACGGCATGACCGAGACGTCCCCCGTGTCCACCCAGACCCGCGCGGAGGACTCCCTCGACCGCCGGGTCTCCACGGTCGGCCAGGTGCACCCGCACCTCGAGGTGAAGGTCGTGGACCCGGCCACGGACCTGCCCGTGCCGCTCGGCGAGCCCGGTGAGCTGTGCACCCGCGGCTACTCGGTCATGATCGGGTACTGGGACGAGCCGGAGAAGACGGCCGAGGTCCTGCGGAGCGGCTGGATGCACACCGGCGACCTGGCGACCATGGACGACGAGGGCTACGTCAACATCGTGGGCCGGATCAAGGACATGGTGATCCGCGGCGGCGAGAACGTGTACCCGCGCGAGGTGGAGGAGTTCCTCTACACCCACCCCGACATCGTCGACGCCCAGGTCATCGGCGTCCCCGACGAGAAGTACGGCGAGGAGCTCATGGCCTGGGTGCGTCTGCGCGGGGGCGCCGAGCCGCTGACGATCGAGGGCCTCCGCGCGTTCTGCGCCGGCAGCCTCGCGCACTACAAGGTGCCGCGGTACCTGCACGTCGTGGACGACTTCCCGATGACGGTGACCGGCAAGGTGCGCAAGGTGGAGATGCGCGAGCAGTCCGTCGAGCTGCTCGGCCTGCAGGAGGCGGCCGCCGCCAAGCACGCCTGACGCGGGCCTAGGATCGTCGCCGATGGCGGTGGGGCTCGCCGACAACCGTGACCGTCCGGCACCGGCCGGCGGCGCCAACAGTCCCTACCTCGACACTCGACGAGGTAGGTCAGTGCGCCCGGAACACGCCGGCCGGCAGGTGGACGGAAGGCTCGTCCGCTCCTGGGGTGATGCGGGCGTCGCGCCGGGGGAGAGGCGTCCCCCCGGCCCGCGGCCGCTGCGGCGGCTGCGCCGCGGGCTGGGACGCCGCCGGGACGTCCTCGCGCTGATCTCGCTCGGCGGGGCCCTCGGCAGCCTCGGCCGCTGGGGGATCGCGCAGGGGTTGCCGCACGCCCCCTCGGCTTTTCCCTGGGCGACGGCGCTGACCAACGTGACCGGCTGCTTCGCGCTCGGCGTCCTGATGGTCCTGGCGCTGGAGGTGTGGCCGCCGTCGCGCTACCTGCGGCCGTTCGCGGGGGTGGGCGTGCTCGGGGGCTACACCACGTTCTCGACGGCGATGCTGGAGACGCGCTCCCTCGCCGCTGCGGGCCGGCCCGCGCTCGCGGCCGTCTACGTGGTCGGGACGACGCTGGCCGGGCTGCTTGCGGTGACGGTCGCCGTCGTGGTCACCAGGGTCGCCGTCCGGAGGAGGAGGGTGCGATGACGTCACTGCAGGGGCCGGCGCTCCGGCTCACCGTGTACATCGGGGAGGACGACCGGTACCACCACCGGCCGCTGTTCACCGAGATCGTCCATCGGGCACATGCGGCGGGCCTGGCCGGCGCGAGCGTCGTCCGTGGATGCGAGGGGTTCGGCGCCTCGAGCCGGATCCACACCTCGCGCCTGGTGAGCCTGTCGGAGGACCTGCCGGTGCTCGTGATCATCGTGGACGAGCCGCCGAAGATCCGTGCGTTCCTCCCCCAGCTCGAGGAGCTCGTGCAGGAAGGGCTGGTCGTGGTCGACGAGGTCGAGGTCGTGCGCTACGTGGGGCGGCGCGGCGAGTGAGCTCCTTGACCGCCGCCCTGCTCGTGCTGCTCGGCGGCGCGGTCGGGGCGCCGCTGCGCTACGTCACCGATCTCGTCGTCTCGTCGCTCCACGACACGGTCTTCCCGTGGGGAACGTGGGTCGTCAACGTGGCCGGCAGCCTGGTGCTCGGGACCGTTGCCGGGCTGGTGACGGCGGGCGCGCCGTCGTGGCTGGGAACTCTCGCCGGCACCGGGATCTGCGGGGCGTTGACGACGTTCTCGTCGTTCGGGTACGAGGCCGTGCGACTGGCGGAGGACGGCGCCGTGGGCGCCGCGGCGCTGAACGTCGTCAGCAGCCTGGCAGCCGGCCTGCTGGCGTGCGGGGGCGGCTACGCGCTCGGAATCGCCATGGCCTGACAGTGAGGACCCGGCTCACCGCAGGAGCTCGTCGAGGGCGGCGTCGAGGGCGCCGGCGAGCTCCTGGGCGTCGGGCACGAGCCCCGCGTCCACCGCGACGCCGATCCGCACCGTCCCCGCGTAGCTGAAGAGGCTGACGCCGACGCCGACCGCGGCGGTCTGCGGCACCCAGAACGCGACCCCGTCGACGGGGACGCCGGCGAGGGCCAGCCGCTGCCGCGGTCCCGGGACGTTGGTGACGATCGCGCTGACGCGGGCGCCGAGGACGCGGGTGACCAGCCGGCGCAGCACCGCGGGCGCGACACCGAGGATGCCGATGAGCACGAACGTGGCGGCGGGGACGGGCGAGCGCTTGGCCGCTCGGGTCAGCGCGGCGATGGCACGCAGCCGCCGCCCGGCGTCGGGCTCGGCGACCGGCAGCCGCAGCGGCAGGAGGCCGAACCGGTTGCCGAGCCGAGGGATCCCGGCGCCGAGGTCGACGGGAACGAACACGCGCAGCCGCGCCGGAAGCGGACGGTTGCCGCGGCGGTCGAGGTAGCGGGCGAACCCACCGCCGACGGCGCCCAGGAGGACGTCGTTGACGGTGACGCCGTGCGCGGCGGCCGCCGTCTTCACGTCGGCCAGCGAGCGCGGCTCGCTCCACGCGGCGACCTTGCGCACGCCGAGCGGACCGCGCAGCACGGTCCGGGGCTCCGGCGGCATCAGGAGCAGCCGTACGCCGGTGACCGGCACGGCGACCGCGAGCCCGGCGGCGAGCAGCACACGCTCGCCGAGGGTGTGGCCGCCTGGCGGGGACGGGGCGGGCGCCGGGCCGTGGGCGGACGCCGCCCCGGTCGAGGTGTCCGTGAGGTCGGGGGCGTCCGTGAGGTCGAGCAACACCCGGACGAGGGCGGCGCCGTCGGCGAGCGCGTGGTGCAGCCGGCCGACGAGCACGGACCGCGGCGGGTCGCCGGGCGCGGGCCGGTAACCGTGGACGAGCACCATCTCCCACGGCGGCGCAGCGGCGGGGTCGAGCTGCCGCCCGAGGAGCGCGCCGACGAGCCGGCCGAGGGCGTCGTCGCCGGCGTCGCTGGAGTCCAGCTCGACCTCGCTCAGGTGCCGATCGACGTCGAACGACGGGTCCGGCACCCAGGCCGGCGGCAACAGGGCGAGGCGCCGCGGCCGCACCACGCAGCCGAACCGTGGGTGGGCGGCCACCAGGCGGTCGGCGAGCTGGTCCCGCAGCCGCTCGCGGTCGACGGGACCGCCGAGCCACAAGATCGCCGTGACGACCATGGGGTTCTCGGGCCTGTCGAGGCGCAGCCAGGCGGCGTCCGCGGGGGACATCCGCTCGGCCGGCACCCGGCCATGATCCCCCAGGCTGAGCCGGGGGAGGGGAGGTTCAGCCGGTGCTGCCGACGTCCTGACCGGACTCCGAGCCGTAGGTCGCCTCGGGGTCGACGACGCCGCCGGTGTCGCCGGACCAGGCCTGGGACGGCGTCGTGTCCGGCCCTCCGGCGTCCGGCGCATCGACAGGCTGGTTCCCCGGGCGCCCGGTCGTGGACCCCCCGGTGAGCGTCGCCTCGGCCGGCAGCACCGGCGCCTCGCCCTCGGCGGTCGAGCGGTCGGAGCCGGCGTTCACGCCCTCGCGCTCCACGAGCGTGCCGTCGGCGGGGTTCGGTTGGGTGGTCATGGCACCCCTGTGCCCGCCGGCAGGCGTGGCACGCCCACCCGGGGGTACTCCCACGTCATGGATCACTCGCGCGCCCCCATCCTCGAGGCGATGCTCGAGTTCCGCCGCCGCGGCGACATCGTCTACACGCCGCCGGGCCACAAGCAGGGCCGGGGCGCGGATCCGCGCGTGATCGAGGTCCTCGGCCTCGAGGCGTTCCTGTCCGACGTGCTCACCACCGGCGGGCTGGACGACCGGACCTCGAGCAAGGGCCTGCTCCAGCAGGCCCAGGAGCTGATGGCGGACGCCGTCAACGCCGACACCGCCTTCTTCGCGACGGCCGGCAGCTCGCTGTCCCTGAAGACGGCGATGCTCTCCGTCGCGGCGCACGGCGACGAGCTGCTGGTGGCGCGCAACATCCACAAGAGCGTCGTCTCCGGCCTGGTCCTGGCCGGGATCAGACCGGTGTGGGTGGATCCCGTCGTGGGACGGCGAGCTCGAGGTGGCGCACCCGCCGACCGTCGAGTCGGTCGAGCGCGCCTGGGACGCCCACCCCGACGCCAAGGGGCTGCTCCACATCGGGCCGACCGACTACGGCGTCGCCAGCGACCTCGCGGCCGTCGTCCAGGCCTGCCACCGCCGGGGCAAGCCGATCATCGTGGACGAGGCGTGGGGCGCGCACCTGCCCTTCCACGACGACCTGCCGACGTGGGGGATGGACGCGGACGCCGACGTCGTCGTGACCAGCGTGCACAAGGCCGGCTCCGCGTTCGAGCAGAGCTCGGTGTTCCACCTCAAGGGCGACCGCGTGGACCCGGTCCTGCTCAAGCAGCGCGAGGACCTGCTGTCGACGACGAGCACCTCCTCGCTCATGTACGGCGCGATCGACGGCTGGCGGCGGCAGATGGTCGAGCAGGGCCAGGCCTCATCGACGGCGCGCTCAAGCACGCGCAGGCCGCTGCGGGACGGCATCAACGGCCATCGAGGGGCTGCACGCGGTCACCGTCGAGGAGCTGCTCGCGCGCCCCGGCGTGCGCGAGGTCGACCCGTACCACGTGCTCATCGAGGTGCACGAGCTCGGGATCACCGGATACCAGGCCGCCGACTGGCTGCGCGCCGCACCACGGGATCGGCCTCGGCCTCGTCCGACCACCGCCGGATCGAGGCGCTCATCACCCACGGGGACGACGACGCGACGATCGCCGCGCCTCCTCGACGCCCTCGCGGACCTCGCCCGGCACGCCGGCGAACTCGACCCGTCGCCCGCGGGTGCGGATCCCCAGCCCGGAGCACCTCGACCTCGAGACGGTGATGCTGCCCCGGGACGCGTTCTTCGGGCCGACCGAGATCGTGCCCGCCGACCAGGCCGTCGGGCGCGTCGCCGCCGAGCTCGCCACCCCGTACCCGCCCGGCGTCCCGGTGCTCGTCCCGGGCGACCGGATCACGGCGGAGGCCGTCGACTACCTGCGCTCGGGCGTCGCCGCCGGCATGCAGCTGCCGGACCCGACCGACCCGAAGCTCGAGAAGATCAAGGTGGTCGCCAAGGAGTAGGGCTGCCGGAGCGACGGACGGCGACCGTCGTCGGCGTTGCGGAAGCCGCTTGACGCGGGCGCGCCCAGCATCATCGGGGGCGTGATGCGCGGCACCCACCACCTGCTCGGCCTGTCGGCCGGGCTCGCCGTCGCGGCGGCGTCGGGCTGGGGCTGGCCGCAGGCGGCCGCCGGCGCCTTCCTCGCGGGGGTGACCGCGGCCGGCCCGCTGTCCCCGGACATGGACCAGTACCGCGGCGTGGCGCCGGCTCGACCGCTGGGTCCCCGACGAGCTGCTCGGCGCCGGCGGCCCGCTGCAGCACCGCGGGCTGAGCCACTGGTGGGGGCTGCCGGCGCTCGCTGCCTCCTGCCGTTCCTGCTGCCCGGGCCGCTGCAGTGGATGGCGTGGTGCCTCGTCGCCGGCTGGGCCAGCCACCTGCTCGGCGACCTCGCGTTCGGCAAGGCCGACCCGTTCAGCGGGCCGCGGGCCCGGCATCCCCGTCTGGCCGTGGTGGGGACACGTCGGCGTCGGGCTCGACACCGGCGGCTTCCTCGAGGGCCTGACCGCCGGCGCTCGTGCTGCCCGCCGCGCTGATGTGGCAGTCCTGGGGGCTGGTGCAGCCGGTGGTGGCGCCCCTGTTCGCCGCGTTCGGCGGCCGCTGACGCTCCTGCCTCGCTCCGGGGAGCGCATGCTGGAGCAGTGCTTGCTAGGAGGACGCCGCGGGAACGGGAACAGCGGGGGGCCTTGGCGGGTTCAGCATCAGTAGTTCAGTATTGAACTACTTGTCCGGCTCCCGGAAGGACCCGTCATGCCCGCCGTGACCGTCGAGAACCCGCTCACGCTGCCGCGCGTCCCGCAGGCCGCCCCCGGTGCGACGCCCCGCCGCGTCCTCGCGGTGACGACCGCGCCGAAGGGCTTCGAGGGCGAAGGCTTTCCCGTGCGACGCGCGTTCGCCGGCGTGAGCCAGCGCGCGCTCGACCCCTTCATCCACATGGACCAGATGGGCGAGGTCGAGTACGCGCCGGGCGAGCCCAAGGGCACGCCATGGCACCCGCACCGCGGCTTCGAGACCGTCACCTACATGATCGACGGTCGAGATGGCGCACCAGGACAGCAACGGCGGCGGCGGCCTCATCACCAACGGCGACACCCAGTGGATGACGGCGGGCGCGGGCATCCTGCACATCGAGACCCCGCCCGAGCACCTCGTGCTGAGCGGCGGGCTCTTCCACGGCCTGCAGCTGTGGGTGAACCTCCCGCGCGAGCAAGAAGTTCGCCGCGCCCGCGCTACCAGGACATCACCGCCGGCAAGGTCGCCCTGCTGACGACCGAGGACGGCGGCGCGCTCGTCCGCGTCATCGCCGGCGAGGTCGGCGGCCACGCCGGTCCCGGTTCGACGTACACCCCGATCACGCTCGTGCACGCGACCGTCGCGCCGGGCGCGACGCTCGTCGCTGCCGTGGCGCCAGGACTTCAACGCCCTCGTCTACGCGCTGTCCGGCAACGGCACGGTCGGCGCCGAGGGCGCCTCGATCACCACCGGCCAGCTCGCGGTGCACGGCGCCGGCGACACCCTGGTGATCTCGGCGGACCGCCACCAGGACGCCCGGCACGCCGCCGGCCTCGACGTGTACGTCCTCGGCGGGCAGCCGATCCGCGAGCCGGTCTTCGCCTACGGCCCGTTCGTCATGAACACGCGGCACGAGGTCGTGCAGGCGTTCGAGGACTACCAGGCCGGCCGCCTCGGCGTGATCCCGGCCCAGCACGCCCACGGCGGCGTCGACGTCTCCTCCGAGGACGCCGACGAGCGCCTGAGCCGACCGCTCCGCGCAGTTGCACGAGCGAGGAGAGCCGCAGATGCGGCTCTCCTCTCGCCGTTCTGCCGCAGATGCGGTTATCGTTCGCGCGTGCCGCACTACCGGATCCGTCAGGCCGCCCAGCTGCTCGGGGTCAGCGACGACACGCTGCGCCGCTGGGCCGACTCCGGCCGGCTGACGACGGTCAAGGACGAGGCCGGGCGCATCGTCGTCGACGGCGCGTCCTTGGCCCGGCTGGCCGGGGAGGTCGCGGCGGCGGCGCCCGAGGCCGCCGGCGTCCAGGTCGTCCGCGAGTCCGCCCGCAACCGCCTGACCGGGCCTCGTGACGCGCGTCCTGCGCGACACCGTGATGGCCCAGGTCGAGCTGCAGTGCGGCCCCTACCGGATCGTCTCCCTGATGAGCCGGGAGGCGGCCGACGAGCTCGGGCTCGAGCCCGGCGTGCTCGCCGTCGCCGCGGTGAAGTCCACGAACGTCGTCGTCGAGGTCCCGCGGCACGGCGGCGAGGGATGAGGCGGACGATCGTGCGACGGACGGGCGTCGCACGGGAGCGCCTCTCCTCGCCGTCGCGGCGGTGCTCGCTGCTGCCGGGCTGCGGGGGCGGGGCGAGCGCGGCCGGCGCGGGCTCGCCGGCGTGCGGGAGTGCCGGCCTGCACGGCAGCATCACCGTGCTGGCCGCCGCGTCCCTGAAGGAGTCCTTCACGGCGATCGGCAACGGCTTCCAGGCGGCGAACCCGGGCACCGTCGTCACGTTCAGCTTCGGCGCGAGCTCCGACCCTGGCGCAGCAGATCACGCAGGGCGCCCCGGCGGACGTCTTCGCGTCGGCGTCCGAGAAGAACATGCAGCAGGTCGTCGACGCGAAGTCCGCGACCGGCCCCGACGCCGTTCGCGAGGAACGTGCTCGAGATCGCCGTCCCGCCGGACAACCCGGCGCAAGATCACCACCCTGCCGGACCTCGCGAAGCCCGGCGTCAAGGTCGCCCTCTGCCAGCCCCAGGTGCCGTGCGGGGACCTCGCCCAGAAGGTGCTGCGGCAAGGCGAAGGTGACCGTCACGCCGGTCGACCCTCGAGGCCGACGTGAAGGCCACCCTGACCAAGGTCGCAGCTCGGCGAGGTCGACGCCGGCCTCGTCTACGTCACCGACGTCAAGGCCGCCGGCGACAAGGTCCTCGGCGTCCGGATCCCTCCGGACGTCAACCGGGCGACCACGTACCCCATCGCCGCCCTGAGCGGGTCCGCGAACGCCGAGCTGGCGAAGGCCTTCGTGCAGTACGTGCTGTCCGCTCCGGCGAGGGCCGAGCTCACCGAGGCGGGCTTCCAGGCGCCGTGAAGCCAGCGCCGTGAAGCCAGCACCGTGAAGCCGGCCGCGAAGCCGCACCGTGAAGCGCAGCCGTGAAGCCGGCCCGGAGCGACCGGGAGCGCCGCGGCCGACCGCACCGGGCCTGCCGTGGCCGCTCGTGCCCGCCGCGGCGATCGCGGTGGCGTTCCTGGTGCTGCCGCTCGTGGCGCTCGCTGGACGAGATCGACGTGGACGCCGCCTGCCGGCCTTGCTGACCGAACCGGCCGCGCTCGACGCGCTCCGCCTCTCGCTGGTGTGCTCGACGGCGGCCACGGTGCTGTCGGTGCGTCCTCGGCGTCCCGCTGGCCTGGCTGCTCGCGCTGGGCCGCGGTCCCGCCATCGCCGTGCTGCGGGGCGTCGTGACGCTGCCGCTCGTGCTGCCGCCGGTCGTCGGCGGACTCGCCCTGCTCCTCGCCCTCGGGCGCCGCGGCCTGGTGGGGCGGGAGCTCGCGGCGCTGACGGGGCTGACCCTCCCGTTCAGCACGGCCGCCGTCGTCGTCGCGGAGACGTTCGTCGCGATGCCGTTCCTCGTCGTCACGGTGGAAGGTGCGCTGCGGTCCGCGGACGCCGGCCTCGAGGAGGCCGCCGCGACGCTGGGCGCCGACCCGTCTCGTCGCACTGCGCACCGTGACCCTGCCGATGCTGCTCCCGTCGCTCGGCGCGGGGGCCGTGCTCGCGTGGGCCAGAGCGCTCGGGGAGTTCGGCGCCACGATCACCTTCGCGGGCAACCTTCCCGGCCGCACCCAGACGGTGCCGATCCTCGTCTACGAGTCGCTCGGAGCCGGCGACGTCGACGCAGCGGTCGCGCTCAGCCTCGTGCTCGTCGCGGTCGCCCTGGTGGTGCTCGTCCTGCTGCGGGACCGGTGGCTCCGGCCCGGCGCCGCCCCCGGCCCTTCAGGGGCGGGGTTGTGACGCTCGAGGCGCACGTCGTGGCGGCACCGTCCGCAGGCGGCGCCTTCACCGTGGACGCCGACCTGCGAGTGGAGGACGGGGAGGTGCTGGCGGTCGTCGGGCCCAACGGCGCGGGCAAGACGACGTTGCTGCGTGCGCTCGCCGGCCTGCTGCCGCTGGACGCCGGCCGGATCGCCGCCGGTTCCCCGCCGGAGCTGCTCGACGACCCCGCCGCGGGCGTGCTGGTGCCCGTCGAGCGCCGCGGCGCCGGCGTCGTGTTCCAGGACCACCGGCTCTTCCCGCACCTGTCCGTCCTCGGCAACGTGGCGTACCCCGCCAGGATCGCCGGCGTCCCCGCGGGCGCCGGCCCGCGCCGAGGCGCTGGACTGGCTCGCGCCGCCTCGGCCTCGAGGCCCTGGCCGACCGGCGCCCGGGGCAGCTGTCGGGCGGTCAGGCGCAACGCGTCGCGCTCGCCCGGGCGCTGGCCCGGCGTCCGAGGATGCTCCTGCTCGACGAGCCGATGGCCGCGCTCGACGCCAGGACCAGGATCGAGGTGCGCGGCGAGCTGCGGCGCCACCTCGCCGGGTACGCCGGTCCCGCCCTGCTCGTCACTCACGACCCGGTCGACGCGCTCGTGCTGGCCGACCGCGTGCTCGTCCTCGAGGCCGGGCGGGCCGTCCAGCAGGGGACGCCCGCCGAGGTGGCGCGGCGGCCCGCCACGGAGTACGTCGCGCGGCTGGTGGGTCTCAACCTCTACGCCGGCACGCTCACCGACCCCGTCGCCGGGACCGTCCGGCTGGCCGCCGGCGGCACGCTGGAGGCGGCGGGGACCGACCCCGCGGGATGGCCTCCGGACGGCCCCGGCGCGGGGATCGCACGACCTGGCCGCCGGCGCGGCCGTCCTCGTCGCCGTCGCGCCGAGCGCCGTCGCGGTGCACGCCGCGCGGCCCGGCGCGGGCAGCCCGCGCAACGTCTGGCCGGCCACCGTCACGAGCCTCGAGCCCCTCGCCGACCGGGTCCGGCTCGCGCTCGACGGCGCCCCGCCCGCGCTCGCCGACATCACGCCGCGAGCGCTCGCCGAGCTGCGGCTCGAGCCGGGCAGCGAGGTGTGGCTCTCGGTGAAGGCGACCGAGGTCGGCGGCCTATCCCTCACCGATTCACCAGCCGGTTCACTAAAGCTCTCTCAAGTCTGCGGGATGCCTTCGTTGGCCACCTTGACCCTGTGTGATCAACGGCAGTGAGGTGTTCCCACGATGGACAGCTACGACGCGCACCCCAGCACCGGCGCCAGCGCCGCCGGGCCCGCCGCGCCCCCGCGCACGCGCCGCGAGGCCCGAGAGTTCGTCTTCGACGCGGTGGTCGACACCGACCCGTTCGACCTTCGCCTTGCCGGCGTCCGACACCCGCCGGCAGCGGCGCGAGCTGGACGGGGCTCCGGCCGCGGTCGCCCACCGCCACGAGGAGCGCCAGCCCGGCACCCTCGCCCGCCGCACCGCGCTCACGTTCGCTGGGTCCGGGGCCGCCCTCGTCGGGGTTGCCGTCGCGACGCACCGGGCTCCTGACGAGTCGACGCTCGACCAGGCGACCCGGAACCTGGTCGCGGAGCCGGGCAAGACGGTGATGGCACCCGCGGCGCCGGCCGCGCACGCCGCGAAGACCGGGAAGGCGGGCCAGACGGCCGCGCCGAACCACGCGCCGGCCAAGGTGGAGTATCAGACGACGGCCGCGGGCAAGGCGCCCAAGGCCGCCGTCGCCCCGACGGTCAAGCAGCCTTCGACAGTGCTCTCCCTCGACCCGGCGGTGCACCTCGCCCGGCGTGCCACCTGGGGCCCCACCCCGGCCACCGTGCGTCAGATCCGCAAGATGGGCGCCGCGAAGTGGCTCGAGTCGCAGCTCAAGCCCTCACACATCGCCGACACCCGGCTCGCGGCGTACCTGAAGGGGTTCGACACCCTGGGCGCTACTCCGCAGATGCTGCGGAGCATGAACGAGCAGCGCCAGCAGCAGGACTACTGGTACGCGCACGACCAGCTGGAAGCGGCCGCGATCGCGCGTGCCGTCTGGAGCGAGCGGCAGCTGTTCGAGGTGGTCGTCGACTTCTTGCACAGCCGGCTGCACGTGCCCGCGCACATCGACAAGTCCCGTGACTTCCTGAACCACTACGACGCCGTGGTGATCCGTAAGCACGCGTTCGGGAAGTTCAAGGACATGCTCTGGGCGATGATCACCCACCCGGCGATGATCGTCTATCTGGACAACCAGAACAACACGAAGAACGGCGGCAACCAGAACCTCGGCCGCGAGCTGCTCGAGTTGCACACCCTCGGCGTCGACGCCGGCTACAAGCAGGCGGACGTGGCCGCGGCCGCGGCCCTGCTCACGGGCCTGTCCGTCGACCAGAACGGCGCCATGGTCTACCTGCCCGACCAGCACCAGACGGGGGCCGTGAAGGTGTTCGGCCACCGATACGCCAATGCCAGCGCCGCCGGCGGGCTCGCCACCATCAAGTCCTTGATCACGAACCTCGCGAAGAATCCGCACACCGCGCACTACTTCGCGCTCGACCTGGCCCGGCGCTTCGTGTCGGACGCTCCGTCCAAGAAGCTCGTCAACCGGCTCGCGGCGATCTACCTGAAGAACGACACGGCGATCGTGCCGGTGCTGCGGGCGCTCTTCAACTCCCCCGAGTTCAAGCACAGCGTGGGCCAGAAGTACCGGCGTCCGCTGGAGAACGCCGCCGCGACCATGCGGGTGCTCGGCGTGAAGCAGGGCGATCCGGCGCAGTTCATGCCCTCGCTCGGCGATCTGCGCTACTGGCTGGACCAGGCCGGCCAGGCGCCGCTCGGGCGTGCCACTCCCGACGGCTACCCGGACTTCGCCCGGCCGTGGTTGTCCAGCGGCGGCGTCCTGGGTCGCTGGAACCTCGACATGTCGCTCGTCGGTGGATACCGCAAGGGCTTCACGACGCCGGACTTCTCGAAGATCCTCGCCGGCGCCACCACCTATGGAGCGGCTGTCGACAAGCTCTTCCTGGCGCTGACGTTCCAGAAGCCGTCCGCCGCCACCCGCCGAGCCCTGCTGGCGTTCCTGCACCAGTCGTCCCATGCCCCGCTGACGCCGCAGGCCCGCGCCGGCGACTACCACCTCCGGGTCCAGCTGCCAGCGCTCATCCTCGGCGGCCCGCAGCACCAGCTGCGGTGACGACGACAACCTCCGGTCCCGCAAGCCCTCGCCCTGACAGACAGGACGCCCTCGTGCCCGACATGACCCAGCTCAGCGAGACGGCCGGCGACGCGGCCGTCGACGGAGCGTTCCTCGACCGGTTGCCCGACTCGACGCCGCGTCACGACCAGCGTCCCGAGGGGATGCACGCGGGCTGCGACTGCGGCCAGGAGGAGGAGGCGCCGGACCCCTGGCGCCGTGGCTTCACCCGCCGCCGGGTTCTCCAGGGGAGCACCGCGATGGTGGCGGCCCTCGGCGTGCAGACCGTCACCACCCGCTACGCCTTCTCCGCGGCCACCAAGGCCCTGGACGTCGACACCGTCGTCGTGGTCAGCCTGCGCGGCGGGTGGGACGGCCTGAACGTCGTCGTCCCGACCTTCGAGGACCGCTACTACCAGCAGCGCCCCACGATCGCCGTGCCGAAGGCCGCGGCGCTCGCGCTCGACCGCGGCTTCGGGCTGCACCCGTCGATGGCGGGGCTGTACAAGCTGTACGGCGCCGGCAAGCTCGCGCCCGTCGTGGCGGTGGGCACGCCCGACATGAGCCTCAGCCACTTCGAGGCGATGGACACCCTGGAGCGGGGGACGGCGGTCACCGGGACGTCGTCCGGGTGGCTGAACCGGATCCTGCAGGTCCGTGGCGACCAGGGCGTCTTCTCGGCGGTCCAGATGGGCTCGTCGTTGCCGCTGGAGCTGGCCGGCGACGCCCCGGCGTTGACGATGTCCGGCATCCAGTCCTTCGGCCTGCAGGGGTACGACGACGTCAAGGCGCGCGCTCACACGGCGTTCGACGCCCTCTACAAGGGCATGAAGCACCCGCTGGCGACACAGGTGCACGACACGGTCGCCGCCCTGAACAAGATCGGCAAGATCGCTCCGACGCCGGACGCGGTCGCGAAGACCTACCCCGGCGGCGGCTTCGGTGACGCCCTCAAGGACATCGCCCGGCTCGTCAAGGCCGATCTCGGCCTGTCCGTCGCCACCCTCGACGTGGGCGGCTGGGACATGCACACCAACGAAGGCGGCGTCAACGGTCAGATCAGCGACCTCCTCAAGGCTGTCGACCAAGGACTGTCCGCCTTCGCCGCGGATCTCGGGCCGAAGTTCGCAGGCGTCACCTTGCTGCTCATCTCGGAGTTCGGGCGCACGCTGCGCCAGAACGGGGCGACCGGTACGGACCACGGGCACGGCCAGCCGATGCTCGTGCTCGGCGGCGGGATCAAGGGCGGCAAGGTCTACGGCGCCTGGCCGGGCCTGGAGGACAAGGCGCTGTTCAGCAACGGAAGCGTCGCCGGTCGCACGGACTACCGGGACGTGATCGCGGACGTCTTCGGCAAGCGAGCGGGGGTCGGCTCGTTCAGCAAGATCTTCCCGGACCACAAGCCGAAGGCCGTCGGGTTGGCCACCCCCCGCTGACCCATCCCCGGATCGGCTCGTCGTTCCCGCTCGTAGGATCGAGCGGTGACGACGAGCGGATCGGTCGGCGACGTGGCGACGGCGGAGGGCGGTCCGGTGCTCCCGCGTGGGGTCGTCGACGGGCTGTTCGCCCCCGACCTGCCCGAGGTCGAGCACTGGGAGCAGCAGTACCCGCCGCGCCGGCTGCCGTCCGGTGCGCGCGTCACGCGCTTCGCGCCCTCCCCGACCGGCTACGTCCACATCGGCGGCGTCTACGTCGCGATGATCTGCAAGGACGTGTCGAGCCGCAGCGGCGGCGTCTACATCACCCGGGTCGAGGACACCGACACAGCCCGCGAGGTCGAGGGTGCCCTGGCCCAGTTCGCGCGCGCCTTCGACTACTTCGGCCTGCACCCCGACGAGACAGACCCGCTGGTCGAGCCGGGCCTTCCCGCGGGTGGCGGCGCGTACGGCCCCTATCGGCAGTCCCAGCGCGAGGCGATCTACCACTCGTACGCGCGCCGGCTGCTGCGCGAGGGCAAGGCGTACGTCGACTTCGCGACGAAGGAGCAGCTCGCCGACATCACCGCGCGGCAGCAGGCCGCGAAGGTGGCGCCGGGGTACTACGCCGGCTGGTCGCTCTGGCGGAACGCGGAGGTCGACACCGTGCTCGCCGAGCTCGACAAGGGCACCCCGTACGTCGTCCGCTTCCGCGCTCCCGACCTCCCGCCCGGGACCCGGACGAGGTACCACGACGTCATCCGCGGCGATCTGGAGCACGAGGCCAACCACAACGACGTGGTCCTCCTGAAGTCGTCCGAGCAGACCCCACGCCTGCCGACCTACCACTTCGCCCACGCGGTCGACGACCACCTCATGCGGGTCGACCTCGTCATCCGCGCCGAGGAGTGGATCTCGAGCGTCCCCCTGCACCTCCAGCTCTTCGAGGCGATCGGGGCCGAGCCGCCGCAGTACGCTCACATCGCACCGCTCATGAAGCAGATCCCGGGCGGCAAGCGGAAGCTCAGCAAGCGCAAGGACGCCGAGGCCGGCGTCGACTTCTACGTCGAGCAGGGCTACCCGGCGGCCGCCGTCCTGTACTACCTGCGAGGCCTCGCCAACGGGCGGCTGGCGGAGATGCCGCTCGAGCAGGCCCTGGCCGAGCCGATCCACCTCGACGAGTGCGGCGTCGCCGGCCCGCTGGTCGACCTCGTCAAGCTCGAGGACATCAGTGGCGACCACATCGCCACGCTCTCCAGCGAGCAGGTCGTGGCCGCCGTCCGCGCCTGGGCCGAGCGGTTCGACCCCGTGGTGGCGCGGGCCCTGGACACCCACCCCGACCTCGCCGTCCGCGCCGTGTCCGTGGAGCGCGTGGGCGTCGAGAACCCGCGCAAGGACCTGCGGAAGTGGTCGGACTTCCGCAGCGCCTACGGGTTCTTCTTCCCGCAGCTGTTCGAGCCGGTCAGCGCAGCCGACGACGAGCGGTTCGCTGGATTGGGTGTCGCGCCGGACGTCGTCCGCGACTTCCTCCGGGAGTTCGCCGACGGCTATCAGCCGCTCGAGGACGGCGACGCCTGGTTCGGGCAGATCCGCGAGCTCGCCGCGCGGCAGGGGTTCGCGCCATCGCCGAAGGAGTTCAAGAAGAACCCCGACGCCTACCCGGGGTCGATCCGCGAGGCGTCCCAGCTCGTCCGCATCGCGCTGACCGGCTCCACCCGCAGCCCCAACCTGCCCGACGTCGCGCGGACGCTGGGGACGGACGAGGTGCTCCGCCGCCTGCGCGCGGTCTCGTGACCCCGAAGGCAACGATCAAGGAAAAGTTTGGGATCATGCAGGTGGCTTAGCATCAGAGTCATGTGCCGCAACATCACCGAGTTGCGCGGCCTGGAGCCGCCCGCCACGGACGACGAGGTCGAGGCAGCTGCCCGGCAGTTCATCCGCAAGGTGTCGGGGCTGCAGAGGCCGCCGTCCGGCGCCGAGGACGCCTACGAGCAGGCCATCGCGCGCGTGACGGCCGAGGTGCACGGCTTGCTCGACGCGCTGCCGGCCCGACGGCAGCCCCCCGCCACGGTTCCGCCGCTGCGCCGCCCGGAGGTCAGAGCGCGCATCGCCGCCCGCGAGGCAGCGGCAGGAACGTAGCCCCCTCTGCGACGATCAAGGAAAGTTTCGGGATCAAGGAAGACTGCCTTGATCCCAAATCTTTTCCTTGATCGCCGTTTTGCTGGGTTGTCTCAGCGGGTGGGCGCGCTTCGCGGTCGGCCGGGCACGTCCGGTAGCGTCGTCGGCGCCCATCCAGAGCGGCCGAGAGACCTGGCTCGTCGACGCCGCAGCAACCCGGTCCGCCGGGTGCTTCCGCCAGGATCGATGGAGATCCGTGACCAGCACCGTCGCGGGCCCCGCCGTCGCCGGCGGAGGCCTGAGAGCCCGTACCTGGCGCGCCGAGGCCCTGCTCCGCGCCATCGAGAACGTCCTCGACGTCGCCCAGCGGCCCGACGAGCTCGTCGTGTACGCGAGCTTCGCCAAGGCCGCCCGCGACCACGAGTCGCTGGCGGCCATCCGCCGCGAGCTGCTGCGGCTCGAACCCGGCAACACCCTGGTCCTGCAGTCGGGCCGCCCCGTCGGCGTCCTCCCGACCGGCCCGACCGGCCCGCTCGTCGTCAGCGCCGTCAACAACGTCGTCGGCCAGTGGCAGACGCCCCAGCGCTTCTGGGAGCGTGCCACGGCCGGCGACACCATCTGGGGCGGCCTCACCGCCGCCGCCTGGCAGTACATCGGCCGCCAGGGCGTGCTGCAGGGGACGTACGAGGTCTTCCGGCTGGCGCTCGCGGACACGGGCCTGCCGCCCGCCGGCACGTGGGTGCTCACCGCCGGGCTAGGGGGTATGGGCTCCGCGCAACCGATCGCCGCGCGCATGGCCGGCACGTCGAGCCTGACCGTCGAGGTCGACCCCGCCGCCCTGGAGCGGTCGTCCCGCAGCGGCGGCGTCGAGGTCGTGCTCGACGACGCCGGCAGCGCGCTGGCCGCCGTCGACGCCGCCGCCCGCGACGGGCGCCCGCTCGCCGTCGGCCTGCTCGGCAACGCCGCCACCGTGTACCCGCTGCTGCTCGACCGGCTCCAGCAGCCGGGTCCGACCGGTCCGACCAGTCCAGGCGTCGTCACCGACATGACCGCAGCCCACGACCTGCGCGCCGGGTACCTGCCGCCCGGAGTCCCCCTCGACGATTGGGCGCTCGAGCGCGAGCGCGACCCCGAGGCGCTGGAGAGAAAGGCCGGCGAGGCGGTCGCGCAGCAGGTGCGGGCCCTGCAGGAGTTCGGGCGGCGCGGCGCCGTCGTCTTCGAGAACGGCAACAACCTGCGCGTCCACGCCGAGCAGTTCGGCGTCCGGGACGCCTTCGCCGTCGACGGCTTCGTCCCCCGCTACCTGCGCCCGCTCTTCGCTCGCGGCATCGGCCCCTTCCGCTGGATCGCGCTCTCCGGCGAACCCGCCGACCTCGACGTCCTCGACGGCTTGGCCGCCGGGATCAGCGACCGTCCCGAGGTCGCGGAGTGGATCGCGCTCGCCCGCCGGCACGTCGCTCAGCAGGGCCTGCCGGCGCGCAGTTGCTGGCTGGGCCACGGCGAGCGGTCGGCGATGGCGCGAGCCGCGGACGCCGCCGTCCGCGAGGGACGCCTGTCGGCCCCGGTCCTGTTCACCCGCGACCACCTGGACGCCGCCGGCATGACCCATCCCCGGATCGGCACCGAAGCGATGCCCGACGGCTCGGACGGCGTCAGCGACTGGCCGTTGCTCGACGCGATGCTGCTCGCAGCGACGGGCGCCGACCTGGTCGCCGTCCACGGCGGGGGCGGCGGCTACTCGGGATGGATGCAGTCCGCCGGCTTGTCCGTGGTCGCGGACGGGCAGCCGGGCACCGCCGAGCGCCTGACCCGGGCCCTGGACGCCGACACCGGCCTGGGCGTCCTGCGCTACGCCGAGGCCGGCGACGAGCTCGCCCGCCGGACCGCCCGCTCGGCCCACCTGCACCGGCCCTTGGACGGCTCCCTGATCGAGAACGAGGAGAACGGCCATGCGTGAGCTCACCGCGGACGACGCCCGGCACGCCGTCCTCGGAGGCGGAGTCCTCGCCTGTGGCGGCGGGGGCTGGCTGCACCACGGCGAGCTGATGGGGGCAACGGCGACGACCCTCTCCACACCGCTCCTCGCGGACGTCGACGAGCTGCCCGACGACACCTGGGTCGCCACCGTCAGCGCCATCGGTGCCCCCGCGGCCCCGACCTGGGAGATCCGCCCGGTCGACTACGTGCACGCCCTGCAGCGCCTCATCGAGGAGGCGGGCGTCCCGATCACGGCGGTGATGACCGCGCAGAACGGGTACTCGACGAGCGTCAACGGCTGGATCCAGTCCTCGGTGCTGGGCGTTACGGTGCTGGACGCCGCCGGCGACGTCCGGGCGCACCCGACCGGCAAGCTCGGGGCGCTCGGGCTCACCACCCGTCCCGGATACGTCGCGACGCAGGTCGTCAGCGGCGGCAACCGCCAGCTGGCCGGGCACCTCGAGGTCGTCGTCCGGGGCACCTCGGCGACGGCCGACGACGTGCTCCGGGACGTGTCCGTGCGGGCCGGGGGCTTCATCGCGAGCGCGCGCAACCCGGTCGAGCTGTCATGGGTGCGCGAGCACGCCGCGCTCGGCGCCATCACCGTCGCGCTCGATCTGGGTGCGGCGATGGCCGCAGCCCGGAAGAGCGGCGCCGAGGCGGTCGTCGAGGCCGTGCTCGACCGCCTCGAAGGGCGGGTGCTCGCCCGGGGTCCGCTCGACCACGCCGTCCCGCTGGTCACCCGCGGGGGTTGGGACCACGGGACGCTGCGGGTCGGCCGTGGGGATCAGGCAGTCGACGTGCCGTACCTGAACGAGTTCATGGCGGCCACCGGCTCGGGCGAGCGTCTCGCGACCTATCCGGACACGATCGCGATCCTGGACGCCGAGACCGGCCTGCCGCTCGCCGTCAAGGACTCGCAGGCAGCGACGGGGCGTGAGGTCGTCGCCGTCGCGGTCGATGCGGCAGTGCTGCCGCTCTCGTCCAGCGCGGTCGACCCGATCGGGCTGGCCGAGGTCGAGCAGATCATGGACCTCGAGCTGGTCGCGCACCTCAGTCCGGAGGTCCTGAACCGCAAGAGCGGCTCCGGGACGGTCCGCGCGTGACGCAGGGCAGACCGTGGGGGGCGCCCGACCCGACGACGACCAGGGCGTCCGGCGCGCACGGGGCGGCGGTTGACGCCTCGCACCCGACGCCGAGCGCCCGTGTCCGGGACGAGCCGGTCGTCGTCGGGACGGGTCCGCTGAGCCTGGGCGACGTCACGGACGTCGCCCGCCATCAGGCCCGCGTGGTCGTCACCGAGGGCGTGCGGCGGGATGTCGCGGCAGCGCACGCCGTCGTCCTCGAGACGCTGCGCTCGGGGTCCCCGGCGTACGGCGTCAACACCGGACTGGGTGCCGCCCGGGACCAGCTCGTACCCGAGGAGCTGTTGCTGGCCTTCCAGGAGCACGTGATCAGCTCGCACGCGGCCGCGATCGGCGCGCCACTGGACGCCGAGGAGGTGCGCGCGCTGATGTTCGCGCGCCTCGCCGGCATGTCGCGCGGGGGCTCGGGTGCGTCGCCGCAGCTCTTCGAGTCCCTGCGCCGGCTGCTCGACGCCCGGATCCACCCCGTCGTCCCGTCACAAGGGTCGGTCGGCGCGGCGGATCTCGTGCAGATGGCTGCTGTCGGGGCGGTGCTGCTCGGCCGCGGGCGTGTCCTGCTCGGCGCGACCGGCGCGGCGGGCACCCGTCCGGCCGCCGAGGCGCTCGCCGAGGCGGGAATCGCTCCCGTCCAGCTGCAGCCCAAGGACGCGCTCGCGCTCATCGGCGCGAACTCGGCCTCGGTCGGCACGGGCATCCTCGCCGTCCGTACGATCGGCCACCTCGTCGCGAACGCTGACGTGGTCGCCGCCGGCAGTGTGCTCGCGCTGGGCGCCAACACCTCAGTCTTCGCCGACGACCTCGTCCGCGCCCGCCCGCTGCCGGGGCAGATCGAGTCGGCCGCCCGGATCCGGGCGGCTCTCGGGCACGAGCGGCCTGCGAGGGGGGCCGCACGAAGCGTGCAGGACCCGGTGTCGCTGCGCACGGTTCCTCAGGTGCACGGGGTCGCGGCCGACCAGCTCGCCCACGTCGCGCGCCTGCTGCTGGTCGAGCTCAACTCGCGCCCGGAGAACCCGCTCGTCCAGGTCGAGCAGCGGCGGGTGGTGTCGAACGGCAACTTCTCGCTGCTGGGACTCGGCATCGGCTTCGAGGCGCTGCGGCTCGCGCTCGCGCACATCGGCATGCTCGCCGAGCGCCGGATCGCGCTGCTCGCCCGGACCCTGCGCGGTCATGCGCCCGTCGAGGAGCACGTGCGTGCCGGCCGGTGGCGCAGCGGCTACCTCGTGCCCGTGCTGCTGACCAACACGGCCGCGGCGATCGCCTCGGAGCTCAAGCAGATGGCCAGCCCACTGACGGTGATGGGGACGACGGTGGGGGACGGCGTCGAGGACCACAACTCACTGGCCTTCGGCACGATCCAGCTCACTGTGACGGCGGCGGGCTGGGTGCAGACGCTCCTCGCGATCGAGCTGCTCCTCGCGGGAGACCTGGCGCGCACGCTGCCCGGCCGCCCCGGTCCGCCGGACGACGCCCATCCGGCGGCGCTGCTCGTCGCCGACGCCGTGGCCGAGGGCGCGGCGGGGCGGACCACGGACGAGGTGGTCGAGCGGTTGCGCGGGTTGCTCATCACGACGTGCCTGTCGAGGCCCTGCCTCGGCGACCTCGCCGTCGGCCACGACGAGGACGAGGCGATGTCACGTGTCCCGCCACCGGAGTCGGCGCTGTCGGCGTCCTGACGCCCGGGCTGAGCAAGGCCTCGCCGTCCTCGCCGTCCTCGCCGTCTCGGCGTGGCCGGACATCGGCGGCCGGCGGGAGGACGTGTCCTCCAGCAAAGCGTTGCCCTGATGCACTTCTGCATCAGGGCAGGCTGCCGCGTGATCGGAACAGGACTGCTCGGTTTTCCACAGGCTCGAGATCGGGCTGGTCCCCGCGGGGGGCGCAGCGGCAGGCTCGGGGCGTGCGAGAGCGCGCCGAGCCGCTCGACGGGGAGCGACGCAAACCGGCGGAGGACCACGAGGTCGAGGACGAGCCGGACGAGCTCGAGGACGACGAGCCGGACCAGCTCGATGACCTCGATCCGGCCGAGTTCGAGGACTGGGACCCTGACGAGTTCGCGGACTGGGATCCGCGTACGTTCGCGGACGACGAGCCCGACGCACCCGCCGTCTGGGTCGTGCGGGAGGGGAGGCAGATCGGCGTCGCACTCCGCAGCGGTCGTCGCCGGCTGGGGTGGAACCAGCGCGAGCTGGCGCAGCAGGCAGGGCTCAACCAGGCGACCATCGCGCGGTTGGAGGCTGGAGCGGACGGCCGCTTCAGCGTCGTCGTGCGGGCGCTGTGGGCGTGCGGGCTCGAGCTCGTCGCAGCACCCCCAGCGGGAGCGCCCGAGGAATGGCGGGTCGTGCCCCATCCGACGGACGAGGGGCGCGACAGCGGCGGCCGCCGCCTGCCCGCACATCTGCCCGCCTACCCGACGGACCATCTCCCCACGTACACCCTGTGGAAGCGGATGGTCCGCGGTGAGAGCTTGTTCGCCGAGCGTCCGCCGCACTGGCTGTACGCATACGAACCGTGGCCTGTCCCTCCGGAGCCGCCTCCGTCTCCTGGCTCGAAGGCGGAACGCTGACGGACTGCCCCTGGCACTGCTCTGATGCGGATCTGCATCACAGCAACGGTCGTGAGGAGAAGGTCCCCTCCGGGCCGTCGGGCGATCGCTGCGTCTGTCGGTGGGGCGCGAGAGGCTGGCGCCATGGACATCCGCTTCGTCTCGAGCTTCTCGATCGTCACCAGCGACCCTGTCGCGGACGGCGCGCTGTTCGCGGGCGCGCTCGGCCTGCCGCTGCAGCCACCCGAGGGCGCGCCGTCCGACGGCTACGTGTTCTCGGAGGCGATCCCCGGGTGCAAGCACTTCGGGGTCTGGCCGCTCAGCGAGGCCGCGGAGGCCTGCTTCGGAACGTCCCGCTGGCCGGACACGCATCCAGTTCCCCAGGCGAGCGTCGAGTTCGACGTCGACGACGTCGAGGCTGCCGCGCGCGAGCTGGAAGCCCGGGGGTACCGGCTGCTGCACGGACCGCGAACGGAGCCGTGGGGGCAGGGCATGGCGCGGCTGCAGAGTTCGGACGGCGTCATCGTCGGGGTGAGCTACACGCCCTGGATGCGCGACGCCTGACGTCTGCCGCGCAACGCCTCAGGTCTTCGGGCGCCATTCGTTGGCGCGCTCTCCGACGGACGCCTTCGCCGCGGTCTCGGCGATCCGCTTCGTGCGCGTCGGCTCGGTGCGAGCCTGGACGATCCACTCGAGGATCGCGCGCCGCGCCGAGCGGGGGAACGAGTCCCACGTCTCCCGGGAGCCAGGGTGAGCGGCGAAGGCGGTGTCGAGATCGGGCGGGACGACGAGGTTCTCGACGTCGTCGAGCATCGCCCAGGTGCCGTTCGCCTTGGCGATCTCGACGGCACGACGCCCCGCCGGGAGCAGCAGGCCGGCCGCCTCCAGCCGCGCCACGCGCTGCTTGTTCGTGCGCGCCCAGGCCGAGCGCGGATTCCGCGGCGCGAACCACAGCTTGCTGCGCTCGTCATCGATCTTGCCGCCCTTGCTGTCGACCCAGCCCACGCAGAGCGCCTCCTCGACCGACTCCTCATAGCCAACGCTGGCCGCCCGGTGGACGGCTTCCAGCTGACGAGCCAGACGCCGCGGCTCTTCCCGTGGTTCTCCACGAGCCAGGTCCGCCACTGCGCACGCGTCTCGGCCTGCACATGCTCTCGGTCGTCGAGGCCGGCCACCAGAGCTCAGCGCCCCGTCGACGGTTCCCGCCCGCCGAGGCGGTCGGCGTCGGGGATGTTCTGCAACCGGACCTGGCCGCGGGCCACGAGCCGCTCGCTCTCGTCCCGGATCTCCACCAGCCACAGCTGCTGCAGGCGCCCGCGGTGGACGGGCTCGGCGACGGCGCGCAGACTGCCGTCGCGAACCGCGCGGAGGAAGTCCGTCGAGTTGCTCACCCCGACCACCTGGCCGCGCTCACCGAGCCAGGCGGCCGCGGCGATGCTGGCGGCGGTCCGACCGCGGACGCGTAGACGCCGCCGTGCACGATGCCGTAGGGCTGGTGCAGCGCGGGTGTCACGTCCCAGCTCAGAACGACGCGGTCAGGTGTCGACCTCGTCGAAGCGCAGGCCCAGGAGCTCGACGAACCCACCCGTGGTCATCGACGCAGCGGCGGCGCTGCTCTGCTCAGTCATGCGCGCAAACTAGCGGCTCGCTCGGTGCCTCGAGCCTCGGCTCACTCACCGTCACGATCATGGGAACAACTGCCATCTCTCCTCCGCGGGGGCACGGATCGTCGCAGAATGGCCCTGGGGACGAGCGCCGGGGGGCGATCGTGGAAGACCACCACGTCGAGGTGCAAGGGGAGAGGTCTGTCAGTGCGAGCTCGGCGCGTCGAGCCGGAGGCTGCGCCGCGACGCAGCGCGTCCCGTGGCGCAGCGAGTGCGGAGTACGGCCTCCTGGTGGCACTCGATCGGTTCCGTCGTCTGCCTCGGGGTCGGCGTCGCCGTCAAGCCGATCGTCGGCGACCTGACGTGCCTGATCCAGCAGTGGCAGTCGTCCGGCGCGACCGCGTGTCCGGGGAGCACGGCCGTCGGTGGTGCCGGTGGCGGAACCCCGGGGGGCAGTGCCGGAGGTGGCGCGGCCGACGGGCACACCGGGCAGTCCTCGGACCCGGCGAAGCCGTCGGCGACGAGCCAGCCGCCGAGTGCGACGACGCAACCCAGCGGAACATCGACGCCGACGCCGACGCCGACGCGGACCCCCACCCCGACACCGACGAGCACGCCTCCGGTGCCTACGACCGGGGAGCCCGCGGCGCCCTAGCCCTCGACGTACTCCTCGACGAAGGCGTTGCTGAACTTGCCGCCGGGGTCGAACTCCTTCGCCAGTGCGTTCGCCTCGGCCAATCGCGGGTACATCGCCGGACGGGAGGGGCCCGGGTGGCGAACACCTTGCCCCAGTGCGGACGAGCTGCGAACGGCGCCAGCGCCTGCTCGACCGCGCGGACCGCCGGCAGCACCGCCGCCGTGTCCTCGACCCAGGTGAAGTGGAGCGCGAGCGTCTCACGCCCGCTCGCGGGGCTAGCCAGAGCTCGTCTCGGGCGATCGTACGAATCCGCTGACCTGCAGCACGGGCGCCATGACGTCCCGCGACTTCCGCGACGGCGGCGAGTGCGGCCGGCGCCGTCGGACCGGGCCACGAAGTACTCGCTCTGCAGCTCGTCGCCGCTGCTCGGGGTGAACTCGAGCTTGAAGTGCGGCAGGCGCGCATGCCAGCGGCCGGGGACCCCCGAGCTGCTCCGTGCAGTTCTCGGGCGGCATGCCCGGCACCATGTGCCACGGCCCCTCGGCCGGCCGGGCGCCGAGCTCCTCGGCGAGGGCGGCAGCAGCGGCACGGTCGGGCCCGCCGGCCGTCGGCGTCCGGTGCTTGCTCAGGACCTGGAACTCCCAGGGCTCCACCCACTGCGTGAAGAGGCTCACGCTGTAGGCGCCGGCGACCAGGGCGTCGAGGTGCTCGAGCGCGGCGGCGGCGGGCAGCCCCAGGTGCACCTCCTGCCGGACCTCGAACGACGGCACGAGGTCGAGCGTGAGCGCCGTGACCACACCGAGGCGTCCCGAGAGCGATCGACCGCACCGGCGAAGCGCTCGGTCCTCCCGGTCCATCGGACCACTCCCCACTCGCGGTGACCACCTCGATCGCGGCCACGGACGAAGCGAGCACCTGGTTGGCCTCCCCCGAGCCGTGCGTTCCGGTCGCCGTCGCCCCACCCACGGAGATGTGCGGCAGCGAGCCGAGGTTCGCCAGCGCGAGGCCCACGGCGTCCAGCTCGGGGACGACCTCCCCGTAGCGCAGTCCCGCCGACACCGTCGCCGTCCGCGCCCCGGCGTCGATCTCGAGGCGGCGGGGGAGCCGCGCGACGGACACGAGGTCGCCGGTCGTGTCGGCGACGGCGCTGAACGAGTGCCGGGTGCCGAGCGCCCGCAGCCGGGTCGATCCGGCGACGGCATGCCGCAGGTCGTCGAGGGACCGGGGCTCGAGCAGTTCGCGGGCGGCGTACGTCAGGTTCCCGGCCCAGGTGCGTAGGTTCGTCACCATGCCATCGTCGCGGTCGTGGCGGTCGTCGCGATTCTGCGCGCTCCGGTGGTGGCCGGCCCTGGTCTACCCGTTGGCGCTGGCGGCCGGGTGGGGCGCGCTGGCGGCCCTGGACGCCGACAGCCGCCGGGCATGGCTGGCGGCAGCCAGCACCAATCTGGACAACCTCGGCTCGCACCCGGTGCGCTCGCTCGCGGCGTCCGCGGTGCTGTCCGAGAACGACGCCGCCGCATGGGTGGTGCTCGCGGCCCTGGGCCTGGCGGGCCTGGTCGCGGCTGTCGGGCCCGTGCGGGCCGTGGCCGTCGCGCTCGCGGCGCACCTGATCGGGACGGCGGTCAGCGAGGGCGTGCTGGCGATCCGCATCTCCCGCGGTCTCGAGCCGCCGGCCGCGCGGGCGATCGTCGACGTCGGGCCGTCGTTCGTCATCGTCGGCGTGCTGATCGCGACCCTCGTCGTCGCCCGCGGGCGCCTCTGGCGGGTGGCCGCGGCGCTCGGGTTCGGTGTGCTCGTCCCGTCCCTGTTCGAGGGGCTGACGCGATGGGACGTGGCCGCCGTCGGTCATGTCACAGCGATCGGCGTCGGGGCGGCCGGCGGCGCCCTGCTGCTCGTCGGGAGGGCCGCTGCGGGGGGCGTCAGACCAGCATCGGGAGCCGGGTTTGACGCCTCAACGAGGCCGGGGTTAGCTGGCCGGGACACCCCCCAGGAGGAGACCCTGATGCCTGCCGCCCTCGACCAGGACCCCAAGCTCGGCCAGTACGCGCACCCGGAACGGCTCGTCACCACCGGCTGGCTCGCGGAACACCTCGGCGACCCGGGGCTGGTCGTCGTCGAGAGCGACGAGGACGTGCTGCTCTACGACACCGGGCACATCCCCGGCGCGGTCAAGGTCGACTGGTACACCGAGCTCAACGACGAGGTCACCCGCGACTACGTCGACGGCCCCCGGTTCGCCCGGCTGATGGGCTCCAAGGGCATCGGCCGCGACACCACCGTGGTGATCTACGGCGACAAGAGCAACTGGTGGGCGGCGTACGCGCTGTGGGTCTTCCGGCTGTTCGGCCACGAGGACGTGCGCCTGCTCGACGGCGGCCGGACGAAGTGGATCGCCGAGGGCCGCGAGCTCACGACCGACGTCCCGGCGCCCGCGCCCGTCGAATACCCCGTGGTCGAGCGCCACGACGCGCCGATCCGGGCGTTCAAGGTGGACGTGCTCGAGCACCTCGGCGACGCCGGGCACCCGCTGATCGACGTCCGGTCCCCCCAGGAGTACACGGGCGAGCGGACGCACATGCCCGACTACCCGCAGGAGGGCACGCTGCGCGGCGGTCACATCCCGGGCGCGCGAAGCGTCCCGTGGGCCCGTGCCGCCGCCGACGACGCGACGTTCAAGGGCCGCGAGGAGCTCGAGGCGATCTACATCGGCGAGCAGGGCCTCAAGCCGGGCGACGACGTGATCGCCTACTGCCGGATCGGCGAGCGCTCGAGCCACACCTGGTTCGTGCTGACCTATCTGCTGGGCTTCGAGAGCGTGCGCAACTACGACGGCTCGTGGACCGAGTGGGGCAACACCGTCCGGGTGCCCATCGTCCGCGGCGAGGACCCGGGCTCGGTCGCGCAGCACTGACGCGCGTGGCGGACACGTACACCTTCGGGGACGACGCGACGGCGGCCGGCCGGCTCGACCTGTTGGCCCATGTCTACGAGCAGCCGACACGCTCGCTGTTGGCACGCTGGGCTCCGGCCCGGGTCGGCCTCGCGGTCGACCTGGGTTGCGGGCCCGGTCACAGCACACGGCTCCTGCACACCGTGCTGGAGCCTTCCCGGCTGGTGGGCGTCGAACGCTCGCCCGCCTACGCCGCGCTCGCCCGCGAGCAGCTCGCGGACCTGCCCGAGGTCGAGATCGTCGAGGACGACGTCACGCAGCCCCTGCCGGTCGCCGGAGCGGACCTGGTGTTCGCCCGGTTCCTGCTCACCCATCTGGGCGCGCCCGCCGCGGCGCTGCGCGGATGGGCCCGTGCGCTCTGCGCCCGGCGGCCGGCTTCTCGTGCAGGAGACCGCGAAGCTGGTCAGCCGCGACCCGGCGCTCGGCCGCTACTACGAGCTCGTGGCCGAGTTGCAGCAACGGCACGGCCAGGCCCTGGACGTCGGCGCGCGACTGGCGGAGCACGCGGCCGCCGCCGGCCTCGTCGTGGAACGTGCCGGCGTCCGGCCCCTGGTGCAGAAGCCCAGCGAGATGGCGGCGCTGCACGTGCTCAACCTGAGGTCGTGGCGGCGGGATCCGGAGGCGGCGGACTTCGACGACGACGAGCTGGACGCCCTCGACGAGGCACTCGTGGCGATCGCCCGGGGCGGCCCGGCCGAGCCCGTCGAGCAGGAGCTGGGCGAGCTGGTGGCGACCGCCGGCTGATGTCCTACCAGGCGGGGGTGACGGAGGCGACCGGCGCATCCGGATTGAAGGCCGGGGGGAGGGGTAACCCTCCCGGGTGACGACCACCGAGACCCCCGCCCTCGACGAGGATCGCGACGTCGTCGCGGAGGCGGCCCTCATGGCCGCGGACGTCGAAACCCTCCGGCCCGGCCAGCGCGAGGCCGTCGAGGCAGTGCTCGTGCGGGACACGATCGCCGTCCTGGCGACCGGGACCGGCAAGACGGCCGTCTACGAGACCGCCGGCTACCTGCTCGACGGGCCGACCCTCGTGATCAGCCCGACCATCGCGCTGCAACGTGACCAGGTCCAGTCCCTGCGCGAGCACGGCCACCCCACGGCCTCCATCAGCTCGGCGCGCAGCGAGCGGACCCGGCGCGAGGCGCTCGAGGCCTTCGCCGCCGGGCAGATCGAGATGCTCCTGCTGGCTCCCGAGCAGCTGGGCAACGCCGAGGTGCTCGACGAGATCGAGAAGGGCCGGCCCAGCCTGCTCGTCGTCGACGAGGCGCATTGCGTGAGCGAGTGGGGGCACAGCTTCCGGCCCGACTACCTGCTCATCGGTTCCGTCGTGGAGCGCCTGCACCATCCCCGCGTGCTGGCGCTGACCGCGACCGCGGCGCCCCGGGTCCGCCGCGACATCGCCGAGCGGCTCGCGATGCGCGACCCCGCCGTCATCGTCGGCAACGCGGACCGTCCCGAGATCCGGCTGGGCGCCCGGCTGTTCGCGGGCAACCGGGAGCGCGACGAGGCACTGGTCGAGACCGCCGTCGGCGTCGACGGGGCGGTCATCGTCTACGCCCCGACCCGCCGGCGATGCGGGGAGCTGGCTGCGGCGCTCGCGGACGCCGGCCGTCCGGCCGAGATCTACCACGCCGGCCTGGCCACCCGGCAGCGGCGTGAGACGGCCGATGCGTTCCTGGAGGGGCGGGCGCAGACGATCGTCGCGACGAACGCCTTCGGCATGGGCGTCGACCGTCCCGACGTTCGCGCCGTCCTGCACGCCGGCCCGCCGACCAGCGTCGACCAGTACTTCCAGGAGGCGGGCCGCGCAGCGCGTGACGGGGAGCCGGGCCGGGCCGAGCTGTTCTTCCGGCTGGAGGACTTCGCCCTGGGCCGCTACCTGGAGTCCGGCGGCGGCGTCCGCGAGGACGACCTGACGGCGGTGGTGAAGCTCCTCCTGGATGCCGACGGGCCGGTGGGCCGGGCCGACGTCGAGGAGCGCGCCGGCCTCTCCCGGCGGCGGGCGGCTCAGGTCCTCGGCGTCCTGACCGCCGGGAACGCCGTCAAGCGCCGCCGCGGCGGCCTGGAACTGCGGGCCGGCGCCCGCCGCGATCCGGCGTCCGTGGTGGAGGAAGCGCTCCTCGAGCGGGACCGGCGGCGCGAGTTCGACCGGTCCCGGCTGGACATGATCCGCGCCTACGCGGAGACCACGGACTGCCGCCGGCGGGTCGTGCTCGAGCTGCTGGGGGAGGAGTACCCCGGCCGTTGCATGAACTGCGACAACTGCGAGGCCGGCACGAGCGAGGAGGCGGCCGACCGTCCCTTCCCGATCGGCTCACAGGTCACGCACGCCGAGTGGGGGCAGGGGACCGTCAGCCACTACGAGGGCGACCGGATCGTCGTCCTGTTCGCCGACGCGGGGTACCGGACCCTGGCGCTCGGACTCGTCCGGGAGAAGGGGTTGCTGACATCGGCGTGAGTGCGGGACGCGCCCGCGGGTCGATACTCGACACTGAAGTCCTGGACGGACAGGGGGTGCGAGCGGTGCCGGATCGTTGCGACTTCGTGGTCATCGCCAACCGCCTGCCGGTCGACCGGGCCGAGAAGCCGGACGGCGAGGTCGCCTGGCGGCCGAGCCCTGGTGGCCTGGTCTCGGCCCTGGAACCCGTGATGCGCACCTACCGCGGCGCCTGGGTGGGCTGGACGGGCTCCGAGGGGGAGGCCCCGCCGCCGTTCGAGGCCGACGACACCCACCTCGTCGCCGTGCCGCTGTCGTCCCGGGAGATCGCCGAGTACTACGAGGGCATGTCCAACGCCACGCTGTGGCCGCTCTACCACGACGTCATCGCGACGCCCCACTACCACCGGCACTGGTGGGACACCTACCTCGACGTCAACCGCCGCTTCGCCGACGTCGCCGCCACGACCGCCGAGACCGGTGCGATGGTGTGGGTGCAGGACTACCAGCTGCAGCTCGTGCCGCGGCTCCTGCGCGACGTCCGGCCGGACCTGCGGATCGGCTTCTTCAACCACATCCCGTTCCCGCCCTACGAGCTGTTCGCCCAGCTGCCCTGGCGGCGCCAGGTGCTCGACGGCCTGCTCGGCGCCGACCTCGTGGGCTTCCAGCGGCCGGCGGACGCCAGCAACTTCCTGCGGGCGTGCCGGCGGGCGGGGCTGGTCACCCGGCGTGGCACCGTCCGCGCCCCGGGCCTCGGCGGCGAGCGGCAGGTGCGGGCCCAGGCGTTCCCGATCTCCGTGGACGCCGACAGCATCGGCGAGATCGCCCGCCGGCCGGAGGTCGTCGAGCGGGCCCGCCGCATCCGCGCCGACCTCGGGAACCCCGAGCTGGTGCTGCTGGGGGTGGATCGGCTCGACTACACCAAGGGCATCCTGCACCGGCTGCAGGCGGTGCAGGAGCTGTACGCCGACGAGCGGCTGAAGATCCCGGGGACGGTGTTCGTCCAGGTCGCGACACCGAGCCGGGAGCGCGTGGACAGCTATCGCGCACTGCGCGAGGAGGTCGAGGTCACCGTCGGGCGGATCAACGGCGAGCACTCCCGGCTCGGCCGGCCGGCCGTGCACTACCTGCACAAGTCGTTCCCGAAGGAGGAGCTCGTCGCGCTGTACCTCGCGGCCGACGTGCTGCTCGTCACGGCGCTGCGCGACGGCATGAACCTCGTGGCCAAGGAGTACATCGCGAGCCGGCACGACGAGCGCGGCGGCCTGGTCCTGAGCGAGTTCACCGGCGCCGCGATCGAGCTGCCGCAGGCCTACATCGTCAACCCGCACGACATCGAGGGCATGAAGAACGCGATCGTCCGGGCGGCGACGGCCCCCCGGAAGGAGACCGCCCGGCGGATGCGTTCCATGCGCAAGCGCGTGAGCGACCACGACGTCGCCCGATGGGCGGGGGACTTCCTGCGCGTCCTGGAGAAGAGCGCCGCCGCCAATGCGCACCAGCTGGAGGACCCGGCCGGCGACGACGACCTCCCGGCACCGGTCGACGTCCCGGACCTCGGGCCGATGGACGGCGTCAGCGCGCGGGACACCTCGGGTTCAGCTCAAGCACCGAGGATGGCCGTCGATGTAGAGCTGACCGGGAACGACCCGACGGGGTATCTCGAGCAGGCGCAGCGATGAGGCGGAGACGCGGGTCCGCGTAGAGGCGACCCGCCAGGAGGCGGCGATGGACACGGTGACGGAGCCAGAGCGAGTCGAGGGCGGTACGCGGTCGACTGCTACCGCCCCTGATCCGCAGCTGCGCCGAGCGCTCGAGGCCTTCGTCACGCAGGACCGCATCCTCCTCGCCATGGACTTCGACGGCACCCTCGCGCCGATCGTCGAGGACCCCGACAACGCGGAGCCGCTGCCGCTCGCCGTCGAGGCGATCAAGGCTCTCGCCGGTCTGCCCCACACCCACGTCGCGGTCATCTCGGGCCGCCCCCTCGACGAGTTGCGGGGGCTGATCGACCACCTCGAGGGAGTGGCCCTCGTCGGCAGCCACGGCGCCGAGATCGACGAGAGCGACCTGGTCGCGGACGACGACGAGCTCGGCCCCGGCAGCGACGACGACGACCTGCTCGACGACAACGAGGCCCAGCTCCTGGCCTACGTCCGGGACGCGGTCGAGGACATCGTCGACGTCCACCCCGGCACCACCATGGAGGAGAAACCCGCCGCCGTCGTGCTGCACACGCGTCGCGCCGACCGGGAGGCGGCCATCGGGGCGACCAGCGACGTGCTGCAGGGCCCCGGCAGCTGGCCGGACGTGCACGTGCTGCGCGGCAAGGAGGTCGTCGAGCTCGCTGTCACCGACGTGACGAAGGGACGGGCGCTGCGGCGGCTGCGGGCCGATCTCGGGCTGGAGCACGGGGGCGTGTTCTTCGCCGGCGACGACACCACGGACGAGCGCGCCTTCGCCGTGCTCGACGACGACGCCGGCGACGTGACCGTCAAGGTCGGCAAGGGGCGCACGGTCGCCCGGCATCGGGTGGGCGACCCCCGCGACCTCGCCGAACTCCTCGCCGTGGTCGCGCGCGCCCGCCGCTCCCGATAGTCCCCGCCGTCGCTGCCGGCGTGTGGGACCTCTCGATCAGCCGGTGGTCAGCAGCTCCGGCTGTAGGTCGTGAAGGTGCCGAACCAGCTGTACCGGCCGCGCCAGGCCGTCGACGGCTTCTGCCGGGAGAAGAACGCCAGGTACGCCTCGTCCTGGTAGATCTGCTTGGCCACCCTGAGCACCGTGCCCACGAGCGGGTCACCGACCTCGAGCTCTGAGCTGCAGCCGTACTGCGGGTTCCTCGGCTCGGTCCATGCCGGCGTCTCGTTCTGCAGGTACGGGTTGCCCAGCCACTCCGCGAGCTCGTGGGACATCGGGGCCAGGCCGTAGAAGCCGGACGTCGCTCCGAAGATCTTGCTGGACAGGTAGGACTGGTAGCTGTAGGTCCGGACGCCGGTCGTGCTGTCGTCGGTCGCGCTGTGGTAGCCCCCGATGCCGCACGAGCTGAAGTCACGGGGGTCGTAGCGGCCGCAGAGTACGACGTCCGCGCCGAGGAACTGGGTCAGAGCGCCGGGCGACTGCTGGGCGATGGTGGACTGCAGTGCGCTGTCGAACCAGGTGATGTCGACCAGCCACACCAGGGCTCCTGACGTCGTCCTGGCCGGACCGCCCTTGGTCCTCGGCACGGAGAGCCGCAACGGCTGGTCGACCGTCGGCGGAGCGAGCATCACGTGCCAGTTCCGCCTCCCGTTCCGGATGCTGGACGAGAACTGGGTGCGCATGAAGATGTCGCCGTACTGACCCCTGCCGCCCGGAAAGGCCTGCGAGGTGTAGAGGCCGGACCGCGTGACGGCCTTGATCGTGGTCGAGCTCGGCAGCTGAACCTGGTTGCCGGCGAAGCGGAACCGGATCGGAGTGATCGAGTTGGGGATCTTCGCCGTGCCGGTGACGGCGGGGTCGTAGCCGACCATCGTGTAGCTGTACGTCGTGTGCTCGGGTGCGTACCGGAAGCTGCGCGTGAAGGTCTGGAGCTTGGTCACCACAGCCGCGGCCCGGGTCGGCGTCCGCTTGGCGCCGACCTTCTTGACCGGCAGCGTCGTGAACCGCGGCTCGAGGTGCACGGGCGGCCCGGGAAGGGCTGGGGCGTCGGGGGTCGCGGCGACGGCGCCAGCCGGCGGTGACAGCAGGGACAGCAGCGACAGCAGGGCGGCGGCTGGCAGCGACAAGGCGACGACGCGGAGGGTGCGGCGCTTGGTCGGGCCAGGCATACATCTCCCTCGTCGGGCGGGCCGGGCAGGGCGAGCCCGTTGATCCAGACGATAGGAATCCTTCCCAGCAGGCGGTCGCGATACGGTTCGGTGGAGGAATGCATACTTCGGTGCGTAGTCGACTGATCACGCCCTGCTGATCGTTTTCGGAGGTCCCGTGGAGCGCGAGCTGCTCCGGCGCCGGGCCGCCCGGGTGCTCGTGATCGACCCCGCCGACCGACTGCTGCTGCTGCGCGGCGGCGATCCCGCCGTCCCGGGACCGCGCTTCTGGTGGACCGTGGGTGGGGGCATCGAGGCGGGCGAGTCCGCCCGCGCCGGCGCCGTCCGGGAGCTGCACGAGGAGACGGGCCTGATCGTCACCGAGGATTCGCTCATCGGCCCGTTGCACGAGGACTACTCCTCCTTCGAGTTCGACCGATGGCGGGTGGAGCAGGAGAACGAGTTCTTCGCCGTCCGCGTGCAGGGCTGGACGACGGCCCCCGCGGCGCTCGAGGCGATCGAGACCGCGAGCATCGACGGCGCCGGCTGGTGGAGCGTCGAGCAGCTGCGGGCGCACGCCGAGGGGCGGCCGCACGACGGGCCCGGGCGTCGTGACGAGCCGGTGTATCCGCCCGACCTGGCGGACGTCCTCGAGGCCGCCCTGGCCGCGCTCAGGTGAGGAGTTCTCGCTGACGGACTGCGTTCCTTGACGGACTGCATTCCCTGACGGACTGCGTTCCCTGACGGACTGCGTTCCCCTGACGGACTGCGTTCCCCTGACGGACTGTGTTCCCCTGACGGGCCTGACGAGTTTCCCTTGGGCGCGTGCATGGTCGCCGGGAAAGTCTCTGGTCCTATCCCGAGCGCTTTCCGCTCTGCGCTGTTGTGACATGTCACATGAGAACTTGATTGCTGCTCGGTGAGCTTGTGTCGAGGAGCGCACCTACCGCTGGTGGGGGCCTCGCCACTTATTGTGATGGCCCTGCATCTCTTGCTCGAGACGGCCCTTTCCCGTACTATTCGTACAGGTGTTCGACTCTCGGGGCGGGGGCTCAGGGTGGGGGATGGTCGGGGGGACAGCGCCGCGCTGCCGCTGCCGCGCGGAGCGCCGGGCGCCGTGCGGGCCGGCGGCGCGGCGTGTTCTGCGGGTGGCTTGGTGGCGGCGTTGTCGGGTGCGCCGGGGGCGGGGTCGGCGTGGGCTCTGGCGGAGGGGTTGGAGTCGGGGGCTGCGGCGGGGTGGGACGTGTTGGAGCGTCGGGTGCGGGTGTTCGCGGCGCAGGAGCGGTTGGCGGGGTGGTTGACGTACGGGCGGCTGGTGGAGACGGCGCGGTGGGTGCGGGACTGGCAGGCGTGTCCGCCGATCGGCTGCGGGCTGCCCGACGACCCCGACGGGCCCGACGGGCCCGGCGACCCCGGCGACCCGGACGGGCCCGGCGACCCGGACGGGCCGGACGGGCCCGATCGGCCCGGGGATGTGGATGGCCACGCTGTGCCGTCGGATCCGGTGGCGCGGGCGGCGATGGTGGAGCGGCTGGAGGGGTTCGCGGCCGGGTATGAGCGGCGGGTGTTCGGGGTGTTCGGGTTCCAGGGCACGGCCCGGCAGTGGGGGCAGTGCATGGCCGATGTGCTGGTGGCCAGTGAGCTGGCGGTGGCGGCCGGGCTGGCGCCGACCACGGCGCGGGCGTGGGTGAACGCCGCGGTCGCGATCTTCGTGGAGGACCGGCTGCCGGGGTTGGCGAGGTTGTTGGAGGCGGGGTGGGTGGACTGGGCGAAGGTGAAGCTGTTCGTGTGGGAGACCGCCCACCTGGACGCGGCGGTGGCGCGGGCGGTGGACGCGGTCGTGCTCGGCCCGGTCGGCGACGCCGGCGAGCTGGCCGGGATCGACGCGGTGGACGTGTTGGCGGACCCGGCGGCGCCCGGGACCGGGGTGCCGGTGATCGCGCGCTGGACGGTGCAGGAGCTCAAGGACGCGATCCGGGCCGCGATCAAGGAGCTGGACGCCGCGGAGGCCGAGCGGCGCGCGCGGCGGGCCCGCCGGGAGCGGCATGTGCGGGTCGGGGAGAACGAGGACGGCACCGCGGAGCTGACCGCGAACCTGCCCGCCGAGGACGCCGCCGCGGTGTTCGCCGCCCTGACGATGGCGGCCAAGGCCGCGAAGGCCACGGGTGACCCCCGGACCCTGGACCAGTTGCGCGCCGACGAACTCGTCCACCGCGCCACCCGCGGCGTCCACCCCGACGAATACCCCGACGAATATGCCGACCGGCGCAGCCGCCCGACTCCCACGCCACCCCAGATCACGAACCCGATCTCGATTCCGGTGTCGATTCCGGTGTCGATTCCGGTGTCGATTCTGACGATCCGTCGGGTGCCGATCCGGGTGTTGGTCCGGATGCCGAGGAATTGTGTGACGCGGACTTCGCCTGCGCCCTGCACGCCGGGGCGTGCGCCGCATCGGATCCTGCCGCACCGGATCGAGATGGCGATCCCGGTTCAGCCGCTTCCCGCGCCGCCCCGGCCGTCGACCGGGAGCTGCCTGACGGGGTGGCGCGGTGTGCGTGTGGGCGGGCGGTGCCGGTGGCGGTCGTGCCGTCGTTCACCGCCGCGTTCGCGGGGGCGCCGACGAAGAGCACCCTGGTGTCGTTGACGATGCCGCTGACCACGTTCCTCGGCCTGGCCGACCAGCCCGGGCGCCTGGACGGGTACGGCCCGGTCGCCGCCGGCCTGGCCCGGCGGATCGCCGCCGACGCCGCCCGGGAACAGCCGGCGTTCACGGCATGGCGGTGCATCATCACCGACGACACCCACGGCACCGTGCTCGGGGTCACCGACCCGATCTGGACCCCCCGGCACGACCCGCCACCCCGGCTGACCCGCCTCGTCACCGCGATGGAACCGGTCTGCGTGTTCCCCGGCTGCCGCCAACCCGCCCACCCGGCCGGCCGCTGCGATCTGGACCACCGCATCCCCTACCACCCCGACGACCCGGCCGGGCAGCGCGGCGGCGGCCGGACCTGCTCCTGCAACCTGCAGGCGCTATGCCGAACACACCACCAGCAGAAGACCGCCGGCCTCCTACACGTGCGCGCGGTCGGCCGCGAGGAGGACCCCACCACCCCCGCCGGCACCCTGGAATGGACCCTGCCCTCCGGGGTGACCTGCCGCAGCCACCCCCACATCGCCGACCCCGGCCCGATCCCCACCACCGGACCCAACGCCCACCCGAACGTAGTCGCCGCCATCACCCACCTCGCCGCCCAACGCGCCCACGAACGGGCCCGGCAGGCCGCCCACGCCGCCGAACACCCCGACCGCCCACCGCTCGACGACGACACCGCCGACACCCCCGCCACCGCCACCGGCACCGGCACCGGCACCGACCCCAGACACGACACCGACTGGGCCGACCACGCCTGGCAACGCTCCCGCGCCAAGGCAGCCCAGGCCCGCGCCGACGCCGAACGAGCCCGCACCGACCAAGCCGCACGCGACGCCGAACGCGAAGCCGCGGCCAACCAGACCCCGCCCTTCTGACCAGCGAGCGTCAGCGGCCGGAGAGCTCACGGACGGCTGGCAGGATCGCCTCACCCCAGGTCGGGAAGGCGTGCACCAGGTCGACCAGCGTCGCGAGCGGGACCCGGGCGTGCACCGCCAGCGCGAGCTCGGAGGCCCAGCTGTCGGCGTCCGACCCCACGGCGACCGCGCCCACCAGGCGCCCAGTGCCAAGGTCCGCCACCAGTTCGAGCCGGGCGGGCCGAGGAGAGCGGCCGGCCGCTGCCCCCTCGACGAAAGCCCGCCCGGTCTGCGACACGTCCGACTGCGCGGACGCCACGTCGTGGCCCTGCTGGCGGGCGGCGTCCGCGGAGAGCCCGACGGAGAAGACGGCCGGATCCGTGTACACAGCCCGCGGGATCGCGCGATAGTCCGCGTCGCGGGCGTGCTGCCCCAGCAGGTGCGCGGCGACGATCCGGGCCTGGTAGTTCGCCGAGTGCGTGTACGGGGAGATCCCCGACACGTCGCCTATCGCGAACACCTCGTCGAACACCTCGTTCCCGCTCCGCACCCGGCACCGCGGGTCGACGTCCAGTGCACTGCCCTCGTCCATCTGCAGTCCGAGCGCTTCCAGTCCGAGCCCCGCCGTCCGCGGCCGCCGGCCCGTCGCAATCAGCACCCGATCCACCTCGACGGGCTCACCCGAGTCCGGCACCACCAGGATGCCGCCCCGCACCGACTCCACCCGCTGCGCCGAGGTCCCCGTCCTCACCTCGACGCCGTCGCCGCCCAGTGCCTCGCAGAGCATGCCGCCGACCCACACCGGCTCCCCGGGCAGCACCGTGTCGCCGGGTTCGAGCAGGCTGACCTGGCTGCCGAACCGCGCGTACACCTGCGAGAGCTCGCATCCGACGGCACCGCCTCCGAGCACGGCGAGGCGGCCCGGCAGCTCCGGACTGCTCAGCGCCTCGTCGCTGGTCCACGCCGGAACCTCCTCGAGTCCCGGCACGGGCGGCATGGCGGGTTCGCTGCCCGTCGCCACCACGAGGGCCCGCGACCAGGCCAGGGAGCGCTCCCCGTCCACCGTCACCCGACCGGGCGCGGCGACGACCCCGCGGCCGCGCACGACCGTCACCCCCGACTGCTCCAGCCCCCGCACCGCACCGCTGTCGTCCCGGTGCTCCGCCGCCTCGTCGCGGCGCCGGACCGCGACCGTCCAGTCGGCACCCGCGGCCGCCGCCAGGAGCAACGTCTTGCTCGGCACGCAGGCCAGGTAGGGGCACTCTCCTCCGACGAGCCCCTGCTCGACGACGGCGACGGACAGCCCCGCGTTGGTCAGCTCGCCGGCGAGGGTCTCTCCGGCCGATCCGGCGCCGAGCACGACGACGTCGTAGGTCTCGCCATAAGTCAACACGCCGACCATGGTCCGGCCGAGGCTCGCACGGTGCGTCCCGACATGCGCGCGCCGAATCGGCGTGATCGCATGGACAGGTCCGCACATGAGCACGACGGTTCCATCGAGGAGGGCCAGTATGGGTCTCGACGACAAGATCGACAACAAGATG
Organism: uncultured Actinomycetota bacterium; assembly: GCA_963786765.1. Classification (GTDB taxonomy): domain Bacteria; phylum Actinomycetota; class Actinomycetes; order Actinomycetales; family Kineosporiaceae; genus DATKNA01. Next base: position 152,350 of record CAWBAJ010000008.1, on the reverse strand, counting down.
GAAGACCTCGGCGGCAAGGCCAAGGAGGGCGTCGGCAACGTCACCGGCGACGACGAGCTGAAGGCTCAGGGCCAGGGCGACCAGGCGAAGTCCGACCTCAAGCAGGCCGGCGAGAAGGTCAAGGACGCCTTCAAGGGCTGACACCCGCCACGTACGCCTGAGGGGCGCGACCAGCGATGGTCGCGCCCCTCGTGCGTCCGGCCCGAGAGCCGGCGGATGTGCAGCCGGTCAGCGGGTGCCGTAGCGGTCCCGCTGCTGGGGCCGGCCCTGCGAACCCCGCCGGCCCGGCTCGCGGCCGGTGCCCTGGCGGCGTCCGGGAGCGCGCTGGGGCCGGCCGCCCGAGGCGTTGCGCCCCGCGCCGGCCGGGCCCCCGGGGGAGGCCACGGACGGGCGGATGACGATCGGCTCGCCGCTGCGCCCCAGGTCGAGCACGGCCGGATGGTCCGGGTGGACCTTTTCGACCGTCGCCTCCACGTTGGCCGCCGCATGCAGCCGCTGCACCTCGCGCAACTGCTCCGGCTGGACCAGCGCGACCACGGTGCCGTCAGCTCCGGCGCGTGCCGTCCGGCCCGAGCGGTGCAGGTAGTCCTTGTGATCGTTCGGCGGGTCGAAGTGCACGACGAGATCCACGTCGTCGACGTGGATGCCGCGCGCGGCGACGTCCGTGGCCACCAGCACCCTGGTGCGCCCCTCGGTGAACGCCGCGAGCGCCCGCTGCCGCGCCCCCTGGCCGAGGTTGCCGTGGATGGCCGCGGCCTCCACCCCGCCGCGCCCGAGCTGCTTGGCCAGCCGGTCCGCGCCGTGCTTCGTCCGCACGAAGAACAAGGTGCGAGCGGGGCGTGCCGCCACGCGCGTCGCGACGTCGACCTTGTCGTCGCGCCCGACCGCGAAGACGCGGTGTGTCATCACCGCCGCCTCCTCGGGCGGCGTGGGCACGGCGTGCACGGCGGGCTCCGTGAGGAACCGCTGGACCAGGGTGGCCACTCCGCGGTCGAGGGTCGCCGAGAAGAGCAGCCGTTGCGCGGCCGCCGGCGTCTGCTCGAGCAGCTTCGTGACGACCGGCAGGAAGCCCAGGTCGGCCATGTAGTCGGCCTCGTCCAGCACGGTGATCTCGACCCGGTCGAGCCGGCACGCGCCGCGCTCGATGAGGTCCACGAGGCGTCCCGGTGTCGCGACGAGCACGTCGAGGCCGCGATTCAGGGCGTCGGTCTGCCGTCCGTAGGGGGCGCCCCCGACAACGGTCGCCACACGCTGCCCCAGCGTCTGGGCGAGCGGCGTCAGAACGCCGGCCACCTGCAGCGCAAGCTCACGGGTGGGCACGAGGACGAGCGAACGCGGGGCGTTCGGCGTCCGCCGGGCCTGTCCGCTCGAGGAGGACGCCGACAGCCGGGTCGAGCACGGGCAGGCCGAAGGCGAGGGTCTTTCCGGAGCCTGTGCGGGCCCGGCCGAGCACGTCACGACCCGCCAGGGCGTCCGGCAGGGCGCGGGTCTGGATGGCGAAGGGAGCGGTCACTCCGCCGCGGGCGAGGGACTCCACGAGCACGGGCGCGATGCCCAGCTCGGCGAACGAGGCGATCGCCGGTTCGGGGCGAGCCATGGCCTCGTCGAGGGCCGCGTCGAGCGCGGCAGCCGCGGAGTCGACCGGGCGGGACTGCTGGGCCGGACGGGGGGAGGAGGTGCGGGAGCGGCGACGCGGGGACGTGCCGGGACGAGCGGACGCAGCGCGGCCGCCCGAAGTGGGGTGGGTCATGAAGAAGAGAACTCCGTCGGTGGAAGGGGGCCGCTCTCGAAGCGGCCTGAACCGGTTCCAGCGACCTCGTGGGCTCGTGCCCACGGTGAAGCGCAACAGCGCGACGGGGTCGATCCTATCCTGTCGGAACGACAGATCTCTCAGAAGTGGTTCTCGACGGCCCGGCGGCGCGACGCCTCGATCTCCTCCTCGGCCTTGTCCCGGGCGCACCACGTCGCGCCCTCGACGCTCTTGCCGGGCTCGAGGTCCTTGTACGTCTCGAAGAAGTGCTGGATCTCGAGCAGGTCGAAGTCGGACACGTCCGACAGGTCCTGGATGTGGTCCATCCGCGGATCCCCGGCGGGGATGCACAGCACCTTGTCGTCGCCGCCGGCCTCGTCCCGCATCCGGAACATGCCGATCGCCCGGCAGCGGATGAGGCAGCCGGGGAAGGTGGGCTCCTCCAGCACGACGAGCGCGTCCAGCGGGTCGCCGTCCTCGCCCAGGGTGCCCTCGATGAAGCCGTAGTCGTGGGGGTAGCGCGTCGACGTGAAGAGCATCCGGTCGAGGCGGATCCGGCCGGTCGCGTGGTCCACCTCGTACTTGTTCCGCTGCCCCTTGGGGATCTCGATGGTGACGTCGAAGTCCACGGCCACTTCCCCTCGGTGATGATTGCCGGCGCGAGGAGACACTAGTCTCGCCCCGAACACAGGTCGATGCCCGCTGGGGGAGCGGGCGGGGGGAGGGGAGGGGGAGCGTGGACCAGGCCGCGGACCGAGCAGCCGGCGGGCTGGCCATGGACGGGAAACCGCCCGAGCGCGCCCCCGACGTTCCGCTGCCCGCGGCCGCACCCCCGGGGGCCGCACCTCCAGCGGCCTCCCGCCGGGCCCTGATCGGCCCGATAGAGCGGCGGACCGCCGCCCTGTCCGTCGTGCTCGTCGCGACGGTCGCCGCTGCCGGCGCGGGCGTCGCCGCGCTGCACGAGGACGCGCCGGCTGCACGGGCCGCGCCGGCGCCGTCACCCGCCTCGTCCTCCGGGCAGCCGGCCGCCCCCGCTCCGCCGGGACCCGCGACGCCGTCCGCCGTCCCCGATGTCCTGCCGACGCTCGACGCCGGGGCGCCCGCCCCGACGACCGCGGGCCTGCGCCGCGTCCTGGGTCCGTTGCTGCGCACCACGGGCCTCGGTGGCAGCGTCAGCGCGGACGTCGTGGACCTGGGGACGGGCGCGTCGCTGTTCTCCGTCGCGCCGGCCCGGCCCGCGATTCCGGCGTCCAGCGCGAAGCTCCTCACCGGCGCCGCCGCGCTGTCCCTGCTCGGCCCGGGCTCGAGGCTGGCCACGAGAGTCGTGGAGGGCGGCCGCCCCGGCGAGATCGTGCTCGTGGGGGGTGGCGACGTCACGGTCGCCGCAGGACGCGGGTCGACGGGCAGCGCGGCGGGACGGGCCGGCATGGCCGACCTCGCCGAGGCCACTGCGGCCGCTCTCGAGGCTCGCGGGCGAAAGGCCGTCGCCGTCCGGCTCGACGACTCCCTCTTCACCGGCGGGGCGATCAGCAGCCACTGGCGGCCCGGCGACGTGCGCGGCGGCTTCGTCGCGCCGGTGATGGCGCTCGCGGTCGACTCCGGCTCGGCCACGCCCGGCACGCCGCTGGTGCCAGGGGCGGCTGCGGATCGGGTCGCCGACCCGGCCATCGCCGCCGCGCGCCTGTTCGCGGCCCAGCTCGCCAAGCAGGGGATCGGCATCGTCGGCAAGGTCGCGCGAGGCCCGGCGCCGTCCGATGCGCAGACCCTGGCGGCGGTCGACTCGGCACCGGTGGCCGACCTTGTCGAGCACGCACTGACGGACAGCGACAACACCCTCGCCGAAGCGCTCGCGCGACTGGTCGCCGTCCGGGCCGGCCGCGCCGCCACGTTCGAGGACGCCGGCCGCGCCGTGCTCGAGCGCGTCGGCTCGCTCGGCGTCCCGGTGGCCGGCGCCGGGCTCCCCGGGGGCAGCGGCCTCGGCGACGGCTACCGGGTGCCGGCCCGCACGCTCACCCAGGTGCTCGTGCTGGCCGCGTCCCCGGAGCATCCGGAACTGCGCGCGCTGCTGTCCGGGCTCCCCGTGGCGGGCGCCTCCGGGACGCTGACGGACCGCTTCAACGGCGCGCACGACAAGGCAGGTCTCGGCGTGGTGCGCGCCAAGACAGGGACGCTGACCGGCGCCAGTTCCCTGTCCGGCACCGTCGTGGACGTCGACGGGCGTCTGCTCGGGTTCGCCATCGAGGCGGACCGGGTCTCGTCGACGGTCGCGGCGCGCGCGGCCCTCGACGCGGCGGCGGCGGCGCTCGCCGGCTGCGGCTGCCGCTGAGCACCGTTCGAGGCCCACGTACCTTGGACCGCATGTCGGTCCAGCGCGTGCCAGTCGACGACCTCGTCGACTGGGACCTCGCCGCCCGCACCGCGGCCACCGTCGCCCGCCCCGGCCCACGCCTGGGGCGCGACGAGGCGCAGCAGCTCGTCGAGGAGCTGCGCGCCGCGGCCCGGGCGGCGGTGCCGCACGTCGCGCACGTCACCCGGCTCACGCCGGTGGGTGCAGCGCAGGCCGGGGACGACGTCCTCGTGGTCGACCGGGCGACCTGGGCCCGGATCAACGCGCGGGGCTTCCGGAACCTGCTCGAACCGGTCGTGGCGGACGCGATGCGGCGCCGGGAACACCCCACGCCCGCCGCACTCGTCGCCCTCGGCAGCCGGTTCACCGGGCTCGAGGTCGGCGGACTGCTGGGCTTCCTGTCGTCCCGCGTCCTCGGTCAGTACGACGCCTTCGCCCCCGACGGACGCCTCATGCTCATCGCGCCCAACGTCGTGTCTGCCGAGCGCGAGCTCGACGTGCCGGCGCACGACTTCCGGCTCTGGGTGTGCCTGCACGAGGAGACCCACCGGGTGCAGTTCGGCGCCCACCCGTGGCTCGCCCCGCACCTCGTCGAGCAGATCCGCGCCCTCGTCGGCGGCCTGCTGCTCGACCCCGGCGAGGTCGCCGAACGGCTGGGCAAGGCCCTGCGGGACGTCCCCGACCTCGTCCGCGGGGAGGGCTCGGGCGTTCCCCTGCTGGATCTCGTCCAGACCCCGCAGCAGCGCGCGGCGCTGGCCGAGATCACCGCCGTGATGTCGCTGCTCGAGGGGCATGCCGACGTCGTCATGGACGAGGTGGGGCCCGCCGTGGTGCCCACGGTGGGGCGGATCCGCGAGCGGTTCACCGCTCGCCGCGCCGGCCGCGGTGCCGTGGATCGCCTGCTCCGCCGGCTGCTCGGCCTCGAGGCGAAGATGCGCCAGTACGCCGACGGCGCCCGCTTCGTACGCGAGGTGACCGGCGCGGTCGGCGTCGACGGCTTCAACGCCGTCTGGAGCGGGCCGGACACCCTGCCGACCGCGGCGGAGATGGCCGACCCGGCGGCGTGGATCCGGCGGGTCCACGAGGCTCGGTGAGCCGGGCGTGAGCGGTCCCGCTCCCGCTGTCGCGGCCGTGCGCGTCGGCCGTCCGCGCGGCCCTCGCCGACCTCCCGGCGGGCGCGCTCGTGCTCGTCGCGTGCTCCGGCGGCCCCGACTCGCTCGCGCTCGCGGCCGCGACCGTCGTTCGTCGCCCCGCGCGCGCGGCCTGCGGGCCGGCGCGGTCGTCGTCGACCACGGTTGGCGTGCCTCGTCGGCCGCTGACGCCGAGCGGGCGCGCGCCGCCTGTGCGGGCCTGGGGCTGGCGCCGGTGCGCGTCGTTCGGGTGAGCGACCAGCCGGGGGAGCCGGACGCCGACGGCGGCGGCCCCGAAGCCGCCGCCCGGCGAGCCCGGTACGCAGCGCTCGAGCGGGTGGCGGATGAGGAGGGCGCGGACGCCGTCCTGCTCGGGCACACCCTGGACGACCAGGCCGAGACCGTGCTGCTCGGGCTGGCCCGGGGCTCGGGCGCCGCGCTCGCTGGCCGGGATGCCGGCCCGGCGCGGGCGCTACCGCCGCCCGCTGCTCGACCTGCCGCGGGCCGTGACCCACGAGGCGTGCGCCGCGCTGGGGCTGGACCCGGTGCTCGACCCGTCCAACGCGGACCCCCGGTACACCCGGGCCCGGGTCCGGTCCGCCCTGGCCGTGCTCGAGGACGCCCTCGGGCCGGGGCTGCCCGCCGCGCTCGCCCGGACGGCCGCCCTGCTCGCCGAGGACGCCGCGGCCCTCGAGCTGGCCGCCGCGGAGCTGCTGGCGGCGGCACGCGGCGCAGCCGGGCCGTGGGTCGGGTGAGCTCTCGTGCCAGGTGCTCGCGGCGGCCCCGGACGCCGTCCGCCGCCGGGCCCTGCTCGCCGCGGCGCGGGCCGCGGGGGCCGCCGCGGGGTCGCTGTCCCGCCGGCACGCGCTGGCGCTCGACGCGCTCGTCACGCGCCCGCGCGGCCAGGGGCCGGTGCACCTGCCGGGCGGGGTCGTGGCCGGCAGAGGTCCGGAAGTGGGTGTGGGACGCTGTGGTTCGCCCCGCGGGGGACCGGGCGCCCTATCGAAGGACCATCCGGCGAGCAGGAGGACCGTGCAGCCGAGTGACATGGGGCCGGACCTCGAGAAGGTCCTGCTCACCGAGGAGGAGATCGACCAGCGCCTGGACGAGCTCGCCGCGGCGATCGACGCGGACTACGCCGGTCGCGACCCGCTGCTCGTCGGCGTCCTCAAGGGCGCGGTCATGGTGATGGCGGACCTCAGCCGCCGGCTCAGCCTGCCGGTCGAGCAGGACTGGATGGCGATCTCGTCGTACGGCTCGGGGACCAAGTCCTCCGGCGTCGTGCGCATCCTGAAGGACCTGGAGCGCGACATCACGGGCCGTGACGTCCTCATCGTGGAGGACATCGTCGACTCCGGCCTGACCCTCTCGTGGATCATGGCGAACCTGTCGTCGCGCGGGCCCGCCTCCGTGGAGGTCTGCACGCTGCTCCGCAAGCCGGAGGTGCTCAAAGTGGACGTCCCGCTGCGGTATGTCGGTTTCGACATCCCCAACGAGTTCGTCGTGGGGTACGGCCTGGACTACGCCGAGCGGTACCGGAACCTCCGTGTCATCGGTACCCTCGCCCCGCACGTGTACGGTGCGTGAGCAGACGTAGACGGATGCGTGTTCGGCCGCGTGGCTGGCCCCCGGCCCGCTGCGTTGCGCCCGCAGCGTAACGCCGGAACACTGATGTTGAGCCACCCGTTGGCACTTCCGGACGCACGGATCGAGGGTGCGCACCGACTGGTCGCCTGCTGGTGGCTGGACGCTCGAGCAGGAAGGACGGGGCTGGCTACCCCCGAGCTATGACCGTGAAGCGTTGGACCGCCGGCCGCTGGGTCTGGATCGGCGTCGCCGTGGTCGCGTTGATCCTGGCTGCCCGGCTGCTGTCGCCGAGCGGCTTCCAGCAGGTCGACACGTCCGTGGCGCTGGGGCTCATCAAGGATCAGAAGGTCGAGTACGCGCACGTCGTCGACGGCGAGCAGACGCTCGAGCTCACCCTGAAGCCCGGATCGGAGTACCAGGGCCATTCGAAGGTGTCGACCGGCTGGATCGGCGCCCGCGGCCCCGAGATCGTGGACCTGCTCGACAAGAACCCCCCGAGCAAGGGCTACAACGAGGAGAAGCCGACCCCGTCGGTGCTGGGCAACCTGATCTTCTCGTTCCTGCCGATCATCCTGCTGCTCGTCCTGTTCTGGTTCTTCATGGGCCAGATGCAGGGTGGCGGCTCGCGGGTGATGAACTTCGGCAAGTCCAAGGCCAAGCTGGTCAACAAGGACATGCCCAAGGTCACGTTCGCGGACGTCGCCGGTGCCGACGAGGCCGTCGAGGAACTGCAGGAGATCAAGGAGTTCCTCGCCGAGCCGGCCAAGTTCCAGGCGGTCGGCGCGAAGATCCCCAAGGGCGTCCTGCTCTACGGCCAGCCGGGTACCGGCAAGACCCTGCTCGCCCGCGCCGTCGCCGGAGAGGCGGGCGTGCCCTTCTACTCGATCTCCGGCTCGGACTTCGTCGAGATGTTCGTCGGTGTCGGCGCCAGCCGCGTGCGTGACCTGTTCGACCAGGCGAAGGCGAACGCGCCCGCCATCATCTTCGTCGACGAGATCGACGCCGTCGGCCGGCACCGGGGCGCGGGTCTCGGCGGCGGCCACGACGAGCGCGAGCAGACGCTGAACCAGCTGCTCGTCGAGATGGACGGCTTCGACGTCAAGACGAACGTCATCCTCATCGCCGCGACCAACCGGCCCGACATCCTCGACCCGGCGCTGTTGCGGCCCGGTCGCTTCGACCGGCAGATCGCCGTCGACGCCCCGGACATGCAGGGCCGCCACCGGATCCTCCAGGTGCACGCCAAGGGCAAGCCGATGGCGCCGTCCGTCGACCTGCTGGCGGTCGCCCGCCGGACGCCGGGCTTCACCGGCGCCGACCTCGCGAACGTCCTGAACGAGGCCGCGCTGCTGACCGCGCGCGCCGGGGCCAAGGTCATCGACAACCAGGCGCTCGACGAGGCGATCGACCGCGTCGTCGCGGGCCCGCAGAAGCGCACCCGCATCATGAACGACAAGGAGAAGAAGATCACGGCCTACCACGAGGGCGGCCACGCCCTGGTGGCGGCGTCGCTGCGGCACACCGACCCGGTTACCAAGATCACGATCCTGCCCCGCGGCCGGGCGCTCGGCTACACGATGGTCATGCCGCTGGACGACAAGTACTCGACCACCCGCAACGAGATGCTCGACCAGCTCGCCTACGCCCTCGGCGGCCGCGTCGCGGAGGAGCTCGTCTTCCACGACCCGACGACGGGCGCGGCGAACGACATCGAGAAGGCGACCGGCCTGGCCCGCAAGATGGTGACCCAGTTCGGCATGTCCGAGCGGGTCGGCGCCATCAAGCTCGGCCAGAGCCAGGGCGAGGTCTTCCTCGGCCGCGACATGGGCCACCAGCGCGACTACTCCGAGGAAGTCGCGAGCGTCGTCGACGAGGAGGTCCGCCGGCTCATCGAGAACGCGCACGACGAGGCGTGGGAGGTGCTCGTCGAGAACCGCGGCGTGCTCGACGCGCTGGTCGTGGCGCTGCTCGAGCGCGAGACCCTCGGCAAGGAGGAGCTCGCCGAGATCTTCGCCCCCATCGTCAAGCGGCCGCTGCGTCCGGTCTGGCTCTCCAGCGACCGTCGTGGGGTCTCGGACATCCCGCCCGTCCTGACGCCCGCCGAGCGCGCCGCGTCGAACGGGCACGGCGCCACGGCGCTCTGACCCCTGTGAGTCGAGAGGCAGCTCCCGGATACGACGCGCCACGGGTCGAGGCCGCCGTCCGGGAGCTGCTCCTCGCCGTCGGTGAGGATCCGGACCGGGACGGCCTGAAGGAGACGCCGGCCCGCGTGGCCCGCGCCTACGCCGAGATGTTCGCGGGGCTGCGCCAGGAGCCGCGTGAGGTCCTCACCACGACGTTCGAGCTCGAGCACGACGAGCTCGTCCTGGTCCGGGACATCGAGGTCTTCTCGGTCTGCGAGCACCACCTCGTGCCCTTCCACGGCGTCGCCCACGTGGGGTACATCCCGTCCGCCGACGGCCGGGTCGCCGGGCCTCTCCAAGATCGCCCGCCTGGTGGACCTCTACGCCCGGCGCCCGCAGCTGCAGGAGCGGATGACGACGCAGGTCGCGGACGCGATGACCGAGGTCGTCGGCGCGCGCGGGGTGATCGTCGTCATCGACTGCGAGCACCTGTGCATGTCGATGCGCGGCGTCCGCAAGGTCGGCAGCCGCACGGTCACCTCCGCCGTCCGCGGCCAGCTGCGCAACCCGGCGACCCGCGCCGAGGCCATGAGCCTCATCAACGCCCGATGAACGCGCACGGGCACGAGGCACCCCGGCCGGGCTGCCGCGCCGGCTCGCCGCGATCGACCGCTGCCTCGTGATGGGCGTCGTCAACGTCACTCCCGACTCGTTCAGCGACGGCGGCCTCTGGCTCGACGCCGACGCCGCGATCCGGCAGGGACTGGCCCTCGTCGCCGACGGTGCGGACCTCGTCGACGTCGGCGGCGAGTCGACCCGGCCCGGCGCCGGCCGGATCAGCGCGCAGGAGGAGCTGCGCCGCGTCCTGCCCGTCGTCGAGGGGCTCGCCGACGCCGGGGTCGTCGTCAGCATCGACACGATGCGGGCCGAGGTGGCCGACGAGGCGCTCGCCTGCGGCGCGGCTCTCGTCAACGACGTGAGCGGGGGCCAGGCGGACCCGGCGATGCCGCAGCTGGCGGCCGACGCCCGGGTGCCGTTCGTCGCCATGCACTGGCGCGGCGCCAGCGACCGGATGGAGCAGCTGGCCGTCTACGACGACGTCGTCGCCGACGTGCGCGACGAGCTCGCCCGGCGGCTCGAGGCGCTGGTCGCCGCCGGCGTCGACGAGGACCGCATCGTGCTCGACCCCGGCTTCGGATTCGCCAAACGGGCCGAGCACGGCTGGGCCCTGCTCGCGCACCTCGACGCGCTCGCCGCGCTCGGCCGGCCGCTGCTCGTCGGGACGTCCCGCAAGCGCTTCCTCGCCTCCGCCGTGGCGGCGCCCTCCTCTCCAACGGGGACGGGGGGAGCCCGGCGGACCGGGACGCCGCCACCGCCGCCACCTCCGCGCTGGCCGCGGCCGCCGGCGCGTGGGCGGTGCGGGTGCACGAGGCACGTGGTTCCGCCGACGCCGTCCGCGTGGTCGCGGCAGTCGCCGCGGCTCGCCGCTCGTCGACGCAGGCGCCGGCGTGAGCACTCCTTCGAGCGGCAGCTCAGAGGCAGCGACCGGATCCTGCTGACCGGCCTCGTTGCCCGGGGGCACCATGGCGTGTTCGATTCCGAGCGGCGCGACGGGCAGGACTTCGCCGTCGACGTCGTGCTCGAGCTCGACCTGCGCGGGGCGGCCGCCACCGACGACCTCACCAGGACGGTGCACTACGGGGAGCTGGCCCGCGCCCTCGCCGACGACGTCCGCGGGGAGCCCGTCGACCTGCTGGAGACCCTGGCCGACCGGCTGCTGCGGACCTGCCTCGCGAATCCGCGGGTCGAGGCCGCCGAGGTCGTCGTCCACAAGCCGCACGCGCCGATCGAGGAGACATTCGGGGACGTCGCCGTCGCCGTCCGGCGCACCCGTGAGGAGCTGTTCCCGCCGCCGCGCGACGGCATCCTCGCCCTCGGCTCGAATCTCGGCGACCGGGAGCGGACCCTGGCCGCGGCGGTGGCCGACCTCGCTGGTACGCCCGGGCTGGAGGTCGCGGCCGTCTCGCCCGTCGTCGAGACCGCTCCTGTGGGCGGCCCTCAGCAGCCGGACTACCTCAACGCTGTGGTCGAGGTCCGCGGCACGCTCACGCCCCATGCGCTCCTCGGCGCCTGCCTCGCCGTCGAGGCCCGGCACGGCCGGGAGCGGGAGGTGCGCTGGGGCGCCCGCACCCTCGACGTCGACGTGATCACCTACGGCGACCTCGTGCTCGACGGTCCCGACCTCGTGCTCCCGCACCCGAGGGCCGCGTACCGCGCCTTCGTGCTCGCCCCGTGGGCCGCGCTCGACCCCCGGGCGTCGCTGCCGGTGCCGTCGCTCGGACCGGTCGCCCGGGCCCGGGTGGCCGACCTGCTCGCCGACCTGCCGGCGGACGGCGTCCGGCTCCGTCCCGACGTCGTCCTGGAGGTGCCCGCGTGAAGCCCGCCCGAGCGTTCGCAGCCGTCGTCACGGCCGTCTTCACGGCCGCTGTCGGCTGGCTCCTGCTCGACCTCTGGTCGGGCCAGGGCGGCCGGACGCCGCCGCAGTCCTTCGTGGCGGCGGTGGCGATCCTGGTCGTGGCCGCCGTGGTGCTGGTGCTCGGCTGGGAGGTGCGCCGCTCCGTGCGTGGCGAGCGCAAGCCTGCGATGAACCCCCTCGCCGCGGCCCGCGTCGCGGTGCTCTCGAAGGCCGCCGTGTATGGCGGAGCGGTGCTGACCGGCTGGTACGCCGCGATCGGGCTGTCGCTGCTCGACGACGCCACGGGCGTCCGCCGCGAGCGCCTGCTGACGGCGGCCGCCGCCGCGGTGGCCTCGGCCGCGCTGATCGGGGCGGGACTGCTCGCGCAGCACTGGTGTCGGCTGCCGCCGGACGACGACAGCCCGGAGGGGCTCGGCGAGGACGCCGACCTCGCCGTCCCGCCGCAACGCCGGGAGCCCTAGCCGGAGCCGGAGGCGTGCTCCGAGGCGGCGACTGCCGCACTGCGCCGCAGGGCCGCGTGCACGTCCGCCGGGGTGAGCACGCCGGCGAGCGCGCCGTCGTCGTCGAGGACGGGCAGGGCGGGCTCGTCGAGGCCGGCCAGAGCCGCGAAAGCCTCCCGCAGGGAGGCGCCGAGCCGGATGGACGGCACCCCTTCGACCAGGCGGCCGTCGCTCGTGAGCCATTCCGCGGGGAGCGTCGACGTCGGTGAGAGGTCTTCCCGTGTCAGCGGGGTGACGCTCATCCGGCGGATGCCGCGGTCGGCGCCGACGAACGCGGCGACGGACTCGTTCGCCGGAGCGGCGAGCAGCGTGGAGGGGTCGGCGTACTGCTGCAGGACCCCGGCGGGACCGAGCACCGCGATCCGGCTGCCGAGACGGACCGCCTCGTCGATGTCGTGGGTGACGAAGACGACGGTCTTGTGCAGCTCCGCCTGGATTCGCAGGAACTGGTCCTGCAGGCGGTCGCGGGCGAGTGGGTCGACCGCGCCGAACGGCTCGTCCATGAGCAGCACCGGGGGATCGGCCGCGAGCGCCCGGGCGACGCCGACCCGCTGCTGCTGGCCGCCGGACAGCTCGTGCGGGTACCGCTTCGCGTAGGTCGCGGGCTCGAGCCCGACGAGGTCGAGGAGCTCCCCGACCCGGTTGCGGGTGCGCTGCTTGTCCCAGCCGAGCAGCCCCGGGACGGTCGCCACGTTCTGCTCGACGTTGCGGTGCGGGAACAGTCCGATCCGCTGGATCACGTAGCCGATGCCCCGCCGAAGCTTCTCGGGGTCCTCGTGGGTGACGTCGCGCCCGTCCAGCCAGATCTTGCCGGAGGTCGGCTCGATCAGCCGGTTGATCAGGCGCAGCGTGGTGGACTTCCCGCCGCCCGAGGGCCCGACGAGCATCACCATCTCGCCGCGGTGCACGTCGAGGCTGACGTCGTCCACCGCGACCGTGCCGTCGGGGTACTTCTTGCCCAGCCGGTCGAGCCGGATCATCGTCTCGCCGGTAGGTTCGGCCCCGTGATCGAAGGGGTGATCGGGAGCCCGCTGGTCCACGGCCATCCGCCTACCGTTGCGGACGACTGCCTGCTGCGCAACGCATGGATCTGCCCGGAGTACGTCCGGACCCGCTCCGCCGAGCTCGTGGCGGCCACGACCGAGCACCTGCGGATCACCCTGATCTCCGTCGTCGTCGGTGCGCTGATCGCCCTGCCGGTGGCGCTCGTGGCCCGCCGGTTCCGCGGCCTGCGCCCGCCCGTCCTCGGCGTCTCGACCGCGATCTACACGATCCCGTCGCTCGCGCTGTTCTCCCTGCTGCTGCCGTTCACGGGTCTGTCGGAGCGGACCGTCATCATCGGGCTCGTCCTCTACAGCCTCACGATCCTCGTCCGGGCGGTGCTCAGTGGCCTCGACGGCGTCCCCGAGGAGGTCCGCGACGCGGGGCGCGGGATGGGCTACTCGACGAACGGCCTGCTGTGGCGGGTCGAACTGCCGCTGGCCCTGCCGGTGCTCATCGGTGGCCTGCGCATCGCCACCGTCTCGACGGTGGCCCTAACGACGATCGGCACGATCGTCGGCAGTGGCGGCCTCGGGGACCTCATCAGCACCGGCCTGAACAGCAACTTCAAGGCGCAGGTGCTCACCGCCTCGGTGCTCTGCGTCGTGCTCGCCCTCGTGCTCGACCTTCTGTTGCTCGGCGTCCAGCGGGTGCTCATGCCCTGGCGGCGAGGGAGGGGACGCTGATGGGCTGGGTGGGGGACGTCGTCGCCTGGTTCCGGGATCCGCAGCACTGGCAGGGCCCGAACGGGATCCCGCAGCGCCTGCTCGAGCACGTCGGCGTCTCGGCGGCGGCGCTCGGGATCGCCTGCGCCCTCGCCATCCCGATCGCGCTGTGGCTCGGCCACGTCCACCGGGGCGGCGGGCTCGCCGTCGGCGTCTCGAACGTCGGGCGCGCGGTGCCCACGTACGCCGTCCTCGTCGTGCTGGTGCTGATGCCCGACCCGTTCGGGCTCAGCACGCTCTCGATCCTCATCGCCCTCGTGCTGTTCGCCATCCCGCCGATCCTCACCAACACCTACATCGGCGTGAGCGAGGTCGAGCCCGCGGCCGTCGACGCGGCTCGCGGGATGGGGATGAGCGGCCCGCAGGTGCTGGCGAAGGTCGAGCTCCCGCTGTCGGTCCCCCTGCTCATGGACGGCGTCCGGTTGGCCGCCGTGCAGGTCATCGCCACCGCGACGATCGCGGCGCTCGTCGCCGGCGGCGGCCTGGGCGCGCTCATCACGGACGGGTTCGCCCGGCAGAACCAGGCGGAGGTGGTCGCGGGTGCACTGTGCGTGGTCGTGCTCGCGCTGAGCGTCGAGGGGCTGATGGCCCTGCTGCAGCGCCGCGCCAACCCGCTGCCGACGGTCCGGACCCCCTGACCCGGGTCGGATGCTCCACGATCGTGTCCGAACTGTGATCCCGACCGGGGATGCGCGGGAAGGGCGTCGGCGGTTGGGTCGATACAGCGGGTAGCAGGGGCAGGCTCGGCGGGAAAGGCCGCCGTCGCGACCTCTGTGGCGTCATCAAGCCCACCGGACACGCCTGCGCGGAGCAGGGGACACAGAAGGCGACCTGAAATCATGAAGGCACTCCCGTCCATCACCCGTTCGCTCGCTGCGGCCGTCGCCCTTGCCGGGCTCGCGCTCACGGCCTGCGGCGGCTCGTCGAACGCGTTCTCGTCGAGTTCCTCCTCGACCTCGGCGGGGGCCGGCGCCGCATCCTCCCCCGCGGGGGGCGCCGGCAAGAACCTCACCGTCGGCGGCGCGAACTTCACCGAGATGCTCGTCGCGCAGCAGCTGTACGGGCAGGTGCTGGCGAAGAACGGCTACACCGTCACCTACAAGGCCGTGGACAACCGTGAGGTCTACGAGCCGGCGCTGGAGCAGGGGCAGATCGACGTCGTCCCCGAGTACGCCGCGACCATGGCGAACTTCATGAGCAAGCGCGTCAACGGCACGAACGCGCCCGACATCGCGACGTCCGACGCCACCACGACCGTGACCGCGATGCAGCCGCTCCTGGAGAAGAAGGGGCTCAAGGCGCTGACGCCGTCGACGGCCCTGGACGCCAACGCGTTCGCCGTGACGAAGAAGCTCGCGGACGCGAACCACGTCACGACGCTCTCCGACCTGTCCAAGCTCAACAAGTCGCTGACCCTCGCGGCGCCCGCCGAGTGCCCGGACCGGCCGTTCTGCCAGCCCGGGCTGGAGAAGACCTACGGCCTGAAGATCGGCAAGCTGCTGCCGCTCGGCTTCGGCTCCCCGCAGGCGAAGCAGGCCGTCGTCAGCGGCAAGGCCGACATGGTGGAGACCGGCACGACGGACGCCACTCTCGGCGGCCTCGGCCTCGTCGCCCTCCAGGACGACAAGAAGCTGCAGCTGGCCGACAACATCGTGCCGGTGGTCAACGCACAGAAGGCCGGCACGAGCGAGATCCAGACGCTGCTCGACAAGGTGTCGGCAGCCCTGACGACGGACGACCTGGCCCAGCTGAACCTCAAGGTGGATGCCGAGCGGCAGAAGCCGGAGGACGTCGCGAAGCAGTGGCTGCAGTCCAAGGGCCTGCTCTGACGGGCTGACGGCTGCTCCGCTCCGAGGCGCGGCGTCCCGGTTCTCCCGGGACGCCGCGCCTTCGGCGTCCGGCGTTCGTCTGATGTCCATGTGACTGCTGTGACACGCCGTGCAGCATGCGTTAACAATGGGCGTGCCGGGACTACGGTGACGCGAGTGGCGAACCGGTACGCATCGCATCAGCTCAAGGCCTCGTTCCTGCGGGCGTCCGTCGACCTGGTCGTGGCCTGTGCGCCGATGACCTCGCTGGTCACGGGGGTCGGGCTCGGCGCCGCCGGATACCTGATGAACGCCCCGGGCGTCGCGGCCGGCGGTGCCGTGGTCGCAGCCGGTGGCCTGTACGTCGAGCGGATGCAGGCGCGGGCGCTGCGCCGGCGCCGCCGCGCCGAGCGGATGCGCAACCGGCACGAGGTCACCGAGCTGCGGCGGACCATCGCGCAGCTGCGGCTCGACGTCGACGCCTTCCAGCGTGCCCTGCTCGACACCGAGACCGCCCTGGCCTCACGGTCGCTGCCGCGCCTGCCCGTGCCCGAGCCTGTCGTTCAACGGGTCGCCGAGCCCGTGGCCGAGCCGGTTGCTGAGCCGGTCGTCGAGCCGGTCGTCGTGGTCCTCGACGAGCCGGTCCACGGCTGGGTGCAGACCGCCGACCGCGACGCGCGACCGGACGGCGACCAGACGGGGTTGCCGGTCCAGCAGCCGAGCCCGTTCGTAGCAGCGGCCAGCGGCTCCTTGCCGGTACTGTCCGAGCTCCCGCCGCGGCGGACGTTCGACAGCGGCGCGATCCCGGTCCTCGATCCCACACCGAGCGGCCGCCTCTCCGCCATCACCGACGCTCTCGTCTACGCCGCCCTGTCCGGACTGGACGAGGAGGAGCGGACCCGTCGGCTCGCCTACGCCGAGGCGCCGCAGGGCGGGGACGAGGCCGGCCGGGAGAGCGCCTGACCCCTGTCGGCGCTGGTCCTTTCTTGGGGACTCGCCCGGTCTTGGGGACTCACCCGCGTGTCTTGGCCGGCGTGCGTTCTTCGGCGTGTCGGGGCAGGGAGGACCACCACTCTGGCGAATCGTTGCCGTGATGCAGATCTGCATCACGGCAACGCTTTTCAGGAGCGCATGTCCCTCCCCGCCCACACGCCGACGCGACACGCTGCAGGCAGGCCGACATGACCTACTTGTCGACGTCCCCGACGACGAAGAAGGTCGACCCGAGCACGGCGACCATGTCCGCGACCAGGCAGCCCGGCAGGATCCGGGAGAGCACCTGCACGTTGTTGAACGACGCCGACCGCAGCTTCAGCCGCCACGGCACCTTGTCGCCACGGGAGACCAGGTAGTACCCGTTGATGCCCAGCGGGTTCTCCGTCCAGGTGTAGAGGTGCCCCTCCGGCACCCGCAGCACCTTCGGGAGCCGCACGTTGACCGGCCCCTGGGGCAGCCCCCGCAGCCGGTCCACGCACGCCTCGATCAGGTCGAGCGAGACGTGCACCTGCTCGAGCAGTACCTCGAGCCGCGACAGGCAGTCGCCGGCGGTGCGGGTGACCACGCGACCGGGTCCGCCGGGGCCGAACAGCTCCCCGTACGCCAGGTACGGCTCGTCCCGGCGCAGGTCCAGGTCGAGACCGCTGGCGCGGGCGATCGGCCCGCTGACCCCGTAGCCGGCAGCCAGCTCCCGGGGCAGGACGCCGATGCCGCGGGTGCGGGCCCGCAGGATCTCGTTGCCGACGAGGAGCGCCTCGAGGTCGGGGAGGCGGCGGCGGACGGTGGCGACCGCCGCGAGCACGCGCCCGGTCCAGCCGGCCGGCAGGTCCTCCTTCAGGCCGCCGACGCGGTTGAACATGTAATGCATCCGGCCGCCCGACACCTCTTCCATCACCGCCTGCAGCTCCTCGCGCTCGCGGAACGCGTAGAAGACCGGCGTGATGGCGCCGAGCTCGAGGGGATAGGAGCCGAGGAACATGAGGTGGTTCAGCACGCGGTTGAGCTCCGCGAGCAGGGTGCGCGCCCAGACGGCCCGCTCCGGCACCTCCATGCCCAGCAGGCGTTCGGCGCCGAGCACGACCCCCAGCTCGTTGGCGAACGCTGACAGCCAGTCGTGCCGGTTCGAGAGCACGATGATCTGCCGGTAGTCGCGCACCTCGAAGAGCTTCTCCGCGCCCCGGTGCATGTAGCCGACGATCGGCTCGGCCCGAGTGATGCGCTCGCCGTCGAGCGTCACGCGCAGGCGCAGGACGCCGTGCGTCGACGGGTGCTGCGGCCCGATGTTGAGCACCATGTCCGCGGTGTCGATGCCGGTGGACAGACCGCCGGCGCCGATCCCGACGGTTCTCGTCGTCCGCTCGGCCCCGGCCACGTTGTCAGTCTTCCACGCGGGCGTCCGGGGATTCGGGCAGCCGGCCAGGCAGCCTGCCGGGCAGCCGGCCGGCCAGGACCGCGGCGCCGGCGGCGGCGACCGGCACGACGGCGAGCGCGAGCCGCAGGCCGGCGGCGTCCGCGATCACGCCCAGCACGACCGGCCCGACGAGCACGACGATCCGGGGCACCGAGCTCGCGAGCCCCAGACCCACTCCCGGAGGCAGCCCGGGGAGGGCGTCCGCGGCGCGCAGCGACGCCGGGATGAGCGTTCCGATGCCGAGACCCACGAGGGCGAACGCCGCGATGGTCCCCGGGACCCCCGGGACGAGCAGCGCCAGGGTGGTCGCCCCGCCGGCCAGGGCGAGTCCGGCCCGGGCGACAGCCCGGTCGCCGAACCGGGTCACGACGCGGTCGCCGAACAGGCGCCCCACGGTCTGCGCGGCCTGCAGCGCGATGAACCCGGCGCCGGCGACCGCCGCGGCCGCGCCGAGACCACGCAGGTAGAGCGGGCTCCAGGTCGCGCCGGCGTCCTCGAGCAGCTGCCCGCTGGCGGCGACAGCGCCCAGCGCCAGTACGGCGCGCACCGTGCGTCCCGATCCCCGCACGGCGAGGCGCGGACGTCGTGGCCGTTCGGGCGCGTCCGGCCGGCCGCTGTCGGCGTCCGGGCCGGGCAGCAGGAATCTGGACAGCAGCAGTGCCACCGCAGCCAGGACCCCGCCGACAGTCGCGAGGTGGACCGCGAGCGGCACGTGCAGGCCGGCTGCGGCCGCTCCCACCAGGCCACCGGCGACGGCCCCGATGCTCCACAGCCCGTGCATGGACACGAGGATCGAGCGGCCGTAGCGCCGCTCCACCCGCAGCGCGTGCACGTTCTCGGCGACGTCCGCGAGCGAGTCGAGAGCGCCGGCCGCCACGAGCACGGCCGCCAGGGCCCACCAGGACGGCGCGAGGGAGACGAGCACGAGGTTCGCGGCGACGAGCACGGTCGTCACACAGGCCAGCCGCGCCGAGCCGAACCGGGCCACGAGCGGCCCGGCGACGAGGCCCACGACGAACGCACCGACGCCGTACCCGGCCACCGCCGACCCGAAGGCGGCGTTCGACAGCTGCAGCTGGGCGATGATCTCCGGGTAGCGCGGGACGACGCCTGCGAACAGGGCGCCGTTGAGAAGGAAGAGCCCGGCGACGGCGGTGCGCGCCCGCCGCACCTCGGGCGCGGGCGAGGCGCCCCGGGCGGCGGGCGCCTCGAGGGGTTCCACCGCCGCGGGGTCGAGCACGTCTTCGAGGCTCCCACACGGGGTATGGCCTGTCGGCCCGGCGTGACATGCTGCAGTCGTGTCGGGCACGGGCGGCGAGGCATTGCCGGCGGAGGGGCCTGCGCAGGCATCGGAGGGCGGGACCGCGGAGGGGCCCGGGGAGCCGTTCGACCCGCCGCAGGTCGACTGGACCCGGGTGTCGCCACGGCTGGCCTCCGCCCGTCGCGTCGTGACCTGCGGCCCGCTGCTGCTCATCGCTGCCGCACTCGCTGTGCTCGGCGTGGTCGTCGACGAGGTCTGGCTGTGGCTGCCCTCAGTCGTTCCGCTCGCCGTGGCGGGCTGGGCCTGGGTGGTGATCGGTCGTCAGGTGCGTGCGTGGGGTTACGCCGAGCGGGCCGACGACCTGCTCGTCCGGCGCGGGGTGTCCTGGCGCACCGTCGTCGTCGTGCCCTACGGGCGGATGCAGTACGTCGACGTCTACGCCGGCCCCGTGGACCGCGTCTTCGGGCTCGCCAAGGTGCAGCTGCACACCGCGTCCGCCCGCAGCGACGCCTACATCCCCGGGCTCGGCCCGCAGGAGGCCGCCCGGCTGCGTGATCGGCTGGCCACCCGCGGCGAGGCACGGCTGGCGGGGTTGTGACGCGCGTGCCCGTGCCGCCGGCGCCGGCCCCCCCGGCGGTGGCGGACGGTGAGTGGCATCGGGTGCACCCGTTGACTCCCGCGGTGCACTCGTGGCAGGCCCTCGTCGTCCTTCTCGTCGTCGCGGTGCAGGACGTCGGGCAGAACGCCCTCCGCCAGGCCGGCGGGGGGACGGGCCAGCCCGGGCCGGACGCCTCGTGGCTGCGGGCCGGGGTACCCATCGTGCTCGGCCTCGCGGTCGTCGTCGTCGTCCTGCTCGTGATGTCCTGGCGCTTCACCCGCTACCGGGTCACGGCCGAGGCGCTCGAGCTGCGGCACGGCGTCGTCGTCCGGAGGCAGCGCCGGGCGCGGCTCGACCGGCTCCAGGCCGTCGACCTGGTGCAGCCGCTGGTCGCCCGCATCTTCGGGCTGGCGCGGCTCAAGCTCGAGGTCGCGGGCGGGTCCGGATCGAGCATCGACCTGTCGTACCTCACCGACACCCAGGCACGGCAGCTGCGCAACCACCTGCTCGCCGCGGCCGCCGGCCTGGAGTACGAGACTCCGCAGGCCCCGGAGGCGCCGGAGCGGCCCGTGGCGGAGGTGCCGGTCGAGCGCCTCGTCGCGTCGCTCCTACTGGACGGCGGCGTGCTCACCGGGGCGGTCGTCACCGCCGCCGCGATCGCGCTCGGGCTCGCTCTGGCGGGTGTCAGCGCGGCGACCGGCGTGGTCCCGCTGGCCATCGGCCTGGTGACCTTCGTCTGGCGGCGCTTCGCCTCCGCCTTCGGGTTCACCGTCAAGGTGTCGCCCGACGGGCTGCGGTTGCGCCACGGCCTGCTCGAGCACCGCGCCCAGACCGTGCCGCCCGGCCGGGTGCAGGCCGTCCGGCTCACCCAGCCGCTGCTGTGGCGGATCCCCGGCTGGTGGCGGGTCGTGGTCAACGTTGCCGGCTACGCCGGCCGGGCGGACAACCAGCACAGCGAGAACGAGCTGCTTCCCGTCGGCACCCGCGAGCAGGCCATCGCCCTGCTCGCGCTGGTCGTGCCCGACCTCGGGGTCGAGCCGGGCGAGGACGCGCTCGCGGTCGTCCTGGCCGGGCTGGACGGCGACAACCGCCGGCCCGAGGGCGGCTATCTGCCGGCCCCGCAGAAGGCCTTCTGGGTCGATCCGGTCGCCTGGCGGCGGACCGGCGTGCGGGTGACGCACGAGGCGCTGCTCGTGCGCCGCGGTCGGCTGCGCCGCCACCTCGACGTCGTGCCCCACGCCCGCACGCAGAGCTGTGCCGTCACGCAGGGCCCGTTGCAGCGCGTCCTCGGCGTCGCCTCGGTGCAGGTGCACTCCACCCGCGGGCCGATCGACCCGGTGGTGCCGCACCTTCGGGTCGCGGACGCCGCGCGCCTGCTCGACGACCAGGCAGTCCGCGCCCGGCGCGCACGCCGGCTCGCCCTGCCCGATCGCTGGCTCGAGCGCCCGGAGCCGGCCCCGCCCAGCGCGGCCTCCGCCTAGTCCAGCGCGGCCTCCGCCCGGTCCAGGCGTTCCGGAGTCGGCCGCCCGACTCCCTGCAGCAGCCAGGTGAACCCGCCGAGGCCGCCGTCGTCCAGGAGTTCCTGCGCACCTGGGCTGTCCGGTGCGGTGCCCAGCGCCCGCAGCGCAGCGTCCTGGCGCAGCAGCACCCCGGGGAACGCGCCGGCCGCCCGGCCGGCGTCCTCCACGGCGTCCAGGGCGACGTGGGCGGTGACGTCGCAGGAGCCGTCAGGCACCGGCGGGACGAGCCGTCCCGAGCGGTAGCCGCTGAGGGTCCCCAGCGGAGGCCGGGTGGCGAGGGTGTGGGCGTAGTCCACGGCGAGCAGCAGGCCGGCGCCCACCCGCAACAGCAACCGCACGTGCCCCTGCCACCATGCCTCGCGCGGCAGGCCGACCTCAGCACGGGTGCCCGCAGCGGCGCGGTCCAGCGGCCACCACCGGGTGCACCAGCGTCGTTCCTCGTCGTTCGGGGGCCCGCCGAGGCACTCCCGTCCGGTCCGGGCGTCCACCAGGACGCGGTGGGCGCGCCCGTCGTCGTCCACCTCCAGGACCGGGCAGGGCACCGTGTCGAGCAGCTCCCAGGCGACCACGAGCGCCCGGTCGAACGCGGCATAGGGGATCCCGCGGTCGGCTCGGCTCCAGTCGACCCGCGGCGGCAGCAGAGCGGGCCGGTCGACGAGGTCGACCCCGTGCAGGCGCAGCGGGGGATGCCCGTCGTGCTGCGTGCCGTCGTCGTGGCGGGCGAGCGCTGTGAGCAGCTCACCCCGGCCGGCGCCGACGTCGAGGATGCCCGCGCAGCCGGCGTCCCGGGCCAACCGGACCAGCGCTGCGGCCAGGACGCCGGGACCGGCGTGTGCGGCGGTGCGGAAGTGGCCCGCGGGCCCCTCGGGACGGCGGTAGAAGCCGGCCGGGCCGTACAGGGCATCGCGCCAGGCGTCGTCCCAGTCCCGCCAGGGCCGGCCGCCGCTCACCCGCCCGTCACGGCACGGCGCAGGACGACCACCACGTCGGTGACGGTGAAGAGGAACCGCCCCTCGTCGGCGTAGCGGCGCAGACCCTGCACCCATTCCGCGGCGCGGGGCGCGAGGTCCGGGTCGTCCTTGACGGCGGCCAGCACGCCGCGGGCGACCTTCCACGCGACGGAGTTCTCGTCGAAGCGGCGGTGCGCGTCCGCCCACGTCTCGACGCTGACGATCTCGAAGGGTGCGGCGCCCGCGAGGCCCAGGAGCTTGCGGCCCATGAAGCCGTCGGCGCGCTGGGCGAACCCGGGCGGCGTCGATACGAACGCGTCGACGAGGCGCCGGGTGAGCGCGTCGTCGTCGCTGCTGACGAGCGTGGTGTCCCAGTCGGTGTGCGCCAGCACCAGCAATCCGTCCGGGCGCAGCACCCGGTGGCACTCCGCCACGTGTGCTCGAGGGTCGGCGAGGTGCTCGGCGACGTTCACGGAGGTGACCCGGTCCAGGCTCGCGTCGGCGAAGGGGAGTGGCTCGTCCAGGTCCGCGAGCACGGGCCGCACTCTGGCGTCGTGCAGCAGGTCGTCGTCGATGATCGGTCCGGTGTCGACGGCGTGGATGCGCACCGGCCCCTTCGCGGCGGCCAGGATCGCGCGCGCGGTGCGGCCGTAGCCGGTTGCCAGGTCCGCGATCTCCAGCGTGTGCCCGTCCTCCGGCACGACGAGGGCCGTCAGCTCGGCGATGCGCTCGTGACGGCCCACGGCGCTCAGATTATCCGGTCGGCTAGCCTCGCTCGTCGTGAGCGAGCCGACGAGACCCGGGCGGCTGGGGGTCGGCGTCGTCGGCGCGGGCCGGGTCGGAGCCGTGCTCGGCAACGCGCTGCGGGCGGCGGGACACGCCGTGGTCGGGGTGTCGGCGGTGCTCGCAGGCGAGCCGCGAGCGCGCCGAACTCCTGCTCCCGGCGGTGCCCGTGCTCGAGGTGCCCGAGGTCGTGCGCCGCGCCGAGCTCGTGCTGCTGACGGTGCCGGACGACGCGCTGCCCGCCCTCGTCGGCGGGCTCGCCGAGCTCGGCGCCTGGCAGCCCGGCCAGCTGGTCGTGCACACGAGCGGCCGGTTCGGGTGGGGCGTGCTGCAGCCCGCGACCGCGGCCGGCGCCATCCCGCTGGCGCTGCACCCGGCGATGACCTTCACCGGGCGTAGCCTCGATCTGGCGCGCCTGGCCGACTGCTGCTTCGCGGTGACGGCGCCCGGTCCGGTCCTGCCGATCGGGCAGGCCCTCGTCGTCGAGATGGGCGCGGAACCGGTCGTGGTCGCCGAGGAGGACCGTCCGCTGTACCACGCGGCGCTCGCCCACGGCGCGAACCACCTCGTCACCCTCGTCGCCGAAGCGCTCGACCTGCTCACCGCCGCCCGGGTCGAGCACCCGGCACGCGTCCTCGGCCCGTTGCTCTCGGCCGCCCTCGACAACGCTCTCCGGCAGGGCGACGCGGCGCTCACCGGGCCGGTGGCGCGCGGGGACGCCGGCACTGTCGCGGCACACGTCGAGGCAGTGGCGGCGAGCGGTGTCGAGGGAGCCCTCGCCACCTACCGCCGGCTCGCCCGCGCGACCGCGGACCGGGCGCTCGCATCGGGGCGGCTGCGCCCCGAAGCGGCCCAGGCCCTGCTGGAGGCGCTCGCCGACCGCCCCTAGGTCGCCGGCAGGATCGCCACGCAGCACCGGCCGGGGGCGGGGGCCAGGACGACGGGGCGCGGATCGCCGGTCGCCTCCGCCGCACCGCGGAGCAGCTCGAGGTTGAGGTTGCACACGACGTCGGTGTGGCGGCGGGCCAGCCGGTGGAACGGGCAGTTGGCCAGGACCGTCGCACCGTCAGGTCCGGCGGCCGGGGAGTACCCGTGGTCACGGACGACGTCCTCGAGCGTGCCCGCCTGCCGCCCGAGCTCCCGGCCCGCCTCCCGCGCCCGGCGCAGCAGCGCGTCGCGGGCGGGCTCCCCCCTGCGCGCGCTGTCCTCGACCGCACCAGCCAGGAGCTCGCCGGCGAGGTCGTAGTGCCGCTCCGGAACGGAGACCGCGACCTCGTCGTCGCTTCGCCGGTACAGCTTGGCGGGGCGGCCGGCGCCGGGGCCGCTGCGGCCGGTCAGACGCCGGAACTCGACGGTGAGCAGGCCCGCCTCGGCCAGCCGGTCCAGGTGGAATGCGGTGGCGCGTCGCGACAGGCCCAGCGCCTGCGCCGCCTCGTCACGGCTCACGGCCGCTCCGCGGGCGGTCACCAGGTCGAGCAGGGCCCGCCGGGCCGGGTCGTCCAGGGTGCCGACAGCGGACACCCGCTCGCTGAGAGAGCGGGGCCGCGACATGCCGCAAGTCTAAAGGACGCAGACCTTGACGCAAGAAGACCGCTCTTTCTAAAGTCAGTCATCCGCGCTAATAGAAGGAAGGTGCACCATGACGGCAACGAGTGCGACGACAGGGTCCGAGGGGGCCCTCGCGAGGGTCCTCGCCGCAGATCCCTCCCGGCAGGCCTACCTCCTGCTCCGGACGGCGTTCACCGTGGCGCCGATCGTGTTCGGCCTCGACAAGTTCGCGAACGTCCTCACCGACTGGACGCACTACCTCGCGCCCGTGATCGACCGGATCGTGCCGGGAACGGCGACGCAGGCCATGTGGGCGGTGGGCGTGGTCGAGATCGTCGCCGGCGTCGTGGTCGCCCTGCGGCCGCGCTGGGGCGGCCTGCTCGTCGCGGCGTGGCTGGCCGGGATCATCGTCAACCTGCTGCTCCTCGGCGGCTACTACGACGTCGCGCTGCGCGACTTCGGCCTGCTGCTGGCGGCGCTGGCGCTGTCCCGGCTGGCCGTCGCCCACGACCGGCGCTAGGCCGGCCCCGGGCGGCCCACCGTCAGCGGGGCGTTGTCGATCAGGCGGGTCGTCCCCACGCGCGCCGCCACCGCGAGCAGTCCCGGGCCGCTGTACCACTCGGGCACGTCCTCGAGCGACTCCGGGTGGACCAGAACGAGGTAGTCGACCAGCACGAGGGGCTCGGCGACGAGGACGGCCCGCGCGGCCCGGCGGACGGCGCTCGCCCCCTCCGCCGCGGCCGCCTCGCCGGCCCGCAGCGAGCGGACGAGCGTCAGCGCCACCTCGCGGTCCAGCGGGGTCAGGTATCTGTTACGGCTGCTCATCGCGAGGCCGTCCGGTTCCCGGACCGTCGGGACGGCGAGGATCTCGCACCCGAAGTCGAGGTCACGGACCATCCGCCGGATGATCAGCAGCTGCTGGGCGTCCTTCTGCCCGAAGTAGGCGGCGTCCGGGTGGGTCAGGTGCAGGAGCTTGGCGACCACGGTGAGGACGCCGTCGAAGTGCCCCGGCCGGCTCCGCCCCTCGAGCACCTCGCCGAGCCGTCCCGCCGAGACCCGCACGCCCGGATCGCCGTCCGGGTACACGACGTCGGGTCCGGGAGCGAAGACGACGTCGACTCCCTCGCGGGTGCACAGCGCGAGGTCGGCGTCGAAGGTCCGGGGGTAGCGGGCGAGGTCCTCGGCCGGCCCGAACTGCAGCGGGTTGAGAAAGATCGTCACGATGACGGTGTCGCAGGTCCGCCGCGCCTCTCGGACGAGCTCGGCGTGCCCCTCGTGCAGGGCACCCATGGTCATCACGACGCCGACGCGCCCCGGTGCCGCGGCGCGCGCCGCGGCCAGGTGGGCGCGGGTACGGGCGACGATCTGCACTCGGTCCTCCTGTCGGCCCGATCACAGGTCAGCCGAGCACGGGCGCGCGGACGACCGTAGCCGACGTACGGGGAGTGGACGCGGGAAGGAAACGCGCACCTGACTCAGGGATGAACCTCACATTACGAAGAGCGTATGGCGAGTCACCCATAGCGACGCTACGGTCGCTCTCGTCATCAAACACGCCGAGGTGTGCGAGGCGGGCCGGCCCCCCGTCCAGGGCACCTTTGAGCATCTGTGGGGGGAGAGGCCGATGGGCCGGCATCGTGCCGGGGACGGCGTCCGGGCGCCGTGGCAGGAGGGCGCCCGGGAGGCGCTGACGGCAGTGGGGCTGGACCCTGGGTCCGTACGCGACTACGCGATCCGGACCGTCGCCGAGGACCTCGGACCGGGCTGGGTGGACGTGACGGCGGCCGTGACCGTGCCGGTCGAGGACGAGCGCCGGGCCGAGCTGGTGGCGGCCGAGGACGGTGTCGTCGCCGGCCTGCTGCTCGTTCCGGTGCTGCTCGCCGAGGCGGCCGCGCGGCTGGACCTGCCCGTGCCGACCTGCGACCTGCGCGTCCTCGACGGATCCCGGGTGCGCGCCGGCGACGTGCTGGCGGACCTGCGCGGGCGCACCCGTGTGCTGCTCGCGGCGCAGCCCAGCACGGCGGCGACGCTGCGGCACCTGTCCGGCGTCGCCACCCGTACGGCCGTGTGGCTGGAAGCACTTGAGGGCACCGGCGCCGGCGTGCTCGACACCACGGCGACGACGCCAGGGCTGCGGGCGCTGGAGCGGTACGCCGTTCGGTGCGGCGGCGGCGTGAACGGCCGGGCCGGCCTCTACGACTCTGCGTACGTGACCCGGGAGCACGCGCGGGCCGCCGGGTCGCTGGCGCGAGCGCTGGACGCCGTCCGGCGCCGGCTGCCGCGGGCCATGGTCCAGGTCGACGTGACGACCCCGCTGGAGGCGGTCGAAGCCGTCCTCGCGGGCGCCCGGTTCGTGGTGTGCTCCGGGATGGACCCCGACATGCTCGCCGGCACGGTGCGCCAGGTCCGGGCCTCGACGATGGAGCACGTGGAGATCGCCGCCGCCGGCCGGTTCACTCTCGAGGACGCGAAGGAGTTCGCCCAGACCGGGGTGGACCACCTGTGTGTCGACGACCTGCTCAGCGGCGCGGTGACGTTTCGCCTGGCGCTGGACCCGGAGGGCGCCGGGTTCGGCGGCCGCCGGCTCGCGCTCGTCCCGGCCCCGCGAGGCTGAGCGTCCTGAGGGTCAGGAGCCGGGCTAACGGCGGTCGAGGCCCAGCAGCCCCTCGTACAGGGCTCGCAGGCTCTCCGCCACGCGCACCCGCTCCGCCCACCGGGCCTCGGGATCGGCCCGCCACACGCAGCCCTGCTCGCGCGCCGTCCACAACGCCTTCGCGAACGAGTCGGCGAGATCGTCGATCGAGCCGTCGTCCTCGTAGGTGAGGCACGGCTGCTGGGCGCTCGCATGGCTGCCCGCGGGCAGCAGGGCCTGGGTGCCGAGGTCGGCGCACGCCTCCGGCCAGATCGAGTGCGACCCGAACAGCCCGGGGACCACCGACACGTCCAGCCCGAAGAGGTGATCCCACAGCTGGGACTCCGAGAACGGGCGGTGCACCCTCAACGCCCCGCCGGCGGACCGGACCATGGCGTCGATCCGGCGCACCGAGGCGAGGTCGTACGTCGAGGAGCCGGCGTCGAGGACGGTCTGGTGGACGTGCACGCTCAGCCTGACGTCGTCCATGCCCCGGATCGCACGGGTCAGCGCGTCGACGAGGCGGACGGGGTCGGTCGGCCCGGCCAGACCGGCCAGGTGGGTGCCGACGCGCAGCTCGGTGTGCCGCGCCGGCCGCGGCTGGCGCATCCGCACGAAATCGACGGCGTGCGGATGCGGGAGCACCAGCGGGTCGACGGACCAGCGCCGGCGCATCTCCTCGGCGGCGCTCTCCGTCAGCGTCACGACGGCGTCGGCCTTGGGCACGAGTGCGTCGAGCTGGGCGGCGTACGTCTCGTTCGCACCGCCGCTGGGATCGCTGAGGTGGTAGCCCGTGACGACCAGCGGGGTGCCCGCGGCGCGCACGATGTCTGCGGCGGCCGCGACCTCGTCGGGGGTCTGGCCCGGCCGCAGGCCGTGTACGTGCACGACGTCGACGGTGTCGAGGTTCTCCGTGAGCCAACTGGAGTCGAAGGACGCCCGCCGTGGAGCGCTGCCCGGCATGCCGACCGTCGTCCGGTACACCGCGTCGACGCCCTCGGGGTGACCGAGATGCCGCGCGTACAGCCCTCTGCCGGGCAGCGTGGCAACCCTGATGGTGGGACGGCCCTCCCAAGCAGGGCTGGCGCGGCGGCGACGGCGGGAAGGCGACACTGGCGTACCTCTCCTCCGGTGGTCGGCGGACACGGACGGCGGGGCACGGCGAGGTGGTGATCACCCCTCCAGCAGCAAACATCCCCAAAAGAGGTGGGATTCAACCCTGGTCCCGGGCACGAATCCGCACGGCGATCGAGCAGGGGGATGGGAGCAGCCGGCCGGGGTACCGGCTGTGCATGGCCCGCCCGAGCTGGAAGGGGGCGTTCGCCATGCCGGACCCGTCGTCCCCCCTGTCGCGGCGGCCCCTGCCTGCTCTGCCGGAGCCGGGCGCTGCCCTGCTCGCCCACCTCTTGAACGCCCTCGCCGACGCCGTCCCCGGAGCCGTCGGGGCCGCCCTGGCCCTGCTCCCGGGCGAGGGCGACACGGCGGGAACCGAGGTTCTTGCAGCGGTGGGAGATGCCGTGGCTTCGCGGGTGGGCGACGGGCCCCACTGGGTCACCGTCCCGGCCCAGGGGGAGGAGCCGCTCGCGGTCTCGCTCGTGCTCGACCGCGACCCCGTTCCCGCGGACGCCGACAGCGCCGCCGCCGCCCTGCCTGCGCTGGTCCTGGCGGTCGGGGTGCTGAGGGAGTGGGCCGGCGAGACGGAGCGCGCCGAGCAGATGGTCCAGATGGTCCAGTACCGCCGGGTCATCGAGCAGGCGAAGGGACTCGTGATGGCCGCCACCGGCAGCGACGCCGCTGCTGCGTTCGCGACCCTGGCCCGGGCAAGTCAGCATTTCAACGTGCGCCTTCGCAACCTGGCCGTGGCCCTGGTGGAGCTCGTCGGCGGGACGCCGGCCGAGGCGCCGGACGATCCCGCGGCCGTCGTCCTGCCCGGCGAGCGGGACCGCAGTGCCGCCCAGCGGATGTGGGCCGCACTCGGCTCCGGGGGTACTGCGGGTGGCGGACGGGGTGAGAGCTGATGGTCCGGTTGAGGCGCAGCTCACCCGACCGGCCCGGCTGGACCCGGCGCCGGCGCGGCAAGGGCTGGTCCTACCTGGACTCCAAGGGTGCGCCGATCACCGACCCCGAGGTCCTCGAGCGGATCAAGGGGCTGGTCATCCCGCCTGCATGGGTGGACGTGTGGATCTGCCCCGACCCTCGGGGGCATCTGCAGGCCGTCGGCACGGACGCGGCCGGGCGGCGCCAGTACCTCTACCACCCGCAGTGGCGCGAGCACCGGGACCGCGAGAAGCACGCCCGCGTCATCGAGGTCGCCCGCAAGCTCCCCGCGGCGCGCGAGGCGGTGGCCTGCGACCTGGCGACCGAGGGGCTGACCAGGCGCCGGGTGCTGGCGTGCGCGTTCCGGTTGCTCGACCTCGGGTTCTTCCGCAACGGCGGTGAGGACTACGCCGCCGAGAACGGCACCTTCGGCCTCTCCACCCTGCACCGGGAGCACGTGACTGTGCACCGGGACGGCAGCCTCACGTTCACCTACGTGGCCAAGCACGGGCTGGAGCGGACCATCACCCTGCACGACCCCCAGGTCTTCGCGGTGGTCTCGCAGCTGGCCCGGCGCCGCAGCCCCGGCGAGGAACTGCTCGGCTATCTGGACGACGACGGCGCCTGGCGCGACATCACCACCACGGACGTCAACGAATACGTCAAGGAGCACCTCGGCGAGGCCAGCGCGAAGGACTTCCGCACCTGGCACGCCACCGTCCTCGCGGCGATGGCGCTCGCGGTCTCGACGCAGACCCTGCCGTCCCCGACCTCCCGCAAGCGCGCCGTCTCGCGGGCCATGAAGGAGGTCAGCACCTATCTGGGGAACACGCCGACCGTCGCGAGGGCCTCTTACGTGGACCCCAGGGTCATCGACCTCTTCCATGACGGACGGACCATCGAGCCGGCGCTTCGCGACATCGGCGAGGGTGCGCCGGACGATGCACCGGGGACGCAGGGGGCGGTCGAGGACGCGGTCCTCGAACTGCTCACAGGTGAACGGCCCGCGCCGTCCGAACGACTTTCCTCCCCGCAGCCCTGAGGCCCCCGCCGCCCTCTGCCGGATATGGCCCGGCGTATGGTGAGCGGGTGCCGCCGTTCCTGATCGCCGTGATCCCCTCGGCCGGCGTCCTGTTCCTCTTCTGGCTGGCCATCAGGGCCATCCTGGAGGCTGATCGGCGCGAGCGATCCGCGCAGGCCCGGATCGAGGCGGCCGAGCGCCGCGGGAATGCGCCAGGCGGTTCGGACGGGCCCGGAGCCGGCTGAGGGCCCGCCCTCGCGGAAACAGTGGGTGGGCGGGCGACTGCTGGCGGTATCGGCTATCCTCCCGCCGGGACTCGATGCACCGTGCACATTCGCTGGGCCGAGTGGCATGCCAAAGCACATCGCGCGTCGCGCTTTGACATTTTCGGATTCCGGCGCAATGATTCAGCCACCAGCCCACCCCGCATTCCCAGGAGATTTCATGGCCCAGAAGGTGCAGGTCATCCTCGTCGACGACGTAGACGGCGGAGAGGCCACCGAGACGGTGAGTTTCGCGCTGGACGGCGTGAGCTACGAGATCGACGTCTCGGAGCCGAACGCCGCGAAGCTGCGTGACGCGCTCGCCCCGTGGGTGGGGCACGCCCGCCGGGTCGGCGGCCGTTCCGGCGGTGGCAGTGGTGGCGCCCGGGCAAGGTCCGGCGGCAGCAGCGGAGGCTCCGGTCGTTCGCGGGGCAACAGCAAGCACGACCTGTCCGACGTCAGGTCCTGGGCCCGGGAGAACGGCTTCCAGGTGAGCGACCGCGGCCGGGTGTCGAGCGAGGTCATCACGGCCTACGAGAAGGCGCACTGACGCACTGAGCAGCGCGAAGGGCGCCGGGGACCTCGTCCCCGGCGCCCTTCGGCATCTGCCGGCGGCTCAGCGCCCGGCGAGTGCCTGGTCCCGCAGCACTCGGCGAAGGATCTTGCCCGACGCCGACTTCGGGATGGCGTCGACGACGGTGAGCCTGCGCAGCTGCTTGAACGATGCGACCTGCTCGGCGACGAACGCCTGGATCTGCTCCGGCGTCGTGGTGGATCCCGGCTTCAGGACCACATAGCCCGCCGGGACCTCGCCGGCCTCCTCGTCGGGCAGCCCGACGACCGCGGCGTCGGCGACCGCGGGGTGGGTGAGCAGCAGGGCCTCGAGCTCGGCGGGCGCCACCTGGAAGCCCTTGTACTTGATGAGCTCCTTCAGCCGGTCCACGACGTAGACGTGGCCGTCGCCGTCCACGTGCCCGATGTCGCCCGTGTGCAGCCACCCGTCGTCGTCCAGGGTCAGCGCCGTGGCCGCGGGATTGTTGAGATATCCCTTCATCACCTGGGGGCCGCGGATCCACAACTCGCCGTCCTCGTCGATCCCGAGGTCGGAGCCGCTGGCGGGGTGCACGATGCGTAGTTCGGTGTTGGGGGCCGTTACGCCCACGGAACCGGGCTTGAAATAGCCCGGCGGCGTCAGCTGAGAGACTGGTGACATCTCTGTCATGCCATACCCCTGCACGACCTCGCAGCCGAGCCGCTTGCCCGCCTCCAGCGCGAGTTCCGCCGACAACGGCGCCGCGCCGGAGAACACCTGCTCGAGCGCGGAGAGGTCGAAGGAGTCGACCAGCGGGTGCTTGGCCAGCGCCACCACGATGGGGGGGGCCACGAAGGTGCGGGTGATGGCGAACTCCTGGTGCAGGCGCAGGAACTGCTCCAGGTCGAAACGCGGCATGGTGATGATCGTCGCCCCGGCCCGCAGCCCCGTGTTCATGAGGACCTGCATGCCGTAGATGTGGAAGAACGGCAGCACGGCGAGGATCTTCTCGTCCTCCCGCATGTCCGCGGGGGCGAGGACCTGCGCGACGTTCGCGACGAGATTCCGGTGTGTCAGCATCACGCCTTTCGACGCGCCGGTGGTGCCGGAGGAGTAGGGCAGGACGACGACGTCGTCGGGGGCCACCGGCACCTGCTCGGGAAGCGGGGCCCCGAACAGCTCGGCCATCGGCCGGGCGCCGTCCGGCAGGTCGCTGCCGGCGTCCGCGCCCAGCACGTGCACGGTCCGCACCCCGGTGCCCTTGGCGGCCGCCAGGGCAGTCTCGAGGAACATCGGGATCGTCACGAGCAAGGTCGCGCCGGCGTCGAGGATCTGGTGGTGCACCTCTCGCTCGGTGTAGGTCGGGTTGATCGTCGTGACGACGCCCGCCGCGAAGGCGACGCCGTGGAAGATCACCGCGTACTCCGGCAGGTTCGGGGCCATCAGGGCGAGGACGTCGCCCGGGGCGAAGCCCGCTGCGGCGAGCCCTCCGGCGAACGACCGCACCCCCTGGTCGAGCTGGGCGTAGGTGAGGACGCGCCCGGTGGGCCCGTCGATCAGGGCGGGCTTGTCGCCCAGCTCGCGGGCGCGGTGCAGGACGTAGCCGGGCAGTGCCACGTCCGGGATCTCGACGTCAGGCAGGGGACTGCGGTGGATCATCGGGCCGCGCTCCTGTTCGATCGGGCCGGCTGCACTCCTTCGGGCCGCCGTGCTGCCCCCGATCCTCACCGCTGGTGCTCGCCCCGCGCCAGTGCTGCCGCGCCGGCTGACCCGTCCGAGCCCGCCCGGCACTGGCGGGCACCGGCGACGTCGCCGCAGGGAGGCCGCAACGTTGCACCCGTTATCCGTCGTTCCAGCCTGTTTCTGCGGCCCAGAAGTGCGGATGACGGGTGCAATGCCGTGGAGACCGGCCCCTGCGCCGCCTGTGATCGCCAGCCATACCGCGCGGGCTGCCCCGCCGGCGCGTCCGCACAGGTGGCCGTCCGCGCGTTGCCGTGTCGCGGTATGCGTGGCGATCACCTGCGCGTATCGGCGGTGTCGGCGTCGGTGGCGGCGGTCTCGGCGGCGGTGTCGGTAACAGCGGCGGTGTCTCTCAGAGGGGCGAGCGGCGATTCGCGGGTCGCCCGGAGGCTGGTGATGGTCACGGTGGCGAGGACGGCGACGATCACGACGAGGCCGGCGAGGGTCGGGACGGTCGGTACCGACGGCCAGACGGCGTGGGCCCAGTGCAGCACCAGCTTGACGCCGATCACGGCGAGGATCACGGCCAGGCCGTAGCCGAGGTGCACCAGGTGCTCCAGCGCTCCCGCCAGCAGGAAGTACAGCGCGCGCAGGCCGAGCAGGGCGAAAGCATTCGTGACGAACACGAGGTACGGGTCGCCGGTGATCCCGTAGACCGCGGGCACGGAGTCGACCGCGAAGACGATGTCCGTCGCGAGGACGGCGACCACCGCGAGCGCCAGCGGGGTGACCGCCCGCCGGCCGCCGAGCCGGGTGAGCATCCGGGTGCCCTCGTACTCGCCGCTCACGGGGACCACTCGCCGCAGCAGCCGGACGCTGCGCATCCGGGAGATGTCGACGGGGCGGTCATGGCCCTTCCCGGCGTCGCGGTAGACCTTGACGGCCGTGGCGACGAGCACCAGGCCGAACACGAGGAACGTGAACGAGAAGGCCTCGAGCGCGGCGGCGCCGGCGGCGATGAGGACGGCGCGCAGCACGAGCGCCCCGACGATCCCGTACAGCAGGACGCGCTGTCGCAGGGCCGCCGGGACGGCGAAGGCGCCCAGGAGGAGCAGGAAGACGAACAGGTTGTCGGCCGACAGGGACTTCTCGACGAGGTACCCGGTCAGGTACTCGATCCCGCGCTCCGAGCCGAAGCGACTCCAGATCCACCCGCCGAAGGCGAGCGGCAGAGCCACGTAGAAGGCGGACCAGGCGGCGGCCTCGCGAGTGGTCACCTCGTGCGGCCGGCGGGTCAGCGCGAAGTCGATCGCCACCAGGACGACGACAGCGGCGATCGTGATCCCCCAGAGCAGGGGATCGGCGACGGTGGACATGTGGGGACTCCCTCGGTCGGTGTGCCGGCCGAGGTCTCCTCCGCCCTTCTCAGGACCGCCGCCCGAGGACACGTGGTGTCCGGAGTGACCGGGTCGGCGCGCGGGAGTACTCCCCTCTGACAGCGCCAACGCCCGAAGCGTCCCGTATGTTCCGAGGCGTGGCCTGGTACGACCTGCCGGAGAGCGAGCTGCGCGAGTACCGCACGAGCACCGTCGAGCCCGAGGGGCTGGACCCGTGGTGGGCGGAACGGCTGCGCGAGGCCGACGCCGCGGCGGTGCCGCCGCGGCTGCAGCGGCATCAGCCCGACGTGTACGGGCCCACCCCGGTGTGGGACGTCGAGTTCTCGGGTGCCCGCGGGGACCGGATCCGGTCCTGGTACCTGCGCCCCGCGGGCGTGGACGACGACGAACCCGTGCCCGTCGTCGTCACGTTCATCGGCTACGGCGGCGGCCGCGGCACTGCGTCGGAGCACATGCTGCTGCCGGCGGCGGGGCTCGCAACGCTCGTGATGGACACGCGAGGTCAGGGTGCCCGCTGGACGACGGGCGCTACGGGGGACGGGCCGGGCGGCGCCGAGCTCTCCACCGTCATGACCAGGGGCATCGAGAACGTCGAGGAGTACTACTACACGCGCCTGTACACCGACGCGGCCCGCGCGGTGGCGGTGGCGAGCCGGTTACCGGGCGCCGACTCCCAGCGGATCGGCGTCTTCGGCATCAGCCAGGGCGGGGGACTGGCGCTCGCAGCGGCCGCCCTCCGGCCCGAGCTCGTCCGGGTGTGCGCCGCGGACGTGCCCTTCCTGTGCGACATCCGGCGAGCCGTCACTCTGGTCGACACCAACCCCTACCACGAGGTCGCGGAGTTCCTCGCGACGCACGCTGACCTCGTCGAGGTCGCGCTCGGAACCCTCGATCACATCGACAATGCGCTCCTCGCGACCCGCATCCGCGCGGAGACCTACGTCTCCGTGGGACTGATGGACCAGATCTGCCCGCCGTCGACCGTCTTCGCCGCCTTCAACGCGATCTCGGCGCCGAAGCAGATCGTCGTCAACCCCTTCGGCGTCCACCAGCTGAGCCGGCAGCACGACGAGCCGCGGCTGCGGTTCCTCCGGCACCGCCTACTGGGTTAGGACCACGATCAAGGTGCGGGGGCCGTGGACGCCCTCGACCCGATCCAGCTCGATGTCGCTCGTCGCCGACGGGCCGCTGATCATCGTCAGCGGACGCATCGGGTCGAGGCGGGCGATCGCCTCGGGCACCGTCTGCACCACCTGCTCCGCCCGGACGACGACGACGTGGACGTCCGGCACCAGGGTCAGGGCGCGCCGGCCCTGGTCGGCGCCGCCGTCGAGCACGATGGTGCCGGTCTCGGCGACCGCGACGGCGCAGCCGGTGACCACCGCGTCGGCGCCGTCGAGCGCGCCCACAGCCAATGGCGGGTCGTCCCCGAGCGCCTCGGCGTCCCCGAGCCAGCCGGCGGGCACGCCGGACGGCGCCACCACCCGCCGCAGCCGGCGTCCTGCCAGGGCGCCGGCGACGGTGCGCGGCACGTCGGCCTCGGCGCAGGCGAGCACGGTGGCCTTGTAGTCGACGAGCCGGTCGGTGAGCAGCTCGAGAAGGGCCGGGGAGCCGGGCGGATGATCGCCCTCGGAGCGGTACTCGCGCGGCACCTCGGCGGGAGCCGGCCGGCCGGCCAGCGCCGCCCGGATCCTGCCCAGCACCTCTTCGCGGGCGGTCATCCTGCCGCCTCGCCGTCCGCGCCGGAGCGCGACCGCTTCGCCCACCATTGCCGGAAGGTCTGCTGCGGCGGTTCGGGCAGGTCGCGCGACGCCGTCCACGCCGAGAGCGGTGGCGGGAGGCGGCGGATCCGCCCGCCCCGGCGCGAGCAGGCGTCCTGCCCGCATCGACCGCTCGCCGGCGGCGAACCGGCCGGGCGAGCGCATGCCCCACGCGGCCGTCGCCATCGCCGCCCGTCTCCACCGTCGGGAGCCGGCGGTGCGCCCGCTCGCCCTCGACGTGCCGGGCCCGCAGGTGCACGAGCAGCCCCGGAATGTCGATCTTCACCGGGCAGACCTCGTAGCAGGCACCGCACAGTGACGACGCGAAGGGGAGGGTGTCGACGGGATCGTCCCCGCCGTTCATCCCGGCGAGCAGCGGGGTCAGGACGGCGCCGATGGGGCCGGGGTAGACCGACCCGTAGGCGTGGCCGCCGGTGCGCTCGTAGACGGGGCACACGTTCAGGCAGGCCGAGCACCGGATGCAGCGCAGCGCCGCCCGCCCGACCCGATCGGCGAGGGCCGCGGTCCGGCCGTTGTCCAGCAGCACGACGTGCACGTCCTGCGGCCCGTCGCCCGGGGTGACGCCGGTCCACAGCGACGTGTACGGGTTCATCCGCTCGCCCGTCGACGAGCGCGGCAGGAGCTGCAGGAACACCTCGAGGTCCTGCCAGGCCGGCACGAGCTTCTCGATGCCCATCACCGTGATCAGGGTCTGCGGCAGGGTGAGGCACATCCGGCCGTTGCCCTCGGACTCGACCACGGCCAGCGTCCCGGTCTCCGCGACCGCGAAGTTCGCGCCGCTGATCGCCACCCGGGCGGCGAGGAACGTGCGGCGCAGGTACGCGCGCGCGGCCATCGCCAGCACCCGGGGTTCCTCGGTGAGGGCGGGGTCCACCCCGGGCATGTGCTCGAGGAAGATCCGGCGGATCTCGGCCCGGTTGCGGTGGATCGCCGGCACCAGGATGTGCGAGGGCTTGTCGTCGGCGAGCTGCACGATGAGCTCCGCGAGGTCCGTCTCGACCGCGGCGATGCCCGCCTCGGCGAGCGCCTCGTTGAGGCCGATCTCCTGCGTCGCCATCGACTTGACCTTGACCACCTGGTCAGCGCCGGTGGCGCGGACGAGGTCGGTCACGATCCGGTTGGCCTCGTCGGCGTCCCGGGCCCAGTGCACCTGCCCGCCGCGAGCGGTGAAGGCGGCCTCGAACTGCTCCAGCAGCTCGGGCAGGCGGGCGAGGACGTCGTCCTTGACGGCGGCGCCGGCGTCGCGCAGCTCCTCCCAGTCGGGCACCTCGGCGACCACCCGCGCCCGCTTGTCGCGGATCGTCCGCGTCGCGTGCCCGAGGTTGCGGCGCAGCTGGCCGTTCGCCAGCGCGGTGCGGGCGGCCTCGGGGAACGGGTGTTCGCCGCGCAGCGTGCCGCGCTCGGTGGCGACAGGCAGTCCGGCCGGCATGCCGAGGAAGGTGCTCACAGCTTCGCCTCCCACCCTTCGCCGGCGAGGATCTCGGCGAGGTGGACCGTCCGGTGCCCGTCCCGCCCGAGCCGGCCGAGCGGGACAGGCCGCCGCCGATGTGCATCAGGCACGAGGAGTCGCCGGCGGTCACGACCTGGGCGCCGGTCGTCGCGACGGCGGCCAGCTTGTCCGCCAGCATCGCGGCCGAGGTGTCCGCGTTCTTCAGCGCGAACGTGCCGCCGAACCCGCAGCACTGGTCGGCGCCGGGCAGCTCGACGAGGTCGAGGTCGCGCACCGCCCGCAGCAGCCGCAGCGGCTTGTCGCCGACGTGCAGCATCCGCAGCGAGTGGCAGGTCGGGTGGTAGGTCACGCGGCGGGCATATCGGGCACCGACGTCCACGACGCCGAGGACGTCCACCAGCAGCTCGGACAGCTCGTACGTCCGGTGCGGCGACCTCCGTCGGCGCGGCCCGCGAGCGCCTCGTCGCCGGCGTCCAGCGCCAGCCCCGCGTGCTGGTGCCGCACCGACCCCACGCACGGATCCGGACGGCGCCACCACCGCGTCGGCCCCGTCCGCCAGCGCCCGCTCGAACACCTCGACGTGGTGCCGCACCAGGGGCAGCGCCTCCCGCTGGTAGCCGGTGTTGACGTGCATCTGCCCGCAGCAGGTCTGCCCCGCGGGGAACACCACCTCGTGCCCGAGCCGCTCCAGGAGCACGACGGTGGCCTGCGCCGCGCGCGGGAACATCGCGTCGGCCAGGCAGGTGGCCATCAGGGCGATCCTCATGCTGCCTTCCCGGGCGGACGGGCGGGCGCCCCGAGGAGGCCACGCACGACGAGCTCCGGGTGAACTCGACCTGCTGGTGGACGTGGGCCGCCGGACCGCCGTTCGCCGCCCGGGCGTCGGCCTCCGCCAGCAGCAGCTCACACGCCCGTCGGCCCAGCTCGTAGCGCGGCTGCCGGACCGAGCTGAGCGGGACGGCGGCCGCCGCGGCGAACTCGATGTCGTCGTAGCCCACGATCGCCATGTCGCCGGGGACGTCCACGCCGTGCTGCATCATCTGCTGCAGGAAGCCGATGGCGAGCAGGTCGTTGGCGCAGAAGACCGCCGTAGGGCGCCGTCGGGCGGGCATCCCGACCACGCGCTGCCCCGCCTGCCGGCCCTCGGCGAGGGTGAGCGCGGAGGTCTCGAGCAGCGACGAGCAGCGTCGGAACGCGACGCCGGCGCGGTCCAGGGCGCGCAGGGCTCCGCGACGGCGATCGGTCACCTGCACGATCGAGTCCGGGCCGCCGACGAAGCCGATCCGGGTGTGCCCGAGCTCGAGCAGGTGGGTCACCGCGAGGTCCCCGCCCTCGACGTCGTCCACGGCGACGCTGCACCACGCGCGTCGCGTCGCCCGCCGCCCGGTCGACGAGCACCACGGGGACGCCCGAGGTCGGGCATGTCCGCAGCCGCTCGGACCCGCTGGTCCACCGGCGTGATGAGCACGCCGCGCACCCGCTGCTCGAGCAGGATGTCGAGGTACTCGGCCTCGCGGGCGGCGTCCTCCTCGCTGTTGCAGAGGTAGAGCGCGAGCCCGGCCGCACGGGCGGCGTCCTCGGCGCCCCGGGCGACGTCGGTGAAGAACGGGTTCGCCGGGATCGAGCAGGAGGTACGCCAGCGTGCGGCTGTGGCCGTTGCGCAGCTGCCGCGCGGACTCGTTGCGCACGAACCCGAGCGCGGCGATGGCGTCCAGCACCTTGCTGACGGGTCCGCTCGCTGACGACGTCCGGGCGGTTGAGGACGTTGCTCACCGTGCCGACGGAGACGCCGGCCCGCGTGGCGACGTCCTTGATGCCCGGCGCGGCCATCCCTTGCTCGGTGCTCCTCTCGACGAGCCGGGGACCGTGCGCGCGCAGGCGCGTCACGGGAGGCTGGGAACGGCGGGGCTGACGATCCGCGCGCACGGCACCTCGACCTCGTGTCGCCCGGACCGATTGTGACCGATCCCGCGACCGCTCGGCGCCATCGACGCGTGAACGCCGAGCGTCCTCGGTGGCGGGGGCTGAAGGTCGCCGTGACGCCGAACGGGTATCGCGTAGCGGGCGGTGAAGCTGCCGGCGTCGTCCGTGGTCCACTCGACGCCGACGGTGCCGAGAGCGGTCTCGACCGAGGCCGAGACGGCGTCGATCGCCGTCGACCGGCTCGAGGCGCCAGGACGACGTGCCGGTAGCCCGGCGCCTCGGCGTCGGGCGCGATCCCGGCGAGCGTGCGGTAGACCCAGTCGATGACCGCGCCGTACGCGTAGTGGTTGAACGAGAGCATGTGCCCGCTCGTCCTGGTCGCGGCAGGTGCATCACCGGCCGTCGTGGATGGAGCCGTCGGGCGCGGATGGCGTCCCAGCGCTCCCAGACGGTGGTGGCCCCGCGGTCGACCTGGTAGAGCCACGACGGCATCTCGTGGCGCAGCAGCATCAGGTAGGCCTCGGCGAGGTGGCCGGTACGGGTCGAGCGCCGGCAGGACCAGGGGCGTCCCGAGGAAGCCCGTGGAGATGCGGCCGTCGGCCTCCCGCGACGAGCTCGGCCAGCGCGCGGCCGACCTCGTCGTGCTCGGCCTCGGGGGCGATGCCGAGCTCGAGCGCGACGGCGCAGCCGGTCTGCGTGGTCAGCGCGTGGTCCCGCCAGCGCTTCCAGGTCAGATCGGCGATCTCGTCGGCGAGGTCCGCGTATCTCTGGGCCTGGCCGGGGTCGCCGAGCAGCGAGCAGACCTGGGCGGTGATCCGCGCGCTGTGCGCGAAGAAGGCGTTCGCCAGGTAGTCCGAATCGGTCTTGGCCTCCTGCGGGCCGGTCGCCGGGGGCGTCCGGGTCCAGCCAGTCCCCGAACTGGAACTCCCCGCCGAGCAGGCCGTCGTCGCGGCGGCGCGCCTGCAGGAAGGCGACGTGGGCCGTCATGCTGGGCAACTGACGGCGGAGCACATCAGCGTCGTCGTAGGACACGTGGACGGCCCAGGGCACGATCGTCGCGGCGTCCGCCCAGCCGGCCCGCCCGACCGATGAACTCATCGTCGCGCAGGATGTCCGGGACGACGTTGCCGACGGCGCCGACCGTCGGCCTGATCCAGCGCGAGGTCGACCAGCCAGCTCGCCCAGAAGGCGCGGGAGTCGAAGAGCGTGCACGCGGTCGGCGCGAAGGCCTGGGCGTCGCCGGTCCACCCGAGCCGCTCGTCGCGCTGCGGGCAGTCGGTGGGGACGGACACGAAGTTGTCGCGCTGCGACCAGCGGACGTTCTCGTGGAACCGGGTGAGGCCGGGATCCGAGCACGTGAAGGTGCCGCGGACCGGGGTGTCACTGCTGATCGCGACGCACCTCGGCGGACATCACGTCCGCGGACGTCGTGACCTCCGCGTAGCGGAATCCGTGGAAGGTGA
This sequence comes from uncultured Actinomycetota bacterium, assembly GCA_963786765.1. GTDB lineage: Bacteria > Actinomycetota > Actinomycetes > Actinomycetales > Kineosporiaceae > DATKNA01. Next base: position 111,617 of record CAWBAJ010000008.1, on the reverse strand, counting down.
ACGACGGCTCGAGGACCACCTCGGAGCCGTCGGCGAGGACGTAACGGTCGGTCGCGACGGCCGAGCGCAGCGACAGCGTGTGGAGCCGGCCGTCGGCCTCGAGCACTTCGGCATGCCGGACGACGACTTCCTCGCCCGCGCGGCCTCTGACCGTGAGCCGGACGAAGCCGGCGACGTTCTGGCCGGCGTCCAGCCGCACGCCGCCGTCGGGACCGGCCGAGCGCTCCGGGCGGAAGGTCTGGACGACGCGAACAGGCGGCGCCACCTGCGGTTGGAGGACCGCGAGGTCGAGCGGGACAGTCGCCGCAGGGGACCACGCGGAGTCGTCGAAGCCGGGCGCGTCCCAGCCCACCTGCCGGGCGCGAAGGTCCACCGAGCATCCGTCGTAGAGGTCCGCCGAGCGGATCTCGCCGGTCGAGGCCCGCCAGGTTCCGTCGGTGGCAACGGTGACCGTCGTGCCGTCGGGCAGCTCGGCCTCGAGCTGCGCCAGGAGGCCGAGCTGGTCGCCGTAGCGGCAGCGGTTGTCCTGCGGGGGGAACCCGATGCGGCCGCGGTACCAGCCGTCTCCGAGGATCCCGGCGAGCACGTTGTCGCCCTCGACCAAGAGGTCGGTGACGTCGTGCGTCGTGACGAGCAGTCGATGCTGGTAGGCCGTCCAGCCCGGGTCCAGCAGGTGGTCACCGACCCGGGCGCCGTTGACCCGGAGCTCGTGGACGCCCAGAGAGGTCGCGTGCAGGCGCGCCCGAACCGGCGCGGCCGGCAGCGTGAAGACCTTGCGGAGCAGCGGAGCGGGCGCCGGCCGGCGGTCGCCCGGGTCCCCCGCGAGAGTGACGGCCGCAGCCTGCCAGTCCGCGGGTGTCAACAGCCCCGCCTCGACGGTTGTGACCGCGCTCCAGTGCGACCAGCCCCGGGCGGTCGCGACACGGACGCGCAGGTGCCGGACCTCGCGGCTGTGCAGCGGACCGCCGGGCGCCGCGACATCGAGCTGCCGGGGGTCTTCCGTGATCCCGAAAGTAGCGACATATTGGTCGAATGCGGACGAAGGCGACGCATGGAGCTCGTAGCCGAGCTGCTCGCTCGCGGTGCTCGAGGTCACCGCCCAGTCCACCGTCAGCGGCGCGCGCCCGGCCGAGGCCTCTGGCGAGGGACGCACCGTCAACGACACGACGGCTGTGCCGGCGTCGTAGGAGGTCTGGGGCGGAAGGGTCACGTCGCCACCTTCTGTCGTAGTCCGCTCTGCCGTCTCCCGCCCACGGGTCCGCAACCATGGACGAACTGCGGGATGATGTTACTGAAGCGTTACAAGCGCCTGCTGTCAAGTGATGGGCAAGCGGGACCGCCACCCATCAGGAGCGCATCAGTGCAGGCCGAGAGCATGTTGCCCTGGATCGCACTCCCCGACGTGCAAGTTCCCAATTGCTACCTCTTGACGGGCTTGTTACAGCAGACCTAGTCTCTCTGCAATCGGATCACTGAAACGTATCAGATGCGCGTCTTCCGTGTCCCCTGCTCCCGTCCCTGGAGGTTCCCTGATGAAGATCGCCAGTCTCAGGCTGGCGACCGCCGGTGCGGCGGCCGCGGTCCTGGTCACGATGACCGCCTGTAGTTCGGGGCTCGGCGGATCGAGTTCGGGGGGAGGAGGCGGCGGAGCGGCGAGCGGCGGCAGCAACGCGATCAGCCTGTTCATCGACAACGCCGCTGCGACCATCAACGCGGCCAAGACCGTAGTCGCCGCTTTCGAGAAGGCGAATCCAGGCGTCACGGTCAAGACCGAGACCCACCCGGGTGGCACCGAGGGCGACAACCTGGTCAAGACCAAGCTGTCGACCGGGGACGATGGACGACGTCTTCTGGTACAACTCGGGCTCCCTGCTGCAGGCGCTGAACCCGGCCCAGACGCTCGTCGACCTCACCAACGACCCCGCGATCGCGAACGTCGACCCGTCGTTCCTCCCGGTCGTCACCCAGAACGGCAAGGTCTACGGCGCGCCGTGGGGCACGGCGATCGGCGGTGGGATCCTCTACAACAAGGACGTCTACTCCAAGCTGGGCCTGCAGATCCCCAAGACCTGGAACGACTTCCTGGCCAACGCCGACAAGATCAAGGCGGCGGGCATCACCCCGGTCATCGAGACCTTCAAGGCCCACACCTGGACGTCGCAGCTGTTCGTCCTCGGCGACTACTACAACGTGCAGGTCGCGAACCCGAACTTCGCCAAGGACTACACCGCGAACAAGATCAAGTACGCGAACGACCCGGGCGCGCGTCAAGGGCTTCCAGAAGCTGGCCGAGGTGCGGCCAAGGGCTACGTCAACTACGAACTACGGCTCCGCCACGCTCGCGCAGGGCATGAAGCTGCTGGGAACCGGCAAGGGCGCGATGTACCCCATGCTACCGGTCGCCATCGGCTCGCTGCCCGCGGACCAGGCCAAGAAGATCGGGTTCTTCGGCATCCCCGGTGACGACGCGGCCAAGGCCGGCGCGACGATCTGGGAGCCCGGCGGCGCAGTACATCCCCAAGACGAGCAAGAACATCGACCTGGCGAAGAAGTTCATCGCCTTCGTGCAACACCAGCAGGGCACGACGCCTTCAGTCAGGGCACGCCGCCGACCGGGCCCGTACCTGGTCAAGGGCTTCGACCCTGCCCGGCCGAACGCGCCGGTCGCGGCCAAGACCTGCAGACCTACATCACCGACAAGGACGTTCTCCCCGGCGCTGGAGTTCCTCTCCCCGGTGAAGGGCCCGTCCCTGGAGCAGATCACGTCGCGGTCGGCACCGGCCAGACGTCCCCCCAGCAGGGCGCCGCCCAGTACGACGCAGGACGTGACGAAGGAAGCCAAGCAGCTGGGACTGCCGGGATGGTGACCGAGTCCCGGCCGGGCAAGGCCCGGGCGGTCGGGCTCCGCGACGACTGCGGAGCCCGGCCGGGCCGCCCCGCGCAGCGCGGACCGGCAAGGTACGCAGCACCGTCGAGCGCACCTACAGCCCCTGTTCTACGTCCCCGCCGGCGTCATCTACGGCGTCATCTTCGTCGTCCCGACGGTCATGTCGTTCTACTTCGCCCTCACTCGGTGGACCCTGTTCGACGCCACGTTCATCGGCCTGGACAACTTCAAGCAGTTCTTCTCCGAGCAGGCGCTGCGCAGCGGCCTGTGGCACACCCTCGTCTACGCCGTCGATCACCAGCGGTCTGAAGGTCGTGCTCGGCCTGCTGCTTCGCGGTGCTCCTGACCTCCAGCATCCGGATCCGGGGCCTGCTGCGCTCGCTGGTGTTCTTCCCGGTCCTGGTGAGCACGGTCGCCGTCGGCATCACCTTCGGCGTGCTGCTGGCGCCGGACACCGGCCTCGTCGACACCGTCCTGGGCTGGTTCGGCATCAACGGCCCGGACTGGCTCGGCTCGCCGACGACGGCGCTGGTGTCCGTCGCCCTGGTCGACGTGTGGAAGGGCGTCGGGCTGGCGACCGTCATCTACATCGCGGGCGTCCTGTCCATCCCGCAGGACTACTACGAGGCGGTCGACGTCGACGGCGGCGGGGCGTGGGACAAGTTCTGGAACATCACCCTTCCGCTGTCCCGTCCCGCGACGTTCAGCGTGATCCTGCTGTCGTTCATCGGCGGCCTTCGGTCGTTCGACCTCATCTGGACGATGACCGGCGGCGGCCCCGGGTTCAGCAGCGACGTCATCGCCTCGGTGATCTACAAGGAGTACCAGGCGGGCTTCTTCGGCCTGGCCACGGCGGGCAACGTCGTGCTGTTCATCCTCGTCACGCTCATCGTCTACCCGCTGTTCCGGTACTTCAGCTCGAAGGAGGTGGACCTGTGAGAGGCGCGCGCCGCCTGACCATCGAGGTCGTCGCTCTCGCCGTCGGGATCGTGGTCTTCGTCATCCCGTTCGTCTTCATGTTCCTGACGGCCGTGAAGGACGCGGACCAGGCCTCCGACCTGACCTTCTCCTGGCCCACCAGCTGGCCCATCGTGCAGAACCTCAAGGACGTCTTCTCCGCCCAGAACTACGAGCTCGTGACCGCGTTCAAGAACAGCATCGTCCTGACGGTCGTCTCGGTCGCCTTCCTCGTCGTCCTCGGAGCAATGGTCGGCTTCGTCATGCAGCGTCGGCCCGGGAAGGTGGCGAACATCGCGAGTGTCTTCGTGCTTGCCGGGCTCATCATTCCTCCGGCGGTCGTGCCGACCATCTGGGTGCTGCAGTCGATAGGTCTCTTCAAGCACCTGTCCGGGCTCATCCTCGTCGAGATCGCGTTCGGCCTGTCCTTCTCCGTCCTGCTCTTCCGGGCGTTCGTCGCTGCGATCCCCAAGGAGCTCGACGAGGCGGCCATCATCGACGGCGCAGGGCCGTGGGCACTGTTCTTCCGGGTCATCTTCCCGCTGCTCCGCCCGGTGGTCATCACCGTGGTGCTCGTTCAGTCCGTCGCGATCTTCAACGACTTCGTCAACCCGCTGTACTTCCTGCCGGGTGACGAGAACGCGACGGTGCAGCTCACCCTCTACAACTTCATGAGCCAGTTCACGACACAGTACAACCTGCTGTTCATGAACATCGTCCTCATCACGATCCCGCCGCTCATCGCCTTCATCTTCTTCAATCGGAAGATCGTGTCGGGAATGACGGCCGGCGCGGTCAAGGGCTGACCGTCCCCCGACAGCAACGGCGGATCCCGCCGAGAGGAGAATCACGATGACAGCAGGGACGGCTCCGGAGCCGGGGGTGGCGCCGGAGGTGGCGGCGGCCAGGGTCCGGGAGGGGCTGGAGGAGTTCACCGTCGAGCTGCCGAGCTGGGCGTTCGGCAATTCGGGGACCCGGTTCAAGGTGTTCTCTCAGCCCGGCGTCCCCCGGGATCCGTTCGAGAAGATCGCGGATGCGGCGCAGGTGCACCGGTACACCGGGGTGACCCCGCGGGTGTCGCTGCACATCCCCTGGGACAGGGTGGCCGACTTCGGCAAGCTCGCGAAGCACGCGGCCGATCTAGGCGTCCGGATCGGGGCGATCAACTCCAACCTGTTCCAGGACGACGACTACATGCTCGGATCGCTGACCCACCCCGACGAGAGCGTGCGGCGCAAGGCGATCGCGCACCACGTCGAGTGCATCGAGGTGATGCGGCAGACGGGGTCGAAGGACCTGAAGCTGTGGCTGCCGGACGGGTTGAACTACCCCGGGCAGGACAGCCTTCGGGAGCGCCAGGACCGGTTGGCCGACTCCCTGCAGCAGATCTACGCGGAGATGGACGACGACCAGCGGCTGCTGCTGGAGTACAAGTTCTTCGAGCCCTACTTCTACGCCACCGACATCCCCGACTGGGGGACGTCGTTGCTGCACTGCCTGGCACTGGGGGAGCGGGCGACGGTCGTGCTCGACACGGGCCACCACGCGCCGAACACCAACATCGAATTCATCGTGATGATGCTCCTGCGGCAGGGCCGGCTGGGGGCGTTCGACTTCAACTCCCGGTTCTACGCGGACGACGACCTGATGGTGGGGGCGGCGGACCCGTTCCAGCTGTTCCGGATCATGCACGAGATCGTGTCGCAGGACGCGCACCTGCCGGCGTCGCGGGTGAACTTCATGCTCGACCAGTGCCACAACATCGAGCCGAAGATCCAGGGCCAGATCAGGTCGGTGCTCAACGTGCTCGAAGCGACTGCCAAGGCGCTGCTGGTCGACAAGGACGCTCTGCGCGCCGCCCAGCAGACCGGGGACGTGCTCGGTGCGAACGGGATCCTGATGGACGCCTACGCCACCGACGTGCGGGAACTCCTGGCCGACCTGCGCGAGGAGCGCGGCCTGCCCCGGGACCCGATCGCCGCGTACAAGGCGTCCGGCTACCAGGAGCAGATCGCGGCCGACCGTGTCGGCGGCCAGCAGGCCGGCTGGGGCGCCTGACACAAGTCGGCGGCAGCTGCAAGAGAACGTGAGACGACGAGGGGACGAGTTGTGACGACGCCCGTGCAGGACCTGCTGACCCGCTCCAACCGCCTGGGTGCGGATCCGCAGAACACCAACTACGCCGGCGGCAACACCTCCGCGAAGGGCACGGCGCCCGATCCGGTCACCGGCACGGACGTCGACCTCGTCTGGGTCAAGGGCTCCGGCGGCGACCTCGGCACGCTGAAGGAGTCGGGGCTGGCGGTGCTGCGGCTGGACCGGCTCCGGGCGCTGGTCGACGTCTACCCGGGCGTCGAGCGCGAGGACGAGATGGTCGCCGCTTTCGACTACTGCCTGTTCGGCAAGGGCGGAGCGGCCCCCTCCATCGACACCGCCATGCACGGCCTCGTCGACGCGCCGCATGTCGACCACCTGCACCCCGACTCGGGGATCGCGCTCGCCACCGCGGCGGACGGCGAGAAGCTGACGCACGAGTGCTTCGGCGACCGCGTGGTCTGGGTGCCCTGGCGCAGGCCGGGCTTCCAACTGGGCCTGGACATCGCCGCGATCAAGGCGGAGAACCCGCAGGCGATCGGCGTCGTCCTCGGTGGGCACGGGATCACGGCGTGGGGGGACACCAGCGAGGAGTGCGAGGCGAACTCGCTGGAGATCATCCGCCAGGCTCGCGAGTTCCTCGACGAGCGCGGCAACCCCGAGCCGTTCGGCGCGGTCGTGCCCGGCAACGAGCCACTCCCGGAGGCGGAGCGGCACGCCAAGGCGGCCGCGGTCTTCCCGACGGTCCGCGGGCTCGCGTCGACAGACGCGCCGCAGGTGGGGCACTACACCGACAGCGACGCCGTCCTGGAGTTCGTGGCGCGGGAGAAGCTCGCGCCGCTGGCCGAGCTGGGCACCTCGTGCCCCGACCACTTCCTGCGCACCAAGGTGAAGCCCCTCATCGTCGACCTGCCGGGCACCGCGAGCGCGGAGGAGATCATCGACCGGCTGAAGGAGCTCCACCGGGCCTACCGCGAGGACTACCGGGCCTACTACGAGCGCAACGCCACCCCCGACAGCCCGCCCATGCGCGGAGCCGACCCGGCGATCGTGCTCGTCCCGGGCGTCGGGATGTTCTCCTTCGGCAAGGACAAGCAGACGGCCCGGGTCGCCGGCGAGTTCTACGTCAACGCGATCAACGTGATGCGGGGCGCGGAGTCGGTGTCGACGTACGCACCGATCCCCGAGAGCGAGAAGTTCCGGATCGAGTACTGGGCGCTGGAGGAGGCCAAGCTCGCCCGCATGCCCAAGCCGAAGCCACTGGCCTCCCGGGTGGCCCTCGTGACCGGCGGGGCCTCGGGGATCGGCCTGGCCATCGCGGAGCGGTTCGCCGCCGAGGGGGCGTGCGTCGTCGTCGCGGACCTGGACGCCGAGAAGGCTTCCGGGGTGGCGGAGGAGATCGGCGGGAAGGCGCTGCGGAGCACGGACGTCGCGGTCGGCGTCGGGGCGGACGTCTCCGACGAGGAGGCGGTCGCCCGGGCCTTCCAGGACGCCGTGCTCGCGTTCGGCGGGGTCGACCTGGTCGTCAACAACGCCGGCCTGTCCATCTCCAAGCCGCTGCTCGAGACCTCCGTGAAGGACTGGGACCTCCAGCACGACGTCATGGCCAAGGGGTCGTTCCTGGTCTCGCGGGCGAGCGCCAAGGTGATGATCGAGCAGGGGATGGGCGGCGACATCGTCTACATCTCCAGCAAGAACTCCCTGTTCGCGGGGCCCAACAACATCGCCTACGGGGCGGTCAAGGCGGACCAGGCGCACCAGGTGCGCCTGCTCGCTGCCGAGCTCGGCCAGTACGGGGTGCGGGTCAACGGGATCAACCCGGACGGCGTCGTCCGGGGCTCCGGCATCTTCGCCGGAGGCTGGGGTGCCAAACGCGCCGAGGTCTACGGCGTCCCCGAGGAGAAGCTCGGCGAGTACTACGCCCAGCGCACCCTGCTCAAGCGGGAGGTGCTCCCGGAGCACGTCGCGGCCGCCGCGTTCGCGCTTGCCGCCGGCGACCTCTCGCAGACGACCGGCCTGCACATCCCGGTCGACTCCGGCGTCGCGGCCGCGTTCCTCCGGTGACCTCGACGTCGAGCGACCGGTGAACGATCCCCTCGCACTCGCCGCCGTCGACCTCGGGGCCTCCAGCGGGCGTGTGATGCTCGGCCGCGTCGGCCCGGAGGTCCTCGAGCTCACCGAGGTGGCGCGGTTCCGCAACGGCGGGGTCCGGCTCCCCGACGGGCTCTACTGGGACGTCCTGGGCCTCTACCTGGACATCCTGGCGGGCGTGCGGGCGGCGGCACAGCGGGCGACGCGCGACGGGAGCCGGCTCGCGGGCATCGGCATCGACTCCTGGGCGGTCGACTACGGGCTCGTGGACCCCGCGGGAGCGCTCGCCGGCAATCCCCGGCACTACCGGGACTCCCGGACGGACGGCGTGATCGCCGACGTCCACGCCAAGGTCGACCCGGAGCGCCTGTACGAGATCAACGGGCTGCAGTTCCTGCCCTTCAACACGCTCTACCAGTTCGCGGCGGACCGGCAGCGGGACGAGCGACGGCTGGACGGCGTCCAGGCACTGCTCGTCCCTGACCTGCTCGGTTACTGGCTGACCGGCGTCCGGGCCGCGGAGGAGACCAACGCCTCGACGACCGGGCTGATGGACGCGCGGACGGGGACGTGGTCCGCCGAGCTCGTCGAGGCCCTCGGGCTGCCCACCGGCCTGCTGCCGGACGTCGTCCCCGCCGGGCAGGTGCTCGGCCAGGTGTCGGCGGACGTTGCTGCCGAGCTCGGCCTCGATCGCGCGGTGCCCGTGACAACCGTCGGGTCGCACGACACGGCCTCGGCGGTCGTCGGGGTTCCCGCCGGGACGACCAGGTTCGGCTACATCTCCTGCGGCACATGGGGTCTCGTCGGGGTGGAGCTCGACGCGCCGGTGCTGACCGAGGAGAGCCGGCAGGCGAACTTCACCAACGAGCGGGGCGTCGACGGCACCATCCGCTACCTGCGCAACGTCATGGGCCTGTGGCTGCTCTCGGAGTCACTGCGCACCTGGAGCCTGCGCGGGACGGACCTCGATCTCACCGACCTGCTCGTCGCCGCAGCCTCGCTCCCGGCGGGCGGCCCGCTGATCGACCCCGACGACCCGGTCTTCCTGCCGCCGGGCGACATGCCCGAGCGGATCGTCCGGGCGTCGCAGCGGACCGACCGGCCCATACCCAAACCGGGAAATCCCGAGGTCGTCGTCCGGTGCATCCTCGACAGCCTCGCGGCCGCCTTCGCCCGCGCGGTCCTCGACGCCGAACGGCTGTCGGGGCACGCCGTCGACGTCGTCCACATCGTCGGTGGCGGGTCGCAGAACGCCCTGCTCTGCCAGCTCACCGCCGACGCCGCCGGCAAGCCGGTCGTCGCGGGCCCCGTCGAGGCGACCGCCCTCGGCAACCTGCTCGTCCAGGCGCGCACCCTCGGAGCCGTCTCCGGGGACCTCGCCGCGTTGCGCGCGCGGATCCGCGCCACCACGCGCCTGAACCGCTACGAGCCGCGGACGCGAAGGGGCAGCTAGGGGTGGCGCTCGCCGATGTGTTCCGGAACCCTCCGCCGGGCAGCCGGCCTCGCACCCGCTGGTGGTGGTTCGGGCCGGACGTCGAGCGCGCCGAGCTCGCGCGCGAGCTGGACGAGATGCGGGACGCCGGCCTCGGCGGCGTCGAGGTCGCCGTCGTCTACCCGCTGAGCGCCTCGCCCGACCGCTACGGGTCCGCGACGTTCCTCGCCGACCTGCGGTTCGCGGCCGAGCAGGCGCGGACCCGGGGCTTGACGTTCGACGTGACGCTCGGCAGCGGCTGGTCCTTCGGCGGCCCGCACGTCACGGCGGAGACGGCCGCCCGGCGCCTGCACTGGGACCAGCAGGAGGTCCTCCCCGCCGGGTCCGCGCTGCCGCTGCCGCGGACGTGGCCGGGGGACGAGTTCGTCGGCGCGTGGGTGGGGACGGCTCCGTCCAGGAGCTCCCGGAGGAGTTCGAGCTGCTGCCCGTGGCGGACGGCGCCATCCAGGTGCCGCCGGGCGCGGTCCCCGCGTCGTCCTCACCGCGGTCGCCCGCCTGACCGGGCAGAACGTGAAGCGGGCTGCGGCCGGAGCCGAGGGACCGGTGCTCGACCACTACTCGGCGCGTGCGATCGGCGAGCACATCGCGGCGGTCTGCGAGCCGATGGTCGCGGCGGTCGGCGCCGACCTCCTCGACTCGGTCTTCTGCGACAGCCTGGAGGTCTATGCCGCGGACTGGACACCCGGGGCGCCGGCGGAGTTCCAGGCCCGCCGCGGGTACGACGCCTTGCCGCTGCTCTGGCTGCTGTCCGTCGACGGCCCACGCGCCCACCGGCTGCGCGCCGACTACCACCGCACTCTCACGGAGCTCTACGAGGAGAACTTCGTCGCCCCGCTGCAGCGCTGGGCCGCCTCGCACGGCGTGCCCTTCCGGATCCAGGGCTACGGGCAGCCGCCCGCGAGCGTGTCCAGCTACCGCTTCGCCGACCGGTTCGAGGGCGAGGGCTGGGGCTGGACCGGCCTCCCGCAGACGCGGTGGGCGTCGTCCGCGGCCCAGCTGTACGACCGCCAGGTCGTGTCGTCCGAGACGTGGACCTGGGTGCACTCGCCGTCCTTCCGCGCCACCCCGCTGGACCTGAGGGGCGAGCTGCACGAGCACCTGCTCTGCGGCGTGACCCAGGTGGTGGCGCACGGCTGGCCCTACTCGGCCCCGGACGCCGACGGCATCGGCTGGATCTTCTACGCGGCGGGCGCCCTCGACGAGCGCAACCCGTGGTGGGTCGCCGCGCGACCGCTCAACGCCTATGCGCACCGGCTGTCGGAGCTGCTGCGGCAGGGCGAGCGGGTCAGCGACGTCGGCGTGTACGTGCCCGCCCGGGACGTCTACGCGGCGATGCGGCCCGACCGGGAGGGGTACCTCGACCTCCGGGGCGGCGTCCGCGATCACATCGGGCCGGAGCTTCCCCGGATCGTCCGCGAGCTCGGCTACGACTACGACCTGTTCGACGACGACGCGCTCGACGTGCTCGATCCCGGCCGGTTCCCGGTCGTCGTCCTGCCGTTCGTGCGTGACGTGCCCCGCGGCACCCGTGCGTGGCTCCGGGCCGCGCAGGAGAGCGGTGCGCTGGTGCTCGCGCTGGGCAGCGCGGTGGGGATCGGCACCTCTGTGACGGCCGCCGGCCTGCCGGCCGCGCTGCTCTCCGCCCTCCCGCCGGACGTGGCCGTGACCCCTCAGGACGGCGCGATCGGCGCCGTCCACCGCCGCCTCGACGGCGCCCAGGTGTACCTCGTCGCCAACACGGGGGCCGAGACCGAGCGGTTCGCGGTGACCCTGCGGGAGGGGCAGGGCGTCGTCGAGCGGTGGGACGCGCTGTCGGGGGAGGTGGTGGCGCGCGGCCCCGGCGCGGCACCGATACCGCTCACGCTCGAGGCGTACGAGGCGGCGGTGCTGGTGACGTTCGACGGGGACGACGTGCCGGCCTGGCCGGCAGCCGACGGCCCCCGCACCGCCGTGCCCCTGGACGGACCGTGGACGGTCCGGTTCCCAGGCGACGAGCCGGCCGACGAGCCGGCCGACCACCCGGCCGACCACGCGGCCGACGACGATGCTGCTGCCGTGTCGCTGCCGCACCGGTGGGAGGACGACCCGCGGCGGCGCACCTTCTCGGGGACGGCCGTCTACACGACGACTGTGCTGCTCGATGATCCGCCTGCCGCCGCTGAGCTCGATCTCGGTACCGCCACACCTGTGCCCGCCGGCGGCGCGGAGGAGGTGGGACTGCGGGGCCGTTCCTTCCGCGCCGCTGTCACGCCGCCGGTCGGGGAGGTCGCGGAGGTCGTCGTCAACGGGACGACGGCGGGAGTGCTCTGGGGAACCCCCTACCGGCTCGCCGTCGGCCCGTACCTGCGGGCCGGAGCGAACACCTTCCAGATCCGCGTCTCGAACACCGCTGCCGGAGCGCTCGCCGCTGACCCGGCCGTCCCGGCCCGGGCCGAGGAGAGTGCCCGCCTCTTCGGCCGGCGGTTCCGGATGCAGGACCTCGACCTCGCTGAGGCCGGACTGAGCTCCGGCCTCCTCACAGTGCCCCGCCTGCTGCTGGTTCCTGACCCCAGTTCCGACCGAGAGGAAACGTCGACATCGTGATGTGGACCGCCACCATGATCAGCCCGGACGAGGACTTCGCCGGGGCGCCGCTGCTCCGCGGAGAGGTGCGTCTCGACGCCGGCCACGGCCCGGTCGGCAAGGCCACCTTGTATGCGACCGCCCGCGGGGTGTTCACCGCCTCGATCAACGGCGCGCCGGTCGTGGACGACGTCCTCAGCCCCGGCTGGAGCAGCTACGAGTGGCGGCTGCGGTACCGCGAGTACGACGTCACCGACCTGGTTCGCGCTGGGCAGGACGACGCCGTCGTCCTCGGCCTCGCGCTGGGCAACGGATGGTTCCGCGGCCGGCTCGGGTGGGGCGGCGGCCGCGCCTACTACGGCTCGGAGCTCGCCGGCCTCGCCCAGCTGGAGATCGTCTTCGAGGACGGTCACCGTCAGATCGCCGGCACCGACGACACGTGGCGCGCCGGCCCGTCGGACGTTCTCGAGAACGACCTCTACGACGGCGAGACGATCGACGCCCGGCTGCGGGACGACGCCTGGCAGCGGCCGGGCTTCGCCGCCGGCGGATCGGCCGGCGGATGGGTGGGCGTGCACGCCGCTGCGGACGTCGACCCCGCCGTCCTCACGCCCTACACGAGCCCGCCCGTCGTCCGGCACGAGGAGGTCCGCCCCGTCCGGATCTGGACCTCGCCGTCCGGCAGGACGCTCGTCGACTTCGGGCAGAACCTGGTGGGCTGGTTGCGGTTCACCGTGAGCGGGGAGCGCGGCTCCACGATCACGATCCGGCACGCGGAGGTGCTCGAGGACGGCGAGCTCGGCGTCCGGCCCTTGCGCACCGCCAAGGCGACGGATCGCTTCGTCCTGTCCGGCGGCGAGGACACCTTCGAGCCGACGCTCACCTTCCACGGGTTCCGGTACGCCGAGGTCGACGGCTGGCCCGGCGAGCTCACCCCGGACTCGCTCGTCGCGGTCGTCGTGCACACCGACCTGCGCCGGATCGGCGAGTTCGAGTGCTCCGACGAGATGCTCAACCAGCTGCACCGCAACGTCGTCTGGGGCCTGCGCGGGAACTTCCTCGACGTCCCCACCGACTGCCCGCAGCGGGACGAGCGGCTGGGCTGGACCGGCGACCTCGCGGTGTTCGCGCCGACCGCCGCGTTCCTCTACGACGTCGAGGCGTCGCTGCGGAACTGGCTGCAGGACCTGGACGCCGAGCAGCGCGCCGCGGACGGCCGGGTGGGCTACGTCATCCCCGACATCCTCAAGTACATCCCGCGCGCGGACCGTCCCGCGCCCGAGACCGCGGCGATCTGGAGCGACGCGGCCGTGTGGGTGCCGTGGGCCGTGTGGCAGGCCTACGGCGACGAGGGAGTGCTGGCCCAGGCGTTCGACTCGATGGCCGCGCACGTCCGTCGGGTCGAGTCGCTGCTCTCGCCGACCGGGCTGTGGGACCGCGGCTTCCAGTTCGGCGACTGGCTGGATCCGACGGCGCCGCCGGACGATCCGGCCGCCGCCAAGGCCGACAAGGGCGTCGTAGCGACGGCGTGCCTCTACCGCAGTGCCGGGCTCGTGGCGGAGGCCGCCGAGCTCCTCGGCCGGGAGGCGGACGCCGGGTACTTCCGCTCCCTCGCCGAGCGCACCCGGAGGGCGTTCAGCCAGCAGTACGTGTCGGACGACGGCACGGTGCACAGCGACGCCCAGACCGTGTACGCCCTCGCGATCGTCTTCGGCCTGCTCGACGAACCCCTCCGGCAGAAGGCCGGCGACCGGCTCGCCGAACTCGTCGGCAAGAGCGGGCACCGCATCTCCACCGGATTCGCCGGGACGCCGTTCGTCACCGAGGCACTGACCGTGACCGGCCACCTCGACGACGCTTACCGGATGCTGCTCCAGCAGGAGTGCCCCTCGTGGCTCTATTCCGTCACGATGGGCGCCACCACGGTGTGGGAGCGCTGGGACTCGATGCTTCCCGACGGGAGCATCAATCCGGGGCAGATGACGAGCTTCAACCATTACGCCCTGGGCGCGGTCGCGGACTGGATGCACCGTGTGATCGGCGGTCTGGCCCCGGCGGAGCCGGGCTATCGAACCGTCCGGGTCGCCCCCCGTCCCGGTGGCGGGCTCACGTGGGCCAGGACGTCGCTGGACACGCGGCACGGGCGCGTCGCGGTCGAGTGGCGCCTCGACGAGGGCCGGCTCGAGGTGGACGTCACCGTCCCGGACGGCGTGGCGGCCGAGATCGACCTACCGGACGGGCAGCGTCAGCGGGTGACGGGCGGCCGTCACCGGCTGACGAGCGCGGGCGCCGTGTCCGGCGTGGCCTGAGGAGGATCAGATGACAACGCGCTGGTCAGGACACTGGATCGGCCTCGAGGCCCGCGCCCTGGACCCGCTGACGTCCGGCCTGCACGGCGGGCCGAGGGACGCGCCGTTCTCCCGTTCGCTGTTCCGCCGGACGTTCCTACTGGACGGCGTCCCCGCGCAGGTGCCCGCGCGGCTGACCGCGGACTCCCGGTACGTGCTGTGGGTCAACGGGCAGGAGGTGGGCCGGGGTCCGGCCCGTTCGCAGCCGGCCCGGCAGCGCTACGACAGCTACGACCTCGCGCCGTATCTCGTCGCCGGTCCGAACGTGATCGCGGTTCTCGTCACGTATTACGGCCGCGCGACCTCGTTCTGGCAGCCGGCGCCCGCCGGGTCGAGCACGGATGCCGTGCTGGTGTTCGAGGCGCGGCTGGGGGATGGGCACGGCGACGGGGAGCTCGTCTCGGACGCCGCCTGGCGGGTGCATCGCTCGTCTGCCTGGTCGCTGCCCGGCGATGCCACGGCCTCCATCGAGGGCGTGCCGGTGGAGATCCTCGATGCCCGGGAGCTGCCCCGCGGCTGGCGCGACGCCGGCTTCGACGACGCCGCGTGGGCGCCCGCCGCCGTCGTCGGCGCCACCCACATCGGTGGTCTCGCCGAGAGCCGTCCGCCGACGTATCCGTTCGGGCGCCTGCTGCCTCGCGGGATCTCAGCCCAGGTCGGCTCCCGCGTCGCCCCGGCCGGTGTGCTCGACGTGTCCAGCCGCCCTGCGGTCGAGTGGGCGACGGACCACCCGGCGACGCGTGTCCGGCAGGTGCTGGGGACGGAGCCGCTCGCCACCGGCCCCGCGGAGCTGCCGGCTGCCTTCGAGGTCGGGCCCGGGCGGGTGCAGCACCTCCTGGTGGACTTCGGCCGCATCGTCGCCGGCTTCGTCGAGCTGGACCTCTCCGCGCAGGCCGGGACCACGGTCGAGCTGTACTACCGGGAGAAGCCGTTCCGCGCGGAGCAGGCCGCCCGTTCCTCGGACGTGTCCGATCCCGCGACCGGCGCTCGGTACGTCGCCGCCGGCGGGCCGGGCACCTTCGCGGCTCTGGAGCTCAACGGGTTGCGCTACGTCCACCTCGTCGTCCACGCCGACCACGAAGCCACCGTGACGGTGTCCCGCGTCGAGGTTCGCGAGCACCTGTACCCGCGCACCGGCCACGCCTACTTCCGCAGTGACGAGCCTGCGCTCGATGCGTTGTATCGGGCAGGGATCCGGACCGTGCAGCTCAACTCCCTCGACGCCTACACCGACTGCCCCACCCGGGAGCAACGCGCCTGGGTCGGCGACGGGGTGGTGCACCAGATGGTCGACCTCGTCACCAACGAGGACTGGGGACTCGCGCGCAACTATCTGGAGCTGGGCGACTCGCCCCGCCCCGACGGGATCCTGCCCATGGTCGTGGTGGGTGAGGCCGAGTTCGGCGGCGGGCTGACGATCCCGGATTGGTCGCTGAGCTGGACGCACGGCGTCCACGTGCAGTACCTGCACGACGGTGACCTGGACGCCGTCCGGCGCCACCTGCCGACGACGGAGCGGATACTGCGCTGGTACACCGCCTACGTGGACGAGCACGGCACGGTCGCCGACGTGCCCGAATGGAGCCTCGTCGACTGGTCGAGCATCTTCCTGTCCGGCCGGAGCTCCATCCTCACGGCGCTCTGGGCCCGCAGCCTCGCCGAGTTCGCCGAGCTGTCCGAGGCCACCGGCAACCGAGGCTCGGCGGCATGGGCGCGCGACCTCTACGCTGCCGCCGCGAAGGGTTATGAGGACTTCTGGGACGCCGACCGTGGGCTGTACGTCGACCACATCGTGGACGGCGAGCGCCGGCCGGCCGCGTCGCAGGCGGCGAATGCCTCCGCGATCATCTCGGGCCTGGCTCCGGCCGACCGATGGGCCGGGATCATCGAGCGCATCACCGATACGGATCGGCTCGTCGTCCGTTCCTGGATCGGCAGCGAGACCGGCGGGTACGACGCGCAGAAGGTGCGCGACCAGGCGGAGGGGATCCAGCGGATCGACTGGGACGCGGAGCGGGAGATCGTCCTCGCCGAGCCCTTCTTCGCCTACGCCGTCCACGACGCGGTCGCGAAGGCCGGTCGTGCCGACCTGCTCGTCGACCTGATCCGCCGCTGGGACCAGTTCCTGACGGACGGGTACGACACGTTCGGCGAGTGCTGGGGCTGGGGCACGCCGGTGCACGGCTGGAGCTGCACCCCGACGCGCGACCTGGTCGCGTACGTCCTCGGGATCACGCCCGCGGAGCCCGGGTACGCGCGCGTCCGGGTGGCGCCCCGGCTCGGCCGGCTCCGCCAGGCGGCCGGCGCCGTCCCCACTCCGCACGGGCCGGTCGAGGTGCGGGTGTCGGGTAGCGAGGCGGCCATCGAGAGCCCGGTGCGAGTGCTCGTCGTCACCGAGGGCGGCTCCGAGGTGGAGTTGCCGGCGGGCACGCATCGGGTACAGGTCCGCTGAGCGTGCGTCCGGTGTCCGGGAGTAGAGACGGCGGCTGCGGGTACTGGAGGACCGCATGGACGACGAGTCGGCAGCAGGAGGCGTCATGAGTACTCAACCAGCGGCAGGCATGGGCGGCATGCTTCCGGCGACGGCAGCGGCCGGCGGGCTCCGCCAGGACGACGACGACCAGGACCAGACGACCTCCGACGGCGTGCCCGTCGGCGAGGCCGACCGCGACGCCGACGCCGAACGCAGTGGGGCCGACACCGACGACGGCGGCGCCCTGGCAGACCCCGGCGGCCTGATGACCTCGAACGACGACCTCGGGGTGGAGAACCGCGGCTCGGACGACGGCGTGCCCGTCGGTGCGGACGACGCGGAGGCGGACCGGGAGCGGACGACCGACGACGACTGAACCGTCCGCGGGTCGCTGTCAGCGGCTGGGAAGGGGCAGCCAGGCGAGGACGTCCTGGATCCGCTCGTCCCAGTAGGCCCAGTCGTGCTCGCCCGGGCCGAAGCTCGGGGTGACGGGGATGCCGGCGGCGCTGCAGGTCGCGACGAAGCGCCGGTTCGGCGCGATCAACTGGTCCTCCGTGCCGCAGGACACGTGCAGGGCGGGCACGTGTCCTCCCTTGGCGCGTCGCAGGAGCGCGAACACGTCGTCCTCGGCGCCGCCGGAGACGCGGCCGCCGAACACCCGCTTCCACAGGGTGGGGTCCTCCGGTCGCGGCCGGCGGGAGAGCGCGACGACGTCGAGGGCCCCCGACAGGCTGGCGGCGGCGGCGAACCGCTCTGGCTGCCGGAGAGCGAGCTTCAGCGCGCCGTAGCCGCCCATCGACAACCCCGCGACGAAGGTGTCCTCCCGCCGGGAGGAGACGCGGAAGAATCTGGCGACGAGCTCGGGCAGCTCCTCGGAGACGAACGTCCAGTACCTCCCGCCGTACGCCTCGTCGGTGTAGAAGCTGCGGTGGACCTGTGGCATCACGACGGCGAGGCCGAGCGGCGCCACATAGCGCTCGATCGAGGTGCGGCGCACCCAGATGGTGTCGTCGTCGGAGAGCCCGTGCAGCAGGTACAGCACGGGCGGGGGCTCCTCGCCGGCCCCGCCCGTCATGCCGATCTGGGTCGTCGTCGGCTGCGGGAGGATCACCGTCATCGAGGTGCTCAGGCCCAGGGCCTCCGAGAAGACGTCGCATCGCAGCAGCGCCATCCCCGGACGGTACCCCGGGCGCCGCGGGGGAGCGCCTCCGAGTGGCAGCTCGGTGCTCACCCACTCAAGCGTGGGATGCCGACCGTGACCGCGGGCGGGCTGTTGGCCGGCGGAGGCCCGGTGACGTTGACGTGCACCTTGTCCGCGCCGGAGCCCTTGAGTTCCATGTACCCCAGCACCAGGCGGCCGTTGACCGTCAGCTGCCCGTTACCCCTGTCCGAGAAGGCTCCGCTGGTGCGCCCTGAACGGCACGCCGTGCATCAGCTACAACCAGGGGACGAAGAGGCTGAACCCCGTCGTCGTCGTCGTGGTGCAGGTGGACCACTCGGCGGGCGTCGTGCCGAAGTCCGCCTTGGCGTAGGCCCGAGCGGCTGCGTCGGCGTCCGCGGGTGTGCCGCCCTTGTACAGCACCATGGCGGCACCCAGGGCGGACGCGTCGGCGGCGTTCTGGGCCTGGCGCTGGGTGTCCGCGGCCATTCCCTGGTCGACGACCAGCGCAGCGAGGCCGAGGAACACGGCCAGCATGGCGGCGACCAGGACGGCGACGACACCGCGGTCGTCGTCCCGGTGCCGCCGGGCCTGTGCGGCGAAGCAAACCCCCCGTGATCCGGCGCACCGCGAACATCCCCGTTCTGCCGACCGCAGCGGCGATGCTACGCCCGATAGCAAGCACCCCTGGCCGGCGCTCACCCCGTCGGAGCAGCCCCGCTCAGGCCAGGCGGGGAAGGTGCTTGGCCAGCATGCGGCCCCACGAGGGCCAGTCGTGCGGGGTGTCGCTGCCCCAGACGTCGAGCTCGTGGGGGATGCCCTTCTCGGCCAGCACTGCGGCGAACCGCAACGTCGCGTTGAGAGCGCCGCTGGCCGAGTCGTCCTCCCACATCCCGGTGCCGACCGCGAGGATGACCCGGGCGGCGGACCGGACCCAGTCGAGGTGGGGCCCGGACATGTTCGCCACGTAGTCGACCGGGTTGTGGAAGTAGAAGGTGTCCCCGCGCTCACCCCAGCCGATCCGGTCGAGGTCGTAGACCCCCGACATGCCGAGCGCGACGGGGAACACGTCGGGCCGGCGCAGACACAGGTCCACCGCCTTGTACGCCCCGAGGCTCGGCCCTGTGACGGCGATCGGAGCCAGCCAACCGCAGTCGCGGTGCACCGCCGGCACGAGGTCGGCAAGGACGAAGTCCTCGAACCGCTGGTGCGCCTTGGCCCGGTCCTCCCGGCCGAGGCTGTCGTTGCGCCAGGAGGCGTTGTCGTACGCCTCGACCGCGTAGACCCGGACCCGGCCCTCGTCGATCAGCCACGCGACGGCGTCGAGCAGCCCGGCCTGCTCGAAGACCCACGCCGGCGCCTGCTCGGCACCGATGAAGATCACGGGCTGGCCGGCGTGCCCGTAGGCGATCACGTTCATCGGCCCCGTCGCGAGCGAGGGGAGGACCCAGTGCTCCCGTCTCATCGTCGAGGCCGGCGTCTGCTGCTCACAACGATAGGTGCAGGCGCAGCGCGTCGTCGAGCTCCGACAACACGTCCGCGGGCACCGAGCCGAGTCGCGTCCGGAACCTGACCAGGTCCAGGCTGCGCACCTGCTCGGCGTGCGCCTTCGACGGCTGCCGGAGCCCGGTCGTCGTGCCCGGCAAGAGGGTCTGGAAGGGCAGGACGCGGCTCACGTTCGATGTCACCGGAACGACCGTGACGACTCCGCGCCCGCGGTCGGTCGCCCGCCGGTTGGCTGCGTCGTTGCTGACCACGACGACAGGACGCACCTTGTTCGCCTCCGTGCCGGCCACCGGCTCGAGGTCGACCAGCCATACCTCACCTCGCCGCATCGGCGGTCAGGCCCTCGCCGCTGGTCCGGTCCCAGGCGGCGGAATCATCGCTCGCTGCCCACTCGTCCCAGGCCTGCTCGTAGGCGTCGCCGAGCTGACGTTCGCGCAGTAGGCGAACCGCCTCGTGCAGGACGGCGGACCGTGATGGGGCACCGGACGAGCGCGCATACTCGTCGACGAAGGCGAGATCGGCCGCGCTCAGGCTCACGCTGACCTTCACACCTGCAATGCTACTCGTTGAGCGAATGGGTAGCAATGACGGTCGTAAGCGACTGGTTCAGGACGGCGACGAATCGGTCGACGTCCGCCTCCGACAGCACCATGGGCGGTTTGACCTTCAGCACGTTGTGCTCCGGCCCGTCGCTCGAGATCAGGACGCCGCGCGCCTTGACCTCCTCCACCACGCGGGCGGCGGCCGCGCCGGCCGGGGTGCGCGCGCCGCGGTCCGTGACGAGCTCGACGCCCACGAACAGCCCGGTGCCGCGCACATCGCCGATGAGCTCGTGGGTGTCGGCAAGTTCCCGAAGCCCGGCGAGCATGCGCCGCCCGAGGACGTCCGCGCGGTGCTGCAGGCGCTCGTCCGCGACGACGTCGAGCACGGCCAGGCCCACGCGCGCCGAGACGGGGTTGCCGCCGAAGGTGTTGAAGTACTCCATCCCGGTCAGGAACGAGGCCGCCACCTCGGGGGTCGTCACCACCGCGGCCAGCGGGTGCCCGTTGCCCAGCGGCTTGCCCATCGTGACGATGTCGGGGACGACCCCGTGCGGCTCGAACCCCCACATCGCGGCGCCCGGCCGCCCGACACCCATCTGCACCTCGTCCGCGATGCAGAGTCCGCCGGCAGCGCGCACCCGCTCGTAGGCGCCGGCGAGGAACCCGTCGGCGAGCACCACCTGCCCGGCGGTCCCGGGCATCGGCTCGGCCAGGAACGCCGCGGGACGCCGGCCAGAGGCGGCGAGACCGGCGAGCAGGCGGTCGACCTCGGCGAGGTACGGGGCCGTGACCTCGGCCGACGGCGCGCCCGGCGCGCTCCGGTACCGCCCCCGGTAGGGATCCGGCAGCGGGACGACGTGCGTGGTCGGCGGGCACCCCGACCCGCCCGGGCCGTCGAACTTGTACGGGCTGACGTCGATCAGCGACACGAGGTGCCCGTGGTAGGCGTGGTCGAGGACGAGGACGTCGCGGGCCCGGGTGTGCGCGTACGCCAGGCGCAGCGCGAGGTCGTTCGCCTCCGACCCGGAGTTGACGAAGAAGCACACCGACAGCGGGTCGGGCAGGGTCTCGGCCAGGCGCCGTGCGTACTCGGCGACGGCCTCGTGCAGATACCGGGTGTTGGTGTTCAGCTGCCGGTTCTGCTCCGCGGCCGCGGCCACCACCCGGGGGTGGGCGTGCCCGACGTGCGCGACGTTGTTGACGAGGTCGAGCCACCGCCGGCCCGCCGCGTCGACGAGGTGGGCCCCCTCGCCTCGCACGATGTGCAGCGGCTCGGCGTAACTGAGCGACAGCGCGGGTGACATCAGCGTGCGCCGCCGCCGGGCGATCTCGGACGCCGGCAGGCCCGGGTCCGCCCGCGTGCCGTCGGGCAGCCCCAGCAGCAGGTTCGGGTCGGGCGAGACGCTCTGCCAGAGCCCGAGCTCGGCGCGTGGCGCCACCCCGGGCGTCGTCACCGGGGTGGTGATCGTCGGGATGCCGGCCAGTGTCGTCAGCAGCTGCACGTGGACGTGCGGCGGCCAGCCGCCGTTCTCCCCGGGATCCCCGACGGATCCGATCACCTCGCCGGCAGCGACCCGTTGCCCGGGCCGGATCCCCGCGAGGCCGGCGCGGGAGAGATGCCCGTACAGGGTGAAGAAGGGGACGTCGTGCCCGGTGCGGTGTTCGAGGACGACGACGGGGCCGTAGTCGAGCGGCTCCGCGTTGTCCGCGGCGGCCTGTACGACGCCGGGCAGCGGCGCGTGCACGGGTGTGCCGGCCGGCACGAAGAGGTCGACGCCGAGGTGGACGGTCCGCCGCTCGTCGGGGTCGTCCGGCGGGGCCTGGCGCCTCTGGTCCGGCGGCGAGAAGGCGTCCGTCGTGTAGACCGCCCGGTGCTCGCAGTATCGCCCGACGCCGACCAGCCCCTCGGGCGGCGCCTCCGGCGCGTGCCCGGCGGACCAGTCGAGCACCCGGTAGCCCACCTGCGTCAGCGGCCGGCCGAGCACCGGGGCCGCCTCGACCGTCGCGAGGTGGGCCCGGACGGCGCGGGCGGTGGCGACAGGTTCGTAACCGCAGGCGCTGCGAAGCCGGGCGACCAGCAGCTGATCGGCATCCAGGGGCAGGCCCCGCAGGGCGGGCCACACGTGGTCCTGGCTCACCAGGAGGTAGTCGTTGCCGGGGTCGCGGGCGGACTGCCAGCCGGCCATGGCGACGCTCAGCGCGAGCCGGGTGCGCACGAGGTCGGGCAGCAGGGCCAGCTCAGCGGGCGTGAGCGGGGCCACCGCGTGGTAGCCGGCGACGACGTGGGGGAGGACGCGCGGACCTGCCGCGACGGCGTAGGCGGCGGCGACGGCGAGCCCGCAGATCCGGGGAGCCCTGCAGAGGTCGGCGAAATCGAGCAGACCGGTCACGCGGTCGCCGTCCACCAGCACGTTGCGGTCGTTCGCGTCGTTGTGGATCGCCTGCGCCGGGAGGGTGGCGAGCGCGGGCGCGACCTCGCTCGGCGAACCGGTCGAGGACGGCGGCGGCCGGCCCTCGGCGCTCTGGGTCCGTCACGTGAGCGAGCAGCTCGCGCTGGCCGGCCGCGGTGGCGAGGTTCCACCGCAGGGGCCTGGCGAGGTGCGGATGGGTGAACCCCGCGAGCGCTGCGTCGACACGGGCCACGGCGGCGCCGAGCGAGCGCAGCCGGTCCGGCGTGGCGCGAGCGGCGTCGGCCCAGACCGATCCGGGCAGCCAGGTCAGGGCGCGCGCGATCCGACCGCTGACCTCGGCGCGGTGCTCGCCGGCGGAGGTCCGCACGACGCGGGGCACCAGCGCGGCTGCGGGACCGTGTGCGAGGGCGTCGAGGGCAGCGACCTCGAGGTCGACGTCCGGGGCCTCGTGCGGCGGGTGGAGCTTGACCACGACGGCGTTCCCGGCCGCAGTGGAGACCAGGGCGTTCAGCGTCCGCTCGCCAGGCAGCGGCACGATCTCGGCGGGCACCAGCCCGAAGCGCTCCGCGGCAGCAGCAGCGAGGCCGTCCACGGTCGCCGGAGTCATGTCGCGCACTGTACGGGTGGCTCATGACCGACATGTGCCCCAGGCTGGGGTCAGAGACGTGCTGGCACTGTCGGCAAGGGGGGCCTGCCATGAGCGCTGCACCCGAGCTCCACAAGGGGCTGAAGCAACGACACCTCACGATGATCGCGATCGGCGGGGTCATCGGCGCCGGCCTCTTCGTCGGCTCCGGCGTCGTCATCAAGGAGACCGGTCCCGCGGCGTTCCTCACCTACGCGATCACCGGCGTCCTGATCGTCCTGGTCATGCGGATGCTCGGGGAGATGGCGACCGCCAACCCCTCGACCGGTTCCTTCGCGGACTACGCCCGCAAGGCGCTCGGCGGCTGGGCCGGCTTCTCGGTGGGCTGGCTGTACTGGTACTTCTGGGTCATCGTCGTCGGCTTCGAGGCCGTTGCCGGGGCGAAAGTCCTCACCTACTGGATCAGCGCCCCGCTCTGGCTGCTGTCGCTCGTCCTCATGCTGCTCATGACGGGCACGAACCTGTTCTCGGTGAGCTCCTACGGGGAGTTCGAGTACTGGTTCGCCGGGATCAAGGTGGCGGCCATCTGCGTCTTCCTCGTGCTCGGCACCCTCTACGTGCTCGGGATCTGGCCGAACAAGAGCCTGAGCTTCAGCAACCTCACGGCGTACGGGGGGCTCTTCCCGAACGGAGTCGGGGCCGTCTTCTCCGGGATCGTGGTCGTCATCTTCTCGATGGTGGGGGCGGAGATCGCCACCATCGCCGCCGCGGAGTCAAGCGATCCCGAGCGCGCGATCGCCAAAGCGACGAACTCGGTCGTGGCCCGCATCGCCATCTTCTACGTGGGGTCGGTGTTCCTGCTGGCCGTGATCCTGCCGTGGAACTCCGCCGAGCTCGCCGCGTCGCCCTACGTCAGCGCCTTCACGAAGATGGGCCTGCCGTACGCGGACCACATCATGAACGCCGTCGTGCTGACGGCCGTGCTGTCATGTCTCAACTCGGGCCTGTACACGGCCTCACGGATGCTCTTCGTCCTCGCCGGGCGGCGGGAGGCCCCGGTGGCGCTCATCACGGTCAACCGCCGCGGCGTGCCGGTCTGGGCGATCCTGTCGTCGTCGATCGTCGGGTTCCTCTGCGTGATCTGTGCCGCGGTGTCCCCGGACACCGTCTTCCTCTTCCTGCTGAACTCCTCCGGCGCGATCATCCTGTTCGTCTACCTGCTCATCGCCGTGTCCCAGCTCGTGCTGCGCCGTCGCACGCCTCCCGAGCGCATGCGCGTGCAAGATGTGGTTCTTCCCGGTGCTCACTCTGGCGACGATCGCTGCGATGCTCGCCGTCCTGGCCTCGATGTTCTTCGGAGCGGACACGCGGTCCCAGATCCTGCTGAGCCTGCTCTCGTGGGCTGTCGTGCTGGTCCTCTACGTCGTGACTCGGTGGCGGGGCGGCTCGGTGGACCTCACCGAGGAGGCGGCGCCGAAGCAACCGGCGACGCGGGTTCTCGTACTCGCGAACGAGACGGTCGGTGCGGGTGAGCTGATCGAGGAGCTGCGGGCCATCGACGCGGCGGGCAAGGCCCAGTACTTCGTCTGCGTGCCGGCCAATCCGGTGGACACGGGCCAGGCGGAGGTGAAGGGCGCGGTCTGGGTCTGGCAGGCGACGGTGGACGCCGCGCGCATGCGGCTGGACTCGACGCTGGAGATCCTCCGCTCGCACGGGCTCGACGCGAGCGGCGATCTCGGGGACTACCGGCCGCTCCACGCGCTGCGGGATGCCGTGGCCCGTTCCCGGCCCGACCGGATCGTGATCGCCACCCATCCCGAGGGTCGCTCGACATGGCTCCGGCACGGGGTCGTCGACACCGCCCGGAAGGAGTACGACGTCCCGGTCCTGCACATCGTGGCGACCGCGCCGGCGGCCGTGCAGGCCTGACCCCCCACGCGGCCCGTCGGGTCACAAACGGGTCGTTGACGCAGTGTGCATCGGTGATGCACTCTTTGTGCACTTCGCGACAGGCGACACGGCCGTTCAGCCAAGAGCGAACGACGTGACGGCAACGGCGCCGCACGGAACACGCAAGTCCTGGGCACCGTTGGCCGAAGCACACGGGTATCGATTCGGGCCTCACCTTCGGGCAGGAGGCCGGACGGGTCGGTAGCCGTGGATAGCATCGACAGGTCAGCCGGCGGACTCCCGGTCCCCCGCCCGACCGCACGCGAGGAGCGCTCATGTTCGAGAGATTCACCGACCGCGCCCGCCGCGTCGTCGTCCTGGCCCAGGAGGAGGCCAGGATGCTCAACCACAACTACATCGGCACCGAGCACATCCTGCTCGGGCTGATCCACGAGGGTGAGGGCGTCGCGGCCAAGGCCCTGGAGTCGCTCGGCATCTCGCTCGACGCGGTGCGGGAGCAGGTCCAGGAGATCATCGGCCAGGGCCAGCAGGCCCCCTCCGGCCACATCCCCTTCACCCCGCGGGCCAAGAAGGTCCTGGAGCTGTCGCTGCGCGAGGCGCTGCAGCTCGGACACAACTACATCGGCACCGAGCACATCCTGCTCGGCCTCATCCGCGAGGGCGAGGGCGTCGCCGCCCAGGTCCTCGTCAAGCTCGGCGCGGACCTCAACCGCGTCCGCCAGCAGGTCATCCAGCTGCTGTCCGGCTACCAGACCGGGCAGGAGAAGACGGCCTCCGGCGGCCCGCAGGAGGGCACGCCGTCGGGCTCCCTGGTGCTCGACCAGTTCGGCCGCAACCTCACCCAGGGCGCTCGCGAGGGCAAGCTCGACCCGGTCATCGGGCGCGAGAAGGAGATCGAGCGGGTCATGCAGGTGCTGTCCCGCCGCACCAAGAACAACCCGGTCCTCATCGGCGAGCCCGGCGTCGGCAAGACGGCCGTCGTCGAGGGGCTTGCGCAGGCGATCGTCAAGGGCGAGGTGCCCGAGACCCTCAAGGACAAGCAGCTCTACACGCTCGACCTGGGCGCTCTCGTGGCCGGCTCGCGCTACCGCGGTGACTTCGAGGAGCGCCTGAAGAAGGTCCTCAAGGAGATCCGCACCCGCGGCGACATCATCCTGTTCATCGACGAGCTCCACACGCTGGTGGGTGCGGGCGCTGCCGAGGGCGCGATCGACGCCGCGAGCATCCTCAAGCCGATGCTGGCCCGCGGGGAGCTCCAGACGATCGGCGCGACGACGCTCGACGAGTACCGCAAGCACGTCGAGAAGGACCCGGCCCTGGAGCGGCGCTTCCAGCCGATCCAGGTGCAGGAGCCCTCACTGGCGCACACCATCGAGATCCTCAAGGGCCTGC
This sequence comes from uncultured Actinomycetota bacterium, assembly GCA_963786765.1. Classification (GTDB taxonomy): domain Bacteria; phylum Actinomycetota; class Actinomycetes; order Actinomycetales; family Kineosporiaceae; genus DATKNA01. The sequence continues at coordinate 85,206 of CAWBAJ010000008.1, read as the reverse complement.
GCGACCGGTACGAGGCGCACCACCGGGTCTCCATCACCGACTCGGCGCTGGTCGCGGCCGCGACGCTGGCCGACCGGTACGTCAACGACCGGTTCCTGCCGGACAAGGCCATCGACCTCATCGACGAGGCCGGCGCCCGGCTGCGGATCCGTCGCATGACGGCTCCGCCGGACCTGCGCGAGTTCGACGAGAAGATCGCCCAGACGCGGCGCGAGAAGGAGAGCGCGATCGACGCGCAGGACTTCGAGAAGGCCGCCGCCCTGCGCGACACCGAGAAGAAGCTCCTCGCGGCGAAGGCCGAGCGCGAGAAGCAGTGGAAGGCCGGCGACATGGACATCGTCGCCGAGGTCGACGAGGAGCTCATCGCCGAGGTCCTCGGCCACGGCGACGGGCATCCCGGTCTTCAAGATGACCGAGGAGGAGTCCTCGCGCCTGCTCCGCATGGAGGACGAGCTCCACAAGCGGATCATCGGCCAGAACGACGCCATCAAGGCGCTGTCCCAGGCGATCCGGCGCACCCGGGCCGGCCTCAAGGACCCCAAGCGCCCCGGTGGCTCGTTCATCTTCGCCGGCCCCACCGGCGTCGGTAAGACCGAGCTCGCCAAGGCGCTCGCCGAGTTCCTGTTCGGCGACGAGGACTCGCTGATCCAGCTCGACATGAGCGAGTTCTCCGAGAAGCACACCGTCTCGCGGCTGTTCGGCTCGCCCCCCGGCTACGTCGGCTACGAGGAGGGCGGCCAGCTCACCGAGAAGGTGCGGCGCAAGCCGTTCTCGGTGGTCCTCTTCGACGAGGTCGAGAAGGCGCACCCCGACATCTTCAACTCGCTCCTGCAGATCCTGGAGGACGGCCGCCTGACCGACAGCCAGGGCCGCGTCGTCGACTTCAAGAACACGGTCATCATCATGACGACGAACCTCGGCACGAGGGACATCGCCAAGGGGCTGGCCATCGGGTTCAACGCCGGCAACGACACGAAGACCGGCTACGAGCGGATGAAGGCGAAGGTCAACGACGAGCTCAAGCAGCACTTCCGGCCCGAGTTCCTCAACCGCGTCGACGACACGATCGTCTTCCCGCAGCTCACGCAGGACGAGATCATCGAGATCGTCGACCTGATGGTCGCCAAGCTCGACGAGCGGCTGAAGGACAAGGACATGGGCATCGAGCTCACGCCGGCGTCCAAGGTCCTGCTCGCCACCAAGGGCTACGACCCCGTGCTGGGCGCCCGGCCGCTGCGCCGGACCATCCAGCGGGACATCGAGGACGCGCTGTCCGAGAAGATCCTCTACGGCGAGCTGAAGCCCGGCGAGATCGTCGTCGTCGACGCCGAAGGCGAGGGCGAGCGCGCGGTGTTCACCTTCCGCGGGGCGCCGAAGGCCGAGCTGCCGGACGCGCCGCCGGTCGAGACCGCCGGTACGGCCACGACCGCCGAGGACGGCAACGCCGCTACGGCCTGATCCACCCCGCACGGCCTCAGGGCCGCCGCTCCCGGCAGGGAACGGCGGCCCTGACGCGTGCCGGGGTCAGGGCCGGGGCACGTCGTCCGGCAGCGGCCGCGGCTGCCGGACCAGCTCGAGGCCGTCGGGCAACCCCTCGACGTCCCAGCCGTCCGCGTCCACGCGCAGTGTGACCTCGTGGCTGCCGAGGGGCAGGCGCTCGACGCGCAGCGGCAGCATCGAGTCCGGGGCCACCGGGTCCATCCAGACCTTCCCTGCCGCCACGTCCGGGTGGTAGCGCAGCAGGGTCCGCACGAGGTGGACGGGCGTGGCCGACGCCCAGGCCTGAGGTGAGCACGACGTGGGGTAGGGGATCGGGGTGGTGTACGTGTCGCGGTCGAACCCGCCGAACAGCTCCGGCAGCCGGCCGCCGACCGCGACCGCGGCGTCCAGGATGCCTCCGATGACCATCCGGGCCTGCTCGACCAGCCCGTACCGCATGAGACCCGCGGCGACCAGACCGTTGTCGTGGGGCCAGACCGACCCGTTGTGGTAGCTCAGCGGGTTGTAGGCGTGCATGGACGTCGCCAGCGTGCGGACCCCCCAGCCGGTGAACATCTCCGGCGAGAGCAGGTGCTCGGCGACCTGGTCCGCCACCGACTCCTCGACGATGCCGGTCCACAGGCACTGGCCCATGTTCGAGGCGAGGGAGTCGACCGGCCTCTTGTCGCCGTCCAGCGCCAACGCGTAGTAGCCGCGCTCGGGAAGCCAGAACGCCTCGTGGAAGGCGCGCTTGAGCGCTGCGGCTCGCTGCCGCCAGTGCTCCGCCGCCGCCGTGTCGCCGTCCCCCTCGGCGATCTCGGCGCGCGCCAGGTAGGCCCCGAACACGTATCCCTGCACCTCGCACAGCGCGATGGGCGGCTTGGCGAGGGCGCCGTCCGCGAACGTGATGCTGTCCCAGGAGTCCTTCCAGCCCTGGTTCACCAGCCCCCGGTCCGTCATCCGCTGATACTCGACGAAGCCGTCGCCGTCGCGGTCGCCGTACTGCTCCACCCAGTCCAGAGCCCGGTCGGCCGCCGGCACGAGACCCCTCACCGCCTTCGGGTCCACCCCCCAGCGGCGTAGCTCTCCCAGGAGCATGACGAACAGCGGGGTCGCGTCGATGGAGCCGTAGTAGATGCCCGAGCCGCCCACGGCATCCGCCGCGGCCAGCCCGCCGCGCACCTCGTGGAGGATGCGCCCGGGCTGCTCCTCGCTGCGCGGGTCTTCCTCGCGGCCCTGGTGCGACGCCAGCGTCTGCAGGGTGCCGAGGGCGAGACGGGGATCGAGGGCGAGCGCCATCCACGAGGTGAGGATCGAGTCGCGGCCGAAGAGGGTCATGAACCATGGCGCGCCGGCCGCCACCACGGGCCGGTCGGGATGGCGGGGGTCGACGATGTGCAGCGCGCCCAGGTCGGTCTCGCTGGTGTGGATCGTCGCGGAGAGGCCGGGGTCCCGCGACGTGACGACCGTGCGTTGCCGCCGCCAGCGGTCGAGCCGCTCCACCGCCGCGTTGTTGTCCAGGTCGGGCGGGTTGCTCCCGTCGTCGCCGTCCAGCAGCGGGAGGACCTCCAGCTGGACCTGCCAGACCTGCCGGGGCGGCAGCACGACGTCGAAGGTCAGGACTCCGCCGGAGCTGGACGCCGGCCTCGGGTCCGCCGTCACCGCCACCCCGAGGTGCCGGCCCATCCACCGGTAGTGCACCCGCAGCCCCTCGGCGTCCGGCAGGGTGGTCGTGGCGTCCGGGTGGTGCGGGACGCGGTTCTCCTTGACCTCGAAGATGTCGGCGAAGTCCGCGTCCACGAGCAGCGTCAGCGACCGGGCGATGGTCTCGCCGCCGAGGTTGTGCAGCTCGAGCACCTCGCGCAGGCCGTTCCCCACGGTCCGCCGCCGCAGCACGAGCAGGGCGCTGTCCGCCTGGCCCTCCGCCGGGGTACCGCGGCACACGAACGTCGCCGCGAACGCCTGCGGCCGGGTGACAGCGAGTCCCTCGACGCCGTGGCCGTCGACCCGCAGCTCCCAGCGGGACAGGAACCGGGTGTCGCGGACGAACAGACCCTCGGCCGCCCCCGGGTGCAGGTCCCCGTTCGCCTCGCTGATCGAGAACGACGAGCCCTGCAGGATGGTCGTGACGCCACCCTTGTCCAGGGGTGAGGGGCTGCCGCCGAAGGCCCAGTTCTCACTCATCGGTGTCAGTTCTGTCCCGAGGTCCGGACGCCGTGGCGGGGGCGGCGCAGGTCGATCGTCGTCACGCCACGCGCCTGCGCCTGGCTCGCGAGCCCCTGATAGAGCCGCTCGTGGTCGCGGGCCATCCTCTCGATCGAGAACCGCTCGACGGCGGCGAGCCGGCATGCGTCGCGGTCGAGCTCCCCGACGCGCCCGAGCGCCTCCACCAGCTCGTCGTCGCTCTCGCGCAGGAAACCGGTGACTGCCGTCGTCGACGATCTCGGGGGCCGCGCCGTAGGGGGAGCCGACCACCGGCGTGCCGCAGGCGAGCGCCTCGGCCATGACGAGGCCGAAGGGCTCGGCCCAGCAGATGGGGTTCAGCAGCGCCTCGGCGCGGCCCAGCAGCTCCAGCCGGTGCTCGCGGTCGGCGTCCAGCAGCAGTTCGACGCCGTCGTGCAGGCGCGGCTCCACCTCCGCCCGGAAGTAGTCGACCTCGACGTCCTCCCACATCTTCGCCGCGATCACCAGCGGCATGCCGGCCCGCCGGGCGATGTCAACGGCCCGGTGGACGCCCTTGTCGGGGGACATCCGGCCCACGAACATCAGGTACCCGCCGCCGCCCGGGCCGGGCTTGTGCAGGTCGAGGTCGATGCCGTGGTGGATGACATGCCGGATCGGCAGGTCCGGCGCGGACCGCTGTTGAGCCCGGGAGATCGCGACCAGGGCCGCGTACCGGGCGGTGTGCTGCAGCAGGAGAGCCCGGACGGCGTCCGTCGGCGGACCGTGCAGGGTCAGCGCGAGGGGGACGCAGGCCGACGCCGGGGCGCCGCCCCCGAGAGCCGGCGCGACCAGGGGGCCGAGGGCCGTGTGGTCGTGGAGAACCTCCACATCGGGGACCAGTGACGTGTAGGCGGCCAGCACGTGGGCCGCCTCCGGCTCGCCGATGCCGATCGGCGCGACCGGCTCGTCGAACAGCCACCGCTTCTCCACCGGGCAGGTTGAGGTGCCCACGGTGTACAGCACCACCTCGTGCCCGCGGTCGACGAGGCCGCGGGCGAGGTTGTCGACGATCGACTCCGTCCCTCCGTACCGAGTGGGAGGTACCGGCACCCAGGGTGGTGCGACGAGCCCGATCCGCATGATTCCTCCGGTGGTTGCACCCCGTGGTCACGCAATCCCCGCCTGCTTCGGGGATCAATCCCACCCGAAGGGAGGGGATTTAGCGACCATGCATCCCGAATGGGACGCTATGTCCGCTTCATGGTCAGATCAAGTTGAGCCACCGGAGGGCTCGCTCCTCTCAGCCGAGGCGGTTCCGCTCGTCCCGCGCCCAGGCGCCCAGCAGGCCGCGGTAGTGCGCGATGAAGTGGTCGTGCTCGTGTGCCGGGAAGGTCGTGCGGACGGTGTCGACGATGAGCTGGTCGAAGTCGGCACTCTCCACGTACTCGACCACCGCCTCGTCGAAGCCCGCCATGCTCGTCGCGCAGAACTCGGCGTACCGGTCGGCGTCGAAGTGGTCGTCAGCCAGCCGCCGGTACTCGGCGAGCTTCTCGTCGTAGCTCAGGTCCTCGCGGTCCGCGATCGCGAACCACGGATCCATGTCCGCGAAGATCCGGGCACGCCGGCCCGTGACGGTGCAGAAGACGCTCCACCTCACCAGGGCCTTCATCGCCCAGGGGAAGTAGTAGTGCAGGGAGGTGATCGCCACGTCCGGGCAGGCGTTGGCGTAGTCGATCGGGAAGACGTCGTCGCCGCGGACGAGCGTCTCGCAGGAGTTGAACTCCCAGCGGAAGAAGGCGTTGACGGTGCGGCCGATCGTCACCACCTCGTCCCCGACCCTGGGGGAGAGGAAGTTGTGGTCGACCTGGTACCGGTCGTGCATCGGACGGCTGGCGTCGAAGTGCATGACCATGGTCTCGGGGCCGATCGAGAGCGACCGGGCGAAGACGTCGTAGTCGTTCACGGCGGCCTGCAGATGCATGAGCATCCGGCCCGACGCGTCGTACGCCTCCTGGAGCTCTTCGTAGTTGCGGACCATCGAGACCCCGCGCCATCCGCCGCCGTCGAACGGCTTCATGAAGAGCGGGTACCCCAGGTGCTCAGCCATGCCGGCGAGGTCGAACGGCTGGTTGTAGTGCGACGCCGTGTACGCGTACTTCTCGTCGTCCAGGGGATGCTTGTAGGGCACGAGCACGGTCTCCGGCACCTTCAGACCCAGTCGGATCATGGCGCAGTAGGCGGCGTGCTTCTCCATGGACTGGAACGTGTAGGGGCTGTTGAGCAGGTACACGTCGTCCATCAGCGCCACCTTCTTCAGCCACTCCCGCGGGTGGTAGTACCAGTACGCGAGGCGGTCGATGACGAGGTCGTGGCGCGCCTTCTGGCGCAGCGAGAACGGCTCGATCGTCACGCGCTCGACGTCGAACGCGTGATGGCCGGAGGGCCCCGGCACGGCGCCGAGCCGGTGGATCAACGCCTCGAACGCGCTCGGCCAGTCGTTCTCGGTGCCGAGCAGCAGCCCGACGAGATGCCTGCAGTCACTTCCGGCGTCCGACATGAGACCTCCCCGGGTCCGGCGCTTGAACGGCTAGCTGGACCATAGGTCACGCCGGGATCATCGCATCAGGTCCCGGCACCGTTGCCGGAGCGGAGCGTCACCGGAAGGCGGCCCGGAGCAGGTCGGGCAGGTGCGGGTCGAAGGCCTTCCGCCAGGAGACGTAGTCGTGACCGCCGGGGACGACCGCGAAGCGCACCCGGTACCCGAGGCGGTGCAGGACGCGGACCATGCGCCGGTTGTTGGCAAGGTTCTCCTCGTCGGCTCCGCAGGTGATGACCGTCGGGACCGGACGCGTGGGCCGCCGCCCGCGGTGCACGGACGCCACGAAGCGCACGATCGCCGGGAACTCGCTGAAGCCGCTCTCCTGCGGGTCCGTCTCCGGCCTGAAGTAGCTGCCGGACTGGAGGAACAGACCGTCTGCCACCTCCGGGTACGACGACTGGGCGTGCAGCCACGCGAGCGCGCCGAGGCTCGCGCCGATGCCGACCCGCCGCGTCGTTGGCCATCGCTTGACCAGGTGCGGCAGCACCTCCAGGGCGAGGGCGTCGGCGTAGTCGGGGTTGGCGGAGAACCAGAGGGCACGCGGCTCCGCCTGCAGCAGCGCGGCCCGCAGCGGTGGCAGCGCGCCCCGGTCGACGTGCCCCTGCAGGTATGCGGTCAGCCCCGCCTCGCGGTCGTACGAGGGCCCGTCGTGGACGACGAGCAGCGGGGCGGCGGCCTCCGGGGCCAGGCCGGCACTGGACCACACCTCGCCGCGGACGCTCGCGCCGAGCGACTCCGAGGGGATGCAGAAGCTCGCGTGCGCGGGGGCCTCGGGCTCGGCGGCGCTCACCTGCCGACTGTAGCCGTGACCCTCGAGGCTGCCAGGCGGTTCCGCGATGGGAGGATCGGCGGGTGCAGTCGACGCAGGCGCAGCAGCGGACGGTCGGGGGAGTGGTGGTCCGGCGGGCGCGCACCGCGGACGTCCGGACGATCGCCGACCTGGTCGAGCGCTACGCCGCCGAGCGGATCCTGCTCGCCAAGGAGCGGGTGACTCTCTACGAGGACGTGCAGGAGTTCCGCGTCGCGGAGGCAGCCGGGGCAGTGGTCGGCTGCGGCGCCCTCCACGTCATGTGGGAGGACCTCGCCGAGGTGCGCACGCTCGCCGTGGACCCGGCGTGGCGTGGCGCCGGCGTCGGATCGGCGCTCCTCGCCGAGCTCGTCGGCCAGGCCTGCGAGGTCGGCGTCCGGCGCCTGTTCTGCCTGACCTTCGAGGTTGACTTCTTCGCCCGGCACGGGTTCGTCCCGCTCGACGGGACGCCGGTTCCGCCCGAGGTCTACGCCCAGCTGCTGCGCTCGATGGACGAGGGGGTCGCGGAGTTCCTCGACCTCGCCCGGGTCAAACCCAACACCCTCGGCAACACCAGGATGCTGCTCGAGCTGCCCTAGACGCCTCGATCGGGCGCGAGGTCGCCGACGCGCACCGCGGCGGAGCTGTCGTCGGAGCTGCGGCCCGCCAGTGCGAACAGCGCTCCGAAGAGGACCGCCAGCGCGCCCACGAAGATCAGCACGATCGCGAGCGGCCGGGCGGAGACGAAGAACAGGCTGGGCGCCAGCTGCTCTTCGATTCCCGCGGTTCCGTCCGCCTTCTTCACGACGAGCTCGACGGCGTCTCTCGGGACGACCCAGTCGATCGACCGGGCGTCGCTGCCGTGGTGGAGGCAGACAGCATGCACCCGATCGCTGCCCGGGTCTCGGGATCGGGATGTCGGGACCGGGATGTCGGGACCGGGACGTCAGGAGGGCAGGCGGTAGAGGCCCTTGGCCAGCGGCTCGATCAGGCCGTCGGCTACCAGCCCGTCGAGGGCGCGGGAGCGCTGCAGGGGGTCGCGCAGGACGGCGTCGGGTGCGGCCGCCTCGAGCGCAGCGGAGGTCAGCGGTGCCTCGGCCGCTCTGAGAGCGGCGAGCAGCAGGCCGCGGACCCGGCGGTCGGTGCCCTCGTAGGCCTGACCCCGGCGTGGTGGGCCCGCGTGCTCCGGCGCTCCGTCGAGCCGCCACCGGCACATGTGTGCCACGGGGCAGGTCTCGCAGCGTGGCGCCCGGGCCGTGCACACCAGGGCGCCGAGCTCCATGCTCGCGACGGCCCAGCGGGCCGCCGTGGCGTCGTCGACGGGCAGCAGCCGCTCGGCCAGCACGGTCTCCGCGGCGGTCAGGGCCGGGGCGGGGTAGCGCGTGCCCGCGATGATCCGCGCGAACACGCGGCGGACGTTGGTGTCGACGACGGCGTGCCGCGCCCCGAACGCGAACGAGGCGACGGCGGCGGCCGTGTAGGCGCCGACACCAGGGAGGGCCAGCAGGTCCGGGTGCGACGAGGGCACCTCGCCGCCGTGGCGCTCGACGAGAACGACGGCCGCGGCGTGCAGGCGCAGAGCGCGGCGCGGATAGCCGAGCCGCTCCCACATCCGGATCGCCTCGCCGGGCGCCTCGCGGGCGAGATCGCCGGGGGCGGGCCAGCGCTGCATCCAGCGCGCCCACGCCGGCAGAACCCGGACCACCGGCGTCTGCTGGAGCATGATCTCGCTGACCAGCACACCCCAGGGAGTCCTGTCGGGGCGGCGCCAGGGCAGGTCCCGGGCGTTCGCGTCGTACCAGCCGAGAACCGCCCCGTGCAGAGCCGCCGTGGGCAGGTGGGCGTTCCCGCCGGTCGTGCCGGTCAGACGTACCGCTCCAGGATGCTGGACTCGGCGAGCCGCGACAGGCCCTCGCGGACGGCCCGGGCGCGCTGCTCGCCGACGCCTTCGACGGTCATGAGGTCGTCGAGGTTGGCGGCGAGCAGCTTCTGCAGGTCGCCGAAGTGGTCCACCAGCCGGTCGACGATGGCGCCGGGGAGCCGCGGCACCTTGTTGAGGAGGCGGTAGCCCTTGGGGCTGACCGCCGCGTCGAGGGCGTCGCCGGCCGTGCTGAAGCCGAGCACGCGGGCGACCTGGGTGAGGTCGACCAGCTCGGGCGGGGCGAGGCCCGCCAGCTCGCCGAGCACGTCCCACATGGAGCGCTCGGTGCGGGCTGCCTCGAGGTAGTCGCGGATCACGAGCTCGCGGTCGGGGCTGACGCCACCGATGAGCTCGTCGAGCTGCAGGGACAGCAGCCGCCCGTCGGTGCCGAGCTCGACGACGTAGTGCGAGATCTCCTCGGAGATGCGGCGCACCATCTCGAGGCGCTGGACGACGATCGAGACGTCGCGCACCGTCACGAGGTCCTCGATCTCGAGGGCGGACAGGGTGCCGGTCACCTCGTCCAGGCGGGACTTGTAGCGCTCCAAGGTGGCCAGCGCCTGGTTGGCCTTCGCCAGGATCGCGTCGGACCCCTCGAGCACGTACCGAAGGCCCCCGACGTACAGCGCGACGATCCGCATCGACTGGCTCACCGAGAGGACGGGATACCCGGTCTGCTTCGCCACCCGCTCCGCCGTCCGGTGCCGGGTGCCGGACTCGCTGGTCTCGATCGCGGCGTCGGGCACGAGCTGTACCGCCGCCCGCAGGATCCGGCTGAGCTTCTCGTCGGTGACGATCGCGCCGTCCATCTTCGCGAGCTCGCGCAGGCGGGTCGCGGAGAACTCGACGTCCAGCACGAAGCCGCCGGTGCAGACCTCCTCGACCACGCTGTCGTGGCCGAGGACGATCAGGGCCCCGGTGCGGCCGCGCAGGATCCGCTCCAGGCCGTCACGCAGCTCGGTGCCGGGCGCCACCGCGGCCAGGGTGGCGCGCAGCAGCTCCCCGGGGCTGCGGTCGTGGGCCACGGAACTCCTCGCGGGGGTGGGCCGTTGCGGGGCGGGCGGAAGGGGCTTGGTGGGGGGCTGGGTTCGGGGGGCTGGGTCGGCGGGCTGGGTCGGGTCGCCGCCGGACCGCGACGTCGACGCGAAGCGGAGGTGCCCGGGTGACGGTCAGTGTATAGTCCGCCGCCGCGTGAGTGCGCGGGTCGGAACCTGATCGTCATCCGATGGTCGCTCACCGTATCGCTCACCGTATCGCCCCGGCCCCGCCGGATGCCTCACCCGAGCCGATTCGGCCAGGCCGCGTGCGGGCCGTCCGAGGCCCAGGACAGGGCTGCCCGCAGGTCGGCGACCTCGCGGACCATCATCTGGGCGGGCGCGTCGCCGGGCGTTCCGGCGGGCACGAGCGCGGTGGTGAAGCCGAGCCGGGCCGCTTCCGCAAGCCGGCGGCCGACGCCCGCCACGGGCCGCACCTCGCCCGCAAGGCCGATCTCCCCCACCAGCACCGTCGGCTGTGGCAGAGGCGTCTCCTCGAAGCTGCTCATGAGCGCAAGGGCGAGTGCCAGGTCGGCGGCGGGCTCGGCGAGCCGGACGCCGCCCACCGTCGCCGCATAGACGTCGTGCCGGCTCATCGGGAGCTTGCAGGAGCGCTCGAGCACGGCGAGCACCATGGCCAGCCGCTGGTTGTCGAGGCCGGAGGTGGCGCGTCGGGTGGGCCCCGCAGCGGGCGACACCAGGCCCTGGACCTCGGCCACCAGGGGACGCCGCCCCTCGAGGGTCACCGTGACCGCGGTGCCGGGGACCGGGGCCAGGTGCCGGCTGAGAAACAGGCCGCTCGGGTCGGCGAGCCCGGCGATGCCGTTCTCGCCGAGCTCGAAGCAGCCGACCTCGTCGGTAGGCCCGTACCGGTTCTTCACCGCTCGGACCATCCGCAGCGAGGAGTGCCGGTCGCCCTCGAACTGGCACACCACGTCGACCAGGTGCTCGAGCACCCGGGGGCCCGCGACGGAGCCGTCCTTCGTCACGTGGCCCACGAGCACCGTCGCCATGCCTCGCTGCTTCGCCGCCTTGATCAGGCTGGCGGCCACCTCCCGCACCTGGCTGACGCCGCCGGCCGACCCCTCGATCGCGTCGCTGGCGATGGTCTGCACGGAGTCGACCACGAGCAGGTCCGGCGCGACCGACTCGACGTGGCCGAGCACGGTGGCGAGGTCGGTCTCGGCGGCGAGCAGCAGCCGGGGGCGCAGCGCCCCGATGCGCTCGGCGCGCACCCGGACCTGCGCGGCCGACTCCTCACCCGTGACGTACAGGACCCGGCGACCGTGGGAGGCAGCCCTGCTCGCCACGTCGAGCAGGAGTGTCGACTTGCCCACTCCGGGCTCGCCCGCGAGCAGCACGACCGCACCGCCGACGAGGCCGCCGCCCAGCACGCGGTCGAGCTCTTCGACCCCGGTCGGTGTGGTGGCCGCGGAATCCGACTCGACCTCGGCGATCGGGCGCGCGGGCTGGGCGGCCGCGCGCACCGGCGTCACCGCGAGGGGGCGCGCCACCTCTTCGACCGTGCCCCAGGCCTGGCATTCGCCGCAGCGGCCGGCCCACTTCTGGGTGGCCCAGCCGCATTCGCCGCACCGGAAACCCGGCCGTGGCTCGCGACCGCCCCCGCGGGGCTTGACCGCGCTCACGCCGTGCGCCGTGCGGAGAGAGAGCTCATGCCCGGGACGCTACGGCAGGCCCCCGACAGACCGGTGGAGGCGCCGTCAGCCGGGGAGCGACGCGCTCAGCCGCCCTGCCCGATTCCGCCGCCGAGCTTCGTCGCCACGAGAATGATGCCGCCGATGAGCACGGCGACGGCGGAGACGCCGGCCAGGGTGAAGATGCTGGGATCGTGCTCGCGGCGGTAGTGCACGATCGACGCCACGAGCATGATCAGGACGCCGATCAGCGTGAACGAGAAGGCGAACCAGGTCTCGCCGGTCGACGGGTGCTTAGCCGTCGGTGGCACGATCAGGGCCGGCACGGCGAGGGCGATGATCAGGCCCACGACGTAGACGACGATCAGGCCGAGCGTGAAGCCGTCAGGGCGGGGCCAGCGGATGGGCGCTTGAGCGCGCTCCTCCTCCGCGGGGCCGACGTCGCGGGCAGATCCGGCGGTCATGGATCAAGAATGCTCTTTCGGTCCCCGGCGCGTCGAGCCGATCTGTCCCTCGATCCGCCTCCGACCCTTGCCCGGACGGCTGCCCGCTCGGACAGGACCGGGCCGCGTTCCCGCACGAAGAGATGAACATCGGGCGGCGGGCCATGACGCGCGCCGCTCCGATCACTAGCGTGGCGGGGACGCTCCGCTCGGGGCGGGTACGAGCGCGCACCGGAAGGGATCCGACGTGAGCACCACCATCCCGCCCCAGAAGGCGGCCACTTCCGCGCCCGCCGCAGCACGCACGGCAGAGTTGACGAAGGTGTACGGCTCGGGCGACACGCAGGTCACCGCCCTGGGCGGCGTGACCGTGGACATCCGGCAGGGCCGGTTCACCGCAGTCATGGGTCCTTCCGGGTCGGGCAAGTCCACGTTCATGCACTGCCTCGCCGGCCTCGACCGGCCCACCTCCGGCGAGGTGTGGATCGGCGACACGGAACTGTCCCAGCTCAAGGACGACGCGCTGACGACGCTGCGACGCGACGCCGTCGGCTTCATCTTCCAGGCGTACAACCTCATCCCGACGCTGACCGCGCTCGAGAACATCACGCTGCCGCTCGACATCGCCAAGCGGAAAGTCGACAAGGACTGGCTCGACATGGTCGTGCGCACCGTCGGCCTGGCGGACCGCCTCGGCCACAAGCCGTCGCAGCTGTCCGGCGGGCAGCAGCAGCGGGTCGCCGTCGCCCGCGCGCTGGTGAGCAAGCCCCAGATCGTGTTCGGCGACGAGCCGACGGGCAACCTCGACAGCCGCGCCGGCGCCGAGATCATGGGATTCCTGCGGCACAGCGTCGACGACTACGGCCAGACGATCGTCCTCGTCACGCACGACCCGTCGTCGGCCTCCTACGCCGACCGCGTGCTCTTCCTCGCCGACGGCCTGGTGGTCGACGAGATGCACGAACCGACGGCGGAGCGCGTGCTCGAGCGGATGGCGCGCTTCGACGCGTCGAACCGCCGGAGCTGACGCCGGTGTTCAGGATCAGCCTCCGCTCGCTCCTCGCGCACAAGCTGCGCATGGCGATGTCCGTGTTCGCGGTCGTCCTCGGCACCGCGTTCGTCAGCGGTGCACTGGTGTTCGGGGCCTCCCTGACCAGCATCCTGGACGGCGCCTTCACCGGCAGCGCCGTCGATCTCCAGGTGTCCCCGAAGCCCGCGGTCGACGCCGACGCGTTCGGTCCCCAGTCGACCGTCACGCTGAAGGACGACGTCCTGGCGAAGGTCCGCGCCGTCCCCGGGGTCGGCCAGGCACAGGGCACGGTCGAGCAGCTCGGCGTCTACGTGCTCGACGCGAAGAACAAGATCGCCGGCGGTACCAACTCCGGGCCCGGTCAGGGTCTGGCGTGGCTCGGCACGGGCGGCACCTCGAAGGTCAGCGCCGGCGCACCCCCGGCCGCGGACGACGAGGTCGTCCTCGACGAACGGACCGCCGACGCCGCAGGTGTCGGTGTCGGCGACCAGGCCACCGTGCTGCTCGCGAACGGCACCCGGAAGCCGTTCCGGGTGTCGGGCCTGTTCGTGCCGCCGGGCGCGGATCTCGGCCAGCAGACCCAGGTCGCCTTCGCCCCGGCCACCGCCCAGCGATTGCTCCTCGATCCGGGCACGTGGACGGCGGCGGCGGTGACCCTGGCCGCCGGCGCCGACCCGGGCACCGTCAAGGCCGCGGTGGCGAGCAGCCTCGGCAAGGGCTACACGGTGAAGACCCGCGCGGAGCAGGTGCAGGAGGCCAAGGACACGGCCGGCACGTTCGTCAACATCTTCACCTACGTGCTGCTCGGGTTCGCCGTCGTCGCGCTGCTCGTGGGTGGCTTCCTCATCTTCAACACGTTCTCGATGGTCGTCGCGCAGCGCGCCCGGGAGATGGCGCTGCTGCGCGCGGTCGGGGCCCGGCGCAAGCAGGTGAGCCGGGCGCTGCTCGGCGAGGCCGCGGTCGTCGGCCTCGTCGGCTCCGTGATCGGACTCGTCCTCGGCCTGCTCGTCGCCGTCGGTCTCGGCAAGCTGCTCGGCGTGATCGGCCTCGACCTGACGATCAGCCCGTCCGTGCCGGCGTCCGCGGTGGCATGGTGCCTCGTGCTCGGGGTGGGCGTCACCCTGCTCGCCGCCTGGATCCCGACCCGGCGGGCGGGCAGGGCGTCGCCGGTCGCCGCCCTGCACGAGAGCGCCGCCGTGAAGGAGGCCAAGGGCCGGGTCCGGCTCGGGATCGGCCTCGGGCTGCTCGCCGTCGCCGCCGGCCTGTTCTTCCTGGGGATCCGCGCGGACGGCGGTGCCGCCAAGGTGCTGCTCGCAGGCGCCGGCGCGGGCTTCGTCCTCGTCGTCGCCGCGGTCGTGCTCGCGCCCGCCGCGGCGATCGTGCTCGTCCGGCTGTTGCCCGCCACGGGTGGCGCCCCCGGCCGCCTCGCCAGGGCCAACACCGTGCGCAACCCGCGCCGGACGGCCGCGACGGCGGCGGCGATAACCATCGGCGTCGCCCTGGTCACCGGCGTCACCGTCTTCGCGTCGTCCCTGAACGCGTCCGTCGGCAAGGCCGTGGATGAGGGGAACTTCCGCGGCGAGTACTCCGTCTCCGGCCAGTCCCAGCGCGTGTCGCCCGAGCTGCTGGCCAAGATCGGGAGCGTGCCCGGCGTGGGGCGCACGGCGACCCAGGACCAGTACCCCGTGCTCGTCAACGGCAAGGGCGAGAGCCTCGGCGGCCTGGGCGGCGCCTGGCCCGACGTGTACCCGCTCAAGCGGATCGCGGGCACTGTGAGCACCATCGCGCCAGGAACGGTGATGGTCGACAGCGACACGGCGACCGCGAACAAGTGGAGCGTCGGCACGAAGCTCTCCACGACGTTCCCGGACGGCACGCGCAAGGCCTTCACGGTTGCCGGGATCTACGGAAAGACGATCTTCGTGCAGGGCCTACAGGCGAACCTCGACGAGGCGTCGAAGGCCGCCGGCGTCAAGGGCGTCACGAACGCGTTCGTCACCCTCGCGCCGGGCGCCGACACGAAGGCTGTCCGGTCGGGGCTCGAGGCGGTCACGGCCGACAACCCGCTGCTCGCCGTCCAGAACACCGAGGACCTGAAGGACCAGATCGGCGGCTTCATCAACCAGCTGCTGTACGTCGTCTACGGCCTGCTGATCCTGTCGATCGTCATCGCCGTACTCGGCGTGATCAACACGATGGCGATGGCGGTGCTCGAGCGCACCCGCGAGATCGGCCTGCTCCGCGCCATAGGCCTCACCCGGCGGCAGTCCCGCCGGATGATCCGGCGCGAGTCGGTGCTCATCGCGCTGCTGGGGGCGCTGCTCGGCGTCGTCACGGGCTTGCTCGTCGGCGTGGCCCTCCAGCGGTCCACGAAGGAGAGCGTGGGGATCGACAAGCTCGCCGTCCCGTACACGTCGATCGTCATCTTCTTCGTGCTCGCCGCCGTCGTGGGCGTGATCTCGGCGCTGTTGCCCGCCCGGCGGGCCTCGCGGATGGACGTGCTGCAGGCGATCGCCACCGAGTGACTCACCGGGAGGGGGCGCTCAGGCGGTGCGCCAGAAGAGGTTGACGGCGTAGTCGACCTCACTGCCGGCGTGCTCGGCGAGGATCTCGTCGGCCAGCGACGGCGCGAACTCGATCCGGACGACGGCCTCGAACTCGGCCCTGGCCGTGCAGGCCCAGCGCATGAGCAGCGGCGTCCTGGACCAGCCCTGCCGGGCCCAGAACCGCTCCACCTCGCCCGCGTCGTAGCCGGGGAAGGCGCGCCGGAACCACCCGCCGAACGTCGAGCGCGTCGGATCGTTGTCGATCACGAAGGCCGCCCCGCCCCGGCGCAGCACCCGGGTGAGCTCGCGCAGCCCCGGCTCGCAGCCCGGACCGAAGAAGTAGGCCCAGCGGGCGTGGACGACGTCCACCGAGGCGTCCGGGACGGGCAGCCGCTGCGCCGTCCCCGCCCGGACGTCGACATCGGCGAGCCCGGCGGTCCGCCGGCGGGCGAGCTCGACCAGCGGCGGGTGCGGCTCGACGCCGATCACGCGGGCGGCGTCGGCGGCGAACCGCGGGAGGTGGAAGCCGCTGCCGCAGCCCACGTCCAGCACCGTGGCCCTGCGCCAGTCGCGCACCGACCGCATCGCGGTCTCGATCACCCCGTCGGGGTCGACCGCACGGTTCTCGAGCTCGTAGACGTCGGGGTGCCGCCAGATGTTCGGGCTGGGGATCACGTCCCCGCCGGCAGGGCTCACGGGCGGGCCGCCCGGGTGGCCGGGTGGACCACGACGGGGAGCAGCCGGCGGGCTGCGAACGCGGCCTCGCAGTGCTCCACCAGGACCTCGTACGCAGGCTTCCCGAGCAGCTCGGCGAGCTCGGCGGCCAGCGACACGTAGACCGGCTCCGCCCCCACGTGCGCCAGCGGGCTGCCGCTGCAATACCAGTCGAGGTCGTGCCCGCCGGCGCCCCAGCCGCGCCGGTCGTACTCGGCGATCGTCACCTCGAGGTAACTGGTGCCGTCGGGTCGCTCGACCGTCCGGTACGACCGCCTGACCGGCAGCTGCCAGCACACGTCGGGTTTCGTCTCGTGCGGCGGGCGGCCCTCTTCCAGGGCCAGCCGGTGCAGGGCGCAGCCGGACCCGTCGGCGAAGGTGCCCGGGGCGAACCCCGGCCTGTTCAGGAACACGCAGGCGCCGTCCACGACGGCGGTGGTGCGCGAGCCCTCCTCGTCGACGGCCCGCCAGCGCCCCTTGGCCCCGGCCGCCGCATGCTGCCACTGCCGGGGGGTCAGCCGCTTGACGGCGCGGGCCACCCGCTTCTCGTCGTCCGCGTCGCTGAAGTGCGCGCCCAGGGTGCAGCAGCCGTCGTCCGGGCGGCTCGCGTCGATCCCGCGGCACCCCCGCCCGAACACGCAGGTCCAGGCGGAGGTGAGCCAGGTGAGGTCGCACCGCAGGACGGTGCCGGCCGGCTCGCCGGGGTCGGCGGGATCGGCGAACTCGACCCAGAGCCGGCCGGCGTCCAGCGGCGTCTCGGCGGGAGGGCCGCCGGGTGCGTGCATGCGGCCCAGGGTAGGCGGGGCACGTAGTTTGGGCGCATGGCGGAGGGTGTCGGCGAGGGCGCCGCGGTGCGCGTGCCGGGAGCGCCGGTGGCCCTGTCGACGGCGTCCGTCTACCCGCAGGCGTGCGCGGACGCCTTCGTCTTCGCGGCCGACCTCGGATACGACGGGATCGAGGTCATGGTCTGGACCGATCCGGTCAGCCAGGACGTCGGCAGCCTGCGGGGACTCGTGGACCACTACCAGGTGCCGGTGCTCGCGATCCACGCGCCGACGCTGCTCGTGTCGCAGCGGGTCTGGGGCCGCGAGCCCTGGGAGAAGCTGCGCCGCTCGTGCCGGCTGGCGATCGATCTCGGGGCCCGGACGGTCGTCGTCCACCCGCCGTTCCGCTGGCAGCGCGACTACGCCGCGGCTTTCGTGGACGGCGTCGAGCGGCTCGCGGACGAGTTCGGCGTGCGCCTCGCTGTGGAGAACATGTACCCGTGGCGTGCTCGGGGCCGGGAGCTGCAGGCCTACCTGCCCGGGTGGGATCCGCGTCCCTACCCGTACCGCGACGTCACGCTCGACCTCTCGCACACCGCGACCGCGGGGATCGACGCGCTCGCCCTGGCCCTGGACCTCGGCGACCGGCTCAGTCACGTGCACCTCGCCGACGGCCTCGGCTCGGCGAAGGACGAGCACCTGATCCCCGGGCAGGGCGACCAGCCCTGCGGGGACGTCCTCGGCCTGCTCGCCGAACGGAACTGGACCGGGACGGTCGTCGTCGAGGTCAACACCCGGCGGGCGCGGACCCGGGAGCAGCGCGAGTCGGACCTCGCCGAGGCCCTCGCGTTCGCCCGGCTGCACCTCGCGACCCGCGCACCGAGCCGATGACGTCCCCCGCTCGGCGGAGCCCGTCGCGGCCGTGCCGGCCGGCCCCCGGGCCGCTCGGCGGGCAGCGCGAACGAACCACCGGACGCCGGCAAGCGACGCGGCCGCCGCCGCGCGGGGGAGGACGGGCGGGGGGACATCCTGGCCGCGGCCCGCGCCGAGTTCGGCGCCCGCGGCTTCGACGCGACGACGATCCGCGGCGTCGCCCGGGCGGCGGGCGTCGACGCGCGGCTCGTGCATCACTACTTCGACGGCAAGGACGCCCTGTTCGTCGCCGCCTTCGAGCTGCCGGCCCGGCCCCAGCAGCTGATCGAGGCGGTGCTCGCGCCCGGGGTCGACGGCACGGGGGACCGCCTGGTGCGCCTCTTCACGAGCGTGTGGGACTCCGACGAGGGACGTCAGCGCATCGTCGCGCTGCTGAGCGCGGCGTCGGCGAGCGAGGCCGGAGCGAGGATGCTGCGGGAGTTCCTCACCCGCGAGGTGTTCGCCCGGATCGCCGCCCGGATCGGGAGCGACGACGCCGAGTTGCGGGCGGCACTGGCGGCGTCCCAGATGATGGGGCTCGCCGTCGCCCGCTACGTCGTGCGGATGGAACCACTGGCGTCGGCGAACCCCGACCTCGTGGTGGCCCTCGTCGGCCCCACGATCCAGCGGTACCTGACAGGTCCGTTGCAGGCTCCCTGCCGGCGTCCTGACCCGTCCTCGACCCGTCCTCGACCCGTCCTCGATCCGTCCTGATCCGTGCGGCGGCGCCCCCAGGCCCTTGCCCACGGCTTCCGCGAGGAGTATTTTCATCACATGATGAAAAGCGACCCGACGGACGAGATCGCCGTCCGCGTGCAGGGGTTGCGCGTCGTGCGGGGCGACCGGGTGGTCCTCCCGGACCTCTCGCTCGACGTCCCCCGCGGTCAGGTGATCGGCCTGCTGGGCCCCAGCGGGTGCGGCAAGAGCACGTTGATGCGCAGCATCGTCGGGGTCCAGAAGGTGGCAGGGGGGACGGTCACCGTGCTCGGGCGTCCGGCCGGTGACCGCCACCTGCGGGACCGGGTCGGCTACCTGACCCAGGCGCCGAGCGTGTACGACGACCTCACGGTCGCCGAGAACCTCGCCTACTTCGCGACGGTGGTCGGCGTCCCCCGGGGCCACCGCGACGGCGAGGTCGCGCGGATCCTGTCCCTGGTGTCGCTGACCGACCACGCAGACGCCCGGGTCGACCGCCTCTCCGGTGGCCAGCTCTCCCGGGTCTCCCTCGGGGCCGCGCTCGTCGGCACGCCCGAGCTGCTGGTGCTCGACGAGCCGACGGTCGGGCTCGACCCCGTGCTCCGCCGCGACCTCTGGACGTTGTTCCGCCGGTTCGCGGGCGAGGGCACGACGCTCCTGGTGAGCAGCCACGTCATGGACGAGGCCGCCCGCTGCGACCGCCTCCTGCTCATGCGGGAGGGCCGGCTGCTGGCCGACGACACCCTCGACGGCATCCTCGCCACCACGGGCACCGGCGACGTCGAGCAGGCCTTCCTCACCCTCGTCGACCGCGCGAACGCGTCGACCGCCGGCAAGCAGGTGCAGGTGTGAGCGCCCGGCTGACGCTCGCCACGGCGGCACGCGTCCTACGCCAGATCCGGCACGACCCCCGCACGCTGGGTCTGCTCGTCGTCGTCCCCTGCGTGCTCGTCGGGCTGCTCGCGTGGATCTACCGCGAGACCCCCGTGTTCGACCTGATCGGTGCCCCACTGATCGGTGTCTTCCCGTTCGTGGTGATGTTCCTGATCACCAGCATCGCCACCCTGCGCGAGCGTCGCACCGGCACCCTCGAGCGCCTGCTGGCGATGCCGCTGGGCAAGGGCGACCTGCTCGCCGGGTACGCGCTCGCGTTCGGGCTGCTCGCCGCCGTGCAAGCCGTGGTGGTGACGGCCTTCTCCCTGCTCGTGCTCGGGCTCGATGTCGCCGGCGACGCCTGGCTGCTGCTCGTCGTGGCGGTGGCGGTCGCCGTCCTCGGCACAGCCCTGGGGTTGTTCCTGTCGGCGTTCGCCGCCACGGAGTTCCAGGCCGTGCAGTTCCTGCCCGCCTTCGTGCTGCCGCAGTTCCTGCTGTGCGGCCTGCTCGTGGCCCGGGACCGGCTGCCCGACGTGCTGCACTGGATCTCGGACCTCCTGCCCCTGTCCTACGCCGTCGACGCGATGCGGACGATCACCTCCGACCCGCACGGTGGCGCGGACGTCGCCCGCGACATGGCCGTCGTGCTCGCGTTCGTGATCGCCCTGCTGGCAGCGGGAGCCGCGACGCTGCGCCGGCGGACGGACTGAGACGACTCGCGCAGCCGTACAGTCGATCGGTGAGCAACCTCGAGGCGCACCCCGACGAGGTCGAGCTGCAGCACGACCGCAGGGAGGGGATCACCCTGCTCGAGCCGCGCGAGGTGCCCCTGGGAGGGCCCCGCGCCATGCTCGTGCAGCGCACGCTGCCCCACCGCGAGATCCGGACGATCGGGGCCTGGTGCTTCGTCGACCACTTCGGTCCTCCCCACGCCCCGTCGCAAGCGGTGGGATGCACGTGCCGCCGCACCCGCACATCGGCCTGCAGACCGTCACCTGGCTGCTGGACGGCGACGTCGAGCACCGCGACAGCGTCGGCAGCCGCCAGCTCGTGCACCCCGGCGAGCTGAACGTCATGACGGCCGGGCGGGGCATCGCGCACTCCGAGGACAGCCTCGGGCCCGCGGGCGACGGGTTGCACGGCGTCCAGCTGTGGACCGCCCTGCCGGACGACGAACGGCACCAGTCCCCCCACTTCGAGCACCACGGCGACCTGCCGGTCCTCACCGCCGCCGGCGTGCGCGCCACGGTCTTCGTCGGGTCCCTGGACGGCGCCAGGTCGGCGGCCGCCGCCTACTCCCCGCTGCTCGGCGTCGAGTTCGTCCTCGCCGAGGGGGCCCGCACCACCCTCCCGCTGGACGCCGACTTCGAGCACGGCGTCCTCGCCGTCGAGAAGGAGCCCGTCGTGGCCGGCGTCCCGGTGCGGAGGTCGTCGCTGCTGCGCCTGCCGGCCGGCCGCCGCGCGCTGGCGATCGAGGGCCCGGGACGGTTCGTGCTGCTCGGCGGCACGCCCTTCGGCGAGGACCTGCTGATGTGGTGGAACTTCGTCGCGCGGGACCACGACGAGATCGCCCGGGCCCGGCAGGACTGGGAGGCCGGCCGCGGCTTCGGGCACGTCGATCACCCGGCAGGGCCACTGGCAGCGCCCGCGCTGCCGACGACGCGGCTCAAGGCGCGCGGGAACCGGCGCCGCTAGCAGACTGTCCGGCATGACCGACTACCCGCCGCTGGACGAGCTGGCCGCCCAGGAGGCCGAGCTCGTCCTGGCCCGGTTCACGCACCAGGACGCGCTCGCCCTCGGTGCCGGCCTGCTCGACGCGGCGCTCGCCGAGTCCCTTCCCGTCGTCGTCGACGTGCGGCACGGGGACCAGGTCGTGTTCCACGCGGCTCTTCCCGGCACCTCCGCGACGAACGACCTCTGGGTGGAGCGGAAGGTCCGCGTCGTCCGGCTCGTCGGGACCAGCTCGCTGCGCGCCGGCGCGGGGGCCGCCGCCGAGGGCTCGACGTTCGAGGAGCGGCAGCGGGTCGACCCGCTGCTGTACGCCGCGCACGGTGGCGGCTTCCCGCTCGTGGTCCGCGACGTCGGGCTCGTCGGCGTCGTCACCGTCTCCGGCCTGCCCCAGGTCGAGGACCACGAGCTCGTCGTCCGGGTGCTGCGCCAGTTCGTCGCCGCGTCGTGAGCGCTCTCCCGGCGTAGCCTGGCGGCGTCCTCGCCCCGAACCGGCGGGCCCAACCGGCGGAAGGTCGACCGTGCTGCGACAGGTCCTGCTCCAGGCGTCCCAGAGCTCGGGGCTCCGCTCGTTCGTCGAGACCGCCCCCGGGTCGCGCCACGTCGTGCGCCGCTACGTCCCGGGCACCGAGCCCGAGGACGCCGTCCGCGCCTGCCGGGAGCTGCTCGGGCAGGGCCTGACGACGACGCTGGACCACCTCGGCGAGGACACCACCGACCTCGAGCACGCCCGGCGCGTGCGCGACGCCTACCTGACCGTGCTGCGGCAGCTGTCGGACGCCGGCCTCACCGACGGCCGCCGGGTCGAGGTCTCGGTCAAGCTGTCCGCCGTCGGGCAGTCGCTCGGGAACGACGGGGAGAAGATCGCCCTCGAGAACGCCCGGGCCATCTGCGCTGCCGCGGCGGACGCCGGCACGACGGTCACGCTCGACATGGAGGACCACACCACGACGGACTCGACCCTGTGGGTGCTGCGCGAGCTGCGCGGCGACTTCCCGTGGGTCGGCGCGGTGCTGCAGGCGTACCTGTACCGGACCGAGGGCGACTGCAAGGACCTCGCCACGCAGGGATCGAGGGTGCGGCTGTGCAAGGGCGCCTACAAGGAGCCGCCGTCCGTGGCCTACCAGTCCGCCCTGGACGTCGACCGCTCCTACGTGCGCTGCCTGTCGGTGCTGATGGCCGGGCAGGGCTACCCGATGGTCGCCTCGCACGACCCGCGCATCATCGACATCGCCGGCGCGCTAGCCGTCCGGCACAAGCGCACTCCCGCCGATCACGAGTACCAGATGCTCTACGGCATCCGGCCGGAGGAGCAGCGCCGGCTCGCGTCCGACGGCGAGACGGTGCGCGTCTACGTGCCCTACGGCGCGGAGTGGTACGGCTACCTCGATGCGCCGCCTCGCCGAACGGCCCGCCAACGTGACGTTCTTCCTGCGCTCGCTCATGAGCAGGGGCTGACGTGGCCGAGACCGTGGCCATCCTCGGCGGTGGCGTGATGGGCGAGACCCTCGTCTCCGGCCTGCTGCGGGCGGGCTGGGAGCCGAAAGAGGTTCTCCTCAGTGAGCGGCGTCCCGAGCGGGCCGCGGAGCTCGCCGAGCGGTACCACGTCCCCACGACGACGAACACCGAGGCGGCGTCGTCCTGCGACACGGTCGTCCTCGTCGTCAAGCCGCAGGACATCGGCGGGCTGCTCGCCGAGATCGCAGCCGCCGTGCGTCCGGGCGCACTGATCGTCTGCATCGCGGCGGGCATCACGACCGCCTTCGTCGAGGAGCGGCTGCCCGAGGGGACCGCGGTCGTGCGGGTGATGCCGAACACGCCCGCGCTCGTCGACCAGGGCATGGCGGCGATCAGCCCGGGGACGCACTGCGACGACGCGCACCTCGCCCGGGCCCGCGCCCTGCTCGAGGCCACCGGCAAGGTCGTGCAGGTGCCGGAGTACCACCAGGACGCGGTGACCGCCATCAGCGGCTCCGGGCCGGCCTACATCTTCTACGTGGTCGAGGCCATGATCGAGGCCGGCGTCCTGCTCGGGCTGCCACGGTCGACGTCCACCGAGCTGGTCGTCCAGACCCTGTACGGCGCCGCCACGATGCTCAAGGAGACCGGCCAGCACCCCACCGTCCTGCGTGAGCAGGTGAGCAGCCCCGCGGGCACGACGGTGGCCGCCTTGCGGCAGCTCGAGGACCACAAGGTGCGCGCCGCGTTCCTCACCGCGATGGAGGCGGCCCGGGATCGCTCGAGGGAGCTGTCCAGCGGGTCCGCCTGACCACTGATCTCGTCTGTCGGGGCTGCTTCCCGGCTTCTGATCGTGGAACCGGCCGTGTCCGTGAGCGTGGAGCCCGCGGGTCGCTATTCGACCCGGAACCGCCATGCTCGCGTCCACACCGGACTCCACGCTCACGGGGGACGCCGGCCCGGCTGCGGAGTCCCCGATCGGGCGAGCGGGGTGCGAATGGCTACGGTGACGGCATGGAGGCGCTGCGGCTGGTCTGGGACGAGGCCTTCCTGGCCTACGACTTCGGGCCCGGGCATCCGATGGCGCCGATCCGGCTCGATCTGGCCGCGCGCCTGATGCGCGAGGTCGGCCTGCTGACGCACCCCGACGTCGCGGTCGTCCCCGCCACCACGGCCTCGGACGACGACCTGCACCTCGTGCACGACCCGGCCTACGTCGCCGCCGTCCGGGCAGCATCTGCCCCGGGGGCGGGCCCGGCGCCCGCTCACGGGCTCGGCAGCGAGGACGTGCCCGTCTTCGAGGGCATGCACGACGCCAGCGCCGCGATCGCCGGCAGCAGCCGGGCGATGGCGCTCGCCCTCCGGCAGGGTGCGGCTTCGCACGCGGTGAACTTCGCGGGCGGGCTGCACCATGCCATGCCGGCGCGGGCCAGCGGGTTCTGCGTCTACAACGACGCGGCGCTCGCGATCCGCACCCTGCGCGAGGCAGGGGCACGCCGGGTCGCCTACGTCGACGTCGACGTCCATCACGGCGACGGCGTCGAGCGCATCTTCTGGGACGACCCGTCCGTGCTGACGATCTCACTGCACGAGACGGGCCGCGTGCTGTTCCCCGGCACCGGGTCCCCGAACGACGTGGGCGGCCGGGACGCCCAGGGCTGCGCCGTCAACGTCGCCTTCCCGCCCGGCACGGGGGACGCCGGCTGGCTGCGCGCCTTCCACGCGGTCGTGCCGCCGCTGCTGCGCGCGTTCGAACCCGACGCGCTGGTCACCCAGCACGGCTGCGACTCGCACGCGCTCGACCCCTTGGCCCACATGGCGCTCTCCCTCGACGCGCAGCGCGCCTCCTACGCGGCCCTGCACGACCTCGCGCACGAGTTCGCGGGCGGCCAGTGGCTCGCGCTCGGCGGCGGCGGGTACGAGGTCGTCGACGTCGTCCCGCGCGCGTGGGCGCACCTCGTCGCCATCGCCCAGCACCGTCCCCTGGACCCGAAGGCGCCGCTGCCCGGCGGCTGGCTCGAGTACGTGGGGGAGCGGATCGGCCGGCCGGGCCCCGGCCGGTTCACGGACGGGCGGCCGGCCCAGTACGTCCCGTGGTCGCGAGGGCACGATCCTGCGGACGCAGTCGACCGTGCCGTCATGGCCACCCGTCGCGCAGTCTTCCCGCTGCACGGCCTCGACCCCTGGTTCGATTGAGGCGTGCGCAGCGAGGCCACCTCCTCCGGGATCGTGCCTGTCGTCCTGCTCATCCTCCTCGTGGGGCTGCTGCTCGCAGTCCTTCGCCTGCGGGGGCGGGGACGCCGGGTCGGCGCTGTCCTCCTGCTTCCGATGAGCGCCGCGTGGGTGCTGTTCAACGGATCCCTCGAGGGTCCCGTCCTGCTCACCTTCTCGGAGAACCACGGCCTCACCGTCTCCGATCTGCTCGCCGCTGTCGCCGTCCTCGTCGCGGGCACCGTCCTGTTCCGCCGCGACCCGTGACCTCTCGGTTGCGGTTGCCGCCCGAGGGTCGGGGCATATCCGGGCGAGGCGGCCGCCCGTCACGGGAGTCGCCCCGGCAACTACTGCGAAGGGCTTTCACTCTCGTCACACCTACCCCTAGGGTGGCGAGGAGTGCCAGGCGGAGACCACCGGTGGGGGACCGGTCTCCCGGAGTGGTAGGGGCTGGTGTGGCATGGCAGGCGAGTTCAAGGACGTGCGCTTCCTGACGGTGGCCGAGGTGGCCACGATCATGCGCGTGTCGAAGATGACGGTGTACCGGCTCGTCCACGGCGCGGAGCTGCCGGCGGTCCGGGTGGGCCGGTCCTTCCGGGTGCCCGAGCAGGCCGTGCACGACTATCTGCAGCACTCCTACGTCGAGGGCGCCGTCGACACCGCCTGACAGCGCATCGGGCAGCCTGATCGCGGCCGTGGCCGACCGCCGGGACGTCCCCCATCGCTGCGCCGGGTAGGCTCCGGTAGGAACCGAACGACTACCCGACTGCACCGACTGCGAGGACACGTGGGCTCCGTCATCAAGAAGCGCCGCAAGCGGATGGCCAAGAAGAAGCACCGCAAGCTGCTGCGCAAGACGCGTCACCAGCGCCGCAACAAGAAGTGACGCGCCGCGGGCGCCCGCCCTTCTAGGGCGTGGCCGTCCGCGCGGCCCGCCCGCACCGTTCCGCAGCGAGCAGCCCCCAGGGGGAGCCGATGGCACGCGTCGTGCTGGTCACCGGGGTGTCCCGGTATCTCGGTGGCCGCTTCGCCGACATCCTGACGTCCGCAGCCGGGGATCGAGCGCGTCATCGGCGTCGACGTCGTCCCGCCGCCCCACGAGATCGGGTCGGCGGACTTCGTCCGCGCCGACATCCGCAACCCTGTCATCGCGAAGGTCATCGCGCGGGCCGGAGTCGACACCGTCGTGCACATGAACGTCATCGCCACGCCCCGCCAGGGCGGCGGCCGGGTCTCGATGAAAGAGATCAACGTCATCGGCACGATGCAGCTGCTGGCGGCCTGCCAGAAGGCTCCGACGGTCCGCCGCCTCGTCGTGAAGTCGACCGCCGGGGTCTACGGCTCCAGCCCGCGGGACCCGGCGCTCTTCACCGAGGACACCGGCGCCAAGGTCCTGCCGCGGGGCGGCTGGGGCAAGGACTCGGTCGAGGTCGAGGGGTACGTCCGCGGGTTCTCCCGGCGCCGTCCCGACGTCGACGTCGCGATGCTGCGCTTCGCGAACTTCATCGGCCCGAACATCCGCACCGCCCTCACCGACTACTTCAGCCTGCCCGTCGTCCCGACCGTGCTGGGCTTCGACGGCCGGCTCCAGTTCGTGCACGAGGACGACGGCCGTCGAGGCCCTCCGGCTCGCCACGACGGGCCCGACGACCGGCATCGTCAACGTCGCCGGCGACGGCGTCCTGATGCTGTCGCAGGCCGCGCCGGCTCGCCGGCCGGCCGGCGCTGCCCGGTGCCGCCGGCGCTCTCCGGCGTCGCGAACACGCTGTTCCGCCGCACCGGCCTCACCGACTTCAGCCCCGACCAGATCCGGTTCCTCTCCTACGGCCGCGGCCTCGACACCACCCGGATGCGCTGCGACCTCGGCCTCGAGCCCCGCGTACACGACCCGGGAGGCCTTCGCCGACTTCGTCCGCGGACGCCGGCTGCACGGACCCCTCTCGCCGGACGTCGTGCAGTCGGCCGAGGAGCGGCTCCTCGCTGCGCGCTGCGAGGTCTCGTCCCGACCGGGGAGGCCTCGTGAGCAGCGCCGCCGAGCGGCTCCTCGCCGTCGCCCACGCCGCGCCAGGACGCCGGCGAGGCCTTGGCCGACGTGCTGGCCGACGCGCTCGTCGAGGGAGCACGCCCGGCGAGGAGCGCCGGTCCGGCACCGTCCCCGGACGCCGGGTCCGCCTCCGGGGAGCTGGAGGAGAAGCTGGCCGACGTCCTGGCCTTCCTGCGCCGGCGCCTGACCGGCGAGTTCGAGGTCGACGACTTCGGCTTCGACCCCGAGCTCACCGACACCGTGCTCATGGCGCTCGCGCGCCCGCTGTACCAGCGGTGGTTCCGGGTCGAGGTCCGCGGCATCGAGAACATCCCCGACGAAGGCGGCGCGCTCGTCGTCGCCAACCACTCCGGGCGCGATCGCGATCGACTCGCTGATGACGTCGATCGCCGTCCACGACGAGCACCCGCACCACCGGCTCCTGCGGATGCTGGGTGCCGACCTCGTCTTCCAGTCGCCCTTCCTCGGCGAGCTGGCCCGCAAGAGCGGCGCGACGCTCGCGAGCAACGCCGACGCCGAGCGGCTGCTCGCCGCGCGGCGAGCTCGTCGGCGTGTGGCCCGAGGGCTTCAAGGGCATCGGCAAGCCCTTCAGCGAGCGGTACAAGCTGCAGCGGTTCGGCCGCGGCGGCTTCGTCTCGGCCGCCCTGCGCACCCGGACGCCGATCGTGCCGTGCGCGATCGTCGGCGCGGAGGAGATCTACCCGATCCTCGGCAACATGCCGACCGTGGCCCGGCTGCTCGGCCTGCCGTACGCGCCGATCACGCCGACCTGGCCGTGGCTCGGCCCGCTCGGGCTGTCCCGCTTCCGAGCAAGTGGCTCATCGAGTTCGGCGCGCCGGTGCCCACCGACGAGTACGCC
This sequence comes from uncultured Actinomycetota bacterium, assembly GCA_963786765.1. Lineage (GTDB taxonomy): Bacteria > Actinomycetota > Actinomycetes > Actinomycetales > Kineosporiaceae > DATKNA01. The sequence goes on along the minus strand of CAWBAJ010000008.1, from coordinate 57,290 downwards.
GAGCACGCCGCGGAAGACCCGATGCTCGTCTTCGACCTCACCGACCAGGTGCGGCAGACGATCCAGCAGACGCTCTACGCCCTGCTCGTGCAGCGCCGCTCCGTGTTCTTCTGATCCGTGTTCTTCTGATCCGTGTTCTTCTGAGCCGCCCACGGCCGTTCACCGGCTGAACGAGATGCTGACGCGTCTGTTCTTCGCCCGCCCGGCGGGGTTGTCCGACCCGTCGGGCTCGGCGTTCGCCGCCACCGGATCGGCCTCGCCGTGCGGGCGCCGGTCTGGGTGAGTGCGGTGGTGGCGTCCAGGGCCGGGCGATGCCGAAGTCGATGACCCGGGGGCCGAACGGGGAGAGCATGACGTTGCCGGGCTTGAGGTCACGGTGCACGATCCCCCGCGGAGTGGATCGAGGTCAGGGCGGCCCTGTCTGCAACCTGCATCCTCCGTGCCGTATCGCACGCTGCGTCCGCGTCCCGGGCAGGATCAGGCACGAGGGTCGGGTATGTCCACCTCGCTCAGCGCTTGGGGGCCCGGATCCGGCGGTTCGCCGCCGTCGCACCCATCACGGCGCCCGCGAGCGCGCCGGCGCCGGCCGCCACCGGGACCCCCACTCGCGCCGCCTTGCGGCCGGTGCGGTAGTCCCGCACCCGCCAGCCGTGCGCCTTCGCATGGCCGCGCAGCGTCCGTGTCGGGGTTGATCGCGCACGGGTTCCCGACGAGGGAGAGCATCGGGATGTCGTTGGCGGAGTCGCAGTACGCCGAGCAGCGCGCCAGGTCCAGACCCTCGCGCTCGGCGAGCGCCCGCACCGCCTCGACCTTGGCCGGGCCCGTGCAGCAGCGACCCGACGAGCCGACCGGTGTAGACGCCGTCCACGTGCTCGGCGACGGTGCCGAGGGCGCCGGTGAGGCCGAGCCGGTGGGCGATGACCTCCGCGACCTCGACCGGCGTCGCCGTCACCAGCCACACCCGCTGCCCGGCGTCCAGGTGCATCTGGGCCAGCGCCTTCGTGCCGGGCCAGATCTTCGTGGCCATGATCTCGTCGAAGACCTCCTCGCCGACGGCGCGCAGCTCGGCGACCGAGTGCCCGGCGATGAAGCCGAGCGCCTTGGCCTGGATCTGGTCGATGTGCTCGAGGTTCTCGCCGCGGGCGATGAAGGACAGCTGCTGCCAGGCGAAGCCGGCGATGTCGCGCAGCGAGAAGAAGTCCCGCGCGTACAGCCCGCGGGCGAGGTGGAAGATCGACGCCCCGCGCATGACGGTGTTGTCGACGTCGAAGAACGCGCCGCGCGGTCGGGTCCGGCGGCGCCGCCAGCGCGGTGGAGGTGGCTCGGGCCGCGGCCTCGCCGGTGGCGCGGGCGACCTCCGGGTCCTGCGACGACGGCGTGAGCTCGTCGTCGGCAGCGGGCATGCGGCCACTGTATCCAGGCCGCCCGGGCGGGTCCTAGGCTTGGCCGCGTGGCCCGGATCACCTTGATCGGCAAGCCTGGCTGTCACCTGTGCGACGACGCCCGCGGTGGTGGTCGAACGGGTCGCGGCCGACACCGGCGCGGGCTGGCAGGAGCTGTCGATCCTCGACGACGACGGCCTGCGCGAGCAGTACGCCGAGCTGATCCCGGTCGTCCTGGTCGACGGCGAGCAGCACGACTTCTACCGGGTCGACGAGTCGAGGCTCCGGGCGGCCCTGCAGGGCCGCCGCTCGTGGTTCCGCCGGCGCTGAGAGCCCGGGTCGCACGCAGGCTAAGAGCCGCCTGAGGGAGATGCTACAAAGCACTGTCTCGACGGCCTACGTCAACTTTGTGCATCCGTTCACAAGTGCCTACGCTGGTCCCGCCTTCGACGGACCCTTGTACCACCTCCTCTCCTCAAGGAGTCGGCGCCCTCGTGCATCGACCCCCCGCCCGGCCCGGATGGTCCGGCAGGCCCGCCGGCGCGGCACGGGATCCCGGACGCGACCGTCGCGCGCCTTCCGGTCTACCTGCGGGCCCTGACCGCGCTCGCGGCCGAGGGCGTCGACGACGGTCTCGTCCGAGGCGCTCGCGGCCGCCGCCGGCGTCAACTCCGCCAAGCTGCGCAAGGACCTGTCCCACCTGGGCTCCTACGGCACCCGCGGCGTCGGTTACGACGTCGACTACCTCGTCTACCAGATCTCCCGCGAGCTCGGCCTGACCCAGGACTGGCGCGTCGTCATCGTCGGCATCGGCAACCTCGGCCACGCCCTGGCCAACTACGGCGGCTTCGCCTCCCGCGGTTTCACGCGTCGCCGCGCTGCTCGACGCGGACCCGCGCCGTGTGGGCGAGCGGTCGGCGGGCTCGACGTCCTGCCCGTCGAGGACCTCGAGCGCGTCGTGCGCGAGTGCGAGGTGCACATCGGCGTCCTCGCCACGCCCGGCCGAGTCCGCGCAGGAGGTGTGCGACCGGCTGGTCGCAGCCGGCGTGACGCAGCGTCCTGAACTTCGCGCCGTGCGTGCTGGACGTCCCCGAGGGGGTCATGGTCCGCAAGGTCGACCTGTCCACCGAGCTGCAGATCCTCGCCTTCCACGAGCAGCGGCGGGTCGCGACCCGGCTCACCTCGATCCGGGCGAGGGCACGCCGGGCGACACGGACGGCGAGCCCTCGCGCTCGACGATGCGGACGGCGTCCCGCTCGCGCTCGACGACACCGCGGAGGCGCTGCCGTGAGCGAGCTCGTCGTCGGCCTGTCGCACCGCACGGCGCCCATCGCGTTCCTCGAACGGGTCGCCCTCGACGACGCCTCCGCCCGCGCGCTCGAGGCCGACCTGGTGGCGCGACCGCACGTCACCGAGGCGCTGGTGCTCTCCACCTGCAACCGCCTGGAGGTGTACGCGGAGGTCGCCACGTTCCACGGCGGCGTGGACGACGTCTGCGAGGCGCTCGCGGCTGTCGCGGGGGTCGACGTCGACGAGCTCACCGGGCACCTCTACGTCCACTACGAGACGGCGGCGGTGGCGCACCTCTTCGCCGTCGCCTGCGGCCTGGAGTCGATGGCCGTCGGCGAGCAGCAGATCCTGGGACAGGTGCGCGCCGCGCTGCGCGCCGGCCAGGCCGCCGGATCCACCGGACACGTGCTCGCCGGCCTGCTGCAGCGCAGCCTGCACGTCGGCAAGCGCGCGCACACCGAGACCGGGCTGGACCGGGCGGGGCGCTCCCTGGTCGAGGCCGCGCTGGATGCCGCTGCCGGGATCGCCGGCCCGCTCGGGGATGCCCGGGTGCTCGTCGTGGGCGCCGGCACCATGAGCGGCCTGGTGGTGGCGAGCATGCAGCGGGAGGGCGTGCGCCGGCTGACCCTCGCCAACCGGACCCGTGAGCGGGCCCTGCGCCTGGCGGAGCCGGCCGGCGCGCACGTGGTCGCCATCGCCGAGCTGCCCGCCGCCCTGGCCGCCGCGGACGTCGTCGTGTCCTGCACGGGCGCGGTGGGGCACGTGATCCCCGCGTCGCTCGTCAGCGCCGCGGCAGCCGCCCGCGCGGTCAGTGCCGAGGGGCCCCAGGTCTACGTCGATCTCGCCCTGCCCCGGGACGTCGACCCCGCCGCGGCCGACGTCCCGGGGATCACGGTGCTCGATCTGGACGTCCTCGGCCGCGAGCTGGGCGGGCGGGCCGGGGCCGCCGGAGCCGGCGAGGCCCGCAGTGCCGTCGAGCAGGCGGGCGCCATCGTCGCGCAGGAGGTCGCCGCATACCTGACCGCCCGCCGGGCCGAGACGGTCGCGCCCACCGTGGTCGCTCTGCGGGCCCGGGCCCGGGCCGTCGTCGAGTCCGAGCTCGCCCGGCTCGAGAGCCGGGTCGGGGACATCGACCCGGTCGTGCGCGGCGAGCTCGAGCGCACGGTCCACCGCGTCGTCGAGAAGCTCCTGCACACGCCCACCGTGCGCGTGAAGGAGCTGGCCGACGCACCCGGCGGAGCCGTGTACGCCGACGCGTTGCGCGAGCTGTTCGATCTCGACAGCACGGGGGTCGGGCCCGTGCCTGCCCTCCGGCGGGGAGGTGCGGCGTGAGCGACCTCACCGTGCCCGTGCTGCGGATCGGCACCAGGCGCAGCCGCCTCGCGGTGGCGCAGGCCCGCTGGGTGGCGGACCGCGTCGAGAAGGCGGCGGCCGACGCCGGCCGCCCCGTGCGCGCCGAACTCGTCGAGCTGGTCACGGACGGCGACACGTCGTCGGCGCCGCTGGCGTCGTTCGGGGGCGTCGGGGTGTTCGTGAACCGGCTGCGCCGCGCCCTGCTCGCGGGCGAGATCGACGTGGCGGTGCACTCACTGAAGGACTTGCCGACCGCGCCGGAGCCCGGGGTCGTCGTCGCCGCCCTCCCGCCCCGCGAGGACCCGCGCGACGTGCTCGTCGCCCGGGACGGTCTCACACTCGCCGAACTGCCTGCCGGCAGCACGATCGGCACCGGCTCCCCGCGTCGCGCGGCGCAGCTGCGCGGCCTCGGCCTCGGCCTGGAGGTCGTCGACCTGCGTGGCAACGTGGACACCCGGCTGCGGTCGGTCGCCGACGGACGGCTGGACGGGGTCGTCCTCGCCCGGGCCGGCCTCCTGCGCCTGGGCCGCGAGGACGAGGCGAGCGAGGTGCTCGATCCGCTGCTGATGCTGCCCGCGCCCGGTCAGGGCGCCCTCGCCGTCGAGTGCCGCGATCCCGGCCCCGCCGGCCCGAGCCGCAGCGCCCGAGACGGGCACGACCTCGCCGTCCTCGCCGCCGTCCGCCCTCTCGACGACCCGGCCACCCGTGCCGCGGTCACGGTCGAACGGCGTGTGCTGGCGGCCCTCGAAGCGGGATGCGCAGCCCCCCTCGGAGCGTTGGCAGAAGTGGTGGACGGTGACGACGGAGCGGAACTCTCGGTCCGCGCCGTCGTTGCCGCCGTCGACGGCTCGGTGTCGCTGCGACGCTCCCTCACCGGGCCGGTCGACGACCCCGAGGCCCTGGGGAACGCCCTGGCCGCCCTGCTCGTCGAGGACGGCGCGGCGGCCCTGACCACGCGGCGATCGTCGACCAACTCGCCTACCACCATCGACCCCGCCGAGACAGCCCCCGAGACAGCGCCCCGGACGGCGCCGGCCGAGACCCGCACCACGCCCAGCACCACCAGAGAAGGTGACCAGTGAGTTCCCCCCGCACCCGCGACGCCGCGGCCCGCACTGGGCCGGCCGGCGAGGTCGCTTTCGTCGGTGCCGGCCCCGGTGACGAGGCCCTGCTGACGCTCCGCGCCGTCGACCGCCTCCGCGCCGCGGACGTCGTCATCGCCGACCAGCCGGGCCGCGAGGCACTGCTGGCCGCCTACTGCCGCGCAGACGTCGAGGTCCTCGACGCGAGCTTCGGCGAGGACGGCCAGCCCCTCACCCGCGCGAGCCGCGCCAAGATCGTGGTGAAGGCCGCCCGCGGCGGCCGTCAGGTCGTCCGGCTGATGGACGGCGACCCGGTCATGTTCACCGGTCTCGCCGAGGAGATCGCGGCCTGCCGCAAGGAGGACGTCCCGTTCGAGGTCGTCCCCGGGGTGACGGCGGCCACGGCCGTCCCCGCCTACGCCGGCATCCCGTTGACGCCCGCCGGGGTGTCCGGCATCTCCGTCGTGCACCCGCACGGTGGCCGCGTCGACTGGTCCCGGTACACGGCCAAGGACGACACCCTGGTCGTGCTCGACCGCGTCGAGGACGTCCTCACTGCCGCTGCTGGCCTGCTCGGCGCCGGGGCCGACCCGCAGACGCCTGCCGCCGTCACGTCCGCCGGTACGACGGTGCGCCAGCGGACCGTTCGCGCTCCGCTCGGCGACCTCGCCGAGGCCCTGACGACCGCGCGGCTGGAGAGCCCGGTGGCGGCCGTCGTCGGCGAGGCCGTGGCCCTGCATGACGCCGGGTCGTGGTTCGAGTCCAAGCCGCTGTTCGGCTGGCGGGTGCTCGTGCCGCGGACCAAGGAGCAGGCCGGGTCCCTCGTCGCGCGACTCGCTGAGCACGGCGCCGTGGCCGACGTCGTGCCGACCATCTCGGTCGAGCCGCCGCGGACCCCGCACCAGATCGAGAAGGCCGTCAAGGGCCTCGTCACCGGTCGCTACGAATGGATCGGCTTCACCTCGGTGAACGCCGTCCGCGCGATCCGCGAGAAGTTCCAGGAGTTCGGGCTGGACGCCCGCGCGTTCGCCGGCCTGAAGGTCGCCGCGGTCGGGGGCGTCACCGCCGCCGCGCTGCGCGAGTGGGGCATCGAGCCCGACCTGGTGCCCTCCGGGGACACGGAGCAGTCCGCGCAGGGGCTGCTCGAGATCTGGCCGCCGTTCGACGAGGTGCTCGACCCGATCAACCGGGTCTTCCTGCCGCGCGCCGACATCGCGACGGACACCCTGGTCGCCGGCCTGCAGGCCGGTGGCTGGGAGGTCGACGACGTCACCGCCTACCGGACGGTGCGAGCGGCGCCGCCGCCCGCAGAGGTCCGGGAGGCGATCAAGAGCGGCAGGTTCGACGCCGTCGTCTTCACGTCCAGCTCGACCGTCCGGAACCTGGTCGGGATCGCCGGCAAGCCGCACGCGACCACTGTGGTCGCCTGCATCGGGCCGGCGACGGCGAAGACGGCCGAGGAGCACGGCCTGCGCGTCGACGTCCTGGCGGCCGAGCCGAGCGTCGACGCCCTCGTGCTGGCGCTCGCCGAGTACGGCGCCGGGCTCCGGCTCTCCGCCGCCGAGGCGGGCGAGCCGGTCGTCCGGCCGAGCCAGCGCAAGGGTGCGGCACGCCGGACCGCGAAGTGAGCTCGCCCGTCGTCCGGCCGCGCCGGCTGCGCTCGACGGCCGCGATGCGCCGGCTCGTCGCGGAGCACCGGCTGCACCCTGCGGACCTCGTGCTGCCGATGTTCGTCAAGGAGGGCGCCGCCGAGGCGACGCCGATCCGGTCGATGCCGGGCGTCGTCCAGCACAGCCGGGACACCCTGCGCAAGGCGGCCGCGGAGGCGGCGTCCCTGGGGCTGGGCGGCGTGATGCTCTTCGGCATCCCCGCCGCCAAGGACCCGGTGGGGTCCGGGGCCACCGACCCCGACGGCGTCCTGAACGTCGCGGTCGCCGACGTGCGCGCCGAGGTCGGCGACGAGATCGTCGTGATGGCGGACCTCTGCCTGGATGAGTTCACCGACCACGGGCACTGCGGGGTGCTCGGGCCCGACGGGTCCGTCGACAACGACGTGACGCTCGTGCGGTACGCGGAGATGGGGCTCTCGCTCGCGTCCGCCGGCGCCCACCTGGTGGGGACCAGCGGGATGATGGACGGGCAGGTCGCGGCCGTGCGCACCGCCCTCGACGCGGGCGGCCGGGTTGACGTGGGGATCCTCGCCTACGCGGTGAAGTACGCCTCGGCGTTCTTCGGGCCCTTCCGGGAGGCCGTCGAGTCGTCGCTGGTCGGCGACCGCCGCACCTACCAGCAGGACCCCGCGAACGGCCGCGAGTCGCTGCGCGAGGTGGCCCTCGACGTCGCCGAGGGCGCCGACATCGTGATGGTGAAGCCCGCCGTCGGGTACCTGGACGTCGTCGCCGCGGTCCGGGCCGCGGTCGACGTGCCGGTCGCCGCATACCAGGTGTCGGGGGAGTACGCGATGGTCGAGGCGGCCGCCGCGCAGGGCTGGATCGACCGCGAGCGGACCGTGCTCGAGACGCTGACCTCGATCCGCCGGGCCGGCGCCTCGGTCATCTGCACGTACTGGGCGGCCGAGGCTGCCGGATGGCTGGGCCGATGACTGGGACCGTGCCGTCGCCGGTCGCTGAGTCGACCGAGCAGCCGACGGCCCCACGCTGGCTGGACCCTGACGAGCAGGCGGTGTGGCGGGCCTTCCTCGACGTGTCCAGGCTGCTCTTCGAGCAGCTGAACCGGCAGCTGTCGGACGAGGCCGGGATGTCGCTGGCGGAGTACGAGATCCTCGTCCAGCTGTCCGAGGCGCCCGACCGGCGGCTGCGGATGTCCGAGCTCGCCGACCGCGTGGTCAGCTCCAGGAGCCGGATCACCCACACCGTGGGACGGATGGAGGAGCGCCGCCTGGTGTACCGCGAGGCCTGCGTGGACGACGGCCGCGGCGTGCTGTGCGTGCTGACGGACGCCGGCTTCGCCCGGCTCGAGAGCGCCGCGCCGGGTCACGTGGCGATGGTGCGGACCGTTCTGTTCGACCCCCTGACGCCGGGGGACGTCGAGGGTCTCGGCACGGCTCTGGCGAAGGTGCGCGAGCAACTCCGCGGCTGCTGACACCTCCCGGACGCAGATCGTCCGGAACCCGCTCTACGGTGTCCGGCATGGCTATCGCACGCTTTCCCACCGTCGTCCTCGACTGCCCCGACCCGGAGGTCCTCGCCAGGTTCTACGGCGCCCTGCTCGACTGGAAGGTCGAGGCGTCCCCGGACTGGGCCGAGGTCAAGGCGGACTACGGCGACTCCATCGGCTTCCAGAAGGTCGAGGAGTACACCGCGCCGCGCTGGCCGGGCCAGGAGGTGCCGCAGCAGATGCACATCGACGTGAACGTCGACGACCTCGACGCCGCCGAGGCCGAGGTGCTGAAGCTCGGCGCCACCAAGCACGAGCACCAGCCGGGGACGACGTTCCGTGTCTTCCTCGACCCCGCCGGCCACCCGTTCTGTCTCTGCGTGTCCTGACGCCTAGCCCCGCGCCCGACGTTGAACATCACGCGGGACACAACCGTGCGCCTGTCGCACGGTTGTGTCCCCCGTGATGTTCAACGCCGCAGTCGTTGTCGCGGCGGCCTCGTCGCACCTCTCGAGGGACGTCCGTCACGGCAGCGCCGCCCAGTTACGAGGCACACAGGTCCGCTTGCGACACTGGGGCCGTGAGCTCCACCTCCGCGGTGACCTCGGAAGCCTTCGGCGGCCCGGGAACGACCTACCCCGGCGAGGCACCCGCCTCCGCCGCGCTGTTCGAGCGTGCCCGCGCCGTCACGCCGGGAGGGGTCAACTCGCCTGTCCGCGCCTTCCGTGCCGTGGGCGGAACGCCTCGCTTCATGGCACGCGGGCACGGGCCGTACCTCTACGACGCCGACGGCCGTGAGTACGTCGACCTCGTCTGCTCGTGGGGCCCGATGATCCTCGGACACGCGCACCCGCCCGTCGTCGAGGCGGTGACCCGTGCAGCGGCGAACGGGTTCTCCTTCGGGACGCCGACCGAGAACGAGGTGCTGCTCGCGGAGGAGATCTCGCGTCGCGTGGCTCCTGTCGAACGGGTCCGGCTGGTGAGCTCGGGAACCGAGGCGACCATGAGCGCCGTCCGGCTCGCCCGGGGCTTCACGGGGCGGCCGGCCGTGGTGAAGTTCGCCGGCCACTACCACGGGCACGTGGACGCCCTGCTGGCCTCCGCCGGCAGCGGCGTCGCCACGTTCGCCCTGCCCGACACCCCCGGCGTCACCGGCGCGGCCGCGGCCGACACGATCGTGCTCCCGTACAACGACGTCGCTGCCGTCGAGGCCGCGTTCGCCGAGCACGGCGACCGGATCGCGTGCCTGATCACCGAGGCCGCCGCCGGCAACATGGGGGTGGTGCCGCCCGTTCGCGGTTTCACCGAGGAGCTGCGCCGAATCACCGCCGAGCACGGCGCCCTCCTGATCAGCGACGAGGTGATGACGGGGTTCCGCGTCTCCGGCGCCGGCTGGTACGGCCTGGAGGGCGTCGCGCCGGACCTCTTCACCTTCGGGAAGGTCATGGGCGGCGGCTTCCCCGCGGCGGCCTTCGGCGGCCGCGGCGACGTGATGGCCGCGCTCGCACCCGAGGGTCCCGTCTACCAGGCGGGCACCCTCAGCGGGAACCCGGTCGCGACGGCCGCGGGTCTCGCCACTCTGCGCGCCTGCACCCCGGATGTGTACGCCCGGGTCGACGCCGCCGCCCGCACCGTCGCCGACGCGGCATCGGGCGCCCTCGAGGCAGCCGGTGTCCCGCACGTCGTCCAGTTCGCGGGCTCGATGTTCAGCGTCTTCTTCGCCGGTGACGGTGCCGGTGCCGGTGCCGATGCCGGTGCCGGTGGCCCGGTCCGCGACTACGACGGCGCCCGCCGGCAGGACCTGGCCGCCTTCCGGGCGTTCTTCCACGCGATGCTCGACCGCGGCGTGTACCTGCCACCGAGCGCGTTCGAGTCGTGGTTCCTCTCCGCCGCCCACGACGACGCGGCGCTCGAGCGAGTGCTCGGCGCTCTGCCGGCCGCAGCAGCCGCGGCCGCCGCGGCGGCCACCGGGGGTGCCGGCCGGTGAGCGAGCGCACCGTCGTCCACTTCCTGCGGCACGGCGAGGTCGACAATCCCGAGAAGGTCCTCTACGGCCGGCTGCCCGGCTACCGGCTGTCCGACCTGGGCGAGCGCATGGCGGAGCGGGCCGCGCAGTGGTTCGCGGGGCGCGACGTCGTCCGCGTCGTCTCGTCGCCGCTGGAACGCGCCCGCCAGACCGCGGCCCCGATCGCCGCCGTCCTCGAGCTCCCGGTGGTGATCGACGAGCGTCTGATCGAGTCCGAGAACGTCTTCGAGGGGCGCTCGGTGGGTGTCGGCGACGGCGCGCTGCGGTCCCCCCGGGCGTGGTGGCACCTGCGCAACCCCTTCCTGCCGTCGTGGGGGGAGCCGTACACCCGGGTCGCGCTCCGCATGCACGCCGCCGCCGAGGTGGCGCGCGAGGCCGCCCGGGGGCACGAGGCCGTCCTGGTCAGCCACCAGCTGCCGATCTGGATCGCCCGGCTCTCCGCCGAGCACCGGCGCCTCTGGCACGACCCGCGCCGGCGTGAGTGCTCGTTGGCCTCCGTCACGTCGTTCACCTACGCGGGCGACAAGCTCGTGTCCCTGAGCTACGCGGAGCCGGCGGCCGACCTGCTGGCGGCCGCGAGCACGGTGCCCGGCGCATGAGCCCGAGCGCCCGACGCCGGCGTCTCCCGGTGCTCGCCGCCGGCACCGGCGCCGTTCTGGCGGCATTGGCTGCCTGCTCGACGAGCAGCGGCAACGCCGTGACCGGCCAGAACTACCAGGCCGGTGACGGGAGCATCACGATCCTCGCGCCCGACCAGCGCAAGGCACCCGGCGACCTGCGAGGCGCGACCGTCGACGGGCAACAGGTCGACCTCGCGAGCTACCGCGGCGACGTCGTCGTCCTGAACGTGTGGGGTTCGTGGTGCGGGCCCTGCCAGAAGGAGGCGCCCGCGCTGCAGGCGGCGTCGCAGGCCCTCGCGCCCAAGGGCGTGAAGTTCCTCGGCATCAACATCCGCGAGGACGGGAACCGGGCGAGGGCGGCGGCCTTCGAGCGTACCTACGGGATCACCTACCCCAGCCTGTTCGACTCCACCCAGTACCTGCTCGCGCTGCGCGGCGTGGTCGCCGCGAACGCCGTGCCGTCCACCGTCGTCGTCGACGCGCAGGGCCGCATCGCGGCCCGGATCAGCGGCGCGACCACCAAGGACACCCTCGTCGACCTCGTCGACGACGTCCTGTCCGGCAAGGTGCCGGCACAGTGATCCCGTCAGTGACCTCCGGGGGCGTCGGGCAGACGGTGCTGGACGGGTCGCTGCTGCTCGCCGTGCCGATCGCCGCCGCGGCGGGCCTGGTGTCGTTCCTATCGCCCTGCGTGCTGCCGCTCGTCCCCGGCTACCTCGGGTACGTCACGGGCCTGTCCGGGGTCGACCTGGAGCAGCAGCGCCGCGGCCGGCTGCTGGCCGGGGCCGCGCTGTTCGTGGCCGGGTTCACCGCCGTCTACGTGGCGCTCGGCTGGGCCGCCGGCGCTGTCGGCTACGCCCTGCAGGAGCACAGCCAGGCGCTGGCGCGCGTGCTCGGCGTGCTGACCGTCGTCCTCGGGCTGGTGTACCTGGGCGTCGTCCCGCTGCTCGGCGGGGAGCGCCGGCTCGACCTGCGCCCCAGTGCCGGGCTGGCCGGCGCCCCCCTGCTCGGCGCGGCTTTCGGCCTCGGATGGACCGCCTGCACCGGCCCGACGCTCGCCGCCGTCGAGGCCCTCGCGGGCATCGGCGGGAACCCTGCCCGCGGCGCCCTCCTCGCCACCGCCTACTGCGTCGGGCTGGGCGTCCCGTTCCTGCTCGTCGCGCTCGCCTACCGGCGCGCGCTCGGCGCCATCGACGCCGTCCGCCGGCGCCGGGTGCTCGTCACCCGGATCGGCGGCGCCATGCTCGTGACGGTCGGCGTCCTGCTCGCCAGTGGTGCCTGGTTCGCCCTGATGGCGCGCCTGCAGGGCTTCGTGACCGGGTTCGAGCCGGTGATCTGACGTGACCACACCCCCGGACACCACCCGTTCGATCACGGACGAACCCGCGCCCCCCGGCCCCCCGCCCGAGGTGGCACTGCCGCCACTGAGCGCCGTCGGGTGGGTGCGCTGGGCCTGGCGGCAGCTGACCAGCATGCGGACGGCCCTGCTGCTGCTCCTGCTGCTGGCGGTGGCGGCCGTCCCCGGCTCGGTGTTCCCGCAGCGGCGGATCAACCCGGGCCGCGTCGACGAGTACCTCGCCGACCACAGCGGCTACGGCCCCTGGCTCGACCGGCTCGGTTTCTTCGACGTCTACTCGTCGATCTGGTTCTCAGCCATCTACCTGCTGCTCTTCGTCTCCCTGGTGGGATGCGTCCTGCCCCGGACGCGTGCGCATCTGCGCGCGCTCCGGGCGGCACCGCCGCGGACGCCACGCCGCCTCGGTCGCCTCCCGGCGCACACCCGCGTCGAGGTCGACACCCCGGCGGACGACGTCCTCGACGCTCTCGCCGCCACCCTGCGCCGGCGTCGCTACCGGGTGGCGCGGCACGACGGCGTCAGCGTGTCGGCCGAGCGCGGCTACCTCGCCGAGACCGGCAACCTCGTCTTCCACCTCGCGCTGCTGGGGCTGCTCGTCGCGGTCGCCGTCGGGTCGATGGTCGGGTACTCCGGGCAGGTGCTCGTGGTCGAGAAGACCTCGTTCGCGAACTCCGTCGCGTCCTACGACAGCTTCGAGGCCGGACCGCAGGTCGACCGGGGGAACCTCGCCCCGCTCGCGTTCACGCTCGACGATCTACGCGTCCGCTTCGAGGCGCGGGCGGGCGGCAGCCAGTTCGGCGCCCCGCGGGCGTTCGACGCCGACCTGACCGTCCGGGACGAGCCCGACGCCGCGCCGCGGCAGGTCACGATCAGCCCCAACAACCCGCTGGACTCAGGCGGCGTCCGGGTCTTCCTCCTCGGCAACGGCTACGCCCCGGTCGTCACCGTCCGGGACGGACAGGGCAACGTGGCATTCAGCGGTCCCGTCCCGTTCCTGCCGACGGGCCAGCCGAACTACAAGTCCGCCGGTGTCGTCAAGGTCCCCTACGCGAAGCCGCGCCAGATCGGCCTCACCGGCCTGTTCCTGCCGACGTATGCCATCGATCCGGCCGAGGGGCCCGTCTCGCTGTTCCCTGACCTCGTCGAGCCGCGGCTCGCGCTCACCGCCTTCGTCTCCAAGCCGGGCGACGACGCGATGACGACGGGCGCGGCCAGCTCCGTCTACGTCCTGGACACGAGCCGGCTCGAGCAGCTCAAGGCTGCCGACGCTCAGCCCTTGCGGCTTCTCCTCGCGCCGGGCGCGACCGCCACGCTGCCGGGCGGCGCCGGCACCGTCTCGTTCGATGGAGTACGCCGCTACGCGGCGTTCGACGTCCGCTACGACCCGACGAAGCCGTGGGTGCTGGGCGCCGCGGTCCTCGCGCTGGCCGGTCTGAGCGCCTCCCTGTTCGTCCGCCGCCGGCGGGTCTGGTTCAGCGTGAGCACCGGCGCCGCCGGCCGTACCGTGGTCGAGGCCGCGGCGCTGTCCCGAGGGGACGACCCGCGGCTGGACGACGAGGTGCGGTCGCTGCTCGCGGCGGCCGGGCTGCAGGGCGGCGACACGGCGAAGGGCACCACGGACGGCACGACGAAGGGCACCACGGACGGCACGACCAGGGGCATCATGCAGGGCAGCGCCGCGCCGGGCATCACCGTGCCGGGCGCCACGGTGCAGGGCATCGAGCAGGGCGAGGAGTGAGCGTGGCGACGCAGGATTCGCTGGCAGGGATGAGCAACCTGCTCATGTACTCCGCCATGGCCGTGTACACCGGGGCGCTCGGCGCGTTCGCGCTCGACCTCGCCGGTCGCGGCGCCGCTGTCCGGCAGGCGCCGGCCGAGGTCCGCGCTCCCGCGACCGTCGGTGGTCCCGGGGCGCCGGCCGCGCCCGGCACCGCAGCCGACGACGGCGCTCCGCCCGCGGTCCCTCCCCGGCGTCGCAACGTCGTGGGCATCGCCATCGCGCTGACCTGGCTCGCCTTCGCCTTCCATCTCGGCGCCGTCGTCGCCCGGGGCGTGGCTGCGGGGCGCGCGCCCTGGGGCAACATGTACGAGTTCGCGACGACGGGGGCCCTCGTGGTCACCGGCGTCTACCTCGCGGTCCTGCGCCGCCGCGACGTTGCGTACCTCGGCACCTTCGTCGTCGGCCCCGTCCTGCTCACGCTCGGCCTGGCGATCGCCGTGCTGTACACGCCGGACGCGCAACTCGTCCCCGCACTGCAGAGCTACTGGCTGGTCATCCACGTCTCGGTCGCGTTCATCGCCTCCGCCCTGTTCACCCTGGGGTTCTCCACCAGCGTGCTGCAGCTCGTCCAGCACCGCCGGGAGGAGGCCCGCGCCGATGGCCGCGTCCTGCGCGGCGGCCGTTTCATGGACGCCCTGCCCCCCGCCGCCGAGCTCGAGCGCAGCGCTTATCGCCTCCACGTCGTGGCGTTCCCGCTGTGGACGTTCACCGTCATGGCGGGCGCGATCTGGGCAGAGCACGCTTGGGGCCGCTACTGGAACTGGGACCCCAAGGAGGTCTGGTCCTTCGTCATCTGGGTCGTCTACGCGGGCTACCTGCACGCCCGGGCGACCCGTGGCTGGGACGGACGCCGCGCCGCCTGGTTCGCCATCGCCGGCTACGGCTGCGTGCTGTTCAACTTCCTCGTGGTCAACATCTTCTTCGTCGGCTTCCACTCGTACTCCGGCGTCTGACCACCCAGAGCCCCGGAACGGGTCAGGCGGGGGAGCCCTGGGACCGGTCCTCGCCCTGTGGAAGGAGAGCCCCGGAACGGGTCAGGCGGGGGAGCCCTGGGACCGGTCCTCGCCCTGTGGAAGGAGAGCCCCGGAACGGGTCTGGCGGGGGAGCCCTGGGACCGGTCCTCGCCCTGTGGAAGGAGAGCCCCGGAACGGGTCTGGCGGGGGAGCCCTGGGACCGGTCCTCGCCCTGTGGAAGGAGAGCCCCGGAACGGGTCAGGCGGGGGAGCCCTGGGACCGGTCCTCGCCCTCGGGCCCGTTGCCGTCCTGGCGATCGCGCCGGCGGCGGCGCTCCTCCTCCGCGAGGCGGCGACGACGCTCGATGTCGAGCCGGCGCAGGAACTCGGGATCGTCGTCGGGCGCCAGCGGCCGGGCCACCGGCGCCTCCGGCAGCTCACGCGGCCGGCCGGCCACGAGCCACAGGACGGGCCCGACGACGGGCACGAGGACGACGAGGAACCAGAGGGCGCGGGGCAGCAGGCGCACGCTTGGTCCGTCGCTGCCCCAGCAGTCGACGAGCGCGTAGACCGTGACCCCGATCACCACGAGGACCACAACCACGCGGAGCAGCATGCCCACACTGTACGTCGGTGTCGTCCACCCGGAAGGGGCCGGGCCGGGGACATTTCGACGGCTTCCGACGGCCCGCTCCTGCGAGCCGGAGCGGCGGGATCTGACCGTGATCCGGCCGTGATCCGCCCGTGACCAGAGCCCTGATCAGGCTCGCGAGAGAAGGTCCCTCTCGGGGTTCGCGGACGCCACGGCCGCCCCCTCACCGACGCCCGGTCCCGGGAGGACGTCGCCCTCGGGCCGGCCGAGCAGGTGTCCCTGAGCGTGGTCGATCCCGAGCGCGCGGGCCGCCTCCAGCTGCGCCCGCGTCTCCACGCCCACGGCCGTGCACGCGAGCCCGAGGCGGGTCGCCAGCCGCAGAGTGGCGACGACGAGCCGGTCGTCGGCGCCCAGGTCCGTGACCAGCGAGCGGTCGAGCTTGATCCCGGTCAGGGGCAGGTCGCGCAGGGCGGCGAGCGACAGGCCGGTGGCGCCGAAGTTGTCCAGCACCACCCCCGCGCCGCCGTCCCGCAGGGCCTGCAGGGTCTCGATCGACTCCGGGTCGTCCAGCGGGGCGGGGGCCGGCAGCTCGACGGTCAGCGCGCCCGGCTCGAGCCCGCGGGCCGCGACAGCCTGGAGCATCCCCGCGGCCGCAGCCGGCCCGACGAGCTGCTCCGGAGCCACGTTGACGGCGAGACCCAGGCCCTGCTCGCCGGCGCGCCGACGCTGGACGATTGCGTCGAGGCCCTGCGAGAGGACGGTCGCACCGAGCACACCGCCGAGCCCGGCACGTCTGGCGGCGCCCACGAACCTGGCGGGAGGGACCGCCACGCCGTCCGCCCGGGTCCAGCGGGCCAGGGCTTCGACGGCGACGACGCGGTCGTGCCGGGCGAGGGTCCCGAGGGCGACGACGGGCTGCAGGGCGATCCGGACGCCGCCGCTGCCCAGCGCCGGCCACAGCTCCTCGAGAAGCGGGTCGGAGGCGGCGTCCCCGCTGTTGCTGGTGGCGGGTGCCATCGGGAGCAGCTCGGACGCCGACAGCGCGGGCGCTGCCACCGCCCGCCGCAGCAGCGTCTCCGGGGCCTCGCGGACGTCGTCCGCGAGCGTCACGGCCACGGACGCCGGCAGCGTCAGCACGTTCTGCCCGGCCTCCAGCGGCTCGGCGAGCAGGGCGGCGAGGCGACGGCCGACCACGAGGCAGGTCTGGGTGTCGACGCCCTCGAGGAGCACGCCGAGCCGGCCGTCCCCGAGCCACGCGACGACGTCCCCGGCAGGCAGCCAGGCGCGGGCCCTGCGAGCGAGCGTGTCGAGCGCGGCCTGCGCGGCGCCGCGGCCGACGGCCGCCGGCAGCTCGTCGAGGCCCTGCAGGGTGACGACGAGCAGGCCCACCCGGCCGCCGACCACGCCTGATCGCTCCTGCGCGCAGCCGGTGGCCTCGAGCAGGGCGTCCGTCCCGGCTACACCGGCGGTGCACGCCGCGATGCGGGGGGACGCCGGGCTCGCGGCGCCGTCCGGCTCGACCCGCTCGACGTCGGCAGGTACGGGGTCGACGGGCTGGGGATCGGCGGGCTGGGGATCGGCGACGGCGGGGAGTTCCGCGGCTTCGGCAGTGGCGGGCGCTGCAAGGAGCGGGCTGTCGGCGCGGGACTCGCCCACGACACGCAGCGTCCCGGCGGCGAGGCTGGCGGCGATCAGGCAGACGGCGCAGGCCGCGTAGGCGGTGGACGGGCGGTGGCCTGCCGCACCGGCCGCCGCGGCGAGAACGACGAGCACGGCCAGCGCGCCAAGGGTGACGCCGGCGGCGGGCCGCGGTGGCAGGACGTAGGCGTAGACCGCGCACACGGCCGGCAGCCAGGCCAGGGCGAGGGGGGCGGGGCCGGGATTGGCGCCGACGGCTACGGCGGCCGCGGCGAGCGTCATCACGGCCCGGGCCATCCGCTGGCCCCCTACTGAGCCGGCCGGAGCGTATCCGCGGAGGCCGCCGCGCTGGTCACCGCGCTCGACGCCCCGCGCCAGCCAGGCGCTACCCGCGAGGACCGCGACGGCGAGGCAGGCACTCCACGGTGCCCGGTGGGCGCCCGTGGTCCACGCGGCCGCGGCGCCGCCGGCGGCGAGCAGCGCGAGCAGCAGCGGCTCGGCGTCGTGGTCGAGAACCGGAACGGCGAGGGGCTGTTCCTGCGAGACGACGTCCGCGTCCATGACTGCTCCAGGCGAGGAGGGAGGCGGGTGATGGATCACCAGCGCCAGCACCGTTCTCGG
Source organism: uncultured Actinomycetota bacterium (assembly GCA_963786765.1). Lineage (GTDB taxonomy): Bacteria > Actinomycetota > Actinomycetes > Actinomycetales > Kineosporiaceae > DATKNA01. Next base: position 39,480 of record CAWBAJ010000008.1, on the reverse strand, counting down.
CAGCGGGCAGTGAACCCTTGAGCCATCTGGGCGACCCGTGTTTCACCCCTGATCAGCGAGTTCTAGGGTCGAGGAAGTTCTGGGGATCTTGCCCCCGAACAAGATCCCCAGAACCTTTTTGATCACGAGGGGCGGCGCGAGGCCGGGGCGGGGCGCCGCGCGCCGTACGCTGGATGTCGTGCTCCCGGTGATCAAGTACATGCTGGCGCGGCTCGTGCTGTTCGTGCTTGCGGTGACGCTGCTCGGCGTGCTGGGTGCCAGCCGTGAGCTCGCGCTGATCGGCGGGCTCCTGATCTCCGCGCTCCTGGCCTACGTGCTGCTGGGACGGCTGCGCGACGCCTCGACGGTGGTGATCGTCGACCGGATCCGGACCCGCTCCGCGCGGCGACGCGCCGCCCGCGTCGACGAGGACGCCCTCTACGAGGACGCCGCCGTCGAGGCCGATGCGGACCACGAATCCGTCCAGGCCGCTCCCGAAGAGCCCGCCCCGCGTTCCACCGCCTGAGATCCGCGTGCAGCCGCCGCTGCCAGGTCACTCGCCGTCCAGCCGCTTCCGGCCAGGTCACTCGCGTTCCAGCCGCTTCCGGCCAGGTCACTCGCGTTCCGGCCGCTTCCGGCCAGGTCACTCGCGTTCCGGCCGCTCTTGTCCGCGTCTGCAGAGCGAGAAGCGGCCCGAACGCGAGCAACGTCGGGGCCTTCCCGCCGCGAGGCCTCCCCTTGCTCGTGATTCTGAGCTTTGCCGCCCGAAAAGGTTGATCAAATGCCATGTCGACGACGTTTTCGGCCGGTAAAGCTCACCGGGCCGAGCAAAGGCTCCTCACGGTGCCCCGCCTGAAGCGCCCAGGGGCTCGCGGACCGGAGTGCTGCGCTCCGCGTCAGAGCGCCAGGCCGAGCGCCAGCAGGGCGGCGTAGCCCAGCTCGAGCCGGCCGGTGTCGCGCAGCACCGGCAACAGCTCCAGGCCCTTGTCGCCGCGCAGCACCGCGCGCACCGGCCGCACGGCGAGCGCCACCGCGCCGAGCGCCAGCCACGCCCACGGGTGCGCCGCGGCGGCGACCGGCACGAGCAGGAACGGCAGCGCGACGAGCGCCACGTAGAACCGGCGGGTGCCGCCGTCGCCGAGCCGGACGGCGAGGGTGCGCTTGCCGGCGAGCGCATCGGTGGGCACATCACGCAGGTTGTTCGCCACGAGGATCGCGCACGCCAGCGCACCGACGGCGACCGCGGCCGCGGCAGTGCTGGTGTCGATCCTGCCCGCCTGCGTGTATGTCGTGCCGAGCACCGCGACGAGGCCGAAGAAGACGAAGACGAACACCTCGCCGAGGCCGGCGTAGCCGTACGGCCGGGGCCCGCCCGTGTAGAACCAGGCCGCTGCCACGCACGCGGCGCCCACCAGCAGCAGCCACCACTCGCCGCTGAGCGCCACCAGCACGACGCCGGCCAGGCCCGCGACCCCGAAGGCGGCGAACGCCGCGTTGCGAACCTGCGATGGCGTGGCCGCCCGTGACGCGGTGAGCCGGAACGGGCCCACCCGCACGTCGTCGGTCCCGCGGATCCCGTCCGAGTAGTCGTTGGCGTAGTTGACGGCCACCTGCAGGGCCAGTGCCACGACCAGCGCGAGCACCGCCCGGACGCCGTCCGCGCCGTCCAGGGCGGCGGCCGCGCCGGTGCCGGCGACGACCGGGGAGACGGCCGCCGGCAGGGTCCGGGGACGTGCGCCCGAGATCCACTGGGAGCGCGTCGCCACGGAGGCGAACCTACCCGCCGGCCGCGAGCCGGGCGACGGCGCCCCGATCGGGCTTGCCCACCCCGACCAGCGGCAGCGCGTCCAGAACCAGCAGTTGCCGGGGCGCCGCGGCGGGCCCAGCTCCGCCGCCACCAGATCCCGGACGTCGGCCAGCGCCGGCGCCACCGCTCCCGCCGCGAGCACGACGGCGGCGACCACCCGCCGCCCCCACTCGGGGTCGTCCACGCCGGTGACGACCGCCTCGGCGATGCCCGGCGACGTCAGCAGGACCGCCTCGACGGGCGCCGGCAGCACCGTGACACCACCGGTGAGGACGGCGTCGTCGAGGCGCCCGAGCACCTGCAGCCGCCCGCCGTCGAGGCGCCCGGCGTCCGCGTGTCCGCCACCAGCGCTCCCCGTCGTCGCCGGAGACGAAGGCGCCTTCCGGGTCCGCCACCCCGGTAGCCGCGGGCGAGCGTCGGCCCGCCGAGCAGCACCCGACTCGGATCCGGCCCGTCCCCGAGCCGCACCCGGACCCCGTCGAGCGGCACCCCGTCGTACACGCACCCGCCGCTGGTCTCGCTCGCCCCGTACGTGGTGACGACGCGGACGCCGGCGGCCGCGGCCCGTTCGAGCACGGCCGGCGGGGTGCCGGCGCCTCCGACGAGGACGGCGTCGAACCGGGCCAGCTCGCGCACGCCGTCGCCGTCCCCCTGGTCGGCCGCGTCCAGCAGCCGCACCAGCTGGGTCGGCACGAGCGCGGTGTACCGGCGGACGCCGCCCAGAGCGGAGGCGGCGGCCGCGAAGCCTGCGGGCGTGAAGCCGCCCGCGAGGTCGAGGACGCCTGGCTCGGTGCGTGAGACGAGGGAGCGCACGAGCACCTGCACGCCGGCGACGTGCTGGGCGGGCAGGGCGAGCAGCCAGCGGCCGGGCCCGCCGAGCCGGTCGTGCGTCGCGGACGCCGACGCCAGCAGCGCCGACGCCACCGAGCAGCACCCCTTTCGGCGCGCCCGACGAGCCCGACGTCGCGACGACGACGACGGTCGGGTCGTGCTCGTCGTCCTCGCCCTGGAGCAGGGGTTCGCCGGGGCCGAGCGCCGGGGGAGCGGGCCGGTCCGCGGCGTGGGGCAGGACGGGGTCGTCCCGAGCCGTTGAGCGCTGCGCGGAGGGCGGGCAGGAAGGTCGTCAGGACGCCCGGACCGGGCTCGACGGGGACCGCGCGCAGGCGGCGTCCGGGGGCGGCGGGGGCGTCGGGCACGGCCTCCAGCCTGACCGATCCGCGCTTCGCATGGCGCGCCGGGGCACCGTGATCCGGGCCGGAGATGGCAGGCTGTCGTCGTGTTGTCCGTGGAGGAGGCCCTGGCAGTGATCGGGCGGCTCGAGCCCGACCTCGCCGAGAGCGCCCGCACGGCCTGGGAGACGCTCACCGCGGGGGACGGCCCCGAGTCCGTCACCCAGTGGCGCGTCCAGCTGTTCTGCTGGGACCACCTCGCCCGCTGGGGGCCCGACGGCGCCGCCCGCTGCCACGTCGCGGAGGCGCTCGCGGCCCTGCTCGACGCCATGGGGATGGAGCGGTACGCCCGCATCGTCCGCAGCGACACGACCACGCAGATCCTCACCGCCGCGGACGCCGGCCTGGACCGCGGCCGCAGCCTCGCCCGCAAGGCCGCGCAGCGCTCCGGGCATCGACCCGCCCGGCACCGAGCTGCTCACCTGGGGCGCCGTCATGGAGCCGGCCGAGGCCTCGGCGCTCGAGGCCGTCGCGGACCGGCTCGAGATGGCGATCGCCGCGGGGGAGCTGACGCCGGGGTCGCGGGGCTGGCGGGACCAGCAGGCCGAGATCACGGTGTCCGTGCTGACGACGCCGCTGCCGCAGCTGGCCGGGCGTTCCCCCTACGACCGGATCCTCGACGAGCGGATCGGGCGCTGGGTCCGAGGGCCCCGCTCGACCACCCGCACTGGCCTGCTCGCGCCGCTCGAGCACCGGCTCCGCGAGCCTGTCGACGTGGGGATGGCGGCGCCCGCCCGGGCCCTGCTGCGCCCGCTGGACTGGCTGCTCACCGAGATCGCGGAGGGCCTCGCCCTCACCGCCGCCGGGTACCTGCCGCCGCGCACGGTCGCCCGCGCCCTCGACGAGCTCGGCTGGCGCGACGAGCTCATCGGTCCCGCCAGCCGCGAGGTCGACGCCTACCCGGTGCTCGTGCTGCGTGAGGCCGCGACCCGGCTCGGGCTGATCCGCCGCCGCGGCGCCCGGCTGCTGTGCACGCCGAGCGGGCGGGCCGCGCTCGCCGACGGCCGCGCCCTCTGGACGGCGGTCGCGGGAGGGCTGGTCGGCCCCGAGCACTCCGCGCTCGCGGTGGCGTGGGAGGTCGTGCTCGCCGTCCTGGAGTCCGGCGACAGCGTGCCGGAGGAGGACGTCCGCGCCCTGGTGCAGGCCGTCGTCACCGAGTCCGGGTGGCGGGCGGCCGGGCGGCGCGAGCCGTCGGAGTCGGACACCGCGCCCTTGTTCTTCGCAGTGCTGCGCGAGCTGCGCTGGCTCGAGCTCGTCCAGGAGACGGGCGCGCTGCTCGACCGGCACCTGCAGGCGCGCCCGGGTGCCGGCGAGCTGTTCCGGGCGGCGCTGCGGCACCGGGTGGTCCACCGGGACGTCGTCCCCGAGTAGGGCGCTGCTGGGGTCCGGCGCGCGTCACCGTGATCCACCTGCGCGGCCGGGCCGCGAGGGGGACGATTCCGCCATCGCCGATCCTGCGCCGACCGGCACTCCCGTTCAGCGTCCCAGCGGAGTTGTCCATGATCCACCTGACGGACGGCATCCTGCTCGTCCTCGAGTACGGGCTCGCCGTGTTCTGCTTCGTCGACATCCTGAGGTCGTCCGAGGCGGCCGTTCCCTGGATTCCCGCGATGGGGGTGGATCATCGCCGTCCTGGTCTTCCCGCTGGCGGGGGCCGTGGCCTGGATCGCGGCGGGGCACCAGCGCCGGATGAGGATCCGCAGCGGCAAGCCGGCCGACGAAGAGCAGTCGGTCGACGACCACCGCCGACGCCGTACGGCGGGCGCGCGCCTGCCACCTGGGCAGCCTGGAGGAGGATGCCGCCCTGCTCGCCCAGCTCTGGGACGTCAACGAGGAGCACGAGCGCACCCTGCGCCGCTGGGAGGAGGACCTGTCCCGGCGGGAGGAGGCCCTGCGCCAGCGGCTCCGCCGGGAGCAGGCCGCGCGCGGCCGCCGCATGGACGCCGCCTGAGATTTATCCGCTCGCCGCCGTCGCGCGCGCCCCGGCTAGCGTCCGCGGCGTGCCGCAGAACGTGTACGACGACCCGGCATTCTTCGCGGACTACGCGAACTGCCGCGCTCGGTGCACGGACTCGACGCCGCGCCGGAGTGGCCGGCGCTGCGGGCGATGCTGCCGCCGATGGCCGGCCTGCGCGTCGTCGACCTCGGCTGCGGGTTCGGCTGGTTCTGCCGATGGGCGGCGCGCCAGGGCGCGGCGTCGGTGCTCGGCCTCGACCTGTCGGAGCGCATGCTCGAGCGTCGCCGTCCGGGAGACCGCCGATCCCAGGATCACGTACCGGCGGGCGGACCTGGACGCCGTCGACCTCGACGCGGGCGCGTTCGACCTCGCGTACAGCTCCTTGGCGCTGCACTACCTCCCGGACGTCGACCGCGTGCTGGCCCGCGTCCGCGCAGCTCTCGCGCCGGGCGGCGTGCTCGTGGCCTCGGTCGAGCACCCGATCTACACCGCGCCGTCGGATCCGGGGTTCGTCCCGGGCCCGTCCGGTCGGCCCGTCTGGCCCCTCGACCGGTACCTCGATCGAGGTCGGCGGGTCACGGACTGGCTGGCGCCGGGCGTCGTCAAGTACCACCGCACCGTGAGCGACTACGTGGGCGCCCTGCTGGCGGCCGGATTCACGCTGACGGCGCTCGAGGAGTGGGGGCCCACGGACGAGCAGGTCGCCGAGCACCCGGAGTGGGCCGGCGAGCGCGAGCGCCCGCTGTTCATGTTGCTGTCGGGGGTGGTCGCTACGGTCGCGGCATGAGGATGGTCTCGACGGTCCTGGACACGACCGACCCGCGAGCGCTCGCCGAGTTCTACCGCGACCTGCTCGGCTGGACGTACCGGCCGGGCCACGAGCAGCCGGATCCCGAAGGGGACGACTGGCTCGTGCTGCGCGCGCCGGACGGCAACGGCCAGCTCGCGTTCCAGAAGGTCGAGGAGCTGGCGAGGTCGACCTGGCCGCACCACACCGTGCCGCAGCAGCTGCACCTCGATTTCGCGGTACCGACGGAGGAGGAGCTGCGCGCCGAGCACGACCACGCCCTGCGGCTCGGGGCGCATGTGCTGCTGGACCGCACGGACGATCCCGACGAGCCGCTCTGGGTCTTCGCGGATCCCGCCGGTCACCCCTTCTGCATCTTCGTGGCTCCGGGCGTGGGCTGATCGCGTACCCACCCGGCCGGCTGCCCCCGCAGGGGCGGGGTCAGCAGCTCCCGCCGGATGGTGGGGCAGGGCCAGGGCACGCCGCAGCACATGCAGAAGCCGCGGGTCGAGGAGTGGTCGGCGGTGCGCCGGGTCGCTCTCTTCGGTCTGTCCACGATTCCCCTCCCCGTGGAACGGTCCCGACCCGGCCGGAACGGATCTTCGACGGCCGGGCCGGGACCGCGCTGCCCGTCGCCGCCCTCGACCCTGGTGACGGGGCGAGCTCGGGCCGGCCTTCTCGCCAGGCCGCGACGGACGTTCGTGGTGTTGCCTTCCCGTGCTGCTGGCTACCCAACCACTCGGGATGATCCCTAGTCAAGCGGGAGCGCGCTTCAGGGAGAGGGATCCTCTTCCGAGGATGAGCCCATGCCCGACCTGGCCGCGATCGTCGCTCGCAACGTCCGAGCGGAGCGGCACAGGCACGGCTGGCGGCAACGGGACCTCGCCGAGCGCATGGGCTGGTCGGTCGGGATGGTCAGTGACACCGAGAGCGGGCAGCGGCGGATCGGCGTCGAGGACCTTCCGGTCCTGTGCCGGGCGCTGGAGATCCCACTGAGCCAGCTGCTGCACGGTGCCGACCCCGCCGATCTGGCAGCGATCGACCTCTCCTGGACGACGCGCCCGTCATAGCCGTCCGGCATGTGCCCGTTCGCTTCTCGCCCCTGAGAACGTGCCGAACCTACTCTGATCTTGAGTCGATAGGTCCTGTCTCCCAGGAGGCGCACATGTACGCAGTGCTGAGCAGGGTCCCGGCCCCGGCCGAGATGTACGACGCGCTGCACGACGAGGTCCTCCGGCGAGGGGAGGGCAAGGGCGAGGGGCTCGTCGTCCACGTCGCCCGTGCCACGAGCGACGGCTTCGAGATCCTCGAGGTGTGGGAGTCGCGCGAGCAGTTCGAGCGCTTCAATCGTGAGGTGGTCGGTCCCGTGATGGCTGATCTGGTCCCGGGGCCGCCGCCCGCGCCCGGCCAGGGCATCGACGAGTTCGCCGTCCGCGGACTGGTCGTCCCGTCGGCGGGGATCTACGCGTGACCTGACCCGAGCTCTCCGCGGCCGCTATGGACGACGGCCATCTAGGGGTGCAACGATCCACTGGCTCGGGGTGGATCGATCGACGTCTCCACGCCGTGGCGACGCCGCTCCTAGCCGCGAGGGCGCGCCATGCATTTCCGCTGGATCCGTGGGCGAGCTGCTGCCGTCCTTGCTGTTGTCGCCCTCGCTGCGGCGCTCCTGACACTCGGTCCCCCCGCATGGGCCGCGACCCTGGCGGTCGACGTGACCGTGACGACGCACCAGTCCACCGGCGGCAGCTCCATCACGTCGCCGCCCATCACGACCCATCAGGCGAACGAGCTGCTCGTCGTGTTCGTCACGTCGGACGGCCCGTCCGGCGCGAGCGGGCAGAGCTTCACCTCGGTGACGGGTGGCGGACTCACCTGGAGCCGGCGAGCCCTCTCCGACCTGCAGCCGGGAACGGCCGAGATCTGGCAAGCGGCGTCGCCGAACGTGCTCACGAATGTGACTGTCGCGGCGACCCGTGCCGCCGGCGGCTATGTCGGGTCGATCACGGTCGTGGCGTTCACCGGAGCAGACGCCGCCGCCGTCGGTGCGACCTCGGCGAGTAGTGCGGCCACCGGCGCGCCGACGACCACGCTGACCACCAAGTTCGCGAACTCGTGGGTCTGGGGCGTCGGCAACGACTGGTCCAGGGCGACCGCTCGGACCGTCGGCGCCAACCAGACTCTGGTCGACCAGTTCCTCCCCTCGGTGGGGGACACCTATTGGGTCCAGCGTCAGAACTCGACGACATCCACGGCCGGAACGCCGGTGACGATCAACGACACGGCGCCGACGACGGACACCTACGACCTCGCTGCCATCGAGATAGTTCCGGCGAGTGGGACCTCCGCTCCGCCCGCGCCGACGAACCTCGTGGCCGATGTCGTCAACGGCAACGAGGTGGACCTGGCCTGGACGGCGCCGACCGGCTGGACCTATCCGATCGACCACTACGTCGTCACCCGCAACGGGGCGAACATCGCCAGCCCGGTGTCGACCTCCTACGCGGACACGGCGGTCTCGGGTGGCGCGACCTACACCTACACCGTGGCTGCGGTGGACTCGCAAGGCAATGCAAGCCCCGGGTCGAGTCCCGCCGACCGCGACCACGCCCGCTGCGGGAGCGGACGTCGTCGGCCAGGTGGGTTCCATCATCCCGTGGCCGATCGTGTCCATCCATGCCGCATTGACCCCGACAGGCAAGGTCGTGACGTTCCAGGGCGACTTCACGCAGGGCGGGCAGCAGTACATCTGGGATCCGGCCACCGGCGTGCAGAAGCAGATCCCCAACGCCGCTGCCGACCTCTTCTGTGCGGGACAGGCCGTGCTCGCCGACGGCCGGATCGCCGTGATAGGCGGGACCAACACGTCGGGGGGACTGGGCATTCCTGATGTGACCGCCTTCGACTGGCAGAGCGAGCAATGGCAGAACCTGGCGCCCATGCACTACCCACGCTGGTACGCGACCGGGACGACGCTCGCCGACGGCAAGGTGCTCGTGAACTCCGGCGACAACACCTCCGCGAGCGACGTGGTGGCAACGCCGGAGATGTACGACCCGGCCACGAACACCTGGACGACGATGACCGCCGCCACCCATTCGATGCCGATCTACCCGTTCATCCATCAGCTGCCCGACGGCCGGATCCTGCACTCCGGCGGTTCCGAGGCCCCGACGGCTACAGAAGTCCTGAACCTCGGCACGAACACCTGGTCGACCGTCGACGCGCGCGTCATCGACGGTGGAAGCATCGTCAACTACGCGCCGGGCAAGTTCATGAAGGCAGGCTCGGCGGCGGACGACGGCAACTCGGGACCGGCCCTGAAAACGGCCTACACGCTCGACATGAACCAGCCGAACCCGACCTGGCAACCCACGGCCTCGATGTCCTACCCGCGGGCGTTCCTCAACCTCACCGCCCTACCGAGCGGTGAGGTCCTGGCAAGCGGTGGCGACACCGAGAAGTCGGGCTTCGTCGACGCCAACGGGGGTGCTGCCGATGGAGATCTGGACCCCCGACCGGGCATTGGCGCACCGTTGCCTCGTTGACCGAACCACGGCTGTATCACTCGGTCGCGACACTGCTCCCCGATGGACGTGTATTCATAGCCGGCGGCGGGGGCGATCCGGGCGTTCCCGACCACAGACGGCGCAGCTGTACTCCCCGGCCTACTTGTTCGAGGCTCCCGGCCTTCCATCACGTCCGTGAGTCCTACGGTCCAGTACGGAGCCTCCAGTTCGTACAGACGCCGGACGCTGCGGGGATCGCCAAGGTGACCCTGATCCGCACCGGCTCGGTGACCCACGCGTTCGACCAGAACGCTCGCATGCTGACCTTGCCGTTCACGCAGACCGCCGGCGGTATCAACGTGCAGCTGCCGGCCAACGGCAACTACGCTCCGCCGGGTTATACTTGCTGTCGATCGTCAACAGCCAGGGCGTGCCGTCGGTCTCGTCGCTGGTGCGCTTCCCGGCACCGTCCGAGGACAGCCAGGCGCCGACGGCGGTGACCGACCTGGCTGCCGCCGCGAGCAGCCCGACGCAGGTCGGCCTCTCGTGGTCGCCGTCGTCCGACAATGTGGGGGTGTCGGCTACAACGTCCTGCGCGACGGAGTCCGGCTGACGTCCGTGGCGGCACCGGGGTACGTCGACAAGACCGTCGTGGGCGGCACGACGTACAGCTACACCGTCACCGCCTACGACGGCGCCGGCAACACGTCACCCGTCTCCAACGCCGCGACGGTCACGACCAAGGCGGACACCACGCCGCCAGTCATCTCGAACGTCGTCGCCACGCCGTCCGGGAGTACCGCGCAGGTGTCGTGGACCACCGACGAGCCGGCCACGACGGAGATCGCCTATGGACCGGACGCGAACTACGGCAACTCGACCGCCCTGAGCACGACGTTGACGACCTCACTCCCAGACGATCGCCGGGCTCACTGCCGGGACGACGTACCACTTCCAAGTTCGCAGCATCGACGGGTCGGGGAATGCGGCAGCGTCGACCGACGCCACCTTCACGACGACGGCAGCGCGGACGCTCGCTGTGACAAGCAGGTGGTCATCCATCCGACGTCCAAGTCGGTGTCCGTCAAGTCGCCCACGTTCAGCACGAGTTCGGCCAACGAGCTGTTGGTCGCGTTCATCTCGGCCGACGGCCCCTCCGCTGCAGGCTCGCAATCGGTCACGGCGGTGAGCGGCGGCGGCCTGACGTGGACGCTGCGGGCGCGGTCGAACGCCCAATCAGGTGACGCCGAGATCTGGACCGCGGTCGCGTCGGCAACGGTCACGAACGCGTCCGTGACGGCGACTCTCAAGAGCAGCGCGGTCTCTTCCATGAATGTCGTCGCGTTCGTCGGGGGCTGCCACGGGTGTCAACCCCGCGACGACGGTCGCCGCCGCGGGTACCGGGGCGCCGACGGCGACAGTGACAACCACCCGCGCTGGTTCCTGGCTGTGGGCCGTCGGGACCCACTGGAGCAGGGCGGTGGCCAGGACGGCGGGAACGGGGCAGACGATCGTCGACCAGTACCTCCCATCCGTCGGGGACACGTACTGGGTGCAGCGTCAGAACACCACGACCGCCTCGGCCGGGACGCCGGTCACCATCAACGACACGGCTCCGACCACCGACAAATGGGATCTCGCGGTCGTGGAGATACCCGCGGGATGAGCGAAAGGCAGCTCAGTATAGCGGAAGCAACGCTCGCTTCAGGCAGCTGCCCAAGGAGTTCTTCACGCGGCGTCGTCTATTGCCGGGGTGACGCCAGGGTCCGGTGCGGTCGGGCGGTGACAGCCTGAGGTCTGACCATCACAGATCGCGCTTCAACGACGAATAGTGCTTCGCGTGTCACGGAAGGTAGTACTACAGCGCAACTATCGACGCCGTATTCGACCCGATGGCACGCTGGCCACTCCTGGGCGCTCGTCGCACACCCGGCGATTGTCGTCCCTTGACCAGGCCAGGTGCGAGGCGAGGAGACGACGGGCGTGGGACGGCACAACCCGCGGGGGGAGCAGTTCGGCCGCGCCTGGCCCGCCGTGGTCCTGGTCATGGTCGGCGCACTGACGCTCTTCGGCGCCGCCGCTGCGATCGGCTGGCATCAGGACGACCCGGGGGTGCAACCCGTGTCCGCCGCCCCCACTGGATGCCGGGTGGTGCGGGTCCTCACCGCGTCCTCGTTCGCCCCGGTCCTCGCTCGCCTCGGCGCCGAGATGGGCCAGGGTGACAACTGCGTCCGCGTCGCGACCGTGGAGTCCGACGGGCGCGCCGCCGCCGCCCGGCTGGCCAGCGACGACCCTGACGTCTGGATCCCGGACTATGTCTCCCTGGGCTGCCACAGTGCCCTCCGGCCTCCTCGCTCCCCCGACATCGCACGGCTCCGGAACGATCCTCTCCATGAGCCCCATTTTCATGGTGGCCGGCAAGCAGGCGGCGGCTCGGCTGCAGCGAGCAGGCGGCACCTGGAAAGGCCTCGCCGATCTGGTCGAGAACGACCCGGCCATCCGCCTCGTCGTCGACGAACCGTCGACGTCCGGCGACGGAATGGTGGCGGCCGGCTCGCTCGCGGAGGCGGTGTGGCAGGACGAGGGCATGGATGCCTCGGCCCTGGCCCTCGCGAAGATCGTCCCCAAGGCGCGGACGGTGGGCGACGACCCCGCTCTCCCGAACGCGGACGGGGAAGTGGGTCTGGTGCCGGAGCACGCGTGGCTTGCAGCCACCGCAGCAGGGCCGTGACCACGCCGGGCAGATGCTGTCCGGCCGGGACTACACCGCGTTGCAGCGCTTCGCCGTTGTTCGTCACTTCCGAGGCCGCCTCGGATCCGGAACGGGCGAAGGGCGTCGATGCGCTTCGGGCCGCGCTCGGCAGTCCCCGCCTTCGCCCAGGCCCTCGACGCCTCCGGGCTGCGCGGACCGGATGGCAAGACGCCACCGACGCTCGCGGCGCGCCAGGTACCAGATCTCACGGGCGTGTTCCTGCCGGTGCTGGCCGCTCACCACGTGGATCACGTGTTCGCCGGCTGGTACCCGCAGGATCGGCGGCTGACGGTGACGTTGGTGGTGGACGTGTCGTGGTCCATGTCCGACCCGGGCTCCCCGGCTCTCGCGAGTCGCTGATCGACCTGGTCCGCCAGGGGTGCAGGACTGTGGGCCAGATGCTCCCCGATCAATCGCGGCTGGGGCTGTGGGAGTTCGGGTCCCATCTCGATCACAACCGGGACTACCGGGTGGTCTCGACAGCGGGCTTGACCCCCGGGAAGCGGCGTTCCCTGTCCTCGGCCATCGCCTCCGTCAAGCCCCAGCACACCGGCACCGGCCTGTACGACACGATCCTGGCCGCTGACATGGCAGCGAGGAACACCTACGCGGTGGGCAACGTCGAACCAGGTCATGGTCTTCACCGACGGCATCAACGAGGACGACCGGGGCTCGATCAGCCGGCAAGAACTGACCCGACGGCTCGAGCTGGCAAAGGATCCGCGCAGGCCCGTGCAGCTGAGCGTCGTCGGGTTCGGCAAGCCCGCCGAGCTCCAGGCGCTCGGTACTGCGCTCGCGCCGGTCGGCGCCTACGTCGAGCCCTTGCAGAGCGCGCCCCAGGTCGAGGCGATGTTCATCCACCTCGCCACAGGTGGCCTGCACGCCCGCGTCCGCCTGAGGCGGGCGATGGGCTGCCGGGCAGGCCGGTCGCCGGGTCGAGGATCAATCGCGAGTCGTGGCGCCGGCTGAAGTCGAACAGGCCGGTGAGTGGTCCGGCGAGGACGTCGAAGGAGCCGTCGCCGATGCGCCCGAGCTGCCAGTTGTCCTCGATGAAGCGGATGACCGACGTCTGGTCGGTCCTGGTGTGGTCGACGTGGTTGACGCGGCTCCACGGCGAGATGACGAGGAACGGCAGCCGCGGACCGTATCCGCACCGCCCCTGGTACCCGGCCAGTGGCGGCGCCGAGCCGCCGCAGCGGCCGGGGCCGCTGAGCGCGTCGGCTCCCGTCCGCGAGGTGTTGACGAGCGGCGGGAGGACATGGTCGTAGCTGCCGTCGGAATCGTCGTAGAGGATGACGACGGCGGTGTCCGGCCAGGTGGGCAGCTGCTGGAGCCGGTTGACGAAGTCGACGACGAACGCCTGTTCGTCGAGCGGGTCGGAGGCGGGCCGCCGCCCTGGTCGGCGCCGGCGGCCTTGACGAACGAGACCGCAGGCAGGTGGCCCTGCTCCGCCGCGGCCCAGAGGTCGGCGAGGTCGTACTGGTGGTTGGCCTGATCGGCGCGGCCGATCGCCGCCACGGACGACGGCGGCAGGTGGTGCGGGTTCGCGGTCGAGGCGTAGTACTGGAACCCCTCGTCGCCGCCCTCGTAGCGCGAGCCGGGTGACGCCGTACCGAGTGGTCGCCGTCGCGTCGCAGACGGCGCTGCCGTCCGTCCGCCGCGACGTGGGCCGGAAGCCGTCGCTGAACCAGCCCCACGTGACGTGCCGTTCGTTCAGCAGGTCGCCGATGTTCCGGCCGGTCATCGCGGCCGTGACCGGCGCGTGCGGGCAGTCCTCGAACGCCGGCTCCACGTTGGCGATCATGCTGCCGTCCACGACGTCGCCGGTCGGGCTGCTGGTCTGCACGCCATGGGTCTGACCTGACACCAGGTTGAGCACGCCCGAGGTGGGACGGTCCGTACGTGGTGCCGAACGAGTTGTCGCTGATGGCGAAGTGCTGGGCGTAGGTCCACAGGGCGGTCACGGTGTTGCCGTCGAAGTAGCCCATCCCGACGGTCGGGTCGCAGCCGGGACGCGTGATTGCCGGTCTCCTGGACGAAGCGGTCCATGCGGCCCTGGTCGACGGCGCGCTGCTCCGCCGTGTAGCCGTGGTTGGACCCGCAGAGATTGGTCTGGTCCCGGTCGAGCCGGTGCGGGGCGGCTGCGTTCGGATTCGCTGTCAGCAGTGTCCGGGTCAGCCCGTCGACGGCCGGCGTGCCGGCTGCGGGGTCGAACCGCGGCTCGCCCGGCGGGTTCAGGGCGTGCGGATACACCCCGAAGTAGCGGTCGAACGGCACGTTCTCCTGGAAGAGCACCACGACGTGCTTGATCGGCGTCGTCGTCTGGTCGTCGCCGACGGACGCCCAGCCCGCGGCCGCCGTTCCGGAGGCCGGAACCGCTGTTCCGGATGACGAAACCGTGAGGGCCGCCAGCAGCACGACGCCTGCGGCGGCACGCGGCAAGGCTCGGCTGCGGCTCCCGGTCTTGCCCGACGCGTCGGGACCGGGGCCGCGCTGGCCGCGTGAACCGGTAGCCGCCATCCAGCCTCCGAGCCCGGGCCGCCCTTGGTTCCCACAGTCTGACCCCGGAACGCAGGTCCCCTCATCCGCTCCGAGGGAGGCGAGCCCGGACGGACCCTGCCTACGGTCGACAGAGGCTTCAGGAGCGGAGGGACTGTGATGGCCGAGATGGACGATCGGTGGCAGGCGCCGGCCGCTGACATGGCAGACCTGCGGCCGGCTCCGGCCGTCGAGCAGCGCTCTGACGCGTCCCGGGCTCTGGCGGGCGCTGTGGTGGTGTTGCTGCTCCTGGTCCCGGGCGCCTTCGTCGTCGGCTGGCGGCTCGGGCGAACCGTGGGCCGCCTGAGGGGGTACTGAGGTCTGCGTGCGGGCGATCCTCCAGGAGGAGTACGGCCCGCACCGCAGGTTCCCGGCACCGACCTGGCCGGGGAGCTGGTCCAGGTGGGTTCGGGTGCGACCCGGTTCGTGCCGGGCGATCGTGTGTTCGGCGAGTTCACGTCGAAGAACCAATGGAGCAACGCGGGCACCTTCGCCGAGTTCGCGGCTGTGGACGAAGCGCTGCTCGCACGCATCCCGGAGAACCTCTTGTTCGAAGGGGCTGCGGCCGTTCCGACCGCCGCCCTCATCGCGCTGATGAACCTGTGCGACCAGGGTCGTGTCAAGGCCGGCCAGCGCGTGCTCGTGAACGGCGTCGGCGGCGCGGTCGGGGTGTGGGCGGTGCAGCTGGCCAACGCCCTCGGCGCCGAGGTGACGGCGGTCGACGCGTCAGGGAAGCTCGACCTGTTGCGCGACCTCGGCGCCGACCTCGTCATCGACGGAGCGGATGTTCCCGCTCGAGCAGGCTGTCGACGCAATCGACTACCTCGCGCTGGGCGGCGCGAAGGGCCGGAGGTCGTCCCGCAGTTTCACGTACCCCGGGAAACCTCCGAGACCTTGCCGTGCTGGTACGCAGATCGGACAGCGGGCCGTGGCGCGTGCTGAGGGTTCAGCGTTCCTCGAGCACCCGGATGGTGTCGGCGTGGACGCCGTCGTGCTTCACGGCGTCCGAGGCCTCCACCGATCTCATAAGCTCCTCAAAAGCCTCTGGGGTGGCTCCCTCGACGAGGAGGCCTACTCGGTTGGAGTCGGTCGGGTCAATGAATGTGCGGACGGTGAATCCGTGTGGCCTCATGAGTTCCTCGCGCTTGGGCGAACTCAGCCAGCGGTCGACGTCATCAATGTCGTGGACGATGAGCAGTGCGGGCATGGGGCGCTCCCAGCAGTTGTGTTGGTCCGCTGCGAAATGTAGGGACGACCGCCCCTCGACGCGAGTCTCCTGCGCCGCTGCGCTCTCGGCCCGGCGGGCCTGGGTGATCCAGACGCTGCGAGTCTCCTCCCCGTGTGGGGAGATAACAAGGCCGACAGTCGTTTGTACCGCTTTGGCCGGAACCTGCGAGAAAAAGGACTCCGACCTCGCTGGTGGGCTTCTGCTTACGCGGAGTGCTCTGTGTCTTGCAGATTGTGCTCAGCTGATCCCAGCGGGCGACAGTCTTGTCACCTCCCCATAGGAGGAGGAGACTCGCCGGAGCCTGGATCGCACAAGCCCGCTGACCGAGACGCGGACGGCAAAGCGATCGGCTGGGAGGTCACAAATGACCCGAATGGCAGTTGCAGTCATGCCGATCGCGAACGTCGGCGCTTGGCAGAAGTTCGCCGATGAGATCTCCACCGGCGCCCGCGGTGATGCGCACCGTGCGTTCCTCCGCCGTGGCGGCGTCCACTCCGAGACCATGTTCCATCAGCAGACTCCGATGGGAGACCTGATGGTGCTGGTGTGGGACGGCGTCGACCCCGACCAGTTGGCCGCGCACTTCAGCAGCATGCTTCAGAACCCAACCAGTGATCATGAGCGGTACCTGCGGGACTACGTGATCCCGACGCTGCACGGCGTCGACACCACGCAACCGCCACCCCCGCCTGCACGGCGGGTCGCCGAGATCATCCCGTAAGACAGGTCGGGACAGGGCCACGACCTCGCCCCGGGGGCGGTGCGGCGGGTTACACAGGTCTGGTTCAGGTCGTGACGACGCGGTTTCGGGACAGGGGTGACGGTTCCTGACCGACACTGACGCGAAAGGGTACCGGCAAGTCAGTAATGGCAGGGGCGGGAACCGAGCGCGGTGTGCGACTCGAACAGCACCATTGGAGGCGCCATGTCCAAGTACCTCGTCACCGCCAGATACAGCCCAGAAGGCGCGCGGGGTGTGCTCAAGGGCGGCGGGGGCACGGCCCGCGTCGAGGCCGTCCGCCAGCTGGTCGAGAGCGTGGGCGGCAGCGTCGAATCCCTCTACTTCGCCTTCGGCGGCACCGACGTCTACATCACCGTGGACGCCCCCGACAACGCCTCCGTAGCCGCGGTCGCGATGACGGTCGGCGCCTCGGGGGCCCTCTCCGCGATCGAGACGATCGTCCTGCTGACACCGGAAGAGGTGGACGAGGCGGCGCGCCGGACCGTGAACTATCGCGCACCGGGATCCTGATCCTGGCCTGGTCGCGAAGAGCGCGAACCTCACCTTTGCACACCTGCGGGGCGTGGAGTTCGCGCTGTAACCGTCGTCCGCGATGTCCGTAAGAGGTTGGCCAGGGCGGGGTCGTACTCGACTCAGTAGTACCAGGGGTAGCGCGACCAGTCCGGAGAGCGCTTCTCGAGGAATGCGTCCCGGCCCTCCGCGGCCTCGTCCGTCATGTAGGCCAGCCGCGTGGCCTCGCCGGCGAACACTTGTTGCCCGACCAGGCCGTCGTCCACGAGGTTGAAGGCGAACTTCAGCATCCGCTGAGCCGTGGGGCTCTTGCCGTTGATCTCGGCGGCCACCTCCAGGGCGACCCGCTCGAGGTCCTCGTGCGGAGCGACGAGGTTGACGGCGCCCATCCGCTGCATCGTCTCGGCGTCATACGTGCGGCCCAGGAAGAAGATCTCCCGGGCGAACTTCTGGCCCACCATGCGCGCGAGGTAGGCCGACCCGAACCCGGCGTCGAACGACGCCACGTCGGCGTCCGTCTGCTTGAACCGGGCGTGTTCCCGGGAGGCGATCGTCAGGTCGCAGACGACGTGCAGGCTGTGCCCGCCGCCGGCGGCCCATCCGGGGACGACAGCGACCACGATCTTCGGCATCGTTCGGATCAGCCGCTGCACCTCGAGGATGTGCAGCCTTCCCCCGTGCGCGGCCACCTGCGCGGCGTCGACCGTGTCCGCGGTCTCCCCGGTGGCGTACTGGTAGCCGGAGCGGCCGCGGATCCGCTGGTCACCCCCCGAGCAGAAGGCCCAGCCATCGTCCTTCGGTGACGGCCCGTTGCCGGTCAGCAGCACGCAACCCACGTCCGGGGACATCCGGGCGTGGTCGAGGGCCCGGTACAGCTCGTCGACGGTGTGCGGGCGGAAGGCGTTGCGCACCTCGGGGCGGTCGAAGGCGATCCGTACTGTCCCCCTTGCCGGTCCGGGCTGGGTGCACCGGTGGTAGGTGATGTCCGTGAAGTCGAAGCCCGGCACGACCTGCCAGGCGGAGGCGTCGAAGATCTCGCTGACCACGACCGTCACTGTAGGTGGGCCGCCGCGGAGCCCTCGGCGTGGCGGTCGGCCGGGCCGCTGGGAGCATGACCGGGTGAACCCGTCGACGCACCTCGCGCGGCTCGCGGTCGACGCGCTGGTCCGCGCCGGCGTGACGCACGTCGTGCTGTGCCCCGGGTCCCGCAGCGCGCCGCTGGCCTACGAGCTGCAGCGCCGGGACGGCGACGGGCTGTGCCTGCACGTGCGCCACGACGAGCGTGTGGCGGGCTTCACCGCGCTCGGCGTCGGGCTGGACGGCGGGCTGGGCGCCGTCGTGACGACCTCCGGCACCGCGGTCGCCAACCTCCACCCGGCCGTCCTCGAGGCGCACCACGCGCGCCGCCCGCTGGTGGTGGTCACCGCCGACCGGCCGCCGGAGCTGCGCGGCACCTGGGCGAACCAGACCACGGAACTGCAGGCGGGCCTGTTCGGCGACGCCGTCCGGGCCCGCCTCGACCTCTCGGACGCCGCCGCGACCGCGGACGGCGCCGTCGCCGCCGGCTCGCTCGCCGCGACCCTGGCGGCCGCCCGCGGCCTGCTGCCGGGCCCGGTCCACCTCGACCTCGGTTTCACCGACCCCCTCGTGCCGGACGACACCCCGGACGGCGAGGAGCCGCGCGCCTGGGCGATGGCGTGGGCGGACTCGCTGCCGGCGCCGCGGGCTGCACCGGTACGCCTTCGGAACGGCCCCCGGACCGTGGTGGTGGCCGGGGACGCCGCCGGCCCCGGCGCCCACGAGCTGGCCGCCGCGGCCTCCTGGCCGCTGCTCGCCGAGCCGACATCCGGAGCGGCCGGCCTCGGCTCCGTCGCCGCCCACCGGCTGCTGCTGGAGCTTCCCGAGCTCGGCGGCCGGGTCGAGCGCGTCGTCGCGTTCGGCCGCCCGACGTTGTCGCGGCCCGTCACGCGGCTGCTGTCCCGGCCCGACGTCGAGCTCGTGCTGGTGTCGTCGTCCGGGTGGTGGCACGAGCCGGGACGCGCTGCCCACAGGATCGCCGCGCCCGACCCGGCCGACTACCGTTACCCGGCGGACGAGTGGTCCGCCGGCTGGAGCGCCGCCTCCGCGGCCGCGGCCGGCGCTCTGGACGCCGTCCTCGACGAGGCGCCCGCGCCGACCGGCCCGGCCGTCGCCCGCGCCGTCGCCCGCGCCACGGTTCCGCCGGACCGGCTGGTGGTCGCGGCCAGCAATCCCGTCCGCGACCTCGACCTGGTCAGCTCCTCGCTCGCGGAGGGCGTCCGGGTGTTCGCCAACCGGGGGCTCGCCGGGATCGACGGCACGCTGTCCACGGCGACCGGTCTTGCCCTCGCGGGCGGCCCGGTGCGGGTGCTCGCCGGCGACCTCGCCTTCCTCCACGACCTGAACGGGCTCCTGGTGCCGCCCGGCGAGGGCAGGCCCGACGTCCAGGTCGTCGTGCTCAACGACGACGGGGGCGGGATCTTCAGCCTGCTCGAGCACGGCGAACGGGCGCGGCGCGGCGCGCAGCGGGCGGCGGCGTTCGAGCGGATCTTCGGGACGCCGCACGGTGCCGACCTCCGCGCGCTGTGTGCCGGGTACGGCGTTCCCCATCGCCCGGTCAGCTCGCTCAAGGAGCTGGAGGAGGCGCTCACACGTCGCCCGGACGGCGCGAGCGTCGTCGAGGTCACGGCTGCGCGGGCCGGTCTGCGGGACCTGCACGCCCGGATCCGTGCCGCCGTCTGCGCCGCCGCCCGCGCCGCCCTGGCCTGAGCTTGGCCGAGCCCGAGGCGGTTCCAAGGACCCCCAAGGTGGGCGACACGCCGCGAGCCACAGCGTGTCGCGGGAGCATGGGGGTACTTATGGCCGGCCTGGCACGATCCGACCGACGGGCCGCTCAGTCCGGCGCGAGGGCCTCGCGCATGGGCACGAGCTTGGCGTCGGACTCGGAGAGCTCCGCGGCGGGGTCCGACCCGGCGACGATCCCGCACCCGGCGAACAGCCGGGCGCGGCGGGGATCGGCCGGATCCAGGCGTGCGCACCGCAACGCGATTCCCCACTCGCCGTCGCCCTGGGCGTCCATCCACCCCACGGGCCCGGCGTAGCGGTCACGGTCCATGCCCTCCAGCTCGTCGATGAGCGCGGCGGCCGCGCTCGTCGGCGTCCCGCAGACGGCGGCCGAGGGGTGCAGGGCCGCCGCGAGCTCGAGGCTGCTGCTGCCGTCCGCCAGCACGCCGGTAACATCCGTGGCCAGGTGCATGACGTTCGCCAGGTGCAGCACGAACGGCGACTCGGGCACGTTCGTCGTCGCGCAGTGCGGCGCCAGCGACTGCGCCACCGAGCGCACGGCGTACTCATGTTCCTCGAGGTCCTTGCTGGAGCGGGCGAGCCGGGCGGCGAGCGCCAGGTCGCCGGCGTCGTCCCCGCTGCGCCGGATGGTCCCGGCAAGCACCCGGGAGGTGACCAGGCCCTTCTCCCGCCGCACCAGCATCTCCGGGGTGGCCCCGACCAGGCCGTCGACGCTGAAGGTCCAGCAGCCGGGGTAGCGCGAGGTGAGCCGGTCGAGCAGCCGGCGGGGGTCGAGGGGGCGCTCCGCCAGGACGTCGAGGTCGCGGGCGAGGACCACCTTCTCGACGTCGCCCCGCTCGATCCGCGCGATCGCCTCGCTCACGGCGTGCTCCCAGTCGGGACCGGACCGGGCGGCGTCCGCGTAGGTCACCTGCCCGTGCGGCCCGGGCGGACGCCGCCGGCGCGGGGTCCGGGTGCGGGGCGGCAGGGCCCCTGCGGCGACCGTGGTCACCCACCAATGCCCGTTCCGGGAACCGACGACCACCTCGGGCACGACGAGCACGCCGCCCGCTGGGGAGTGCGGCGAGAACGCGAACGAGCCGAAGGCGATCGGTCCAGTACCGGGCAGGCCGACCTCGTCGCGGACGGCGGCGTGCCGGGTGAACTCGGCCCAGGCCGCGCCCGCGTCGGCGAAGCGGCCCTCGCCGTAGGTGCGGACCGTCGCGGCGTTGCCCCAGGCCACCAGCCCCTCGCCGCGCCGCATCCAGGCGAGGGCGCCGGACCGGGGGAGCAGAGCCAGCAGCGGCCCGGGGTCGGCGAGCGGAACCGTCCGGGCCACGAGGGTCGCGCCGGCCCGCAGGGACCAGCTGGCTGTGGTCATCGCGTTCAGGGTAAGCAGGGCCGTCGCGGGGCGGCGCGCCGGATCCCTGCGATCATTGACACATGCCCCGGGCCAGTCTGGAGAAGCGGCCGCACGAGGTCGCGGCCATGTTCGACGAGGTGGCCGCGCGCTACGACCGCACGAACGACGTGCTCTCCCTCGGCCAGGACAGGCGCTGGCGCCGCGCCGTCGTCGAAGCCCTCGACATGCGCCCGGGCGAGAAGCTCCTCGACCTGGCGGCCGGCACGGGTACGTCGACGGCGCCCTTCACCGACGCGGGGGTCCTCGCCGTCCCGTCCGACTTCTCCCTGGGGATGCTCCGCACCGGCCGCGGACGGCGTCCGGACCTGCCGTTCGTGGCGGGCGACGCCACCCGCCTGCCGTTCGCGGACGCCGTCTTCGACGCGGTCACCATCTCCTTCGGGCTGCGCAACGTGGGGGACACGGGGGCGGCCCTCGCCGAGATGCGGCGGGTCACCAGGCACGGCGGCCGGCTCGTGGTCTGCGAGTTCTCGCACCCGACGTGGGGGCCGTGGCGGCGGGTCTACACGGAGTACCTGATGCGGGCACTGCCTGCGGTGGCGCGGCGGGTGTCGTCGTCGCCGGACTCCTACGTGTACCTGGCGGAGTCGATCCGTGCCTGGCCCGACCAGCGGAAGCTCGGCGAGCTCGTGGCGTCGGCAGGCTGGGCCGAGGTGGCCTACCGGAACCTGTCCGGCGGGATCGTCGCCCTGCACCGCGCCGTCCGGCCGTGACCGGGCGCCGGGGACTCCCGTCGCGAGGAAAACGGGTGGCCACCCTGCGCATACCTGCTGCGTGGCAGGACATAGTCTTGCTACGGAACCATTCGTGAAAAGTTTCACAAGCGCACATGGTCCCCGGGAGTGGATCTCGTCGCGGCGCGGCGCGGCCCCGCCCGGACCGCCCGTGCGGGCGCCCCTAGGATGGGGCCGCGTCGCGAGCGGTCGCAGCAGGTCCGCCAGCCACGGGCCCGGCTCCCGCCGGTCCTCGACATGAAGGGTGAGGGCGTGAACCCCTACGTACCGATCCTCGTCCTGGGAGCCATCTCGGCGGGGTTCGCGGTCTTCTCGATCGGTGCCGGTTCGCTGGCCGGGCCCAAGCGCTACAACCGCGCCAAGCTCGACGCGTACGAGTGCGGGATCGAGCCCACCCCGCATGCCGCCGGCGGCGGGCGATTCCCCGTGAAGTACTACCTCGTGGCGATGCTCTTCATCGTCTTCGACATCGAGAGCGTGTTCCTCATTCCCTACGCCGTGGCGTTCGACCAGCTCAAGCTCTTCGGCCTGGTCGAGATGGTGCTGTTCATCGTCACGGTGTTCGTGGCGTACGCCTACGTGTG
This sequence comes from uncultured Actinomycetota bacterium, assembly GCA_963786765.1. Classification (GTDB taxonomy): domain Bacteria; phylum Actinomycetota; class Actinomycetes; order Actinomycetales; family Kineosporiaceae; genus DATKNA01. The sequence continues at coordinate 16,899 of CAWBAJ010000008.1, read as the reverse complement.
GCGCCGCGGTGGCCTCGAGTGGGACTGACGGACCGGAGCACCGGACGACGAACGAGCGCAGCGCGCTGAGAGGGCGGGCATAGACGCCATGGGTATCGAGGAGAAGCTGCCGAGCGGCTTCCTGCTGACGTCGGTCGAGCAGATCGCCGGCTACATGCGCAAGAGCTCGTTGTGGCCCGCGACCTTCGGGCTCGCCTGCTGCGCCATCGAGATGATGACGACCGGCGGTCCCAAGTACGACCTCGGTCGGTTCGGCATGGAGGTCTTCCGCGCGTCGCCGCGCCAGGCCGACCTCATGATCGTCGCCGGCCGGGTGAGCCAGAAGATGGCGCCCGTCCTGCGGCAGATCTACGACCAGATGGTCGAGCCCAAGTGGGTGCTGTCCATGGGTGTCTGCGCCTCCTCAGGCGGCATGTTCAACAACTACGCGATCGTCCAGGGCGTCGACCACATCGTCCCGGTGGACATCTACCTGCCCGGCTGCCCGCCCCGGCCGGAGATGCTCATCAACGCGATCCTGGCCCTGCACGAGGAGATCCAGCGGATGCCGCTCGGCGTGAACCGCCGCCGGGCCGCCGTGGCCGCCGAGCAGGCCGCGATCGAGGCCATGCCCACCTCGAAGATGAAGGGTCTGCTGCGGTGAGCGAGATCCCCATCGGGCGCACGGACGAGACGTCGCCGAGCAAGGACGAGATCGGCAACGTGCCGGCCACCACCGCCGCGGAGCCGGAGGTCATCGAGGTCCGGCGGGGCATGTTCGGTCAGGAGGACACCGGCGACACCTCCGGCTACAACGGCCTCGTCCGCACGATCGCCATGCCGGCGCCGTCCGAGCGGCCCTACGGCGGCGACTTCGACGCCGTCGCCGACGCCCTGATGACAGCGCTGGGGGGCGCGGGGTCGAGCTTCGGCGTGGCCGTCGAGAAGACCGTGGTGGACCGCGGGGAGATCACGTTCTTCGTGCGCCGCGAGCACCTGTTCGAGACGTGCCGGGTGCTGCGGGACGACCCCGACCTGCGGTTCGAGGTCTGCGCCTCGTTGAGCGGCGTGCACTACCCCCAGGACGCCGGCCGCGAGCTGCACTCCGTCTACCATCTGCTCTCGATCACGCACAATCGCCGGGTCAGGCTCGAGGTCACCTGCCCCGACGACGACCCGCACATCCCGTCCGTCGTCGAGGTCTACCCGACCGCCGACTGGCAGGAGCGCGAAGCCTGGGACTTCTTCGGCATCGTCTACGACGGGCACCCCGCCCTCACCCGGATCGAGATGCCGGACGACTGGCCCGGCCACCCGCAGCGCAAGGACTACCCGCTGGGCGGCATCGACGTGGAGTACAAGGGCGCGGTCATCCCGCCGCCGGACGTCCGGAGGTCGTACAACTGATGAGCGATCAGACCATCGACCCGTCGGCCGCCGAGCCTGTCGACGTCCCGCCGCCCGCCCGGGTGCCCGGCAGCACGGACGACGCCGACCCCTACGACCTGCCCGACGACCTCGGGGCCGACGAGATCGAGGAAGGCCGCATCTTCACGGCCAGCGGCGGCGACTGGGACGAGATCGCCGAGGAGGCCACCCACCTCGGCGAGGAGCGGATCGTCGTCAACATGGGCCCGCAGCACCCGTCCACGCACGGGGTGCTGCGGCTCATCCTCGAGATCGACGGCGAGACGGTGACCGAGGCCCGGTGCGGCGTCGGCTACCTGCACACGGGCATCGAGAAGCAGATGGAGTACCGGACCTGGGTCCAGGGCGTCACGCTGTGCACGCGGATGGACTACCTGTCCCCGCTGTACCAGGAGGCGGCGTACTGCCTCGGGATCGAGCGGCTGCTCGGCATCGAGGACCAGATCCCCGAGCGCGTCCACGTGATCCGCGTGCTGCTCATGGAGCTGAACCGGGTCAGCTCGCACATCGTCGCGCTCGCGACCGGGGGGATGGAGATCGGCGCCCTCACCGTGATGACGGTCGGCTTCAGGCTGCGCGAGCGCGTCCTGAAGCTGCTCGAGCTCATCACGGGCCTGCGGATGAACCACGCGTTCATCCGTCCCGGCGGCCTGGCGCAGGACATCCCGCCCGGCACGCTCGACGCGATCATGGACGAGATGCCCGGCATGCTGCAGGACATCACCGACGTCGAGAAGCTCTCGAACGAGAACCCGGTGGTGCGCAGCCGGCTCGTCGACGTCGGGTACCTCGACCTCACCGGGTGCATGGCACTCGGCCTGACCGGGCCCGTGCTGCGCGCCACCGGGCTGCCGCACGACCTGCGCCGCACCCAGCCCTACTGCGGCTACGAGAACTACGAGTTCGACGTCGTCACCTGGGACACCTGTGACGCCTACGGTCGCATGCGGATCCGCATCGAGGAGATGCGCCAGTCGCTGCGCATCGTCGAGCAGTGCGTCAAACGGCTCCGCGATTCCCCGCCCACCCCTGTCATGATCGCCGACCGGAAGATCGCCTGGCCGGCGCAGCTGGCTATCGGCGGCGACGGGATGGGCAACAGCCTGGAGCACATCCGCGAGATCATGGGCACCTCGATGGAGGCCCTGATCCACCACTTCAAGCTGGTCACCGAGGGCTTCCGCGTGCCCGCCGGGCAGGTGTACTTCCCCGTCGAGTCGCCGCGCGGGGAGCTCGGCGCCCACCTGGTGTCCGACGGGGGCACCCGGCCGTTCCGGGCGCACTTCCGTGACCCCTCCTTCGTCAACCTGCAGGCCGTTGCGGCGATGAGCGAGGGCGGCCAGGTCGCCGACGTCATCGTCGCCGTGGCCTCGCTCGACCCCGTGATGGGTGGAGTCGACCGCTGATGCCCGCCGAATCCAGAATTCTTCCCGACGACGTGGCCCGGGCCCGGCTCACTGCCGACGCCCAGGCGATCATCGAGCGCTACCCGGTGCCCCGGTCGGCGCTGCTCCCGATGCTCCACCTCGTGCAGAGCGAGGAGGGCTTCGTGAGCCCGGACGGGATCGCGTTCTGTGCCGAGCAGCTCGGCCTGACCACTGCCGAGGTCGCTGCCGTCGCGACCTTCTACACGCAGTACAAGCGGCACCCCAACGGCACCTACACCCTCGGGGTCTGCACGAACACCCTCTGCGCGGTCCTCGGCGGCGACGAGATCTTCCGGGCCGTGTCCGAACACCTGGGCATCGGCCACGACGAGACGACCCCCGACGGCGCGGTCACGCTCGAGCGGATCGAGTGCAACGCGGCGTGCGACTACGCCCCCGTGGTCATGGTCAACTGGGAGTTCTTCGACAACCAGACCCCGGCGAGCACCCGCGACCTCGCCGACCAGCTGCGAGCGGGCGAACCCGTGACGCCGACCCGCGGCGCCGCCACCGTGTGCACGTTCAGGCAGATGTCCCGGGTGCTGGCCGGCTTCAACGACGGCAGGGCGCACGAGGGCGTCGGCGCCGGGCCGGCGACGCTGGAGGGGCTGCGCCTGGCCAAGGAGCGCGGCTGGACGGCGCCCGAACCGGACCGCCGGCGCGAGCGGGTCGCGCAGGGCGCGGAGCAGCTCGGGCCTGTCACCGGCAGCATCGAGAGCACAGCCCGCGGCGGCGTCACCAGCTCCCGGGACACCCCGGCGTCGCCCCCGGCGTCGGACCGCGGCGGCACGACTGCCGGCAAGCCACCCGCCGACGCGACCGACGGCACGGCCGACAGCGGCCGCGCGACGACGCCGCGCCCGCAGAACGCCCAGGGCGCTGCGCTCAAGGACGAGAACCCCGGCGACGGGGCGAAGGGCTGACATCCATGACTGATCGATCCCCGGTCACCCTCACCCCGATCCTCAGCCGCATCTGGGACGACGCGGCCTCCTGGTCCCTCGCGAGCTACGAGCGCGACGGCGGCTACGAAGGGCTGCGGGCCGCCCTCGCGCTGGCGCCCGCCGACGTTCTCACCGCCGTCAAGGACTCGGGCCTGCGCGGCCGCGGCGGCGCCGGCTTCCCGACCGGGCTGAAGTGGAGCTTCCTGCCGAAGCCGGACGGCGGCCCGCGCTACCTCGTCGTCAACGCGGACGAGTCCGAGCCCGGCACGTGCAAGGACGTGCCGATCATGCTGGCCAGCCCGCAGGTGCTGATCGAGGGCGTGATCATCACCAGCTACGCCATCGGCTGCAACAAGGCCTTCATCTACGTCCGCGGCGAGGTCCTGCACGTGTACCGCCGGCTGCTGACGGCCGTCGAGGAGGCCCGCGCCAAGGGCTACCTCGGCACCGACATCCTCGGCTCCGGCTTCGACCTCGAGATCGTCGTCCACGCCGGCGCGGGCGCCTACATCTGCGGCGAGGAGACGGCGCTGCTGGACTCGCTCGAGGGGCGGCGCGGCCAGCCACGCCTCAAGCCGCCGTTCCCGGCGGTCGCCGGCCTGTACGCCCGCCCGACCGTGGTGAACAACGTCGAGTCGATCGCGAGCGTGCCGTCGATCGTCCTCAACGGCGCCGAATGGTTCAGCTCGATGGGCACCCCCAAGTCGGCCGGCTTCGGCCTGTTCTCGCTGTCCGGCCACGTCACCCGGCCGGGCCAGTACGAGGCCCCGCTCGGGATCACCCTGCGGGAGCTGCTGGACATGGCCGGCGGCATCCGGGCCGGGCACCGGCTGAAGTTCTGGACGCCGGGCGGCTCGTCGACGCCCCTGTTCACCGACGAGCACCTCGACACCCCGCTCGACTTCGAGTCGGTGGGCGCCGCCGGCTCGATGCTCGGCACCCGGGCGCTGCAGCTCTTCGACGACACGACGTGCGTCGTGCGCGCCGTCCTGCGCTGGACCGAGTTCTACAAGCACGAGTCGTGCGGCAAGTGCACCCCCTGCCGGGAGGGCACCTACTGGCTGGTGCAGATCCTGCGCCGGCTCGAGGCCGGCGACGGCACCGAGGCGGACCTGGCCAAGCTGCTCGACATCTGCGACAACATCCTCGGCCGCTCGTTCTGCGCCCTCGGCGACGGCGCGACCAGCCCCATCACGTCGTCCGTGCAGTACTTCCGGGACGAGTACATCCGCCACTTCGAAGAGGGCGGCTGTCCCTTCGACCCCGTCGCGTCCACCGTCTTCGCCGGAGTCCACGCCTGATGACCGTCACCGCGAACCAGACATCGACGGAGCAGGCGAGGCCGGACCTCGTCACCGCCGTCATCGACGACGTCGAGGTGAGCGTCCCCAAGGGCACGCTCGTCATCCGCGCCGCCGAGCAGGTCGGCATCGCCATCCCCCGGTTCTGCGACCACCCGCTGCTGGCGCCCGTCGGCGCCTGCCGGCAGTGCCTCGTGGAGGTCGCCACGCCCGGTCCCGACGGCTCGCTGCGGGCGATGCCCAAGCCGCAGGCCAGCTGCACGCTCGAGGTCACCGCGGGCATGGTCGTGCGCACCCAGTTCACCTCGCCGGTGGCCGCGAAGGCGCAGGCGGGCGTGATCGAGCTGCTGCTGGTGAACCACCCGCTGGACTGCCCGGTCTGTGACAAGGGCGGCGAGTGCCCGCTGCAGAACCAGGCGATGAGCAACGGCGCCCCGATCAGCCGCTTCCAGGAGAAGAAGCGCACGTTCCCCAAGCCGATCCGGATCTCCACGGAGGTGCTGCTCGACCGGGAGCGGTGCGTCCTGTGCCAGCGGTGCACGCGCTTCTCCAAGGAGATTGCGGGCGACCCGTTCATCGACCTGCAGAACCGGGGCGCCGACCAGCAGATCGGCGTCTTCTCGCCGGGCGTCCTCGGCTTCGCGACCCAGGTCGCGACGGAGGGGGGGTCTGCCCTCGACGAGAGTGGCCAGCCCTTCGCCAGCTACTTCTCGGGCAACACCATCCAGATCTGCCCGGTCGGCGCCCTGACCGGTGCCGCGTACCGCTTCCGCGCCCGGCCGTTCGACCTCGTCTCGACCCGCGGCGTCTGCGAGCACTGCGCCTCCGGCTGCGGGCTGCGGGTCGACCACCGGCGCGGCGTCGTGATGCGGCGCTGGGCCTGGGAGGACCCGGCGGTCAACGAGGACTGGAACTGCGACAAGGGCCGCTGGGCGTTCACCTGGCAGAACGCCGCCGACCGGCTCGAGCAGCCCATGGTGCGCGACGAGGCCACCGGCGAGCTGCGGGTGGCCTCCTGGCCGGAGGCCCTGGACGTCGCCGCGCGGGGGCTGGCCGCGGCCCGGGACGCCGGCGGTGTCGGCGTGCTCGTGGGCGGCCGCGTGACGGTCGAGGACGCGTACGCGTACGGCAAGTTCGCTCGGGTGGCGCTCGGCACGAACGACGTCGACTTCCGGGCCCGGCCCCATTCACCGGAGGAGGAGGCCTTCCTCGGCCACGCCGTCGCGGGGGCCGGGCTCGGCGTCACGTACGCCGACGTCGAGGCCGCCCCGGCCGTGCTCCTCGCCGGCCTCGAGCCCGAGGAGGAGTCGCCGATCCTCTTCCTGCGCCTGCGCAAGGCGTCGGCCAAGGGGCTCGCCGTGCACGCCGTCGCGCCCTACGCATCGCGCGGCCTCGCCAAGCTGGGCGGCCGGCTCGTCCCGGCGGCGCCGGGCACCGAGGCCGAGGTGCTGGACGCCATCGGCGCGGGCGCCACCGGCGAGGTGCCGGACGAGATCCGCGCCGCCGCCGAGGGACTGCGCGCCGCGGGGGCGGTGCTGCTCGTCGGTGAGCGGCTCGCAACGGTCCCCGGCGCGCTGACCGCCGCCGTCCGGCTCGCCGCCACCACCGGTGCCCGGCTGGCCTGGGTGCCGCGGCGGGCGGGGGAGCGCGGCGCGCTCGAGGCGGGCGCGTTCCCCTCGCTGCTCCCCGGCGGCCGCCCGGTGGCCGACCCGGCCGCGCGTGTCGACGTCGCCGCGGTGTGGGGCCTGCCCTCGCTGCCGCCGGTCCCCGGCCGGGACACCACGGGGATCATCGCCGCCGCCGCCTCGGGGCGCCTGAGCGGGCTCGTCGTCGCAGGGGTGGACCCGGCCGACCTGCCCGACCCGGTCGCAGCCCTGGCCGCGCTGGACGGCGCCACGTTCGTCGTCAGCCTGGAGGTGCGCGCCGGCGCTGTCACGGAACGGGCCGACGTCGTGCTGCCCGTGGCCCCGCCGTCGGAGAAGGCGGGCACCTTCGTCGACTGGGAGGGCCGCTGGCGTTCCTTCCAGCAGGCCCTGCGGTCCAGCGCGATGAGCGACCTGCGCGCGGTCGACGCGCTGGCCGACGCCATGGACGCGCCGCTCGGGCTGCGCGGGGTCGAGCGAGTGCGGGGGGAGCTCGCCGAGCTGGACGCGTGGGAGGGCGAGCGGGTGGCCGCACCCGGGGTGCAGACTCCGATCCCGCCGCAGCCGCAGCGGGGTACCGCGGTCCTGGCGACCTGGCACCTGCTCCTCGACGAGGGACGCCTGCAGGACGGCGAGCCCTACCTCGCGGGCACCCGGCACGTCCCGGTCGCCCGGACGTCGCTCGCCACCGCCGTCGAGATCGGCGCGGTCGACGGCGGCTGGGTGACGGTGTCGACCACGCGCGGCGCTGTCACGCTGCCGCTGCTGGTCACCGAGATGGCCGACCGCGTCGTCTGGCTGCCGACCCACTCGCCGAACAGCCACGTGCGCGCCACGCTCGGCGTCGACCACGGCGCCCTCGTCACGCTCACGGCGGGCACGGCAGGCACCGTCGGATCGGTCGGCACGACTTCGGGCACGTCGCAGCAGGGGGCACGAGCATGATCATGGGTGGGCTGGTCGCAGCCGAGAACCCCAGCGCCGACTTCAGCCACGACAACGGCTGGCTGGTGCTGGTCAAGGCGCTGGTCATCTTCGTCTTCCTGGTGGTCACGACCCTGGTCATGATCTGGGCCGAGCGCCGTGTCGTGGCGCGTATGCAGTCGCGCCCGGGCCCGAACCGGACCGGGCCGTTCGGCCTGCTGCAGTCGCTCGCCGACGGCGTCAAGCTCGCGCTGAAGGAGGACATCCTCCCGAGGGCGGTCGACAAGGTCGTCTACATACTCGCGCCGATCATCTCGGCGACGACCTGCTTCATCGCGTTCGCGGTGATCCCGTTCGGGCCGGTCGCACGGATCCCCTTCACGGACACCTACACCCCGCTGCAGCTCACCGACTTCAACGTGGCCGTGCTGTACGTGCTCGCGGTCGCCGCTGTCGGCGTCTACGGTCTCGTGCTCGCCGGCTGGTCGTCGGGCTCGACCTACCCGCTGCTCGGCGGCCTGCGCTCCTCGGCGCAGGTCATCTCGTACGAGATCGCCATGGGCCTCGCCCTCATCAGCGTGTTCCTCTACGCCGGCTCGATGTCGACCTCGTCGATCGTGGACGCGCAGGCGCACGGCGCCACCGTCACCCTGCCCGTCGTCGGCTGGGACTGGCAGATGCCCTCGTGGAACGCGATCGTCGTGCTGCCCGCGTTCGTCATCTACTGCATCGCGATGGTGGGCGAGACCAACCGTGCGCCGTTCGACCTGCCCGAGGCGGAGGGCGAGCTGGTCGGCGGCTTCCACACCGAGTACTCCTCGCTGAAGTTCGCGCTGTTCTTCCTCGCCGAGTACGTGAACATGGTCACCGTCTCGGCGATCGCCACCACGCTGTTCCTCGGCGGCTGGCGTGCCCCGTGGCCGCTGTCGGCGATCGGGGACGGGGTGCTCAACACCGGCTGGTGGCCGGTGCTGTGGTTCATGCTGAAGCTCTGGGTGTTCCTCTTCGTCTTCATCTGGTTGCGCGGCACCCTGCCCCGGCTGCGGTACGACCAGTTCATGCGGTTCGGCTGGAAGATCCTCATCCCGGGCGCCCTCATCTGGGTCGTCGTGGCGTCCGCGATGCGCGTGCTGCGCACGAGCGGCGATCTCAGCCTCGCGCAGCGGTACGGCATCCTCGCCGGGCTCCTGATCGTCGTGGTCGGCCTGCTCGCGGCCTACGAGTCCAACCAGCGGCGGGAGGCGTCCCTGGAGGCGGGGCGGCACGAGGTGGCCCCCGAGAGCCTCGACCCGTTCGCGGGTGGATACCCTGTCCCGCCGTTGCCCGGGCAGACGCTCCTGCGCTCGGCGGGGCCGGGCCGGGCCGCGGTGGACGGCGGCACGGGCACCGGCCGGCAGGCGGTGACCGTGGGGGCGACGGATGTGGCCGCCACGGGCGACGACAGCGAGGAGGTGCGCGGTGGCTGACGGGCCTGATGCGGGCAGACCAGGCGGACCGGGCGAGGGACCTGGGCGAGGAGCAGCGCTCCGCGAGCATCCGGGACAAGGTCGCGGGCTTCGGCGTGACCTTCACGACGATGTTCACGCGGGTCGTGACGGTGAACTACCCGGACGTCAAGGAACCGACCCAGCCTCGCTGGCACGGCCGCCACCAGCTCAACCGGCACCCCGACGGGCTCGAGAAGTGCATCGGGTGCGAGCTGTGCGCCTGGGCCTGTCCCGCCGACGCCATCTACGTGGAGGGGGCCGACAACACCGACGAGGAGCGGTACTCCCCGGGTGAGCGCTACGGCCGCGTCTACCAGATCAACTACTTGCGCTGCATCTTCTGCGGGCTCTGCATCGAGGCCTGCCCGACCCGGGCGCTGACGATGACGAACGAGTACGAGCTGGCCGGCCCGAGCCGCGCGGGTCTCATCTACGAGAAGAACGACCTGCTCGGGCCGCTGCTGCCCGGCATGGTCGAGGCCCCGCACCCGATGGTGAACGGCACGACGGAGAAGGACTACTACCGCGGGCACGTCACCGAGGCGACGGCCGAGCAGAAGGCGTGGGTCGAGGCGCGCCGCGGGGCGGACGCCGCCGAGCCGGGGTCCCCGGACGCCGATCGCGCGTCCGGGCACATGGCCGGGAAGCCGTCCGTCGAGGGGAGCGTGGCGCGATGATGGGTGGCGGGGAGGCCGTCCTCTTCTGGGTGCTCGCACCGATCATGGTGGTGAGCGCCCTCGGCCTGCTGTTCGCCAAGAAGGCCGTGCACGCCGCGCTGTGCATGGCGGTCGTGATGGTGGGCCTCGGAGTCGTGTACTTCGCCGCAGCAGGCGCCCTTCCTGGGCAGCGTGCAGATCTTCGTCTACACCGGCGCGGTCATGATGCTGTTCCTGTTCGTGGTCATGCTGATCGGGGTCGACTCCTCCGACTCCCTGGTCGAGACGATCAAGGGCCAGCGGGGCGCCGCGGTGCTGCTCGGCCTGGGCCTGGCGGCGCTGTTCATCGGCGTGCTCGTCGCATGTCGTCCTGCCGCCCGCGGTGGGGCTCGACAGCATCAATCGGGACGGCAACATCACCACCGTGGCCACCCTGATCTTCGGCAACTACGTCTGGGCCTTCGAGGTCACCGGTGCCCTGCTCATCACCGCGGCCCTCGGCGCGATGGTGCTCGCGCACCGGGAGCGCCTGATGCCGCGGCCGACGCAGCGCGAGCTCGGCGAGCGCCGCATCAAGGAGGGCCCGATCAAGGCGCCGCTGCCCGCGCCGGGGGTCTTCGCGCGGCACAACGCCGTCGACATCCCGGCCCTGCTGCCGGACGGCACCCCGAGCGAGCTCTCGGTCTCGCGGGTGCTCACGGCGCGGGGTCAGATGCGTCCCGCCGACGAGCTCAGCACCGACGTGGGCGCGATCGTGACGGAGCTCGAGGACCCGCTGGGGGAGGACCCCAGTCCGTGGGGGAGCACGGCAACAGCCCGACGGGCGTCGGTGCCCACAGCGGCGTCGCCACTCCGGCGGAGTCCACCGGCCTCGGGAACGGATCGGGTCGGCCCGCGGGCCCGGTCGGACGCGCGGGGGTGGGCCGCGATGAGCCTCTCCTGGTGGCTGTACCTGTCGTCCCTGCTGTTCGCCATCGGTGCCAGCGCCGTGCTGGTGCGGCGCAACGCGATCATCGTGTTCATGGGCGTCGAGCTCATGCTGAACGCCACGAACCTCGCCTTCGTCACCTTCGCCCGGATGCAGGGCAACCTCGACGGCCAGGTCATCGCGCTGTTCGTCATGCTCGTCGCCGCGGCCGAGGTCGTGGTCGGGCTCGCCATCATCATGACCATCTTCCGCACTCGGCGGTCGGCGTCCGTGGACGACGCCAACCTGCTGAAGTACTGAAAGGTGCCCGGCGTGACATCGCTCCTGGCCGCTCCGCTGGCCGCCCCCTTCGCAGCGCCGATGGTCACGCCGATCGTCGCCGCGGAGAACACCCGCGGCGTGTACGAGCCGGCGTCCGGCGTCCTGCAGTCCGGGGCGTGGGTCCTCATCGCCCTGCCCGCCCTCGGCGCGGCGGTGCTGCTGCTCGGCGGCCGCCGGACCGACCGCTGGGGGCACTGGCTGGGCGTCGCGCTGCCGTGGGCCTCGTTCGTCTGGGCGCTCCTGCTGGTGATCCAGGTCGCGGGCAAGCCGGCCGAGCAGCGTTCGATCGACGTGCACCTGTTCACCTGGATCCCCGCCGGCAACTTCCAGCTCAACGCGGGGCTGCTGCTCGACCCGCTGTCGCTGACCTTCGTGCTGCTGGTGACCTTCGTCGGGTCGCTCATCCACGTGTACTCCGTCGCGTACATGGAGCACGACCACGACCGCCGGCGGTTCTTCGCCTACCTGAACCTCTTCGTCGCGTCGATGCTGCTGCTCGTCCTCGCCGACAGCTACCTGTTGCTGTACGTCGGGTGGGAGGGCGTCGGCCTCGCGTCCTATCTGCTGATCGGGTTCTGGAACTACCGCCCCGACTACGCGACGGCGGCGAACAAGGCCTTCGTCGTCAACCGTGTCGGCGACCTCGGGCTCTCGATCGCCATCATGATCATGTTCGCCGGGTTCGGGTCGGTCGCGTACTCGGTCGTGCTGTCGAACGCCGGGAAGGCCTCGCAGGGCCTGCTCACCGCCATCGGCCTCATGCTCCTGCTCGGCGCCTGCGGCAAGTCGGCGCAGTTCCCGCTGCAGTCCTGGCTCGGTGACGCCATGGCCGGCCCGACGCCCGTCTCGGCGCTCATCCATGCCGCGACGATGGTCACTGCCGGCGTCTACCTCGTCGTCCGGTCGGGCCCGATCTACGAGGGGGCGCCAACGCGCTGCCCTCGTCGTGACGATCGTCGGTGCGATCACGCTGCTGTTCGGCGCGATCGTCGGCTGCGCGAAGGACGACATCAAGAAGGCGCTCGCGGCCTCGACGATGTCCCAGATCGGCTACATGATGCTCGCCGCCGGCCTCGGCCCGATCGGCTACGTCTTCGGGATCCTGCACCTGCTCACGCACGGCTTCTTCAAGGCGGGCATGTTCCTCGGCGCCGGCTCGGTCATGCACGGCATGAACGACTCGGTCGACATGCGCCGGTTCGGCGGCCTGTTCACGCCCATGCGGATCACGGCGCTGACGTTCGGCGCCGGATGGCTCGCGATCATCGGGTTCCCGTTCCTGTCCGGCTTCTGGAGCAAGGACAAGATCATCGAGACGGCCTTCGCGACGGGCGACGGCTGGCGGCCCTGGGTGTTCGGCATGGCCGCCCTGATCGGCGCCGGGATCACCGCGTTCTACATGTCGCGGCTGTACTTCATGACCTTCCTGAGCAAGCGGCGCTGGGTCCAGGACGCCCATCCGCACGAGTCGCCCGCGCTCATGACGGTGCCGATGATCATCCTCGCGGTCGGGTCGCTGGTCCTCGGTGGACTGCTTCTGGTCAACGGGACGATCCAGAGCTGGCTGGAGCCCTCGACGGGCACCGCCAACGAGGGCGAGCCCGTCATCTCGGCCACGATCGTGCCGATCCTCACCACCGTCGTCGTCGCCGTCGGCGTGGCGCTGGCCTGGCGGATGTACCTGGTGCAGCCGGTGCCGGAGGTCGCTCCGCGCGGCTCGCTCGCCGACCGTCGCCGCCCGTCGCGACCTGTACCAGGACGACGTCAACGAGGCCGTGTTCATGCGGCCCGGCCAGTACCTCACGCGTTCGCTGGTCTTCTTCGACATCCGCGGCGTCGACGGCGCGGTCCGCGGTGCCGCCGCCGCCATCGGCGGCCTGGCCGGGCGCTGGCGCCGCTGGCAGACCGGGTTCGTCCGCTCCTACGCCATGTCGATGCTCGCGGGCGTGCTCGTCGTCGCCCTCGGCGTGCTCGTCGTCCAGCTCTGAGAGAAGGAACCCGAGACCGCCATGTCGCTTCCCTGGCTCACCACGATCGGCCTGCTGCCCACGATCGGTGCCGCCGTCATCTGGGGGTCGCTGCTGACCGGCTCGCGCGAGCGGGCCGCCGACCTCGCCCGCTGGACGGCCCTCGTCGTCTCGGCTGGTCGTCCTCGCGCTGAGCGTCGTCCTCGCCATCCGGTTCGACGTGTCGCGGGCGGCCCAGTTCCAGTTCGCGGAGACGCACAGCTGGATCCCCCAGTTCGGGGTCAGCTACGCGCTCGGCGTCGACGGCATCGCGCTGACGATGGTGCTGCTCTCGACGCTGCTCGTCCCGGTGTGCGTGCTCGCCGGCTGGCACGAGATCTCCGGCGAGCGGGCGGCGCACTTCTTCGCGCTGATGCTCGTGCTCGAGACGTTCATGGTGGGGGTCTTCGCCGCTCGCGACGTGTTCCTGTTCTACGTCTTCTTCGAGGCGATGCTCATCCCGGTGTACTTCCTGATCGGCCAGTTCGGCGGCGCCCAGCGCCGGTACGCCGCGGTGAAGTTCCTGCTCTACTCGTTGTTCGGCGGCCTCGTCATGCTCGTCGCCGTCATCGGCGTCTACTTCCAGGGCAAGGGCGGCCCGCAGGGCTTCCTCACCAGCAATCTCACCGGGCTGCAGTTCTCGAACACCGTGGTCGAGCGGCTGCTCTTCCTCGGGTTCTTCCTCGCGTTCGCGATCAAGGCGCCGATGTGGCCGGTGCACACCTGGCTCCCGGACGCCGCCGCCGAGGCGCCTGCCGGTGTCGCCGTCCTCCTGGTCGGCGTGCTCGACAAGGTCGGCACCTTCGGGATGATCACGCTCTGCCTGCCGCTCTTCCCGAACGCGTCGAAGTGGGCGGCGCCCGTCGTCCTCGCCCTCGCCGTCATCTCGGTGATCTACGGCGGGCTGCTCGCGATCGGCCAGCGGGACCTCAAGCGGCTGATCGCGTTCACCTCGGTGTCGCACTTCGGGTTCATCGTGCTGGGGATCTTCGCCTTCACCAGCACGGGACAGGCAGGGTCCCTGCTGTACATGGTCAACCACGGCTTCTCGACGGCGGCGCTCTTCCTGGTCGCCGGAATGCTCATCGCTCGCCGGGGGTCGCAGCTCATCGACGACTACGGCGGTCTCCAGCGGTCGACGCCGCTGCTGGCCGGGGCCTTCCTCGTCGCCGGGCTCGCCGGGCTGTCGCTGCCGGGCCTGTCCACCTTCATCAGCGAGATCCTCGTGCTCATCGGCACGTTCACCCGGTACCCGGGCGCCGCCGTCGTCGCCACCGTGGGGATCGTCCTCGCCTCGCTCTACATCCTGCTGACGTACCAGCGGATGTTCACCGGGCCCGTGCGGGAGTTCGCCGCCGGCTGGCGCGACATGAACGTCCGCGAGGCCTGGGTCGTCGCGCCGCTGGTCGCCGTGATCGTCGCGCTCGGCTTCTTCCCGAAACCCGTCCTCGACGTCCTGAACCCCGCCGTCAGCCGGACGATGCAGCAGACGTCGAGCACGGACCCCGCACCCACCGTTCCGGGTGTGACCCCCGCCGCCGCCGAAGGGACCGCACCGTGACCGCGCTCCTGTCCATCGCCGCAGGGGCCGCCCCGGCTCTGCGGGAGCGTCCCCGCCCTCCCGGCGGAGGTGACGTTCACGACGCCCTCCGTGGACTACTGGCTGACGTCCCCGATGCTCATCGTGTTCGGCGCCGCGATCCTGGGGGTGCTCGCCGAGGCGTTCACGCCGCGCCGGCCGCGCTTCTCCATCCAGGTGGGCATCACGCTGGTGGGCCTCGTCGGCGCCCTGGTGGCCGTCGTCGCCCTGGCGGTGAAGGACCGTCACGGCGTCACCGCGGGCGTCGGCGACACCGGCGCCGTCGTCGTCGACGGTCCGGCGCTGTTCCTGCAGGGCACGATCCTCGTGCTCTCCGTCCTCGCCGTCCTGACCATGGCAGACCGTTCGGTGGACCCGGGCGGACCGTTCACCCCGCAGGCTTCCGCCGTCCCCGGTTCGCCGGCCGAGGCGCAGGCCCGGCGTGCCGGGCTCGTGCAGTCCGAGGTCTTCCCGCTGCTGCTGTTCTCGGTCGGCGGCATGCTGCTGTTCCCCGCCTCGAACGACCTGCTGACGATGTTCATCGCGCTCGAGGTCCTGTCGATGCCGCTCTACCTGATGTGCGGCCTCGCCCGTCGCCGCCGCCTGCTGTCCCAGGAGGCGAGCCTGAAGTACTTCCTGCTCGGCTCGTTCTCGTCGGCGTTCTTCCTCTTCGGTACGGCCCTCGTCTACGGCTACTCGACCTCCGTCCGCCTGCCGGCCATCGCCAGCGCGATCAGCGGCACGAGCGGGAACGTGGTGCTCGGCCGCGAGCCGTTGCTGCTCCTCGGCATCGCGCTGCTCGCCGTCGGCCTGCTGTTCAAGGTCGGTGCCGCGCCGTTCCACGTCTGGACGCCGGACGTCTACCAGGGCGCACCGACAACCGTCACCGGCTTCATGGCGGCGTGCACCAAGGTCGCCGCGTTCGGCGCGCTGCTGCGGGTCGCGTACGTCGCCGTCCCCGACGCGCGGTGGGACTGGTCACCCGTGCTCTGGGCCGTGGCGATCGTGACGATGGCGGTCGGTTCGGTGATCGCCATCGTGCAGTCCGACGTCAAGCGCATGCTCGCGTACTCCTCCATCGCGCACGCCGGCTTCATCCTCACCGGCATCCTCGCCATGGACAGGACCGGCGTCTCCTCGGTGCTCTTCTACCTCTTCGTCTACGGGTTCGCGACGATCGGCGCCTTCGCACTCGTCACCCTCGTCCGTGACGCGGGCGAGGAGGGGACGGTCGGAGGCGAGGCGACGCACCTGTCCCAGTGGGCCGGGCTGGGCCGGCGCCACCCCGTCGTCGCCGGTGCCTTCACGCTTTTCCTGCTCGCCTTCGCCGGCATCCCGATCACGAGCGGGTTCATGGGCAAGTTCGCGGTGTTCTCGGCGGCCGTAGCCCACGGCGCCTGGGTCCTCGCCCTGATCGGCGTTCTCGCCAGCGCCATCGCCGCCTTCTTCTACATTCGCGTGCTCGTGCTCATGTACTTCACGGAGCCGACCGGGTCGTCAACCGTCGTCGCTCTGCCGGGCTGGACCACCAGCGTCGCCATCGCCGTGTGCGCCACCGTCACGCTGGTTCTCGGCGTCGTCCCCTCCGTGCTCCTGGATCCCGCCACCGGTGCGTCGGTCTTCCTCCGGTGAGCACGTGACCGGTACGGGCACGGCGAGCGCGGACGACCCCGCGGTAACGGCTTCGTCACCGGAGGCGTTCCCCGAATGGTCCGCCCACGCTCCGCCGGTCTCACCGGTCACTGCCGCGCTCGACCTCCGGTTGCCCGACGCCGCGCTCGACGAGGCCGTGCGGGCCGGCCTCGGCCAGGTCGAGCGCCGCCTGCTCCAGGCGGTCGCCCAGGCGGACCGGCTCGCCGACGACGTCTCCCGCCACCTCGTCGTGGCCGGCGGCAAGCGGGTGCGGCCCATGCTCACGCTCATCGCCGGCCATCTCGGCGAGCCCGGCCGGCCCGAGATCGTCGAGGCCGCGCGTCGCCGTCGAGCTGACGCATCTCGCGACCCTGTACCACGACGACGTCATGGACTCCGCGCCGCTGCGCCGCGGCGCCCCCTCGGCTCATGCGGTCTGGGGCAACACCGTCGCCATCCTCACCGGCGACCTGCTCTTCGCCCGGGCCTCCCTGGTCGTCGCCGGGCTGGGCGTCGAGGCGGTGCGCCTGCAGGCGGCGACGTTCGAGCGGCTGTGCCTGGGCCAGCTGCACGAGACCGTCGGGCCGGGCCCGGACGACGACCCCGTCGAGCACTACCTGCAGGTCCTCGCGGACAAGACCGGA
>CAWBAJ010000007.1:0-246044 GCA_963786765.1 uncultured Actinomycetota bacterium | reverse complement strand
GCCCCCGCCCCGACCGCCCAGAACTTCTGGTCGGCCTCCGTCAGCGGCTCCGGGTCCGCAGGAGCTGCAGTGGCCGATCCGCAGCGGGCGATGGGGAGTCGGCGCTCGCCCGCCCCGACGGCGCACCCGGGGTCCAGGCGCAGGCCGACGTCGGTGCCAACATCCCCTAGCTCACCGGCCTGTCGACCGGCCTGCTGATCGGCGGGTTGGTCCTGCTGGCCGGCGGCGTCGTCCTGGTGGTCGTGGGGCGGTCGCGCCTCAGCACGCCCCCCGCACGCGGGACCGGCGGCCCCGCTGCCGGCTTACCCGCACCACCGCTCCCGCGTCCCGCGGCGCCCGAGGAGTCGGAGCGGGCGCGTGAACCGCAGGCGGGAACAAGCGCGGGAGGCGAATCCCAGGTCCAGGGCCCCTGACCAGCGGTTCACCAGCCCTGCTCGGCTGATCAGCCGGTGGTCGGCTGATCAGCCGGTGGGCCGCCGGCGGTCGAATCCCCGTCGTGGTCACCCGGTCGAATCGCGCACGACGAGCCGGCTCGAACCAGACGTGCCGGGCCCGGACCTCCTCGCCGGCTTCGAGCGGTGGATCGGGCCCGCGGTGGCGGGCGTTCTCGTTGCGCACGCGGCTGCCACGTCGCTTGATGCTCGGTGCGGTGGTTGGTGGTCACGGGGCTACGCGGTCTCCGCCCCACTGCTCGTTGGCACAGGTCAGCTGCACCACGCGTAGCGTCGATCCATGCCCGGCGCCGACGCCGTGGCTGAACCGCAGTCCGCCCCCGGTCACGTGTCGCAGGGTGGGCGGAACCGGCAGGATGCACGCGGCAGGTGGGGCAGCACGCGAGCGCCGGAAGGAGGCCAGGAGGACGTGACCGCAGTCACCTCGCTTCCGCAGAAGCTGCCGGTCACCCGCCGCCCCGAGCGCCTTCCTCGCCCTCGCCGCGGTCGTCGTCACCGCCGGGGTGCGTGCTGCGGCTGGCCCTGCTCGGGCCGCCAGAGCTACTGGATCGACGAGCTCTACTCCGTCAACCAGTCCAACGGCTCCCTCCGGCAGCTCCTGGACGTCGGGTTCGACCGAGGTCCACCCACCGCTGTACGCGCTGCTCCTCTGGGCCTGGATGAAGATCGGCGGGAGTTCCGAGGCCTGGACCCACCTGCTGAGCACGGTCATCGCCCTCGTTGC
This sequence comes from uncultured Actinomycetota bacterium, assembly GCA_963786765.1. Taxonomy (GTDB): domain Bacteria; phylum Actinomycetota; class Actinomycetes; order Actinomycetales; family Kineosporiaceae; genus DATKNA01. The sequence goes on along the minus strand of CAWBAJ010000007.1, from coordinate 244,868 downwards.
CGTCGTCGTCACCCACGCCGGGCTGCGGCCGCTCGATCTGGGGCGCCACGTCCGCTGGGCGATGACGACGGCCACCGCCGCGGGGAGCGCCTGGGCCGTCTACTCGCTCGAGACCCGGAACTACTCCCTGCTGCTCCTCGGCGCCGCCGGGCTCACCGTCACGACCCTGCGCGCCGGCCTGCTCGCGCTGCGCGGGGCGGCGGCTCCGCGGCCCGCCTCGTCCTGGTGTGGTTCGGCTGGACCCTGCTCGCCGCGACGGCCCACCCCTTCGGGGCTGTCCTGTCGGCCGGCGCGGTGGCGGTCCTCGCAGGGCGCCGCCGCCTGGTCGCGCTCCGGGCCACTGGCTGCGGACGACGTCCGTCTGGGCGGGATCGGCCCTCGCCGGCTGGATCCCGCTCGTGGCTGTGGATCGCGCACGGCGCGCACCAGCCGGAGTTCGCCGCCGGAACCACGTGGATCAGGGCGCCCGGCGGCCAGGACGTGTGGGACGTCGTCACGACGACCTTCGGCTCCGGGGGGACTGAGCCCGCACCGGGACGGCTTCGCGTGGACGTCGCCGCTCGGCGCACTCTGCGCCGCAGCTGCTCGTCGCCGCCGCCGGCGTCCACCGCCTCCACCGGCGCGGCAGCAAGGTTCGCTCGGACGTCGAGAACGTGCCCGGCGACGCGGCGCACGCCCTGCCCAGCGACGCCCTGCCCGGCGACATCGCCCCCGCCGCGCGGATCCTCCTCGCGCTGAGCCGTCGTCGTGACCGCGGGCGCCTTCGCCGTCTCGCAGGTGTGGCACCTGTGGACGCTGCGGAACATGCTCGTGATCGTTCCCGCCCTGACCTGGGGGGTGATCTGCCTCGCCGCGGCCGTCAGCGGGTCGGCGGCAGGCAGCCGGTGGACGGCGACGGCCGCGATCGTGCTGCTCGGCGCGGGACTTCTGCCTACCGCGGCCGGCATCGACCGGCCGTACAAGACGGACTTCCGCGGCCTGCTCGACTACCTGGTCACCGTGCAGAGGCAGAAGCCCGGCACCACCGTCGTCGTCCTCGGCTACGGCATGGTGCAGCGGTGGTGGCCTGCCGCGAGACCGGCCGGCGGACGACCCGGGCCGGGCGGCGGTCACCGGCTGGCTCTGGGCGTACCCGGGCACGTCCCTGGACGTCGACCCCGTCGGCAAGCGCCCGATCGTCGTGGTGCTCTACCACAGCGTCGCCGACCCCCGGCCCGACGCATGGGTCTCCGCGACCGTCCAGCAGCTCGGCGCCGGCACCTGCCGGAGCGTGCCCGTCTACGGCTTCGGCGTGGTGCGCTGTGGGTGAGAACCCCCCGCGGGCCCCGCGGCGCGTCTGGCCGGCCGCAGAGCCCTGGACGTCGTCGCCGTCCTGGCCGTCCTGGCCGCCCTGGTCCTGCCCGACCCCCCTGACCGGCTCACACCGCTCGCGTTCGCCCGGATCCCCGTCGAGGGCCTCGCCGCCGCCGCACTCGTCCTCGCGCTGCCCGCTCGCCGCGAGATCGCCGCGGGACGCCTGGCAGCCGCCGGCGGCGTGCTCCTCGGGCTGCTCACCCTCGGGACGCTGCTCGACGTCGGCTTCTACGACGTCCTCGTCCGGCCGTTCGACCCGGTCCTCGACTGGGGCCTGCTGGGCGACGCGGCCGGCGTCCTCGAGGACTCGGTCGGCCGGACCGGCACCGTCGCGCTCGTCGTCCTCGCGGTGGTGCTCGCCGTCGCCCTCGTTGCCGGGCTCGGCCTCGCGGCGCTCCGGTCGGCGCGCGTCGTGCGGCGGCACCGCACGGTCACCGCCCGGGCTGTCGCCGTCCTCGCGGCGGGCTGGGTCGCGTGCGCCGTCGCCGGCGTCCAGCTCGTGCCCGGCGAGCCGCTCGCGTCGAGGCATGCGGCGCAGGCGCGGAGGGCCGCGTGCAGCAGGTCGTCGCGGGCGTGCGGGACCAGGCGGCGTTCGCCCGCGAGGCCGCGGGTGGACGCCTACGCGACGGCCCCGGGGGCGAGCCTCCTCCAGGGCCTGCGGGGCAAGGACGTGCTGATCGTCTTCGTGGAGAGCTACGGCCGCAGCGCGCTCGCCGACCCGCAGCTGGCCCAGGTCGTGGATCCGGCCCTCGCGGCCGGCGGCCGGCAGCTCGCCGCCGCCGGGTTCGCCGGGCGCAGCGCCTTCCTGACGTCACCGACGGCGGGCGGGGGCAGCGTGCTGGCCCACTCGACCCTGCTGTCGGGACTCTGGATCGACAACCAGCAGCGGTACCGCAACCTGCTCGCGAGCAGCCGCCTCACCCTGAACGAGGCCTTCCACAACGCCGGCTGGCGATCCGTAGGTGTCATGCCCGAGGTGACCCGCGCCTGGCCCGAGGGCGCCTTCTACCACTACGACGCCCTGTACGACGCGAAGGCCCTGGGCTATCGCGGCCCGGCGTTCGGCTACGTCACCATGCCCGACCAGTACACGCTCTCGGTGCTTCAGCGGCGCGAGCTCGCGCCCGTCCCGGCGGCCGCCGGTCGTGGCGGAGGTCGCGCTCGTCTCGAGCCACGTCCCCTGGGCGCCGCTGCCGCAGCCGGTGCCCTGGGACGCCGTCGGCGACGGGTCCGTCTTCGACCCCATGCCCGCCGCCGCCGAGACCGTCTCGCAGGTCTGGTCCTCCACCGCGGGCATCCGCGACGCCTACGCCCGGTCCATCGCCTACTCGCTCAGCACCGTGTTCTCGTTCGTGGCGACCTACGGCAGCGACCGCACCGTGGTCGTCGTCCTCGGGGACCACCAGCCGGCGCCCGTCGTGACCGGAGCCGGCGCGAGCCGCGACGTCCCCGTGACGATCCTCGCCAAGGATCCCGCCGTCCTCGCCCAGGTCTCGGGCTGGGGCTGGCAGGCGGGGGTCCGGCCGACCCCGGACGCTCCCGTCTGGCGGATGGACGCCTTCCGCGACAGGTTCCTCGCGGCCTTCTCGGGGTCGGAGCCGCAGCGGCACAGCACCGTGATGGCCGCTCGATGAGCGCCCGGCTCGTGGCCGCGGCCTTGCTGCTCGGCGCGCTGTCGGTCACCGTCGGTCTGGGAGTGGCCGGCTGGGCGGCCGGAGGAGCCGTGGCCCTGGGAACCGTTCTCCTCCTGGACCGGGGCCTGCGGCGCAGTGGCGCGTTCTCCCTGGGTCCGGCGAACGCCGTGACGTACGCCCGGTCCCTGCTGGTGGCGGGCGTCACCGCGCTGGCGGCCTCCGGCGGCGCCGCCAGGATCGATCGTCGCCCTCACGGTGGTCGCGCTCGCGCTCGACGGCGTCGACGGGACGGTCGCGCGGCGGACGGCGTCCGTCTCGGCCCTCGGCGCCCGCTTCGACATGGAGGTCGACGCGTTCCTCCTGCTCGCGCTGTGCCTCGTGCTCGCCCGCACCGTCGGGCGCGTGGGTTCTCGTGCTGATCGGGCTGATGCGGTACGCCTTCGTCGCGGCCGGCATCCTGCTGCCCTGGCTGACGGCGCCCCTGCCGCCGCGCTTCTCCCGCAAGGTGGTGGCCGCCGCTCAGGGCGTGGTGCTCGTGACCGCTGTCAGCGGCCTGCTGCCGCCGGCCGCCGCCGTCGCCGCGCTGTCGGGGTGCCCTCGCGGCACTGTGCTGGTCCTTCGGGCGCGACGTGGTGTGGCTGGCGCGGCGACGCGCGGAGCACCGCCTCGCCGAGCAGGCACCTCCCCGCGCTCGGGACGACGTCGTGCGAGTGGCCCCATGACCCGGGGAGCACGCGCGTTCTGGGTCCGCGAGCCCGGGTGCGGTGAGATCCGGACGGCGGCCGTGCCGCCCGCCGGGCCCGGGGAGGTGCTGGTGCGCACGCTCTACAGCGCGGTGAGCCGGGGCACGGAGAGCGTGGTCTTCACCGGCCGCGTCCCGTCCCGGCTGCGGGAGGTGATGCGTGCGCCCTTCCAGGAGGGCGACTTCCCCGGGCCGGTCAAGTACGGGTACCTCAACGTCGGCGTGGTCGAGCGCGGCCCGGAGGACCTGGCCGGACGGACGGTGTTCTGCCTCTACCCGCACCAGACCCGGTACGTGGTGCCCGCCTCGGCCGTCGTCCGGGTACCGGACGCGGTCCCGGCGGCCCGCGCCGTGCTCGCCGGTGTGATGGAGACCGCGGTCAACGCGCTGTGGGACGCCCCGCCACTCGTCGGCGACCGCATCGCCGTCGTCGGGGCGGGGCTCGTCGGGTGCTGCGTGGCCGCCGTCATGGGCAGGATCCCGGGGGTGCGGGTCCAGTTGCTCGACCTCGACGCCGTCGCGAGCACCGGTCGCAGCGGCGCTCGGCGTCGACTTCGCGCTGCCCGCGGAGGCGACGGGCGACTGCGACCTCGTCGTCCACGCGAGCGCCACCTCGGCGGGCCTGGCCACCTCGCTGGAGCTCGCCGCGCCCGACGCGACCGTGCTGGAGTTGAGCTGGTACGGCGACAGGCCCGTCGAGGTGCCGCTCGGTGAGGTCTTCCACCCGCGCAGGCTCGTGCTGCGCAGCAGCCAGGTGGGGTCGGTGGCCCCCGCCCGCCGCGACCGCCGCACCCGGGCCGAGCGGCTCGCCCTCGCCCTCGAGCTGCTGGCCGACCCGGCCCTCGACGCCCTGATCACCGGGGAGTCGGACTTCGCCGAGCTGCCCGAGGTGCTGCCCCGGCTGGTCGGCGGCGACCTGCCCGCGATCTGCCACCGCATCCGCTACCCCCAGATCGAGGACGAGATCGAGGACGAGATCGAGGAGGGCTGAGCGCGTGTTCAGCACGACGGTGCGCGACCACATGATGATCGCCCACAGCTTGCCCGGGGAGGCGTTCGGGCCGGCGCAGCAGCTGCACGGCGCCACCTTCGTCGTGGATGCCACGTTCCGGCGCCGGGAGCTCGACGACGACGGCGTGGTCGTCGACATCGGCCGCGCGGCGGCAGCGCTGCACGAGGTGCTCGCCGCCCTGTCCTACCGCAACCTCGACGAGGTGCCGGAGCTGGCCGGCGTCATCACGACGACCGAGGTGCTGGCCCGGTACGTGGCGGACGCGCTCGCGGAACGGGTGGTCGCGGGCGCCCTCGGCGAGGGCGCCCGGCACCTCGCGGGGATCGCCGTCACCTTGCACGAGTCGCATGTCGCCTGGGCGGGCTACGAGCTCGCACTGGAGCGCTCCGGGCCCGGAGCGGGGGAGCCATGACGCCGCCCGCCGTGCTCGTGCTCCTGCCGGGGATCGTGGACGATCCCCGTCGGCCGAGTGGCGGCAGTGTGTACGACGACCACGTCTGCCGGGGACTGGCGAGGTACGGCTGGGAGGTGCGGCGACACGTCGTCCGGGGCGCCCGGCCGGGGCCACAGCAATGCGCGGAGGTGTCCCGGGTGCTCGCGGGTGTGCCGGAACACGCACTCGTCCTCCTCGATGGTCTCGTCGCGAGCAAGGTCCCGGAGGCGCTGGAGGAGCACGCATCCCGGTTGCGGCTGGTCATGCTCCTGCACCTGCCCGCGGCGGACGAACCGCTGCCGGTCGATGCGGCCGACGCGACGTCCCACGCAGCCGAACGGGAGCTGCGGGCGTTGCGCTGCGCGAGGGTCGTCGTCGTCCCCAGCGAGGCCACCCGCAGGCGCGTCCTGGCAGAGCCTCGGCTCGCCGGCCTGCCCGTCCGCGTCGCGGCGCCCGGCGTGGACAGGGCGGCGGTGACAGCGGCGACCGCGGCAGGTGACCGGCTCGCCTGCGTGGCCGCAGTCACCTGGCGCAAAGGCCACGACGTGCTGCTCGAGGCGCTGAGCACCCTTCGGGACCTGCGCTGGACCCTCGTGTGCGCGGGCCCTGAGGACTCCGAGCGCGGCTTCGCCACTCTGGTGCGGCGGAGGATCTCCGTGTCGGGCCTGGGCGGCCGGGTCCGGATGCTCGGGGCGCTCGCCCCCGTAGCGGTCGCCGCCGTCTACAGCGAGGCTGATCTGGTGATCCTTCCGTCTCGCGCCGAGCCTTACGGGATGGTGGTGACCGAGGCCCTCGCCCGCGGCGTGCCCGTCCTCGGGACCGCCGTCGACGGCCTTCCCGAGGCACTCGGGCGGGCCCCCTCCGGCGACCTGCCCGGACTGCTGGTGCCGCCCGGGGACCCCGTGGCGCTGGCCCGGGCCCTGCGGCGCTGGCTGACCGAGCCGCAGCTGCGGCGCCGGCTGAGGGTCGCCGCCCAGGCGAGGCGCGGCACGTTGCCAGGCTGGGGCGCGACCACCTCGGCGGTCGCCGCGGCGCTCCTGCAGGCGGGTGAGGCGGCGTGACCGACGCGCCGACGACCCGGTACAGCAGGTCCTGGCTCGCCCTTCGGGAAGGTGCGGACGCCCGGGCGCGTGCCCGCGATCTCGCCGCCCGCGCGGCGGAGGCGGTCCACGGGCAGCACCGGATCGTCGTGCACGACCTCGGCTGCGGGACAGGCTCGATGACGCGGTGGCTGGCGCCGCTGCTGCCCGGGCCGCAGCACTGGGTGCTGCACGACAGGGACGAGGACCTGCTGCACGTCGCGCGGTCCACCGTCCCCGTCACGGTGCCCGCGGGTCTCGTGACCGTGGAGGCGCGCCTCGGCGACGCGACCTGGCTGACGGCGGCGGAGCTCGCCGGTGCCTCGCTGGTGACGGCCTCCGCCCTGCTCGACGTGCTCACCCTCGACGAGGTGTGGCGGCTCGCCCATGCCTGCGCGGCGTCCGCATGCCCCGCGCTGCTCACGCTCACCGTCGCCGGGCGCGTCGAGCTGGACCCGGCGGACCCTCTCGACCAGGACGTCGCTGCGGCCTTCGATGCGCACCAGCGCCGAGCGGTGCACGGGCGCAGGCTGCTCGGGCCCGACGCCGTCGCCGCGGCCGAGGACGCGTTCACCGCGCTCGGCGCGCGGGTGGAGATCCGTCCGAGTCCGTGGCATCTGGGTCCCGGGGACGCCGATCTCGCCGAGGCATGGCTGCTGGGCTGGGTGGCGGCGGCTCAGGAACTGCACCCGGATCTCGGCGCAGAGGACTACGTGCGCAGGCGGCGCCAGGCCGCGGCCTCGGGACAGCTGCGGGTCACCGTGCAGCACGCGGATCTCTACGCGCACTGGCACTGAACCATGCCCCCCTCATGTACGTGCTCGTGGGTGGGGAGCAGGAGGGAGGAGCCACGAGCAGTCAGCAGCGGTCCTCCGTCGTCGCGCTACCCGCGTGGGCGGGCCCGGTGCTGTCGGTCGCCACGGGCGCGGCGGTGCTGGCCGTGCTCGCCGTCCGGCTGGGCGCCGGCCCGTTCCTGCAGGGCATCTCCCGCGCGACGTTGCCCGCGCTGGCGCTGGCTCTGGTTCTCGGGGCACTGACCACCGTCCTCTGCGCCGTGCGGTGGGTCCGCGCGGCCCGCCTGCTCGGGCTGCCGCTGCCCGCGGCGCGAGCCGTGAGCGACTACTACGCCGCGCTCTTCCTCAACGCGGTGCTGCCGGGCGGCGTGCTGGGCGACGTGCGGAGGGCGGCGCTGCACGGCCGCGACGCCGGGCGCGTGCGCGCCGCGACCGGCGCCCTGGTGCTCGAACGCTCCGCCGGGCAGCTCGTGCTCGTCGTCGCCGCAGTCGCCGTCTGGCTCGTCGACCCGTCCGTCCTGCCCGGTCCGGCGCCGGCGTGGCGGGTCGCCGCCGTGGTGCTCGCCGTTGCCGTCGTGGGCGCTGCTCTCGCCGTCGCCGCCCGCTTCGCGCGCTCGGTTCCCTCCCTCCAGTTCCGCGACGTGGCCGCGATGCTCGGCGCCTCGGCCGTCGTCCTCGCCGGGCATGTGGCGATGTTCGTGCTGGCGGCGCGGACCGCCGGAGTGCGCAGCTCGGTGGTCGCGCTGCTGCCGCTGGCGCTGGTGGCCCTGCTGGCGATGTCGCTGCCGTTCAACCTGGCGGGCTGGGGACCTCGGGAAGGGGTCACGGCGTGGGCGTTCGCGGGCGCCGGCCTCGGCGCGGAGCAGGGCGTCGACGGTCGCCGTCCTCTACGGGCTCTTCGCCCTCGTCGCCGGCCTGCCCGGGCGTGGTGGTGCTGCTCGGCCGCCGGTCAGTCCCGACCGGAGGGGTGTTCGAACCGGGCACTGAGCCCGTAGCGCAGGAGGACCAGGTCGTCGAGCCGGCGGACGTCGGCCAGCACCGCGCGGCCGTCGTCCTCGCGCGGGAGCCGGCCGGAGCTCGTCAGGCGGGGCGCTCCGGTCTCGCCGACGAAGAAGGGCGCGACGGCTAGCTCCAGTTCGTCGACGACGCCGGCGTGCAGGAAGGCGCGCAGCACGATCTCGCCACCTTCCACGAGAAGGCGGCGGACGCCGCGGTCGTGCAGGTCCGCCAGCACTGACGCGAGGTGCACGGGCTGTCCGGCGTCCACCACGATCGCCTGCTGGCCCAGCCGCTCGCGGGTGCCCGGCACAGCGCCACTCGCGCAGTACACGAGCTTGCCGCCTTCGCCGACCGTGAAGAACCTGGCCGCAGGCGGCAGCCCACCGGCCCCCGTGATCGTCACCTTCAGCGGTGTGGGCGGGCAGGCCGCGCGCCTGCCGCGCCGCGCGCCGGCCGGGGGAGCGGACGACGAGCTGCGGGTCGTCCTTCCGAACCGTTCCGGCCCCGACGAGGATCGCGTCGCAGCCTGCGCGGAGCTCGTCGACCCGGTCGAAATGGTCCGGCGTGGAGAGGATCAGGCGACGCTCCGAGAGGTCGTCGAGGCATCCGTCGATCGAGACGGTGCAGGTCAGCAGCACGTAGGGTCGCGGCTCCACACCGCCGATCCTTCACCAGGAGTGGCGAGAAGCGGCAATCCCGCGTCGTCACAGGAGTGAGGGCTTGGAGGGTGACATCTGTTTGCGCCCTTTAGCGCTGCCCCGCCGGACGGGGCAGCGCACACGATCGGCACTGACACACCTCCTCCCCACCTGCCTGTAGACATGAGGGGCAACACTTGCAGCTTGACATAAATGGTCCGGGTGGTTAGTTTCCTGACCATGCGGTCAGTGCCTGAGGATCGCACGACTCGTGCTCACATCCGCGACGAGGCCCTGAGGTTGTTCGCGGATCTCGGCCCCGACCGGGTCTCGCTGCGCAGCATCGCCGGGGAGGTCGGGGTTTCGCACGGGCTGGTGGTGCACCACTTCGGGTCGAAGGAGGGGCTGCGGGCCGTGGTGGACGCATATGTGGTGGATCTGTTCGACGACCTGCTGGCGGAGTTGGCAGGGACGCCGGGGGACGAGGCCTCCGATCCGTTCGCGCCGACGACCCAGGAATCGCTGGTCGCTGGACTGCTGGAGCGACTCCCTCCGGACTCGCCGGTGCCTGCCTATCTGAAGCGCATGTTCCTCGAGGGCGGCGCTGCCGGGCAGGCGCTGTTCCAGCGGTTGTACGCCCTGACCCGGGCGGCGCTCGAGTCGATGGCGCAGAACGGGTACGCCGACCGGGGCGAGGACCCGGACGTGCGCGCAGCGTTCCTGCTGGTCAACGACCTTGCGATGCTCCTGCTGAGGGACCAGGTGCGGGCGGCCACGGGGATCGATCCCCTGTCGGCCGACGGCGCCCGCCGGTGGAGCCGCGAGGGGATGGAGATCTACGCCCGCGGCCTGCGCCCGGACGGGGCGCCGGGCCCGAAGGAGGATCCGACGCAATGAGTACGCAGCGCGCCATCGAGATCGACCACCTCACCCGTCGCTTCGGCCGGCTGGTGGCCGTGGACGACGTCAGTTTCGCCGTGGCTCCGGGACAGGTGGTGGGATTCCTCGGCCCGAACGGGGCAGGCAAGTCGACGACGGTGCGCACCTTGATGGGGTTCCTGCACCCCACGGCCGGCAGCTGCCGGGTGCTCGGCGTCTGGCCCGGCGCGGACGTCGGCGTCCGGGGGCGGATCGGGTACCTGCCGGGCGACTTCCGGATCGAGTCGGGCATGCGGCCCTCGGACTTGTTCGCGTGGTTCGCCAGGGTGCGTCGCGTCCCCGTCCGGTGGGGCCACCAGCTGGCGGAACGGCTGGACCTGGATGTGTCGCGGCCCTTCGGGACCTTGTCGAAAGGGCAACCGGCAGAAGGTGGGGCTCGTGCAGGCGTTCCTGCACCGCCCGGAGGTCGTCGTCCTGGACGAGCCGAGTACCGGGCTCGACCCGGGAAGTCAGCGGGAGCTGTTGGGGTTGGTGCGCGACGCGGCGGCCGAGGGCGCGGCGGTCCTCTTCTCCTCGCACGTCCTGCCCGAGGTGGAGCGCGTCGCCGACCGCGTCGCCGTGCTCCGGGACGCGCGCCTGATCGCCTTCTCGCCGGTCGGTGACCTGCTGGATCACGCCAGGCACCGGCTGGAGCTGAGCTTCACGGATCCGGTCTCCGCGGGCGTGCTGCAGGGCGTTCCCGGCGTCGTCGGGGTGCAGGCCGACGGACGGCGTCTCGACGTCGTGGTCGACGGTCCCGTCGGCCCGGCCCTTGCCGCCGCGACCGCGCACGGCAATCTGCTGCGCGTGGCACCGATCGGTGACGAGCTCGAGGACCTCTTCTTCGCGGAGGCGACGCGATGAGAGCCGCCCTGGTCCCGGCGATCCGCCGTCGCCGTACCGGCCTGCTCGGGTGGTCTCTCGGCCTGATCGCCCTCGTCGCGCTGGTCGCCGTCTCCTACCCGGCCGTCCGGGGCAACGCCGAGCTCGACCGCACGTTCGCGCAGATGTCGCCGGCGGTGCCGCTCGCTCCTCGGCCTCGGGCGGGCGCCGCCCTGACCTCCCCGGCCGGCTACCTGAACAGCCAGTTCTGCGCGAACCTCCTACCGGTCATGCTGCTCGTCTTCGGCATCGGCGCGGGTGCCTGGGCCATCGCCGGGGACGAGGCCGCGGGCATGCTCGAACTGTTCCTCGCCAATCCGGTCAGCCGTCCGCACGTCGCCGTGGCGCGGTTCACGGCGGTCGCACTCATGATCTGTGGACTCGCCCTCGTCACGCTCGTCGCCCTGCTCGCTGCCCGCGGACCTGCCGGCCTCGGGCAGGTGACTCCGATGCACCTGACGGCGGCAGTGGCCGCGACGGCCGCAATGGCGCTCGTCTACACCGCCGTCGCCTTCGCCGTCGGCGCCTCGGGCGCCGGGCGGCCGGCAGCCTTGACGATCGCCACCGGCGCAGCCGTCGCCGGCTTCGTGCTCGAAGGGCTCGGCCAGGTGGTCGCCTCGTTGCGGCTCGTGCGCGACCTGATGCCGTGGCACTGGCTGCTCGCCGCCGACCCGCTCGTCCACGGAGCGAGCTGGCGGGCGATCGGGTTGCCCCTGGCTGTGACCGTCGTCCTCTGTGCCGCGGGGACGATCGCCTTCGCCCGCCGGGACTTGCGCTGAGCCCGGACCTCAGCCGGGCAGCAGGCTCTCCTCGTGATCCAGCTCTCGTTCGAGGACTCGCAGGTCGGCGTCCGGTAGCTGGCCCGAGTCGCGCCAGGCGAGCAGCTCCTCCCGCTCCGCGCTGATCATCTCCCGCCGGGCCCGGAGCGCGAGCTGGTAGCGGTCGTCCATCGGCGGGAGGGTCTGGTCCTCGACGGCCGACAGCAGCGCGACCCGCTCGGTGTAACGCTGGTGGCGGATCTCCGCTGCTCGCCGCAGGGGCCCGACGACCTCCTGGATGCGGGGGTCCGCCGCCTCCAGCGCCTCCAGGCGGTTCAGGCCCGCTTCCACCGCCGCGGCGCGGGCCTCGTTGCGGCTGAGGGCCTGGGCGACCTCGGTACCGGGCAGGTGCAGCCGGCGCAGCACCGGAGCGAAGGTGAGCCCCTGCCCGACCAGGGTGACGAGCACCACGAGGTAGGCGCAGAACAGCAGCAGGTCGCGCGCGGGAATGGTGGTCGGCAGGGAGAACGCCGCGGCCAGGGTGATGACCCCACGGGTTCCGGCCCAGGTCAGCGCGAGCACCTCCCGCCCGGACAGCGGCTGGTTGCCCTCGCCGGGGTCGCCGCCGAGGCGGGCGTGCATCCGGGCGGGGAGGTGGGCGGTCGCGTACAGCCACAGCGGCCGCACCAGGAGGACGGCGCCCAGTGTCACGCCGGCCGCCGTGAGGATCTCGCTCGGCGAGTAGGCACGCGAGGCCGCGCACCACCGCGGGCAGCTGCTGGCCGATCAGGACGAACACGTAGCCCTCGAGCATGAACTCCACGAGCCGCCAGACGGCGCGGGTCTGCAGCCGGGCCCGGCTCGACTGCATCACGGAACCGCGGTGGCCGAGCCAGAGGCCGGCGACGACCACGGCGAGGACGCCGGAGACGTGCACCTCCTCGGCCAGCAGGTAGGCGGCGAACGGGGTGCCCAGGGAGAGGGTGTTGTCGATGAGCGGGTCGGAGACGGCGGCCCGGACGCGAGCCATCGGAACTGCCACGACCATGCCGGCCACCAGCCCCCCGGCGGCGACGAACAGGAACTCGCCGACGGCGCCGGGCAACGAGAACCCGCTGCCGACCGCGGCGGCCACCGCCACCTGCAGCAGGGTGAGGGCGGTGGCGTCGTTCAGCAGGCCCTCTCCCTCGACCAGAGTGATCAATCGCGGCGGCAGGCCCGCCCGGCGGCCCACGGACAGCGCCGCCACCGGGTCCGGTGGGGAGACCGCCGCGCCGATCGCGATGCCGACGCTGAGCGGGACGGCGACCACGGCGGCGCTCAGCCCGGCGCCCACCGCCAGCGCGGTGGCCAGCACCAGGCCCACCGACAGGCTCAGCACCGTCCGCGTGTTCCGGCGCAGCGCCAGGAAGCTGGACTGCAGCGCCGCCGCGTACAGCAGCGGGGGGATGACGAGGTTGAGCACGATCTCGGGGTGGAGGCCGAGGTTGGGACCCGGCAGGTACCCGTAGACGATTCCCGCGAGGACCAGCAGCACGGACGCGGGAACGCCGGAGCGGTTCGCCAGTGCCCTCGCTACGACGACCACGACGAGCTCGCCGAGCACGAATGCCATTGCCGCCATCACGGGCCCAGTCTTGCGGGGGCAGGTGAGAGCGTGCGCGCCGAGCCGTCCGTTGCCGGTGACGGATCAGTGCGCGATGCGCCGATCGTGGCACCGACGGTGGATGCGAGCGTGGACGTTCCTGGTCGCTCATCGACCCGTCACTTCCACGCCTACTTCCACGCTCACTTCCACACTCGACCGCGCGCTGAGCCCGAACTCGCCGAGGACCGGGGCGCCCGCCGTGCCGAACCGTTCCCGGGGCTGACCGTCCCGGAACGCGAGATCCTGGACCTCATCGCCGCGGTCCGCTCGAACACCGAGATCGCTCCGCGGCTGGTGGTGTCGGACAAGATCGATCGGAACGTGGTGTCGAACATGTTCGTCAAGCTGCAGGTGGCCGGCCGGTCCCGGGCGATCGTCCAGGCCCGCGAGCCCGGCCTGGCGGAGGCGGTGCCGAGAGCATGACGCCTACGAACCCGCTGAACACCGCCCTGCCCCTGGTCGCCGCCCCGATGGCCGGGGGAGGCACCACCACGGCGCTCGCCGCGGCCGCCGTCGAGGCCGGTGCGTTCGCCTTCCTCGCCGCCGGCTACAAGACGCCGGAGGCCGTCGAGGGCGAGATCGCCGCGCTGCGGCCGGCCGGGGACGCGTTCGGGGTGAACCTGTTCGCTCCGGACATCGTCCGGATCGAGGAGGCGGAGTTCCGCCGCTACGCCCGCGAGGTGCAGCCGGAGGCGGACCGCTACGGGATCGATCTCTCCCAGGTGGCGCTGCGCGAGGACGACGACTGCTGGGCGGACAAGCTCGACCTGCTGCTCGCGGAGCCGGTGCCGGTCGTTTCGGTGACGTTCGGCCTGCCCCGCCCCGCGGAGCTCCGCGCTCTGCAGCGGGCGGGCACCCGGGTGATCGGAACGGTGACCACCGTTGCGGAGGCTGCCGCCGCCGTCGACGCCGGCTGCGACGGGCTCGTCGTCCAGGGGAGTGGGGCCGGCGGGCACAGCGGAGCCTTCGATCCCCACCGCGCCATCACGCCGATGCTGACGGCGGACCTCGTCCGTGCCGTCGTGGCCGTCACCGGGCTACCAGTCCTGGCTGCGGGAGGCGTGGACGGCCCCGGATCGGTGGCCGCACTGCTCGAGGCGGGCGCCGGCGCTGTCGCCGTCGGCACGCTGCTGCTGCGCAGTGACGAGAGCGGGGTGTCGCGGACTCACAAGGACGCTCTCACCGACCCCGGCTTCTCCGAGACGGTGATCACCCGGGCGTTCACCGGGCGGCCCGCCCGCGGCTTGCGCAACCGGTTCATCGAGCGGCACGAAGCCGTGGCTCCCGTCGGTTACCCCGCCGTCCATCACCTCACCCGCGGTCTGCGCCAGGCGGCGGCCGCTGCAGGGGACCCGCAGCGCCTGCACCTCTGGGCGGGCACCGGTTACCGCAACGCCAGCACGGGACCGGCCCGCGCGGTTCTGGAGTCCCTCGCCCGCAGTCTCTGAGCCCGCGGCACAGAACCGGCAACCAGGGTATTGCGCACAATTCCCCCGGGGGAGCAGACTGCGCTCGTATCCAGGTCCGCCGGCCCGACGATCTCGCGACCGCGAATCGAGGGCCGGGGCCGGAGCGGGGGAAAGATGGTTCCAGCCGCGCGCTGAGACCGGGGTGGGCCTCACCTCGGAAATAGCATTGATCAGCCGGGACGCCGTGCGTTCTCGGCCCCCCCGGTGCGTTCTTCTTGAACCCCGGAACACCGCCTCGAGCGGAATTGTGGTCCGTCCCGTGGTGGGTAGGCCGCGTCCAGAGGAGGACGAATGAAACGCAGAACGGCGTTCGCGATCGTGGCGGTGAGTGCCCCGGCCCTGGCCGCGGCGGCGCAGGCTCCGGCGGCCAGCCGGGTCGACGCGGCCGCGGCGGCCAGACCGGCATACGAGAACACGTCGGTGCAGGTGGCTCCGGCGGCACCGGCCGTGCCTGTCGACGCGGCTGCGGCGGGAAGCCCCACTTACAAGAACCCGTCGGCTCCGATCGCCGCCCGCGTCAACGACCTTCTGGGGCGGATGACGCTCCGGGAGAAGGTCGGCCAGATGGACCAGATCGTCGTCGGCCGCCTGCGGGCCGCCGAGTGACCCGGCGGACGGCGACTGCAACGGCGACAACACGACCCAGCTGCAGCCGAGCTGCCTGCAGCGCGTGCTCGTCACGCTACGACGTCGGGTCGATCCTTTCCGGCGGCACCGACAACCCGCCCGACAACACCGGGCACGGCTGGGCGAACCTCTACAACACCGTCCAGCGTTACGCGATCGAGCATTCGCGGCTGAACATCCCGATCCTCTACGGCGTGGACGCCGTGCACGGCTTCGGGCACCCGACCGACGCGACCCTGATGCCGCACGAGATCGGCCAGGGCGCGTCGTGGGATCCCGAGCTGACCTACGCGACCGGAGACGCGGTCCGCCAGCAGCTCGCGGGCGTCGGCACGACGTGGGACTTCGCGCCCGGTCAGGACCTCGCCCGCGACAACCGCTGGGGCCGCTACTACGAGCCCTGGTCCGAGGACAAGCTGCTGGCCGGCACGCTGGGCGCCGCCAACATCACGGGCATGCAGAACGCGCACGGCAACAAGCTCGACGTCGCGTCCACGGTGAAGCACTTCGCCGCCTACGGCAGCTCGCATGAACGGCCATGACCGGGTGCAGGCGGAGATCCCGATCCGCTACCTGCAGGACGAGTTCCTGCCGTCCTACGCCGCAGGGATCCGCGCCGGCGCGGCGACGGTCATGACGACGACGGCTCGATCAACCACATTCCGGCGTACGCCTCCCACTTCCTGCAGACCACCGAGCTGCGCAAGCCGCCTGGGCTTCAACGGCGTCCTCATCAGTGACTACGGCGAACATTCCTCAGCTCATCAGCACTTACCACACCGCCTCGACGCTGGCCGAGGCCGCCGCACAGGCGATCAACGCCGGGGTCGACGTCTCGATGACGCCCTCCGACTACCAGGGGTTCACCGAGGGCGTGCTCACCGCGGTCCACAACCGCTGGATCTCGAGGGCCCGGATCGACCAGTCCGTCCGCCGGGTCCTCACCCTGAAGTTCCGGCTCGGGCTGTTCGACCATCCCTTCGTCGACGCCGGGAAGGCCGACGCGGCCGTCACCGCGAACAAGGCCCTCGCGCGGCGCGCCTCGCAGGAGTCGCTCGTGCTGCTGCGGAACCAGAACAACGTGCTGCCGCTGTCGCCGAGCATCGGCAAGATCGTCGTGACCGGGCCCGAGCGCGAACAACGTGAGCAACCAGCTGGGTGGCTGGAGCGTCGAGCTGGCAGGGCGTCTTCGGCTCCAACCAGCCCTGCTGCGTCGGTCCGCCCGACCAGATCCCGCCGGCGACCACGGTGCTCGAAGGGATCCGGCAGGCCGTCTCGTCGTCCACGCCGAGGTGATCTCCGCTCCCGACCAGGCCTCGGCGGTGATCGCGCCCGCGGCTCGGCCGACGCCGCCGTCGTCGTGGTCGGCGAGAAGGCCTATGCCGAGGTCCTCGGCGACCGGCCGCTCCCGCGGCTCGCCGCCGACCAGCAGGCAGCTGATCGCCGCTCTCGAGGCGACCGGCAAGCCGGTCATCGTCGTCGTGATGGCCGGTCGGCCGCTGGGCCTCGGCCCCGGCGAGCAGGCGAACGCGCTGCTCATGGCGTGGCAGGGCGGCACCGAGACGCGGCGCCGCCGTCGCCGACGTCCTGTTCGGCAGGTACAACCCGAGCGGCAGGCTGCCGGTGACCTGGCCGTCGGACTCCGGCGACGGCTGGGTCACCAACTTCAACCCGGCCGGCCCGTCCCCGGCCGGTGACCGGCCGAAGTTCTACGACCAGCTCCCCGGGACGTACGGCGGCCAGGGCTCCGGCTACAACCCGGCGTTCCCGATCGGGTTCGGGCTCTCGTACACGACGTTCACCGAGACCGCGCTGAGCGCACCGAGCAGGGTCGGCGCGCGGCGGCCCAGATGACCGCCTCGGTCACCGTCACGAACACGGGCAGCCGAGCCGGCACGGACGTCGTGCAGGTCTACGCAACGCAACCGACGACGCACGACGTCGTGATCGCGCCGATCCGCCGCCTGGTCGGGTTCGCCCGCGTGACGCTCGCTGCGGGCCAGACCAGGACGGTGGCGATTCCCATCTCGCTGCGCGCCCTCGCGACGACCCCCGGCGACATCCAGAGCTTCGGCTCCGCCGGTCGTCCAGCCCGGTGACTACGCGCTCAACGTCGGGACGATGAGCGCACCGTTCACGATCCACCGGTGAGAGCGCGGGGGGCTGCCGCAAACGCGGCGGCCCCCCGGCTGAGTGATCGCGACTCAGTACACCAACCCCGTCGGTCGCGGCCCCTCGCCGGCTCGGCGACGTCCGCGCACTCGGAGTTGGTGTACTGAGTCGCGATCACGCGGCGCGCTGGGCTCATTGATCGCCGGCCGGCTCGCCGTCGCGGTTGCAGGTGCTCAGATGTCCCGCGCCGGCGTCCCCGGCGTCGTCATCACCGTCGCCGTCCGGGTGGCCACTCGGACGATCCGGCTCGTAGCCGAGCTCTTCGATCGTCGCGTCCAGCTTCCAGCGCCGCCGGCTCGGCCACGACATCGCGTGGTAGACGCCGAACCTGACGTCCGTCTCCAGCGCGCCGGTCACGATCCGCTGCAGGTCCACGGGCGCGGTCCAGCCTGCCGCCGCTTCGGCTGCGGTCGGATCAGGGGCGCACAACCCGAATCGGAGCCCGATGAGCGACAGCCCCGAGCGGTACGCGAACGCCCGTGCGAGCGCCTCGTCGAAGGCCTTGGTGGCGCCGTAGACACAGCACGGCGCCGGCGGCCACGCGGGGTCCACCGGCCACCGCCCCAGCCCTTCGTGCACGCCCATCGCGTGCACCGAGCTCGCGAAGACCACCCGACGCACGCCGTGGTCGCGCGCTGCACTCAGCAGGGCCAGAAAGGCCTCGACGTTCGGTTCGCGCACCTGCGACCAGGACGAGGCCGGGTCCGGATTGCCGGCCAGGTGGACGACGGCGTCCACGTCCTCGAGCAGCTCGTCCAGGAGGGCGCGGTCCGTCAGCTCACCTACCACGAGTTCCGTGCCGGCGGCCGCGCTGCCGTTCCCGGTGCGGTCCGTGAGCCGCAGCTCGTGGCGGTCCGCGAGGCCGGGAAGGAGCTGTCCTGCCACCCTGCCCGCGGCGCCGGTCACCAGCAGCCGGGCCGCCCGTGAACCAGCGCGGGAGAGATGGGCGGCGCCGGGCACCTGACGCCTGATCACCCCGGGTCCCGTGCACCGGCTGCCCGCACGGCCTGCGACCTCGACTGGACGCCGAGCTTGGCGAGGATGGCGGTGACGTGGTGCTCGACCGTGCGCGGCGACACCACGAGGCGCACCGCGATGTCGGCGTTCGACAGGCCCTGGCCGAGCAGGGAGAGGACTTCCGCCTGGCGCTCGGTGAGGCCGTCGGGGTGAGCGCGCGTGGCCGCCCGGGGCGACCGGGGCGCGGGCAGACCCCGGGCGCGTAGCAGGAGTCGCGCGCGGGCGGCGGCGGCCTCGGCGCCGAGAGCCTCGAACAGCGGAACCGCCCGCCTGACGGCGTCCGGGTCGCCGCTGCGCGCCAGCGCGAGAGCGCGCTCGAAGGGGCACCCCAGGCGCTGCCAGACCTCCGCAGCCTCCGTCCAGCGGCCCGCGCGTTCCAGTTCGTACGGGGGCGCCAGCGGGGGCCCGGGGACGGCGGTGTCCGGCGGCAGCCAGGTGGCCACCATGCCGCGCAACCACGGTGACTCGCCGTCCGCCGCCAGGTGCCACACCCGCTCGGCCTCGGCGCTCGCAGCCTCCGGATCGCCCGCGATCCAGGCGGCCTCGCAGCGAGCGGCGGCGAGGAAGGCGAGCCGCTGCAGCCCCCGTGTGGTGCCCGCAATCGCAGCCACCCGTTCGAGCGGTTCCCGCCACCGCTGGTCGCCCGCCCGCGCCCTCAGCCGCGCGAGGACGCTGAGCGGTTGCACGAGGCTGATCGGGGCGACGGCCGGGCGCCGCAGCACGTCCTCTGCGCACGCCCGGGCCG
Organism: uncultured Actinomycetota bacterium; assembly: GCA_963786765.1. Classification (GTDB taxonomy): domain Bacteria; phylum Actinomycetota; class Actinomycetes; order Actinomycetales; family Kineosporiaceae; genus DATKNA01. The sequence goes on along the minus strand of CAWBAJ010000007.1, from coordinate 225,948 downwards.
CGGCGGTCTCACCGCGGTCGAGCAGCAGCTCGCAGCGGCACGCCTGCAGGTATGTCCACCAGGTGTCGAGGTCCCGCTCCATGCAGTAGGCGCTTGCGGCATCCAGGTAGGCCTGCGCCTTCGCGTGCTCGCGGTGGACGACGGCCGTGGCCGTGAGGTTGGTGTACGCCTGCGCGACGTGCTCGTGCAGTCCCGCGGACATGGCCCGCCGCAGGCTGTCCTCGAGCATCCGCTCGGCGGCCGACGCGTCCCCGCCGAGGCTCTCCGCGGTGCTCAGGTTGATGAGCAGGTGCACCTCCACCTCGGTGCGCCGCTCGTTGTCGGGCAGCCGGCTCAGCAACTCGCGGCAGCGGGCGGCCCAGGTCCGCGTCCCGGGGAGATCGCCGCCGAGCATCCGCAGGTGCGCCAGGTTGCCGTACGCCCTCGCCAGTTCGAGGGACCCGGTCCCCTCGAGGAGCTCGACGGCGGCCGCCGCGTGCCGCGCTGCGAGGGCGCTGCGCCCTGCCACCCATTCCAGCCTGGAGAGCCACCGCTCCGCGTCCCCCCGTCCGAGCACGTCACCGAGCGTTGCGAGCAGGCGCGACTGCTCGGCGCGCGCCACCAGGGCGGCGTCGACCATGCCGGTGAGGTAGCACTCGTAGCCGAGCTGCCCCAGCAATCGCGCCCGGCCGGCGTCGTCGAGCCCGCGCGCGTGCCGGAGGACCCGTTGGTACTGCTGCACCGCCTGCTGGTGCGCGCCCAGCGCAGCGGCCTGCTCCGCCGCCTGTTTGCCGTAGGTGACGACGTCCAGGTCGTCGCCTGCCTCGTCCGCGTGCTGGGCCAGCCGCGCCGGGTCCACCCGGACGCCGTCGATGGGCGTGGTGAGCGCGGCGAGGATCCGCCGATGGAGGGCCCGCCGCCGGAAGGCGGGGATCTGGCTCGCCACCGCCCTACGCGCCAGTTCGTGCCGGAACGTGACCACGCCGCCCGAGAGCCCGAGGATGCCGCGCTCCAGCGGTTCGTCGATCGCCGCGAGGTCCGCCCCGAGGAGGGCGTCGAGCAGGACGAGCTCGGCGCGCGGCCCGGCGAGTGCGGCGAGGTCGACGGTCCGCCTCGCCGCGGGCGACAGGCGGGCGACCCTGGCGAGGACGGCGTCCCGAACGTTGGTCGGCACATGGGCACCGTCCTCGGCGAGGACCTCTGTGACGAAGAACGGGTTGCCTTCGCTGACCCGGTACAGGCGCTCGATGTCGGCGTCCGCGCCCCGCCATGACTCGTGCTGCCGGGCGAGGGCCCGGACGCCGGCGCGTGACAGCGGGGCGATGTCGAGGCGGCGCACGCCGGGAGCGCTTGCGACCTCCCCCAGCAGCAGGCGCATGTCGTGGCCCGCGGGCAGGTCCTCCGGTCGGTAGGTGACGAGCACCAGCGCCCGGCAGGTGTCGATCCGTCGGGCGAGGTGGCGGAGCAGGTCGAAGGTGGCTTCGTCGGCCCAGTGGGCGTCCTCGATGACCAGGAGGTACGGGAGCGGGGTGGGCGGGCTGCGGAGCGCGGCAACCAGCCGGGTGAAGACCTCGTAACTGGCGGCGCCCGCGGGCCACAGGTCGGCGGGCAGGTCCGGCAGGAGCTCGACGAGCGGCCCGAGCGGGGGCGGGGTGGGGGAGCCGTCGCAGACGCCGACGGCGGTGTGGGCGGCGTTCCCGGCGTCGGCCACGAACGCGCGGACGAAGGTGCTCTTGCCGACACCCGCCTCGCCGGCGACGAAGACCAGCCGGCCATGACCGGCACCGGCCTCCGCCAGGTACGCAGCGACCGTCCTCAGCTGGGGCTCGCGCTCGAGCACGCCCACGTCGGCGATGCTACGTCGAGAGCCGCCGCAGATGGCTCATGGTCCTCATCAGGCTCGCAGCCCGGGCAGCAGGGCATCGACGATTCGGTCGGCGAACACCGGCTCGAGCGGTTCCCCGCTCAGCAGCAGCCGGTAGTACACCGGGCCGAAGAGCAGCTCGTGCAGGAGGGCGACGTCCACGCCCGGGCGCAGGTCGCCACGCGCGACCCCGCGCTCCAGCACCCGGGCGACCTCGCCGCGACGCAGCAGGACCACCTCGTCCCGGAACGCGTGGGAGAGGTGGGCGTCGTTGGCGAGCTCCGGCACCAGGCCCTGCATCACCTGGCCCATCAGCGTCTCGCCGAGCACGAGAAGCGTGCCGCGGAGGAGCTGGACGAGCTCCCGCCGGGTGTCGCCGAGGTCGGGGATCGCCGTCACCGTCCGGATCATGTCCACGAGGACAGCCATCGCGAGATCGTGCCGGGAGCGGTAGCGGCGGTAGATCGTGGTCTTGGCGACACCGGCCCGCGCGGCCACCGCCTCGACCGTCAGGGCGGGCATGCCTGACTCCGCCAGGATCCCGCGGGTGGCGCCGAGGATCTTCACCTCGGTGTCGGGGTCCCGCGGGCGGCCCCGGCGCGACTGTTCACGCGGGACTACCTGCGCATCGGTCTCCGTTGACACATACGAAACGTAGCGTCGCTTTACTGATGGCGCTAGAGCAGCGACTGCGATACGATACGAAGCGTCTACTAAAACGAGAGGAGGTGCGGCCCCATGGTGCGACCCGTCCGCCCAGCGGACTCCCGGGCGCTGCTGGTCTCGGTCCTGCGCAAGCTCGACCAGGTCACGCTCGACGCCTTCACCCCCACCTGGACCCGCCCGACCACAGGGCGATGACCCCCGCCGCCGCGAGGCGGCACCTACAAGGAGAGATCATGACCATCACCGAGATCCGCGAGACCGCCCGGCGCGCCAAGGCCCGCCGTGAGCGCGTCCGTCGCCTGCGCGCCGAGCTGGAGAGCTACCGGACGCCGGCCGAGCGCGCCGAGCTCGACGCCATCCTCGAGCGGCACGAGATGACCCGGTCGGACGTGCTGCGCACCGCCGCCTGACCCGCGGCACAACCCTTCGGGGCCGGGACGACGACGTCCGGCCCCTTTTCCATGTCTGCGCGCATGGACGAGGCCGGCCCGTTCCTCCAGCCTGCTCCCAGCCTTCTCTCATCTCCTCGCCGTCCCATGGTCCTGTCACCCCCGAAGCTCCGGCAGGAAGAGACCGAGCGATGGAGACTCCCCACGACCACACCTCGAGCGACCCGCACGCGGGCCTCGGGCGTCCTCGAAGCAGGCGCTCGACGACCGTGGCGGCGGGCGCCCTGGCCGCGGGGCTGGCTCTGGGCGTCGGAGGGGGCACGCTCGCGCACTCCTTGGCGGGACGTCAGGCGATGTCGTCCGCTCCGCAGTGGTCGGTGGGCGGGGCGTCCGGCTCGGATGCCACCGGCTGGACCATCCCCGGCCGCGGTCGGTTCGGGAACGGCGCCGGCACAGCCCTCGGCGGCGGCTTGTCGTCGACGAGTTCGGCGACGGACGAGCAGCAGACCGGGGTCGTCGACATCGACGTCGTCCTCGGCGGCACGCAGCGGGCGGCCGGAACCGGGATGGTGCTGACCGCCGACGGCGAGGTGCTGACGAACAGGCACGTCGTCAAGGGGGAGACCAGCCTCTCCGTCACGGTGACGGCGACGGGCGACACGTACTCCGGGCACGTGGTCGGCATCAGCACCACCACGGACGTCGCCGTCGTCAAGCTGGACAATGCCTCGGGCCTGGCGACCGTGAAGACCTCGTCGGCCGACGTCCAGCCGGGCGACGCCGTCGTGGGTGTGGGCAACGCCGGCGGGACCGGCGGGACGCCGAGCGCGGCTGCGGGGAGCGTCACGGGTGTCAATCAGTCGATCACGGCGAGCGACAACGACGGCAGTGACCCCGAGCAGCTCACCGGGCTCATCGAGACCGACGCCGACATCCAGCCGGGCGACTCCGGTGGCCCCCTCCTCAATGCGTCCAACGAAGCCGTCGGGATGGACACGGCCGGCTCCCAGCAGGGTGCCGACGGGTACGCCATCCCGATGGGCACCGCGCTGGAGGTCGCGCGCCAGATCGAGGCGGGCGGGGCCGGCACCCACGCGGGGGCCGGTACCCCGGCCGCCAGTGGGAAGCACGCCCGGCTGGGCGTCGAGGTCGTGGACGGCGCCGACGGCGCCCAGGTGGCCGGGGTGGTCGAGGGTTCGCCCGCAGCGGCCGCAGGGCTGACCGTGGGCGACACGATCACGTCCGTCGCCGGTTCGGCAGTGAGCAGCGTCAGTGATCTCGGCGCGGTGATGTCGTCCCTGTCGCCCGGCCGGCCGGTCGTGGTCACCTGGGCAGGCCAGGACGGCACCGGCCACACCGCACACATCACTCCGGCGGCGGGTCAGTGACGAGCAGCGCTCCAGCTCCACGGTCGTGTTCCCCCTCGCGCGCTGAACTCAGCGCTGGATCGAGGGGGACAGCCGCCCGAAGCCGGGAGACCCCGGCTTGATCGCGTGGCTCTCGACCGAGACCAGGCGGGCGTCCAGGTGACGGGCCAGACCCCGGGCGAAGTCGCGCATGACCACGTGGTGGTTCCAGGTGAAGGCCGGTCGCGCGACCGGCGCCAGCACGTTCATCCACCGCTTGGTCGTCGCGACGATCCAGGTGTATCTGATCATGCTGTGACCACCGGCCTCGGTCACCTCCCACAACCCCGTTCCCGCCAGCTCACCCGTAGCGCGCGTCTCCCATAGCGACCCAGGAGTGACGCGGACGGTTTCGGACTCGAACGTCAGCGAGTAGGGCAGTGCGGTCCGGAGCTCGAAGCGGTACCGGCGGCCGACGCCGTCCCCGCGGCCGGGGTCGAGGAGGACGGCGCGTCGCAGCCACCGCCACCAGCGCGGCCACGTCGTCGGATCCTCGAGCCCGTCCCACACCTGCTCGGGAACCGCGTCGATCCGGATCTCCGTCGTGAAGTGGTAGAGCGCCATTCCGCGGCCTCCACCGTGCTCCCGAGTCGGGTTCGCCTTGCTGAACTCATCGTGATCCGGGCCGACCGCAGCGTCAACCGCCGCCCCTAAGTGCAGTGCGCTGACCCACCGCCGGCCCGCTCGGGATGCCAGGATCGAACGGTCACTCCCCCTGCAGACGGGCGCCATGATGGACGAGCCGCGTATCCCTGTCGTCTTCATCCACGGGCTGTGGTTGCACGCGTCGTCGTGGCAGCCCTGGCTCGAGGTGTTCGGCGCAGCCGGCTACGCGCCGGTCGCGCCCGAGTGGCCGGGCATCCCGGACACGGTCGACGAGGCGCGCGCCCACCCCGAGCTCATCGCCGACCACGGGATCGACGACGTCGTCGACCACTACTCCGCAATCATCGCCGACCTGCCCAGCGCGCCGATCCTCGTCGGGCACTCCTTCGGGGGGATGATCGCCGAGAAGCTCCTCGGCCTCGACCGGGCCCGGGCGGCCGTGGCGATCGACGCGGCGCAGATCAAGGGTGTCCTGCCGCTGCCGCTCTCGTCGCTGCGCGCCACCCTGCCGGTGTTCAAGAACCCCGCGAACAAGCACCACGCCGTGTCGCTGACGGCGGAGCAGTTCCGTTACAGCTTCGGCAACGCCCTCACCCAGGAGGAGTCCGACGCCCTGCACGAGCGCTGGACGATCCCGGCGCCCGGCAGGCCGCTCTTCGAGGCCGCCGTCGCCAACTTCTCGCTGCACTCACCGGCTCAGGTCGCCACCGGCAACACCGGACGCGGCCCCCTGCTGCTCGTGATGGGCGGACGCGACCACACCGTCCCGGAGGCCATCACGAAGTCGACGTTGAAGCAGTACCGGCACTCCGCGGCCGTGACGGAGCTGGCGGAGTTCCCCGACCGGGGTCACTCCCTCACGATCGACAGCGGATGGCGCGAGGTCGCCGACGCGAGCCTGGGGTGGCTGGCGGAACAGGGGCTCGCCCCGACGAGCACCGGCACGACGATGGCCTGACACCGTGAGCCGCCCGCACATCGTCGTCGTCGGGGCGGGTTTCGCCGGCCACGAGGTGGCGCACCGCCTGACGAAGCTCGCCCGTGGCCGAGCCGAGATCTCGATCGTCAACCCCACCGATTACTTCCTCTACGCGCCGCTGCTGCCCGAGGTAGCCACCGGTGTGCTCGAGCCGCGGCGGGTCGCCGTCTCGCTCAGCGGCAGCCTGCCCGGCGTCCGGCTCGTGCTCGGGGATGTCGACAGGATCGATCTCGGGCGCCGCGTCCTCTCGTACACCAATCCGGAGGGCATGACCGGGACCCTGGGCTACGACCGCTTGGTCCTCGCGGTCGGCAGCGTGAACAAGCTGCTGCCGATCCCCGGCGTCACCAGGTACGCCCACGGGTTCCGCGGCCTCGGCGAAGCGCTCTACCTGCGGGACACGGTGATCCGCCAGATCGAGCTCGCCGACGGCGCCGACCCCGCCGAGGCCCGCGCCCGCACCACCTTCGTGGTGGTCGGGGCGGGCTACACCGGTACCGAGGTCGCGGCCGCCGGCGTCCTCTTCACGGCTGCGCTGGCGCGCCAGCACCCGGGCCTGGGCGACGTCCGGCCCCGGTGGCTGCTGCTCGACGTCGCCTCCCGGGTGCTGCCCGGGCTCGACGAGCACATGTCCCGGGCGGCCGACGGGGTGTTGCGCCGGCGAGGGGTCGAGGTGCGGCTCGGCACGTCCGTCGCGGAGGCCTGCCCGGACGGCGTCCGCCTGAGCGACGGCTCCTTCGTGCCGACCAGGTCCCTGATCTGGTGCGTCGGCGTACGGCCGGACCCGCTCGTCGCCGACCTCGGGCTCGAGACGCACCAGGGGCGCCTCGTCGTCGACGAGTACCTGACCGTTCCCGGCCACCCGGAGGTCATCGCCTGCGGCGATGCGGCGGCCGTGCCCGACCTGACCCGGCCGGGCGAAGTCACGGCGATGACGGCGCAGCACGCGGTGCGGCAGGGCCGCGCGGCCGCGCGCATGGTGGCCGCGTCGTACGGCGACGGCGAGAGACGGCCGTACCGCCATCGCGACCTGGGTTTCGTGGTCGACCTCGCAGGCCGGGACGCCGTCGCCAACCCCCTCGGGGTGCCGCTGTCAGGCCTCGCCGCGAAGGCGGTGACCCGTGGGTACCACCTGCTGTCGATTCCGGGGAACCGCGTCCGCGTGGGTAGCGACTGGATCCTCGGCGCGGTGCTGCCACGCCAGGCCGTGCAACCAGGCCTCGTGACCGCGGCCTCGGTGCCGCTCGAGAGCGAGCCGGCGGCCCCCTCCGGCGTGGCGGCCGGCGGCTGACGGCGCCACGCGTCAGCGGGTGGGAACGGACGCCGGCAGCTCCTCGGTGTCCCAGCCGTGGAAGGACGAGCGATCCCCGGAGTCCCAGGCCTCGCGCAGGCCCGGCGTCGCGAGGTCCCAGTCCGGGCGGATCTCCGCTGATGCGGCGCGCAGGTCCTGCCAGAGCTCGTACACCGACGGCCGGCCCCAGAACCAGTAGCCGTTGTAGACGCTGTGGACGACGAGCCCGGGCTTGAGCACGAGCGTGTACGGGATCATCGGGTCGTTCACCGGGTCGGTGTACTCCTGGATGTCCAGGTCCTTCTGGACCACCCGACCCGGGTCCGACAGGAAGGGCCACTGGGCGCCGACGGACAACCGGAACTCCTGGGTCGTGTGGTGGTCATCCGTGGTGATGGTCGCGATCGACGTGTAGGCGACCGCCACCTTGCGCTGGAGCAGGTCGGCCATCTCGTGGTGCTGCTGGTGCTCCTTCGGGCAGTAGTTCCCGCGGGACAACGTGAGGATCATCGGGTCCGCACCCTGGAGCTCGCTCAGGGTCCGCACGGTGCCCGCCTGGTCGGGCAGCGCGTAGTCCGGGAAGACGCCGCCGGGAACGATGTCTGGACGCATGCGAACGGCCCCTTTCGTGGGGGTCTCGTGGAATCCCCTCGACCCTCCGCCTGCGACGGCCCCGGTCGCGCCCGTGGAACCCCTGGTTCCACCCCGGCCCGCCCGGCGGGCACGAGGCCAGGGACTTCCCTGGCGCGACCGCCGGACAGTGCGCCGAGGGTGATCGGGCCGGGCACGTGCGTGCCGCCGACGCGAGGCCGAGGAGATCCCTACCATGGACATGAGGCTCGAGGTCGTCGTGGTCCCCGTCTCGGACGTCGACCGGGCGAAGCAGTTCTACAAGGGCCTGGGGTGGCGCGAGGACGCCGACTTCGTTCTCAGTGACGACGTCCGGATCGTGCAGCTCACGCCGGCGGGATCCACGTGCTCGATCCAGTTCGGCACCGGCGTCAGCTCTGCCCGGCCCGGATCGGCCGAGGGCCTGTACCTGGTGGTCCCGGACCTCGAGGCAGCCCGGCAGGAGCTCCTGGACCGCGGGGCGCCGGTGAGCGAGATCTTCCACGAGGGGGGACCGTTGGCGAGGTTCCGTCCCGTGGGCGATGCCTCGCGAGTTGCGGGCCCGGACCCGGACGGCGGCACCTACCGGTCGTTCGCCACCTTCACGGATCCGGACGGCAACGGCTGGATCGTCCAGGAGATCACGACCCGGCTGCCCGGGCGGGAGTGAGGGATCGCGATGGACGTCGCAGCGCTGGCCGAGCTCCTGCACGAGGCCGAGGAGCAGCACGGCCACTACGAACCGACCGCCCCGAAACACCACTGGTGGGACTGGTACGCCGCCTACGTCGTCGCCCGGCAGCATGGCCGTAGCCCGGACGCCGCGTATCAGGACGCCGTCGCGGCCCTGGAGCCGTCACAGCGATGACGGACTTCGACGTCCTCGTTCTCGGGGCGGGCGCACCCGGGGAGCACTGCGCCGCAGCGGTCGCCGCCGGGGGACTGCGTGTCGCGCTCGTGGAGCGCGACCTGCTCGGCGGGGAGTGCTCCTACTGGGGCTGCATCCCCTCCAAGACCCTGCTGCGCCCGGGGGAGGCGCTCGCCGCCGCCCGGGAGGCTCCGGGCGCCCGGGAGGCCGCGACCGGCACCCTGGACGTGACGTCGGCGCTGGCGTGGCGCGACTTCCAGGTCTCGGAGTACGACGACTCGGGGCAGGTGACCTGGGCGCGCGGCGCCGGGATCGAGGTTCTGCGCGGCGATGGCCGGCTGGCCGGACCCGGCGTGGTGAGGGTGGACGGCAAGGCGTACACGGCGGAGCACGTCGTCCTGGCCACAGGGTCCGAACCCGCGATCCCGCCCGTGCCCGGCCTGCGTGACCTGCCCGGCCTGTGGACCGCCCACGAGGTCACCGGGCTCACCGAGGTCCCCCGCCGCCTCCTCGTGCTCGGCGGCGGCCCGATCGGCGTCGAGATGGCGCAGGCGCTCCGCCGGATGGGCGCATCCGTCACGGTCGTCGAGCTCGCCGAGCATCTGCTGTCCCGCGAGCCGCGCGCCCTCGGCGAAGGAGTCGCCGAGGCCCTGCGGGCCGACGGTGTCGAGCTGCGGATCGGCGTGGGTCCGACCGCCGCCCGCCTGGACCGTGGTGTGGACGGTGGCGACGACGGGGAGGAGTACGTCCTGGAGTTCGCCGACGGTTCGGAGCTGCGCGGCGACCGCCTGCTGGTGGCCACCGGGCGGCGGCCGCGCGTCGCCGACATCGGCCTGGAGACCGTCGGCGTTCCGGCCGACCCCCGCGGTGTCGCCGTCGACGCCCGGCTCGCGGTGGCGCCCGGGCTCTGGGCGATCGGCGACGTGACGGGGCTGTGGCAGCTCACCCACGTCGGGGAGTATCAGGGTCGCGTGGTGGCCTCGAACATCCTCGGAACCCCCGCGGGAGGCGCACTACGAGGCGGTCCCGCGAGTCGTGTTCTGCGACCCGCAGGCGGCCGCCGTGGGCGAGGCCGAAGGGGCGTACGTCGCGACGATCTCGCTCTCCGGCGTTCCCCGGACCTCCACGTACAGCCGCGCCTACGACACGCGGCCGGGCTTCCTGACCCTTGTCTCGGACGGCGAGCGACTCACCGGGGGCTACGCCCTCGGCCCCGAGGCCGGCGAATGGCTTCAGCAGGTGACCGCGGCCGTGCGTGCCCGGACTCCCGCTGCCCGTGCTCCTCGACGTCATCCAGCCGTTCCCCACGTTCTCCGAGGCCGTCTTCCAGGGCTGCGGGACCTCGACCGTCCAGGTCGGCGACTCCCGGACGGCACCGGTCGGCCGCGTCTGCCGGCGTCGGCGGCGTCGGCCGTGTCTTGATGGACCTGGAGACGAGCGTCGGGAACGAGCCGAGCGAGGGCGCGGTCCCGTCGCTCCTCCGGCTGCGCAGCGGGACCGGCACCGCCCTGATCGTCGCCACGCGTCCTCGCGTCGATGGCGGGCTTCCTGGACGCCAGCGTGGTGAACGTCGCCGTCCCGGCGATCGCGAAGGACCTGGGTGCCAGCCTGTCGCCCTGCAGTGGAGCTTGACCGGCTACCTGCTCACGGCCGCGTCGCTCCTGCTCGTCGCGGGCGCGTTCGCCGACCGCTACGGACGCCGTCGCGTGCTGATCATCGGCCTGATCGTCATGCTCGTGGCGTCGCGTCGGGTGCGCCCTCGCGCCGTCCTTCGGGGTCCTCATCGCGGCCCGCGTCCTCCAGGGCGTGGGCGCCGCTCTCGTCGTCCCCAGCAGCCTCGCCCTGCTCAACGGAACGCTGCGCGTGCAGGACCGGGCGCCCGCCATCGGGATCTGGGCGGGGCTCGCCTCCCTCGGCGGGCTGCTCATCGGGCCGTTCGTCGGCGGCGTGGCTGGTCGACCACGCGTCCTGGCGGGCGGTGTTCCTGCTCAACGTCCCGCTGATCGTCGTCGCCCTCCTCGCACTGGTCCCCGTTCCCGAGAGCGTCACCACCGGCGGCGGGCGGCTCGTCGCATCGACACCGCCGGGGCGGCGCTCGCCGTCGTCGGGCTGGCGGCGCTGATCGACGGTCTGACCGTGGGGCGACCCTCGGCTGGACGAGTCCCCGGGTCGTGGCCGAGGCTGATCCTCGGAGCCGGGTGCCTGCTCGCTGCTCGTTCCGGTGGAGCGACGGGTGCGGACGCCGATGCTCAAGCTGTCATTGTTCTCGTCGCGTCAGTTCACCGCGATCAACGCGGCCACGGTGCTGGTGCTACGGCGCGCTGGCGGCCGCGAGCTACCTCTTGGTGCTGCGGTGCGAGCTGACCCTCGGCTACCGCGGCGCAGGCCGGCGCCGTCCTCATCCCTTCGTCGGTGATCTTCCTCGTGCTCTCGCCGGTGAGCGGTGCGCTCGTGCGCAGGGTCGGTGCCGGACTGCTGATGACCACCGGCATCGTGTTCATCGCGGCGGCGTTCCTGTGGCTGGCCCTCGCCGGCTCCGGCGCCTACGCGACGACCATCCTTCCCGGCACCCTCGCTGTGGGGCCTCGGGCTCGGCCTGACGGTGACGCCCCTGACCGCGGCGGTCCTCGCCGCCGTCAGCGACGCCGACCTGGGCGAAGCGTCCGCGATCAGCGACGTGTCGTCCAGGCTCGGCGGCGCTGTCCTGACAGCGCTGGTGCCGGCGCTGCGTCGGCGTCCGGGCGGCGACCAGTCTGACCGAGGCGCTCGCGGGCGGGTACCGAACGGCCATGATCGTCCTCTCCGGGCTCTGCCTGGCCGCCGCGGCCGTCTCCGCCCTCTTCGTGCGCGCCGGCCGGACGGCGCCCACCCGGTTCGCCGCGCCCGCACCGATCCACGCCTGCGCCCTGCCGGATCCCGGCGCCGGCGCACCCACACCCACCATGATCAGAGCCCTTCCGACTCCGGAGGCGTCATGACCACCACCGCTGAGCAGCTCGCACCGCGCTGCGTGAGGCCGCCCTGCGCGGCCAGACGGTCGTCGTCCTCGGCGGCAGTTCCGGGATCGGGCTCGAGACCGCCCGGTGCGCTCGCGCCGAGGGTGCGGACGTCGTCCTCACCGGCCGCGACCCCGAACGCCTCCGGCAGGCGGCCGCCGACGTCGGGGCGGCGCGGTCACGCGGCGTTCGACGCGCACGGACGCCGGCGAGCTCGAGGCCTTCTTCGCCTCCCACCCGACCGGTGGACCACATCCTCCTCGCGGCCGGCGGCCCGTATTACGCCACGCTGGCCGAGATGGACATCGCCGGACGCCGCCCGCCACATCGCCGCCCCGGTCGGAGCTGATCCTCCAGGTCGCACGGCAGGCGAAGCCGGGTCGTGCGTCCCGGCGGGACGCTGCTCCTGGTCGGGGGCACCGGGGCACGCAGGCCGGCTGTCGGGATCAGCGTCTCCGCCCTGCTCAACGTCGGTCTGCCGGCGCTCACCGCCGACCTCGCGCTCGAGCTCGCACCCGTGCGCGTCAACCTCTCTGGCACCCGGTTTCGTCGACACCCCGCTCTCCGCGTCCCTGCTCGGGAACCGCCTCGACGCCCGCCGCGAACAACTGCGCACGACGCTTCCGATCCGCCGAGTGGTGGGGCCCCAGGACGTCGCAGCCCTCGCCGTCCATCTCATGGTCAACACCGCTCTCACCGGTGCGACCTACGACGTGGACGGCGGCCAGCAGATCACGTGAACGGGGGCACGTCGCACCTCCGGGGCATCGCGGTCAGCGGTGGCCGGCCCCGGCCTCCGGTTCGGCGTACCGGGCACGCGTGGGCAGGGCCTCGTTGAGGCCCCTTCGCGAGCGATGCCCAGCTTCATGAACACCTTCCGGAGGTGCCATTCGACGGTGCGGGCGGCGATGAAGAGCTCGGCGCCGATCTCCGGGTTGGTGCGGCCGTCGCGGGCCAGCCGGGCGATGTGCTCCTCCTGCGGAGTGAGCTCGTTGCGGGTGTCGACGTCGCGCTTGCGGACCTTCTCGCCGGTGGCGAGCAGCTCCCGGCGCGCACGCTCGGCGAACGCCTCGGCGCCGATGTCGGCGAACATGTCGTGCGCGGTGCGCAGCTGCTCGCGGGCGTCGACGCGCCGGTTCTCGCGGCGAAGCCACTCGCCGTACAGCAGCTGGGCCCGCGCCAGCTCCACCCGGAGCCGGGTGCGGCCGAGCCGCTCGACCGCCTCGAGATAGCAACTCTCCGCCGCCTCGCCCTCGCTCAGAGCGCCCGCGACCGCGCCTCGATGCCCGGCGGCCCAGTCGGAGCCCTCGACGCGTCGTCGCCGGCAGCCGTCCGAGCGCATCGAGCGCCAGCTGCCGGCTGGCCGCGTCCGCACGGCCGCCTCGATCAGCTCGGGGAGCACGCAGCCGGTGACCATGAGCCGTACGTCCCGTCGGCCGCCCGCTCCGCTGCCGCGCAGCGCCTCGGCGTAGCGGCCGAGACCGTTGTGCAGGACCGCCGTCGCCCAGTCGGCGATGCTGCACCCCGAGTCCCTCGCCCGCGGCGCGACGCGTCGTCGATCGTCGGCGGCGATCAGCGCTGCGCCTCCGGCGCCGCCCTCGGTAGGCGGCGAGCAGCAGCGCGCCGTACGAGCGCCATCCGCGATGCCGGTCACCTCCTTGACCGCGATCTCCTCCGCGCCCAGCGACGCCGCCGCCTCGAAGTCGCCGCAGCACGATGGCCACGACCCGGCGCGCGTTCAGGGCGACCGACAGCGGGGCCAGCGCGCCCGAGGCGCGGGCGAGCTCGACGTGCCGGGCGCTCAACCCGGCCCAGCTCTCGAAGTCCCAGAGAGCGAAGGCGGCGCGTCGAGCTCAGCGTGCCCCAGTGCAGCCAGCTCCTCGGTGGCGACCTCGTCGTCGCAGGAACGCCTCGCAGCGCCTGCCGCAGGCCGGGCTCGCCGCGGCGCGCCCGTCGGTGACCAAGGTCGCCAGGCCGTCGAGGAGCAGGTCGCGCGGCCGCGGATCGTGCAGCGGCTGCGGGGCGGCGCGTGCCGCCGCGGCCGACCTCGAGCATCGGCCGCCAGGCTCGGCCAGCCGACCGGCGACCAGGGCCGCGCACCAGGCGTCGAGGTAGGTCTCGCGCGCGAGCCGCACGTCGAGCGGCTCGAGCCGCCTGGCGGCCTGCAGCAGCAGCAGCGGCGCCTCGCGGCCCGGGCTGGCGGCCCGTCGATCTCGGCCCGTGAGCTGCTCGACGCGGGCCCGCTGCAGGTCGTCGACCGCGGCCGGCCTCGGCCTCGGCCAGCAGCCCGAGGGCGGCGTCGAACGCGCCGGCGTGCAGGTGCGCGTGCGCCGCGGCCAGCGCGCGGTCGGCGCGCCGGGCCGGGTTCGGCGGTCAGCGCCGACCGACACGCTGGAGGAACGCCGCCGCGGCCGGCCAGCCCGGCGCGGGCCTGGGCCGCGCCGCCGGCGCGCTCGAGCTCGCGCGGCGACGTCCTCGTCCGGCCCGGTCGCCGCGGCGGCCAGGTGCCAGACCCGGCGCTCCGGATCGAGCTCGGGATCGGTCGCCTCGGCCAGCGCCAGGTGCGCGGCGCGGCGATCCTCGGCCGAGCCGCGCCGCGTACGCGGCCGATCGCACCAGCGGATGGCGGAACCGGACCCGGGAGCCGATCTCGAGCAGCTGCTCGGCGTCGGCCGGCGCCGGCCGCATCACGGCCGAGGCCCAGCGTCTGCGCGGCCCGCCACAGCAGCGTGGCGTCCCCGGTGGGGTCGGCGGCCGCCAGCAGCATCAGCCGCTGCGTCGGCTCCGGGCAGCGCCCGCACCCGGCGCGCGTAGCTGGTCCTGCGAGCTGACCGGACAGCGGCCGCCATCGGCGGAACGGCGAAGCCGCCGGCGAGCTCCGCTCGCGCTCATCCCCGCGGGAGCTCGAGCAGCGCCAGCGGGTTGCCGCCGGTCTCCGCGACGATCCGATCCCGGACCCGCTCGTCGAGCGTGACCCGGCACGGCCGCGGCGAGGAACGCCCGGGCGTCCTCGTCGGCGAGTCCCTCGAGGGTCAGCTCGGGCAGGCCCGGGAACACCGTGCGTCGCCCGCCGGCTCGCGGACCGCGAAGAGCAGCGCCACCGGCTCGGCCAGCAGGCGTCGCGCGACGAAGCCGAGGACCTGGGACGAGGCGTCGTCGAGCCACTGGGCGTCGTCCACCAGACAGACCAGCGGCCGTCGCGCGGCCACCTCGGCCAGCAGGCTGAGGACGGCGAGCCCCACCACGAAGCGGTCCGGGGCGGGCCCCGTCGTCAAGCCGAACGCGACCCGCAGCGCGCGTTCCTGGGGCTCCGGCAGCGCGGCGAGCTCGCCGAGCATCGGCGCGCAGAGCTGATGAAGCGCCGCGAACGGCAGCTCCATCTCGGACTCGACCCCGGCGATCTGGACGAGCCGGCAGCCGGACGCCTGACGCGCGCAGTAGCGCAGCAGCTCGGTCTTGCCGATTCCCTCGTCGCCACGCAGGACCAGTACCGCGCTCTCGCCACCCCGAACACGGTCCAGGACGCCATCGAGGGCTCGGCGTTCACGTGCACGCCCCCGGAAGGCCGGCGGCCGTGGTGCGGCCATCTCCGAACCCTACGTCCGGTGATCAGCAACCGGAACTCTCCCGTGCGTGCTGCATGAACGCGTGCAGCCCCGCGGTCGCACCCGGGGACTCCCTGGTGCGAGGCCTCCCGGCGCCGTCCAGGCTGGGGGAATGGCTACCCCGCTCGCCGGTGCTCCCGCGGACCGGGTGGCGATCGTGACCGGTGGGTCCCGAGGTGTCGGCCTGGCGACTGTTCAGCACCTCACCGGCCGGGGGTACCTGATCGTCGTCAACTACCTGCACGACCAGAGCGCGGCTGAGTCGACGGTGGACCGGATCCTCGCCGTCAACGGCTCTGCGGTCGCCGTCCGGGCGGACGTCGCCGACGAGCTGGACGTGCAGCGGCTCTTCGCCGAGACGATCGAGGCGTTCGGCCGGATCGACGTCGTCGTGCACGCAGCCGGCTGCCGCCTCGGCGCCGCGGACGTGGCTGACATCGACGCCGGCGAGCTCGACGCCCTGTGCCGGATCACGCGGGCCGTCCTGCTGGTGAACCGCGAGGCCGCGCGCCGGCTCCGCGACGGTGGCTCGATCGTCAACGTGACAGGCTGCATGGTGGAGCAGCCCGGGCCCGGCCACGGCGCGCTGGCGATGTCCGGCGCCGCCGTCGGGGCCCTCACCCGAGTGCTGGCGCTCGAGCTGGGGAAGCGCGACATCACCGTGAACGCGGTGGTGCTCGGGTCCGACGAACCCGAGGCAGCCGGCGGCGCGGCCGTGGTCACCGCCTACCTCCTCGGCGACGACGGTCACGGCCTCACGGGCCAGGTGTTGCCTGTCGACGTCCTGGGGACCGGCACGCCGGGGAGCGGGCCGGGGTCGTCGACAGGCACCATCTGAGCTGGTCATCGAGACCCGTAGCCGAGGACTCGTGCACTTCTCGCGGGGGTCACCGGAGGCCGCGCGCGAACGCCCGGCGCTCCCTTCGCCGAGCCAGGATCATGCGGACGACGAAGCCGGGACGTGGCGGTATCCAGCCGACCTGCTGGGCCATGCCCATGTCGTCGCGCACCGCGTCGTGCTCCGCGATCGCCCCGTCCTCGAACCGGAACCAGTGCACTTGCCGGGCGGCGAACCGGCGGCCGGTCGGGGGAACACCTGCGTGACCGATCCGTCCGGCGCGTCGTGGACGACGAACGCCCCCGAGTCGGTGGCGTGCATGGTCACCCAGGCGACGGCGCGGTCGCCGACCATCGCGATGTCGTCGATCTCGAACCGGATGTGGCTGAACGCCTGCCGCAGCCAGGTCGCGGTGGCGACCAGCGCCGCAGGGCCGCCGGCGCGCGCCGCCAGCGGCTCGTGGACCGAGCGATGGTTGACGTACCCAGGAGTGACGTTCGCCTCGGCGAGATCGAACTCGCCGGTCTCGATGATCCGGAACTGCTCCCGGACCAGCCGCTCGGCCTCGAGGGGGTTGGCCACGCCCGCGCCGGGCAGCACCGGCGATGCCGTGTCCTTGACCGCAGTCACGACAGCCGGTCCAGGACGCCGGTCTGGGCGAGCAGTGCGAAGCGGTCCGGCACGCCCCAGTGCTCCACGATGCGGCCGTCGACGACCCGGGCGATGTCGATGACGGTGAGGTCGACCCGACGCCCGCTGGGAGGACCGAAGAACGGGCCGGATGCTGTGCCGCGGGCGCGGGCGCGCACCCAGATCATGTCCCCCGACTCGATGGCGTCCTCGATCGTGAAGGTGGCGTCGGGGAGAACGCGGTGGACGTCGCGGATCGAGGCCTTGACGTGCAGGATCGCCTCGTCGCTGACCCCGGCGGTGCCGAACTGGTGCTCGATCAGGTCCGGGGAGCAGAGCTCGTCGACGACGTCGGTCCGTCCGGTGGCGAAGCCCTCGTCGAACATGCGCTGCAGGACGACGAATGCCGTGGACCGGCTCCCGGGCCGGGTCTGCGTGGTGCTGGTCATGATGATCTCAATTCTCCTCGGAAGTCATCCGAATATATTTCGGATGAACATAATGACCATAAGATGAAGATGGGGGGCCCGTCAACGGGTGCTCGACCACCCGGTCCGACGCCGGCGGCGGTAGCCCCTGAGACGAGGAGCCGGCCCTCTTGACGCCGTCATCCTGCCGGATACACGCTAGGTTCATCCGAACCTAATTCCGATGAAAGTGTGATCGCGATGACGCAGACGCCCTCCGCCCCGTACGCCACCACGCCGGGCCGCACCGTTCCGGTGGCGCGCACCGGCGGATCCGGAGCCGGCACCTGGGCCATGGGAGGGCTCTTCGAGCACCTCGTCGGTGCCGGCGACACGAACGGAGAGCTCGCCGTCTCGCTCGTCACGCAGCCGCCGGGGACAGCAAGCCCGCTGCATGTGCACACCCGCGAGGCCGAGGCCTGGTACCTGCTCGAGGGCAGCATGAGCTACCTCGCCGGCGGAGAGCTGTTCCACCTCGCCGCCGGTGACTTCATCTACCTGCCGCGTGACGTCCCGCACGCGTTCCGCGTCACCGGCTCGGCTCCCGCCCGCTTCCTCGGGTTGACCCTGCCCGGCGGCCTGATGGACCTGTACGACGAGGTCGGAGTCCCCGCCGACGAGCGACGGTTGCCGGACCGCGGCGTCAGCGCCGAGGAGATCGCACGCTGGAACGAGCTCGGCCCGCGATACGGCCTGCGGGTCGTCGGCCCCCCGATCCCGCCGGCAGGCTCAGCCGCGAACCGCGGCCGACCCCGCGCATGTCGACCTCCGGCGAACGGAAGAATGGCCGGCGTGGAGCGGCGCCGGATCGGAGCACCGGACGCAGAGACCGAGGGCGAGTGACGGAGGACGTGGCGGACCGCGCCGACCGAGAACGGCGGTACCACTCGCCGCGCCGCCTGGAGCAGGCGGTCGCCACCCGGCGGGCGGTCCTCGACGCGGCTCGAGAGCTGTTCGTGAGCAAGGGGTACCTCGCGACCACCGTCGCGGACGTCGCCAGACAGGCGCGGGTCGCCGTCGACACGGTGTACGCGACGGTGGGACGCAAGCCGGCGCTGCTCCGGGAGGTCGTCGAGACCGCCATCTCTGGCACTGATCAGGCCGTGCCGGCGGAGCAGCGGGACTACGTGGCCCGGGTGCGTGCCGCCACCACGGCCCGCGACAAGATCGAGGCGTACGTCGCCGGTCTGGTCGAGATCCAGCCCCGGCTCGCCCCCGTCTACCTGGCCCTGCGCGATGCGGCCGCCACGGACGCCGACTCGGCCGCCCTCTGGGCCGAGATCAGCGGCCGCCGTGCGGCCAACATGCGGATGTTCGCCGCGGATCTGCGCGCGACCGGCGAACTGCGCGCGGACCTGTCCGACGAGGAGATCGCCGATGTCGTCTGGAGCATGAACGGCCCCGAGTACTGGTCCCTGCTGGTCGTCGACCGCGGCTGGGAGCCTGGGCGGTTCGCCGCTCTCCTCATCGACGTCTGGACCCGCCTCCTGGTGAGCGCTCCCCTCGCTCGGTGAACTTGCCGCCAGGTCCGACCGTCAGGAGGGAGAACCCCGACGACGAGGTCACCCCGACTCGTCCAGGAGAAGGCGCATCCTCGCCAAGCCTCTGTGGATGTTGCTCCGGACGGTGACCTTCGACGTCCCCATCAGGTCGGCGATGTCCTCGTCCGACAGGCCCTCGTAGTGCCGCAGCACGAGAGCTGTCCTTTGCTTCGGAGGCAGCCGGCGCAGCGCCGTGACGAGGACCTCCCGGTCCTCGATCCGGTCCGCCTCGTCCGCCACCACCATGGTGAGCAGGTTCGCCGGGTCGACGGACAGGTCCCTGCGCGCCGCCCGCCGCCAGAACGAGCGCACGGCGTTCACCACCATGACCCGCATGTACGCGTCGGGGTTGTCCCGGCCGCAGATCATCGGCCAGTTCTGGTGCGCTCTGAGCAGCACCTCCTGGACGACGTCCTCGGCCTGCTGCGGGTCGCGCAGGAGGGTGACGGCCACCCGGGCCAGGGCCCGGCCCCGCGCGGCGACGAAGGCGTCGAACTCGGCCTCGGCCCAGGCAACGGCGACATCGGGCACAGCCGGCTACGCGTTCACTCGACGAGGGAGCGGCAGGCTGGTGCGGGTGAACACGAACGAGGCGGCAAGGGCCATCAGCACCGGGCCGAGAGCGAGGACCACCAGGTAGGGCCAGGCCGTCGCGAGTTCGCTGCCGAGTCCGACCGGCGGGTCGGCCACGTCGACGGACAGGTCGGTCATGTTGCCCATGACGTACCCGACGAGAAGCCCTCCGGCGACCCCGGCCAGCCCCCCGAGGAGAGAGATCACCGCGGCCTGGGCGGCGGCGAGGCGGCGGCGCAGCCCAGGGCTCGCGCCCACTGCGGCGTAGGCCATCGCGTCGGTCCGGCCTTCGGCAAGGGCCAGGCCCACCGCGGTGATGGTCCCGACGAAGGCGATGACCACCATGGCCACCGTCAAGGCGATCAGGCCAGGCGTGTATTCGTAGCGATAGCCGTGCTCGACCTGAAGCGCACCCAGGCCCGAGTCCAGGACCGCGGCTGTCGCGCGCTCCTCCGCCGTCTGGGAGATGGCCCGGGTGTCGAGCAGCACGGACCCGACGGTCACCGGCAGCTTCGCCCGCGCGGCCACCGAGGGGGGCAGGACGGGAGCCGAGTAGGGATGCTCCAGGTGCACGACGGTGGCCGGGAACGCGTCGCCGGGTGTGGGCCGGGGTGCCTGCGGCGCCTGATCGGAGTTCCGCACGACGCTCAGGTGGACGCGCCCGTCCGGCCACAGGAGCGCGTCGTCGAACACGACGACCCGCCCGGCCGCGAGAGCGGTCCGCGCCGCGTCGGAGCCGGTGAGCAGACGGAGCGCTGTCCCGTCGTCGACGAGCGGCCTCTGGTCCACGCCGACCTGGCCCGGGAGCTGCTGGTCCTGGCAGCGAGGATCCTTCTCGTACCCGGCGGCCTGCTCCGCGGGAAGATGATCTTCCGGGGGGACGGGGCAGGCATCGGCCGGCGTCGGCACCGCCGACACGAAGCCGTCCGGACTGCCGGCCAGTCGCACAGGAACCGCCGCCGTTCCGGGGATGCCGCGACGCGCCGCGTCCGCCACCGTCCGCACGGTGGCGTCCAGCCGTTGCTGCCGATCCCTGGAGACGGGGGCGGCGCCCAGGTCAACCGGCTGCGTCAGCGTGACGATCGCGGTACCGGGGAGCGTCGGGGCGACGTAGGCGCGTCGTGCCTGTTCGTCGTTCGCCGCCGTGTAAAGGAGGACTCCCACGCCACCGGCGACAGCCGCCATCACCGCGGCGACAGCAGGGGCGGTTCGCCCGCGGTTCCGGAGGGCGTCCCGCAAGGCCAGCCGCGGTGCTGGGGGCATCAGGTGCGCGGCTCGCGCGGTCAGCGCCACGATTCCACCGGACATGAGCAGCAGCCCGACGACGCTCCCGGCCACGCCGAGGAGCACGGTCATGCCCGACCGGTGCCTGGAACCGATCACGGCGACCGCGTCGCCCACCACGGCCAGCACGAGCCCGGTGAGGGGAACGGCGGCGTGCGGCGGCGGCGAACCCCGGCGGCCGGTGAGTGCGGCGAGCACGTCGAGACGCGCCGCCCGTCGCGCCGGCAGAACGGCGGCCGCGAGCGCGGTCAGCGTCCCGACCGCGACGAGCCCGGCCAGGTCGAGCCCCAGATGCCGGCGAGCGTCCCGGCGTGCGATCCCCAGCAAGGCGCGCCACCGGCTGACCCGTCCCGGGACCATCGGGGCGAACGACCCGGTCATCGCCCGGCCACCTCCCGTCCGCCGAGGAGTGTCTCGGGTCCGTCCAGCGGCCCGGCGGCGTCGACCACGAGCCCGTCCCGCAGGAACCACGCGGTCAGCCCACGCCGCATGCCGGGCCTCGTGCGTCACCAGCAGGGCGGCGGCGCCCGCGTCGACCCGTTCCCGGAGCAGGCGCAGGATCTGCTCCCCGTTCGTCGTGTCCACGGCCCCCGTCGGTTCGTCGGCGAGGACGATGCGCCGGGGCCCCCACCAGCGCCCGGGCGATCGCCACGCGCTGCTGCTGCCCGCCGGACATCTCGTCGGGGTAGCGGTCGGCGAGGTCCTCGACGTCCACGGCGGCGAGCGCCTCGCGGGCCTCGCGGCGGGCCTGGCGCGTCGGCATGCCGTCCAGTTCGCGCGGCAGCACGACGTTCTCGGCCGCGGTGAGGGCAGGGAGCAGGTTCAGGTCCTGGAAGACGTACCCGACCGTGCGCCGGCGCAGGGCCGCCCGCGCGCGGGCCGACATCCCGGCGAGGCTGACGCCGTCCAGGACCACCGACCCCGCCGTCGGCGTGTCCAGCCCGCCGGCGAGATGCAGCAGGGTGGACTTCCCCGAGCCGGAAGGGCCCATCACGGCGACGAGTTCGCCGGGCCGCAGCGCGAGGTCCACTCCGCGCAATGCGTGCACCTGGACGGCCCCCTGGACGTGGACCTTGGTCACCGCCTCCAGTGTCAGCAGGTCTGGCCCCGTGTGGTCGGAGCTCATCGGCGCGCCCCCCGATGCTCGGTGCCCGGGGACTGCCGGGCGGCGTCCGCAGGGGCCGGTGCCGGGGGTGGAGCCGGACGTCCGGAGCGGGCCAGCCGCGCCAGTCGCTGCTCCACGTGGTCGAGCCAGCGGATCTCGGCCTCGGCGGCGAAGACCAGGCTGTCGAGGACCAGGAGCCAGGCCATGTCCTCCTGGCCGTCCGGGTCTGCGCCGCGCGCGGAGAGCCGGGTGTACTCCTGCAGCGAGCGCATGCTCTCGGTGCGCTGCCGCTGGATGACGGTGGCGACGTCGACCCCGGGGGCCGGGACGGCGAGGGCGAGTTTGATGGCGAGCTCGTCCCGCGCAGGTGCTCCGCGATCCACCGGCGTGGTCCACCACGTGGTGATCTCGGCGCGTCCCTGCGCGGTGAGCTCGTAGATCACCGAGCCGTCGTCCCTGCGCTCGCCCTCGGCGACGAGACCGTCCCGCTCGAGCCGCGACAGTGTCGTGTAGACCTGCCCGATGTTGAGGGGCCAGGTCCCCCGGGTCCGGCTCTCGAACTCCTGCCGGAGCTGGTAGCCGTACATCGGCTCTTCCGCGAGCAGCGCCATCAACCCGAAGCGCACCGACATCCCCGACCTCCTTATTGCATACTCGGTATGTCGACGGGAGCATACCGAGTATGGCGCTGTCGTCAAGAGTCGTTCGATGAGTTCTCGGCGCCGGCGAAGTCGACAGGGCATGACAACGACCCACGTGCTCGACACCGCGGATGCCCAGATCGTCTACGACGTCCGGGGCCCGCTTCCGCCCCCGGACGGGCGGCCGCCGCTGTTTCTGATCGGCCAGCCGATGGACGCCAGCGGGTTCACCACGCTGGCGTCGTTCTTCCCTGACCGCACCGTCGTCACGTACGACCCGCGCGGCCTCGCTCGCAGCACACGCACGGACGGGCGCACCGACCACGCGCCGACCGTTCAGGCGGAGGACGTGCACGCTGTGATCCAGGCGCTCGGCGCCGGTCCCGTCGAGATGTTCGCCAGCAGCGGTGGTGCGGTGACGGCCCTCGCACTCGTGGCCGCGCATCCCGGGGACGTCACCACCCTGGTGGCGCACGAGCCTCCGCTCATCCCGGTGCTGCCCGACGCGGCGGCCGCCGAGCGCGCGCGTGCCGGCGTCCGCGACGCCTACGAGGCCAAGGGCCGGGGCGCCGGGATGGCGGCGTTCATCGTGATGAGCTCCTGGCAGGGCGAGTACACGGACGAGTTCTTCGCCCTGCCCGCCCCCGATCCCGCCCAGTTCGGGATGCCGGCCGAGGACGACGGCTCGCGCGGTGACCCGCTGCTCTCGGACAGCTCCTGGGCGGTCAGCAGCTACCGCCCGGACGTCGGCAGACTGACGGCAGCACCCACCCGGATCGTCATCGCCGTGGGGGAGGAGTCCGGCAACGCCTTCACCGGGCGGACGTCGGTGGCCACGGCCGAGCTGCTCGGCCAGCAGGCGACGGTGTTCCCGAGCCACCACGGCGGGTTCCTCGGCGGCGACTCCGGATACGCCGGCAAGCCCGAGGCGTTCGCCCGCACACTCCGCGAGGTGCTCGACACGACGGGGTGACGTTCAGGATGCGGCCTGCAGCACGGCGAGGAGCTCGTCGTGCTGCAGCACGACGGGGTTGCCCTGCATGCTGCTGGACCGCGCAGCCATCTCGGCGACCTCGCCGTGCCGAGCGGGCTGCAGGCCGAGGACGGCCAGGTCGGGGACGTCGAGTGCCGCGACGGTGTTCCGCAGCCAGTGGACGGCGTCGTCGGCCCCGGCGCCGTCGGAACCGGTCAGCAGCCGGGCGGCGTGCTCGTATCGCGGCAGGGCCAGGGAGCCGGGCGTGCGGTCCCGCAGTGCCCGCAGGTTCGCCTCGACGGTGGGCGCGAGGAGCGCGGCGCAGATCGCCCCGTGGGCCGCGTCGACGATCCCGCCGATCACGCCCGCGAGCCCGTGCACCGCGCCGAGCTTGGCGTTCGCGAGGGCGAAGCCGCCGAAGAGGCTGCACACCGCCATGTCCTCGCGGGCGTGCGCGTCGTCGCCGTGCTCGTACGCACGTCGCAGCGCCCCGGCGCCGCGGCGCAGGCCTTCCGTCGCCAAGGCGTCCGTGGCAGGGCTGGCGCGGGGCGAGACGTACGGCTCCAGGCACTGGGTGAGGGCGTCGAGGCCGCTGCTCGCGGTCACCGCGGGCGGGCAGGACAGCGTGAGGAGGGGGTCGACGAGCGCGACGGCGGCGAGCATGTGAGAGCTGCGAAGGCTCGCCTTCACGCCGTGCTCCGGGGAGCGCAGGGGCGCGTTCGCGGTCGCCTCGGCGCCGGTGCCGGCGGTGGTGGGAACGGCGACATAGGGCAGCGCCGGCCGCTCGATCGGCAGGCCGCGGCCGACGACCTCGAGGTGGTCCAGCGGGTCGGTGCCGTTGCCCAGCAGGACCGCCACGGCCTTGCCGAGGTCGAGCACGCTGCCTCCGCCGATGGCCACGACGACGTCGGCGGAGGCGCTCCGGGCGTGTGCGGTCGCGGTGCGGACGTCGTCCAGAGTCGGCTCGTGCGGGACGGTCACCGCGGCGGCGGGGTCGACGTCGCCCAGGAGGTGCGCGGAGCGGGAGGGATCCCTGCCCGTGCACAGCAGCACCCGCCGCCCGAGGCTGGGCAGCAGGCCGGGGAGTTCCGCCGCTCGGCCCGGGCCGAACAGCACCCTGCGGGGGAGCGCGAGGTCGAACCCGGTCACCAGCCGTCCTCGGCGGGGAACACCGACGTGTACCGGGACCTCGTGCGCGGCTCGGCCATCATCTCGGCGACGGCGTCCTGCCAGCGCGCGTAGTGCGCCGTCTGCTTGTGCGCGTCGGCGGCCGCCTCGTCGGCGTACACCTCGCTGAGGACGACGTGCGTCTCGTCCGACTCGTCCTGCAGGACGTCGAACCGGCGGACGCCGGGCTCCTCCAGCGAGGCCGCGGCGTTGCGCCGTGTCTCCTCGAGGAAGGCCTGAAGGTCGTCGGGCTTGATCCGGATGTGCACGTGGACGACGAGCATCGCGACCTCCTGCGCCGGGTTCCGTTCGGGCGATCGTAGGCGTCCGACCGCAGGGCGTCCCGGCTCGCCGGTCAGCCCTTGACGCCGCCCGCCGCCATGCCTTCCACGTAGTACCGCTGCAGCGCGACGAAGAGGATCACGCACGGGATCATGGCGATCACGGCGCCCGCCGCCA
This sequence comes from uncultured Actinomycetota bacterium, assembly GCA_963786765.1. Lineage (GTDB taxonomy): Bacteria > Actinomycetota > Actinomycetes > Actinomycetales > Kineosporiaceae > DATKNA01. The sequence goes on along the minus strand of CAWBAJ010000007.1, from coordinate 201,012 downwards.
GGAACCCGTAGTTCACCTCGCCGTACGCCCCGAGCTGGAGGTTCACCAACGAGACCGGAAGCGTGTACAGGTTCTCGCTGGTGAGGAACGTGAGCGCGCCGAGGAACTCGGTCCACGCCGCCAGGAAGGCGTAGAGCGCCGTCGTCGCCATGCCGGGCAGGACGAGCGGACGGAGCACGTGGGTGAAGGTCTTGAGCGTTCCCGCCCCGTCGATCCGGGCGGCCTCCTCCAGCACGCCGGGTACCGACGCGAAGGCCGTGCGCATGACGAACACGCCGAACGGCAGGTTGACCGTCGAGTAGAACAGGACCAGACCGAGCCGGCTGTTGGTCAGGTGCATGGCGTTCAGCTGGAGGAACAGCGGCGTGAGGATGGCCTGGAACGGGATCATCAGGGTCAGGAGGATCAGCCCGAAGGTGAGCCCGGAGCCGCGGAACCGGAAGCGTCCGAACCCGTAACCGGCGGCTGTCGCGAGGATCGTCGTCAGGATCGCCGTGCTGATCGCGATGATCAGGCTGTTGCCGACGGCACGCAGGATGTGCCCCTCGCTCGCGAGGCCCTGGAAATTGCTGAGCGACAGCTTGGAGAGGGACGACAAGCCCGCAGCCGACGTGATCACGCTGTTCGGCTGGAACGCGCGCAGCACCGCCCAGATCAGGGGCACCACGAAGACCACGACACCCAGAACGCCGGCCAGCACGTACAGCGTCAGCTTCGTGTTGCTCTCGCCCCGCCCGCCGCGGCCCGCGGGTGCCGACCTCGCAGACCTCGCCGCCCGGGCCGGCCGGGTTCGGGCGGCGGGGCGCTCGACCGTTGTCGCCATGGCTTCTGCTCCTTCCGGTGGTCCGCTCTTGCCGCTGGTCTCAGTGGAGCTCAGTCCCGCTCACGCAGGAGCCAGAACTGGCCGGCGCTGATGAGAGCGACCACGATCACGAGGACGATCGACAGTGCTGTCGCCGCCCCGACCTGCAACTGCACGAAGGCGCGCTGGTAGATGTAGAGGACGATCGGCGTGGTCGCCCGCCCCGGTCCGCCCTGGGTGAGGATGTAGAACTGGGTGAAGACGAGGAACGAGCCGATCACGGAGAGGATCAGGCTCATCCCGATCGTCCGGCGCAGTAGCGGGATCGTGACGTGGAACTCCCGCCCCCACCACGAGGCGCCGTCCATCTCGGCGGACTCGTAGAGCTCGCGCGGGATGCTCTGCATCCCCGACAGCAGCAGCACCATGGTCAGTCCGGAGACGGCCCACACCACGAGGAGGCAGATGAGCCCCGTGGCCGCCGGCGCGTTCACGAGCCACGCCGTCTGGCCGTCGGTGATGTGCAGCGCCTTGAGGACCTGGTTCACCGCGCCGCTGCCGGGCTGCGCCTCGAGCACGAGGAGGAAGCTCAGCGTGCTCAGACCGATGACGAACGGGAGGAAGAAGATGGTGCGCAGCGCCGTCGACCCACGCCGGTTCGCCCGGACCACCACCGCCATGAGGTATCCCACGACCAGGATCGGGAGCGTCACGATCGCCGTGTAGAGCAGGGTGTAGCCGACGGACTGCCAGAAGGCCGCGTCCTGCAGGATGTTCGCGTAGTTGGACAGGCCGACGAACTTGTACGGGCCGATGAGCGGCCAGTTCGTGAGGGAGATGTAGACCGCGAAGACGAGTGGCGCCAGGACGAAGACCGCGACGAAGAGCGTCGCGGGCAGGACCAGCGCGAGCCCCGTGGCCGGCGGGTGCACCAGCGACCGTGGGCCCAGGAAGCCTTGCCGTCGTGCATCCGGCGGCCGAGTGTGCTGGCTCGCTCGTGGCCGGCTTCTCGTCTCAGAGAGCGTCATGGTGTCACCTCGCGTCGTGGGGATCCGCGGGATCGGTCCCGGTCACAGCTGTGCCTGCCGCAGGATCTGGTCGTAGCTCTGCTGTCCCGCCCGCAGCGCCCCGTCCACGTCACCGTTGAACACCGCTCGCCGGAACATCGCGATGAACGGGCTGTCCGGCTGGTTGTAGAGCAGGTTGTAGGCCAACGTGACCGGTGCGTAGCCGCGGTCGAGGTGGTCCAGGGGAGCGAGGTCCAGCGGATACTTCTGCCCGAAGGGGCCGCTGGCGGCATCGGCGCGTACGGGGGTGTATCCCCCCTCGGGCAGCAGCTGCTGCTGGGGGACGTCGAGGGCGAACTTGGCGAACTGCCATGCCCCGGACGCGTTCTTCGCGCCCCGGGGGATGCAGAGATTGTCGCCGCCGTCGAAGAAGGCCGTGCCGCCGTCGGGGCCGGGCAGCAGGGAGACCCCGGTCTTGGCTCGCATCGACGGGTCAGCGCTGAGGACGGTGGCTGCGTAGTTGGAGGGGAAGAAGGCGATCTTCCCGGCGCGGAAGTCGCTGCCCCAGGTCGTCCCGGCGTCCGAGAAGTTTGCGGGAGGCAGCAGCTTCTCCTGCCACATCGTGCGGTAGAACTCCAGCGTCTTCCGCAGGGCCTGGTTGCCCTCGACGTTTCCGGTCTGCGACCCGACCGTGCCGGTCATGTTGTCGGTGCCGGTCGCCCAGATGTGCGGCTGCACGACGAAGCCCAGGATGCCGGGGGAGTTCCCCGCGATCGACCAGGCGTAGACGTCCGGCCCGAGGCGCTTGATCTGTCGCGACGCGTCGAGGAGTGCCGAGAGGCTGGTCACCGCCTTCGCCGGGTCGACGCCCGCGCGGGAGAGGAGCTCGGTGTTGTGCCAGAGCACGGAGTTGTCCGCGAGGTAGGGGAGCCCGTAGATGCGCCCGTTCCGGGTGGTCAGTCTCAGGTGCCCGGGGCTGAGGTTCTGGCGGTAGGGGAGCGCCTCGACCAGCGTGGTCAGGTCGGTGAAGACACCGCGGAAGATGAACAGCATCGAGTTGATGTCGTCGATGTCGACGATGTCGGGCACATCGCCGCTCCGGATCGCGGTGGCGAGCTTGGTGACGTACTGGCCGTCCGGCACGGGCGTCAGGTTGATCCGCAACCGGTTCTGGGTCGCATGGAACCGGTCGACCACCACCTTGACCCCGGCGGCCGTCGCTCCCCGGCACCACATCGTCACAGTGCCGGTCGCGTCCGTGCCGAAGGCTGCCGCCGTCACGTCCGGCTCGGGCAGGATCCCCGAACCGCAGGCGGGCAGGGTCGCGGCGAGCCCGGCAAGGCCGGAGACCTGGAGGAACGTCCGTCGATCCATCGCCTTGTCGCCCCCTCGAGGCGTTCGTGGTGGGAGTTGCCGGGTCAGGTCCGGGGCAGCCAGACCCGCATCGGCCCGATGCCGCGGTTGGCCCAGCTGAAGTACGGCACAGCCGTCACCTCGACGTCCGTACCTGCGGGGGAGCCGGCCGTTCCGGCGGGCGGGTACGGCCAGTCCTGCGGTGCGTGCCTCAACGCGCGGCCTCGGGCCGTGACCACCGTGACGCCGCTCAGCAGGTCGGGGCTGTGCTCGGCGGACGCCGGCCCGGTGGGGTCGAGGCGCAGGTCGTCGACGACCACGCCGTCGGCCTGGTCGACGTGCTCCACGGCGAAGACGAGAGGACCGCGCTCGATCGCGACGCAGCCGCGGACGGCGTCGATCCGCTCGTCGGCCTCGACGAACCGCACCGCCATCGGCAGGGACAGCTCGACCGTGTCGCCCGGCCGCCAGGAGCGCGTAACGCGCGCGTAGATGCCGGGCGCGGCCGGCTGTTCCTCGCCGTCGACCTGCAGGGTTGCGCCCTCGGCCCACGCGGGGACGCGCAGCGAGAAGGTCCACTCCGCCTCCGGCGCCTCCTCGATCCGGGCACGGACCAGGCCCTCCCACGGGTACTCGGTCTCCACCGTGATGCGGACCTCGCCCCCGGGCAGCGCCACCGTCATGCTGCTCGGCGCGTACTGGTGCAGCTGCACCCCGTCGTCGTCCGTGGTGGCGAGATAGCCGGGCAGGCTTGCGAGCGTCCGCATGATGTTGGGCGGGCAGCAGGCGACGTCGAACCAGGGACGCCGGCCGTGCGCCGGGCTCCGGCTCTCGTCGGCGAGCGCGTCCTGACGGATGTGAAGGGGGTTGACGTAGAAGAACTCGTCCCCGCTCAGGGACACCCCGGCGAGGAAGCCGTTGAACAGCTTGCGTTCGGCGGCATCGGCGTAGCGCGGGTCCCCGGTGGCAAGCAGCATCCGCCAGGCCCAGTAGACGCCCCCGATGGCCGCGCAGCTCTCCGCGTAGCCCTGGTCAGCGGGCAGTTCGTAGGGGTCGCCGAAGGCCTCCCCGTCCCAGCGGGACCCGAGGCCGCCCGTGAGGTAGGTCTTGGTCGCTTCCATGGCAGCGAACTGCCGTTGCAGCGCGGCTAGGAGCTCCGCGTCGCCGAGCTCCGCGGCGACATCCGCGGCGCCCGCGCCGAGGTACACGGCGCGGACCGCGTGCCCTTCGACCGTCGTCTGCTCACGGACCGGGACCCGGTCGGAGAAGTACGCCGGCTCCCTGCCGTAGGCCTCGATCCGGCCCTGGCCCCGGGTCTCCACGAAGTGCCGGGCGAGGTCGAGGTAGTCGCGGTTCCCGGTCTCCCGGTACAGCTCGACCAGCGCCATCTCGACCTCGGGGTGGCCGTCCAGGTCGTGGTTGCCGTTCTCACCGAAGGTCCGGACCAAGTGGTCTGCCAGGCGGACGGCGACCTCGAGCAGCCCCCGCTCGCCCGTGCACCTCACCTGGGCGACGGCCGCCTGGAAGAGGTGCCCGGCGCAGTAGTGCTCGTGGCTCCAGCCCAGCTCGCGGTACCGCTCGCCGTCCTGCCGGAGCTGCACGATCGAGTCGAGGTAGCCGTCGGGCTGCTGTGCGGCGGCGATGATCGCCGTGATCTCCCGCTGCGCCTCCAGCAGCTCCTCGGAGGGCCGGCGCGCGTACTCCCAGGCGGCGGCCTCGAGCCACTTGTAGACGTCCGAGTCCATGAAGACAGGGCCGCGCGGCTCCCCGGGCATGGTCCCCGCCGCGATCCGAAGGTTGTCGAGGTTGCCGGCCGACTCGAGGCGCTCGCGCCCGAGCGGGACCGCCACGTCCCCGTTCACCTCGCGGCGCGCCTCCCACAGGCCGCCGGTGATCGTCACCGCACCGAGCGGGACGGGTCGGAGCCGGCACGCCGCGTCTGGCGTCAGGGCGACGGGGCCGGCTGCGACGGACTGCGACGGGCCCGGCGTCGCCGCCGGGGACTGGGCTGTCGTCGTCACACTGGCTCCAAGGGGGAGGTTGGGCTGGTGCGGAAACCGGTTTCCTACCATCGCCGGCCGAAGCGAGGAGATGTCCGGCTTGTGCGGGTATGCGACCAGCATTGCGCGCGCGGGACCGGAGGGGAAGAATTCGGAAAGTTTTCCGGTAGTTTCCGTTTCGGAGGAGGCGGCGGGTGGGTGCAGGGCCGCAAGGGCGAGCGGGGCGGGCGGGTGCCTCGCCGGCGACGCTGGCCGCCGTCGCCCGCCTGGCCGGCGTCTCGATCGGTACGGCATCCAAGGCCCTCAGCGGGAGGGGCCAGCTGCGCGCCGAGACCCGTCGGCGGGTGCACGAGGCCGCCGCGGTGCTGGGCTTCCGGCCGAACCCGTCCGCCCGGGGGCTCGCGTCCGGGCGGACGTACACCGTGGGCCTGGTAACCGACGACGGGTTCGGCCGCTTCAGCATCCCGGTCATGCTCGGAGCCGAGGATGCGCTGGGCGCCGGCCAGATGGCCATGTTCTTCTGTGACACCCGGGACGACGCGATCCGCGAGCGGCACTACGTGTCCATGCTCGTCGGCCGCCGGGTCGACGGGGTGATCGTCACGGGCCGCGGCACGGACGTCCGGCCGCTGCTCGACGTGCCGCCGCAGATCCCCGTCGTGTACGCGATGGTGCGATCCGCGGACCCCGACGCCGACTGCGTGACCTACGACGACGAGGGCGGGGGCCGGCTCGCCGTCGAGCACCTGCTTGCCGTCGGCAGGCGGCGGATCGCTCACGTCACCGGGCCCCGCCATCACCACTCCGCGTCGGCGCGCTTCCGGGGCTGGGAGCGCGCCCTCGCCGACGCCGGGCTTCCGCCCGTCCGCCCGGACCTGGCCTTCGGGGCCTGGTCGGAGGAGTGGGGGCGGCAGGCCGCGGCGGTGCTCGCCGCCGAGGTGCCCGATCTCGACGGGATCTTCTGCGGCAGCGACCAGGTCGCCCGCGGGGTGATCGACGGACTGCGCGACGTGGGACGGCGGGTGCCGGACGACGTGGCGGTCGTCGGCTTCGACGACTGGGACGTGATGGTCACGGGCCGGCGCCCGATGCTCACCTCGATCGACCCGAACCTGTCCACCGTGGGCCGGGTCGCCGCCGAGCACCTGCTCGCGGGAATCGAAGGAGCACCCCGGCGCGGGCTGCACCTGATCGCGCCCCGCCTCGTGGTGCGGGAGTCCACGGCGGCCCGCCCGCCGCGCCCTCCCGGGGGAGAGGCGTGAGCCCCGGGACGAGGGGTTCATGCGACGCCGGGCGCACTCCTGCGACCCTTGCCGCTCCGCCTGCGCGCAGGTACGTTACCGCTAACAGTAGGCATTCCGGACATTTCGTGTTCCAGAACTCAGCCACCCCGCACGATCACGGGAGCCAGGTGTGAGCAGTCAATCGCACGAGACCGGAGTGCTGGATTCCCGGCCGAAGGGCGGTGCCGATCCCCTGGTCGTCGGGGTCGACTACGGGACGCTGTCCGGCCGCGCTGTCGTCGTCCGGGTCAGCGACGGGGCGGAGCTGGGCAGCGCCGTCTTTCCCTATCCGCACGCGGTCATGGACCGCACGCTGGCGGCCACGGGGGATCGCCTTCCGCCGGACTGGGCGCTGCAGGTTCCGTCCGACTACGTCGACGTCCTGCGCCGGGCCGTTCCGGAGGCGCTGGCCGGCGCCGGGGTTCGCGCCGACGACGTGATCGGGATCGGCACGGACTTCACCGCCTGCACCGTGCTGCCCGTCCTCGCCGACGGGACGCCGCTGTGTGAGCTGCCCGAGTTCGCCGAGCGCCCGCACGCGTACGTGAAGCTGTGGAAGCACCACGCGGCCCAGCCGCAGGCCGACCGGATCACCGCGCTCGCGCAGGAGCGCGGCGAGCGTTGGCTCCCTCGCTACGGCGGGCGGATCTCCTCGGAGTGGGAGTACGCCAAGGGCCTCCAGCTGCTCGAGGAGGACCCGGAGATCTACGCCCGGATGGACCACTGGGTCGAAGCGGCGGACTGGATCGTGTGGCAGCTGTGCGGGGAGTACGTCCGCGACGCCTGCACGACCGGGTACAAGGCGATCCACCAGGACGGGCAGTACCCGTCGCGGGACTATCTCGCGGCCCTGAACCCGGGTTTCGCCGGCTTCGCCGAGGAGAAGGTGGCCCATCCCATCGGTGCCCTCGGCGCCCTGGCGGGCACCCTGACGGCCGAGGCCGCCGCGTGGACCGGCCTGCCCGAAGGCATCGCCGTCTGCGTGGGCAACGTCGACGCCCACGTGACCGCCCCCGCGGCGCAGGCCGTCGAGCCCGGGCAGATGGTGGCGATCATGGGGACGTCCACCTGCCACGTGATGAGCTCCGACCGCCTCGGCGAGGTGCCGGGCATGTGCGGCGTCGTCGACGGCGGGATCGTGCCCGGCCTGTGGGGGTACGAGGCCGGTCAGACCGGCGTCGGCGACATCTTCGGCTGGTTCGTCGACACGTCTGTCCCTCCCGCCTACGTGGAGGAGGCCGCGCGTCGCGGCCAGGGCGTGCACGAGTACCTGACCGAGCTGGCGGCGGACCAGCCGGTGGGAGCGCACGGCCTCGTCGCGCTGGACTGGCACAACGGCAACCGGTCCGTGCTGGTCGACCACGAGCTGTCCGGCCTGGTGGTCGGCCAGACGCTGGCCACCCGTCCCGAGGACACCTACCGGGCGCTCATCGAAGCCACCGCCTTCGGCACGCGCACGATCATCGAGGCCTTCGAGAAGGCGGGCGTCCCCGTCACCGAGCTGGTGATCGCGGGAGGTCTGACGAAGAACGAGCTGCTCATGCAGATCTATGCCGACGTGACCAGGCTCCCGCTGAGCGTGATCGGATCGGAGCAGGGCCCGGCGGTGGGGTCGGCGATGCACGCTGCGGTCGCGGCGGGCGCCTATCCCGACATCCACGCGGCCGCCGCGGCCATGGGCAAGGTGCGCCGGGCGGTGTACGTCCCCGACGAGGGACGCGCGAAGGCCTACGACGCGCTGTTCGACGAGTACACGACGTTGCACGACCACTTCGGGCGTTCCGGCGGGAACGACGTGATGCACCGGTTGCGCCGGATCCGCAGGGAGGCGCTGCGATGACGGACGTCTCGGGAGAGGTTCGCCGCGTTCGAGAGACGGTCGCCGGGCTGCACGCCGAGCTGGTGCGCTACGGACTGGTGGTGTGGACGGCCGGGAACGTCTCCGGCCGCGTCCCCGGGGCCGACCTGATGGTCATCAAGCCCAGCGGGGTGTCGTACGACGAGCTCACCCCCGACAACATGATCGTCTGCGACCTGGACGGTGAGGTGGTGGAGGGCGACTTCTCGCCGTCCAGCGACACCGCCGCACACGCCTACGTCTACCGGCACATGGACCACGTGGGCGGTGTCGTGCACACCCACTCGACCTACGCCTGCGCCTGGGCCGCCCGGGGCGAGTCCATCCCCTGCGTACTCACGATGATGGCCGACGAGTTCGGCGGCGAGATCCCGGTCGGCCCGTTCGCCCTCATCGGCAACGACGACATCGGCAAGGGCATCGTGGAGACCCTCTCGGGGCACCGCTCTCCCGCCGTCCTCATGCGCAACCACGGCCCGTTCACCATCGGCAAGGACCCGAAGGCCGCGGTGAAGGCGGCGGTGATGTGCGAGGACGTCGCGCGGAGCGTGCACGTCTCCCGGCAGCTCGGGGAGCCGGTGCCGATCGCCCAGGACGACGTCGACTACCTGTACGACCGCTACCAGAACGTCTACGGCCAGAGAGCCGAAGACGTGTCGCCGGAGTGAGGGAGAAGCGCATGACCGGCCAGGACGACGACGCCGAGATCTGGTTCCTCACCGGCAGCCAGGCCCTGTACGGGGAGGAGACGCTGCGCCAGGTCGAGGACCAGTCGCGCGAGATCGCCGCGGCGCTCGCTGATCAGCTCGGCGTGCGCCTCGTGTGGCGCCCCGTCCTGACCACGGCCGACGCGATCCGGCGGACGTGTCTCGAGGCCACGGCCTCCGACGAGTGCATCGGCGTCGTCGCCTGGATGCACACCTTCTCGCCGGCGAAGATGTGGATCGGCGGGCTGGAGGCGCTGCGCAAGCCCCTGCTCCACCTGCACACCCAGGCGAACGTGTCGCTGCCGTGGTCGCAGATCGACATGGACTTCATGAACCTCAACCAGGCGGCGCACGGCGACCGCGAGTTCGGCTACATCCAGAGCCGGCTCGGCGTCGCTCGCAAGATCGTCGCCGGGTACGTCACCGATCCCGTCGTCGGGGCACGGGTCGAGGCATGGACCCGCGCGGCCCGGGGATGGCAGGCCGCCCAGTCGCTGCGGATGGCCTGGATCGGCGGCATCATGCGCAACGTCGCCGTGACCGAGGGGGACAAGGTCGAGGCGGAGCGCGTCTTCGGCTTCTCGGTCAACACCTGGGGCGTCAACGACCTGGTGGCCGTCGTGGACGCCGTGCCCGACGCCGAGGTCGACGCCCTGGTCAAGGAGTACGACGAGGTCTACGACGTCGTCCCCGCGCTGCGCAAGGACGGGGACCGGCGGGAGTCGCTGCGCTACGCGGCCCGCCAGGAGCTGGGCCTGCGGGCCTTCCTCACCGACGGCGGCTTCACCGCCTTCACCACGAACTTCGAGGACCTCGGTGGCCTGCGTCAGCTGCCCGGCCTCGCCGTCCAGCGCCTCATGGCCGACGGCTACGGGTTCGGCGGCGAGGGCGACTGGAAGACCTCCGCACTGCTGCGCGTGCTCAAGGTGATGTCGAAGGGCCGGGCCGGCGGTACCTCGTTCATGGAGGACTACACCTACCATCTCGGCCCGGGCGAGCCGAAGATCCTCGGTGCGCACATGCTCGAGGTCTGCCCCACGATCACGGACGAACGCCCCAGCTGCGAGATCCACCCGCTCGGGATCGGCAACCGGGAGGATCCGGTCCGGCTGGTGTTCACGGCATCCCCCGGCCCGGCTTTCGTCGTGGGCATCTCGGACGCCGGCGACCGCTTCCGCCTGACCGCGAACGAGGTCGAGATCGTCGAGCCCGACGAGCCGCTGCCGCGGTTGCCGGTCGCTCGGGCGGTGTGGAAGCCGGCACCGGATCTCGCGACCTCCACCGAGAGCTGGCTGCTCGCCGGCGGGCCGCACCACACCGTGCTGTCCACCGCGGTCGGGCGCGAGGCCTTGGAGGACTTCGCACGCATCGCCGGCACCGAGCTCCTCGTCATCGACGAGACCACGACACCACAGCAGTTCGCCAAGGAACTGCGCTGGAACCAGGCCTACTACCGGCTGGCCCGAGGGCTGTGACGAGTGCCGGGGTGAGCGCGGGCTCCCCTGAGGGACGGGATCGCCCCGAGGAACGGGTTCCGCCCTGGGACCGCTTCGCCCGGCCGGTGCCTGCCTGGTTCCCGGCCGCGAAGCTCGGGATCTTCGTGCACTGGGGGGCCTACTCGGTGCCGGCCTGGGCGGAGCCGACCGGCGAGCTGGGGACGGTGGACGGGCCGACCTGGTTCCGGCACAACCCCTACGCCGAGTGGTACGCGAACACCATCCGGCTGGAGGGCAGTCCGGCCTGGGAGCATCATCGAGGTGCCCATCGGGGCGCGCCGTACGACGACTTCCTCGACGACTGGCACGCGGAGGCCTTCGACCCCGACGATCTGGTCGGTCTCTTCGCCCGGGCCGGCGCGCGGTACGTCGTCCCGACGACGAAGCACCACGACGGCATTCCGCTGTGGGACGCCCCGGGCACCGCGACCCGCAACACCGTGCGCCGAGGCCCCCGGCGGGATCTGGTCGGAGCGTTCGAGCGCGCGACCCGCGCCGCGGGCCTGCGGTTCGGCGTCTACTACTCGGGCGGCCTCGACTGGCACGTCGCCCGTCTGCCGCCGCACGACACGTTCGAGTCGGTCCTGCGGGATCGTCCCTGTGATCCCGCGTACGCCGCCTACGCCTACCTGCACGTGCGCGATCTCGTCGACCGGTACGCCCCGGACGTGCTCTGGAACGACATCGAGTGGCCGGACGCCGGCAAGCACGATCTCTCGTTCGGCCTGGCCGAACTGTTCAGCCACTACTACGAGCGGGTGCCGGACGGCGTCGTCAACGACCGCTGGGGGCAGACGCACTGGGACTTCCGGACGAGCGAGTACCAGGCCGGCCTCGAGCACGAGTCCTCGGGGGCCTGGGAGAACAACCGCGGGATCGGCCTGTCGTTCGGCTACAACCAGGTCGAGGACGAGGCCGTCTCCCTGGACGGGACGGGGATCGTGCGGCACCTGGTCGACAAGGTCTCCCGCGGCGGGAACCTCCTGCTCGACGTCGGTCCGGACGCCGCCGGCCGGCTCCCGGACCTTCAGCGGCGCGCCCTCGAGGAGCTCGCCGCGTGGATGGCCGTGAACTCCCGGGCCGTCCACGGGACGACGCCGATGGATCCCCAGCCGGCCGAACCCTCCCAACAGCCCTGGGTGCGCTGGACGCGCACGGCGGATGTGGCGCATGCGGTCGTGGACGCCGCCGGGGCCGTTCTCCTCCCGATCAGCCCCGCGGCCGTGGTGCCGGGCTCCGCCCGCCTGCCCGACGGCACCAGGGTTCCGGCCCACGCACAGGGGGACGGGCTCCGCGTCGACCTGCCCGCCGCTCCTGGCCTCCGCCCCGTGGTCGTCGATCTGGACCTCACACCCCGGACGGACGGATCACGACCTTGAGGCCCTGCCGCGACACGGCCGACTCGAACGCCTCCTGCGCGCGCTCGAGCGGGAAGCGTGCCGTGACGAGCGAGGCCACGTCGACGCGGCCGGTCGCGACAAGCCGCATGCCCCGTTCGTAGACGTCCTCCTTCATCCGCCGGACCATCGCGACGGTGAGCCCCTTGCGTCGTGCGAGGGACGCCGGGAAGGAGGTGCGGTCGTCACCGGGGATGCCGCCCAGGACGACCCGGCCGCCGGGGCGCACCAGCTGCATCGCCTGCTCGACCGCGGCATCGTTGCCGGCCAGCTCGAAGGCCACGTCCACCTGGAGGTCCGCCGCGCTCTCCCGGGCCTCCGCGGGGGAGAGGGCGGCGGAGGCGCCCCGCCGCCGGGCCTCGTCCCGGCGGTGCGGCAACGGGTCGACGGCCACGGCTGACGTAGCGCCTGAGGCCAGGGCGGTCTGGAGCAGCAGCAGCCCGATCGGCCCGCAGCCGACGACGGCGATGCTGTCGGCGGTCCGCAAGTGGCCGAGGTCGAGGGTGTGGATCGCCACCCCGAGCGGCTCGAGGACGGCGCCGTCCGTCGTGCTGACCCCCGGTGGCAACGGGTGCAGCAGGTGGGTCGGCCACGCCATCAGCTCCCGCAACCCGCCGTCGATCATGCCGTGGCCCGCGAACCCCACGGTCGGGCACAGGTTGCGGTGGCCGCGCGAGCAGCTCGGGCACGTGCCGCACGGAATCGCCGGGTCCACGGCCACGGGGGTTCCCGCCAGGGATCCGCTCTCGACGACGCCGGCGATCTCGTGGCCGGGGACGACGGGCCGGGTCAAGCGAGCGTCCCCGATGCCGCCCTCCTCGAACCAGTGCAGGTCCGACCCGCAGATGCCCACGTCGGTCACGCGCACCAGGGTCTCGCCGGCCGCGGGGACCGGCTGGACCTCCTCGCTCCCGCGCAGGTTCCCCGGGGCGTACAGCCTCGTCACGCGCACGGCGGCTCCCTCCCGGAAGAACGGCGGAAGGTCAGCCTGCCACGGCGCCTCCGGAGGTTCGTGGCCTGACCGATCGAGGTCGTCCGGGTCTTGACCCCCTCCGGTGTTAACGCTCACACTACCCAAACGGGCGGAAAGGCCTGTATCGCACCACGTGGGTCGATACCGCCCACGGGCAGGCGATGCTTCCAGGGGAAGAGGCACCCAGATGCGATGGCGCATGGTGGGCCGGGCTTCCGCCGCGGCCGCGGTAGCCGTCGCGACGCTTGCCGCCGAACGCCATCGAGGCCCCCTGCGTTCTCCGTCACCGGGGTACTACCTCTTCGTCTCTCGCGACTTCTGCTGCCGCGGGCTCGACAGCACCACAAGATCGCTGTCGGGCGCTCCCGATCGGTCAGCGGGCCGTACTACGACGAGCTCGGGACGCCGCTCCTGCACGGTGGCGGCACCGTGATCCTCTCCGAGCACGGCTCGATGGTCGGCCCCGGCGGCCAGTCCGTGTACGGCCGGTATCTCGCGGGCCACTACTACGACGCCACGCGCAACGGCGACTTCCGGCTCAGCATCCGGACCATCGGCTGGGATCGCCGGGGCTGGCCGTCCCTGTCCACACAACCCGACCCCAGCCCGACGAGCTGAACGGCACGAGACCAGCGTCGGCCGACAGGAAGGTGGGATCCGTGAGCAGATCTAGGAGTACGAACGGCGGCGGGGCCGCCGCCTCGCCGCTCTCCCGGCGTACCTTCCTGCAGGCATCCCTGCTGGGAGCCGGCGGCCTCGCTCTCAGCGGGTGCAGCACACTCGGAGCGGGGATCACCGGCGCCCCGGTCGCCCCCGGGACGGTCACTTTCTGGGATCTGTTCGGGGGCGGCGACGGCGTGCGGATGGCCGACATGCTCACGAAGTTCCAGCAGGGACATCCGGAGCTGGGGTTCCAGCACGTCACGCTCGCCTGGGGCAACCCGTACTACACCAAGCTCTCCCTGGCCACGCTGGGTGACCAGCCGCCGGACGTCGGCGTCTCGCACGCGTCCCGGCTGCCGACCTTCATCGGCAGCAACCTCCTGCAGGAGCTGACGCCTGACGTCCTGGCCAAGCACGGCCTGACTCCGGACAAGTTCAGCGAGAAGGCGATGCAGGCGGTGACGTTCAACGGCAAGCAGTACGCCGTTCCGCTGGACACCCACCCGTTCGTCCTCTTCTACAACACCGACATCTGCAAGAAGGCCGGCCTGCTGGACGCCGACGGGAATCTCAAGTCCATGGACGGGCCGGACACGTTCGTGCAAGCACTGACCGCCGCGCAGAAGCAGGGGGAGCGCAGTACGGCGGCGTCGTGGCCATCACCAACGAGACGTCCACCAACTGGCGGTTCTTCCAGTCGCTCTATTCTCAGCTGGGCGGCGAGATGCTGGCGGACGACGGCACCAAGGTGGTCGTGGACGAGGCCAAGGCGCTCAAGGTGCTCAACTACCTGCGGGACCTGACCGTCACGAAGAAGCTCATGCCTCCCAATGTGGACTATCCCGGGGCCATCGCGCTCTTCGCCAGCGGCAAGGCGGGGTTCTACATCCAAGGGGAGTGGGAGATCTCGACCTTCCAGACGGCCAAGATGCCGTTCGGCATGACGCTGTTCCCCAACGTCTTCGGGGGGGACAAGTACGCGGTCCAGGCGGACTCCCACACCCTCGTGGTTCCGGCTCGGGGAAGCGATCCGACCCGCACGGACCACGCCCTGACGTTCATCCGATCCATCCTCGACCAGAGCCTCACCTGGGCGAAGGGCGGACACATTCCCGCATGGCTCCCCGTCGCGAACAGCACCGAGTACAAGCAGCTCAAGCCGCAGTCCAACTACGCGGCGGCGGCGGCGGGTGCGGTGTACGACCCGCCCGCGTGGTACTCGGGTTCCGGCTCGAACTTCGAGATCATCACCGGCTCGGCGATCGCCACGGTCCGAGCCGGTCAGGCCAGCCCGGAAGCGGCACTCAAGGGCATGATCGCCAACCTGCAGACCTACGCGAAGACTCCCTCGCCGGTGTGATCGCCGTCGTCGTTCTCCTCGAGGAGGCAGTTCTGTGACCACCCAGACGACCGCCGGCGGCCGCACCCGGGCCCCGGCCGCGCCCGCCCCGCAGCGCCGACAGCACGACGACCGGACCGCGTGGGCGTTCCTCATTCCGTTCCTCGTCCTCTACCTGCTCTTCGTCATCGGGCCGACGGTGTACGCCTTCATCCTCAGCCTGTTCAACGGCAGCCTGGTGAAGCCGGGCCTCGGCAGCTGGGCGGGACTGGGGAACTACGCCGAGGCCGTGGAGAGCTCCGAATTCTGGTCCTCGCTCTGGCACACCATCTACTTCACGATCCTCACGACACCTCCGCTGGTCGTCCTCGCGTTCCTCTTCGCCCTGCTCGCCGACCGGGCCGTTCGAGGGCGCGCCTTCTTCCGGGTCGCCTTCTTCCTTCCCTACGTGCTGCCGTCCGCGGTGATGGCCCTGATCTGGATCTGGATCTACACGCCCGCCCTCGGACTGGCGGAAGGCTGGCTCTCCGCGATCGGGATCACCGCACCGACCTGGCTGGGCGACCCCACCTGGGCGATGCCCTCGGTGGCGATCGCCACCGTCTGGTGGACGCTCGGGTTCAATTTCGTGCTGTACCTCGCCGGGCTCCAGGACATTCCCCGCGAGCTCTACGAGGCGGCGTCCATCGACGGCGCCGGGCCTGTGCAGCAGATCTTCCGGATCACGATCCCCCTGCTGGGCAGGACGACGACCCTCGTCGTCGTCCTCCAGGTGATCGCCTCGCTGAAGATCTTCGACCAGATCTACCTCATGACCTCGGGCGGTCCCAATTTCAGCACGATCCCGTCGCTGGAATACATCTACGACCAGAGCTTCACGAACATGCGGATCGGCTACGGCTCAGCGGTCTCGATGCTCCTCTTCCTCGTGATCCTCGCCGTGTCCTTCGTCTGGTTCGGCATCGTCCGCCGACAGGAATCGGGTGTGTGACCATGGCCATCGCGACCACCGATACCACGCTTCCCGCCGCCACCACGGACCGTGCGCGGGCTACCGCGGCCGCTTACGACCGGCGGAACAAGCTGTTCAACCGGACGTGCACGGGCGTGCTCATCGCGTTCGCCCTGCTCTGGCTGGTCCCGGTCGCCTGGGCGATCGACACCGCCCTCAAACCCAACGCGGAGACGACCAAGGTGCCGCCGACGTGGTTCATCGAGAACCCGACGCTGCAATCGTTCAAGACGGTCCTGCAGCAGGGCGACATCTGGAAGTGGTACCTGTCGAGCTTCATCACGTCGGCCGCGACCGCCGCGGGCACTGTGCTGTTCGCCAGCATGGCGGCCTATGCACTGTCCCGCCTGCGCTTCCGGGGGCGCAACTGGGTGTTCGCCTTCATCCTCGCCGGGATCATGATTCCGGGCCAGGTGCTCATCGTCCCGCTCTTCCGGGAGTTCGACACGCTCCACCTGCTCAACACCTACTGGGCGGTGATCCTCCCGCAGGTCCCCACGGCCATCGCGGTGTTCATCTTCGTGCAGTTCTTCGACGGGCTGCCTCGCGAGCTCGAGGAAGCCGCTCGCGTCGACGGCGCAAGCGCCGCCCGGATCTACCGGACGATCGTCATGCCGCTGTCGCGCCCGGCGGTTTCCGCTGTGTCGATCTTCACCTTCATCTGGTCCTGGAACAACCTGCTGTGGCCGCTTCTCGTGCTGACGAACCCAAACCTCATGACCATTCAGGTCGGCCTCGCGACGGTCCAGGGTTCCTACGGCATCCGGTATGCGGACGTCATGGCCTCCGCGTTGCTGGGCGGCCTCCCGCTCGTGCTCGTCTTCCTGCTCTTCCAGCGCAACATCGTCGAAGGCATCGCCGGCACCGGCCTCAAGGGTTGACGGCTGCTGACCGTCCATCGCCATCCGACCCCGTTCCAGGGAGAACCATCTCGATGATCAGCGCCTCACTCCACGTCGACCCGGCCTTCGTCGTCGCTCCCGTCAGTCGCCGGACCTTCGGCTCCTTCGTGGAGCACATGGGCCGCAACGTGTACACGGGCCTCTACGACCCCGGACATGCCACCGCGGACGCGGACGGGTTCCGCGAGGACGTCTTGGAGCTGGTGCGTGAGCTGGGCGTGACCGTCGTGCGGTATCCCGGCGGCAACTTCGTCTCCGGGTACCGCTGGGAGGACGGCGTCGGCCCGGTCAGCCAGCGGCCCACCCGGCTGGACCCCGCCTGGCGGACGATCGAGACGAACGAGTTCGGCCTCAACGAGTTCGTCCGGTGGGCCGCGAAGGCGGACCTGGAGGTGATGCTTGCCGTCAACCTCGGCACTCGCGGGCTGCAGGAGGCCATCGATCTGCTCGAGTACTGCAACCACCCGGACGGCACCTACCTGTCCGACCTGCGGGTGAGCCATGGTGCCAAGGAGCCGCACGGCATCCGGATGTGGTGCCTGGGCAACGAGATGGACGGTCCGTGGCAGCTGGGGCACAAGACGGCGGCGGAGTACGGACGGCTGGCGGCGGAGACCGGCCGGGCCATGCGCCAGTACGACCCGACGCTCGAGCTGGTCGCCTGCGGCAGCTCCTACCGGTCCATGCCGACGTTCGGCACCTGGGAGGCGACCGTCCTCGATCTCACCTATGACGTCGTCGACTACATCTCGGCGCACGCCTATTACGAGATCGAGGGGAACGACCTGGGGAGCTTCCTCGCCTCGTCGCTGAACATGGAGAGCTTCATCCGGGACGTCGTGTCGACCGCGGACCACGTCGCGGCCCGGCTCTCCTCGACGAAGCGCATCAACATCTCGTTCGACGAGTGGAACGTCTGGTACCACAAGGAGCACGGGCCGAGCGGCATGCCGGAGGACTGGACGGTGGCGCCCCGGCTCAGCGAGGACGCGTACACCGTGGCCGACGCGGTCGTCGTCGGATCACTGCTGGTGACGCTGCTGCGGAACAGCGACCGCGTCACGTCCGCCTGCCAGGCGCAACTGGTCAACGCGATCGGCTCCATCCGCACGGAGCCGGGCGGGCCGGCCTGGCGGCAGAGCATCTTCCACCCCTTCGCCCAGATGGCGGCCCTCGCGAAGGGGACGGTGCTCCGCACCGAGATCAAGGCGCCGACCTACGACACCTCCCGGTACGGCGAGGCACCCGTCGTCGACGTCGCGGCCACCCATCACGAGGAGCGGAACGAGCTCGTCCTCTTCGTCGTGAACCGGCACCCCAGCGAGCAGGTGAGCTTCACCTCGGACCTGCGCGCCTTCCCCGGCGCGCGGCTGGAAGCGGCGACGGTGCTGGCGGACGACGACTGGCACGCCGCCAACACCATGGACCAGCCGGACCGCGTCGCCCCGCGGTCGCACCCGGACGCGACGGTGGCCGAGGGCGCGCTGCGCGCCGTGCTGCCGCCGGTCTCGTGGAACGTCTTCCGTCTGCCCTGCGACGCGTCCTGACGCCGCTCATCGCCCTTACCCGGAACCGCGGCCCGGCGTCGGTTCCGGGGGAGGGGCGGTGCTCTGCCGGACGACGAGCTGTGGCTCGACCACGACGTGGCGTTCGTCCACCGGACCGTCGGCCATCTGGTCGAGCAGGAGTTTGAGCGCGAGGACTCCCACCTCCTGGAAGTCCTGCCGCACGGTGGTGAGCGGGGGAGTGAAGTAGGCCGCCTCGGGCACGTCGTCGAAGCCGACCACACTGACCTGGTCCGGGACCCGGACGCCGGCCTCCGCGAGCGCCCGGATCACGCCGAGCGCCATCTGGTCGTTCGCGACGAACACCGCGGTCACGCCCGGTTCCTCGGCGAGCCGGCGTCCCGCGTCGTACCCCGAGCGGACACCCCAACTTCCCGGCAGGGTTGGCGGCACCGGGCCGCCGGACCGCTGCAGCGTCTCGCGCCACCCTCCCAGGCGCGCCTTCGCCTCGACCCAGTCGCGTGGCCCCGCCACGTGCCAGACGGTGGCGTGCCCGAGGCCGAGCAGGTGCTCGGTGGCGAGGATCGCCCCTCGCTCCTGGTCCACGGCGACGGTGGGCAGGGAGCCCGTGGCGCCTTCGACGGCGACCAGCGGAACGTTCGAGATCGTGTCCTGCAGCGCCTTTGGTGCCCAGGTGTGCGGCGTGATGCCGATGATCCCGTCGATGCCCCGGCTCTGCAGGCCCTGAGCGGCCTCGGTGACCGAGCGCCGGGTCACGGACCGGAGCCGGACGATGTCCAGGTGGTAGCCGGCGACGCGAGCGGCCGTCTCGATGGACAGGAGCATGGACGTCGGACCGTAGAGCGCGGTCGCGGGCGCGAGGACGCCGATCCTGCGCGTCCTGCCCGTGGCCAGGGCCCGGGCCACGGTGTTGGGCCGGTAGCCGAGCGATCTCATCGCGGCCTGCACCCGGTCGCGCGTGGCCGGCTTGACGCTGCCCGGGTCGTTCAGCACCCGCGACACGGTCATGTGGGAGACGCCCGCCACGACGGCCACGTCCGCCATCACGGGAGCCCCACGTCGTCGCGGCCGCTCGTCCTCCGCGGTCTGCCGGACGGTGTCGATCGGAGATCCCCTTCGCCGGCGAGAGCTCGTCCCCCGAAGGCTTCATCGTAGGCAGCCTCCACATCGACGACCAGCGAACCGAGCTGGCCGTGGGTCGGGTCGAGGCCGGAGTTGCGCGTGCGGCATCCGCTCCGCGTTGCGGAGCTGTTGGTGATGTTGCTCGCGTTGCCGCTCGGCGCGGCGTTGCTCGCGTTCCGGCCGCTCGCCGCGGCGTTGCTCGCGTTGCCGCTCGGCGCGGCGTTGCTCGCGTTCCGGCCGCTCGGCGCGGCGTTGCTCGCGTTCCGGCCGCCCTTTCCGGCACTCAACGGGCCTCGAAGCGGCCGGAACGCGAGTGACGTGGACGGTACCGGCCGGAACGCAAGTGACGTGGGCAAGCCCGCGCATCGCAGCAGGCGATGGACAACGTCCAGACCGTCCTGGACGCCGCCGGCCTGACGCTCGCAGACGTCGTCCGCTACGACGTCTACACGACGGACATCGGCAGCTACCTGACGCCCGGCCACCAGCACGTCGCGGGCCGGTTCGCCTCCACCGGAGTCCTCCCCGCCGGCGGGATCCTCGCGCAGGTCCAGTCCCTGGCGATGCCGGGTCTGATGCTGGAGATGGTCGTCACCGCCGTCCGGTGAGCGTTCCGGTGAGCTGCGCCCGACCCGACGGAAGGCCCCCACCACACCTGGTGCGGGGCCTCCCGCGGTCGGGCCTAACCGGCCACCTGGGAGACGGCGGAGACTGCCTCGTCCAGCTCGGACTCGGGGTGCACGAGAACGAGCGTGCACGGCGTGTGGACGGCCAGCGTCGCGGTGAAGCTGCCGTTCGCGAACTGGAGCGTGCGTCCGCGGGGCGAGGGACCGACCGCGACGATGCCCGCCTGCTCGGCGGCCGCGTGCCGGGCGATCACACGCGCCGCGGCAGCGTGGTCTCCGACACTGTGCAGCAGCAGGCCCGTGACCGGCACGCCCGACCGCTCGGCCACCGCGACGTGCTCGCGAAGCGCCGCACGTGCCACGTCCGTGGGCTCGACGTCGATGGCGAGCTCCTCGATGACGGTGGTCTCCCGGACGCGGACGATCTCCAGCGGCCCACCCCTCCGGCGCGCGATCGCGGCGGCGGCGCGGACGACGTCCTCGGCGTCGGGTGTGGCCCCCACCGCGACCACGACCGCCCGCCGGCCCAGCACTCCTGAGACCGTCAGCGGCTCGAGCCGCGGTTCGGGCGCCGCTCCCGATCCCCCTGCGGCCTGTGCGCTGCCGGCCGGCTCTGCCGCGGCCGGCTCGACCGGGCCCGCCTCCGCCTCGGCGAGCAGGCGGTGGCCCGTCGCGAGCACGAAGATCGCGAGGATGAAGGCGGCCGCACCTAGGTAGAACGGCACGCTGAGTGAGAACCGGTCGGCGAGCTTGCCGGCGACGAACGGGGCGAGGCCGCCGCCGATGAACCGGACGAAGCCGTACGCCGACGACGCGATCGGCCGCTCGACCGGGGAGACGAGCATGACGGCCTGGGTGGTGAGGGTGTTGTTGATGCCGATGAAGGCGCCCGTGATGATGACTGTGACGATGACGACCGTCGGGTCGTCGACCCGGGCCGCGATGACCGCCATCGCGATGCCGAGCGCGAGCAGGTTGACGTAGAGGACCTTCGCCGTCCCGAACCGCCCCTGCAGCCGGGGGGCGAGGAGCACACTGAAGATCGCGACGAGCAGGCCCCAGCCGAAGAACACCAGCCCGAGCTGGTGGGCGTCGAGCTTCATCGGGTAGGGCGCGTACCCGAGCATGGTGAAGAAGCCCCAGTTGTAGAAGAGCGCGGTGAGCCCCATCACCAGCAGGCCGCGGTGCCGCAGGGCCTTGAGCGGGGCGAGTACGGACGTCGGGTGTGCCGGCTTCGACAGCGCGGGAACGAAGAGCACGGTGGCGATCAGCGAGATCGTCATGAGCACGGCGACGCCGAAGAACGGGCCGCGCCAGCTGATGCTGCCGAGCTCGCCACCGAGCAGCGGGCCGACGGCGATGCCGAGACCGAGCGCGGCCTCGTAGAGGATGATCGCGCCGGCGAAGCCGCCGGACGCCGACGCCACGATGACGGCGAGGCTCGTCGCGATGAAGAGGGCGTTGCCGAGGCCCCAGCCCGCCCGGAAGCCGACGATCCCGGCGATGCTGTTCGACATCCCCGCGGCGGCCGCGAAGACGACGATCAGCAGGAGCCCGACGACCAGGGTGCGCCTCGGGCCGATCCGCGACGCGCCGCCCCGACGAAGATCATGGCGACGGCGGTGACCACGAGGTAGCTCGTGAAGAGCAGGGACACCTGGCTCGGCGACGCGTTCAGCTGGTGGGACAGCGCCGGGAGGATCGGGTCGACGAGCCCGATCCCCATGAAGGAGACGACGCACGCGAAGGCGACGGCCCAGACGGCCCGGGGCTGGCGGAACGGGCTCGAGGTGGCGGTGGAGTGGGTGGTCACGACGACGACGCTGTCCGTTCCGGTGGTAGGTGGGCTCGGACGTGGTCCCGCAGGACGAGGGCACTGTTGTGATCGCGGTCCCGGGCGGCGTAGAGGAGGGTGACGTCGCCGGCGGCGACGGCCTCGGCGATAGGACGCCATGCCTGCGGGGAAGCGTCGAGCTCGGCCTCGTAGCGCCGCCGGAACTCCGCCCACCTCGCGACGTCGTGGCCGTACCACCTGCGCAGGTCCGGGCTCGGGGCCGCGTCCTTCAGCCACACCGCTCGCAGGTCCTCCCGGCGCACTCCTCGGGGCCACAGGCGCTCGACGAAGAATGCCTGCCCGGAGAGCTCGGCCTCGTGATCGTAGACGCGCGCGAGGTGGATCTGGCTCACGGTGCACCTCCACGCGCTGTCTCCGCACAGAATCGCAGGATCGGACCGAGTTGCATGGTCGGAGGGCAGCCCCGGTTGCTCCATGCCATCCCACCGTTAACGTTTCGGATACGGGTGGGAGAGGCAGGGGGGCCCAATGCTTTCTGATCGTTCACGTCCGGTCGTCGAGGCCACGCTTCCGGCGGTGGCGGAGAACATCGGGCTCATCGCCGAGCGGTTCTACCGGCACCTGTTCGAGGGTCATCCGGAGCTGCTGGACGGCGTCTTCAACCGGGGCAACCAGGCGGAGGGCACTCAGCAGGTCGCCCTGGCCGGGTCGGTCGCAGCCTTCGCGACGGCCCTGGTCCAGACGCCGGAGCAGCTGCCGGAGCAGCTGCTCTCGCGGATCGCCCACAAGCACGCCTCGCTCGGGATCCGTCCCGACCAGTACCAGGTGGTGCACGACAACCTCTTCTGGGCGATCGCCGACGTCCTCGGCGAGGCCGTGACTCCCGAGGTCGCGGCCGCGTGGGACGAGGTCTACTGGCTGATGGCCTACGCACTGATCCACTCCGAGCGCGGGCTCTACAGCGCCCGCGGCGTCCGGCCCGAGACGGTCTGGCGCGACTGGCAGGTCGTCGAGCGCATCCAGGAGACCGAGGACGTCGTCACCTTCGTCGTCCGGCGCGTCGACGACCGTGCCGTTCGCACGTCGCTGCCCGGGCAGTACGTCACGGTGCGGATGCTCATGCCGGACGGCGTCCGTCAACCGCGGCAGTACAGCCTCATCACCGCGGACGACGGTGAGCACCGGCGATTCGCCGTGAAGCGCGTGTACGGCGGCGGCAAGCCCGACGGCGAGGTGTCGACGCTGCTGTACGAGTCCGTCGGCGTCGGTGACGTCATCACCATGTCGGTGCCGTTCGGGGACGTCGTGCTGGACGACTCCGGCCGCCCGCTGGTCTTCGCCAGCGCGGGAATCGGGATCACGCCGATGGCCGGGATGCTGTCCCATCTGGTCGCGGCGGGCTCGCATGTTCCGGTCCAGGTGCTGCACGCCGATGTGGACGAGAGCGCCTTCGCCCTGCGCGGGCAGGTCCTCGGCGCCGTCCGGCTCCTGCCGAACGCCTCTCTGCGCGTCTGGTACGAGGGCGGGGGCGAGAGCACTCTCCCGGTCGACGGCACCTTCGCCGGGCAGATGGACGTGGGTCAGGTGGACCTGCCGGACGGAGCCGCCTACTACCTCTGCGGTCCGCTGCCCTTCATGCAGGCGGTCCGCAGTGCCCTCGTGGAACGTGGGGTCCCGCCCCGGGACATCCAGTACGAGGTGTTCGGTCCGGACCTGTGGCAGGCCGACCTCATCACCGAGCCCGCTCCGGACGTGATCGGACTTCCGGAGGAACGCGCGGTCGCGCACCTGTAGCTCACCACCAGGGCCGCTCCAGGCCTCGATCGGTGCCGCCGGTGCGGTCGAGCCCGTCCAGGACGGCCATGTCGTCGGCGGAGAGCTCGAAGTCGAAGACCTGTGCGTTCTGTTCGATGCGCTCGCGGTGCGTGGACTTCGGCAGCACGACGACGCCGCGCTGGAGCGACCAGCGGATCAGCACCTGCGCCGGAGTGCGACCCAGGCGCTCGGCGATGCCGGCCACCTGCCGGTCGCGCAGGTGGCGCCCGGTGCCGAGCGGGCTGTACGCCTCCAGCGCGACGTCGTGGCGCTCGCACGCCTCCAGCAGCGAACGGCGGAACTCGAAGGGGCTGAACTGCACCTGGTCGAGAACCGGCGGGACGTCTGCGACCCCGAGCACGGCGTCCAGGTCGGAGGTGCCGAAGTTCGAGACGCCGATCGAGCGCGCATACCCCCGTTCCCGGGCGCGCTGCATCCCCTGCCATGCCCACGTGGGCCCGCCCTGCGGCCAGTGGATGATGTAGAGGTCGACGGAGTCGACGCCGAGGCGCTCCAGGCTCCGTTGCGCTTCCGCCTCCGGGTCGGGGTTTCCCGGGTAGAACTTCGTCGTGAGAAAGACGTCCTCGCGGCGAAGGCCGCTCTCGCGCAGCGCCCGGCCGACGCTGCCCTCGTTGCCGTAGGCCTGCGCCGTGTCGATGTGGCGGTAGCCCGCCTCGAGTGCCCACAGCACCGCCTGCTCGCATTCGCGTCCCTCGGGGATCTGCCAGACGCCGAGCCCGAGGAGGGGGATCTCGTTGCCGTCGGCGAGCACCCGTGCCCGACCGTCCGCCGTCAGCGTTCCTGCTGCCATTGCGCGCTCCTGGTCTCGGGAAGGGGATCCGTCGGCGAGCGTAGCGAGGGCTCTGGCCGCGGCACGCGCGCGCACAAGCGCCCATGCTCGCCTGGACGCGACGACGGGCCCGGCCGATCGGACAGGATCGGCCGGGCCCGGACCTGGGTGTCAGCTGACCAGTCCGCCCTCGGGCAGGACGAGGTTCTCCTGCTCGCGCTTGCGTGCCTCCGTCTCGTCCCGGATCTCGCGGAACCGCGCATCGGTGAGCGGGTACTTGATGAAGATGATCATCGCGATCAGGGCGGCCACCGCCGGGACGAGGCCGATGCTGGCCTTGATGGCCAGGAGGGCGGACGCGGGCTGCACCGGGTTGGGCATCGCCGCCGTCGCCGAGAGGTAGCCGCCGATGGCGAGTGCCCAGGCGACGATGGCGCCGCCGAGGGACTGGGTGACCTTCCGGGTGAAGGAGAAGATGGCGTAGGTGGCGCCCTCGGAGCGCTGGCCGGACTTCCACTCGCCGTACTCGACGGTGTCGGCCTCGAGGGCGAACATGACGGTGTTGATGAGGGCGCCGCCGAGTCCCTTGACCGCCAGGAAGAGCAATGCGATCCACAGGTGCCCGTTGGGCAGGACGAAGATCGCGACGCCACCGACGATCGTGAGGACGCCGCACCACTGGTAGACGTTCTTCTTGCCGAACCTGTCGATGATCTTGGGGATGAACGGCGTGAGGACCAGCGACATCCCGATGTTCACCACCACGAGGTGCATCGTGTAGGAGATGTCGCCGAGGACGTACTGGGCGTAGAAGGCAGTCGCGCCGCCGACGGTGAACAGGCCGATGAGGTAGAAGAAGCTGGAGGCACACAGGTACGCCAACGGCTTGTTGTGCTTCAGGGTCGCGAACGTGTCCTTGACGCTGACCGTGGGCTGCGCCCGGACGACGCGCTCGTGGCACAGGAGGAAGACCACCAGATAGGCGAGGCTCCCGACGACGACGAAGAGCAGGGTCGTCTGGGTGAAGATGGACTGGGCGCGCTCGCGGTAATCGGCGGCGGACAGGGTCTTCTTCGCGGCCCTCAGCCCCGAGATCTGCGGGGCGATGAGAAAGGTGAGGACGACGCTGCCGACCGCGGCGCCGAAGGTACGGGCTGCGACCAGCTTGGCACGCTGGTGCACGGACTGGGTCATCGCGGAGGCGAGGGACCCGTAGGGAATGTTCACCAAGGAGTAGACCAGGCCGAGCGCCGCGTAGGTGAGGTAGGCGTAGAGCAGCTTGCCGCTGTCGGCCCAGCCGGCGGGCACGTGGAAGGTCAGGAAGCTCAGGAACAGCAGGGGGACGGCGCCGAACAGGAGGAAGGGACGGAACTTGCCCCAGCGGGTCATCGTC
This sequence comes from uncultured Actinomycetota bacterium, assembly GCA_963786765.1. Taxonomy (GTDB): domain Bacteria; phylum Actinomycetota; class Actinomycetes; order Actinomycetales; family Kineosporiaceae; genus DATKNA01. The sequence continues at coordinate 175,153 of CAWBAJ010000007.1, read as the reverse complement.
CGGTCGACCACGCGGCCGGCGAACAGGTCCGCGACGGCGTCCCAGAGCCGGACCACGAGGAACATCGTGCCGATGGCGGCTGCCGAGAGGCCGGACACGTCGGTGTAGTAGTAGAGCAGGAACGTGGTCGAGAGCGAGAACGCCAGATTGTTGGCGAAGTCGCCCAGGCCGTAACCGAGAACCGAGCTCGCCGGCAGGTGCGCTCCGGCTACGCGCGGGCGCGTGGGTGCGTTCTGAAGAATGGTCATCGGGGGATCCTCTACGGGTATCGGGGGGCCGGCGCGGCCGGGCACTTTCCCAGTACAGGCCCCGCACCGGGCCACCAGCAATTGGTTGCCGGATGTTGTCCGGGCCGGCGCGCGCCGTTCCGGGAACGGCGCCGCACAGCACGAAGCCGCGCCGTGCAGGGGTGGCTGCACGGCGCGGCGAGGAAAACGAAAGGAAAGGCGGGAGTCAGACGTCCTTGCGCCAACGACGGCGCAGCGCATGGGCGGCCGCCTTGGGTTGGCGGTCGCGGGTGAAGGCGCCCTTCTTGTTGCCGCCGACCCGCATGATTCCGGGTGTCGTCGCGAAATCGGCGAAGTTCCACATCTGCTCGCCGACCACCGCGTCGATCCGGTCGAAGACCCGGTGGTTCATGTCCAGGTACTCGATCTGGTACTCCTCGGTCCAGGGCGTGGGGGTGACCGAGTGGAGCCCGGGGTAGGTGTCGGCGCCGTACTCAGTGATGATGATCGGCTTTCCCTCGGTCGCCCAGCCCTCGAGCTCGGCGGTCCAGGCCTTCTCCGCGGCGTCGAGCTCCCCCGTGTGGACGTACCAGCCGTAGTAGCGGTTGAGCATGAGGACGTCGCCGAACTGGGAGACCCGGCACGTCCCGTGCGGCGCGAGCATCACGTTGACGAACCCGACCGGACGTGTCCGGTCGAGCGACCGGGTCAGCTCGAACAGCGGCCGGAAGTACTCCTCGGCGGCCTCGGTCTCGGACTCGGGCTCGTTCGCGATCGACCACAGCACCACGCTCGGGTGGTTCTTGTCCCGTGCGACCAGCTCGCGGATCGCCTGAGCGTGCACCTCTTGCGTGGCGTCGTTGATGGTGTCGGGGGAGAAGGTCGTGTACCCCTGCGCACCGAAGATGCCCCCGCCGAGGCCCATGTTCAGCCCTACCGCGGCCGTCTCGTCGATGACGACCACGCCGTGGCGGTCCGCGTAGTCCAGTACGTCCTCGGAGTACGGGTAGTGCGACGTCCGGAAGGAGTTGGCGCCGATCCACTCCAGGAGCGCGAAGTCGTGGACGAGGTGCGCCTCGTTGTGGCCCTTGCCGATCACCGGCAGGTCCTCGTGCTTCCCGAAACCGGTGAAGGAGAAGGGCTCGCCGTTGAGAAGGAACCGGATGCCGTCCACGGCGACGGTGCGCACGCCGACGCTCTGGACATAGCTGTCGACGACGGCGTCCGAATCGTCCACGAGCTGGAGTTCGAGCTCGTACAGGTAGCCGTCGCCCGGGGCCCAGCGATGGACGTCCGACACGGTCAGGGTTCCTCGCCCGCCCTCGCCACGGGCGACCTCGGTGCCGTCCGCATCGCGCAGGACCACCCGGATGCCGCTCGCCGTCGCCTCGCCGGCGGCCCTCACCTCGTACTCGATGGTTCCGGTGGAGCCGTCGAGGCCGGTGGTGACGGTGACGTCGTCGAGATACGACCGCGGGGTGCAGTACAACCACACGGTCCGGTGCAGACCCGCGTAGTTGAAGAAGTCGTGGAAGTAGCGCTGCCGCTTGCCTGCATGGGTGTCCTCGACCAGCCCGGGCGGGATGCTCTGGAAACTCAGGGTGTTGTCGACGACGACGGTGATCCGCGCCTGCTGCCCCGCGGTCACGTGGTCGGTCACGTCGGCCTCGAAGGGGGTGTATCCCCCCTCGTGGGACACCACCTCCGTCTCGTCGACCCACACGGTTGCCCGGTGCGTCGCCGACTCCAGGTGAACCACGATCCGCTGCCCGTCCCAGCCGCGCGGGACGCGGACCGTCGTCTGGTACCAGACGTCGCCGACGTAGTCCCTCACCGCGGCGTCCGCGGCGACGTCGTTGAAGCTGGCAGGCACGGGCATCTCCCGGGCGTCCGCCAGCGGCCCTCGGTACCAGCCCTCGGCGCGTCCGGCGCCCTGCGGGTCGAGGGCGAAGCGCCAGAGCCCGTTGAGCGACTTCCGCTCGCGGGTGGCGGTGTCCTGGGGGCGAAGCATCATTTCTCCTTCACGTCGATTTCTCCCATTGCCGCACCGGCTCCAGGCCGATGACAACCGATTGCCACTTGTTGCCGGGCGGACGTAGCGTGAGGAAGAGCCCGTCCTTGCGTCCCGGGTCCGCGGAGGTGTGGCGCGTGAGCGATGGATCAGTTCCTGCGCGCCGGCCCTCGGCGCCCACGATCTACGACGTCGCGCGAGAGTGCGGCGTCGCGCCTTCCACCGTCTCGCGTGCCTTCGCCCGGCCGGGGCGGGTCAACGCCGAGACGGCCGCGCGGATCAGGGCCACAGCGGACCGGATCGGCTACCGCACGAACCCTGTGGCCCGCGCCCTGCCCTCCGGCAGGACCGGAATGGTCGCGCTGCTCGTCGGGGACATCACGAACCCGGTCAACTTCGAGATCATCCGAGGCGGTGAGGCGGCGGCCACCGAGGCCGGCTACACGTTGCTGCTCGGGGACACCCAGGAGTCCTCCCTGGTGGAGCGGCAGGCCGTCGAACGGGTCGTGCCGCTGGCGGAGGGACTCGTCCTGAGTTCGTCGCGCATGTCGGACTCCGCGATCCGGATGGCGTCGAAGCAGCGCCCGGTGGTCGTCGTCAACCGGGCCTTTCCGGACGTGCCGAGTGTGGTGACGGACAACACCCGCGGCATGCGCCGGGCCGTGGAGCACCTCGGGGAGCTGGGTCACCGGACCCTGACGTACGTGGCGGGGCCGGAGGCGTCCTGGGCCGATGGCACGCGGTGGCGGGCCGCGCGCGACGCCTGCTACGAACTGGAGCTGCGGATCCGCCGCCTCGGGCCGTACCCGCCCACCGTGGCGGGTGGCGTCGCAGCCGCCGCGGACTTTCGCAAGGCGCCCACGAGCGCGGCCCTCGCCTACAACGACCTGCTGGCGATCGGGCTCCTGCGCGGCCTGCGCCGGATGGGTGTGCAGGTGCCGGGCGACGTCAGCGTCATGGGGTTCGACAACATCTTCGGGTCCGACTTCGGAACCCCGGCGCTCACGACCGTGGCGGCTCCGTTGGGAGCACTCGGGTCGGCGGCCGTGCAGCATCTCGTCGCCATGCTGCACGGCACGGTGCCGCGCACGGGCTCCCCGATGGTGCTGCCGGTGCGGCTGGTGGTCCGGGAGTCGACGGGGGCGGCGCGAGTCAGGTCACCGTGAGCGATGCCGTGTGCGAGGTCTCGTCGGCCGAGGTGCCGACGTAGAGGGTGTACGTGCCGGGCTCGACCACGAAGTCGCGGGTGCAGTAGTCCCAGACGCTGAAGGGATGGTTGGTCGCGGCCGGGTCGATGGTCATCTGCACGGGCCGCGTCTGTCCCGGCTCGACGAACACCTTCTGGAAGCCGACCAGTCGCTTCGGAGGCTGTCCTTCTGCGGGGATGCCCAGGTACACCTGGACCACCTCGGCTCCGGCGACGGGGCCGGTGTTCGTCACCGACGCGGTCACGGTGACGGGCGCCGCCGCGCCGTCCGGCGCATCGACCCTGACGTCGGTGATGTCGAACGTGGTGTACGAGAGGCCGTGCCCGAACCCGAACATGGGCGCTATGCCCTGCGCCTGGAACCAGCGGTACCCGATCTCCAGGCCCTCGGAGTACCGGATCACCGGGTAGCCGGCGCCCTCGTCCACGCCCGGATACCGCTCCGGGTTGCCGGCGTAGAGGGTGTCGGCCTCCGACCTCGGATAGGACGTCGGCACCTTGCCGGAGGGGTTGACGACACCGAACAGCAGGTCCGCGACGACGTGCCCGTCCTCGCTGCCCTGGTTCCACACCTCCAGGACTGCCCCCGCCTTGTCGATCCACGGCATGAGCACCGGGTTGCTGTCCTTCAGCACCACGACGGTGGCCGGGTTGATGCCCAGCAGTTCGTCCAGCATCCGGTTCTGGTCGTTGAGCAGGTTGGCGTCCGGCTGGTCGGCGCCCTCAGTCGCTATCAGCCCGGCCATGAGCACGACAGCCCCGGCCTCCCGGGCCGCCTTCCTGGCATCCTCCAGGTTCGACAGGTCGTCCGCGACGGTCACCTTGGTCACCGCCGCCGACGAGCCGAGGTCCCGCAGCACGTCCCGCATCCCGTCCAGCGGCGGGACGGTGTAGAGCGGGACGACCTTGGACGACCCGCCGCCGCCCAGGCAGGCGTGGTCGACGAAGTCGGACTGGCCGATCACGACGACGGATCCGGCGTGCGCGTCCAGCGGCAGCACGTCGCCCTCGTTCTTGAGCAGGACCGCGATCTGCGAGCCGATCGACCGGGAGGTGGCACCGTGCGCCCGGGCGTCGATCACGCCGGGAGCGTAGGGCCGCTCGAACTGCCCGAACCGGAACATCTGCGTGTAGCGGCGGACCAGGGCGCGGTCGATCGTCTCGATCTCGAGGCTGGTGTCGTGCAGGGCCGCCTTGACGTTGGTCTCGTTGAGCCACTTGGCGTCCGGCATCTCGTGGTCCAGGCCGGCGTTGAGCGACGGGGCGCAGGAGCGGCACGACCAGAAGTCGGACTGGACGTACCCGTCGAAGCCCCACTCCGCACGCAGGACGTCGGTCAGCGTGTACCGGTACTCGGTGGCGTACACGCCGCGGACCCGGTTGTAGGAACTCATGATCGCCGCGATATCGGCGTCCTTCACCAGCATCTCGAACGGCAGCAGGTAGAGCTCCCGCAGCACCTGCTCGTCCACCTCGACGCTGGTCCGGAACCGCTCATACTCCTGGTCGTTGACCACGTAGTGCTTCGCCATCGCGATCACGTCGTGCGCCTGGATCGCGGTGGCCACCGCGACCGCCATCACCCCCGACAGGTACGGGTCCTCGGAGAAGTACTCGAAATTACGCCCGGAGATGGTGGTGCGGTGCAGGCACACGCCGGGCCCCTCCAGGACGTGCTGGCCCAGTGTCGCCGTCTCGGACCCGATGATGTCCCCGTAGGCGCGCGCGAGGTCCGGATCGAACCCCGCGGCCAAACCGATCGTCATCGGCAGCGACGTGGCGGGAGGGCTCGGAGTGCCGTCACCCATCCCGACCCCCACCGGACCGTTGGTGACCCGGAAACGGGGAATCCCCAACTCCTCGATCGCCGGCACGTGCCGCTCGATCCGGATCTGAGCGGCGAGCTGGTCCATGTCCGCCCCCGACTCGGCGGCCTCCGCGCTCAGGGCGTAGATGTCGATGGTCTCCATCGCACCGTGCAGCTGGGCGATCTTCTGCTCCAGCGTCATCGCCTCGACGAGCTTCGTCGCCCGCTCACGAGGCGACGGGGACGTGTCCTGCCAACCAGAGGTGACGTCGGAGGCCGTCACGGCCGGACCTCGCCACTCGCGGAGGCTGCGCTCGACGACCTGGCCTTGATCCTGGCGGCGGCGACGATGATGTCGACGCACACGTCCAGCTCCATGGTGCCGGTGTTGACGACCAGGTCGTAGCGATCCGTCTCCCGAGGATCCCAGTGATAGAACTGCAGCGACATGTCGGCGCGGACCTCGTCCTCACGCTTCTGCCGTCTCGCCGCCTGCTCGATGTCGATCCCGCTGTCTCTCGCCGCGCGCTCGATGCGCTGTGCCAGCGGACCGTCGAGCTTGACGTGCAGCGCCCCGGGCCAGCTCGCCAAGATGAACGCACCGTTGCGGCCGGTGATGACGCCGCCCTGGGTCGCCTGTTGCTGGACGCTGCGGGTGTTCTCGAGGATGAGCTCGTAGTCGTCCCGCTGGGCATGGGCGACCGAGTGCCCTTCGAGGCCCGCGTACGAGCCCCCCAGGCTCCCGAAGAACCGGGAGAGCACCCCTTCGTCATCGACGCGTCGCTCGGCGGCGTCCTCGATCTGCTGTGACGAGAACGCCTGCTCGTGGAACGGCACACCCAGGGCTCGAGCCACCCGCTCGCCGATGTAGCCGGCGCCGGACCCGTAGGACTCGAACAGGGTCACCACCGGTCCGGGAGCGCCGGCAGTGCCGGAATGAGGAGGTTCGAGCGGCGCGGGCAGGGTCATGCCGACCAGCCTGCAACCGCCGCTTGCGACATGGCAATCAGATGCCACGAGTTGCCGTGGGAGGTTCGCCAGCGCAGGGGCTCAGCGCTGTCGCCACCAGGTGCCGCACCAGCGGCACGCCCACAGGCAACACATGGCAATCCATTGCCACTCGGCGGCGGGTGCTGCTGACTGGATCTCACGAGAACCATTCACAAGCGTCCGTGCCCCCTCGGCCACAGCGCCGCACCGGAAGGACCTGCGATGACGACCACGACAGCAGCGACGCAGGCGCCCTCGCGGGCCCGGCCTCTCGGGCTCGCGCAGTATCTGGGCTACGCCTCCGGCGACGCGGCCAACAACCTCGCGTTCTCGATGACGTCGCTGTTCCTCCTGCTCTACTACACGGACGTGGTCGGCATCGCCGCCGCGGCGGTCGGGACCATGTTCCTCGTCGTGCGGTTCTTCGACGCCTTCGCCGACCTGTTCGCGGGCCGTCTGGTCGACCGTGCGCCCGTCACCCGCTGGGGCAAGTTCCGCCCGTTCATCCTCTTCGGCTCGCTGCCGCTGCTGCTGATCAGCGTGGCCACCTTCTCGGTGCCCGGCGGGCTCGGTTCCGGCGGGAAGCTCGTGTACGCGTACATCACCTACGCGCTGCTTGGCCTGCTCTACAGCGTCGTCAACATTCCCTACGGCTCGATGGCCTCTGCGATGACCCAGCTCCCGACCGAGCGGGCCAAGCTGGCCACCTTCCGCGTCATCGGCTCCAACCTCACGATCCTGATGCTGGCTTTCGTGGTGGCTCCCCAGATCAAGGGATCCAGCGACCTGCAGCACTCCCTGACCATCACCACGGCGGCCTTCGTCGTCGCCGGATTCGTGCTCTACCTGTTCACCTTCCTGACGGCGAGGGAGCAGGTGCAGCGCGACGCCGCCGTCGTCAGCATGCGGCAGAGCTTCGGAACGCTCGGGCACAACCGGCCGCTGCTGCTGCTCTGTCTGTCGAGCCTGCTGTTCCTCACCGGCCTGATCAGCCTGAGCACCGTCGGGGCGTTCTACGCCCGCGACGTCCTCGGCAACGCCAACCTGTTCATCGTCCTGACCCTCGCCCAGACCGTCGGCACCTTCGTCATCGCTCCGTTCGTCCCGCTGCTGACGCGGACCGTCGGCAAGAAGCGGTCCTTCATCGCCTGTGGCGTCGTGGGCCTCGTCGCCTTCGTCGGCCTCACCCTGGCGCCTGGTTCGGTTCCCGCGATCGCCGTCTTCATGTTCTTCCTCGCCGGCGTGGGCCTGGGCGGCGTCAACACGCTGATGTGGGCCCTCGAGGCGGACACCGTCGAGTACGGCGAGTGGAAGAGCGGGGTACGCACCGAGGGCACCACCTACGCGATGTTCTCTTTCACCCGGAAGATGGGACAGGCGCTCGGGGGCGCTGCTGCCGCCTACACGCTCGGCTTCGGGGGATACGTCTCCGGCAAGAACGTGGTGCAGACCGAGAGCGCGGTCCACGCGGTCAAGCTCGCCGCCGGCTTCGTCCCGGCCGTTTTCCTCGTTCTCTCCCTGGTGATCATGGCCATCTACCCGCTGACCGAGGCGCGGTTCCGGCAGATCGTCCGCGAGACCGCCGAACGCCGGATCGCCCGGGTCGCGATGGAGACCGGAGCGCAGGCGCCTGCGGCGTGAGTGCCGGACCTGAGGGATTGGCGGACCCGACCCGGGGTAGGGCGGCAGGGAGCTCGCGGGACCGCCCGTGGGCCACGAGGAAGGGGGACCCGTCGTGCCGGACCCGAACGTGTCGAGCGACGGCAACGTGAGCAAGGACCCGACCACCGTTCTCCCGGGAACGCCCAGCCCGAACGGCCACGCCGCCGGTTCGGATCAGGAGGCGCAGAGCCCGGTCACCGCGGGCGGCGCTACGGAGAAGCAGGCCCAGCTCGACGCGTTCCGGGTGAACGACGAGGGAGCGCTCTACACGACCGATCAGGGGGTGAGGGTCGACGACACCGACAACAGCCTCACCGCCGGAGTCCGGGGCCCCTCGCTCATCGAGGACTTCCACCTCCGCGAGAAGATGACGCACTTCGACCACGAGCGGATCCCGGAGCGTGTCGTCCATGCCCGCGGCACCGGGGCCTACGGGTACTTCGAGTGCACGGACTCCCTGGCGGACGTCACCACGGCCGCCTTCCTCAACGAGGCGGGCCGCCGCACGCCCGTGTTCGTGCGGTTCTCGACCGTCGGCGGCTCGCGCGGGTCGGCCGACACGGTCCGGGACGTGCGCGGTTTCGCGACGAAGTTCTACACCAGCGAGGGGAACTTCGACCTCGTCGGCAACAACATGCCGGTGTTCTTCATCCAGGACGCCGTGAAGTTCCCCGACTTCGTCCACGCCGTGAAGCCTGAGCCGCACAACGAGATCCCGCAGGCGAGCAGCGCGCACGACTCGTTCTGGGACTTCATCTCGCTGCAGACCGAGTCGGCCCACATGGTGATGTGGCTGATGTCCGACCGCGCCCTGCCCCGCAGCTACCGGATGATGCAGGGCTTCGGCGTCCACACCTTCCGGTTCGTCGACGCGCAGGGCCGCGGCACGTTCGTCAAGTGGCACTGGCGGCCGCGGCTCGGCACGCACTCCCTCGACTGGGACGAGACCCAGAAGATCGCGGGCAAGGACCCCGACTTCAACCGGCGCGACCTCTGGGAGAACATCGAGGCGGGCAACTACCCGGAGTGGGACCTCGCAGTGCAGCTCGTGCCGCAGGAGCGGGAGATGGACTTCGACTTCGACCTCCTCGACGCGACGAAGATCATTCCCGAGGAGGAGGTCCCGCTGCGGGTCGTCGGGCGAATGGTCCTCGACCACAATCCGAACAACTTCTTCGCCGAGACCGAGCAGGCGGCGTTCCACCTGTCGAACCTTCCGCCCGGCATCGACGTGACCAACGACCCGCTGCTGCAGGGCCGCCTGTTCAGCTACCTGGACACCCAACTGCTGCGCCTCGGCGGCCCGAACTTCTCCCAGATCCCGGTCAACCGCCCGGTGGTCGAGGTGCACAACGTCAACCAGGACGGATTCCACCAGCACCGGATCCTCACCAACCAGGCGAACTACTCGCCGAACTCCATCGGCGGGAACTACCCCGCCGTCGCGACGCCCGCGCAGGGCGCCTACCGGCACTACACCCAGCCGGTCTCGGGCGAGGTGATCAAGCGGCGCAGCCCGAGCTTCGAGGACCACTTCAGCCAGGCGCAGCTCTTCTGGAACAGCATGAGCCCCTACGAGCAGCAGCACATCATCGACGCGTTCGCGTTCGAACTGGGCAAGGTCGTGCGAGCGGAGATCCGGCAGCGGGTCCTCGAGCGCATCCTCGCGAACATCGACGGGCGGCTGACGACGTCCGTCGCGACCAAGCTGGGGCTCCAGGCTGAGGGCGCCGTCACGGAGAACGCCGGTAGGACCTCACCGGCGCTCAGCCTGGCGAACCAGTCGTCGTCGGCGGCCACCCGCAAGGTGGCCGTGCTCGCCGCCGACGGCGTCGAGGCCTCCTCCCTGGAGATCGTGCTTGCGCCGCTGCGCGACGCCGGCGCGGTCGTCGAGATCCTCGCGCCGCACGCGGGCGAGCTCACGACGGACGACGGCGGCCGGCTCCCGGTCGACAAGCGGATCGCGACGATGTCGTCGGTGCTCTACGACGCCGTCTTCGTCGCGGACGGGGAAGCCTCGGTCCAGGCGTTGCTCGAGGACGGCGAGGCGATCCACTACGTCGCCGAGGCCTTTCGGCACGCGAAGCCTGTGGGCGCCCTCGGGGACGGTGTTCGGCTCGTGACCGCTGCGCCCTTGCGGGACGCGCGGGCCGCCGAGTCGGCCGCCGACGGGCTGGTCGTCGACGAGGGTCTGGTGACCCGTCATCTCGACCCGAGCGGCCCCGACGGAGGGCGACAGGTCGGCGAGCTCGGCCAGGCGTTCCTCGAGGCCGTCGCCGGCGGCCGCTACTTCGCCCGGAGCGTGAGCAAGATCCCCGCCTGACCCTTTCCGTGGTTCGGGCGTGCGCGTCCGGGGACCCTGGTGAGCCTCCCCGGACGCGCACGGCGGGCCCTTCCCAGTGGCGGCTTCCCCCGACAGAATGCGGCCTTTGCGAAGGGATGCCGAAGGGGGACCGCCATGCAGCAGCGGGAGAGCACGTCCATCGAGCTGGGCCGGCCGCCGCTGACGAGCCGCGCCTGCGCGGCCGATGGCGCCGTGGACGGACCTGCCGCTCGCGCGGACACCGCCACGTCGGCCGCGGCCCGGACCTCGCCGGCTCCCGCGGCTCCGCCGGCGTCCTCGGGTGATGTGGGGGCAGGACGCCAGCCGTCGGACGCGTCCTGGTCGACGGTGTTCGGATCCCCGACGCTGCCCTCCGGCTGCCGTGCCCTGGCGGTGGACGGGCCCAGGGTCTATCTCGGCGGCGACTTCATCTACGGCATGGCCGGAACGTCCAACGACACCTATGAGCGCGTCGCGATGTGGGACGGGAGCGGCTGGCAGCCGATGGGCGCCGGCCTCAACGGCACGGTGAATGCGATCGCCGTCGCGGGCGAGAGCGTCTACGTGGGCGGCGACTTCACCGTGGCCGACGGGAAGGTGGCCGCCGCCCACCTGGCCCGCTGGAACGGCACCAGCTGGTCGGCCGTCCCCGGCAGCCCCACCGACCCGGACCGCGACTACGGCACGACGGTCAACGCGCTCGCTTCCGACGGCCAGACCTTGTACGTCGCCGGGACCTTCGCCCGCGCCGGGAACGTCCCCTGCCGCAGCCTCGCCGTACTCGACCTCACCACCGGCATCTGGTCGGAGCCGGGCGGCGGCGTCTCCGCCAGCTACAGCACGGAGCCGGCGACCGTCCGTGCCCTGGCGTTGCGCGGCTCCGAGCTCTTCGTCGGGGGTTTCTTCGACCGGGCCGGCGAGGTCGAGGCCGGATCGTTCGCCTCCTGGAACCCGGCGACAGCCAGCTGGAATCCGCACGGCGCGGGGGTCCACGACGACGACCTGGCCGGCTTCGTCTACGCCCTGGCCGTGGACGCCGCCTCAGGCGCGGTGTACCTCGGCGGCCGGTTCACGAAGGCGGGCGACGTCGGGGCCTGGAACTTCGCGGTGCTCGAGGGCGAGACGTACCGGTCGCTGGGCGACGTCAGCTCCTACGGCGGGTCGACCGCGGAGGTCAGGGCGATCGCGGTGGCCGGCAGCGGCCTCTACATCGGCGGATCCTTCACCGCCGCCGGCAACGCGGCGGCGAACCACCTCGCCCGCTACGACGGGACCAGCTGGTCACCGGTCGGTGACGGGATCGACAACGAGGTCGCCGCGCTCGCCGCGACCCCGGACGGCGCAGTGGTCGTGGTCGGCGACTTCTCGATGTCCGGCGAGCTGCGGGTTCCCGGCGGCGGGGTGTGGACAGGGACGTCGTGGCGCACGTTCGGGCAAGGGGTCAACGGCGACCCGTTCGGCAACGGCACCGTGTCGGCGATCGTCCCCGACGCCGGCGGCGCCTTCGTCGGCGGCCTGTTCGACCAGGCCGGCCACGTGCGGGTCGGATCGGTCGCCCGGTGGGACGGGACGGCCTGGGACGCGATGGCCGGTGGCGTCCGGGCCGACCAGACGTTCGGCCAGGTCTTCGCGATGACCCGGATAGGCGCCGACCTCTACGTCGCCGGCTCGTTCCAGACGGCCGGCGGCGCCGCCGCCAACAACATCGCGCGCTGGGACGGCACCTCCTGGTCGCCCCTCGGCGACGGCGTCGACGACACCGTGTACGCCCTCACGGTGCTCGCCGGGAAGCTCTATGTCGGCGGCACCTTCAACGTCGCCGGCGGCGTCCGAGCCAACCACCTCGCCTGCTGGGATCCGGGAACGTCGACGTGGGCGGGGGTCGGGAACAGCCCGCGCTACGACGATGACATCCGCGCTCTCGCCGCGATCGACGACCGCTGGCTCGTGGTCGGGGGCACGTTCCACCGGTTCTTCGACGGCAACACGACCGTCGTCCAGGGCCTGTGGGGGATGGTCCTCTTCGACACGGCGGCCGCGCCTGGGAACGACCTCCTGAACGGCTACCACGCGCTGGAGGGCACCAGCCGGTACGGGGCGCCGGGCTGGGTGAACGTGCTGCAGGTGCTGGGCGGGGACCTCTACGTCGGCGGCTGGTTCGACGTCGCCGGAATCATGGAGCTCGGCGACACGCCGAGCCCCGGCTTCCCGACCAACAACCTCGCGGTCTGGCACTTCGCGACGAACGGCGGGTGGGAGTCCGTCGCCGGCGGCACGGACGCCCAGGTCCAGGCTTTCGCGGAGGCGGACGGCGCCCTCGCGGTGGGCGGCTGGTTCAGCCGGGCGGGCAACACGCCGGCGGCCCGCGTCGCCCGGTACGACCCCGCCGGCCCGAGCTGGCACGCGCTCGGCAGCGGGCTGGGTGACGGCGCCCGGGGCGGGAGCTGGGCGCCGGCACTGGCCTACGCGGCCGAGAGCGGCCTGTGGGTGGGCGGCCAGTTCCCGGTGGCGGGTGCGGCGCCGAGCGACAACCTCGCCCTCTGGAATGCCGCGGGCAGCTAGGAACCACTATCGCCCTCACCCCTGTGGGGTGAGGGCGATAGTGCCTGGGGCCGCAGGGAAGGCGATCAGGCCAGGGCCTTCTCCTTGAGCCGGTTGTACTCGGGCTGGGAGATCGTGCCGGCGTCCAGCAGCTGCTGCGCCTTGGCGATCTGCTCGGTGGGCGTCGCGGAGGCCGCCACGTCACGGATGTAGGCGTCCGTCTGCTTGCGCATGGCCGCGGCTTCGGCCATCTGCCGCTCGGTCATGCCCCTGCCCCGCGCCACGATGTAGATGAACGCCGAAAGGAACGGGAAGACGATCAGCGCGATGATCCAGACCGCCTTGACGACGCCCGACATCTCGCGATCCCGGAACAGATCTCCGATGATCTGGAACAGCACCATCAAGTAGGCCACGAAGGCGAACGTGATGATGATGAACCAGACGATATCCCAGAACGACATCACTGCCTCTCTTCTCGACGAGGATTGCTCGGGTGCCAGTCTTCGTTGCGCAGCGGTGCTCCGGCCTCATTCCGCGCGGATGAGATCGCCGGCCCGGGAGGTCAGGCGCCGAAGGTCTCGAGCAGGACCTTGCGCTCATCGTCCGTGAGATTGGTGCTGACCAAGCTCGAGTTCATGCCGTGGAGGCGCTCGCCGAGCCGGTCGAAGTCCGCGTTCTCGGTGACGAGGAACAGTGCGGACGTGCCCGGCTTCACCTCCTCGCGGATCCGTTCGACGTCCTTCTTGGTGATGCCGGTGCCGTCCATCGCCTTGACCGTGGCGCCGATGGCCGCGCCCGCGAGCGCGCCGAACACCGGGATGAAGAACAGCATGCCGATGAATACGCCGATGAATGCCCCGACGGCGCCGCCGCGCTTCTTGTCCCCATGGTCGATGTCCGTGTCAGGGTGGTCGGCCCCCTCGGGCCAGCTGACGACCCCGTGGTCGACCACCTTGACCAGGCCATCGCTCTGGGCGTCGCGCAGGATCTCGTACGCATGCTTCGCGCCGTCCGGGTCCTCGAACTTCCACACCGTGAACGTGGTCATGCCCCACTCCTCGCCGTACGGGTGCTGATGTGCCCCCACCTTTGCGAGGAGCGCGCAGTGCGGCCTCATCCGCCGCGGATAGTCCACGAGCGCGGCGGCGTCGGGACTCCCCTCCACTGCCGGACTCAGTGCAGGAGCGCCTTGAGCAGCACCATTCCGACGCCGAACAGCGCCGCCACACAGGCCGAGACGAGACGCTCGCCCGTGGTCAGCCGACCGTCCCGGCCGATCTCCCAGCCGGCCAGGCCGAGCAGGACGGTGCTCGCGACCAGCGCGGCGAGGACGGCGCGGTAGACCGACGTCCCGATCACCCCGCCCGCCACGACCAGCACGATCAACGGGATCGCCGACGCGGTCACCAGCTCCCAGCCGTGGGTCAGCTCGTGCCGGACCTGTGCCCAGCTCGGCCGGCGCCCGTCGTGGATGCGGGCCGCCACCACCCGCGCGTACCGCTCGGCGGTCCAGTAGATGACCAGCGTGACCAGGACGGCGACGGCGACGGCGACGACCCGCTCGGCGTGCGAGGCGGACATCACCGCCGAGCCCACGATGACCCCGTAGATGGCCGCGGCCGTGCTCTCCTCGTCACGCCCCACGGAGGGCATCGCGCCACGGGCCCAGCCGGGAGGACGGACGGTCACCGGAGCACCGTGCCCCTGCCGCGCAGACCTGGCCTCATCCCGTCGGCATGAGCCGGCCGACGGGTCAGGTGGTCGGTCAGGTGGTCGTCGGCGTCGGTGCGTGCGGGGACGGCGAACCGCCGGCACGGCGGTCCCGCACCCGCGTCCACAGCAGGTCGGCGGCCACCGACAGCAGGAGGATCGCGACGAGCGCCGCTGCGGTCGCCGGCTCGTGCACCAGGGTCGTCGTGACGAAGACGAGGAACGTCCCGACGGTCGACACCACGGCGACGGCCAGGACCACGAGGTTCGCGCCGGTCACGTCGCGCACGCGGAAGTGCGCCAATGTGATCGTCGTGAACACGATCAGGGCGACGGCGCTGCCCAGTGAGGCGATGGAGTCGAGGTTGAAGCCGAGGACGAGCACGATGGTGAGGCCCGCCATGACGAGCAGGCTGACGGACGCCTGCCGCCGGCCCCCCTGCAGTGGCAGGTCCCGGCCGAGCAGGGGTGGGAACTGCCCGGTCGAGGCGAGGTTGCGGCCGAGGCCCACCGCTGGGTAGAGGCTGGCGTTGGTCGCGCCGGTCGTCGAGAACAGCGCAGTGATCACCATGAGGACGTAGCCGAACTGCCCGAGGGTCGGTTTGGCTGCCTCGGCCAGAGCCGTGCCGCCCGAGGCGATGACCTCGTCGACCGTCAGGGTGCCGAACACGCCGAGCGACACCCCGACGTAGACGACAGTGGCTATGCCGAGCGCAAGGAACATGGCGCGGGGGAGCTGGCGAGAGGGGTTCGGCAGGTCCTTGGCGGTGAACGTGATGACGCCGAACCCGAGGAAGGCGAAGAACGTCAGCGCCACGCTCGCCACGATCTCCCTGAGGCCCGGGTACTTCGAGGGCGCGAGCAGCGACGGGTCCATGTTGGCGATCGTCACCACAGCGAAGATCACCAGGATCCCGACGACCACATTGACGATCACGGCCTGCACGCGCGCCACGGCCTGCGCCCCGACGACGTTGAGCACCGTCATCGCGACCACGACGAGGCAGGCGAACACCTTCGCCCAGGCCGCGTTCTTGCCGGCGACGACCGCGCTCGCGTAGCTGCCGAACGACGAGGCGACCATCGCGGTGATGATCGCGTTGGTGGCGAACACCAGCCATGAGGTGGCGTTGGTGACATGTCCGCGGCCGAAGCCCTGCGCGAGGTACTCCAGCAACCCGCCCTCGGACGGGTACTTGGCGCCCAGCTTGCCGAACGAGTACCCCTGCAGTGCGGCGATCGCCCCGGCGATGAGGAACGAGAGCCACACGGCCGCCCCCGCGACCTCGCCGGCCGCGCCCAGCAGGGCGAAGATGCCTGCCCCCACCATGGCGCCCACGCCGATGAACGACGCCTGCACGACCGACATCCGCCGTTCCTGGTTGCCGTTCGCGCCGACGTTGTCGCTGGTCATGCCGACCGCCCTTCCTTGGTGGGCAAGACGCCGGGGGGCCGGTGCCACGCCCGGCGGCTCGCCCTCGAGTCAACGCTCGCCGACCTGCGGCGTGGGCGGCTCACCCGCGCCGGATGACTGCGACGACGGAGGGTCTGAAGGGTCAGAACGGGGTCGGGATCCAGTGCACGGGGACTCCCGCGGCGACCGGGTCCGGGCCGTCCTTGCGGTCGGGCAGGACGACTTTGCGCTTCGGGAGCGGTTCGTACGGCACGTGGTCCAGCAGATGGGTGATGACGTTGAGCCGGGCGCGCTTCTTGTCGTCGGAGGTCACCGCGAACCAGGGCGCCCAGGCCGTGTCGGTCGCCTTGAACATGTCGTCGCGGGCCCGCGAGTAGTCGTGCCAGCGGGTGTAGGACAGGACGTCGAGATCGGACAGCTTCCACACCTTGCGCGGGTCGTCGATGCGGCCCTGCAGGCGCCGGGTCTGCTCGTCGGGGCTGACCTCGAGCCAGTACTTCAACAGGATGATCCCCGAGTCGACCATGCTCTGCTCGACGCCGGGCGTCAGGCGCAGGAACTGCTGGACCTGTTGCTTGCCGGTGTACCCCAGGACCCGCTCGACGCCCGCCCGGTTGTACCAGCTTCGGTCGAAGATGACGACCTCGCCCCCGGCCGGCAGATGGGGAACGTAACGCTGGACGTACATCTGCGAACGCTCTCGCTCGGTGGGGGCCGGCAGCGCGACCACGCGGAAGACGCGGGGGCTGACCCGCTCGGTGATGGCCTTGATCACGCCACCCTTGCCGGCCGTGTCCCGGCCTTCGAAGACCACGCACACCTTGGCGCCGGAGCGCTTGACCCATTCCTGCATGGCGACGAGTTCGCCGTGCAGCCGGCGCAGCTCGCGCTGGTACTCCTTCTCCGTCATCTTCTCCGTCGTGGCGTCCGCCGGCGCCCGCTCGGGAGCGAGCACCCCCGATCCGTCCCCGTTCCCGTGCTCGTGGTTGTGCTTCTTCTTGGCCATGCCCACTCCTTTCAGGGTCAGCCGCGCCCATCGGGGCCGGGCACGTGTTGCGTCGGGATGTCGGGGGAGGCCCGGCGGACGGCGGCCTCGGCGCGGAACGCGGCGGCGCCCGCCTCCACCGTCGGGAAGAAGTGGTCCGGATCGATCGTGCGCGTCAGCTCGTAGCGCTCGATCTTGTGCCGCACCTGGTCCTTCATCTCGGCGAAGGCCAGGGAGATCCCGCGCTCGTTCAGCTCCTCGTCGAGGTCCTCTAGCATGTCCGCCGCCGTGGTGTCGACGTCCGTCATCGGCTCCGCGGCGACCAGGATCCAGGCCGGCGGCGGGTCGGCCGCGGCGAGCCGGCGGACCTCGTCCCGGAACGTCGAGGAGTTCGCGAAGATGAGCGGGGCGTCGAACCGGTACACGACGAGCCCGGGCACCTGCTCCGCGTCCGGGTACGACCGCAGGTCGTGCCAGCCCCGCAACTCCTCGACGTTGCCGAGTTCGGCCGCGTAGGGGCGCCAGGCGCGCCGGAACACGTTGAGGATCGAGAGGGCGACCGCGACCGCGATCCCGGGCAGCACGCCGAGCAGCGCGACCGCGAGGAACGCCGCGATCGACAGCGAGAACTCCGTCCTGCGCTGCTTCCAGAGCCGCACCGTTCCCGGCACGTCGGCGAGCGAGACGGCGGCGCTGATCACGACTGCGGCCAGGGCGGGCTGGGGGAGGTTCCGGAACAGCCCCGGCAGGACGACGATGGTCAGGACGATGAGCGCCGCGCCGACGAGCCCGGTGAGCTGGCTGCGCGCGCCCGCCCGCTCGGCCACCGCCGTCCGTGACCCGCTCGTGCTCACGGGGAAGCCCTGGAAGAGCCCGGCGGCCAGGTTCGCCACGCCGATGCCGATCATCTCCTGGTTCCCGTCGACCTGTTGGCCGGTGCGGGCGGCGAACGCGGACGACGTCGAGATGGTGTCCGCCAGTGACACCAGGGCGATGCCCAAGGCTCCGGCGGCGAGCGGGGCCAGGTCGGAGAGCTCGGCCGTCGGGAGCGTGAAGGGCGGGAACCCCTGGGGGAGCACGCCGACGAGCGAGACCCCGCGGGCCGCCAGGTCGAAGACCGACGAGGCGGCGATCGCGAGGACGACGAGGACGAGCACCGACGGCACCTTGGGCAGAAACCGCTGCAGGCCCAGCACAACGGCGATGCCCGTGATGCCGAGCACTGCCGCCGCCGGGACCGCCTTGCCGTCGGCAAGGCCCTGGACGAATCCGGCGGCCTCCGCGATCAACCCGTCGGCATCCACGCTGAACCCGAACAGCTTCGGCAGTTGCCCGACGATGATCGTCACGGCCAGGCCGTTCATGTAGCCGATCATGGTGGGCTTGGAGAGCAGGTCCGCGACGAAGCCGAGCCCCGTCAGGCCGGCGACGACCATGATCAGCGCCACCATGATCGCGAGCAGGGACGAGAGGGCGACCGCGCGTTGCGGATCACCGCCGGCGGCGACCAGCGGCAGGATCGTGGCGGCGATCATGGGCCCTAGTGAGGAGTCGGGGCCGAGCACGAGGATGCGGGACGGGCCGAACACTGCGTACCCGACGAGGCAGAGGATCGAGGTGTAGAGGCCGTTGATCGCCGGGAGCCCGGCGAGCTCGGCGTACGCCATGCCCTGCGGGACCAGCAGGGTGGCGAGCACGACGCCGGCGACGACATCGCGCGGCAACCACGAGCGGTGGTAGGTCCTGGCGGCGCCGATGCCGGGGACGAACCTCGTGACGTTCATGATCCACCCCTAGGAGTCGGCAGCTCGTGTCCTTCCCGACCCGGTGGCGGTGGTGGCGGGGGTGCCTGCGCCTCCGGTGTCTCGCCCAGCGTCGGGCCGACGCGCTCCGCCAGTGGTGCCGCGGAGAGCCCGTGAGCCACCACGCTGAGCAGCACGGTGGCGACGACGACCGCGACGGCGCGGTCGGCGTCCGGGCCGAGCTCCTCGAGCGCGAGCAGCGCGAAGACCACCGACGCCAGCCCGCGGGGCCCGAACCAGCCGATGAACAGCGCCGCCCGGCGGCTGAGGCCCGAGCCGGCCAGGGCGACCGCCACGGGGAGCATGCGCACCACCGTCAGGCTGAGCACCGCGTAGAGCGCCAGCTGCCAGGCCGGGGCGTGCACGAGCCGCGGCACCGCCACCGCGCCGACGAAGGCCCAGACCAGCAGCCCGGCAAGGCCCGCGGTCTGCTCGACGTACACCACCGCCCGGCGCTGGCCGCCAATCCCCGGGCCGGCCGCCGCGCCGAAGGCGGTGCCCGCCACGAAGGCGGCCACGAACCCGTTGCCGCCGGCGACGAGCGCGCCGGCGTAGGCGGCCAGCGCCAGGGCCAGCACGGCGGGGCCCCCGAACGCCTCGTCGACCCAGTCGTTCCGGCGGGCGATCCGCAGCAGCCAGCCGCCGGCGCCGCCCACCGCGCCCCCGACGAGGACGCCGACGAGCAGTTCGAGCACTGCGTGGCCCACGCCGCCCCCGTGTTCGACGGCGGCCGCCCCCGCGATCCCCAGGAGGACGACCGGGGTGACGATGCCGTCGTTCAGGCCGCTCTCCACGTTGACGATCCGGCGCACCCGGGCGGGCACCCGGGGGTCGCCCATGATGGCTGCCCCGAGCGCGGCGTCGGTCGGAGCCAGCGCCGCGCCGACGAACAGCGCGAGCCAGACGCCCAGGCCCCCGATCAGCCAGGCGGCGAGTGCCCAGCCGAGCACCACGGTCACCGGGAGCGCCGCCCCCAGCAGCCGGCCGTACACACCGGCGTCCGCGCGCAGCTCGGCCAGTCCCACCTGCGCCGCGTCCGAGAAGAGCACCCAGACCAGGGTGACCTCGGTGAGGATCTTGAGCGTCTCCGCCTCGACGTGCGTCTCCAGCGGCGCCAGCTGTGACAGGGCGAAGCCGACGGCGACGAAGACGATCGGCGCCGTCAGGTCGGCGCGCTCCAGCCGCGCGGAGAGCGCTCCCCAGCAGAAGAGCGCCCCGGCGAGCAGGAGCACGGTCAGCACTTCTGCTGGCCGCCTCCGGTCGTGCCGGTTCCCCGGGCTGTGCGCCTCATTCCCACCATCGTCCGGACTCCGGCTCGATCCGCCTCATCCCCCCGGGGCGAGGGAGCAGGCCCCGGCTCGCCCTAGCCTGTCGCTGCGAGGAGGTGCGATGACCGGCGTCCGTCCCGCCAGTCCGACGACCGGGGCCGGCAGAGGCGACGGGTCGCGCCGGCTCGGCGTCGAGGTGCTGTCAGCCCTGAGCAGTGTCCTGGTCATCGGGTTGCTGTTCGCCGCGTACGCGCTGGCGCCGTGGGACCGGGCGAGGAACCTGTCGGCCGTAGGGCAGCTGGTGCTGTGGTTGATCGTCCTCGTGGTGGCCGTGCTGTGGCAGATCCGCGCAGTGCTGCGCTCCACGCATCCCTGGTTGCGCGCCGTGGCGGGAGCGGCGCTCAGCGTGACTCTGTTGTTGCTGCCGTTCGCGACGACGTACGCGACCCTGTCCTCGGCCGACCCGTCGATGTTCACCCAGCCCATGTCGCGGATCGACGCCCTCTACTTCACCGTGACCGTCTTCTCCACGGTGGGGTTCGGTGACATCGCGCCGGTCAGCGAGCCCGCCCGGGTGATCGTGACCGTGCAGATGCTCGCGGACCTGGTCCTCATCGGAATCATCGTCAAGGTGCTGGTCGGGGTGGCGCAGCGCCGTCGTGAGTCGCTCGGGCCCCGGCGGGGGACCACCGTGAGCTGAGGGGAGCAGGCGGTGGCGGCAGACGTCGCGGCGGTCCTTGTCGTGCTCGTCGTGGCGAACGTCTGGGTGCACGTCGGCCCGCGGCGGGCGCATCTGCTCACCCAACCCGTCGCCGGCGTGCTCCTGCTGGCGCTGGGTCGCCTCGCCGGCTTGTCGTGGGCGGACCTGGGGCTCGCCACCGGCACCGCCGGTGCCGGCGTCCTCGTGGGTGTCCTCGGCGCGATCCTTCTCGCCGCGGGATACGCGGTGGCTCTCGCGGTTCCCGGCCTTCGGGGCGCCTTCCTCGACACGCGCTACGACGTCGGCCTGCGGTCAGCCGTACGGATCGCGCTGGTGGACATCCCGTTCTCGACCGTCCTGCTCGAGGAGATCGCCTTCCGGGGCGTCATCTGGGGCCTGCTCGCGACCCAGCGCGGCCCGGTCGCCGCGACCGTGGTGTCGTCGGCGCTGTTCGGCGTCTGGCACGTGCTGCCGGCGCTGGACCTCGCCCGGACGAGCACGGCCATCGGGGGTCAGGGGGTGTCGTGGGGACGGCGGGTGACGGTGGTCGGAACCACCGTGCTGGGGACGGCGATCGCCGGAGTGCTCCTGGCGGAGCTGCGTCGCCGCACCGGCAGCCTGTTCGCGCCGATCGCGATCCACTGGGCGGCCAACGCGATCGGCGTCCTCGCCTCCGCCTGGGCGTGGAGCCGACAGGTGCGGCCCGCCCCGGCGGGAGGGTCACTCCTGCGGGATGAGGCACCGGCGGCCGGCCAGAACGACGCTCAGGGCGTACCTCGACAAGGGAGAGAGTCATGACCGACACCAGTTCCTCGTCGCACGTCGGGGCGCCGCCGTCCCAGCGGTCCCGGGCGTCCCGCGCAGCAGCGACGGAAACCACCGGGTGGGTCGGATGGATCGCCTTCGCCGCCGTGCTGATGGTGCTGATCGGCGTCCTGCACGCGATCCAGGGTTTCGTCGCGCTGTTCAAGGACTCGTACTACATCGTGACGAAGCAGGGCTTCCTGGCCACGGTCGACTACACCGCGTGGGGCTGGACGCACCTGATCCTGGGCGTGCTCGTCGCACTGGCCGGCGTCGCGCTGTTCAGCGGACGGATGTGGGCGCGCGTGGTCGGCGTGGCGCTCGCCCTGCTGAGCATCCTCGCGAACTTCGCGTTCATGCCGGCCTACCCGCTGTGGGCGATCACCATGATCTTCGTCGACACCTTCGTGATCTACGCGCTGGTCGTGCACGGCCGCGAGATGCGCCGACTGTGAGGACTTCCGTCAGGTCACATGGTCGCGCAGAGGCCACTCGAAAGGGGACCGCGATGGAATCCTCGCCGGCTGACGTATTGGGCCGGGCGCTCGGCAGGCACGCCGAGCAGACCGGACTGCTCGTGGCGTCGGCGATCGCCCCCGGCACCTTCGCCCGCTCGCTCGGGGGCCGGTCGGTGGGCGATCAGGCGTTCGTCACCGGCGTCGTGACGGCGCTCACCTACGCGACGACGGTCGCCACCCAGGACGCCCTGACCGCACTCGCCGACGCGGCGCCGCGGGACCGTCCGCCCCGCACCCGGGAGGAGGTCCGCCGCCGGCGGCTGGCGGCAGAACTCGTCGCGGTACCCCTCGGCCTGGCCGTCGGCCGCGCGCTGCCCGTCCGCGACGACGAGCGCCTGCTGCGCAGCGCCGCTCGTCAGATGGCCTGGCGGGCGGGCCTGACCGGGCTCGGCAGTCTCGTCTTCACCGCCACGGGTGCGGCCGTCGACGCGCTCGACCGCCGCCTCGGCGCGGGCGGGCGGATCTCCGCGGCTGCCTGTGGCCGTGCCCGCCGGGCTGCTCGTGTCCGGTGCGGTCGAGTGGTTGCGTCGCCGGAACCTCCCGGACGACGACCAGCCGGACCGGACGCCCCGGGAACTGGCGACGGCCCTTGACCGCCGGGCTCGCCGTCACGACCGGGCTGACGGTGCTCGCGGTCGGCGAGGAGAGACTCGCCTCGGCCACCGCGTCGCTGGTCGCCGGTCGGCTGCCGACGTCCGCCGCCGCCGGGCGGCTCGCCGGGCACGGTCTCGTGCTGGCCGCGCTCGGCGGCGGCGCCTCGCTGCTCTGGACCCGCGCCATGCGCCGGGTGGAGTCGGGCGCGTCCGTCGTCGACGCCGTGCTCCTGGAGCAGCGGGACGACTGGCTCCTGGACACGGTCAGCGGTAGCGCCGGGAGCCTCGTGTCGTGGGAGCAGCTGGGCCGTGAGGGCAGGCGGCACGCTGTCGCCGCCGTCCATCCCCGTCCGGTCGAGGACCGGCCCGCTGGCATGCCGGACCTCTCCATCCCCACCGTGACGGGGCGGCCGGCGAAGGCGGAGCCCGTCGAGGTCTACGTCAGCCTGGACGCCGCCCCGACGCCGCGGGAGCGGGTCGAGCTCGCCCTGCGCTGAGATGGACCGGACCGGGGCCTGGGACCGGTCGCTCCTGATGCTCGTGTGCCCGACCGGAAGCGGCTACGTCAACTACTGCGCCAGCGCCGCCGTCCAGTACCTCACCGCCGGCGACGTCGCCACCGTGACGCAGCAGTACTCGAAGCGCCCCTCGCCGCTGTCGCTGGGCAAGATCGGCCTCGCCCGGGAGCAGAACCGGTTGCTCTGGTCCCGCATCGCGGAGCGGCTTCGGGACATCGCGCCGGACCAGCGTCCTCGCGTGGTGCTCTTCGGCGAGAGCCTCGGCGCCCACGTCAGCCAGGACGTGTTCTTGCACTGGGGCACCCTCGGGCTGGGCGCCCTCGGGATCGACCGCGGGTTGTGGGTGGGGACGCCGTACTCGAGCGGCTGGATGCAGGAGGTCACGCTGCACGATCGGCCCGACACCGATCAGGGCGTCCTCGCCGTGGTCAACGACTTCGCCCAGATCGAGGCGATGCCGCCCGACCGTCGCTCCCAGCTGCGGTACGTGCTGCTCAGCCACGACAACGACGGCGTCACCAAGTTCGGGTCGAACCTGCTGCTGCGGTCGCCGCGCTGGCTCCGGGAGCCGAGGGCGGCCGTGGAGGAGGTCCCGCCGCACAGCCCGCGCGGGGTCCCGGCGGCCATGCGGTGGCGGCCGTTGACGACGTTCTTCCAGCTCGTCGTCGACATGAAGAACGCTCAGGTGCCGGGCGCGTATCTCGCCTCTCGGCACGACTACCGGCCCGAGCTCGCCCGGTTCGTCAACGAGGTCTACGGGCTCGGTGCCGACGACGAGCTCGTGGGCCGGGTGGAGGCCGCTCTCGAGCAGCGCGAGCAGACGCGGGAGGCGCTCTTCACCTGAGCTCCGTTGGCTGATTGCACGCGTTCCGGCCGCTTCCGGAGCCCCGATCGGCCTGGTGGTGGGTGGAGAGCGGCTGGAACACGTGTAGAGCGCTCGTAGGCGACCGCGGGCAGCGTCAGTGATCTTCGCCGCCGACGTCCGGCAGGCCGGCGCCCGTCCGAACATGATCGCCGGCTGTACCGCGCGGCCCGAGAACCCGTCGGCGTCCGCGCAGGTGGCGACTCCTGGGTCGCATGTGTCGCGGTATGGCGGGCGATCACGAAAGAGCACCTTTCCCGGGTGGACCGGGAGGACTGCACCGACAGGCCGGTGACGAACCGGACCCATGACGACGATCCGGGCCGGTGATGAACCGAGCTGTCAGCCGAGCGTCAGGCCCTCGACGTCGCTGACCGGCTCCGGGTCCGGCTGGCGTCGCATCCCGAACGAGACCCCGAGTCCCGCCAGGCCGGCGAGCAGCGGAATCAGGAGCGCGATCTGCAGGGCTCTCGGCCGCGCCTCGGTGTTGATGCGGATGATCTCGTCCTGCACCGCCTTCGGCTGCCCGACGAGCACCTCCGCCAGCTGGGTGTTGCTCATCAGCTCGGCGTCGTCCTCCAAAGCGGAGGCGACCTGCTGCTGCTGCGGCGGCGAGAGGACGGTGCTCGCCTCAGCCATCTGCGTGAAGACGAACGAGAGGGTCGCCAGCATGATCGCGCCGGCGAAGGCGAGCCCGAAGGAGAGTCCGAACGAGCCGGCCGCCGAGTTCACGCCGGCAGCCTCGCTGACCCGCTCCTGGGAGATCGGGGCAAGCGTGTAGTTGTTCAGCTGCGAGACGAGCAGGCCGAGCCCGGCCCCCGCGATGATCAGGGGGATCACGAGGTACCAGCCCGACGTCACCCTCGGCACGAGGGGGATGAGCAGCAGGATGCCGAGCGTGTACAGGGCGAATCCGGCCTGGATCACGACGCTCGGGCGCCGCCGGCCCGCCCGCCGGCCGGCGAACAGCGCGATCGCGAACATGGTCAGCGAGAGCGGGGCGAGGGAGAGGCCCGCCTGGAGCGCGTTGTACTCCAGCACCATCTGCAGGAAGATCGGAAGGACGATCATGGTCCCGCCGAGGGCGATCTGCTGGAGCAGCTGCCCGCTCACGCCGAAGCGGAACAGCTTCGAGGTGAACAGTCCGGGGTCGATCAGCGCGGCTTTGCCGGCCCGCTTGCGGCGCCTCAGCCACAAGGCCAGGCCGACCAGCCCGAGCGCGCCGATCGCGAGCAGCAGGCCGACGGCCTCGCCGCCCTCCTGCCAGACCAGGATCCCGAGCACGAGCCCGCCCATGCCGGCGACCGACAGCACGGACCCGACCCAGTCGACCGCCCGCGACCCGGTGTAGGGGACGTCCTTGATCCGGCGCATGCCGGAGAGCACGACGGCGATGACCACCACCTCGAGCAGGAAGCCCACCCGCCACGAGAGGAACGTCGTGATGAAGCCGCCGAGCAGCGGACCCACCGCGGCAGCGATCGCCGCGGAGGCACCGACGAGCGCGTAGACCTGCTTCTGCGCCGTCCCCGGAGAAGTTGCCGTGGATGAGCGACTGCATCGAGGGCAGCAGCAGCGAGGCGCCGATCCCGCCGATGACCGCCCAGAAGATGATGACCGGCACGAGGCTCTGCGCGAGCGTCATCGCGATGGCACCGACGGCGTAGCCGAGCAGGCCGACGACGAAGGCGCGCTTGCGCCCGACGAGATCGCCGACCTTGCTGCCGATGAGGATGAACGCGGCGGAGACCAACGCTTCCAGCGCGATCGCTGACTGCACGCCGCTGACCGTGGTGTCCAGGTCCCGGACCACTGCCGAGATCGAGACGTTCATCAGTGATGTGTCGACGACCAGCACGAACATGGCCGCCGCCAGGCGCAGGGCCACGCCTTGGTTGACCGCTGCCTCTGCCGGTACGTCCTTGCTCGCGCTCTCGCTCATGACCGCCTCCGCGGCTCGACCTGGGGGACGGAAGGGGAGCGGGATGGTCCGCTCCCCTTCCGTCGGTTCATCGGTTCCGGCGGCTCAGGCGCCCTGAGGCTGTTCCTGGGTCTGGCCCTGGCCTGGCCCTGGGCCTGGCCCTGGGCCTGCTCCTGGGCCTGAGCCTGGGCCTCCTGCAGTCGCTTGATCAGTTCCGACTCCTCCTTGACCGACAGCGAGGTCCGGACGATGGTCGGCTGGTAGGGGAGCAGGGCCGCCTGCACGCGATCCGGGGTGCTCCGGCGGACGAGGGCGAACACGGCGGCCGCTCCCGGCGTCAGCGTGGCCGCGACCTCCTTCATGAACTTGTCGTCGATCCCGAGGTCGGTGAGCTTCCCCGCGATGGCGCCGCTGGCGGCGCCGATGGCCAGACCGAACACGGGCATCAGGAAGATCAGCCCGAAGAGCATGCCCCACAGAGCCCCGCCCGCCGCACCTGCCGCCACCGTGCTGTACCCCTGTTGCACCTTGATCTTCCCGTCCGCGGTGCGCCAGACCAGCGCCGCGTCCTCGAGGTCCAGGAGTTCCTGCTTCTGCAGGTCGCGGGACACCTCCATCACCGCTTCGGCCTTCTCCTTCGTGGGGAAGCCGAGTACGAACAGATCAGCCATGCCGTCCCTCCGTGGGTGGATCGCTCGTGTGCCGGTCCCCACTCTTCGGAGACTCCTCGGTGGGCACCTCATCCGCTCCGAGTAGTCGTGCGAGTGTGCCGAAGAGCTTCAACTCGGAGCCGGCGGCGGGGCGGGGGAGGGGCGGGCCGCCGCCGAGTTCGACGCTCACGGCGGCCGCCGCCACGAGCACGATCGAGATGAGGACGAGCCAGGACAGCAGGGCGAAGCTGACGCCGATCGCGCCGTAACGGGTCGCGTTGTTCCGGACGACGATCGGGATCCACAACGTCGACACCGCGGCGACGCCCTGCTGTCCGCATCCCGCGACGATCGCGCCCGGGACCAGCCGCCTCCAGGGGATCCGCCGGCCCAGCAGGAGGTACTGCAGCGCGAGCCAGACGCCGCTGGCCGCGCAGGCACGCACCACGAGCTCGAGGGCGGATCCGGCGGGGACCGATCGGAGGAACCCGGCGACCAGGCTCAGCAGCAGGATCTGGGTCAGCAGGAGCGCGAGGGCCGCGACACCCCCCATGGAACCGCGCAGCCCGCGGGGCGGGAGCTGCCAGGCGGTCTCGTACGTGCGTTGCATCGTCCTGGCGAAGCTGAGTCCCGAGACGACCAGCAGCAGCACGCTGCCCACCGTGATGGACTGCGTGGCGTTCGGCGGCTGGGCGAACAGGACGTGAACGGACTCCGCCGCGTTGCCGGAGAGGTCGAACCGTGCGTTGACGCGTTGCGCGAGCGCCTCTCCGCCGTTCGAGGACAGCAGCGTCGAGACGACGATGAGCAGCGGGATGAGCGCGCTGAACGCCTGGCCGGCGAGGACCAGACCGCGTTGCGTGCCGTCGATCGCGATGTACCGCTGGAGCGACCGGAGGCCGAGCGCCACCAGCGGGCGCTCGGCCACCAGCCGGGCGGCGCGGCCCGCGACGTCCGGCAGCCGTCCACGGCGCGATCCGGGGCGCTCAGTCGCGCTTCAGTTCGCGTCCGTGGACGACGATCGCGAAGATCGCCATGAAGGCGAGCCCGATCAGGATCAGGTTCCAGATGGGCGACGCCGCCATCTCGACGAAGTTCTCGACGATGGTCAGGCCCGCGAGCAGGACCGCGACGAGGCGCGCCCAGAGCTGACCGCGGAGCAGCCCGACGGCGGCGACGACGGCGAGCACCCCGAGGAGCACCTGGGTCCAGCCGAGGACGGTCCAGCTCGTGTCGACCGAGAGGACGGCCGTGTTCACCTCGTAGTAGTGCGACTGGAAGAGCGTGACCATCCCGGCGAGGATGTAGAGCCCGCCGAACATGGCCATGAGCACAGCGGCGAAGGCGACCCAGCCCTCCCAGGCGGACATCGCCGTCGACCCCTCCACGGGCCCGTACTGCTCCACGCGGTACTGCTGCTCGGCCTTCATGAACTGGCCGTGCGGGGTCTCGGTCATCGTTCTGCTCTGTCTGAACTCAGGGTCTGACCTGACGGTCCGGGAAGGTGGCCGCTGTCAGCGGCTCGTGTTCGGGTGCTCTCTGGGAGCGGGCGGCAGGCCGGGGATGGCAGCGGCCCGAAGGGCCCGACGAGGTCGCCGCGGTGCTCGCTCGGCGCCGCCACCTCGACGAGGTTGTCGTCGTCCAGCCGCAGGAGGACGACGACAGGGTCGCGCCCGAGTCCGCGGATCTCGCCGGGCCAGGCGTTGCGCAACGCCTCCTCCGGCATGCGCACGCTCAGCGAGGTGATCCTCCGCAGCAGCACGCCGCGCTCGAGGAGCAGGACGTCGTGCACCCACGCCCCACGCCATCGCAGGCGTGGCCAGCTGCCCGGGTCGCTGATGTCCGAGCCGGCCCGCGGGCCGCAGGCGGCAGGGGAAGGTCGTGCCCGAGGGGGATGGAGCGTGCAGCCGCCGGCCGGTCGCGAGCAGGCCGACCACCGCGAACAGTGCGAGCACGAGGAGAACCAGCACCACGCCCATCACAGCCCCTTTCGGACGGACCCTTTCGTCCGGTCAGCCACGAGAGTCCTCGCCGCATCGACGGCGTGCGCGTCATTCCTGGCGGGGGAGCGGCAGGCCGCGCGGCCGGTGCGGCGAGCCCAGCGCGCGGTGGCGTGAGCGCGCCACAGGGATCGGTGACGAGCGACGTCGCGAGCAGCTTCCCCCCGAAACGCCCGAGCGCGGTCAGCGCGTCTGCCGGTACCGGCGCGGTCGCGAGCAGGAACAGCGCCGAGGTGTCCGCGGCGAGCATCTCCCGGACCCCCTCCTGGAAGGCGGCGTCGAGCCCGAGCGCCTCGAGGCTGGGTAAGGGGTCCTCGAGGTCGTCGTCGCCCCGGATCCCCGGCGCCGGGGACCAGGATCAGGGCCGTGAGCAGGTGCTCCCAGAAGAACGGGCGTCCCGGCCGGCCCAGGATGTGGTTCGTCGTGATGTGCACGGCGCCCTGGTCGTCCCGGCTCACCACCGCGACGGCGTCGGGCTCGGCGCCGAGGTCCGGCTCCCAGAGCGCGACCTCCTCGGCCGCGGCGACGGCGGTGGTCGGGTAGGGGAAACCCAGCACGAGCAAGGTGGTCATGAGCCCCCCTTCTCGGCCGGCTTCTCGGTCGAGCCAACCGGGTTCGACGCGAGCCGGGTATCCCTCCTGGCGGATGATCTCTCGGCGCGACTTCGGCCGCTCCGCTCCTCATCCGGTCGGGATGACGCGACCGGAGGCCGGGTGCTGGCACGGTGACCTGCGATCACGACGACCGGTGGCGGCGTCGAGCGGCCTGTCGGGCCGGCGAGGAAGGGGAGTCATGCGACGCAGCGGTGGACGGCACTCCCCACGTCGTGCGCTCCCGCGCGGGCCTGATCATCGGCCTTGCCGCAGCAGGACTCGTGCTGGCGGCGTGCTCCGGCAGCGGATCCGAGGCAGCTCGACCGACGCTGTCGGCGTCCGTCACCGTCCCCAGCCCGACCGGTACGCCCGAACTCTCGCGGACCGCCTCTCCGCCGAGGCCGACGCGAGTCGCCGCGGGCGGCTCCACGGGTTCGACTCGCTGCGGGCAGGCGGCCAGCACTCGAAGCCGGCGGACGCCACCACCAGCCAGACAGCGACTCGGACGCCGACAGGCGCCGGCGGCGACGGGCCCGGCGGTCACCACCTCGACGACCACGCAGACGGCGACGAAGACGCAGACGGCGACCCAGACCAAGACACAGACGGCGACGAAGACGCAGACGACGACGCAGACGGCGACGCAGACGGCGACGACCAGACCGCCACCGTGACGGCGACACCGACGACCGCGCGCGACGCCGACCCTGCCGTCGCGACGCCGGCGGCGACGACGGCGGCACGCGCGCCGAGACGCAGGCCGAGGACTCGGGCGGCATCCCCTGGTGGGCGTGGGCCTTGCTGCTGCTCGTCGCCGCCGGCCTGGTGGCCGCCGTCATCGTGATGCAGCGCCGTCGTCAGGTGGCGCTCGAGGCCTGGGACCGGTCCCGGACGGACGCGAAGGACTCCGCGCTGTGGCTGCACGACCGCGTGCTGCCGGCCGTCCTGGCGGATCCGGGCCCCTCCGCCACCGCCGTCGCGTGGCCCGCGGCGCGTCCGCGCTTCCTCGAGCTGGACGAGACGTTGACGGCCCTCGGGCGGAACGCGCCGGACGACGTGCGTCGCAGGGACGTGGGGACGCTGCGATCCGCGCTTGCCGACACGGCGGCGGCGCTCGACCTGCGCGCCGCCGCGCCCGACATGCAGGCATGGGCGGCCGCGCAGACCCGCGCTGAGCTGGCTGCCGACCGTCTCGCCGACGTGCTGGAGGACCCGGCCCCGGTGGCCATGACGTGATCGGCCCGGCGCCGGCCGGACCGGATCCGCGCGCATCCGTCACCCGTCCGGGATGAGGCGACGCGGGGGTCCGCTCGCGATGCTCGGATCACCATCGACCAGGGAGAAGAGATGACCGACACAAGTTCGTCCCCGGGCGTCGGGGCACGGGTTCCCGCCCCGGGTCGTCCGACCCGAAGGACCCCCGAGCCCACCGGCTGGGTCGGCTGGGTCGTCTTCGGGGCGGTGATGATGGTCACCATCGGGCTGCTCCACGTGCTCGAAGGGTTCGTCGCCCTGTTCAAGGACAGCTACTACCTCGTGCGGAGCAGCGGGCTCGTCGTCAGCGTCGACTACACCGGATGGGGCTGGATCCAGATCATCGCGGGCCTCCTGGTCGCCGGCACGGGCGTGGCCCTCTTCACCGGCAAGACGTGGGCACGCGCCGTGGCCGTCGTGGTGGCCCTGCTGAGCATCCTCGTCAACTTCAGCTTCATGAACGCCTACCCGCTGTGGTCCGCGCTCCTGATCGTCTTCGACGCCATCGTCATCTACGCCGTGACCGTCCACGGCCGGGAGATGCAGAGCATCTGAGCCGCCGGGCCCAGGCCCTCGACGTTCCGACCGGTCGGGCTTCCCGTCGGCCGGAACGTCGTTCCCGGTCGCGATGCTCGGTGAGAGGGGAGCGCCATGAGCGGGTTGATCGTCCTCGCGGTCCTGATGCTCACGGTCGGCGGAACGCGTGGCAATGGCCAGGAGCTACCGCTTTCCCGACGGGATGCTCAGCTTCAAGTGCAGGACCAGGTGGGCTCCCGTCGAGTCCGCGACCCGGCACATCCGCTGGCCCGCGTGGAGGTGCCGGGCCACCTGGTGCCACGACGTGCTGATCGTTCGACGGGGCCTGGTGAAGGTGCAGGTCACACCGTTGCCGGTGCGTACCCCGGCGGAGCCGCTGCGCGAGCTGCGGCGCCGTGAGGTGCGCGGGCTGGGGCGCGACGTCGCTCTGCCTGGTCCTGCGGCTCGACGACGGGCGCCTGCTGGAGGTCGCCGCCGCTGCCCGCGACCGCACGCAGCTCGTCGGCCCCTTCCTGGCCGTCGCCATCCCAGGCCTGCCGGTAGGCCCGCGCGAACGCAAGCACCTCGGCCGCTAGGCCCGGAGTTCGCAGGTCAGCCCTCGGTCAGGTGGTCGGTCCGTTCCAGCGGAACCCGTCGGTCGGGTGGAGGGCCCGCATCAGCCCGGCCTCGACGTCGGGGACGAGCGACGCCGCCAGCAGCCTGCCCCCGAAACGTCCCAGCGAGGTCAGCGTGTCCGCCGGAACGGGTTCGGTCACGAGCAGGAACAGCGCAGAGGTGTCCGGGGCGAGCATCGTCCGCAGCCGGTCCTGGAACGGCGGCGTCGAGCCCGAGCGCAGCCAGCCGCTGCGAGAGGTCCTCGAGGTCCGCCTCGGCGTGCGTGCCCGCTTGCGGCAGGAGGACGAGGGCGGTGACGAGGAGGTGCCAGAAGAACCTACGCCCCAGCCTTCCCACGATGTGGTTCGTCGTGATGTGGAGGCCGCGCCCGTCGTCACGGGTCACGACTGCGACCGCCTCGGGCTCGCCGGCGAGCTCGGGCTCCTGCAGCAGGATGTCCTCGACCGCAGCGTTGGCGCTGGTCGGATATGGGAAGCCGAGGACGAGCAGTGTCGTCATCCCATCCCCTCCCGTATCGGTGCCCTCCGGCATTCGTCCCCCGAGGTGGCGCGAGCTCATCGTGGTTGCGGTGGTATGAGCCCGGACTCCTGGGCCCGGCGGACGGCCTCGGCACGGTTGGCGACGTCGAGCTTACGGTAGATCGGCCGCGACCTGGCTCTTGACCGTGTTCCTGGACACGACGAGCTCGGCGCCGATCTCGCCGAGGGTGTAGTGCGTCGGCAGCAGCCGCAGGACCCGAAGCTCCGCCTTCGTCAGTCCGGCTTCCCCGTCCGCCTCACGGTCGCCGGCGCCGGACTCGAGCTGAGACGCGAAGGACTCGACCTGACCGTTCAGGACGCCCTGGCGTCGGCAGCAGCGCCAGGGCCCGGCGCGCCTCGGCCAGCTTGCTCTCGGCCGCGGCCGCGTCCCCGAGGCCGAGCTGGAGCCGGCCGAGGACGATCGCGACGTGGACGGCCAGCCACGGGAAGGCGACGGGTGACGGATCCTGATAAAGGCGCTCCGCCTCCCGCAACTGGTACAGGGCCCGCCGGGTGTTCCCCCGGTGCAGCGCCACCTGCGCATCCGCGGCGAAGACCGTGACGCTCGCCATGCTGTCCCAGAGGGTCTCGTCCACGAGTCGTTGAGCCCTCGTGCGCACAGGAGGCAGCGGTGGCCCAGTCGCCGTCGGCTGCGGCAGTCAGGGCGCGCATGGCCAACGCGAAGGACGCACCCGGTCGCTGCTTCGCACCGCCGGCCCGGGCGGCGTCCTCGAAGGCGGCGTTCGCCTCGGGGACCGACCCGGCGACCAAGCTGGGCCGCACCCTCCAGCAGCCGGGCGAGTGTGTGCCACCGGCTACCCAACGGTTCGAGCGCGACCGCGCGGCGGGCGTCGGCCAGCATTTCGTCGACGCCATCGGGCGCCAGCGCGGCCCGGATGATGGAGGATTCCCGATTCCAACGACGCGGACCTGTCCGGCATCGGCCCGTCGAAGGTGCCCTGTCCGGCCACACGGCAGGGCCCAGCGGGCCTGGAGCGCGTCGCCGGTGAGGGCCCAGATCCAGGCCGCCATCACGGCGAGGGGTGGGTAGCGCTCGAGGATGTGCTGGTCGAGCCGCTCGAGCAGCGACCGCAGCTGCCCGCATCCGCCCCCGGCTGTTCAGCTCCTGGGTATGAGCGGCGATCAAGCGTGCGGCGAGGACGGCGTCCGCGGCGGCCAGCGCGTGCCGCACCGCCTCCTCGGGCAAGCCCTGCCTCTCGTACCACAGCGCCGCCTCCTGGAGGATGCGCCGGTCCTCGCCGGGCTCCCGGCGCCGCAGCTCGCTGCGCAGCATCTCGGCGAAGAGCCGGTGGTAGCGGAACCATTCGCCGCGATCGTCCAGGGGGACCAGGAAGAGCCCGAGCGCGGCGACCTCGTCCGATCCACGGCGGCGGACCCGGTCGAGCGAAGAGCGGCGTCGCACAGGGAACCGCAGAAACGATCCAGAACGGCGGTCCGCATCAGGAACCTGACGGCGTCGACCGAGAGCAAGGAGAGCACCTCGCGGCTGAAGTAGTCCGCTATGGAGCGGCTGCTCCCGCGATCTCGCGCACGTCGCGCGCGAGTACCTCGGGCCGTCAGGGCG
Organism: uncultured Actinomycetota bacterium; assembly: GCA_963786765.1. Taxonomy (GTDB): domain Bacteria; phylum Actinomycetota; class Actinomycetes; order Actinomycetales; family Kineosporiaceae; genus DATKNA01. The sequence continues at coordinate 141,535 of CAWBAJ010000007.1, read as the reverse complement.
CGGCACCGCGCGGTGCAGCCCCGCCGCCCAGCCCTCCGTCCGCCGCTGCAGCTCGTCGACAGCCTCGCCGTCCAGGTCGACGCCGGACGCCGCGAGAAGGGCCTGCGTCTCCTCCCGGGAGAACGCCAGCTCGTCCGGGCCGACATCGAGGCATCGCCCCTCGCTGAGCAGCCGCCCGATCTGCAGCCGTGGCCGCCGATCGGCGATGACGACGATCCTGTAGCCGGGGGCAGCCGCACAGCGACGGCGAGCACCAGGTCGAGCGCCGCGCGAGTGCGTAGCAGGTGGAGGTCGTCGAGGACGATCGTGACCGCCGCGGCCGGCGGCGGCGGCGGCGGAGGCCAGCCGTGCCGCCGCCTGCGTCCGCCGATCGCGGCAGCGAGCGATGCGGCGCAGTCGCCCGAGGCCGTCCCCTGCGCCTCGAGCCAGCTCCAGGGCGAGCGCGAGGTCGTGCACGAAGCGTCGCCGGTCCTGATGTCTGCCCGGTGACGGTCAGCCAGGCCACCCGGCTCGCACGTCGTCCGCCGCCCACTGGCCCACCGCGGTCGTCTTGCCATAGCCCGGCGGAGCGACGACGAGGACCAGCGCCACGTCATCGGGGACCGAGGACAGCCGGCGTACCAGGTCGGCCCGGTGGATCGAGGGTGTGTCCCCGGACGGTGGGAGGCGGGGCGTGTCCGGATGAGCCTTGCACGGCGCACCTCCTCCGCCCGTCCGGACGAACGGCCACGGCCGCGGCGCGGTCCTGCATCCCGGGTGCCGGGACGACTCCTACGTCTTGACACATTCGAGGTGGAGGGGTCAAGTGATCAGAGGCAAAGGCCCAGCTTTAGTCGGTCCACCGCTCGACATCCACGGCCTTCCATGTTTCGCCCCATGTGGGTGATGAGGGCTTCATCCTCCGACCCCAGGGTGAGATCAACGGGAGTGACCCGTGGGCGGCGGCGAGGCGCGCTGCCGCCGACAGTGAGGGGTCGACGGCGATGGTCTGCTGGCATGGAGGTGCCGGAGCGTGCCACCACGCCCTCCGGTGATCCGATCATGACCGCGAAGTTCCTCGTGCCCGCGGCCAAGGCGCCGGTGGTGCCTCGACCTCGGCTGTTCGAGCGTCTCACCAGCGCAGTTCGCGGCCCGCTGACTCTGGTCAGCGCTCCGGCCGGGTCGGGCAAGACCGTGCTCGTGAGCATGTGGGCGGCGAGCGGCGACGCTCCCGGGCCGCTCGTCTGGATCAGCCTGGACGAGGAGGACCACCAGCCCGGCGTCTTCTGGTCGTACGTGCTCGCCGGCCTGGCGCGGGCGGGCCTGGACAGCGGCAAGATGAGGCCGCCGGACCGCAACGAGGTCGTCGAGCACTCGCTGCTGGTCCGGCTGGCGGCCGCGCTGTCCGAGCGGTCGGCGCCGATCGTCCTCGTCCTGGACAACGCGGAGGCGCTGACCCGGCAGCAGATCTTCGACGACCTGGACTTCCTCCTCGGGCACTCCGCGGGACGCCTTCGGCTCGTGCTGGTCACCAGGGTCGATCCCAACCTCCCGCTGCCGCAGTACCGCCTTGCCCGGTCGGTCACGGAGATCCGGTTCCCCGAGCTCGCCTTCACGCCTGACGAGGCCCGCCAGTTGCTCGCCGGGCGCAAGCCGGAGCTGTCGGACACGGCGGTGCTCGCCTTCTCGTACCGGACGCGGGGGTGGGCGGCGGGCTTGCGACTGGTCGGGCGTCGAGGACGGCCGCGGCGGCCAGCTGGACGACGCCGTCGACTTCGCCGGCACGGACATCGCCCTCTACTTCCGCACCGAGGTGCTGGACGCCGCAACCGCCCGGGGTCCGCGACCTGCTGCTGTCGACGAGCGTCGTCGACGTCCTCTACCCCGAGCTCGCCGTCGTGCTCTCGGGCTCGCGGGAGGCCGCGCCGACGTTACGCGAACTCGCCCAGGCCAGCGTCTTCGTGGACGTGGTCGCCGGCAGCGCGGGCCGGGACGGAGGCGAGGCGTACGCGTACCACCCGCTCGTCCGGGACCTGCTGCGGGCGCAGATTGCGCCACCAGTCCCCGACGAGGACGCGCCGCCTGCACCGCAAGGCGGCTCGCTGGCTCGCTGAGTCCGGGCGCACGAGCGAGGCGATGCGCCAGTACGCGGTGGCCGAGGACTGGGAGGAGGCGGCGCAGCTCCTCGTCCTCGAGCACGGTGTCGGCCGGCTGCTCGCCGCCGGCCCGGCCGACGGCCTCGCCGAGACCTTCGCCCGGATGCCCGCGGCGACGTCCGGCCCCGCGGCCGCCGTCGCGCGGGCCGCGCTCGCCGTCCAGCAGGGCGACCTGGTCGCCGCCGACAAGCAGCTCGCCCGTGCGGGCGAGCTGGTGACGGACCTCGACGGCGCCGGGGAGCCGCCCTCCCGCTGGCGGTGGCCGTCGACGAGGATGATCAGGGCCGCGGTCGGCGGGGATGGCGCAGGAGGCGCTCGTCGGGCGCCGCCCTCGTCCAGTCCTTGGTCGCGGAAGCCGGCGCACCGTCCGACCCGGACGTCGGAGCCCTGGCACTGCTCGCTTCTGCCCGGGGCGGGTTCCTGCTGGGGGAGCTGGCCTTCGCGCGCGAGATGTTCCGCAGTGTCGTCGGGGCGGTGCCGGCCGGGCGGAGCACGGTGCTGCGCGGCTACGCCCTTGCGCAGCTGGCGCTCGTGGAGGCGTCGGCCGGCCGACCTCACCGCAGCGGTCGAGGCCGCTGCAGGAGGCCCTTGACGCGAGCGGCCCGTCCGCCGAGCACGCGGCGCCGCCCCGCTGGGGACGTGCGCAGCGCACGTGGCGCTCGCCTGGGTGGCCAGCCGACCGCGGTGAGCTCGACCCGGCCGGCGGCACACGTGCGGGCCGCACAGGCCGAGGGGAGCGGCGGCTTCGACCCCGTCACGAGTGCGGCCCTCGTGCTCGTGCGCAGCCGCCTGTTGCGGCTCGGCGGCCACCTGCCCGCGGCTCTGCGCCTGTTCCGCCACTGGAGCGACCGCTCGAGCGCCTCCACGCCGTCCTGGCTGTCCTCACCGGCTCGAGGCTGCCGAGGCTCGGGTGCTCCTGGAGGAGGGCAGGACGGACGAGGCCGACGCGTTGGTCCGTCGCTCCGTCAGCCACGGGTCCCTCGAGTCCCTGCTGGCGCACGGGTGGATCAAGCTCGCGGCCGACGGCGCGACGGAGAGCTGGCGAACCGCACGGCAGGTCTTCGCGGCAGTCAGCCGCCCCGGTCGAGCTCCTCGTCGAGGCCAACCTGCTCGGCGCCGCCAGCGCCCTCGCGCTCTCACGGGGTGACGCGGCCGCGCTGGCGGTCGACGAGGCTCTGCGCCTCGCGTCGGCCGAGGGCATGCGTCGCCCGTTCGACGAGGCACCGGTACGGGTGCGAGCCCTCATCGATCAGCGCCGGCACCATCCGCATCCCGAGGCCGTCCGCTGCGTCGCCCCCAGCGCTGACCGTCCCACCGCCGCGTCAGGAAGCGCCGGTCGGCCCGCACAGTGCCCCGCCCGCGGGGAGCGCGGAGGCGGACGTCCTCATCCAGCCGCTCACCAAGCGCGAGGCCGAGGTCCTGGTCTACCTCGACCAGCTCCTCCCCACGGAGGAGATCGCGGCCCGGATGTTCCTGTCGGTGAACACCATCAAGACCCACGTCCGGGCGATCCTGCGCAAGCTGGCGGCCGAGCGGCGCAACGAGGCCGTCCGCCGGGCCCGCGAGCTCGGCCTGCTCTGACCACCCCAGCCGAGAATCCTCCTGCGATCGCCCAGCCACCCGGCCCATCCGCGTCGCTCCCGCCGTCGCCGTCGGATGGGCCGGGTGCCGGACCGGCTCGGCTGCCGGGGCAGCCGGGCCGGTCCGTTGCGTCCGACCCCGAAGACGCCTGGCCGACGGCGCCGGCAGCAGGGCCTCACACCGCGGCAGTGCGCCGCGACCCTGGCCGCCGGTGGGGGCGACGGGGGCAGGGAGGCGACCCGACGGCGGGCGAACAGCTTGTAGATCTCGGTCACCCAGATGATCGACGAGGCGACGGCGATGCAGACGAGCCACTGACCGAGGTCGAGCTCGACGCTCTGGAGCAGACGCTGGAACGGCCCGAACTCGGTCGCCAGCACGATCGCCGCCACGGACATGCCGCTCATCAGCACGAACCGGCGGTCGTCGAAGGTGTCGAGGGAGAACACCGAGCGCACGTCGTCCCTGACGGTGAACGACAGGAAGAGGTTGAACAGGGAGAACGTGGTCAGGCCCATGGTCCGGGCCACGTCCGTGCCGTGGGCATGCTCGGACCAGCCGATGACGGCGAGGGTCCCGATCCCGAGGACGAGGCCGAGGACGCTGAGCCAGGCCAGCCGATCGCGGGGGAGGATCTTCTCGTCGGCGGGACGGGGCTTGCGCGCCATCAGATCCGGCGCCGGCTTGCCGTAGCCCAGGCCGATCGCCTGGAACACCTGCGTCGTGAAGTTCACCCACAGGGTCTGCAGGGGCAGGAACGGGACGCCGGCCGCGATGTTGAAGATGCTCGCGCCCAGGAACGTGACGATGAAGCCGATCAGCGCGCCCATCTGGAAGAACACGTACTTGCGCAGGTTGTCGTAGAGGCCGCGGCCGAGCTCGACGGCGTGGACGATGGTCGCGAAGTCGTCGTCGGTGAGGATCATGGCGGCGGCCTCCTTCGTGACCTCCGTGCCGGTGATCCCCATGGCGATGCCGATGTCGGCCTTCTTCAGGGCCGGCGCGTCGTTCACGCCGTCGCCGGTCATGGCGACGATGTGCCCCTTGCGCTGCAGCGTCTCGACCAGCCGGACCTTGTGCTCCGGGGTGACCCGTGCGATGACGCCCACCCCGTCGATGGCCTGGATCAGCTCGTCGTCCGACATGTCGCCGAACTCGGCCCCGCTGATGGCCCGCCCCTCGATGCCGAGCCGGTCGGCGATCGCCTGAGCCGTGACCTTGTGGTCGCCGGTGATCATGCGGACCTGGATGCCGGCGGCCTTCGCCTTCGCGATGGCGGCCTTCGCCTGCGGACGGGGCGGGTCCTCGATCCCGACGAGCGTGAGGACGGTCAGGCCCTCGAGCTGGGCGAGCAGGTCGCCGCCGGGGTCGAACCCGGCTGGGTCGAAGTCCTTGCGGCCAGTGGCCAGCACGCGCAGGCCCTGCTCGCCGAGGCGCTGGTTCTCCTCCATGTACCGGGCCCGGAAGCCTTCGTCGGCGCGGATCGGGTGCAGGTCGACGGGGTCCAGCGTGTAGGCGGCGCGTGCCAGCAGCTGGTCGGGCGCGCCCTTGACGAAGCAGCGGACGACGTCGCGGCCGAGCTCGTCGGTCATCCGGTGGAACGTCGCCATCAGCTTGTAGGCGGCGTCGAAGGGCAACTCGGCGACCCGCGGGTAGAGCTCCCGGGTGTCCTCGGTGTCGAGGCCGCCCTTCTCGGCGAGCACGACCAGCGCCCCCTCGGTGGGGTCGCCGACCATCACGCCGTCACGGACCGAGGCGTCCGAGGCCAGCGCCATGGGCAGGAGGAACGCGTCGAGGGAGACCTCGGGCTGGCCGAAGACGTGCTTGACGCTGCCCTCGGTCGAGTAGCCGCTCCCGGAGACGGTGTAGCGGCGTCCGGGAAGGGTCATCTCCACGGCCGTCATCTGGTTCAGGGTGAGGGTGCCGGTCTTGTCGGAGTTGATGGCCGAGGTGGAGCCGAGGGTCTCGGCCGACCGCAGCCGCTTCACGATGGCGTTGGCGTCGGCCAGCATCCGCGTGCCGAGCGAGAGGATCGCCGTGACGACGGCGGGCAGGCCGGTCGGGATGGCCGAGATCGCGAAGGCGATCGCCGCGGTGAACACGACCGTGAAGTCGTTCCCCCGGGCCAGGTTGATGACCACCGTCACGAGCAGGGCGATGCCGGCGATGATGAGGATCTGGTTGGTCAGCGCGGCGAGCTGCCGCGTCAGCGGGGTCTCGCTGTCGTCCTGGGCCTGGAGCATGCCCGAGACGTGCCCCACCTCGGTCGACATGCCGGTCGCGGTCACGACGAAGGTGCCGGCGCCCCGGGTGACGTTGGTGTTCATGTAGACCATGTCGGTGCGGTCGCCGAGCGGCGTGTCGGCCAGCGGCACCGACTCGATGCCCTTGGACACCGGGACGCTCTCGCCGGTGAGAGCCGACTCGGCGATCTCGAGGGTCGCCGCCCGCAGGAGCCGGCCGTCGGCCGGGACGAGGTCGCCGGCCTCGATGTTGACCACGTCCCCGGGGACGAGGTCCTCGGCCGGCGAGCTCGACCAGGCGGCCGTCGCGGCGCACCTTCGCCTTGACGATCATCATCTTCTGCAGGGCCGCGACGGCCGCTGCCGCCTTGCCCTCCTGCTGCAGGCCCAGCACGGCGTTGAACAGGGTCAGGAGCGAGGAGGACGAGGCCGGTGCCGTACTCCTTGAGCGGCCAGATGCTGCCCAGGCCGGCGACGACCAGCACGATCTGCATGAGGTCGGCGTACTGCCGCAGGAACGCGCGCCAGCGTGGCTCCTGCTCGCCCTCGGCGAACCGGTTCGGGCCGTACGTCCGCCGCCGCTCCTCGGCCTGCGACGTGCTCAGGCCGCGCTGCTCGTCGACCTCTTCGGCGGCCAGGGTCTCGGGGATCGAGAGCGTGTGGAAGTCGAGCTGCGCGGGCACCGCGGCTCGCGTGCTCGTCTGCGAACTCGTCATGGTTGGGGCTCCTCCTCGGCCGTCGCTCCCCGCGTGCGCACCGCGAGGAATCGTCGCCCCACTGAAACCGAACGAGGTGCGTGGCGACTTCATCCGCCTGGGATGAGGCTCCGGATCGTGCTCCCGGGCGAGGCTCGGCGACGAACCAGGAAGCGGCCGTTCCGCGGGTAGGGCGACGCCTGACGGGAGATAGGGCATGGTCGAGGTCAAGCCGGAACACAGTCAGTCCGCACCGGAAGCACGGGGCACCTTGGCCCTGCCCCAGGCGACCGCGCTCATTGTGGGCAGCATCATCGGGGTCGGCATCTTCAACCTGCCGTATTCGCTCGCGGGAATCGGGCCCATCAGCCTGATCGCGATGGTGCTCACGACCGTCGGCGCGCTGGCCCTCGCGCTGATGTTCTCCTCGCTCTCACGCCGGCTCCCCGCCGACGGCGGCCCGTACGCGTACGCCCGGGTCGCCTTCGGGAACGGTGTCGGTTTCATGAACGCGTGGTCCTACTGGATCACGGCCTGGGCGGGGAATGCCGCCATCGTGACCGGTTGGGTGTTCTACGTCGAGGAGTTCGTGAACAAGAGCCACCTGACCGGGTGGTCGATCGTCATCGCCCTGGTCGGCCTGTGGCTGCCGGCGGCGGTCAATCTCTCCGGGGTCAAGAACATGGGCGCGGTCCAGCTCTGGACGACGGTCATCAAGTTCATCCCCCTCGTCCTGATGTCCACGCTGGGGCTGTTCTTCATCAGCACCGCCAACTTCTCCCCGGCGAACGTCAGCGGACAGTCCACGGTCGGCGCGATCGGCAGCGCGATGGCCATCTGCCTGTTCAGCTACCTCGGGGTCGAGACGGCCGCGGTGGCGGCGGCCAAGGTCCGGGACCCGGAGCGGAACGTCCCCCGGGCGACGATCTTCGGTACGCTCGCCGCCGCCGTCGTGTACCTGCTGTCCCTGACCGCGGTGTTCGGCATCGTGCCCACGTCGGAGCTCGCCAAGGACGTCAACAGCGCCTCCTACTCGGTGGCGGCGAACACCGTCGTCGGTGGCACCTGGGCCGGGTACCTCGTGGCCGCGGCAGTCGTGGTCTCGGGCTTCGGCGCCCTCAACGGCTGGACCATGATCTGCGCCGAGATGCCCCTCGCGGCCGCGAAGGACGGGTTGTTCCCGACGCCGTTCGGGCGGCTCTCCGGCCGAGGCGTCCCGGCCGTGGGCATCATCGCCTCGACCGTGCTGGCGAGCGTCGCGATGGTGTTCAGCTATCTGGGCGCCAGCGGCGCCACCGTCTTCACCACCCTGGTGCTGATGAGCGGCATCACGGCCGCGATCCCGTACGCGTTCTCCGCGCTCGCCCAGCTGAAGTGGCGGCGCGAGGACCAGCGCGCGGTGCACACACCGAGATTCGCGCGCGACGTCACGGTCGCGGTCGTCGCGCTCATCTTCTCGATCCTGTTCATCTGGTATTCCCGCAACACGGGGCAGGAGAACTGGTACGTGGTCTGGGGCCCGTTCCTCATGGCCGGCGCCGCGTTCCTCCTGGGGATCCCGGTCTACCTCTCCATGCGGAGCCGGATGACCGAGCCGCCACCCGTGCCCGCCTACAAGTGATGTCTGCACAGATGTCTTCACAGAGCAATCTCCCGCGCCAGCAGAACGGACGGCGATCGTCATGACCTTCCACGTCGACTCCGAGGTCGGCCGGCTCCGGCAGGTGATCCTGCACCGTCCGGGGGTCGAACTGTCCCGATTGACCCCCGACAACGTGGAGAGCCTGCTGTTCGACGACATTCTGTGGGCCAAGCGCGCCCGGGAGGAACACGACGCCTTCGCGCAGGCACTGCGCGACCGCGGTGTGAAGGTGCACTATTTCGCGCAGCTGCTCGCCGAGGTGCTCGAGGACCCCAAGGCGCGGGAATGGGTGCTCGACCGGATCATCACCGATGACACGGTCGGCCCGACCCTGGTGCCACCGCTGCGGGCGCTCGGCGAGCAGGCCGACAGCGAGCGGCTCGCGGACTACCTCATCGGCGGCATCCTGAAGAGCGAGCTCGCCCACCTCACGGCCAACAGCCTGCGCTGGGAGCTCATGAGCCGCGACGAGTTCCTGCTCACGCCGCTGCCGAACCACCTCTTCCAGCGGGACAACTCGGCCTGGCTCTACCAGGGCGTCAGCATCAACCCCATGGCGATGCCGGCCCGGCTGCGGGAGTCGGTCCACAGCACCGCGATCTACAAGTTCCACCCGATGTTCGCGGCGGCGGACTTCCAGATCTGGTACGGCGGCGACGACGCCTCGCACCAGCCGGCCACCCTCGAGGGTGGCGACATGCACGTGCTCGGCAACGGCGCCGTGATGATCGGTCTCGGCGAGCGCAGCACGGCGATGGGCGTGGAGAACCTGGCCCGCTCGTTGTTCGCCAACGGCGGCGCCACGAAGATCATCGCCATCGAGCTGCCCCACAGCCACGCGATGATGCACCTCGACACGGTGATGACGATGATCGGCCGGGACACGTTCGTGATGTACCCGTACCTGGAGGAGACGCCGCGCTCCTGGACGGTGCTGCCTGCTGCGAGCCCGGACGACCCGGACGGGCTCGAGGTGGTCGCGAACGACGACCTCTTCGACGCGATCGGTCAGACACTGGGCCTGGACAAGGTGACCGTCCTGAAGACGGACGAGGACACGCGGGCCGCGCAACGGGAGCAGTGGGACGACGGGAACAACTTCCTCGCCGTCGAGCCGGGCGTCATCGTGGGGTACGAGCGGAACGTCACCACGAACACCTACCTGCGCAAGAACGGCATCGAGGTCATCACCATCGCGGGCAGTGAGCTCGGCCGGGGGCGTGGCGGCCCGCGCTGCATGACCTGCCCGATCGAACGCGACGCCTGATCCCGCCCGATCCCGCCTGATCCCGCCTGATCGAACCCTTGATCGAAAGCTTGATCGAAAGCTTGATCGCACGCGACGTCTAGGAGACAAGAGGCCATGCCCGTCAACCTCCGCAATCGCAGCTTCCTCAAGGAGCTCGACTACTCGCCCACCGAGTGGCATTTCCTGCTCGACCTCGCTGCCGCCCTCAAGCGCGCGAAGTACGCGGGCACCGAGGTCCCGAGGTTGCGAGGCAAGAACATCGCCCTCATCTTCGAGAAGACGTCGACCCGCACGCGCTGCGCCTTCGAGGTGGCCGCCCACGATCAGGGCGCCCACGTCACGTACCTCGATCCGACCGGGTCGCAGCTGGGCCACAAGGAGTCGATCGAGGACACCGCCCGGGTGCTGGGCCGGTATTACGACGGCATCCAGTACCGGGGCTTCGCCCAGGACGCCGTGGAGACCCTCGCCCACTACGCGGGCGTACCGGTGTGGAACGGCCTGACCGACGAGTGGCATCCCACTCAGACGCTCTGCGACATGCTCACGATGCGGGAGCACACCCCCAAGAACGACCAGGAGATCGCCTTCGCCTACTGCGGCGACGCCCGGAACAACATGGGCAACTCGCTGCTGGTCACCGGCGCCATGATGGGCATGGACGTCCGCATGGTCGCGCCGAAGGAGCGCTGGAACCACGACGAGGTGATCAAGGAGGCGCGCCGGATCGCGGAGGCCACGGGCGCTCGCATCACGCACACCGAGGACATGGGGGAGGGGGTCCGTGGCGTCGACTTCCTCTACACGGACGTCTGGCTGTCGATGGGCGAACCGAAGGAGGCCTGGAACGAGCGGATCGCCCAGCTGAGCTCGTACCAGATCAGCATGGACGTGGTCCGGGCCACCGGGAATCCGGCCGTCAAGGTCCTGCACTGTCTGCCTGCGTTCCACGACCGCAAGACGAAGGTCGGCCAGGAGATCTTCGAGCACACGGGCATGGACGCTCTCGAGATCACGGACGAGGTGTTCGAGTCGCCGCACTCGATCGTCTTCGACCAGGCCGAGAACCGGATGCACACGATCAAGGCCGTGATGGTCGCGACGCTGGGAGCCTGAGGGAGGGTCTGACGAGATGCGCATCGTCGTCGCGATCGGCGGCAACGCCCTGCTGGAGCGGGGGCAGAAGCCGGACGCCGCGGTCCAGCACGCGAACGCCGGCCGGGCGGTCCGCGCGCTGGCGCCGCTCGCGGCCGAGCACGAGCTCGTGGTGACGCACGGCAACGGGCCGCAGGTGGGGCTGCTCGCCCTGGAGAGCGCCGCGGATCCGCAGCTCGAACGGCCGTACCCGTTCGATGTCCTCGGCGCCCAGACCCAGGGCATGATCGGGTACTGGCTCATGCAGGGACTGCAGAACGTGCTGCCCGGCAGGCAGGTCGCGTCCGTGATCAACCAGACCCTGGTGTCCGCGGCCGACCCCGCCTTCAGCGCCCCGACGAAGTTCGTGGGGCCCGTCTACGACGAGGCGACCGCGCAGCAGCTGGCCGCCGAACGAGGGTGGGTGGTCAAGCACGACGGGAACTACTGGCGCCGCGTCGTCCCCTCGCCGGCCCCGGTCCGAGTCGTGGAGACGCGGATCGTCCGGCTGCTCCTGACCTCGGGCGCGGTGGTGGTGTGCGCCGGAGGCGGCGGCGTTCCCGTCGTCCGGGACGAGGCCGGCAAGCTGAGCGGCGTCGAGGCCGTGGTCGACAAGGATCTCGCCACGGAGGTCCTTGCGGAGGCTCTCGAGGCCGATGCCCTGCTGCTTCTCACCGACGTGCCCAACGTCATCAGGGGTTACGGGACGCCCGACGCGACGCCGGTGACCCGGGCGACGCCGGCGGCTCTGCGGCGGGAGGACTTCGCGGCGGGCTCGATGGGGCCGAAGGTCGAGGCTGTGTGCCGGTTCGTCGAGGTCACGGGCGACATGGCAGCGATCGGAGCGCTCGAGGACGCACCACTGATCCTGGAGGGCAAGGCGGGCACCGTGGTCACCCCAGGTGGCGACTACGGCGGTCCGGACGACCTCCGGCCACGGCACTGAGCACGGCATGACGAGCGGGCGGACGGAGACGCCGGTCTCCTCCTCGCGTGCCGCGAAGGCGAGCTCCCGCTCCCGCTGGCTCGCGCGGCTCGCGCTGCTCCTGGCGGCGGCGGCGACGCTTCTGCCGCTCGTGGCCGCGGGGCTGCGCGGCGCCCTCGGCCTCGTGCTCGTCGGGGTGGCGGGGCTGGTCGTGACGGCGGCGGGGCTGTGGTGGTTCCTGACGCACCGTGGAGTCGTGCGCGTGCTCGCCGGGGCGCTCGTCGTCGTCGCGCCCGTGGTCCTGCTCGTGGTCTTCGTCCGGGCCGGTCTGCTCTGGGTCGTGGTCGTCGACGTGGCACTGTGGGTTGCGTCGGGCGCGACCGGGCGGGCGGCGTTCAGCGAGCTGGTGACGGAGTACGCGCCCGAGGAGCATCAGACCCCTCCTCCGCGCCGGCCGTTCCTGATCATGAATCCGAAGTCGGGCGGCGGCAAGGTGGACCGGTTCGGGCTCGTGGACAAGGCCAAGGAGCTCGGGGCGGAGGTCGCCCTGCTCGACCGTCCCGGGGTCGACGTCACCGAGCTGGCGCGGGCGGCCGTGGCCGACGGCGCCGACCTGCTCGGTGTCGCCGGCGGCGACGGCACCCAGGCCCTCGTCGCGGCCGTCGCGGCCGAGCACGACCTGCCGTTCATGGTTCTCTCGGCGGGCACGCGCAACCACTTCGCGCTCGACCTGGGGCTCGACCGCGAGAACCCGGCGGCGGGACTCGACGCCCTGACCGACGGGGTCGAGCTCCACATCGACCTTGGGACGATCAACGGCCGGACGTTCGTCAACAACGCCTCGTTCGGCGTCTACGCGGCCGTCGTCCAGAGCCCCGCCTACCGGAACGACAAGATCCGGACCAGCCTCGACATGCTGCCTGAGCTTCTGACCCGGCAGCGGGGACCGGTGTTGCAGGTGCGCGCGGGGGACCTGCGGGTGTCCGGCCCGCACGCCGTGCTCGTGAGCAACAACCCGTACGGGAGTGAGGACCTGGCCGGTATGGGCCGCCGCTACCGCCTCGACGGGGGAGAGCTCGGCGTGCTCGCCATCAACGTGGAGCGTACGGCCGACGCGGTCGGCCTGGCCCGGGGCCGGCGGGCGAGGGCGATGATGGCGTCCACCTGCCCGGAGGTCACGATCGACAGCGACGCCGGGGAGCTCCCGGTGGGCGTGGACGGCGAGGCCCTGGTGATGGACACGCCGATCCGGTGCACGATCCGGCCCGCCGCTCTCCGGGTCCGTGTCCCGAGGAACCGGCCCGGTGCCCTGGCTCCGCGCCCCAAGCCGGCCTGGACCGAATTGGGACGGCTCGCGCTGCCGGCTCGCCGGGCAGCGGCATCGTGAGCGGGGAAGCGGGGGCTCAGCTTCCGGACGCCGAGCCCGTGGTCCTCGCGCACATCTCCGACCTGCACTTCGGGGCTCACGACGCGCTCGCGGTCGAGTCGCTGGTGGCCGACCTCCAGGCGGCCCGTCCTCACGTGGTCGTGGTCACCGGTGACCTCACGCAGCGAGCCCGCCCGCGCGAGTTCGCCGCCGCCGCGGAGTTCCTCAGGCAGTTGCCGTCCCCGCGCCTCGTCGTCCTCGGCAATCACGACGTGCCGCTCGATCGTGTCTCGGCCCTCGGCCCCGGCTACCGCGGGTACCTGGAGCAGGTGGGGCTCGACGTCGACCCCGTCGTCGACGCCGACGGCGTCCGCATCCTCGGCCTGCACTCGATGCCCCGGTGGCGGTGGAAGAGCGGGCACGTCTCGCGGCGGCAGACGGAGCTGGTGACCGAGTGCCTTCTCGCCGCGCCGCCCGGCGCCGTGCGCGTGCTCGCCCTCCATCACCCGATCACCGCGACCGGACTGGCGAGTCTCGCGGGGCGCAGCCGGCTCATGGCTGCGTTGGCCGAGAGCGGGGCCGAGATCGTCCTGGCGGGCCACACCCACATCCCCGCCACCACCTGGTTCGGGTTCGAGGCCGCCGACTCGCCCGGGTGCGTGCTGGAGGGGATCGCAGGCACCGCGACCAGCACCAGGCTCCGCGGGGTCCCCCGATCCTGGACGCTGTACCGGATCGACCGGACGGCGATCACGGTCGAGGAGCGACAGCAGGAGATCTCGTCGTCCGGGGCGGACTGGACGCTCGCCGGCGTTCGGCGGTTCAGGCGCCGCTCGGCGGCCGGGACGGCCGAACCTGCCCGTCCGGCCGGTAGTCAACCCGTTCTCGGAACGAGAGCCTCGCCGGTCAGACGCTCGACGAGAACCTCCTCATCCCGGGCCCGCGACCTTTGCCGGCGCCTCCGGCGTCTCCACGCGCGCCCCGGCGGACCGCCGCACGAGGGCCGGCGGCCGCCAGCTGCCGTCCAGAGCCGCGGACTCCGGCCAGTAGAGGCGCAGGGCGAGGCCGTACGGCACCCTCCGGCGTGGGGAGCCAGTTCCCGGCGCCGCGCTCGGGAGGGTCGGACTGCAGCCGGATCGTCAGGGAGCCGTCCGGATCGGACGACAGCGGGTCGCGGTTCCCGACGGCCAGGCGGCCGCGAGTTCCCGGCGGGGCCAGCGCGTCACGGGGATGCGCCGTGAGGGACCAGAACGCCCGGGCCGGGGGAGTGGCCCCGGGTGCCAGGCGCAACACGTAGCTGTGCTCTCCCGTCAGCGGCCTGCCCTGCGCGTCGACGTCCGTCGTGTAGACGAGCCCGTCCCGCCGGGGCCAGGTGCCGAGACCGGTCCAGGCGCAGGCCGCCCGGAGCAGCGGGTCCGCCGGGCGCCGGGCCGAGGTCGGAGGGGCAGCTCCACGACGAAGGAGACGAGAGCGCCTGTGCAGCTGTCGCCTCCAGCTGCGCGAGCCCGTTCGCCATGCCTCGGGCGATCTCGCGGACCAGGAGCCGGTCGTGGCGGGACCAGGCCGGGGGACGTCCTGGGCCGACGCCGAGCGCGGCCATCCGCTCCACGCGCGCCCGGTCGGCGCTGTGCGGCGGGTTGTCCAGCAGCAGACGTGCCACCCGGCCGAAGTACTCCTGCGGGTCCATCCGCGACACCTGGGCGACGGGCGAGGCGACCATCGCCGGCGGCGGCAGCGGCGCCTCGCCATCGGGCCCCGGGTCGCCGGCCCAGCGGCTGAGCGGGGTGAGCCGGATCTGCTGCTGCAGGCGGCGGACCTCCTCGTCGTCCCGGGACCCGTCCGAGCGGAGGTGACCGAGGATCCAGGCCAGTGAGGTCGGCGACTGCACCACCGCCATCCCGTCCGGCAGCCGCCCCTGCCAACCGCTCCCGGCGAGCACGTACTCCCGCGCGCGGGTGCCTGTGGTTCGCGCGCCGAGCGTGGCGAACACGGTCGTCCATGCGTCGTAGATCGGCATGGCGTAGTAGCGGCCACCCGTGTCCGGAAGCGACAGGACCAAGGGTCCGGCCGAGAGGTCGAGCCACGCGGACGACGTGACGGTGTCGACGTTGGGAGTGACCACGGGGGCCGAGCTCGCGAGCGGAAAACGGGGCATGTGGGCGAACTGGTTCACCGGTGCCCGCAGGGGCCCTGCCCTCCTGGTCGCGGTGAGTTGCCTCTTGGCCAGGTCCATCAGGACGAGCGGGTACGTGACGACGACAGCCTCGGCGGCGAGCGCGGCGGCTCGGCGCAGCACGAGAGGCCCGGGCATGGCGGGCAGCTCAGGACGCGACGGCCGGCACCGCGAGGGGCTCCGGCCTTGGGCCGCTCCGCGCCCGTGGCTCGACCGCCAGGAACTCCACGACGGCGAGGGCGGCCAGCATGCCGACGGTCACCCAGAGCACCAGGCTGGGGGTGCGGTAGCGCTCGAGCAGCACGATGGCGCAGGCGACGGCGACGATGATCCCGCGCAGCCAACCGGGCCCGCGGGGCGAACGAGCGGGTCACGCCGCCCATCCGCAGACCCAGGCTCTCCGCGCCGCCCTTGGCGGCCGCGATCGCGCTGACGCACCATCCGCGCACCGTCCTCGCGGTGACGGACGGCCCGGTGAGGAACCCACCGATCGCGAAGATCAGGCCGACCAGGGCGAGGGAGCGGATCGCTTCGCGCAGGTACCGCACGATCGTGTCGAAGATCACTGACGCCGCGTCGGGCGGCAGCACGGCCGCGGGAACTCCCTGCAGGTACCGGGACCGGGCGTACTGGAGCGCCAGTGCGGTCACCAGGCCGGCCAGGGCCGCTCCCAGGCCCGTCCAGATGAAGGCCGCCCGGTGGTTGGGCGCGAGGTAGATCCCCAGCCCGGCCAGCGCGACGAGGATGAACGGCAGCCAGTAGCCGAGGGTGTCGAGCAGGCTGAAGGCCTTCTGCACCTTGCCGACGTCCGCGGACTCGAAGATCGTGAAGCTGGCGTTCACGGTCGGGATGCGCTCGGCGAGGGTGAACCCGCGGTCGATGAGCCGCTGCTTGACCGTGTTGACGAACGTCGCGAGGTTGACGCTGACCGCGTTGTTCTGCACCGTCACCGCGCTGCTCTGCCCTTGGAGGGCGGCGACGAGCTGCTGGTGCGCGCTGCGGTTCGCCTCCTCCCAGGCCTGCGCGAACACGTCGCTGGTGACGAGTTGCTCGATCCGGTCGTGGGCGAAGTTCTGGACGCCGCTCACGATGGGCCCGGACAGCGCCTGGACCTGGGCGGCTACGGCGGGCGGCAGGATGTCCCGCTGCGAGATCGCCGTCAGCGCCTGGTTGGTGATGCCCTGGACGTCGACGTACTGGAAGACCAGGTTGGTGAGGTTGTTCGTGACGGCCTGCTGGACGGCGGGGTCCTTGGCGAGCGGAGCCACGGTGTCGACATAGCGATCGGTGTCAGTCACCTCGCTGCGCGCCCACACCGCGACCACGGACAGGGGCGCCAGCACGCACGCCACGAGAATCAGGAGGGTGGCGGCGATCCGCCGCCACACTCGCCGAGGCGGGCGCTCGGTCTGCCCGCGCGGCGCCGGGATGGTCGGCGACTCCGCTCGCAGCCGCACGACCTCCGCCCGGAGACGTTCCAGTTCGGCACGTTCCTCGACGCCCAGCTCTGGGCTCTGTCCCGTCTGGCTTGCCACGTGCCCTCCTCAGGTGGTGCGGCCCCCGGTGGTATCGCCGTAGACGCTCTTGCCGGGCGTTCAGCAGCCGGAGGTCACAGCGGTGGCGAGGTTCTGGACGGAACTGCGCGCCGCGTCCCTGGCCGCGCCGACCGCGTCGAGGTTCGCCTGCGTCGGGTCGGCCACCGCGGTGGCGACGGTGGTCCGGAGCTGGCCCACGGCCGTCTGCACCGCCGCGATCTGCGCCTGGGCGGCGCTTCCGAGCTCCGATCGCAGCAGCTCGAGCGCTGAGCTCACCTGCGCGACCGAGTCCCGCAGCGCCACGACGCCGTTCTCGCTGAGGTTGACGTTCCGCACGTCCTCGATCGACGAACGGACCTTGTCGGCCTGTGCGCACGTCTTCGACTGGGTGGACTCAGCGCATCCCGCGAGGCTGACGGCGATGCCTGCCGCCAGCGCCAGCGCTGCGAACCTCGTGGTGATCCCGCTCATGCCGGAATACTCCGCCGCTCGTGCTGCCGCCTGGTTCCTCCCTGGCGGATGACTGGGTTCATCCCGCACGCCGGGTCAACCCTCATCCCCGCTCCTCGGCAGGAGCAGATGCGGACCCCTCGCCGAGCCAGTCGTAGACGACCGACGTCCGCAGGACGACGTCCTGCAGGGAACGGTTGTGCCGGGAGACGAGGACCCAGGCCAGCCCGATGGGGAAGATCACGCAGAGGACTGCTCTCACGAAGGCTCCCGCGATGCGGACCCGCCCGAAGGGGCCGACGACGCGCAGACCCAGGACGTGCTTGCCGTACGAATGCCCGGTCGTCCCCCAGGTGGCGGTGAGGTACAGCACGCTCACGATCCCGCCGAGGACGAGCACCAGCAGGAAGGACGGCGTCGGGAAGCTGAACGTCCGGCTGCGCCAGATGAACAACGCGGCCGAGACCCCCAGGTAAGCCAGCCCGAGGATGCCGGCGACGACGGCGAAGTCCACGCTGTCCGCGAGGATCCTGGTGACCAGACCGGCCCGGCGGCCCTGCAGGGGCTGCGCCGCCAGGGGCACGGCGGACCCCGGGACGGCGGAACCGGTCACGACGGAACCGGTCACAGCGGGACTGGGCACGACGGGCCGCGGCACGGGCCCGACGGGCGGCGAGGCGGGGGTCTCCACCCGGGGCGGTTCTGGCGGGCCGCCGGCGGGTTCCTCAATCAGCACTGGCACCTCCCGCGCTGGGCCGGTCGGCCGCCCCGTCCTGGCTCGCCCGGTCGGACGCGCCGTTCCGGCCGGCCCGGTCCCGTCCGGATCCGCGCCGCAGCAGCATCCGGTCCACGAGGTGAGCCAGGGCTTGGTCCGCCTCCATGCTCCGGGTGCGGACCTCGCGCAAGCCCTCGGAGGCGACGGACCCCGTCGACTCCCGGATGATCCGGGGCAGGTCGATGCCGTCGACGACGAACTCGGCGAGACCGATGAGGTCCACGCGCGCCATCACGCGGTCGATGTCGAGGCGGGCGGCCACCGCGTCGACGTCGAGCCCGGCGGCGATCGCGTCGAGGTCCAGGCGCGCGGTGACCGCATCGAGGTCGAGGTCCGCGGCGATCCGATCGAGATCCACACGCTGCTCGATCAGCTCGTTGAGGTCGATCCGGTCGAGGATCTTCCCGATGTCCAGCCCCGCAGCCACAGCGTCGAGGTCGACCCGGCGCATCACCAGAGCGGTGAGGTCGATGCGGTCCAGGATCAGGTCGACGACGACGGGGACCAGGGCGTCCAACAGCTCCATGCCCAGCCGGCCCAGCCGGCCCCGGGCCTGTTGCCCTGTCCGCTGCAGGCTGCTGCCGGCGTCGAAGACCACCACCGGGGTCAGCGCCGTGCCGACGGCGCGCGCCCGCAGGACGAGCGGGCGCAACCACCGGGCGGGCGGCCCGGCGACCCGGTCGACAGCGCGGGCGCAGGCGAGACAGGTGCCCATGGCCACATCGACGGCGGCCAGCGCCGAGCCCGCACTCCGTTGTGCCATTCCGGCCTCCTCGCGGCGTCCCGCGGCGGCTTCGATCGCCCAGCGGGCATCGCGAGCCCGGGACACTGCACCACCGACGCTAGAGGCCCAGGGGCCCCGCGGACTCACCCGCCTCGGGGGAGTTCTGCCCGGCGCGGACGCTCGGCTCCGCCGCCGCCTCATTCGGCCGGGATGACGTGACCACGTCCAGGAACGGTGCAGCGTGAGCGACGAGAGAGCGCCGCTCGTCGGCACGCCCGGCCACAAGGAGGAGAAGTGGTATGAGCACGGACACCTCGCAGGACCAATTGCTCCTGGGACCTGTCGACTTCCTGGTCGTCGAGTTCCCGGGCAGCCACTTCACGGGCGAGGGACTTCCCCTCCTCGTCGACCTCGTCGACCGCGGGGTCATCCGGGTCCTCGACCTCGTGTTCGTCAAGAAGCGGGAAGACGGGAGCGTCGTCAGCCTCGACATCGGCCAGCTCGATGACGGCGCGCGGGGGCTCAGCGTCTTCCGTGGGGCGACGTCGGGGCTGCTGGACGCGGACGACCTGCAGAAGGCGGCCGACGTCCTGGAGGCCGGAAGCTCGGCCGCGTTGCTCGTGTACGAGAACACCTGGGCGGCGCCGCTGGCGACGGCCCTGATGAAGAACGGCGCACGACTGGTCGCCTCGGCCCGCATCCCCGCTCCCGCGCTCCTCGAGGCCCTCGACGCTCTCGACGCGGCCGACGCGAGCGGGCAGCAGGGCACGGGGTCCAAGAACGTCGAGGCGGCGTCCGCCGCCGGTAGCAGGGAAGGTTGACACGATGGGTCTCATCGGTGGAATGGCCCGGACGGCCGTGGTCGCAGGCACGGCGACCGCGGTCTCGAACCGCGTCTCCCGGCGGCAGGCGGGACGCTGGCAGGAGAAGGACCAGCAGCAGTACGAGCACGAGGCGTACGAGCAGCAGCAACAGCAGCAGGCGTACGCCCAGCAACAGCAGCAGTACGCCCAGCCGCAGTACGCCCCGCAACCGCAGTACGCCGCGCCGGCGGCACCGGCACCGGCACCGGCGGCCACCAGCACGCAGGACCGGCTCGCGCAGCTGCAGCAGCTGGCGGAGCTCAAGGCCGCGGGCATCCTCACGGACGCCGAGTTCGAGCAGCAGAAGGCCAAGATCCTGGCGTCGTGAAACGCCGGGCCGGGACCCTCCTGACCACACTGAGCGGGAGCGCCGACGATGTCTTGGTGGGGCAGGAGGGACCCGGCTGCCGGGTCCTCGCCACCTGACGGCCACGAACTGGCCGGCGTGGTGGACGTCCGGAGCGTGCCGGAACCCTCGCCGCGGATGGTGTGGCGCAGCGGCCTGGTGGTGCTGGCCGTCGTGGCGGTGGGAGCCTTCGGCTGGTTCGTGCTGACGGACGCCGGGGGCGCGCTCTTCACCATCCTGATGGCCTGGTTCACGTCGATCACGATGGAGCCCGCTGTCCGCCGGCTCGAACGCCGGACGTCGCGCTCGACCGCGGTCCTGCTCGTCATGGGGGCCGTCGCGCTGTTTCTGATCCTGTTCGCGCTGGCGTTCGGCCGGCTCTTCCTGACCCAGATCGCCTCCCTGCTCCGCGGGTTGCCCGCCGTCCTCGAGGACGTCGTCGGCTGGGTGAACAGGACGTTCTCGACGTCGTACGCCGTCGAGGATGTGCAACGGGCCTTGGCCCTGACCCCCGAGGAGGCCAGGGGCTACGCCGACGACGTCGTCGCGGGCTTCGTGGGGGTGATCGGGTTCAGCTTCCGCCTCTTCCTCAACGCGTTCACCGCGGTCTTCCTGATCTACTACTTCGCCGCCGACGGCCCGCGGCTGCGGACGTGGGTCGCGCAACTCCTGCCCGCGCGCTCGCAACGCCTGTTCGGCACCGTCTGGGACCTGACGACGACCAAGACCGGCGGCTACGTCTCCGCGCGGGTGGTTCTGGCGACGATCAACGGATCGACGAGCGCCCTCGTGTTCTGGCTGATCGGGATGCCCTCCTGGCTGGCCCTGGGGCTCTGGACCGGCCTCGTCGCGCAGTTCGTCCCCACGATCGGGACGTACATCTCGATCATCCTGCCGGTGCTCGTGGGCCTGGCCAGCCCGAACCCGTGGATCGGCGTCGCCGCGCTCATCTGGGCGATCGTCTATCAGCAGGTCGAGAACCTCACCATCGAGCCACGGATCAGCGCAAAGGCGGTCGACGTCCATCCGGCGGTGTCGTTCGCGTCCGTGATGATCGGGACGGCGCTGTTCGGTGTGGCTGGTGCCCTGTTGTCGATCCCGGTGGCCGCGGTCATCCTGGCGCTCGTCGACATCTATGTGCGCCGCCACGAGCTGCTCCCGGAGTTGCGGGTCGAGCCGGCCAAGCCGGTGCGCTCTGCCGCGGCGGCGGCGAACGGGGCCGTCGAGGACGGGCATCGGACGCCCCTGATGCGCCGGCTCACCCCGTGGCGTAGGCACGCCGGCGCCGCCCCAGCTTCCACCGAAGCTGCTTCCACCGAAGCCTCCAGGGAAGCTTCCAACGGTGCTTCCGCGAGGGGTTCCGCCAGGGCTCCCACCCAATGACGGAACTCCTTCACCCCGCAGGGATGAAGGAGTTCCGACGGCTGGTGGGGCTCAGCCCGACAACGGGGGCTGGGGTCAGGCGCTCGTCTTCGCCCCGTTCGCGGCGTCCTCAGCGTCCTGGGCGTCGGCCATCTCGATGATCGCAACCGCGAGCCCGAGCGCGTCGGTGATCTTCCCGGCTGCGGAGAGGGTCCGCGGCGCGCCCGCGATCGGAGCCACCGCCACGAGGACGTCCTGCACGTCGTCGATCGTGAGCCCCGACTCCGCCGCGGGGCCGATGTGCATCAGGTACGACGCGGCCGGCGCGTCGACGGAGGCGAGCGCCGCGAGCCTGACCATGAGCAGGGTCCGCTCGTCCAGTTCCGTCCGGGCGATGGAGACGGCGTTGATGTCGGCAAGTGCCTCGAGCACGGGTGCATCTCCGATAGCCATGATCTTCCCTCTCGTCGGTGAGTGTCTCTCCGACTGCACTCTGGGCCCGCCGCCGACCCGCCGCCTCGTCCCGCGCGGATGACGCCGGTCGCGTGCGGGGTGAGAGCGGCCGCTACGGTCGCCGGGGCAGGATGTCGGCGACGACGGCTGGGACGTCGGCGGGGCGCGAGGGCTTCGACGAGGTGAGGCGATGGCGGACTACGGGCACGAGTTGCTCTTCGGCACGTTCGTCACGCCGTCGAGCGGCGATGCCGAGGCAGTAGTCGCCCTCACGCAGCTCGCGGAGCACGCCGGGCTCGATCTCGTGACCTTCCAGGACCATCCGTATCAGCCGGCGTTCCTGGACACGTGGACCCTGCTGTCCTACGTCGCCGCGCGGACCACGACGGTGCGGCTGGCGCCGAACGTGGCGAACCTGCCGCTGCGCCAGCCCGCGGTCCTCGCCCGCAGCGCCGCGAGCCTCGATCATCCTCTCCGGCGGGCGGCTCGAGCTCGGCCTCGGCGCCGGAGCGTTCTGGGACGCCGTCGAGGCCATGGGCGGCCCTCGCCGCGCCCCGGGCGACGCTGTCGACGCGCTCGCCGAGGCGATCGAGGTTCTGCGCGCGATCTGGGACGCGAAGGCTGCGGGCGGCGTCAAGGTCGAAGGGGAGCACTACCGCGTCAAGGGGGCCAAGCGCGGTCCTGCGCCGGCGCACGAGATCGAGATCTGGCTCGGCGGGTACAAGCCCCGCATGCTCCGGCTGACCGGGCGGGTCGCCGATGGCTGGCTGCCGAGTCTGGGATACGTCTCCTTGGAGCAGCTGGCCGACGGCAACGCCGCCATCGACGAAGCTGCTCGGCAGGCCGGCCGCTCGCCCGGCGCCGTCCGCCGTCTGCTCAACACCGGCGGCCGGTTCGCCCCGACCAGTCGCGGGTTCCTCGACGGGCCGCCGGACCAGTGGGTCGAGGAGCTCACCGAGCTGGCCCTGGCGTACGGGGTGAGCGCGTTCATCACCCCCGGCGACGACCCCGACCACGTCCGGAGGTTCGCCCTCGAGGTCGCTCCCGCGGTCCGGGAGGCGGTGGACTCCGAGCGCCTGCGGCCGGCCACTGGCCCGGTCCACACCGGGGCGTGGTCGGGAACGGCACGGGACGGCGACAGCCCCGGCGAAACCACTAGCGCCCGAATCGCCGACACCGAGGACGTATACGCCCGCCTCGGTGTCACGCCGACCCCCGACGACGGTGTGCGACGGAGTCCGCGCATCCCCTGGGACGAGTCCACCCGGCCGCAGTCGCCCGAACCCGCGCCCGGCGTGAGCTACGGCTCCGGTGGCAGGGCGGCGGCCCAGCACCTGGTGGACATCCACGACCAGCTACGGGCCGAGCTGCAGCAGGTGCGCGAACTCGTCGACCGGGTCCGCAGCGGCAGCCTGGACGTTCCCGGCGCCCGGTCCGCGATCAACGAGATGACCATGCGCCAGAACGACTGGACCATGGGCGCGTACTGCGCCTCGTACTGCCGCATCGTCACCGGCCACCACAGCCTGGAGGACGAGGCGATCTTCCCGCACCTGCGCAGTGAACGGAGGCTCGCGCCCGTTCTCGACCGCCTCGCCGAGGAACACGTCGTCATCCACGGTGTGCTCGAGGCCGTCGACCGGGCGCTCGCGGACCACCTCCGGCAGCCGGCGGATTTCTCCGGGGTCGAGGCGGCGCTCGACCTGCTGAGCGACACCTTGCTGTCGCACCTCGCGTACGAGGAACGCGAGCTCGTGGAGCCGCTCGCACGTCTCGGCTTCTACGCGGGGCAGGTGGCCGAGTGACCCCCCGCGCACCCCGCCGTCCTCGGGCTCACGCCGTGGCAACTCCAGCAGTCCTGACATCCTGCTCGATCGCGCTGGGATCGGCCTCGAGACGCTTCGTCTCGATCGTCTCCGCGCGGCTCATGGCCTTCTCGATCTCGGGCCCGATGTGGGCGACGGCGACGACCACGAGCCCCGCCTCACCGGCGTCGAGGGATTCGCCCAGCTCCTTCAGGTCGTTGCGGCTCATCCCCGCCACCGCGTGACCGGCCAGCGCGCCGAGCGCCGCTCCGCCCGCGGCGCTCGTCGCGAGCAGACCGCCACCGATCGCGGCGAACGGGAACAGTGCGACGACCACGCCGGTGGCGAGCCCGAGTCCGCCGCCGAGCACCCCACCCACGCGAGTGGGCGTCTCGTGCTTCTTGACGATCTTCGTCTTGCCGTCGGCCCGCCGCTCCACCACGGCGGCGTCGTAGGCATCGATCAGACCCGCCTTCGTGTGCAGGTCCTTCACCAGGTAGTAGTCCGCCTCCGCTGCGGCGACATCGGGGTACACGCCGGCGTAGACCATGAAGGTGTCGACTGCCATTCCTTCGTCCTCCTCGGGGATCTCACGGATCGATCCGGCGGCCAGCATCGCCGGCCACCCACCGTGAGCGTTGACGCGGCCGACGACGAGCCTGCCGAGCGCCACGCAGCACCGCCTCATCCGCGCCAGACGATCTGTCGTACCGCGAGGCGATGGCGACGGCCTTGACCGGCTGGTTGACTGCCCGAGAGGGCGTCAGAAGGGAGGCGGGATGGCCGCCGGCGAGCAGGCGAAAGCGTTCGTGCCGGACGAGTTCGACGTCCCGAGCGAGCTGATCACTCCCCGGTTCCGCCTGGAACCCCTCGGGCCCGAGCACAACGCGGATGACTACGAGGCGTGGACCTCCAGCATCGAGCACATCAGGGCCACCCCGGGCTTCCCGATCGGAGGGTGGCCGGTCCCTGGCATGACGCCAGAGGAGAACCTTGCCGACCTGCGGCGGCACGCCCAGGACTTCGGACGGCGCTCAGGCTTCACCTACACGGTTCTCGAAGCCGGCAGCGACCGTGTCATCGGCTGCGTGTACATCTACCCCTCTCGGGACGACCCTCGTGTGACCGACGTCCGGTCCTGGGTGACGGCGGACAGAGCGGACCTTGACCCGGTCCTGCACGAAGCGGTATCCGGGTGGCTGACCTCGGAGTGGCCGTTCGCAGCGGTCGCGTACGCGTCCCGGGTGGCCCGACCTGACTCCCTCGGCGATGGCGCGCCCGGAACGGCCTGAGGGGTGCCGGCTGTGATCCTCCCGAAGGACCGCGACCCTCGCTTCGTGACCATCCGCCGCGGCGGGACGCTCACCGATCCGGATCACCAGCTCCTCGCCCTGTGGGCCGCCTCGTGTGCGGAGCATGTCCTTGACCTGTTCGAGTCGGCTCGGCCCGAGGACGTGCGACCGCGTCAGGCCATCGGGCACGCCCGCGCCTGGGCCGGCGGCGAGATCCCGATGTCACAGGCCCGCGCGGCGGGTGGCCATGCCATGGCTGCAGCCAGGGACCTGGGAGGGGCGGCGCGCCATGCGGCCTACGCTGCGGGCCAGGCGGCAGTGGTCGCACACGTCGCCGCGCACGAGCTCGGCGCGGCCGCCTATGCGATCAAGGCCGCGCGTGCTGCTGCGCCGGTGGGTGAGGACCACAGCGCGGGTCAGCTCGAGTGCCGGTGGCAGCGCGACCAGCTCCCGGAGGCGATCCGCGAGCTCGTGCTCGACGACCAGCGGATGCGGAACCGCCTCTGCTGGTTCGTGTTCGACTGCTGAGTCGCGGCTTCCGCCATCCTGCCGGGATGAGGCCGGGAGGTGATCCTGGCCCCAGCATGACGATCGACGACTGCTCGCGCGGGGACGCCGGAGGCCGGAGGGCCCCACGCCGGACGAGGAGGCTCACCCGTGATGGCTGAGCGCGAGCCTGAGGGCGCGGCTGCGGACCTCTGGATGGCGTGGGCTTTCGGGCTCGGGTCGGCATGCTTCCTCGTCGGGCCTCTGCCGTGGTTCGCCGCCCTCGTGGGGGCGCGCCTGGACGCCCTCACGTTCTTCGTCGGTTCGATCCTCTTCACGGTGGGGGGAGCGGTACAGACGTGGGTCGCGGCACAGTCCCGAGGTGATCGCCGCCATAGCGATGCGGGGCGGGCTGCGTTCTGGGCCGCCGCCGTCCAGTCGGCCGGCACCCTGTTCTTCAACGTCACGACCTTTCGGGGCCTGCAGGTCACGCTCGAGAACCCTGCCTATGACAAGCTCGTCTGGAGGCCGGACGCCTTCGGATCGATCTGCTTCTTGGTCTCGGGCCTGATCGCCTACCGGTCGTCGGCCCGCCGCGGGTGGCGACCTCTACGGACTGGGACCGGGTGGTGGCAACCCGCGGTCAACCTGCTCGGCTGCGTCTTCTTCGCCGTCGCGGCGCTCGGCGGGTACGTTCTCGCGAGCACGTCCGAGGTCGACCAGGCGGTCGCGAACCTCACCACGTCTGCCGGGGCGGCCTGCTTCCTGTCGTGCGCGATCGGCACCGGACGGGCGGCAGCGAAAGCCCAGCCCGAGCCGGTGTGATCCACAGACGGCAGCACGGCGGACCGGCGGGATGGTAGTCGTGTCATCCTGGCAGGAACCCGCGAGGAGGCGCCGTGCTCCGTCGGGACGCGCTACGTGAGTACAGCCGCGGATCGTTGTGGTTCCTGCCGTCGATCGCGGCAGTAGCAGCTCTTGCCCTCGGGCTCGTCCTGTCCCGGGTTCCCGTGGGGGTCACCTCCCTGGTGGCGTTCCAGGGCACAGCGGACGACGCTCGGTCCCTGCTCATCACGATCGCCGCCACCATGGTGACAGTCATCGCTCTGCTGCTCGGCCTGGCCGTCGTGGCCCTGCAGCTGGCCTCGACGCAGTTCTCGCCCCGCTTGCTGCGGAACTTCCTGCGTGACCGGCCGAACCAGGTCGTGCTCAGCGTCTTCGTGGGGACGTTCGTGTACAGCGCGGCCGGCCTGTTCGACGTCGGCGTCGCCGGCGGGCAGCGGATCGACCAGTTCCCGCGGCTCGCCGTCACGGTCGCCCTGGTCCTGATGTTCATCAGCCTTGCCCTGCTGGTCTTCTTCGCCGACCACCTGGCGCACTCCCTGCAGGTCGACCACATCATGCGCACCGTCGAGAGGACCACGCTCGCCGTGATCCGTACGCTTCCCCCGGCCGGGAGCCCCCCTGCCGTGCCGGGCGACGCCACCCCGGTCCCGGCGCACACCTCCGGATACGTCCAGTACGTCGCCGTTTCGCACCTACTGGCCTTCGCCGGGCGCAGCGGCCTCAACGTGCACCTGCGGCCGCGGGTCGGTGAGCACGTCGCCGCGGGAACCCCGCTCGCCTGGATCTGGCCGGTGTCGCCCACCTCCTCCCCGCCCGCTCTGGACGTCGTCAGCCATCAGGTGCACGCGCACGTCCGGATCGGCTTCGAGCGCACCCTCGAACAGGATCCGAGCCTGGGCATGCGACAACTGGTCGACGCCGCGTGCAAGGCGCTGTCCCCGGCGGTCAACGACCCCTACACCGCGATCCAGGCGGTGCACCACCTCTCAGCGTTGTACACGGAACTGGCCCGGCGACGTGTCGGGACGATCGTCGTCCACGACGCGGCGACGCACGCGGCGCTGGTCATCCCCGCGCGCTCGATCGCCGAGCATCTCGAGGTGGGGATGGGTCTGATCCGCCGGTACGGGTCGGGGGAGCCGACGGTCGTCCACGCCCTGCTCAGCGCGTTGCCCGCCGTTCTTCTGGCGGCACCGGACGCCCCGGACGTGGCGCGCGCCGTGGAGCACCAGGCCGACCTGCTCCTGCGGGCGGCGGAGCATCACGTGGACGAGCCGGAGGACCTCGGCAGCGTCCTTGCGGCGGACGAGGCGCTCCGGCAGGCGTTGAAGGGGTCGGGCTCGGCGTCCGCTCAACGCTCACCCGGCTGATGCGATGAATCCGGCGCTCCGGGCGGGTCTGTCCTGGCGACCCCGGACGGAGGAGCACCCATGAGCAAGGTCATCGCATCCATCACCACGTCGGTCGACGGCTACATCACCGGTCCGGACGACGGGCCGCAGTACGGCCTGGGCCGGGGCGGCGAGCGCCTGCACTACTGGGTGATGGGCGGCCCGTGGACGTACGAGGGTGACCACGATTTCGCGATGCACGGCGCCGACAAGGAGTTCTACGACGGGCTCGTCTCGACGATGGCGTCCGGGATCGTCGGCCGCGGCATGTACGACGCCGCGGGCGCGTGGGGCGGGACCAACCCGTTCCCCGGCCCCCTGTTCGTGCTCACCCATCGCGTCGCGGACCAGCCACCGGCGGAGGCCGGCTTCCGGTTCGTCGCCGACCTCGACACGGCTCTCGCGCAGGCGGCCGAGGCGGCCGGGGACGGCGACGTCGGCGTCGGTGGCGGCGCCGACGTGATCCGGCAGGCGTTGGCGGCGGGGAAAGTGGACGAGCTGGTCATCTCGACCGCTCCAGTGATCCTCGGCGCGGGCAAGCGGCTGTTCGACGGGTTCGACCGCGACATGAACCTGGAGGTGGTCAAGGTCTACAGCTCGCCGTACGCCACCCACGTGCGCTACCGGCCCGCGACGTAGCCGCAGCCAGCTGCCGGCGCTTCACCTATCGCTGCGGGAAGGCCGCTTCCGTGGCCGCTTCGGCGGCTTGGGCCGACTCGGCCGACTCGGCGGCTTCGTCGGACGCGGCGAGCCGCCGAGGGCCGACGGCCAGGGCGAGGACGCAGCCGGCCGCCAGCATGCCGCCGGCCATGGTCAGCGCCATCGCGAGCGCGTCGGTGCCGAGGAGCCCGACGACGGGTGCGGCGAGCGCGGCGACCCCGCACTGCGCCGCACCCAGCAGGGCGGCCGCGCTGCCGGCCGTCGTCCCGTACCGGGCCATGGCCAGCGCCGGGACCGCCGGAAAGGTGAGGCCCTGGCCGGCCAGTACCACCCAGAGCAGCACCAGCAGCGCCGGCAGGCCGCCCAGGCTCGGTGCCGAATCAGGGCCGAGGGCGGTGACGGCGACCAGCGCCGCGCCGGCGACGATGCCGAGGGTCAGCCCGGCCATGAGGATCTGACGGGGAGCCCAGCGGCGCAGCAGACGGCCGGTGAGCTGGGTGGCCCCGATCAGGGCGACGGCGCCGGACCCGAACACGAGCGCGAACTCCTGCTGGCTCAGCCCGTACTGGCCTTGCAGGACGAACGTCGACCCGGAGACGTACCCGAAGAGGGCCGCCATCACCAGCCCTCCGACCAGCGCGAGGCCGGCGAAGGCGCGGTCCGTGAGCAGGGCGCCGTACGTCCGCATCGAGCGGGTCACGCCGCTCTCCCGGCGACGGTGCTCCGGCAGGGTCTCGGGCAGGAACCGCGCAGCGGCCGCCAGAACGGCCACCCCCAGCATCGCGAGCACGGCGAAGACGCCCCGCCAGGTGCTCCACCGCAGGACCTCACCGCCCACTGTGGGGGCGAGCACCGGCGAGGCCCCGATCACGAGCATGAGCCGGGAGAACAGGGCTGCGGCCGCCCTTCCCGAGAAGAGGTCCCGGACGACGGCCATGGCGACCACCGACGCTGCCGCCGCCCCGAAGCCCTGGAAGCCGCGCAGGACGCCCAGCACGGCAACGTTCGGTGCGAGGACGCAGAGCAGGGATGCGATCACGTGGACGGCGATGCCTGCGATCAGTGGCCGGCGGCGGCCGAGGGCGTCGGACAGCGGCCCGATCACGAGCTGACCGGCGGCGACGCCCGCGAGCGTGCCGGTCAACGTGAGCTGGACGGCCGCCGGCGTCGTCCCTAGATCGGGAGCGATGACGGGCAGAGCCGGCAGGTACATGTCGATGGTGAACGGCCCCAGTGCGACGAGAACGCCGAGCAGGAGCACGCGACGGACGCTGCCCTCGCTGGGAGCAGGGGTGACAGCAGGCGTGACAGCAGGAGCGACGTCGGGAGAGGACAAGGGGGAGTGTCGAAGGGTGGTGGTGTTGCTCACACCGGGCGCGCACGCACCGGAAACAGACATGGAGACAGGCGTCCTTAGGTCGCGGTGATCTGCGGGAGTGCCGACGCGCGGAGACGCGGTCGGGGCCAGCGGGCCGGTGACACCCTTCACCACCTGGGCCCAGATCATGCGGGATGCTTCCCGGCCTTTCTGGCCCTCGCGTGTGGCGGAGGGCACCCGGCGGGGCAGAGGCTGAGGAACCACGAACGCGCGAGCTGCACCGACGCCGCAGGAGGACTGGATGACGCTCCCGGACCGAACCCTCGACGCCTTCGGGCTGCGCGACCCGCGGCCGGGACCTCTGCCGGACTCGCCCGCTCGCTTCCCCGACGGGGGGCACTACCGGGTCGAGATCCCCAGCGTCGAGGGGCCGGAGGCTATGCGAACGGTCCTCGCAGCCGCTGCGCAGCGGGGTGTGCCCGTGCACCGGGTCAGCCAGGGCAGCGGGATCACCCTGCTGACGGACGACGAGATCGCCGACATGGTGCAGCAGGGCCGGGACGCCGGCGTCGAGGTCTGCCTCTTCACCGGGCCCCGGGCCGCCTGGGGGACCGGAGTGCAGTCGACCGCCCCGTCGGGTCGCGTTCTCGCCGGCAGTCTGCGTGGGCTCGACGAACTGCGAGCCGGCCTGCTCGACGTCGTCCACGCCGCCGACCTCGGCGTCCGCTCGGTCCTGGTCAGCGACCTGGGACAGCTCGCGGTCCTCGGACGCATGCGCGCCGCCGGTGACCTGCCGGCGGACTTCGTGCTGAAGGTCTCGATCAGCTTCCCGATCGCCAACCCCGCCACCGCACGCGTGCTGGAGGATCTGGGGGCGACGACGCTCAATCTGCCGGTCGACCTCGCGGTCGCGGACATCGCGGCCATCCGTGCCGCGGTCTCACTGCCCCTGGACGTCTACATCGAGGGAGCGGACGACTTCGGCGGGCCGGTGCGCTACCACGATCTTCCGGAGATCGTCCGGCTGGCCGCGCCCGTCCACGTGAAGTTCACCGTGCGGAACGCGCCGAACACCTACCCGAGCGGAGCCCATCTCGAGCCGGTCGTCCTCGCCCTGTCCGCCGAGCGCGTCCGCCGAGCGTCCATCGGCCTCGCCCTGCTCGCCCGCGTCGCCCCAGGCCTTGCTGCAAGCCCGACGGGCAAGAGCTCCTGACCCCTGCCTTGCATCGTGTGGCGATCAGTTCGCGGGGTCGGTGAGGGCCTCAGCGCCGGCTCGGGGCAGGCGGACGCGGAAGCGGCAACCGACGTCGGTGTTGACGACGTCGATGACGCCGGCGTGCGCCGCGACGATGCCGCGGGCGATGGCGAGCCCGAGACCGGCGCCGCCATGTGGGCCGGGTGTGCGCGCATCCGTGCCACGCCAGCCGGCGTCGAACACCCGCGGGAGCGCGTCATCCGCGAGGCCCCCGCACGCGTCGGAGACCTCGAGCACGCACGTAGCGCCCTCGGCACGGCCGCTGACCTCGACCGCGCCGTCCGACGGGGTGTGCCGTATCCCGTTGACGACGAGGTTGGCCAGGACCCGGGCGAGTTCGGGGCCGTCGCCCTGCACGTGGGCCGACGCGCTCGTGGCGTCCGTCGAGAAGCGGCTGCCCAGGTGCACACCGCCCGCCTCGGCCATCGGGCGCGAGCCTGCCACCACGTCGTCGATCAGCTCGCGGATGTCGACGGTGTCGATGGTCAACGCGAGCGTGCCTGACTGGATCCGGGAGAGCTCGAAGAGGTCGTCGACCATGCCCGCGAGGCGGTCGACCTCCCGGCGGATCTGGCTGCAGTAGCGCTGGGTGTCCACCGCGACGCCGTCCTCCAGGGCTTCGGCCATCGCCCGCAGCCCGGCAAGCGGCGTTCGCAGGTCGTGGCTCACCCACGCCACGAGCTCTCGCCGCGAGGACTCGAGCGCCTGCTCGCGTCGGCTCGCCGCCGCCAACCGCTCGGCCGCGCCGACGATCTCCCCATCGATCTCCGCGAGCTCTGCGATGCCGGCCACGTCGCGAGTGCTGTTCGTGCCCTCGCCCAGAGCACGGGCGGCGGCCCGTACGCGTTCGACGTCCTTCACCACGGCCGCCGAGAGGCTGAGTGCCGCCAGAAGACCCACCGCGCCGGCGACGGCGCTGACCGGGAGGACGACGCCGAGGTCGTGGGCGGAGATGAACATCGCGCGCGCGGTGCCGACGACGCCAGTGACGACCGACAGGACGCTGACGAGAGCGACAGAGATCAGCGCCGCGCGCACAGATCTACGTCCCACCAGGCGGACGCCGACGAGGCCGACGACGGCCACGGTTCCCGCGCAGACCAGGGCGACGACCAGGACTTCCAGCTCGCCGCGGCTCACGCGTCCTCCCAGCGGTACCCGACGCCCCACACCGTGACCAGCCTCCGCGGCTGCGAAGGGTCGGCCTCGACCTTCTCCCGCAGCCGCCGGACGTGGACGGTCACGGTCGACGTCTCGCCGAACTCCCAGCCCCAGACCTCGCGCATGAGCTGATCGCGGGTGAAGGCGCGGCCGGGGTGGGACATGAGGTGAACCAGGAGGTCGAACTCGCGCGCTGTCAGGGGCACGGTCTCGGCGCGGACGGCGAGCGAGCGTCCGGGCACGTCGACCTCGATGTCCCCGGAGACCAGACGTCGCGGCAGGCCGTCGGCCACGGGGAGGACGCCGCTGCGGCGCAAGACGGACCGTACGCGCAGCACGAGCTCTCGCGGGCTGAACGGCTTGACCATGTAGTCGTCCGCGCCGGTCTCCAGCCCCATCAAGCGGTCCATCTCCTCGCCCAGAGCCGTCAGCATGACCACGGCCACGTCCGGCCGGCTCGAGCGCAGCCGCTGACAGACCTCCAGCCCGGACAGCCCAGGGAGCATGAGATCGAGCACGACGAGGTCGGGCCGGGTGCGGGCGGCGACCACGAGGGCGGTGGGCCCGTCAGCTGCCTGCTCGACGTCGAATCCCGCCTGCGTCAGGTATGAGCGCAGGACCTCCGCGACCATCACGTCGTCGTCGACGACGAGCACCCGACCACTCACGACGTCGAGCCTAGATCCGCGTCGCGTGCGCAGGCCGCCGCGGCTACCGGTCGTTCGACTTCCGTAAGGGGTGTGGACGCGCCCGGAAGACCGCGGTCCGCTCGGCCTTCCGGGCGCGTCCGCCCTCTCAGAGGGCCGCCAGGCCCACGGCGGACGCCGGGACCGCCGTGCTGCCGGCGGGCGTCAGGGCGCCCGTCGCGGAGTCGGCCGCGAACCCGGTGATCCGGTGAGTCTTGCTGTCCAGGACGTAGAGCAGGCGTCCGTGGCGGGTGACAGCGGCGTCACCGGGGGCGCCTCCGGTGCGCCCGGCGACCGGGTTCGACAGCGCGAGCTGGCCGCGGCCTCCGAGGGCCAGCGAGGAGATCGTCCCGCTGCCGGTGTTCGCCGTGTAGGCGTGGCGCCCGTCGGGGGACACCACGACCCAGCACGCTGCGGTCTGGCCCAGTGCGACCGGCCCCGACAAGGGCGTCAGGGCGCCGGAACGGCGTAGCCGGTAGCCGGTGACGGTGGCCAGCCCGGCCGCTCCGCCGGTGGCGTTGCTCACGACGAGGTGGCCCCGCAAGTCGAAGGCGAAGCCGAACGGCGTCGTGCCGAGACTCGCGGTGCTCACGGGGGCCGCCGGACGGCCGCCGGCGGTGATCGGGAAGACGTCGATGCGGTTGCTCGCCTTCAGCGTCACGACCAAGTCCCTTCCGGAGGGCGAGAACGAGACCTCCGCCGCCCCTGCCCCGCCACGCCCGACCGCCCGGGTGCTGGAGGGCAGCCGCCTCAGGCCGGCCGACGTCAGCCGGAAGCCGCTGACGGTCGGGAGCGTCCCTGGGGTGCCGGAGTCGTTGAGGACGTAGACGAGGCGGCCGTGCGCGGTGACGCTGATCGGGTGGTGGCCTCCGGACGCGACGGTCCCGAGCCGCCGCAGAGAGGCGCCGCGCACGGCGAAAGCGGTGACCTGGTTCGAGCCGGCATCGACCGCGAGCAGGTGCCTGTGGTCCGGAGTCAGCGTGAGCGCTCCTTGCGACTCGAGACCGGACCCGCTTCCTCGTCCTGTGGTGGCGTAGCTCCGCGGATGCCGTAGGCGGCCGTCGGCATCGCGCTCCCAGGCGAGCACCGAGTCGGCCTTCGCGTTGTTGGTGAGCGTGAACACCGCGCCCACGACCCTGTCGTGGTGGCCGTGGTTGTGCTGTGGGGTCACGCCACCGGTGGCGGTGCTCGCCGCCGTGGCGGGCCCCGCCGACACGGTCAGGCCCGCCGCGGCGGCGAGGGCGAGCAGAAGGCCGGCGCGGGCCCCCCGGGACGCGAGTCGCACCCGCGTCGTGGGCGAGTGCAGGCGGGGTTTGTGCATCGGTACCTCCCGGCACACCGGGGGCTGCGGCACCGCTGCCGCTGACGGTCCCCGTTTCGGTGCTTCCAGGACGCTAGGGAGCGATCGCCGGGAGGAGTGTTACGAGAGGCGAACGCCTCGTCCTGGGCGTCGGGAGGACGACGGTCGCTCCGGCGGGCACG
Organism: uncultured Actinomycetota bacterium; assembly: GCA_963786765.1. Lineage (GTDB taxonomy): Bacteria > Actinomycetota > Actinomycetes > Actinomycetales > Kineosporiaceae > DATKNA01. The sequence continues at coordinate 107,502 of CAWBAJ010000007.1, read as the reverse complement.
GGGTGTGCCTCACGAGATCAGCCTGCGGTGGAGCTGCTCGAGTTCCGCCCTGGTCTCTCGCGCGAGCCGCGCGACGATCTCACGGGCCGGTGCACCGTCGTGGACGAGTCCGACCGACTGACCGGCGTACAGGGCCATCTCCTCGAGGTCACCGGTCATGCCGGGCAGCGGCGGCGTGTCGTCGTAGCGCTCGAAGGCCTTGCCGGATGCGTCCCGAGCGATGATGTCGCCCTCGCCGGGGCGGTGCGGGCCCGCGGGCCGGCCGGCCGCCTCCCAGGCGCGGAGGGTGGCGTTGCGCAGCGTCCGGCCCGGCGCGCCCGGCCAGCCCCCGTCGTAGGCGAGGCCGTGCACCGAGTCGTCGGCGGTCGCCTCGATCACGCGACGCCGGTAGAGGTCGTGCACCCTGGCCTCGTCGGCGGGAACGAAGCGGGTCCCGAGCCAGACGGCCTGCGCGCCGAGTGCGAGGGCGGCCACGATGCCCCGGCCGTCGGCGATCCCGCCCGCCGCGATGACCGGCAGCGGCGCGACAGCGTCCACGACGGCCGGGACGAGAGCCATCGTGCCGATCGTCCCGTGCACGTGCCCGCCGGCCTCCCAGCCCTGCGCGACGACCACATCGACGCCGCGTTCCGCGGCAAGGACGGCGTCCGCAACGCTGCCCACGGTGTGCAGGTGCAGGGCGCCCGCGGACCGGACGACGTCGCGGACGGGGCCGGGATCGCCCCAGAACGTGGAGACGACCTTCGCTCCTACCTCCAGGCAGGCGTCGAGCTTGTCCTGGATCGGGAGATCGAGGACCAGGTTCACACCGACCGGACGGCTGGTCAGGCTCTGGGCCTTCCGCAACCGCTCCCGCACCTCGGGGACGTCGAACCACGTCTGGGCGAGCACGCCGAGCCCGCCGGCCTCGCTGACGGCCGCAGCCAGCTCGGGGGTGCTCGACGAGCCGATCGGTGCCTGGACGATGGGCAGCTCGATGCCGAGCAGCTCGCACAGCGGGGTCCTGAGAGTCATAACTGCCTTTCTCACGCCAAGGGGCCCTATGCCAGGTGGATCCTCCCCCACGACGATGGCCCGGTGACGTCCTGGTACTGCTCGCCTGCGGCTCGAGGCTGGACCTGCCCGTCCGGGTCTGCCGAGGCTCGGTCGTTCCATCGGTCGATGCCGGGATACGCACCGACCCCGCTGGTGTCTGTCCCTGCCCTGGCGGCCGAACTCGGGGTGGGCCGGGTGCTGGTCAAGGACGAGTCGTCCCGGCTGGGCCTGCCGGCGTTCAAGGTGCTGGGTGCGTCCTGGGCCTGCCATCGGGTGCTCGCCGAGCACCCGGGGGCGATGCTGGTCACCGCTACCGACGGCAACCACGGCCGTGCGGTCGGCCGGATGGCCGCGCACTTCGGCGTCGAGGCGACGGTGTTCGTGCCCGAGCTGATGCTCCCGAAGACTGCCGCACGGATCGCGGACGAGGGCGCGACGGTGGTGTGGATGGACGGCGACTACGACGCCGCGGTGCAGGCCGCAGCCGCGTTCGCTGCCGAACGGCCCGGTCGCGCTCTGGTGCAGGACACGGCCTGGGACGGCTACGAGCGCGTGCCCGCCTGGATCGTCGAGGGGTACCGGACGCTCCTGGCCGAGATCGACGACCAGCTCGGCGCGGCACCCGACCTGGTCGCCGTCCCGGTCGGAGTGGGGTCGCTCGCGGAAGCTGTCGTGCGGCACTACCGGCGCCCGGCCGCGCCGCATCCGGCTGTGCTGGCGGTCGAGCCGGAGACCGCAGCATGCGTCCTGGCGAGCCTGACCGCCCGCCACCCGACCACGGTGCCGACCGGGGCCACGGTGATGGCGGGCCTGAACTGCGGCACGGTGTCGAGCTCGGCGTGGCCGGTGCTCCGCGCCGGCTGCGACGCCGCGGTCGCCGTTCCGGACGCGGAGGCGCTGCGCGCCGTCGCCGATCTCGTGGCCCTCGGCGTCTGCTCGGGCCCCAGCGGTGCGGCCACCCTGGCCGGCGTCCGGGCCGCCCTGACCCACCCGGAGCGCCGGGCGGCGCTCGGCGTCGGCGGCGACGCCGTCCTCGTCCTGCTGAGCACGGAGGGAGGAAGCCGGTGACCGAACTGCTTCGAGTCCACCGCGAGCGGCTGTGGTCCTCGCTGATGGAGCTGCGGAAGATCGGCGGCCATGACGACGAGGCGACCGGGCTGCGGGGGGTGCGGCGGCTGGCCCTGACCGACGCGGACGCCGAGGCGCGCCGCCGGTGCGTTCGGTGGATGGTGGAAGCCGGCCTGAGGGTGCGGGTCGACCGGATCGGCAACGTCTACGCCACCCGACCGGGTCGGGACCGGACCCTGCCCTGCGTGCTGATGGGCTCGCACATCGACACCGTCGCGACCGGCGGTGCCTTCGACGGGACCCTCGGGGTGCTCGGCGGCATCGAGGTGATGCGGACGCTGAACGACGCCGGCGTGCAGACCCTTCGGGACGTGGAGGTGGGTTTCTTCACCGAGGAGGAGGGCGTCCGGTTCGGCACCGACATGCTCGGCTCCGCGGTCACGGCCGGCCGCATCGCGCTCGATCACGCCTACAAGCTCACCGACGGCGACGGGAAGACGGTCGAGGACGAGCTCGCCCGGATCGGCTTCGACGGCGACGTCGACGAGCGCCGCCCGGTCCCGCACGCGTATCTCGAGTGCCACATCGAGCAGGGCCCGATCCTTGCCGATGCCGGGGTGGACGTCGGCATCGTGGAGGGGGTGCAGTCGATCTCCTGGCAGCGCCTGACGGTGCGAGGGGAGGCGGCTCACGCCGGAACCACGCCGATCGGCGCTCGCCACGATGCCGGGCTGGTGGCGGCCGGCATCGTCGTGGAGGCGCGGCGGATGTGCGTCAGTGGCGACTACGGGCAGCTGCGCGCCACCGTCGGCAACCTCGCGGTCGCCCACGGGCAGACGAACGTGATCCCGTACTTGGCCACCCTGACCGTCGACCTGCGCAATCCGGACGACGCCCTCATGACGGCAGCCGAGCAGCATCTGGCGGACCACATCGAGGTGCTCGCGACCGAGCACGGGGTGGCCATCGCTTCGGAGCGGATGGCCAAGACTCGGGTCGTGCCCTTCGACCCGGGGATCCAGGACCTGCTCGCCGGCACGGCCCAGGATCTGGGCCTGCCGTTCGTGCGGGTCATGTCCGGCGCCGGCCACGACGCCCAGGAGATCGCGGCGACCTGCCCGACCGCGATGGTGTTCGTGGCGGGCGAGCACGGCGGCGTCAGCCATACCCCGCGCGAGTACTCCAATCCCGACGCCTGCGGCAACGGGATCGACGTGCTCGCCAACGCCGTCCTGCGGCTCGCCGACCAGCCATGAGACCGGTCCTCCCTCGCGCCTTTCACCTGGCTCGTGGGGCGGGTGGGAACGCCCGCGTCAGAGCGCGTGTGGGTGCGGGCTCGGTGCCGGCAGAGAGTTGTCGCGCTGCAGGTCTGACAGCAGGCGGTGCGGGGCCAGCCGGGCGTAGAGCATCGCCAGGACAAGACCCGCACCCCACACGAGGAAGCCGTAGCCGGCGAAGCTCGAGGAGTACTCGACGAGGCTGCTGACGCGATTGCCGAACATGTCGGCGGTGAAGCGCTCGACGGGGTAGGTGAGGCCCGGCAGGACGAGGAAGAAGGCCAGATACGGCACGACCTGAACGAAAGCCCAACGTGCCCACGTGTCGCGTGCGCGCCAGCGAGTGCGAAGCGGGATCGGCCGGTACGGGATCAGGACCGAGGTGACGCTTCCCACTCCCAGCCAGAGCAGGACCACGTAGACGTCCAAGAGATCCAGGGTCAGGTCCTCGGGAAGCGTGGACACCGCCGAAAGGTCGACCTCCACCACGAGCGCGATGACGAGCGTGACCGGCAGCAGAAGGGTCGCGAGCACCAGGCTCTTGACCACCAGGATCGGCACGATGCTCGTTCTGCCCCGGAGCGCGACGAGTACGTGCTCGGAGTCGCCGCCGAGCTGGTTCGTGCAGATGGTGCCGGCGATGGCCCACGCGGCCAGCTCTGCCGCGAAGCCGGCCACGCGCACACTGCCGCGCTGCGGGTCGTAGCGATCGACCGCGAGGAAGACACCGGCCAGTGAGAGATTCACGAAGAAGGCGAGAAGATAGCCGTTGCGCCGCGCGAAGGTCCGTCGAAGTTCCGTCGAGTAGGACAGACCCTCATCACCGGGTGGGCGTTGGACTGACGGCAGATTGTCCTTCGCCTCAGCCATCAGGCGATTCTGGCAGACGAAATCGGTCACCCGAGGTCGCGCAGCCGCCGGCGCCGGTCACCTCCCGGCTGTGGCTTCCTTGGGTGTCCGGGCGGCGTGGCCGGTGACGGCGTCGCCCGCCGTCCGGTCCAGCAGCAGGGCCTCGACCAGCGGTACCAGCAGGACCAGCGCCAGCAGGATGAACGCCACGCGGAACGGCCGGTCGGTTCCCGGCCCGAGACCGACGGCCGACCCCAGCGGCTCACCGAGGCGCACGAACAGCGCCGCGACCGCAATCCCGATGCCCGCACCGAGCTCCTGCAGCGTCGAGTTGAGGGTGCTCGCGTGCGTCATGCGAGCCGCGTCGACGTCGGCGAACGCGACGCTGTTGTACGTGGTGAAGCCCACCGACCTGAAGACCCCGCTGGCCACGAGCAGCGCCACCAGCAGCGGCAGCGGGGTCGCGGCGGTGAGGAGTGCCATCCCGACCAGACACGCGGCGGAGGTGATGATCGCGGCGAGCATCACGGTGCGGATCCCGAACCGGCGCATGAGCGGCGTCGTGGCGGGTTTGATCGCCACGTTGCCGACGAACAGCGCGATCACCATCAACCCCGCCTGCGCCGCCGTCCAGCCCAGCCCCAGCTGGAGGAACAGGGCCAGCAGGAACGGGATCGCGGTGATCACCGCGCGGAACGCGGAACCGCCGGCCGCGGTGACCCGGTAGGTCGCGATCCGCAGGATGCGCAGATCCAGCAGTGGATGCCGGGCCCGCAGCAGGCGGAGAACGGCCAGGGTCAGCCCGAGAGCGGCGAGGGCGAGCGCGACCACCGCCGTGGAGGTGTCGACGACCGGCCTGCCCAGAGCCTCCATGCCGATCACCAGGGCCGCGACACCGAACGCCGTGAGGACGAACCCCGAGCGGTCCAGCGGTTCGGGCCGCTCGGCGCGGACGCCGGGAACCAGCCGCCGTCCCAGCACGAGGCCCGTGAGGCCCAGCGGCAGGTTGATCAAGAAGATCCACCGCCACGACGTGTAGGTGCTCAGCGCTCCGCCGAGAGCGGGAGCAACCACCGGGGCGATCAATGCGGGCCACGTCAGGTACGCGATGGCCTTGACCAGCCCGGCCTTCGGCGTGGCGCGCAGCACCAGCAACCGCCCGACGGGGACCATCATCGCGCCGCCGATGCCCTGCAGCAGACGTGTGGCGGTCAGGCCGGTCAGGCCGACCGCCGCCGCGCAGCCGACGGAGGCGAGCGTGAAGACCGCGACCCCGCCGAGGAAGATGCGCCGGGCACCGAACCGGGTGGCGAGCCAGCCGCTCACCGGAATGAGCACCGCCAATGTCAGGACGTAAGCGGTGATGACCACGTTGACGTCGACGGCCGCCACACCCAGGTCGGCCGCGATGTGCGGGGCCGCGGGGGCGACCGCCGTGGCGTCGACGAACTCCATGAACGAGCAGCCCGCGACGAGCAGCGCGAGGCCGCGGGAGACGCCGGCGGCCGACGCCTGCGGCGTTCGCTCGTCGATCGCGTCCGCCATGGTCGGCTCCTTTCCGGGTCGGAGGGTAAGGGAGTTGGCCAGGAGACACCCGGGTCATACCCCAGCGGAGGTACGGCGAGTGACCTCGGCAGGGCGACGTTTTCGGCAGCGGTCGCGGTGAGCCTGGAACACGTCCTGCTCCGCCCGCTCGACCTCCCGGGAGCCGTCATGAGCCACTCCACCACAACGCTGACGCCGCCAGCGGCACGGGTTGAGATCCGCCAGTACTCGCCCTGGACGGTCCTGGCCATCTGGGCCGCGGCCGCCGTCCCGATGGGCCTGCTCGCCTGGGTGGTAGGGCCGGCGATCGCGGGCTCCGGCGCTACCAGGGAACGGTTCACCGTCAGCTTGCTCGCCGCCCTGACCGTCGGGCTGGTGTGGCAGTTCGTCCTCGTCCTGACGATCGTCGGGCGGGAGCAGCGCACCCTGCGCCCGTCCGCCGTGATGGCGGCGCTCTGGCTGCAGTCACCCACCGACCCGAAGGACCGTACCGGCCGCAGGGGCGGTCGGCTCTGGTGGTGGGCGCTGGCGACGACTCTCGCCGTCGCCGTCCTGGAAGAGGTGCTGTCGGTCGACCCGGACGGCGTCGCCAGCCGCAACTTCGGGCTGATCGTCGGCTCCGACTGGGGCCAGGCGCTGTTCCGCGGGAACTGGCCGCTGTACGCGCTGGCCGTGATCGAGTTCGCTTTCAACACCGTGCTGGGTGAGGAGCTGCTGTTCCGTGGCCTGCTGCTGCCCCGCATGCGGCGCTCGTTCGGCCGTGCCGACTGGGTGGTCAACGCGGTTCTGTTCGCCGGCTACCACCTGCACGAGCCGTGGGCGATGCCCAGCGCCCTGACCACTGGCCTGGTGCAGTCCTACGCCACCAAGCGGTGGCAGAGCGCGTGGTTCGGGATCATCGCTCACTCCGCGCAGAGCGTGTTCTTCGCGGTGATCCTCTTCGTCGTGGTCACCTCCTGAATACTCGACGACGGCGGCCCGCGATGAAGGTGCGTGATCCGATGGACGCGATGCCATTGGTCCTGCGGGCGACGGTCCCGATGCGCGACCTCGGCGCGCTGCTGCGACGTTCTCAGCCCCCCGGTTGGGTGGCTGACGCCGTGCTGGCGACCGGGTTCCTGGTGGCGTTGGGCCTGGAACGGGTGAACTCGGCGTCCCAGATCGGAGACCGCTGGCCGCTGAGCGCACTGCTGGTCGTCGTCATCGCCGGGGCCGTCGCGGCACGCCGCCGCGCGCCGCTGACGGCCTTCCTGGTCAGCACCGGGGCAATGCTCATCGAGGCGAGGTACGTCGTGGTCAGCGCCGTCACCCCGAACGCCAACCTGGTCAACGTCTACGCGCTCGGCCTCTACGCGACCCGCCCCCGCGCCTGGGTGGGGCCGTTCGTCATCGTCGCCGGCAACGTCGTGTACTTCACCTCCATCGACAGCTTCTCGCCGGCGAACGTCATCAGCCCGCTGATCCTCTGGCTGCTGGTCTGGGCGTTCGCGTACGGGACGGCGCGACGCCAGGAGGAGCGAGCGGCCGCGCGGCTGGTGCTCCGCGACCGGGTGGTGGCCGACGAGCGAGCGCACATCGCTCGCGAGCTGCACGATCTCGTCGGGCACTCGCTGAACGTGATGCTGGTTCAGGCTGGGGCCGCCCGTCGGGTACTCGACCGCGATCCGGAACAGACCCGCGGGTTGCTCACCAGCCTGGAGAGCACCGGCCGCGAGGCGTTCGACGAACTCGACCGGGTGCTCGGCCTGTTGCGGCCCCGCCTCGGAGCCGGCGACGGGCTCGGCGTCGGCCCTCCGGACACCCAGGCGCTGCATCCTGGGCTCGCAGACCTTTCCCGATTGACGGAGCGGATCGGTCAGGCGGGTATCCGAATCACGATGCACATCGACGCCGCGGCCCATGAGATTCCGCGCAGCATCGACATGTCCGCCTATCGCATCGTCCAGGAGGCTCTGACGAACACGGTGAAGCACGCCCGAGCCGGCTCCGCGGACGTGAGGATCGTTCACCGGGAGCAGGCCCTCGACATCGAGGTGTGCGACGACGGGCACGGCGTCGCCGACGGGTATGCCACCGGGCGGGGGCTGCTCGGCATCAACGAGCGGGTCTCGATCTTCGGTGGCAGCGTGGAGCACGGGGGAGGTGAACGGGGCGGGTTCCGCCTGCACGCGGTCCTCCCCATCGCGCGATGATCCGGGTGCTGCTCGCGGACGACGACGCGTTGCTGCGCACCGGAGTGGGGGTGGTGCTCACCAGTGCCGGTGACATCGACGTCGTGGCCGAGGCGGCCGACGGGCTGCAGGCGGTGGAGCTGTGCCGGGCCAGCTCGCCGGACGTCGCGCTGATGGACGTGCGGATGCCCGGGATCGACGGGATCGAGGCCACCCGGCGGATCATCGCGGCCGGGCTGGAGACGCGGGTGCTGGTGCTGACCACCTTCCACCACGACGACTACGTCTGGGGAGCGCTCCAGGCCGGGGCGAGCGGCTTCCTGCTCAAGCGTGCGTCGCCGGAGCGCTTGATCGACGCGGTCCGCACCCTCGCCGCCGGGGACGCGCTGCTGGACCCCGCAGTGACCCGTGACCTGGTGGCCCAGTTCGTCGGCCAGGGGTTGCACCGAACCGTCACGGAGGCGCCGGACCGGCGGCTCGCACAGCTGACGGACCGCGAGCGTCAGGTGCTGCGACTGGCCGCCGAGGGCTACTCCAACGCCGAGATCGCCGACCTGCTGTCGATCGCCGAGTCGACCGCGAAGACGCACGTGAAGCGCGTCCTGGCCAAGATCGATGCCCGGGACCGGGCCCAGGCCGTGGTGATCGCTTACCAGAGCCGGCTGATGGGCCGGCCGGACTGACCGCTGCCTACCCCGAGGTGGACGCAGGCGTGCTGGTCTCCCGCCGCGCGCGAAGGATCTCCACGAGGCGACGACGCTGGACGCAGCGGTCGAGGCGGAAGGAGTCGGCCAAGGCCTCGGCTTCGTCCGGTGACAGTCCCTCGAAGCAGCGACCGAAGTCCGCGACCATGGGTTCCGCGAGCAGGATGTGCCGCACGATCAGGTGGACCCATCGCTGGGATCCCCACGGGAAGGGGTCGTAGCCGGGGAACTCCTCGGCGAAGGTGGCCTCGATCGGGTCCAGGATGTGCCGCACCCCGGCGTCCGTGGAGCCCCAGCTGTCGACCCCCAGCCGGGCCTTCTTCTCCAGCACGGGCTGGATGCGTCGCACGTACGGTGAGTCCGGGGCCGCGTAAACGACGCCCTGCAGGCCGATGTCCTTGTAGGTCCACAGCGCCCAGCTCGCATCGTGCTCCGCGTAGATCGCGAGCTGGTCCTCCAGGAGCTGGTAGCGATACTCGTCGCGTCCGGGATCGCCGGTGTACACCGGCCCGAACTCCCCGATCCAGATCGGGGTGCCCGTGCGGCGCATGTACTCCGTGCGGGCGAGGAAGGTCTTCTCGACGACGTCGCGGTCCACGTAGCGCCCGCGGCTGATGCCGGGGTAGGGGCCGCTGTCGGGGAAGCCGGGCAGCGCGTAGTCGTGCGCGGTGTACACCGTGTTGGGCAGCGGGTCGCCGAGCACGTCGAAGTCGGTGGAGTAGCGGTTGCCGTCGAGGAACAGCACGTGCCGGGGGTCGACGGCCCGGATCGCTGCCTCGAGGCGGCGGTAGAAGGGCCCGATGACCTCGCCGCTCGCGTCAGCCGGCTCGTTGACGGGGTTGTAGCCGGCGATCCATTCCTGGTCCTTGTAGTGGTCGGCGATCGCCTCCCACAGGTGGACGGCGCGATCCTGGAAATGCCGGTGCGTCCAGAACTGCGCCCAGTGGGTGGGGTTGTCGCTGTGCCAGTGCTGATTCTGGGCGCCGGGGAGCGCATGCAGGTCGAGGATCGTGTAGACCCCGTGCCGGGCGCACGCCTCGACCACACGGTCGAGGTGGGCGAATCCCTCCGGTTTGGTCTCGAAGGGCCGGTCGTCGTCCTCGAAGTGTCGGTAGTTGAACGGGATCCGCAGCGAGTTCAGCCCGAGCGACGCCAGGAATTCGGCGTCCTCTTCGGTGAAGAATCCTGTCAGGAAACGGTCGAAGAACCGCTCGTAGCCTTCCGGCCCGAGCGCCTTGCGCAAGGCCTTCCGCTGCAGCGACTCGCTGGAGGGGTACCCGGTGATGAAGTTCTCCATGTTCATCCACCCGCCGAGCCCCACACCTCGGAGCGTCACCGGAGTGCCGTCTCCGGTCACCAGGTGCGTGCCGTCCACCCGGAGCAGGACATGCCCATCGTCCATGACGCCTCCCCTTCCGACCGCTCCGCCGTCAGTCTGAGCTGTACCCGCTGACCGGCGCTTCGCACCTTCGGACGCAGCTCCGGGCCGGCGGTGATGTCACCAGTTCGTGAAGGATCCGTCCGGACGGCGAAGGTGCGGGCGTTCCAGTGCCCGCGCCGTCAACGCTCGGGCGGCGGGAAGGTCGATGTCCACGCCGAGCCCGGGGACCTCGGCGGGGGCCGCCCGCCCGCCCTCGACCTCGGGGCGGTGGGTGAATACCCGGTCGAGATCCGGCCGAGGCCCATGGTCGTACTGCTCCTGGATGCCGAACGCGGCGCAGGCGGCGTTGAAGTGCGTGCAGGCCGCGGTCATGACCGGGCCGAGCGGGTTGTGTGTCGCGGTCCGGATGAAGTGCGCCTCCGCCCATCCCGCGATCTTCCGGGCCTCGGTGATCCCGCCGACGATGCCGAGGTCGAGTCGCACGAAGTCGATCAGGTCCTCGTCGATCAGCGTCCGGAACTCCCACTTGGTGCCGAACTGCTCGCCCGCGGCGAGCGGCACCGCCGTCCCCGCCCGCAGCCGCCGATAGCTCTCGGGACTCTCGGCCCGCAGCGGGTCCTCCACGAAGAACGGCCTGGCGTCCTCCAGCTCGCGGCACAGCAGCAGCGCGTCCGGGGGATCGAGCCGGGTGTGGACGTCGACGAGAAGTTCGATGTCGTCGCCGACGGCGTCCCGCGCGGCGGAGAAGAGCTCGAGTGCCACGCGCACCGACTGCCGCGGCTGGACGACGGGGGCGTGCGGGGTGGGCACGGCGAAGCGCAGGTACTGCCAGCCCTGCTCCACGAGTTCGCGGCACGCGTCGGCGAAGGCCTCCAGCGGCCCGTCCTCCGCCGGCACGTGCGCGTAACACGGGACCCAGTCCCGCACCTTGCCGCCGAGCAGCCGATGGACCGGGACGCCGAGCGCCTTGCCTTGGATGTCCCAGAGCGCGACGTCGACCGCTCCCACCGCCGAGTTGAGGATGCGGTCCCCCGGGAAGAAGCCCGACCGGGTCATGACCTGCCACAGGTGTTCGATCCGCGTTGCGTCCTGACCGACCAGGACCTCCCGCAGGTGGACCAGGGCGCCCCTCACCGCCTCCTGCCGAGTGCGGATGCCGACCTCGCCCAGCCCGTGCACACCGTCGTCGGTGTCCACGACGACGAGCATCATGCTGTCACCGCGGTCGGGGACGGTCAGGACCTCGACATCCGTGATCTTCATCGGCTGGGATCCATCGCAGCTCCTCCGCTCGCCCCTGCGCGACGACGTACCCGTGTCCGCCGCAGCCATGCAGCGGGCGGGCGGTACGGGGAAGCTGGGCACATAGTGCCTCGTACTGGCTGTTCCTCCGGTTCGTCCGGTGCCCTGGCGGGGAGGATCTTCGTGGCTCCACGGCTGGTGGGCTTGGTGGCCGACGACCTGACCGGCGCCGCCGATGCGGCTGCGCAATTCGCGGCAGTGGGTTGGTCCGCGCACGTGCTGTGCAGCCCCGCCGCGAGGCCGGAGGTCGTGGACGAGGGCCCGTCGCTGCTCGCCGTGGTCACCGGTGCCCGGGCCGCCCGGGACGAAAAGGCGGCTGCCGATACTGCCGCCAGGGTGCGAGGCCTGGTGACGCAGGGCTGCGACCGGTTGTTCGTGAAGATCGACTCCACGATGCGCGGCTCGGTGGCCGGCCAGCTGCGCGGCGCCCTCGACGCGTGGGCCGCGAGCTGTCCTGGAGCCGTCGTCGTGCTCTGCCCGGCCTTTCCGGTCGAGGGCCGGAGCGTGGTCGGGGGTGCGGTGCTGGTCGACGGCATTCCCGTGGATCGGAGCCCCGCGGCCGTCGACCCGGTCACCCCGGTCACCGAGAGCCGGCTGGACAGGCTGGTCCCCGGTGCGACCGCCGGGGTGCTACCCGACCTGGCATCCGCTCCCTCGGTAAACGGCGTCGGCTCGCAGAGCCCGCGGGTTCTGTTCGTCGACGCGTCGACCGACGCCGACCTCGACGCCGCAGCTGCCGACGTGGACCGGCTCGGTTCCCAGGGGGTGGCCGCCGGGTCGGCCGGGTTGGCCGCCGCTCTGGCCCGCCGGTGGTCCGCGAGGAGGGCTGCGGCAACGGCACCCATGCCGTCGTCGACCCGGATCCTGATCGGTGTCACGTCGCTCCACCCGCTCGCCCGGGAGGTGGTGGAGCGGCTGCGCACGGCGGCCGCGGCTCGCGGTACGGGCCCCCGGACGGTGGTCGACGTGATCGGCACCGGGGCGCTGCGGGCCGATGCCGCGGCCGCCGCAGCGAGCTTCGGAGAGAACGTGGCCGAGCGGCTCGCGGGTGGGTCGTACGACACCGTGGTCCTGGTCGGCGGCGACGGCGCCGCTGCAGCCCTGCAACAAGTCCGCGCCGACGCGATCAGGCTGCACGGCACGCTGGCCCCGGGGGTTCCCGTCGGCACGATCCTCGGTGGCGCTGCCCACGGCATGCGCGTGGTGACGAGGTCGGGTGGCTTCGGGCGCTCCGACTCCCTCGTCGAGATCGTCACCCGACTGCAGTCCAACCCCTCGACCCGGAAGGACCAGCCATGACCTCAGCCCCTGCTCGGCGTCCCACGCTGGCCGTGACTCTCGGAGACGTCGCCGGCATCGGCCCCGAGATCACCGCCCGAGCCCTCCTGCAGCACCCGGAGCTTCGCGAGCGGTGCGTCCCCGTCGTCGTCGGGGACGCCGACGCCATGCGAGCCGGAGTCACCCGGGCGGGGCTCGACGCCGATTCCGTTCGCGTGATCGACGAACCTCGGGCGGCGCGCAACGACGCGGGGACCGTCGAGCTCATCCAGACCGGGGAGTCGCTGGCCGGAGTCCCGGTGGGGGAGTTGAGCGCCCAGGCGGGGGACGGCGCCTACCGGTTCGTCGTCGAGGCCTGCCGGTTGGCACGCGAGGGCATGGTGGACGGGATCGTGACCCCACCGCTGAACAAGGCGGCCATGCACGCCGCCGGGCACAGGTGGCCGGGTCACACGGAGCTGCTGGCGCACGAGTTCGGCGTCCGGAACTTCAATCTGGTCCTGTCGGCAGGCGAGCTGTACGTCTTTCACCTCACGGGACACATGTCCCTGCAGGACGCCGTCGAGAACTGCACGCCGGAACGTGTCGACGACGTCCTGGACCTGGCGGGCGCGTTCGTGCGCGCACTGGGCACGCCGGACGAGGCGATCGGGCTGGCCGGGCTGAATCCACACGCCGGGGAGAACGGGCTCTTCGGCCGTCAGGACGCCGACGTGCTGGCGCCGGCGGTGACCCGGGCCCGAGCACGCGGCATCAACGCGCACGGCCCGATCCCCGCCGACGCCCTGTTCCCGGCCGCGGTGCAAGGGAAATGGAACGTCGTCGTCGCCTGCTATCACGATCAGGGGCACGCGCCGTTCAAGGCGGTCTACGGCGACGCAGGCGTGAACATCACGATCGGGCTCCCGGTCGTCCGCGTATCGGTCGACCACGGGACGGCGTTCGACATCGCCGGGCAGGGCATCGCTCGCGAGGAGAGCCTCGTTCTGGCCTGCGAGCGTGCGACGCAGTTGGTTCCTGGCTGGGACGCCGTGTGGCGCGCGGCGTCGCGCGCCGACACCTCCTCGGGCGAGACCTCCCCGGAGACGGGGCGGGTTGACCCGGTCCCGGCGCCTGCTCACGGAAGCGCACAAATACGTACCGGAACGCGGCAAGTAGGTGCGAGTCCGGCATATACGGCGGGACCGGTGGAGCTGTTCACCGGGCCTGGATGGCGGCCCCGACCGAGGTGAATCGCACGGTCGTCTGGGCCTGTTCGCGAGGAACCGGCCGGAGTAGTGTCGATCCTGTACGGGCGCGACGGATGCCCGGGGGGGTATTCATGACGGGTTCGGACGGCCAAGTGTCGGGCGGCTTCGACGGGCGCTGGCCGCGTGAACGTCGAGATCCCGTGGTCGCAGAGCCGGCGCTCCCACTGCTCGAGTAGTCCGCCGCCCGCGGACTTCCGCTCGCGAAACCCGACCTCGGGTCCGCGGCAGTTTTATTAGTGCACATTTCCTCGACCCATTCGGGAGATCTCTGTGCCTGCAGACGGTTCCCTGCCACCCGACGAGCAGCTTTCCGGCGGGCTGTCGGCCATCGACGACGAGGCCCGGTCGGTCTATTCGCCCGCGGCCTATCTGGCCGATCTCCTCCAATTGATGGACGACCGGTTCCGGGGGGCCGCGCTCACCGAGAACCGTCGGTCGATCAAGGAGATTCCGCTCGACTCGGCGAACACCTACACCGAGATCCCCTACCTGGACGTCGTGAACGAGGTGCTGGCAGGCCACCTCGAGGTGGAGCCGGGGACAGACCCCTACGAGGCGATGAGGGGGATGACCTCGCCGTTCGGTCTCCCGTTCTCACTGGCCCACGCCCGGCGGCAGATGTACCACCAGCTCGCAGGCGTCGCGCCCGACGAGCTCTACCGCCAGTACGCGGTACACCCGGATCCGGACGTCGTGGCTCGGGAGTATCTGCGCCTCTCGCGGGAGACCTATGACGCGGTGACGACCGCGGCGACCGGCGAGGCCGAGGTCAAGGCCGACTACCAGCTCGACGCCGCCCCGTTCTCGACGCTGCAGGCCGTCGACGCCTTCCTCGCGAAGACCGGCCTGACCGGCCCCGAGCTGGTCACTCTGTTGTTCGGGGGTCTCAGTGCGGCGTCGACGGACTCACGGGGAAACCCGGAGCGAACGCTGGCGGCCGGCATGTTCGTCCACCAGGGCGGCAGCCCGGTGACGCTGAACCCCGATGAGGACATGCTCGTGTGGGCCGACGGCTCCGCCTTCACGCGTTGGCGCTGGTTCGAGCAGGTCAACCGGTTCATCCGCCTGGCGCACGGCACGGACATGCCCTTCATCGACCTCGACCTCGTGCTGCGCAGCCTCTGCGCCAACGTTCTCGACCGAGCAGCCGTCCGCACGCTCGCCGCCGTCAGGCAGGTGTCGTCGGCCCTCGAGATCCCCGTCGACGTCGCCTGCAGCCTGGTCGCACCTCTGAACACCGTGGGCATCGGCGACGACCAGGACCCGGCCGACCTGTTCGACCGGACGTTCAACGGCCGGCTCGCCGACATCGACCGAACGGTTCTCCTGGCTTCGGACTTCCTCGCCCCGGCCTACCGCGGGTTTCGACGCCTCACCTGCGCGGGTGACGTTCTCGCCCCCGCCAACAAGGAGTACCGCCAGCGGGTGGCTCGCGCGTTGGGCCTGTCCGAGACCGGCCTCGGCCAGATCGTGCAGCGGTTCCGGCAGGAGTACCACGCTCGGCGGGAGCAGAGTCCCTTCGACGAGGACGAGTTCGGTCTGCCGGCCCTTTCGCTGCTGCACCGCGTCAGCAGACTGGCCGCAGCTCTCGAGCTCGCGCCGGCCGAGCTGTTCGACGTGCTCGACGCGCTGAACGGCGACCCGTCGATCCGCGCGCGCAACACCTTCGACCTGCTGATCGACACTCCGCCGACGGAACAGGACGCTTACCGCATCCTGGCCGCCGGCACCGTCGCGGACGGGCTCTGGCTGATCCGGACCATGACCGCCGTCGTCCGGTGGCTGCAAGCGATGGACATCTCCGGGGCCGAACTCAAGGAGATCCTCGGCGGGAGCACCCGACCGGCCTCGGGCGTCGACGGCGGAGACGGCGGCGAGGAGGTGTCCGTCCTCGACGAGCTGTACCAGCAGTTCCAGGGCGCCCTGCTGGCTCCGGAGGTCTTCGTCTCACAGCGGTTCGGCGAGCGTGCCGCCCGGGTTCTCCACGACAGCCTGACCAGCCGACCTGATGGTCCCGTCTCCCGCGGGACCGGCGGTTGGTGCGCCTCGACGACACCGCCACCGCAGCGACCGCCGCCTATGGCGCGCTCGCCCGTCTCCCACGGCTCCACGAGAGGGACTTCGTCGGTCTCGGCCTGGCCGACCACGTCCAGCAGAAGATCTTCGACGATCTCGTCCTGCGCGGCTACCTGGACGGCGACGGGTCCGTGATCGACACCGCCCTGCCGGCCTCCGCGGACGGCTTCGCGCCCGCCGGCGACTTCGAGGCCTTCCGAGCACCGCTGTTCGACCTGGTCAGTCAGCTGTGCCTCGACCAGAGCGCTGCCGAGCAGCCCGAAGGGGACGACTCCCCGCAGGAAGCCGCGGACGGCGACGTGCAGGCCGAAGGGGACGGCTCTCTGCAGGACTCCGCAGCCGCGGAAGTGCAGCCCGACGGCCTCGACGAGGTCTCCGTCTTCCCCTCCGACCTGGACGCCCTGGACGGTCTGTCCCCGGACGAGAGCACCGAGCTGTACGACAACCTGCTCTTCAACCGGTACGTCGACGCCGACGGGACTGTCGCGTGGAGCGACTTCTTCGCGGACCCGTCGAACGCCGCGGACTTCTGGGTCAACGCGGACCTGGGGCCGGTGGGTCCGGCGGTGTGGCAGCGGCTGCGCGACCAGATCGCCCGGTTCGACACGGAGAAGCTGGCCGCTGACCCGATGATCTTCACCGACCTCGGACTGGGCCAGGACGAGATCGAGCGCCTGCTGGAGAGCCTGCGCTTCAACGGCTACGTCGACTCGGACGGCAATTACGTCGACAAGCGGGCACTGCTCGCGCTGAAGCGCGACGAGCTCAACCTCGCGCTCGAGTTCTACCCGCACCGGGGCCGCATCCTCGACGCCCTGCAGGCACAACTCGCCGCGTTCCGGGCCGAGGTGTGCACGCTGACGCCCGAGACCTTCGCCGACATCGCCGACGACGCGCTCGCCGGGCGCATCATCGCCGGACTCGACGGCCCCTGCCTGGAGGACGGACAGGTCGCGGACGACATGGTCGCGTTCTTCCTCGGTGGCGGCAGCGAGCTCGGATTGTGGCTGGACCTCGACGAAGCCGCCGACGCCACGATCTGCCAGCGCATCGCGTCCGTGCTGGTCGAGCAGCAGCCCTACCACCTCGACCCACAGGCGCTTCTCGACCTCGACCTCGAACCGGACGACGTCGACGAGCTGGCGGCCCGGCTGGCGCTGGCCGGGGACGTGAGCGCCGATCTGACGGTGCCCGAGGACCGCGTCCCCTACTTCCTCGACATCCGCCACGCGCTCGACTTCACGGTCGAGGGCTACGAGGACTACGCCAAGGACATCTTCTTCCTGCTGCACACGGTGGCCACGCAGATCTCGGCGGCCACGTCCGAGATCGTCGCCCGACTCGAGCAGCAGGCCGACACGCAGCGCCGGACGTTGGTCGGCGCCCTGCAGGACGCGTTCGGCATTCCGGGCGACACGGTGGAGGCGACCTGCGAGGCGCTGTGCGGCAGCCTGGCGAACGCGATCGAGGTACTCGTGGCGCCGGTTCTCGCGTCGGCCGGAAGCACCGGTCAGGTCACTGCGGTGCCGGCCGACAGCCGGTTCCGCCGCACCTACCTCCGGTTGGCCCGGTTCAGCCGCTTCGCCGCGAAGCTCGGCCTGAGCGGCGTGGAAACCGAAGTCGCGTTCCGCGACCAGGATCTCGTCGGGAAATTCCCCGAGCGGCTGGCACTGCCGCCCGGGCTGGCGACGTTCGACGCGCTCCTGCCGAGCGCGGACGGACACGTCTACCTGTTCAGCGGCGACACCTACTGGCGGTACTCGGCGGCCACCTACGCGCTCGAGGACGTCACCCCACAACTCCTGAGCACCCTGTCGACCGCATTCGCCCCCCTCGCCGGCGTCGACGCCGCATTCGCGGACTCCACCGGGGCGGAGTGGCTGATCGGGCGGGAGCGGACCGGGTGCCCTCGCGCGTTCCGCCGGGTTCCCGGGAGCTCTCCATGGGTCGCGACCGAGCGGCCCTGGGGCAGGATCCGCAACAACTTCGCCGACCCCGCCCGCATCGACACGGCCTTCCGCGACGGGGACGGGAAGACGTACCTGTTCGCCGGCGACCAGTACATCCGCTACTCCACGGACGACTTCACCCACGTGGACGAGGGGTTCCCGCGGACGATCGCGGCGAACTGGCCGGCCGAGGGAATGAACTCGACCTTGCCGTCGGGCTTCGAGACGGCCGTCGGCGCGTCCTTCCAGGGTCTCGACGGCCGAACCTACGTGTTCAAGGACGGGCGGTACGCCGCGTCGGGCGACGCGACCGCACACCCGGTCGCGCAGCGCTGGGGCCGCCTCCGCAACACCTTCGACGGCGCCCCCCAGATCGACGCCGCCTACACCGAAGGCGGTGCGTTGTACCTGCTTCGCGGGGATCAGGTCGCCCGCTACGTCGACTCCATCGAGAACGCGGGCGTCCGGGTCGAGGAGGGCTACCCACGCCGCCTGGAGGAGCACTTCCGGGACCTGCCGGCGGAGTTCGAGAGCGGAATCCAGGCAGCCTTCGCGGGGGACGGCACGGGGGTGACCCTGTTCAAGGACGGACGGGTGATCAACCTGACCCCGGGTGACCGGATCGTCCGCCGGGTCGACAAGCGCTGGGGCCAGCTCGGCCCGGTGCTGCCGACAGCGACCGTCGACGCCGCGTTCGTGGGCCGCGACGGGAAGACCTACCTGTTCAGCGGTGACCGGTACGTGCGCTACTCGGGCGCGGACTACTCCTACGTGGAGCCCGGCTTCCCCCGGATGATCGCGCGCGACTGGGGCGGGATGGACCGGGTCGACGCAGCGTTCGTGCTGGACGACGTGACGTACCTGTTCGGGACGGCCGGGCTGCTGTTCCGCGTCGCGGTCCCGGACGAGTCCGACTGGCCCGCCTACGAGGCCGACCTCGACGCCGGCGAGGTTCCCGCGGAGGTGCGGGAGCGGCTGCTCGGGCAGGGCCTCCAGCTCGCCGCCGATGCCCGGGTGGAGGGCCGCAGCCCGCAGTGGACCGTGCCGCTCGATCAGGGCCGTTCCGTCGAGGTGCGCCGCGAACCGGGATGGCTGACCGTCCGGAACGCCGCGGACGGCAACGGGCAATTCTGGGTCCGCTATTCGGGCAGGTCCTACACCGAGCCGGACGCCGGGTACCCCCGGCCCCTGACCGACGACTGGTGGAACCTGCCCGACCCGCCGGCCGACGTCGAGGGCCATCTCAGCAGCATCGACGCGGTCTTCACCGGGAAGGACGACCGGACCTACCTCTTCGCCGGCGACCGGTTCGTCGTCTTCGACAACCGGCACCGCTGGTGGTCGCAGCCGAGCCGGCTGTCCCAGGACTGGGACAGCCTCCCCTTCGACCGGGTCGACGCCGCGTTCCTCGGCGCCGACGGCAAGACCTACGTCTTCGGCGCCGGCAAGTACGTCCGGTACTCCGGTGACGACTACAGCCGCGTGGACGACCGTTACCCCAAGCCCGTCACCGCCTACTGGGGCAACGTCGTCAACAACATCACCCGCTCGGGCGCCGTCGACGCCGCACTGGTCCTGCGCTCGCCCGCGGAGGGGAACGGCGCGAACGCCGCGGACGGCGCCGAGGAGACGCACACCTACCTGTTCTCCGGCAAGCAGTACGTCCGGTACAACGGCGGGGACGCGACCGTCGAGGACGGCTATCCGCGCAGCATCGCCACGTCCTTGCGGGCGGAGCCCCGGTTCGCCAACCTGACCATCTCTCTCGACGGCGGTATCGACGCCGCCGTCGCCGACCAGCGCAACGTCTACCTGTTCACCGGCTCGCGCTGCCACGTGGTGTCCAGTTCCCTCTACCGCAGCTACGACCACCTGGGGCTGAGCGGGACGACGTGTGCCTTCCTGGAGGACGGCGCGGTGCTCGTCGAGAGTGACGAGGGGTGGTGCCGGTACTCCGCGCTCGAGGCCGACGTGATCGAGAAGACACCGGCGCGGCCGCGGGCGCTACGGTCCGCTCCCGCGTCCTTCCGCACCGGGCTGGACGCCGTCCTCGACGGCGTCGACGGCAACACCTACCTCTTCAAGGGCCGCAGCTGCTACGACGTCCGGCTGGGCCGCGAGTTCCCCACCGCGGAGGATTGGGGCCGCCCGCGGAACACCGTCGCCGACGGCAACGGCGTGGACGCCGCATTCGTGGGCCGGGACGGGAAGACCTACGTCTTCAGTGGTGACCAGTTCGTCGTGTACACCGGGTCCACCTATCCGGACGCCGAGATCGAGGGCCCCCCGCGGCTCATCAGCGAGCACTGGGGCGGGCTGAGCGAGGTGACCCTCGCCTACGTCCAGGGCGGCAACACCTACCTCTTCGAGCGGCCGGACGCCCTCGGGAACCGTCGGTGCGTCGTTTACTCGGGCCCCGGCTACGCACAGCCCGACCCCGGCTATCCCCGGCCGGCAGGCCCCGACGTCTGGGGCATCCCCGAGGAGTACGGTCGTGACGGCTTCGACCTTCGCGCCGTGCTGTTCGACCGGGACAACGTCTTCTACCTCTCCGGTTCGCAGTACCTGCAGCGCGCGTCGTCCGGCGCGTGGTCCTACCCCCGCCCACTCACCCGGCTGTGGCCGGGCCTGCCGCTGGGTACGACCTCCCTGCCGCTGCGGACGGCGTTCACCGGCGCCGACGGCGCGACGTACTTCTTCTCCCGCGACGAGTTCGCCTGCTACGCGGACGGCCGGTTCTCCGCGCTGACACCGATCGCCCAGCACTGGGGACAGATCCGCAACAACGTCACGTCGGCCACCAGGGACACCGCCGTCGACGCGGCCTTCGTCTGGCGCGGCACGACGTATCTGATCTCCGGCGACCAGTACGTCCGCTACTCGGGGTCGAACTATCGCTATGTCGACCCCGGGTACCCCAAGCCGGTCGTCGACCTGAGGCAGGAGACCTGCTGGAGCAACCTGCCCGTGGCGTTCGAGCAGATGCTCGCCGACCGGATCGCGGCTGGCGGCCAGACCGTGATCGACGCCGTGATCGCCAACGACCGCAACGTCTACATGTTCGTCGACCGGTACTGCCACGTCGTCTCCCAGAGCCTGGAGGCCACGTACGACCTCGGCCTTCTCGGCCGTGTCCGCAACAACGTGGCGGACACCGGACAGGTGGACGCCTCGTTCGTCGCTGGAGAGCACACCTTCCTCTTCTCCGGGGACCAGTACCTGCGCTATTCGGGCGCCGACTACGACGTGGTCGACGAGGGCTACCCGCGCGCCATCGCCGGGTCCCTGCCCGGAGAGGTCGGCGTCGACGCCCTGCCGGAGGAGTTCTACGACGGGATCGACGCCGCCCTCGCCGGCGGCGACGGCACCGTGTACCTGTTCCGGGACCGGCAGTACGTGCGCGCCGAGTCGAACGGGCCCGTTCCTGCCCCGCTGCCGGTCACGGCGACCTGGGGCCGGGTGCGGAACGAGTTCCTGGCGGCCGAGATCGAGGACGCGCCGACCGGCACGGCGATCGACGCCGCGTTCGTCGCACCGGACGGAAGTCTGTTCGCTTTCAAGGGCGACCAGTACCTGCGCTACGGGACGCCGACGGCCGAGCTCGCGGACGACGGCTACCCCCGCACCGTCGAGGACGACTGGGGACATCTGCCGCAGACCTTCGAGAGCGGGCTGGACGCGGCGTTCGTCTTCGAAGGGACGACGTACTTCGTCCGGGGCCAGGACTACGTCCGTTACTCCGACCTCGACCGCCGCCGGGTCGACCGCATGTATCCCCAGCCGCTCACGCGGCGCTGGGGCCCATGGGCCGACTACACCCTGGACGACCTGCGCGTGATCGGGCACTTCAAGCAGCTGCAGGACCGGACCTCGGACTCCTCGGGCGGCCTGGCGGCGGCCCTGAGCTCGACGGGCGTCACGGCGGATCCCTACTCCCGGGTCGCCTCGCTGTTCCGCTGGGACGTCGACGAGCTCCGGTGGGTGCAGCGCCATCAGGCGTTCCTGCCCGCCGCGCCCGGGTTCGAGGACGCGTTCGACCTGGAGCTCATCGAGGCAGCCGTTCCTCTCTTCGAGACGGCGGCCACGCTGGGCGGTCCACCCTCAACGGTGTTCGCGGACGTGTGGACCCCGCTGTACGCCGACGATCCAGCCGAGTCGCGGGCCGCCGACGGGCTGTACCGCCTCCTGGCCCTGCGTCACAGCGGGCCGGAGTGGCCGGCCCTCGAACGCCAGTTGCGGGACGAGCTGAACCTGGCCAAGCGGGACGCCCTCGTCCAGGCGGTACTGGCGCAGTCGAGCGAGCTTCACACCTCCCGGGACCTGTTCGACCGCTTCTTCATCGACGTCGACATGGGAAGCCGGGGAAGCACCTCGCGGGTGCGGGAGGCCACTGCCGCCGCCCAGCTGTTCTTCCACCGCTACTTCCTCGACCTGCAGCCCGTCAGCCTGCTGCCAGGCGACGACGACCAGCCGGCGCGGCCCGACGAGGTCAAGGCCGAGCTGCGGCGCTGGTGGAGCTGGATGAAGAACTACCGGGTCTGGGAGGCCAACCGGAAGGTCTACCTGTACCCCGAGAACTACCTGCGGCCCGAGCTGCGGGACACCAAGACGCCCGCGTTCGCGGCCCTGGAGGGCGACCTCCTGCAGGGCGAGGTCACGCCGGCCTCGGCCGAGCGGGCCTACCGGCGCTACCTGGACGAGTACACCGAGGTGTCCCGACTGACGATCGCGGGCGGCTACGTCCACGAACCCGCGGACGCCGACGAGCTGCCGTGGCACCTGGTGCTGTTCGGGCGGACGAAGACCGACCCTCGCCGGTACTACTACCGCCTCGCCGAGTTCTCGCGCGAGGCGACCCGGGCGGCGGACTGGCACCCGTGGCTGAAGCTGAACATCCAGATCGACAGCGACCGGGTCTATCCGGTCTTCGCGTTCGACCGGGTGTTCGTGTTCTGGGCCACGGTCGAGGAGGTCGCGCAGACGGGACAGGTGGCGACGTTCAGCGAGTCCACGGACGGCGGGACCCACTCGCTGACCGGCGGTGGGCAGACCACCCGGATCGTGCGGATCTTCTACTCGTTCTACGACCTCAACAAGGAGTGGGTCCCGCCGCAGGTGCTGACCACCGACCCCCTGATCCAGGACACCAGACCGATCTCCGACGTTCGGTTGCTCGTCGAGCGGTCCAGCGTCCTGACGGGCGCCGCCGACGGGCTGGACGGCGCCGCCCACGAGAACATCGTCGTGCGCTGCTCCTACGCCGTGCAGGTCGACCCGGCGAGGTCGGCCCGCCAGACCGTCGCCTTCAGCCTCACCCCGGAGCTGTACACCGCGCCGGCCGCGCCGGTCAGCTTCGACGACAGCGGCGTGGAGCGCTTCATCAGCCTCTTCGGGGAGCCCGTCACGTCACAGGCGATTCGTCCGGCGACAGTGGCCGGTGGCGCCGCAGCACCGATGGGAGCCGCCCCGACCGTCGTCATGTTCAACCAGCCGGCCGAGTCCTCGGACGGGCCCTGGTTCAGCTTCGACTACAAGGGTGGCAGCTTCCTGCTGCAAGCCCGCGCCGCTGCCACCCGTGCCGGTCGAGCGCGTGCCCGTCGAGGGTGGCCAGAACGAGCGCGCTGCCGGCCTGGGACCGGTTCCAGGCCGGTTTCACCGCCCCGGACGGGACGACCTGGTACTTCAGCGCCGACGGTCAGTGCGTGCCGGTCGACAGGGCCGGCGTCGTCGGAACGGCCCAGCCCGCCGCCGGCCGCTTCGGACGGCCCAGGAACTCACTCACCGAGACGGGGGTCGTGGACGCCGTCCTGGCGCGCGGACAGTACACCTACGTCTTCTCGCGGCGCCGAGTACTTCCGTTACCAGCGGCGAGCCTTTCGCCGTCGCTGGACGAGACCTATCCGAAGCCCATCGCGTCGAACACGGACGGCCTGCCCGCCTGGAAGCGCATCGACGCCGCGTTCACCTCACCGGGCGGGGCGCACGTACTTCTTCTCCAACGAGCTCCAGGCGTTCGTGACCTCGGACGCGCTGCGCAGCCCACGGCCGATCCGTGACTTCTGGGGAAAGGTCAAGCAGAAGGACGACAAGGCGGGCAAGGACGACAAGGGCAAGCCGGCGCCGGCCCCGACCCCGTTCTTCGACCGCCCGTCCGTGGACGCCGCGCTGGTCCGCGGCCAGTACACCTACCTGATCTCCGGCGACAGGTATGTCCGCTACACGCGGCGACGCATACGACGTCGTCGACGACGGCTACCCGAAGGACCTGGCGAAGAACACCGAGAACCTGCCCGGGGCCGGCGTCCGCGAGCTCACGGACGGGAGTGGAACCGTCTACCAGTTCGACGACGCACGCGAAGACCTGGACGCGAACCCGTTCCGGGTGGACCGCCGAGACATTCCCGACGGCGGACCTCGGGCGCGGAACGTTCGGCACGGACGGGGGAGTGGACGCCGCGTGCGTCCGCGGCACGCAGCTCCTCCTGACCAGCGGTAGCCGGTTCGTGCGCTACAGCCTCGGGACGGGGCCGGTCCCGGACTTCGTCGACGCCGGCTACCCGAAGGCGTGCTCCGTCGCCGTGGACGCGCTCGTCGAGCTCGGCGGCCAGGTCTACGTGTTCTCGGGCGACGGGTACGGCCGGCTGGCCCCGGGCCAGGAGCTGGACTCTCCCATCGTGCTGAAGCCGATCGCGGGCAACTGGGGCAACCTGCCGTACCGGTTCCGCTCCGGGCTCGACGGCGCCTGCAGGACCGCGGCCGCCCTGTACCTGTTCAGCGGCGACCGCTACGCGCGCTATCCGCGGACGGCCGCACCCGGCGTCCCGGTCTCACTGCCGTACGAGCAGTCCGAGCGCCCGCTACGAGATCGTCCGGCTGACCAGCGGGACTGCGGTCACGCTCAACCAGCGGCTGCTCTCGGGCGGCGTCGCCGCGGTACTGGACACCGCCACCCAGGAGACGGACGAGACGCCGGCGTTCGACACGGGCCGCTCGACCGCCACGGTCATCCAGGTGCGGGCCGGAGCGGGTCGACACCGACCGACTGCCGGTCAGCGCCCATCTGGACTTCGACAGCGCCAACGGCCCGTACTACTGGGAGGCGTTCTTCCACGCGCCCCTGCTGATCGCGCAGACGCTCAACGCGCGCCCAGCGGTTCGGCGACGCGAAGCAGTGGTACGAGTACATCTTCGACCCGACGCGCAGCGCGGACCGCTGGCGGTTCCTGCCGTTCCGGGCGGAGGACGTCGGCGCCCTGGTGGATACGTCCGAGGCTGCCCTTGACGTGCTCAAGGGTTCATTCGACGGGGCGTTCCCGGTCCGGCGACCTCGCCGTGCGGCTCGACGGCTGCGGGCGCTCGCGCCGGTGTTCGCGCAGGAACGCGCTGCCGGCGACGACGAGGCAGCCGTGCTGCACGGGGAACTGCCGAAGCTCGTCGCCGACCTCGGGAAGTACGTGGACGCCACGACGGCGCAGCTGGCGGGTGACGGCGACGCCTCGGTGCAGACGGCTCTGCGAGACCTGCAGGAGTCGAGCGCGATGCTCGGTCGGCTGCCGGACGAGTACGACCTGATGATCGGGGGACTCCAGGCGGCTGTACGCAGGTACCTCGACGATCCGTTCGACCCGCACGCCATCGCCGGCATGCGCCCCGGCGCCTACCGCCGCGCGGTGGTGATGGCCTACATCGACAACCTGCTCGACTGGGGCGACATGCTCTTCCGGCAGTACACGCCGGAGAGCATCGACGAGGCCCGGATGCTCTACGTCCTCGCCTACGACCTGCTGGGCCCGCGGCCCCGGCGGCTGGGATCGCGGCCGATGCGGGACGCCGAGTACTACGGCCAGCTCGGTCACGAGCCGGGCGAGTACGACTTCCTGCTGCGGTGGGCCACCGACGGGAGCGGGACGAACCGTGGTCCACGCCAGCGCCGTACCGACGGCAGCGGACTCGTACTTCTTCGTCCCCGAGAACACGCGTGCTGGGCGACTACTGGTCCAGGGTGGAGGACCGGCTGCGCAAGATCCGGCAGTCGCAGGACATCCTCGGCGATCAGCCAGCCGCTGCCGCTGTTCGAGCCCGCCGATCGATCCGTCCGCCCTGGTGCAGGCGGTCGCCGCCGGAGCAGGCGTCGAGCAGGCGGTGGCGGCAGCGGCCGGGGTGGCGACACCGCATTACCGGTTCGGGTTCATGCTGGCCAAGGCCCAGGAGCTCGTCGAGCGGCTGGGTCAGTTCGGTGGCGACCTGCTCACGGTGCTGGAGAAGGGCGACGCCGAGGAGCTCGGCCTGCTGCAGAGCAGGCACGAGGGCGCGATCCTCGGGATGACGCGGGCGATCAAGGAGGAACAGGTCGCCGTCGCCCAGGCCAACCTCGCCGAGCTGCTGGCGAGCGAGACTGCGGCGCGCAACCGCCAGGCCCACTACCAGCAGCTCATCGACCAGGGGCTGAGCCCGCTGGAGCAGGCGCAGATCGGGATGTATGATCTCCGCCGGGGTCGCGCAGGGAGCTGCGGCGGCGCTCAAGCTCGCGTCCGGCATCGCGCACGCCTTCCCGCAGTCGTTGCTCGGCCCCTGTTCATCCGGGGGTCGAGGAGGGTGGCGAGCAGGCCGGGTCGACTCCCTGGGGAAGTTCGCCGAGTTCTCCAGAGTCGGTCAGCCAGGGCCTGAGCACGACCGGAGAGGTCCTCGGCGTCTTCGCCGGCCAGCTGCGGATGCAGGAGGACTGGCAGCTGCAGCTGAGCACGGCGACGAGCGACGTCGCCCAGATCGTGCCAGCAGGAGCAGGCGGCCCGCGGGGAGCTCACCGTCGCCCAGCGCGACCTGGAGATCACCCAGGCGCAGATCGCGCAGAACGAGTCCGTCAGCACGTTCCTGCGGGACAAGTTCAGCAACGCGCAGCTCTACCAGTGGATGGCCGGGCAAGCTCTCCGGGCTGTACCTGCAGGCCTATCACCTGGCCTACGAGCTGGCGAAGGGAGCAGAGCGCGCGTACCAGTTCGAGCGGGGCGTCGGGGAGAGCGAGGCGAGCTTCATCCGGCCGCTGTACTGGGAGGGCCGGCGGAACGGCCTGCTGGCGGGCGACACTCTCGGCCTGGACCTTCGCCTCATGGCCAAGGCGGCGATGGACGCCGACGCCCGCGGCCTCGAGATCGTCAAGCGCATCTCGCTCGCCGACCTGGACCCGGTAGCACTGCTGCAGCTGAAGAGCACCGGACGCTGCGAGTTCACGTCTGTCCGAGGTCGCTGTTCGACTACGACTTCCCCGGCCACTACCGACGTCAGATCCGGTGGCTGTCCGTCGATTTCGTCGGCGCCGACGGCGAGGCCAGCACGCCGAACGCCGTCCTGACCCAGCTCGCCTCCAGGACGGTCCTGCAAGCCGACGCGAAGGCCGTGAAGTACCTGCTCGACCCCAAGGGCGCCCCGCCCGGAGACGCTGCGCAGCGACTGGCGCGCCGGCCAGCAGATCGCGCTGTCGCACACACAGGACGGCGACGCGAGCAACGGCATGTTCCGGCTCGACCTCGACGACGACCGGTACCTGCCGTTCGAGGGCACCGGCGCGGTCTCCACCTGGCGACTGGAGCTGACCGGGCGGCGCTCGGTCGACGACCCGAGCCGGCTGAACGACGTCGTCCTCACCGTGCGGTACACCGCGGACGAGCGGCGACCCGGTGTTCGCGAACGCGGTGAAGGGCATGCTCAAGCCCTACTCGACGTTCCGCTTCGTCGACGTGGCCGGCGAGTTCTCCGACGTCTGGCAGGAGTTCCTCTACGGCGACGAGGCCGAGCTCGTGCTGCCGTTCTCGAGCCGACATGTTCCCCGCGCATGGCCAGCCGCCAGATCCCGGAGATCTACGCCTGGTTCGACGCGCCGACGCCGACCAGCTCAGCCTGGTGCTCAACGGCGACCCCGACTGGACGCTGGAGAACGGCAAGGTGCTGGTCACCGACCGGCTCAGCGTTCGACCCGAGGAGCGGACTGGCATTTCGCCCTCAACGGCGACAAGTCCACGCTCTCCAACATCAACCTCGCCCTGAGCTACAAGGCGAGCGTCGACTGACCGACCTGAAGGAGCTTCGGTGGGGAAGAACAAGGGGAAGGCCAAGCCCAAGCTGACCAGGAGGGCCACCTTCGTCGAGGGAAAGCACCTGGTGATCGACAAGGCCAATGCTCCGGCCAAATCCCTCAACGACGTCAAGCGCGCGGCGTTGAACCCGAACCCCCCGACCGAGGAGGGCGGCGAGTGGGGCAGCTCCACCGTGTACTTCAAGCCGCACCACGAGGCGGACGCCGCGTCCCAGTACGCCGTGGCGTCGACCCGCATCGCCAGGTTCGTCGGCATGCCGAACCTCATCGCGCGCAACGCCTTCGGGAAGGTGAAGAAGGTTCGCGGCCTCGTGTCCGGTGAGGTGCCGGGCGGGCAGCTCTACTCGGTCAAGCGCGACAAGGAATACCCGATACCCGCCGACACCACCATGCAGGAGATGGTAGCGATAGCGAAGGCGAGCCAGCTGGAATTTCGGAAGGGGAAGTACTACGAGATATCGGAACAAACCTACCAGTGGGTCAACTTCCGGGACCCGCGGATTCAGAAGGGCATGTCGGATCTGCAGCTCTTCGATGCGATCACCGGCCAGAGCGACCGACACGGGGGCAACATCTTCGTCGATCCGGCCACGGGCGAGGTAAGCGGGATCGACGACGACAAGTCGTTCGGGAACGGCAAGCCGCCCGCACAGCAGGCGGAAGCGGGCGGGAAGTTGGACAAGTATGCAGGCCT
Source organism: uncultured Actinomycetota bacterium (assembly GCA_963786765.1). Taxonomy (GTDB): domain Bacteria; phylum Actinomycetota; class Actinomycetes; order Actinomycetales; family Kineosporiaceae; genus DATKNA01. Next base: position 78,833 of record CAWBAJ010000007.1, on the reverse strand, counting down.
GCCCGCACTGGTGGACGAGGCGACGGCCAACAGGATCCTCGCCCTGGATCTGTCCGACCTGCCCAAGGAGCTGCTCCCGCGCGAGAACGACTCAGTAGTGCTGACCGAGGGGGAGATCGAGGACGCCATGCGTCGGCTGAAGGGGGTCCAGACCTTTCTCCGGATCCTCAAGGCGAACGGCGCCCTCGTCGGCCAGAACGGCACGACCTGGGACGACACGACGTACGACCAGGCGATGCAGGGCCCCGCGACCAGTTATCTGAAGCGCCAGGCCACGGACCTCGCCGAGGCAGTCCGGCGATCGGCGAACGACCCGGAGTTCGTCGTCAAAGGCGCACCGCCGATCATGCAGCCGCAGATTCCTCCACTGCCGGCAGTGCCGCCGGGAATGCCCGGGAAACGTTCACGCGCCCGCGAACGTCGGCCCGCCCCCCGTTCTCGTCGTGCCGCCGCCCCCGCCGAACCTTCCCCCACCGCTGGTCAACCAGCCGCCGGGGGTGGTCAACCAGCCCGCACCCCTCACGAACGTGGCGGCCCCCCCGACGTGGCAGCCCGCGGCAACGGGACTGCCGTCCTTCGCCTCGGGGGCGATCAGTCCCCGACGGGGAGGTCCGTCCCAAGCGGCGGCGTTCCGGCTGGGTACGCGCCGCGAGAAGAAGCGGTACGTCACGACGAGGAATCGTCCGCCGCAGCGGCAGGTTCTGGTCGAGTCCAGCACGGACGAGTCCGACACCACCTCCTCGGAGGAAGTGACCTGATCGCGCAGGTGCTGGGTAAGTCCGGAACCATGACTGTCGACGACCCCGATGTCCAGGCCCGCATCCTCTCTGCCCGCCGCAGGGCCGAGGAGCTCATGGTGCAGCTGACGCCCGAGGAGAAGCTGCAGCTCGTGCACGGCAACGGCCGCCCGTCCCGCGCCCATCCGGACGGGACCTGTGGCACGGTCGTCGGCGTCCCCCGCCTCGGCATCCCCGACCTGGTGATGGCCGACGGACCCAACGGCGTCGGCAACGGGGCGACCGGCGTGACCGCGTTCCCCTCCTCGATCGCGGTGGCTGCGAGCTGGAATCGGGACCTGATGACCCGGCTCGGGGCGGCCATCGGCACGGAGCACGTCCGTAAGGGACACGGGGTCGCTCTGACGCCGACGGTGAACATCCTGCGCATCCCGCACTGGGGCCGCTCCTTCGAAACGCTGGGGGAGGACCCCTACCTCGCCTCGGCGCTCGCTCAGGCGCAGATCCGCGGCGTCCAGAGCGCGGGGGCGATCGCGACCGTCAAACACCTGGCCGCGAACAACCAGGAGAACAACCGCTGGGACGTCGACGCCGTCGTCAGCGAACGAGCGCTCCGCGAGATCTACCTGCCCGCGTTCGAGGCGTCGGTGCAGGCCGGCGTCCTGTCCGTGATGGCCGCCTACAACAGGATCAACGGCACGTTCGCGGCGGAGAACCGCCACCTGATGGTCGAGATCCTGCAGGAGGAATGGGGTTTCCTGGGCTTCGACGATGTCGGACTGGGGCGCGACGCACGGCGCCGCCTCGTCCGCCGTCGGCGGCCTCGACGTGGAGATGCCGTACGGTCCGCTGCCGCACTACCCCGAACACTTCGGGCCGGACCTGGCTGCGGCGGTGGAATCGGGCGAGGTCCCGGCGGAGCGGCTCGACGACATGGTCGCCCGCGTCCTCACCGCCATGAACGCCGTGAGCCTCACCTCGGAGGGCGGTGACCACGCCGAGGCGACGGCGACGAGCCCCGAACACCGTGCGCTGGCGCGCGAGGCGGCCGCCGCGGGCACCGTGCTCCTGCGCAACGAACGCGACGCGCTGCCCTTGGGCGGCGATGTGCGGAGCGTCGCCGTGATCGGCGTCGCGGCGGACAGCGACCCGATGATCACCGGCGGTGGTTCGGCGCTGGTGCACTCCGACGTCGTGGTCACACCGCTCGACGGGATCCGAGCGCGCTGCGGCCGCGAGATCGACGTCCGCTTCAGCCCGGGCACGGCTGGCACCGGCATGCTGCCCGCGATTCCAGCCGAAGCCCTGCAAGCGCGCAGCGGGGAGCACGGCTGGGACGCCGAGTACTACGCCGGCCCTGACCTCGGCGGCGACCCGCTGACGGCGCTGGAGCCGATGATCGACGAGGAACTGTCCCGAGGCCCTGACCTGCGAGGCGTGTGGTCCGCCCGATGGGTCACGACGTTCACTCCCGGCACCACCGGGGAGCACCGGTTCTCCCTCGACGTCTCCGGGCATGCGGTGCTGCGCATCGGGAACCTGCGATCGCTCGAGAACGACGGCCGAGACATGACCACGGTCCAGCACGCGGCGGTGCCCCTGGCGGCCGGTTCACCCGTCCGCCTCGAGGTGCTCTACCGCGCGGAGCTGCTCGAGAGGCGAACCCCCCGCGTCAGCGTGGGGATGCTGCCGCCCGACCCGGATCTCCTCGCGCGCGCCGTCGAGGCCGCCCGCTCCAGCGACGCCGCCGTCGTGGTCGTCAACGACCTCCGCACCGAGGGCGGCGACGTCCCCAGTCTGAATCTGCCCGGCGACCAGGACGGGCTCATTGCTGCGGTAGCCGCTGCCAATCCCCGCACCGTCGTCGTCCTGCACACCGCGGGTCCGGTCCTGATGCCGTGGCTCGAGCAGGTACCGGCGGTCGTGGCGGCCTGGTACCCGGGTCAGGAGAGCGGAGACGCGCTCGCGGACGTCCTCTTCGGGGCCGTCAACCCCTCCGGCCGGCTGCCCATGACGTTCCCCGCCGCCGACGACCAGCATCCCGCGGCGCAGAACCCCCGGCGTTACCCGGGCGTCGACGGCGTGGTGCGGTACGAGGAGGATCTGCTGGTCGGGTACCGCTGGTGGCAGTCCACGGGCCAGGTCCCGTTGTTCCCCTTCGGCCACGGACTCAGCTACACACGCTTCGAGTACGACGACCTTGGCATCGCGGTCGAGGCCGAGGAGATCGTCGTCCGCTGGTCGGTGCGCAATGTGGGCAGCCGGCGGGGCCGCGAGGTGGCGCAGCTCTACCTGGGCTACCCCGATGCGGCCGACGAGCCGCTCCTGCAGTTACGCGGCTTCCGCGACCTCGTGCTCGACCCCGGCCAAGTCCAGCAGGCCGAGCTTCGCCTGGGCATTCGGGAACGATCCTGCTGGGACACCGCCACCCGTTCGTGGGTCGCGGTGCTGGGGCAGTTCCGGATCGTTCTCGGCGCCTCGTCGCAGGACCTGCGTCTCAGCGGCACGATCACGCTCTCGTAGCGGTCAGGCGGGGCCGGAAGTCGTGAGCCACTGCGTGAGCAGCTTCGTCCAGGTCTGCGCGCCGACGATGCCGTCCACCTGGAGGTCGCCGACGTCGGCGGCCTGGAACGTCCGCACGGCTTGTTCGGTCTGCGGGCCGAACTCCCCGTCGACCGGGATCGGGTGGGCGTGACCCCCCTCCTCGGCTCCGCCGACGAAGACGTTGAGCATCTCCTGCAGCCGGCGCACCGTCGCGACCTCGTTGCTCCCCTGGCGCAGCACCGGCAGGGTCAGCGTCACCGTAGCGCTCATCGCGCACCTCCCCATGATGTGGTGATCCACTGGACCCTAGCGCTCGGGGCGTGCCGTGGGAATGGACGACAGGACCACCCCTGCTGCTACTGGATTCCGCCCAGCGCACCGCGGATCGCGGCAGCAACACGGCCAGGCATCCCGGCCAGGTCGAGGGGAGCCCGGCCATCCACCTGACGCGGGATGAAACGCTGCCACTCGAGGTCGAAGCAGAGCAACGCGCGCAGGTCGGCTCGACGGTCCACCCGGACGCCGGCGGCATGCTCGTACATCCTCAGGTAGTCGCCGGCCGTCTGAGCGTCGAACAGAACCGCCAGGTTGAGTCTGCAGTGCCCGACGTCGCTGCCTCGGTTGCCGATGCCGGCGTTCGGCCAGTCCACGACCCCGGTGAGCCGCCCTTCACACCACAGCACGTTGAAGTGCTGGTAGTCGCCGTGCACCAAGACCTTCTCGTCGACGAGCGCGCCCGATGCGGCTTCGTGAGCGGCGTCGCGCAGGCCGCGATCGGTCACCCAGTTGAGAGAGCGGTAGTGAACCGTACCGATGCCCTAGGGCTTCGCGTGTCACCAGGCCGGTCGCCCAGTCGTCGGGCGGCCAACGGCGCAGCACCACGTCCGTGAGGCCGTGCGGGGAGGAGACGATGATCCAGTCCATGTCGGCCGTGATCCCGCCTGACAAGCGGCGAGCCGCGGTCACCCGAGCGCGTGGATGGACCTGGCGTGCGACCCACCTCAGAGTCTCGCGCGTCGCAGGGGCGTACTCCCGGGGCACCCGGTCAGTCTCGCAGCCGGGGGTCCGGACTCGCCCGGAACGGGTGCGCCGCCGATCTCGTGAACCCCCTACCGTTGTGCGCCGTCGAGGAAGCGAGGGGCCACATGGATGCGTCACTCCTGGCGGTGCTCAACGACGCCGAGCGGCTTCTCGTGGGTGAGACGGCGGCGCCCGCGCTGGCCGATCTCGACGAGGACGCCGTCGTCGCCCTGCATGCGCGGGTGCGGCGAGCGCGGTCCAAGTACGTGAGCCAGTACCGGCGGCAGGCAGCGGCCCGGGTGCCTGAGCAGGGTGCCCGCGGGGGCGCTCGGCACAAGAACACCCGGGCCCGGCAGAAGGCCGAGGTGTTCGAGGAAGCACTGTCGCGCGTCAGCACCCAGCTCGGTCTGCTCGCCGCCCAGGCGGCTGCCGACCTCAAGACGGAGCGGCTGGCCGCGGCCCAGGCGGGAAAGGGCGGTGGACCGGGCGCGTCCGGCGCGCGTGAGGGGACGTCGAACGACCCCTCCGTCAGCGCGGTGCCAACAGGTGATCGGAGCCTGCGGTCGCCGGCCAGCGAGAAGCGCCGGGCGGGCACGATGGCGAGCGGGGCCCGTCGCCAGGCCAAGCGGGACGCCCGCTGAGGCGCTCGGTCGAGGGGTGAGCCGTCACAGAGGAGCGCGCTCGACACCGCCATGACGGTCGTGCTGGCCGAGGACGATGCCGTGGACACCTCCGTCGTCGTCGCCGCCCTGGTGATCTGGCGGGTGTGCCTGCTCCTGGTCCCGCTGGTGGCCGGCGCGCTGCTCCTGCTCCTGTGGCGGCGTCGAGGGGGTGTCAGGGGACCGGGCTCGGCAGTGGGCCCAGCGTGAGCGTCGCATCGGCGCTGGCTCCTGCCGGGCGGTAGGTGACCCGGACCGTCTCGCCCGGGCTCCTGCTCACGCTGATGGCGTCGAGTTGGTCGACGTCCGTGACCTCGTGGCCGTCGAGCGCGGTCACGACGTCCCCGGCGCGCAGGCCTGCCGTCTGGGCCGGGCCGCCGGTGCGGGGCCGTCGTCCCGTCCTCGAAGCGGACGGTCAGCTGCCCGCCGGTCCCTGCCGGCGCGATCACGTGGTCGTTCGTCAGGATGTACCCGTCGGCTCGGATCACCTCACCGATCCCGTCCCGGCGGCCCCGGCGCTCTGCGCCTCGATCGTCACGACGCTGGGCAGCCCCTTGGCCGCGACCTCGTCAGCGGCGCAGACACGGTCCGGACCGCGTCCCGCGAAGGCCGCGCCTGCGAGCCCCCCGGCCACGGCGGCGAGAAGCAGACAGGCTGCGCCCGCGACCCACCCGATCCGCAACCCTCTCGGTGCGGCCGAGGGCGTGCCCGCCTCCGCCGTCGACGGGCTCTGCGTCTCGGGGCTCACGCGGACCTCCGCGTGACGTGGGGATCAGGCGCGGCGGGGCTCGAACCCGGCGAGGGTGTCAGCCTCGCGTTGGCCCGCGGAGGACGCCTCCCCCGAAACAGGCGACCCCGCCGAGCCCGGCTGTGGCCGGGTCGGACGAGGCGCTCGTCACCACCAGCCCCAAGCACGTCCCCAAGCGGGACCAAGAATCGCGCAGACTGCCAGGCACGCCACGGCCGGCGCCACGAGGACAACGGCGCGTTTCCGCATTGCCATCACGGCCTTCCTGTAGGTGGCGACGGTTATGCCTGCGACTGCGCCGGCTCGCGGTCTTCGTGGCGGGCTGTGACGGCTGACGCGATCTGGGCAGGGCTCCCGCCGGTCCCGGGGCTGAAGCCTCTGACCAGCAGCCAGACGGCGATGACCATCTCCCAGAGGGCGACGGGCAGGATGAGCAGGTACTGCCCGGTCACCGGATCGTCGCTGAACAGGGACACCACGCCGGCGCCCCCCATCAGGAGCGCCCCAGCCATGCCCCAGACCGCGAGCCATCTCGGAACGAGTCGTGAACGGTAGAACACGACCGAGTACATGAAGGAACCGACGCTGAAGGCGAAGACCGCTACGAGGTTGCAGTGGTCGCGAACGCTCAGGACGTAGTCCGCGATCGCTTGAATCGTGGCCCGATCGCCGGCCGGTGCCGCGACGAGTTGCCGGCCCAGCGTCGTGATGGACAGCAGGCTCACGACCGCGGCCGTGTAGAAGACCGCTTCGATGGTCCTGAAGACGACCGCTCCCAGCGCCAGGGCGGCGTTCGTCTGCTTCAGCAGCGGGTAGAGGGCGATGGCGATGCCGACGCTGGTGCCCGCCGCGATCAGGTAGAGCAGGGCAGAAGCGGCCATCTGGTCAGAGTGAGCGACAACTCCCGCGAGGTAGCCCGGCCCGGCGAGGACGGGCGAGAGCGCGCCCGCCGCGAGCACGGCGACGGTGGCGATGACGAACAGCGCTCCCGTCGCGATCGAGATCCTTCGAGATGAGTACATGATGGAGTCCGTCCCTAACTAGTCTTGGTGTACAACGTACACCGCTTCCTCGGAAGCTAAGGTGTACGCAGTACACCTGTCAAGGGTGCGCCGGTGGCCACGGACGAGAGGATGTGCGAATGAGTCAGTCCGTCCGGGAATCAGTCGGCGGGCAGCGTCCCCGGGTCACGCGGGACCGAGCGCTGCGCGCCGCCGTCGCCCTCGCCGACGACGCGGGCCTCGACTCAGTCACCATGCGCAGCCTGGCCCAGGAGCTCGGTGTGGTGCCTATGGCGCTCTACAAGCACGTGGCCAACAAGGACGATCTCATCGACGGGATGGTCGACATCATCATCAGTGAGATCGATCCAGCGATTGCCGGCGCCGGCTGGAAGAGCGCCGTTCGAGAACGCATCCTCTCGGCCCGACGAGCCCTGGTGCGCCACCCCTGGGCCCGTGCCGCCATCGAGTCACGGACGAGCATGACGCCCGTCATGCTCGGCTACATGGAGTCGATGATCGGCCTCTTTCGGGCCGGTGGCCTCTCCGTCGACCTGACCCATCACGTCCTGCACGCCCTGGCCGGCCGGATATGGGGGTTCACCCAGGACGTGTTCGCCGACGCGCCGACGTCCGAGGCCGTCGACGTCGCCCCCGAAGCACAGGCCGCCGCGCTCGACCAGATGGCGAGCATGTACCCCTACAGCCACGAGATTGCCATGGCCATCGCACACGACCAGAGCTCCGTCGTCGGCGGGGGCTGCGACGACCAGTTCGAGTTCGAGTTCGCCCTGGATATCTTGCTCGACGGGTTCGAACGACTCCATGAGGGGGCCTGGACCTCCGCCGGGCGCCGCTGAGACACGCAGGGTCGTGGGCGACGCGTTGCTACCCACGACGCGGGCAGGTCATCCTGCGGAGTCCCGCCCCTCGAACCGGCGCCGAATGGTGAAGGCTCGGCGGAAGCGATCGAGGGCCTCGGTGGAGTCGTTGGCGGCCCAGGCTTCGAGCCCGACGACGCCGTCGTAGCCGAGGCGGTCCAGGGCGGCTGCGACCGCGGGGTAGTGGATCTCGCCGGTGCCGGGTTCGCAGCGGCCAGGGACGTCGGCGACCTGGATCTCGCCGACGTATGGCAGGGCGCGCTCGACGAGCTGGACGAGGTTCCCCTCGCCGACCTGTGCGTGGTAGAGGTCCAGGTTGAGGCGCAGGTGCGGGTTGTCGACGGCCTCGACCAGGGTGAGTGTGTCCGCCGCTGTGGCGAACGGGACGCCGGGGTGGTCGACAGCAGTGTTGAGGTTCTCGAGGGTGAACACCCGTCCGACTCTCTCCGCCAGCTCGGCCAGGCGGGTCAGGGTCTTCCCGGCTGTCAGCCACATTGGCGGCGTCACGACCTCGCAGGGGTGCACGGGAAGGCCGCGGTCGTCCAGGCCGGTGCCGTGCACGTTGAGCCGGGGGCAGTCGAGCTGCTCGGCTACCCGCAGGGACTGCTCGGCGGTGGCGAGCAGCTGCTCGGCGCCGTCGCGGTCTGCGAGAGCGCCGGTGACGTAGCCGGTCATGGACGAGAACGTCGCTCCGGTCCTGGCCAGGGAGGCGATGTCCTTGCGGGTCCAGTCCCAGATCTCGACCTCGAATCCGAGGTCGCTGATGCGCCGGACGCGCTCCTCGAACGGCAGGTCGAGGAGCACCATCTCGGCGGAGACTGCGAGCCGGAAGGAACTGCCGGTCTCCACGACGCCGCTCACTGCTCGACCTGGGCGATCCTTACGGGGCGGCCGGTGCGCGCCGACTCGGCCGCGGCCAGCGCGATCGCCAGCGCCGCCCGCGCGTCCTCCCCGCCCACCGGCGCCGGACCGCCGTTCCGCACCGCGTCGACGAAGGCCGCGAGCTCGGCCAAATACGCGCCGGCCATCAGCTCCTGGTCGCTGCGCGCGGTCTCCACGAAGCGGCCGGCCGCGCTGGAGAACTCCATGCCGGTGCGGCGCCCGTCGCCCATCGTGGCCATCCCGGCGGAACCGAATATCTCGCCGCGCACGTCGTACCCGTAGGCGGCTTCGAAGCAGGCCTCGGCGACCCCGACCGCGCCGTTGTCGAACTTCACCGTGACCACCGCTGTGTCCAGCAGCCCCCGGTCCCGCCAGGCGGGCTCGACGAGCGCGTCCGCGGTGGCGTACACCTCGATCGCGGCCGCCCCCGGGTTGAGGAACGACAGGCAGTCGAAGTCGTGGATCAGGGTCTCGTTGAAGATCGTGCCCGGAGCCACCCGCGACGGGTCGAATCCCCCGGGATCGCGGGTCACCGAGCGAAGCAGCCGCGGCGTACCCAGCGCACCCTGATCGAGCAGCGCTCGTGCGGCGGCCCAGTCCGGGGCGAACCGGCGGTTGAAGCCGACCTGCAGCGTCATCCCCGCCGTCCGTACGGCGTCGATCGCGTGGTCCAGGTCGGCCAGTGACAGCGCGGCCGGCTTCTCGCAGAACACGGACTTTCCCGCCTGCGCGGCAGCCACGATCAGATCGGCGTGGAACCGGGCGGGTGCGGCGATCACCACCGCGTGCACCGACGGGTCGGCGAACGCCTGCCCCGGGTCGGTGTACGCCGACGCCGCACCCCACTCGCGGCCAGCTTCTCGGCGGCGCCGGGGGCCGGGTCGGCCACCGCGACCAGCCGTGCCGCGGGAAGCCGCCGCGCCAGCGTCGCCCCGTGATAGGCGCCCATCCGGCCCGACCCGATCAAGGCCACCCCGACCGGCTCGCCCACGCTGACCTGGCTCATCTCACTCTCCCCGGAGCTACTCGTCCAGCGCTGTCGGCTAGAACGTTCTAGGTGAGTATTGGCTGTGGTGGCGTGCTGGTCAACCGTCAGGCCCTATAACGTTCTAGCGCGGTCCGAGATAGTCTCGGACTCGTGACGCACCCCTTCAGGCCGACCGCTGGTGGCCGCGCGACGCTGGCGGACGTCGCCACTCACGCCGGGGTGTCGGTCGCGTTGGTCTCGATCGTCATGCGGGACGCCGCGGGAGCCAGCCCGGCCACCCGGGAACGGGTGCGGCGGGCCGCCGAGCAGTTGGGCTACCGGCCGGACAGCCGCGCGCGACTCCTGCGCCGCAGCCGCAGTCGGCTGATCGGCGTGGTGTTCGGCGTGCAGCACCCCTTCCACGGCGACCTCGTCAGCGGCCTGTACTCGGCCGCGGAGGCCGTCGGCTACGAACTCGCCCTCAGCGCGGTCACACCCGGCAGGGACGAGCGCCGAGCTGTCGCCGGCCTGCTCCAGGACCGGTGCGAAGCGCTGATCCTGCTCGGCCCTCAGCTGCCCACGTCCGACATCGTCGACCTCGCCGCCCAGTTGCCGGTGGTCGTCGTCGCCCGCCGCATACGCCACCGCGCCGTGGACGTCGTCCGCACAGACGACGCCGCCGGTCTGCACCTCGCCGTCGATCACCTGGTCGACCTGGGACACAGCCGGATCGCCCACGTCGACGGGGGACGAGCCCCCGGCGCCGCCGAACGCCGACGCGGCTACCGCGAGGCACTCCGACGGCACGGCCTCGCAGACGCCGTTCACATCGTGCCGGGCGGGCTCACCGAGGACGAGGGAGCCGCCGCCACCCCATTCCTACTCGCGGCGAGCCCACGTCCCACAGCCGTGACCGTCTTCAACGACCGCTGCGCGACCGGTGTGCTCGACGTACTGCGCCGCACAGGCCTGTCTGTACCTCACGACATGTCCGTCATCGGATTCGACGACAGCAGCGTCGCCCGTCTCTCTCACGTCGCACTCACCACCGTCGCCCAGAACATCGAACGGGTGACCACCCTCGCGGTGAGCCGCGCGCTCGCGCGCCTCGACCAGACGGGCGCCATCGCGGACCGCGAGCAGGTCATCCCGCCCCGACTCGTCATACGCAGCACCACTGCGTCACCCGTTGAGCATGCTCAGCGAGAAGCTGTAACGGCTCGCAGCGTAGACGTGGGTGCCGTACTCGACCGCTCGTCCGCGGTCGTCGTAGGCGACCCGCTGCATCGTCAGCAGCGCCGCGCCGCGGGGCTCCTTGAGCACTCGTGACTCCTCGGCCGTCGCCTTCCGGGCGCTGATCGTCTGGTCGGCGGCGTGAAGATGGACTCCGGCGGCTCGGAGCACCTGGTAGAGGCCGGCTGCTTCGAGCTGACCGGCGGTCAACTCCCCGACCCCGAGCCCAGGAAGCGTGGCCGGAAGGTAGTTGGTCATCCGGGCGATGGGGCGACCATCGGCGCAACGGAGCCGGACGACCCGGTGCACCGGCGTACCGGCAGTCACGCGCAGCGAGTCGGCGACCTCCGCGGGAGCCGGGACGACCTCGAGGGAGAGCACCGACGTCGTCGGCTCCTGACCACCTGCCCGCAGGTCGTCGTAGAGGCTGCTCAGATGCAGCGGCCTGCGCACCTTCGGCTGCACGACGATCGTGCCGATCCCGCGCCGCCGGATGATCAGTCCCTTGCCGACGAGGTATTCCATCGCCCGGCGCATGGTGGGTCTCGACAGGCCCAGCTCATCGGCGAGCTGGATCTCGTTGTCCAAGCGGCTGCCGGGCGGAAGGGTCCCTGTTTCGATCGCCGCCTGGAGCGCCTGGGCGACCTGGAAGTACAGCGGGACGGGGCTGCCGCGGTCGACCGTGACCAGGGCGGCGAGATCCACACGCGGGTTCGCAAGCGTGCCGACGACATCCTCCATCACCGCAGTATGACCTGACGAACAGACAATGAGCGAGTAGGTGACTTTGTAAGGACAAAGTCTTGACGAGAGGGTCGTTCTGGGAGTTCCATCGAGGCGTTGGGGCTCACGTGCCGCCTCTGGCACGCAGGGATGCGGGGATCGGCGCCGGCAGGCGCACCCGTCTCCTCGAGCCGCTCAGGGCGCGAAGGAGAAGAGAGACATAGTGAAGACCATCGGACACTGGGTCGACGGACGCGCTGACAGCGGCGCCTCGAGCCGGACGTCTCCTGTCTGGAATCCGGCGACGGGCGAGCAGCAGGCCGAGGTGGCCCTGGCGACCGCCGACGAGGTGCGGACAGCGGTCCGCAGTGCGGCGGCTGCTTTCGAGGAGTGGTCGCAGGTATCGCTGAGCCGTCGCTCCAAGGTCCTGTTCGCCTTCCGTGAGCTCGTGAACGCCAACGTGGACGAACTGGCTGCGCTCATCACAGACGAGCACGGCAAGGTGCTCTCCGACGCCCGGGGCGAGGTGCAGCGCGGCCTCGAGGTGATCGAGTTCGCGTGTGGCATCCCGCAGCTGCTCAAGGGGGAGTACTCCGACCAGGTCTCCACCGGGATCGACACCTTCTCCTTCCGTGAGCCCCTCGGCGTCGTCGCGGGGATCACTCCGTTCAACTTCCCCGCGATGGTCCCGATGTGGATGTACCCGGTGGCGATCGCCTGCGGCAACGCCTTCGTGCTCAAGCCGAGCGAGCGAGACCCTTCGGCGTCGCTCTTCGTCGCCGACCTGTGGAAGCGGGCGGGCCTGCCGGACGGCGTCTTCACCGTGGTCAACGGCGACAAGGAGGCGGTCGACGCCCTGCTCGACGACCCACTGGTGGCCGCCGTGTCCTTCGTGGGCTCGACCCCGATCGCCCGGTACATCCATCAGCGCGCGTCGGCCAACGGCAAGCGGGTGCAGGCTCTGGGCGGGGCGAAGAACCACGCGATCGTGCTACCGGACGCCGACGTCGACTTCGCCGCCGATCATCTCGCCGCGGCCGCCTTCGGTTCGGCGGGGGAGCGGTGCATGGCCGTGTCCGCCACGGTCGCGGTCGGCGGTGCGGCGGACGCCGTCGTCAAGGCGGTGAGCGCGCGTGCGGAGGCAGTCAAGGTGGGCAACGGCCGGGACGCCGGCAGCGAGATGGGCCCGGTCATCACCAGGCAGGCGCAGGAGCGGATCCTCGGCCTGATCGGAACCGGTGAGCAGCAGGGTGCGCGACTGGCCGTCGACGGGCGCGGCATCCAGGTGCCGGGTCACGAGAACGGGTTCTTCGTCGGCCCGACGGTCGTGGACGACGTCCGGCCGGACATGGACGTCTACCGCGAGGAGATCTTCGGTCCCGTGCTCAGCGTGCTGCGCGCCGACACGGTCGACGAGGCCATCGCCCTCATCAACGCCAATCCCTACGGCAACGGGACCGCCGTCTTCACCAACTCCGGCGAGGCGGCGCGGCGGTTCCAGCGTGGCGTCAAGGTCGGGATGATCGGCATCAACGTGCCCGTCCCAGTGCCCATGGCCTTCTACTCGTTCGGCGGGTGGAAGGACTCCCTCTTCGGGGACAAGCACGTCCACGGCCCGGAAGGGGTCTCGTTCTACACCCGGGCCAAGGTCGTCACGGCCCGCTGGCCGCACGTCGACCATTCATCGGCAGCCAGCTTCTCGTTCCCTACCTCGAACTGACCCCGCCTGCCGCGCGTCGGGCCGAGCACGGGACGTCGCCTTCCTCCAGCCCCCGCCGGGGGCGGGAGGACGGTCGGCATGCCCGGGTCGGGCACCCTGTCCCGGTTTCGTATAGCGTAACAATGTCAGGACAAAGTCTTGACAGTCATGTTGCAAAGCGGACAAGCTTCAGATCACGGCGTAATCGTCCTCGCGGGCCGCCCTTCGCCGGGCGGACGGGGATCCTCCGTCCGGCGCTCGCGACGTCGGTCCTGGAGCTCGCTCGAGTTCCGTCAGTGCGGCGCCGTCGGCGTCCGGCCTCCGTCCCCCCTCCCGGCAGACCGCCGGTGACGATGAGGAGTACCTATGTTCAAGAACCGGCGCGCCCTGGGTCTGGCCGCGGTGCTGGCGATCGCCGGCACCGGGCTGGCGGCGTGCAGCAGCGGCGGTAAGGAAGCCACCGTGACGAACACCGGAGCCGGCGGCGGCAACGCCGCCGGGAGCTCCGGCTACACGATCGCCATGATCACCCACGAGACGCCGGGTGACACCTTCTGGGACAAGATCAAGGCAGGTGCCCAGCAGGCCGCCAAGGACGAGGGCATCACACTGAAGTACTCGAACGACCCGGACGCCACCAAGCAGGCGACCCTGATCCAGAACGCCGTGGACTCCAAGGTCAGCGGGATCGCGACGACGCTGGTCACGCCTGACGCCCTCGCCGGGGCCGTGAAGGCGGCCGAGACCGCGAAGATCCCGGTGGTCGGGTTCAACTCCGGCATCGACCAGTACAAGCAGCTCGGGGCGCTGATGTACTTCGGCTCCGACGAGAACCTGGCGGGATCGACCGCGGGGCAGCGGATCGGCAAGGAAGGCGCCAAGCATCCGCTCTGTGTGATCCAGGCGCAGGGTTCGGTGGCCCTCGAGGCGCGCTGCGCCGGCGTCAAGTCGGCGGTCTCCGGCACGGAGAACATCCAGGTCAACGGGGCGGACGACGCGTCGGTCCAGTCGACGCTGCAGGCGAAGCTGACCCAGGACAAGAGCATCGACTACATCGTCACGCTGGGTGCGCCGATCGCCGTCGACGCGCTCAAGGCCATGTCGCTGGCCAGCAGCAAGGCGAAGCTCATCACCTTCGACCTGAACCAGGAGGCGGCCCAGGCCATCCAGGACGGCAAGATCGAGTTCTCGATCGACCAGCAGCCCTACGTCCAGGGCTACCTGGCCGTCACGTCGCTCTACCTCTACCTGAAGAACGGCAACGACATCGGGGGCGGCAAGGCCGTTCTCACCGGCCCCTCCTTCGTCGACTCCAGCAACATCGCCACCATCCTCCCGTTCACCAAGAACAACACTCGCTGACCCGATCAGGGAGAGGCCCTGCGGGCCAGGGCCTCTCCCCGGGTGGTGAGAGGAGCCCCCGATGACACAGAACGTCCAGACGCCGCCGACCCCACGGGCGCCGGCGGAGGCCTCCAACAGGGTCCGGCTGGGACTGTCCAACCGGCTGCTCGCCCGCCCTGAGATCGGCGCGCTCATCGCGGCGATCGTCATCTTCATCTTCTTCTGGATCACCGCGCCGGCGTTCCGCAGCGTCGACTCGCTGGCCACCGTGCTCTACCAGTCCGCCACGATCGGCGTCGTGGCCGTCGGCGTCGGCATGCTGATGATCGGCGGCGAGTTCGACCTGTCCGCGGGTGTGATCGTGACCTCCGCGGGCCTCGTGAACTCGATGCTGTGCTGGAACTACGGGATCAACCTCTGGGTCGGGGCTCTCGTATCACTGGTCTTCTGCCTGTTCGTCGGATTCGTCAACGGGTACCTGGTCATGCGGACGGGCATCCCCAGCTTCCTCATCACGCTCGGCACCTTCTTCGTGCTGCAGGGCGCCAACCTCGGCGTCACGAAGCTGGTCACCGGGTCGGTGTCGACGCCCGACATCTCCAAGATCGACGGCTACGACTCGCTGTCCAAGGTCTTCGCGTCGAGCGTTCAGGTCGGCGGGACCACGATCTGGACGCTGATCATCTGGTGGTTCTTCTTCGTGGCCCTCGCCGCGTGGATCCTGCAGCGGACGCGCGTCGGAAACTGGATCTTCGCCGTCGGGGGGAACTCGCCGAGTGCCCGAGCCGTCGGCGTCCCCGTGACCCGGACGAAGATCGGCCTGTTCATGACGGTGTCGTTCCTCGGCTGGTTCGAGGGCATGCACACCCTGTACCGGTTCAACACCCTGCAGTCCGGCAACGGCGTCGGGAACGAGTTCCTCTACATCATCGCCGCAGTCGTCGGCGGCACCTTGCTGACCGGCGGTTACGGCAACGCGATCGGCGTCGCGATCGGTGCCTTCATCTTCGGCATGACCAGCCTGGGCATCGTCTACGCGGGCTGGGACCCGAACTGGTTCAAGTCCTTCCTCGGCGTGATGCTCCTGCTCGCCGTGATGGTGAACCTCCTCGTCAAGCGCCTCTCGACCGCCCGGAAGGTGGGCTAGTCATGACCGACACCCTGGCTGAGCACGCCGATCACGGCCTCACCAAGGGCGAGCCCCTGATCGAGATGCGCGACGTCGGCAAGAGCTACGGCGCCATCCGCGCCCTGCGCGGCATCAACCTGACAGTGAGGGCGGGAGAGGTGACGTGCGTCCTCGGCGACAACGGCGCCGGGAAGTCCACCCTCATCAAGATCATGTCCGGCCTGCACACCCACAACGAGGGTGTCATGAAGGTCGACGGCAAGGAGGTCAGCTTCTCGTCGCCGCGCGAGGCCCTCAACCACGGCATCGCCACCGTCTACCAGGACCTGGCAGTGGTGTCGCTGATGGAGGTCTGGCGCAACTTCTTCCTCGGGTCAGAGGTCACCGGCGGGAAGTTCCCGCTCGCGCCGCTGAAGATCAAGGACATGAAGGAGATCGCGGACGCCGAGCTCCGCAAGATGGGCATCGTCGTCAAGGACATCAACCAGCCGATCGGCAACCTCTCAGGCGGCCAGCGCCAGTGCGTCGCCATCGCCCGCGCCGTCTACTTCGGCGCACGGGTGCTGATCCTGGACGAGCCCACGGCCGCACTCGGGGTCAAGCAATCGGGCGTGGTGCTGAAGTACGTCGCAGCTGCCCGTGACGCCGGGCTCGGCGTCGTCTTCATCACCCACAATCCGCACCACGCCTACCTCGTGGGCAACCACTTCATCATCCTCAAACTCGGCGCCTCCGTGCTGGACAAGAAGCGCTCGGAGGTCGGGTTGGAGGAGCTGACGACCGAGATGGCCGGCGGCCAGGAACTGGCCGAGCTGTCCCACGAGCTGCAGCGGTGAGACCCGCCGCCGCCGGGAACTCCCGGCGGCGGCGGCACGGCCTGCGTCGCCGGGCCGCCCGCGTACCTGTGCAAGGTCGAGAACCTCTGGAGTCTGGCATGTCCACGCAAGCTCCCATCCGCCATGACGAGCCACCGCTGCTCACGATGACGCGCACGACACCGACCCGGCTGTGGAACGACTCCGCCGACCCCACGGAGCTGACGGCGGCGATCGGCTGGGGTGCAGTGGGCGCCACCGCGAATCCCGTGATCGCGCTCGCCGCGCTGCGCGCCGACGCACCGCGCTGGCGGGAGCGGCTCACAGCGCTGGCGGCGGACCACGGCACCGCAACGGAGTCCGAGCTGGGCTGGCTGGCCGTCGAGGAGCTGTCGGTCGCGGCGGCGGCGCTGCTCGTGCCCGCGTTCCGTGCCAGTGCCGGGCGCGACGGTCGCCTCTCCATCCAGACGGATCCCAGGTTGTGGCGTGACGCCGAGCGGCTCGTCGCCCAGGCCGTGCACTTCGACGCCCTCGCCCCGAACATCATCGTCAAGATCCCGGCCACGTCCGCGGGGATCGTCGCGATCGAGGAGGTGACGGCGCTCGGGATCTGCATCAACGCCACCGTCTCCTTCACGGTGCCCCAGGCCCTCGCGGTCGGCGAGGCGGTCGAGCGCGGGCTACGCCGGCGCGAGGCCGCCGGCCACGACGTCAGCAGCATGGGCCCGGTGTGCACGATCATGGTGGGTCGCCTGGACGACTGGATGAAGGTGGCCGCCGACAAGGCCGGCGTGATGCTCGACCCGGGGTACTTCGAGTGGGCCGGGGTGGCCGCCTTCAAGCGGGCGTACGAGATCTACCTGCAGCGCGGCTACCGGACACGTCTGCTCTCGGCCGCGTTCCGCAACCACATGCACTGGAGCCAGCTGATCGGCGGGGACGTCGTCATCTCCCCGCCGTTCGGGTGGCAGAAGCGGCTGAACGCCAGCGGCATCGACCCGGTGGCGCGCATCGACGAGCCGGTCGCGCGCGAGGTGGTCGACGCCCTGTACCGGCAGGTGCCCGAGTTCCGCCGTGCGTACGACCCGGACGGGCTGACCGTCGAGGAGTTCGACGGCTTCGGCGCCACCCGGCGCACCATGCGCCAGTTCCTGACCGCGGCGGCGGACCTCGACGCGCTCGTGCGCGACGTGCTGCTGCCCGACCCTGACAAGGAGAGGACCGCCTCGTGACCGTCCGGGTAGGAGTTCTCGGCACCGGGATGATCGGGACGCTGCACGTCCACCGTCTCGCCCGATCCGTGGCGGGGGCGTCCGTCGCCGCCGTCTTCGACGTCGCCACCGAGCGCGCGGCGGCCCTCGCCCAGGAGGTCGGCGCGATCGCGGCCCGCTCGTGGAGCGATCTCGTCGAGGACCCGCAGGTCGATGCCGTCCTCATCGCCTCCCCGGGCGACCTGCACGCCGAGCAGGTGCTCGCGTGCCTGGCCGCGGGCAAGCCCGTGCTGTGCGAGAAGCCGCTGGCCACCACCGCGGACGACGCGCTCAAGGTGGTCCAGGCCGAGGCGGCGGGCGGACGCCGGCTCGTCCAGGTGGGCTTCATGCGGCGCTACGACGCCGGGTTCCGCGACGTCAAGGCCGCCATCGACGGCGGTGTCATCGGTGAGCCGCTGCTCGCACACGCCGTCCACCGCAACCCCGGCGTCCCCGACACCTTCGTCGGGGAGATGTCGCTCACCGACTCCCTCGTCCACGAGTTCGACACGTTCCGGTGGCTGTTCGGGCAGGAGATCACGGCGACGACGGTGGTGAAGGTCAGGCAGAGCCCGCTCGGCGCGGCGCACCTGCGCGACCCGCAGATCGTCCTGCTCGAGCTCGCGAACGGGGCGGTCGTCGACGTGGAGTCGTTCGTCAACTGCCAGTACGGCTACGACGTCCGGTGCGAGATCGTCGGCTCGACCGGGACTGTCGCCCTCGACAACCCCCGGACGACCATGGTGCTGGGGGAGGGGCGCCGTGGGGAGAGCGTGCCCCCGGACTGGGGCGTCCGGTTCGGCCAGGCCTACGCCGACGAGCTACAGGAATGGATCGGGGCGCTCGCGGGCGGGGCGACCATCGCTCCCGGGGCGTCCGACGCCTGGGACGGTTACGCCGCCAGCGTCGTGGCGGAGACTGCCGTCGCCTCGTTCGCCCAGCACGCACGCACCGAGGTCCGGCTCGTGGACCGGCCCGCTCTCTACGACCAGGAGGCGGGGCGGTGAAGATCGCGCTCGACCCCTGGATGGTGCGGAACACGCCGCTGCTCGAGCTGCCCGCCCTCGTCGCGGAGCACGGCTACGAACACATCGAGCTGTCGCCGCGCGAGGACTTCATGCCCTTCTTCCTCCATCCCCGCGCGGACCGGCACAGTGTTGCCGCGTTCAAGCGCGAGCTCGACGCGGCCGGCGTCCGGATCTCGTCGGTGCTGCCCCTGTACCGGTGGGCGGGCCCTGACGAGGACGAGCGGCAGGCCGCGGTCCGCTACTGGAAGCGCGCCGTCCAGATCACCGTCGACCTCGGCTGCGACGTCATGAACTCGGAGTTCAACGGGCGGCCCGAGCAGGCGAGCCGCTCCGAGGCGCAGTGGTGGAAGTCGATGGAGGAGCTGCTGCCGGTCTTCGAGCGCGAGGGCGTGCACCTGCGGCTCGAACCCCACCCCGACGACTTCGTCGAGGACGGCATCGTCGCGGTCGACATGGTCCGCGGCGTCGACTCCGCGCTGGTCAGCTTCCTGTACTGCGCGCCGCACACGTTCCACCAGGGCGGCAACATGACGCAGATCATGGAGTACGCCGGGGACCTGCTGACGCAGGTCCACGTCGCCGACTCGTTCGACCACCGCGTTCCCAACCGCTACATCCTCAACCCGCCCGGCACCCCCGCCCGGATCCACCAGCACCTGGACATCGGGCAGGGCGAGGTCGACTGGGAGGAGTTCTTCTCCACCCTGGAGCGGCTGGGCTTCGGCCGGCGCGAGGAGACGATCATGACCGCGTGTGTCTTCGCGTGGGAGGACCGCGCCAGGGAGTCGAACCTGTTCATGCGCGAGCAGATCCGGGATCGAACGAAGAGCTGGGCGTGAGCCGTGACCGTTCCGACGCCCGCCCGCCCGTCGGGCTCCTCCGCTGCCCCCGGGCTGCCGGAGGTCCTCACGGTCGGGCGCGTAGGAGTCGACCTCTATCCCTCCGTCGACGACCACCCGGAGCACATCGGGGCACCTCTGACGGCGGTCGCGACCTTCGACCGGTTCCTCGGCGGGACGGCCACGAACGTCGCCGTGGCCGCAGCCCGGCTGGGACATCGCAGCGCCGTCCTCACCAAGGTCGGGCCTGATCCGTTCGGGGACTTCGTGCGGACGGCGCTCGCCGGCTTCGGCGTCGACCCGCGGTTCGTCGGCACCGAGACGGGGCTCCTGACGCCGGTCGTGTTCTGCGCCCTCGCCCCGCCGGAGGACCCGCCGCTGCTCTTCTACCGGCTGCCTGTGGCCCCCGATCTGACGCTCACCGCGGACGACGTGCCCTGGGACACCGTCGCCGACGTCCCCCTGCTGTGGGTGACCGGCACCGGCGCGAGCGTCGACCCGGCACGCTCCACCCAGCTGGCGATGCTCCAGCACCGCGAGCGGGAGCGCTCCTCGACCGCCCGGTGGACGGTGCTCGACCTCGACTGGCGGCCGATGTTCTGGCCGTCCCCGCAAGAGGCGACCCGCGAGTACGCCCGGATGCTCGAGCACGTCGACGTCGCCGTCGGCAACCGGGACGAGGTCGAGGTGGCCGTCGGCACCCGCGACCCGGAGGAGGCGGCCCGCCGGCTCCTGGACCGCGGCCTGCGGCTCGTCCTGGTCAAGAAGGGCGGGGACGGCGTCCTCGTCGCCTCGCCCGACGGCGATGGAGACCGTCCCACCCCAGCGGGTCGACGTCGTCAACGGTCTCGGCGCCGGCGACGCCTTCGGCGGCGCGCTCTGCCACGGGCTCCTCGCGGGCTGGGACCACCCCCGCACCGCCGCGCCTCGCCAACGCCGCGGGCGCGCTCGTCGCCGTCACGGCTCGCCTGCGCCGACGCCATGCCCACGCTCGCCGAGCTCGAGCCGCGCACGCACATCGATACCGCGCTGAACGTCCGGCCGGCTGTCGTCGGCCGGGGAGAGGACGCCCGATGACCTCCGATCGTTCGGACCCGCTGCCCGATGACCGCTGGCACGAGCTCCTCCGCCGGCGGGCGACCCGGCCGCGAGGCGGTCGCCGAGGCCTACGCGCCGCCGGCGACGGCCGGGGCGCATCCTCGGGCCCCGCGGATCCCTCTTCCTCATCGCCGCGGACCACCCGGCCCGCGGGGCGCTCGCCGTGCCCGGCGATCCCCTCGGGATGGCCGACCGACGTGACCTGCTCCGCCGGCTCCTGTCGCGCTGCAGAACCCGGACGTCGACGGCCTGCTCGGCTCGCCCGACGTGGTCGAGGAGCTGCTGCTGCTCGGCGCGCTCGACGGCAAGGTCGTGATCGGGTCGATGAACCGCGGCGGCCTCTACGGCGCCAGCTGGACGATGGACGACCGGTTCACCGGGTACGACGCCGCCGGCATCGCCGACTGCCGGCTCGAGGGCGGCAAGATGCTGCTCCGCCTCGACGACACCCATCCGGGCACCGCGCGGACGATCGAGGGCTGCGCGAACGCCGTCACGGACCTCGCGGCCCGAGGGCTCCTCGCGATGGTGGAGCCGCTGCCGTACGCGCCGGACGGGGACGGCGTCCTCACCCTCCAGCGCGACGCGGCGTCACTGCTGCGGGCCATCACGGTCGCGTCCGCGCTGGGCACGACGAGCGCCTACACCTGGCTCAAGCTGCCCGCGTGCGACGACCCCGCCGTCGTGTTCTCGGCGACGACGCTGCCCTGCGTCGTGCTCGGCGGCGTCCCCGGTCCCGACCCGGAGCACGACCTCGCCAGCTGGTCGCTGGCGCTGCGGCAGCCCGCGGTCCGCGGCCTCGTCGTCGGGCGTGCCCTGCTGTACCCGCCCGGCGGGGACGTGGCCGCCGCGGTGGAGGCCGCCGCCCGCGCCTTGCGCGCCGCATCCGGCCACGCGCCGGAACACGCCCACGAACAGGAGGCCGTCGCCCCGTGACCGACATCGGCATCGAGCCGTCTTCGTTGCTGCGACCCCGCGGCGCCGCTGCCGGGGCCGCGACCCACGAGGACGTCGTCCTCACACCGCAGGACGCGGGGTGGACCTATTGCGGGCTACGCGTGCTCCGGCTGGCGCCGGGGGAGCCCTTGACCGTCGCGACAGGGGAGAGCGAGGACCTGGTGCTGCCGCTCGCGGGCTCGCTGCGGGTCGACGTCGAGAACGAGACGAGCTATGAGCTCGCCGGCCGGCGCTCGGTCTTCACCTCCGCCACCGACTTCGTGTACGTGGGCCGGGACAGCACGCTGACCCTGGTGAGCGAGCACGGGGCGGAGGTCGCCCTGCCGAGCGCGCGCTGCGAGCGGCGGCTGCCGTCGGCGTACGGGTCCGCGGACGACGTGCCGTGCGAGACGCGCGGGGCGGGGCAGGCGACCCGGCTCGTCCGCAACTTCGGGGCGCCGGGAGCGTGGGACCACGCCGACAAGCTCGTCTGCGTCGAGCTCGTCACGCCGCCGGGGAACTGGTCGAGCCACCCGCCGCACAAGCACGACGTGACCGAGCCGTGCACGGTCGTCAACGAGGAGATCTACTACTACCGGATCGCGGGCGCCGATCAGGTGACGCCGTCCCCGGAGGGATTCGGGTTGCACCGCACCTACACCGGCGCCGAGCACGCCGCCGCCGGCCTAGCGCCGCTCGACGAGACCTTCGAGGTGCGCGACGGCGACGTCGTGCTCGTGCCCTACGGCTACCACGGCCCCTGCGCCGCCGCTCCCGGCTACCCGATGTACTACCTCAACGTGCTGGCCGGCCCGGGTGCCGACCGATCGATGGCCTTCTGCGACGACCCCACCCACGCGTGGATCCGCGAGAGCTGGGCTGCGCAGGACCCCGACCCCCGCGTTCCCGACCTGATCAGGAGGACCTCGTGACCCTCACCGGCGAGGCCCGCGCCGTTCCCGGCGGCGCCGGCGGAACGGTGCGCCTCACCACCGCGCAGGCCCTGGTGCGATGGATGGTCGCTCAGCGGTCGGAGCTCCTCGACGGGACGCGGGTGCCGCTCTTCGCCGGCGTGTTCGGGATCTTCGGGCACGGGAACGTGCTCGGTCTGGGGACGGCACTCCACGACGTCCGCGACGAGCTCCCGACGTGGCGCGGCCAGACCGAGGAGGGCATGGCGCTCGCGGCCGTCGCCTACGCGAAGGCGACGGAGCGACGCCAGATCATGGCTGCGACATCCTCGATCGGCCCCGGCGCCCTGAACATGGTCACCGCCGCGGGGCTCGCTCACGCCAACCGCCTCCCGGTGCTCCTGCTGCCCGGTGACACGTTCACCGGCCGCGGCCCGGACCCGGTCCTGCAGCAGGTCGAGCACTACGGCGACCCGACCACGACGGTCAACGACGCCTTCCGGCCGGTGTCCCGGTATTTCGACCGGATCAGCCGGCCCGAGCAGCTGCTCGCGACCCTGCCCCAGGTCGCCCGGGTGCTCACCGACCCCGCGGACGCCGGTCCCGTCGTCCTCGCCCTCCCGCAGGACGTCCAGGCGGAGGAGTACGACTTCCCGCGGGCGATGTTCGCCGAGCGCCTGCACCGCGTCCCGAGGGCTCGCCCCGACGTCGGCGCGCTCGCGGAGGCGGAGCGGATCCTGCGCTCGGCGCGGCGGCCGCTGCTCGTGGCCGGCGGCGGCGCGCGGTACTCCGGCGCGCGGGCGGAGGTCCTGGCGTTCGCCGAGGCGCACGGCGTCCCGGTTGTGGAGACGCCGGCGGGCCGCACCCTCGTCCCCCACGACCACCCGCTGCACGGCGGCCCGCTCGGCATCATCGGCTCCACCTCCGCCAACACCCTCGCCCGCGAGGCGGACGTCGTGCTCGCCGTGGGCACCCGGCTGCAGGACTTCACGACGTCCTCGTGGACGGCGTTCGCCGAGGGCGTGCGCGTCGTCGCGCTCAACGCCGCGAGGTTCGACGCCGTGAAGCACGCGTCCCACCCGCTCGTCGGCGACGCGAAGGCGACCCTGGCCGAGCTCGGCGCGGCGCTCGCCGACTGGCGTGCCGACGAGGGCTGGAGCGCCCGTGCCGCGGCGGAGCGCTCGGAGTGGGACGGGCACGTCGACACCTTGCGCGGCGGCGTCGCGCCCGACGGCTCGCTGACGTACGCCCAGGTGGTCGGCGTGGTCAACGACGCCAGCGGACCCGACGACTACGTCCTGACGTCGTCGGGCGGCTTCCCGGGCGAGCTGCACGGGGGCTGGCGGTCGGCAGCCGCGCACGCGCCGACGATGGACCTCGAGTACGGGTTCTCGTGCATGGGGTACGAGGTCGCGGGCCCGTGGGGTGCGGCGATGGCCAGGGCGCAGACGCACCCCGACGGGCTCGTCACCGGCCTGCTCGGCGACGGCTCGTACCTCATGCTCAACTCCGATCTCTACTCGGCCGCCTTCGCAGGGCACCCGTTCGTGCTCGTCGTCTGCGACAACGGCGGGTACGCCGTCATCCACCGGCTGCAGACCGGGCAGGGGGCACCGGGCTTCAACAACCTGCTCGTCGATGCGCGGGGCCCGGGCGCGCCCGAGCAGGGCGGGCTCCGCGTCGACTTCGCGGCGCATGCGCGCGCGCTCGGGTGCGCGGTGGAAGAGGTCGCGCGCGACGGCTCGGCCGACGACCTGCGGCGTGCCTACCTCGCGGCGCGTGCGGCGGCGACGCAGACCCGCCGCCCGGCCGTCGTCGTCTGCCGTACCCACCCGACGACATGGACGGAGGCCGGCGCCTGGTGGGAGGTCGGCGTGCCCGCGGCCCTGAGCGGACGGGCGGCCTTCGAGGAGCGCAAGGCGGGCCCAGCAGAGATGGCTCGGCTGACGACTGGCAGCGGATGACGGCTGCCACCGAACCGACGACGCGTATTGGATCGACGAAAGTGGAGCTCTCGATGACGGCAAGGACCGACCTGTCCCGGCTCACCCTCGGTACGGCGCCGGACTCGTGGGGTGTCTGGTTCCCGCAGGACGCGCACCAGGTCGGCTGGAAGCAGTACCTCGACGAGGTGGCGGCTGCCGGCTACCTGTTCACGGAGCTGGGACCCCAGGGCTTCCTGCCGCAGGACCCGGCGCAGCTGCGCGACGAGCTCGCAGCCCGCGGCCTCACGGTGTGCGGCGGAACGGTGTTCGCCGGGCTGCACAAGGGGAAGGAGGCGCTGGACAAGGCCAAGGAGGACTTCGGGCGGGAGGCCCGGCTGCTCCAGGAGGTGGGCGCCGAGTACCTCGTGCACCTGCCCGACCAGTACACCGACCAGCACGGTGGCGCCCTGACCGAGTCCGCCGAGATCGAGCCCGAGCAGTGGCAGGCGCTGGTCTCGGGCACAGACGAGCTCGCGAAGTACCTCCTCGAGGAGTACGGCGTGAAGCTCGTCTTCCACCCCCACGCCGACACCCACGTGGACACCCAGGAGCGGATCGAGCGATTCCTCTCCGACACCGACCCGGATCTCGTCAACCTCTGCCTGGACACCGGGCACGTGGCGTACTGCGGCGGGAACAACGTCGAGATCATCCGCAGGTTCCCGGAGCGGATCACGTACGTGCACCTCAAGCAGGTCGACCCCGAGGTCCGCGAGCGTGTCCGGCGGGAGAACCTGTCTCTCGCGGAGGCGGTCCCGCTCGGCGTCATGTGCGAACCACCCTTCGGGGAGCCGGACATGCCCGAGCTCCTCGCGGCGCTCGCCGAGCTCGACCGCGACATCTACTGCGTGATCGAGCAGGACCTCTACCCGGTGGAACCGCACATCCCGCTGCCTCTCCAGGCCCGCACGGCCGGCTACTACCGGGCCTGCGGGCTCGGTCCGGTCCGGCGCTGGCCGTACTGAGGAGCGCCGTGCCGCTCATGGTGATCGACGTCCTCGCGGGGCGGTCCGAGCAGCAGCTGAAGGAGCTGCGCGACGCGGTCCACGAGGCGATGGTGGAGGCGTTCGCCGTGCCGGTGCGGGACCGGTACCAGGTCGTGCAGGAGCACGACCCGTCGCACCTTGTCGTCGAGGACACCGGGCTGGGCATCCCGCGGTCCCCGGACCTCGTCCTCGTCCGCGTGATCAGCCGGCCGAGGACGCGCGAGCAGAAGGAGGCCTTCTACCGGACCCTGTGCGACGGGCTGCGGCGACGGTGCGGCGTGGATGCTCGCGACGTGGTGGTGTCGATCACCGAGAACACCGACGGGGACTGGAGCTTCCGCCTGGGCCGGGCTCAGTTCCTCACCGGTGAGCTCTGACCGAGCTCTGACCCAGCGGGACCTTCAGGTGCGCGGCGCGCCGGTGGTGCCGCGGACGACGAGGCGGGTCGGGACGACGATCTCGCGGCGCCCCGTGCGGCCGCCCTCGAGCCGCTCGAGAGCGAACCGGACGGCGACCTGGGCCTGCTCCAGGGACCCCTGCGCGACGCTGGTGAGGTCGATGCGCGCGTGCCGAGCGAGCGTGCTGTCGTCGAACCCGGTGAGCGACATCCCGGCGGGCACGTGGACGCCGGACCGCTCGAGCCGATCGAGCACGCCGACGGCGGTGCGGTCGTTGAACGCGACCAGCGCGGTCACGTCGTCGTCGGGCCGGAGCGCCTCGAGCGCCTCTGCTCCCTCGGCCTCCGTCAGGCCTCCGGGGAGGACCAGCGGATCGAGCCCCAGCCGACGGGTCGCCGCCAGGTACGCCTCGCGCCGGAGCTCGGCGATGGCGCCGGTGCCGCCGTCGACGTGGGCGACTCGCCGGTGCCCGAGGCCGGCGAGATGCTCGACGGCCCGGGCGATGCCGCCGGCGTCGTCCGCACGCACGACGTCGACGTCCGGCAGGTCGACGGGGCGGCCGAGGACCACTGTCGGCACCGTGTCGACGATGCGCCCGAGGGTGGCGGCGGGCAGTGTCGGCCCCAACAGGAGCAGCACCTCGCATCGCGAGTCGACGAGCGTCTCGATCGCGTCGGCCTCGTCCCGGGCGCCGGCCGTGGAGCCGAGCACGACCTCGTAGCCCGCTGCCTCCGCGGCCGACTGGATCTCCTCGGCGAGCTCACCGTGGAACGGGTTGCCCGGGATGAGCGTGACGCCGAGCGTCCGGGTCC
Organism: uncultured Actinomycetota bacterium; assembly: GCA_963786765.1. Classification (GTDB taxonomy): domain Bacteria; phylum Actinomycetota; class Actinomycetes; order Actinomycetales; family Kineosporiaceae; genus DATKNA01. The sequence goes on along the minus strand of CAWBAJ010000007.1, from coordinate 52,208 downwards.
GGCGCCGGGCCAGCAGCGCCGCCGTCCGGTCGCCGCGATAGCCCAGCCGCGCGGCGACCGCCAGGACCCGCTCCCGCGTCGCCGCGCTGGGGCCCGACGAGCCGCTGAGAACCATGGAGACCAGGCCCTTGGACACGCCGGCCTCACGCGCGACGTCCTGCATCGTCGGCCGTCGGCGGGGGCCGGGCTGCCGGCCGGAACCTGTCCCGTCCTCCATGGCCGGTCACCCTAACTCTCCCGGAATTGTCCCGACAAACACTTGACGCTGCGCCGCGGCGGCGGGATGCTCGATCTATCTTAAACCGGTTTAAAACCTGCCGCTCGCGCTCGGGCGGCTCTCTTTCCACACACGTAGCAGCAGGAGGAGAACCATGCCGCCCAACGACATCGGAGTGGCGGTGATCGGCGCGGGCATGGCCGGTCGCGCGCACGCCGCCGGGTACCGAAGCGCCACCACCCTGTACGGCGGCGGCCTGCCGGCCGTGCGCCTCGTCGCCGTCGCGGACGTCAACGAGCGGTTCGCTGCCGAATACGGCCGAGCGCTTCGGCTACGCCCGCGCGGAGACCTCGTGGCAGGCGGTCGCGCAGGCCCCGGACGTCGATGTCGTCAGCGTCGTCGTCGCCAACCATCTGCACCGAGAGGTCGTCGAGGGCTTGCTCGCCGCAGGCAAGCACGTGCTCTGCGAGAAGCCGTTCGCGCCGACCGTCGCCGACGCCGAGGCGATGGTCGCCGCCGCTTCCCGTCGGCCGGACCTGCGGGCGGGCGTCGGGTTCACGTTCCGGCGATCACCCGCCATCGCCGCGGTCAAGGACCGGGTGGACGACGGCTCGGTCGGGCGCCCGGTCCACTTGGGCGGCCACTACTGGTGCGACTACGCCGTCGAGCCCACTGCGCCGATGAGCTGGCGGTACAAGGGCGGCCCGGGATCGGGTGCTCTCGCGGACATCGGCAGCCACCTCGTCGATCTCGCCGAGTTCCTTTGCGGGCCGATCGCGTCCGTGCGGGGCACGACCTTCGCGACGACCACCACCGAGCGCGCGCTGCCGCTCGGAACCCCCGTCGGGCACGCGGCGGCGGAGCTCAGCGACGTCCGCGAACGCGTCGAGAACGAGGATCTCGTCACCTTCACCGCCACCTTCGCCTCGGGCGCGACTGCGACCCTCTCCGCCTCCCGCGTCGCGATGGGGCACGCCAACTCGCTCGGCTTCGAGCTCTTCGGCACCGATGCCGCGGCCACCTTCGACCTGTCCCGGCCGGGCGAGATCAGCTACATCGACCGCACCGTCACCGGCGCGACGGCCGGCTATCGGACGGTGCCCATCGGCCCCGCGCACCCGTATCTCACCGGCGGCCTCCCGATGGACTTCCCCGGCGTCGGCTACGGCCAGAACGACCTGTTCGCGTTCCAGGCACGCGCGTTCCTCGAGCAGGTCGCCGGCGTCCGGAACCTGCCGCCGGTGCCGTCCTTCGAGCACGGGTTGCACAATCTGCGGCTGCTCGCCGCCATCACCGAGTCCGCCGCCGAGGGCGGCGCCGAGGTCAAGGTCGGGTGAAACCATGAAGCTGGGTGTCTACACCGCCGTATTGCACGACAAGCCCCTGCCCGAGGCGCTACGCGTCATCAAGGATCTGGGGCTGACGAGTGCCGAGATCAACTCCGGGGGTTTCGTCCCGGAACCGCACCTGCCGTCGAACCTGCTCGAGAGCGAGACCGCGAGGCAGGACTACCTCGGGCAGTTCGATGCCGCGGGCGTCGAGCTCACGGCCCTCAACTGCAACGGCAACCCGCTCGACCCGAACCCCGCCCGCGGCCGTAAGCACGCGGCCGACATCATGCGCTCGATCGAGGTGGCCGCCGCTCTCGGCGTCAAGCGAGTGGTGACGATGTCGGGTACTCCGGGAACGGAGGCCGCCGCGACCAAGCCGGCGTGGAACGTGCTGCCCTGGGACAGCGCCTACCTGGACGTGCGGGACTACCAGTGGAACGACGTCGCCATCCCGTTCTGGAAGACGGTGCAGGAGCGTGCGGCGCACTTCGACGTCAAGGTCGCCCTGGAGATGCACCCGGGCAACGTCGTCTACAACCCCGCCACCCTCGAGCGGCTCGTCACCGAGACCAACGCGACGCACATCGGCGGTGAGATGGACCCGAGCCACCTCTTCTGGCAGGGCATCAACCCCGTCGAGGCCGTCGACCACCTCGGGTCGCTCGTGTTCAACGCCGCCGCCAAGGACACCCGGATCAACCCCGCGGCGCGGATCAACGGAGTCTTGAACGACGTCGGCTTCGACCGTCCCGATCCTGCCGGCCCCGTCATCGAGCTGGGCGGCGGCTACGTGCTGAGCACGTGGCCCAAGGCGTCGTCCTGGGACTTCGTCGCCGTCGGCCGTGGGCACGACGTCGGCTGGTGGGCCCGGTTCCTGCGGGCGCTGGCGCGGGTCGACCCCGACATGCCGGTCAACATCGAGCACGAGGACGCCGAACTCGGCCAGCTCGAGGGCCTGGCGTCGGCGGCCGAGGTGCTGCTCGCCGCTGCTGACCGCGCCCGCTAAGATATACGATAGCTACGGCTCGTCTCGGATGAGCGCCGACGTGAGGAGTTCTTGAATTTCTTCATGCGCCTGCCCAGACCTACGGTTCTGTGTCGGGAGCCACATCCCCCGAGCTCGGACGGCAGTCGGATCGCGCAGGGGTGTGTCGTCAGTCATCAGAAGGCGCGTGGGAGATCAGTCATGGCGGAGCTCAGCGACGCCCTGCTGACCGCAAGGTGGTCCTCGTCAGCGGTGGTACCCAGGGCCTGGGTGCAGCAGTTGCCTCGGCGGCGGCGCGGAACGGCGCGGACGTCGTGGTCACCGGCCGCCGGAAGGACGTCGGCGAGCAGTTCGCCGCCGGGCTCGCCGGGCGATCCGGGCGGGCGATCCGTCTACGTCCAGGCCGATGCCGGGGATGTCGGCCAGGGCCAGGCCGCCGTCGCAGGAGACGATCGACAGGTTCGGCCGGATCGACGGCTTGGTGAACTGCGCGGGCCTCACCAGCCGCGGCACGCATGCTCGACACCACGCCCGAGCTGTTCGACGAGCACGTCGCCGTCAACCTGCGCGGCCCGTTCTTCCTCATGCAGGCGGCGATCAGGGACATGGTCGCCCGCGGTGACGGCGGCTCGATCGTCAACATCATCACGATGGCCGCGCACGGCGGCCAGCCGTACCTCGCGCCATACGTCGCCTCGAAGTCGGGCCTCGTGGGGCTCACCGCGCAACGCGGCGTTCGCCCACCGCTGGGACCGGATCCGGATCAACGGGGTCAACATCGGCTGGACCGAGACCGACGGGGAGGACGCGACGCAGCGGCGCTTCCACGGCGCCGGCGACGACTGGCTCGAGAAGGCGGCCGCACGTGTGCCGATGGGAAAGCTCGGGCAGGTCGACGAGATCGCCGACTTCGTCGTGTTCCTGCTGTCGCCGCGCAGCGGCGTCGTCACCGGCTCCGTCCTCGACTGGGACCAGGTCGTCCCGGGCGCCAGCGACTAGTGAGGGACGGATGCGGATCGGACTTTCGGCGTGGGGCGCATCGGCGCCTTCCACGCGCAGACCCTCACCGACCTCTCGGCCGTCGACGAGCTCGTCCTCACTGACGCCGTCCCCGGCCTCGCGCGAGCCGTCGGCGAGCGCCTCGGCGCCCGGGTCGTGTCGGAGCCCGCGGACCTGCTCGAGGAGGGTGTCGACGGGATCGTCATCGCCTCGTCGACCGCCACGCACCCCGACCTGATCCTGGCCGCGTCGCCGCCGGGATCCCGACGTTCTGCGAGAAGCCCGTTGCCGCCCGGGCGAAGGAGGCCGTCGCGCTGCGCGAGGAACTCGACGGCACCGACGTCCCGATCCAGATCGGCTTCCCGCGCCGGTTCGATGCCGGCTACGTGACTGCCCGGGCCGAGCTCGCCGCGGGCACCCTCGGGTACGTCCACACCCTTCGGTCCACGACGCTCGACCCGGCGCCTCCACCGGAGGCCTACATCCGCGGATCGGGCGGCATCTTCAACGACTGCGCGATCCACGACTTCGACTCCGTCCGGTACGTCACGGGGCAGGAGGTCGTCGAGGTGTACGCCGCCGGCGCGACCCAGGGCGTCGACTACATCGAAGCGGCGGGCGACGCTGAGACCGTCACCTCCGTTCTCACCCTCAGCGGAGGCACCCTCGCCGTCGTCTCCAACAGCCGTTCGAACGGCCGCGGCCACGACGTGCGCCTCGAGCTGTTGGGCAGCAAGGACTCGGTGGCGGCGGGCCTGGACGACCGCCTGCCGCTGCGGTCCGCCGACCCGGCGGTCGCCTTCCCGGCCGGCAACCCGTGGGACTTCTTCATGGACCGGTTCGCGGACGCGTTCCGGGCCGAGCTCACCGCCTTCACCGAGGTCGTCGCCGGCACCCGACCGTCGCCCTGCACCCTCGACGACGGGGTCGAGGCGTCCCTCATCGCCGAGGCCGCCACCCGGTCCTGGCGCGAGCACCGGCCCGTCCGCGTGGACTCCATCAGACGTGTCCGGTGACCCCGTCCGAGAGGCCTCAAATGACCCAGCAGGTCAACGTCGGCATCGTCGGCTTCGGCTGGATGGGCCAGGTCCATGCCAAGGCCCTGACCCGGGTTCGGCAGCACTACCCGGATCTGGGCGCCACCCCACGGCTGGTGGCCGTCGCCGACCCCGCGGACGACGGCCGCCTCGGCTATGCGCGCGACGTCCTCGGCGTTCCCTTCACCACCCCGGACTGGAACGAGCTGGTCGGCCGCGACGGCATCGATCTCGTGTGCGTCGCCGGCCCGAACTTCACCCACCGGGACGTCGCCGTCGCCGCCGCCGAAGCCGGCAAGCACCTCTGGATCGAGAAGCCTGCGGGGCGGAACCTTGCCGAGACTCTGCAGATCGCCGATGCGATCGAGGCCGTCGGCGTCGCGTCCGCCGTCGGCTTCAACTACCGCAACGTCCCCGCCGTCGAGGTCGCCCGCGACCTGGTCGCCTCAGGCCGGATCGGCGAGGTCCGCTCCGTCCGCGTCCAGATGCTGGGCGACTACAGCGCCCACCCGGACGGGGCGCTGACCTGGCGCTTCGTCCGCGACCTGGCCGGCAGCGGCGTCACGGGGGACCTCGCCTCGCACGGCCTGGACCTGGCCCAATACGTCGCGGGCCCGATCACCGCCGTGCTCGCGGAGGCGTCCACCTTCATCACCGAGCGCCCGCAGGCGGCCGGCGCCGCGTCGCACTTCTCCCGGGGGACCGGGGGCCCGTTGCTGCCGGTCGAGAACGAGGACCACGTCCTGGTCCTGCTGCGGTTCGCGTCCGGTGCCCGCGGGGTCCTCGAGGCCAGCCGCGCCTCGGTGGGGGAGCAGAACTCCTACGGCTTCGAGGTGCACGGCAGCTCCGGTGCGCTCGCCTGGGACTTCCGGCGGATGGGCGAGCTGCAGGTGTGCCTCGACCAGGACTACCAGGGGGCGTCGTGGGCGACCCGCCGGATCGGCCCGCGCGACGCCGAGGCGGGTGCGTTCCAGCCGGACACCGCCATCCCCCTCAGCTTCGACGACCTCAAGGTGATCGAGGCCAAGCGGCTGCTCACCTCGATCGTCACCGGCGCAGCCCAGGGCGCGACCATTGCCGACATGGTGCTGGCCGCCCGTCTCGTCGACGCGGCGCTCCGCTCGGACGCCGAGAAGCGCTGGATCACCCTGTGAGCAGTATTCCCTCTCCATCCTCATCCTCTGTGATCACGGCTTCGGAGCTGCGACGGCCCAGGAGCGCGACCAGAACGATGATGGCCGCGGCCGCGACCAGCGTCACCGTCCCGTCGCCGAACCCGAGTCCCGACTTCGAGCTGGGCTTCCCGAGCCAGTCGGCGAGGGACGCGCCGAGCGGCCGGGTGAGAACGTACGCCGACCAGAACGCCACGACGGGGTCGAGCCGCAGCCGCCACCAGGCGAGCGCCGGAACCGCGATGAGGACGCCGTAGAGCACGGCGGAGGCCCAGTATCCGAGGTGCAGCGTGAACGCGGAGAGATCGCCGACCGCCGTGCCGAGCGCGAACGTCGCGAGCACGGTCACCCAGTAGAGGGCCTCGCGCCTGCCGGATGTAACGGTGTGGATGTCGAGTGTCCGCTCCGAGCGGTGCCAGACGAGGAACACAGCAGCGACCGCCACGGCGTAGGCGATCGTCGTGACCGCGTACGGAACCCCGAGGACGACGTGGGCCGCGTCGGCGGCCATCGTCCCGAACACCGCCACGGCGGACACGGCCGACCAGTAGATCCACGGCAGGTAACGGCGGAGGCGCAGCTGCAGGGCGAGCGCGCCCGCGAAGCCGACGAATCCTATGGTCGCCGCCAGGACCAGGCTGACCGAGGCCAGGTAGTCCGAGGCGGCCTCGCCGGCTCCTGTGGTGAGCACCTTGATCACCCAGAAGGCGGCGGTGATCTCCGGAACCTTGACTGCGGCGCGCGTGACGGTGCGACGGCGGGCGGCGGCGGGCATGGACGTCCTCTCGGGGCAGGGGAGCGTGCGCCGGTCCCAGGGAACGGCACGGGTCGGACGGTGCCCCCTGCCGATCCAAGGCGAGCGATCGACGAGGCCGCTCACGGAATCTCTTCGCTTTTCGAGCACGAAGCCAGCGGCACGACGCCCGGAAGGCAGCCTCGTAGTACGACTGAAGACTGTAGTAGATGCTGGGAGCGGCCGACGGGCATCTCGACATCCCGCGCCGAGACGATTGCGGCTCCGCCGAGTGACATCCGAGCCGAGGAAGCCTAGGCTGTCTTGGTATGGGCACGGAGCCGGGCCAGATCCAGGGTCACCTCGAAGGGTTGATCCTGGCGGTCATGGTGTCGGGACCCTGCCACGGATACGAGGTCATCCGCAGGCTGACAGCGTCCAGCGGCGGCGTCTTCGATCTGCCGGAGGGGACGGTCTACCCCGCCCTGCATCGGCTGGAGAAGGCGGGCGCGCTGGCCAGTGCGTGGCGGACCATCGACGCGCGCAAGCGCAGGGTCTACTCGATCACCGACGCCGGGCGGGTGCGTCTGGGCGAGCGGCGTGAGCGGTGGCGCATATTTGCCGGCGCCGTCAGTCAGGTGCTGGGTGTGGGGGCCGAGACCGCCGACGCGGGCGGTTCGGCGTGAGTCAGGACCCGATCACCGCCTGGTTGACAGCGTTCGATCGTCTCGTTCCGCTCCGCGGGCGGGCGCGGCGGCGGGTGCGCGCGGAGTTGAAGGCGCACCTGATGGACGCGGCGGATGCGGCGTCAGAGCAGAACGCTGCGGATCCGGCTGAGGAGGCGGTGCGGCGCATGGGCGATCCCGCCGTGGTTGCTCGGGGGTTCGACACCAGGCGCAGGACACTGGCGTTGATCGCGTTGCTCTTGTGGCTTCCCGCCGCTGTCGCCGTGACGGTGGGGGTGGGTGCGGCGTACGCGATAGGTCAGCATGTCCTGCGGAGCGACGCCAACGATCCGCAGACTCAGATCGCGGAGGACACGGCCGTCCGGTTGGCCCAGGGGGCGTCGCCGCGCGCCGTCGTCGGTGGGTCGAGGGTGGATCTCGCGCGCAGTCTCGCCACAAGTGTCACCGTCTTCGACCCGAGCGGTCACGTCGCGGCCTCGAGCGCAGTGCTGAACGGGCATGTCCCCGTGCCTCCGAACGGCGCGCTGCGCGTGGCCGACGACGTGACGAACACCATCACCTGGCAGCCGCAGCCAGGAGTGCGTCAGGCCGCAGTGATCGTCGGCTACCACGGGGATACTGGTGCGGGCACTGTCCTCGTCTCCCGGTCGCTCAGACTTGTCGAGGAACGTGAGGACGCCCTGCTGCGCCTGAGTGCGCTCGGGTGGCTCGCGTCCCTGCTCGCGGCCGCGGTGCTCGCCGTTCTCGCAGGCGCCTACTGGACGTCGACGAGAGGGCCGCGCCCGGGGCTTCCCATCTGGGCCACGGCATGAACAGCGCCAGGTCGGCATGTCGTTGCTGATCACCTGCGCCGGCCGGACGACGGATTCCGCACTGCGGCGGACCTTCACCGGGAGGGGATGCCGCTGCGGGCCGGTCAGTCCTCACGGTCCCGGCGTACCCAGGTGCGCAGCCGGTCCACTCGATGGAACCCGCAGGCCAGGTAGAGGGCGACGGCGGCGTTCCGGGGCTCGTTCGTCGTGACGCGGGCGGTGTGCATGCCGAGCTCGCGCAGCCGGTGCAGCCCGGCGGTGACGACGGCTCGGCCGAGTCCTTCACGGACGTGCCCCGGATGCGTGCCGACCGGCTCGAACTGCCCGGAGCCGAGGTCGTCCGGCCAGACGATCGCGAACGCCGCGACCTCGCCGTCCGGGGCGATCACCACGAGGTCGTTCTCGGGCTCGTAGGCCGGGGAGGTCATGAACCGGCGATAACGCGCCCGGTGCATGTCGGGCTCCATGGTGGATCGGAAGCTGAGGCGGGCGGCGTCCGCCCGGCTCCGGGCGTCGGCGCCGGTCATGCTCCGGACGGCGTAGCCCGCGGGCAGCGCGACGCCCGGCAGGCCGCCGGCCAGCGGTTGCACGAAGGCGAGCTCCGCGTCGGTCTCGTCGGGCTCGAAGTCGGCATCGGCGAGCACGCGTTCGCTGTCCGGGTCGTGCTGGCTGATCATGTCGATGCCGGTGACCGGCGCCACGGGCTCGGTCACCAGCAGACGGGCAAGCTCCTGCGCCGTCGACGTGAACGCGGCGACGTGGCCGTCGGCCGAGCGCCAGACCAGCGTGTCGTCGCCGATGAGCCGGATGGGTTGGGGCAGCCGGGGGTCGCCATGGTCGACCCACCAGTTCCACTCGCCCGGGTGCATGGAGTAGGGGACGTCGCCTCTGCGGAGGCGCCGGCGCAGGATCTCGAGGGCGGCGGGGCGGTCGCGCTCCTCGTAGGACCGCAGTCCCGCCAGGAGCGTCCCGCTCGCGCCGACCGTCTCGCCGGACGGTCGCGCTTCGGACGCCTCCATCCGGTCAGCCTGCCACAGCACCTGCTGCGAGCCGCCAGTCCTTTTCGCAGTGACGTTCCGGTCCAGGGGATCACGTGGATCGGAGGTGCGGCACGAGGGTCCGCCTGAACCCGACCCCGCGCTCCTCCTCGCCCCGGAACGACGAGTGGCTGACGGTCACCAGAACCGCTCCGGAAGGCCCCGCCCACCGAGTGACGAGATATCCCGCCGTCGCGCCTGCGGCCAGGTTGTCCATGCCGACATAGGCCACCCGGCCACTCGTCGGCACATCGGTCACGAAGGTCACCGTCGGGATGGCCCGATCGGCCAGCCGCAGCACCGCGTCGACGACCAGCGGGTGGTCGGGGCCTTGAGGATGACGCCGTGTGACCCCTTGCGGCCCAGGGCGTCCAGCACCGCGGCCGCAGCCGCAGGGTCGCTGTGCTCGTTCAGGTGCGAACGGGCTCGCAGCACCGCCGGTCGCAACGACCGCAGCTCCGCCTCGAGCGCGTCGCGGGAGGCGACTGCGCGACGCTCCGGCGTATGCATCACCAGGTCGAGGATGATCGTTCGTCCCGAGAGGTGCACCTGCTCCCGCTGGCGCTGGAGCTCGTCGATCGCGAGATTCACCTGCGCGACGGTCTCCGGACGGACCCCCTCGCGACCGTGCAGGACCCTGTCCACGGTCGCGCGGCTCAGCCCTGCCTGGGCTGCGATGTCGACCACCCGGTGCTCGCGACGTGCTCCCACTGTCGCCTCCGGGCCCGGCAGCGCCGTTACCAGTCCGTTCCCAGACTGCCAGGAGCCGGGTCTCGCGTGCTTGAGTTTGATCTTGACAGTGCACTGCGACGATGCGATCATGGTCGGGGACCCTCCCGAGCGGCACCGCCGAGGGGTAGGTGGGTTGATGGCGTTTCGCGTACGCGATCTCGTGATTAATGTGCTTCCCGAGCCGGGCGGTGGGGGGCAGCAGCCCTTCGATTGCCCGGGTATCAGTAACTGCTACCCCTTCAGCAGTTGTGGGCGCACGAACGCCTGTTACCCCCTCAGCTGCAGGATTGTCAGCTGCATCGGCACGATGTGCGGGGGCTGCACACTTGACATCTCGCGCTGGCCCGGATTCCAGCAGGGGGACACGGCGGAGGATCTGGCAGCGCTCAAGGCACAGCTGACGCAGGCGCTCAGCGAGGTCGAGCGGGCCGAGGAGGTTCTTGCCGAGAGCATGCGGCCACAGTCGATCGATGAGATCGAGACGCTCGAGCACAAGCTCGAGGATGCCCTGAGCGAGCTCAAACAGCGCAAGGAACAGTTGCAGGAGCGGAGGCCTGGCGATCACGAGTGAGGGCGCCCTTCGACTCGTTGATGGCGATCCGAGAAGCCCCACCGCGACGGACAACCACATCGCAGGGGCGAAGTACTGTGCGGGGTCGGCCTACCGCTTCGTGCAGGTCGACCGACTCGCATCTGGCGAGCGGTCGGAACTCGGTGGCATAGATGCCGACCCCGACGTCTACGCGGTCCTGATCCCCGTCGACGGACGCACGAACACCGCCAAGGCCATCGACCGCGACACCGCGCTCGTCTATCTGACGCTGCGGGAGCCTGGCTCGCTGCCGTCATTCATGCGGAAGACCCTCGGAGAGGATCTGCCCGCAACCGTCCGCCGGCTGGTTCTGGATGGAATCCTCGAGATCTTCGACGGTGGCGAGTTCGTGTCCGGCCCCCGCGCGGGGATACTTCTCGGCACGCGTTCGAGGTCGGCGCCCGCGCGAGGACGGCTCGCACAGCTGTCGGTTGACGCTCTTCGCTACGCTCAGAATCTTCAGGTCGACGACGCACGGGTCCTCGCACTGCGCCTCTATTGCTACAACCGACGGCCGGTCACGCCTGCGTGGGTTGAGCGTCTGCCAACGCGCGAGGCGACGGCGCGTTATCTCGGCGTGACGAAGGGCGAGGCAGGACCAGTCCCGGGTCACGGCTGGATCTCGCTGAGGGGACCAGATGTCGACGAGCACTGGCTGGCGTGGCGGTCGGCCGCGCCGAAGGACCCGAGCGGCGAGCACATCGCCTACAAGCTCTACGTCAGCCCCTCGCCGTCGGCTGTACCCGACGCCTTCAGGATCACCGCCGAGGTACTCCGCGAGCTTCGGGCGCCGGCGTTCAAGGTCGGTGCCGACCTCCACGGTCTGCTGCGCCCGGACAAGCTGGTGGCCTACTTCGCAAGCTTTGAGCACCTGGCCGCTGCTGGGGCGCGTCTGCGGGACCGATTAGCGGGTCTACCTACGCACGGCGTGCCGTTCACGGCTGCGATCTCCACGGATGGGTTGCTGTCGTGGGGGGTCGATCCGCCCCGCCGCCAGCGCGGGCTCGCATGGAGTGGCGACAGCTGGCGACTATGGGTGGTCGGCAAGCTCGCAGCCGGTCTGCTTGCAGCCCGTTCGTCGACCGACGTGCAGCCCTGGCGTCACGCACTGGAGCGGATCCGGCTCGAGGGCTTGGATCCCGATACCTGGATCCCCAAGCAGACGCTGTTCGCCCCGACGCCGGGTGAAGCATGAGCCCGGCGATCACCGAGGCATTCGTGCTTGCCTCCGACGTCAGGCTCACGCTCGTGCAGGAGCTGCCTCGGAGCCTGCGCGAGAAGCTCGGCGATGAGGTCGGCGGGTACGCCTTGTCGCGATCGCGATCGCGCGCTCCGGTGCGGTTGCTCGACGACGACTCAGCCGGCCTGCTGCAGCGCTTCCGATCGCCGACTCGCATCATCGACGCGGTGCTGGCGTACAGCCGCGATCGTCAGACCGAGCCGCGCGCGACACTCGACGAGGCCTTCCCGATGTTGCGCGGGCTGATCGAGTCGGAGGTGCTGATCGCGGTGGATTCGATGGAGGCCGTGGAGGCCGATGCGTCGCTCCAGGTCGGCGAGCGCTTCGCCGGCGTCCGCGTGATCGCAACGGTGCAGTCGCTGGACGACACGGAGGTGCATCTCGTTCGAGACGACTCCGGCGATCATGCTGCGCTGAAGCTCTTCAAGACCGCGCGCCGGCCGGCGATGCTGACCTTCATGCGGCGCGAGGCGGCAATCCTGCGCCGGCTCCCCAGCGGTCCGTTCCCCCACCTGCTTCGCGCACAGGAGACCCCGGAGTGCGGCTACCTGCTGCTCGAGTGGCGGTCGGGCATCTCCGCCGAGGCGGCTGCGGCGGAGGCGCGACAGATGGTCCCGCAGGATGGAGGCCGCGCGCTGCTGGAGCTCTTGCGCGCGATAGCCCGCGCGTATGCGCTATTGCACGCTGCGCGAGTCGTGCACGGCGACGTACATCCGGGCAACGTCCTCGTCGCAGCCGACGGTTCGGTGACGCTCGTGGACTTCGGGTTTGCGGTAGCTGATGGTCCGGACGAGATCACAACGCAGGCCCCCCGGGGCGGGATCCCCTTTTACTTCGAGCCCGAGCAGGCAGTGGCACACCGATCGGGGCAGACCTTGCCGAGCGCGAGCTTCCTGGGTGAGCAGTACGCCGTGGCGGCGTGCCTGTATCGACTTGCGACGGGCGGTCATTACCTCGACTTCTCGCTCGAGCCCGAGGAGACGCTGCGCCAGATCGCCGAGGATCCACCACTGCCGTTCACCGCGCATGGGGTACCGGCGTGGCCGCAGTTGGAGGCGATCCTCGCGGAGTGCCTCGCCAAGCGCCCCGAGCGCCGACTCGCAGGCGTCGAGACGCTCGCGCGACGTCTCGATGCGGTAGCGACACCAGCGACGGGTGCGCCCAAGCAGCCAGACGTCGATCTCGCGCCTGCAAGGATCCTGCTCGAGGACGTGCTGCAGCGCCTGGGCCTCGACGGGCCGCTTGTTCCAATGGGTCTGTCCGCGGCGCCGACGAGCTCCGTCAACTACGGTGCCGCTGGGATCGCCTACGCCCTGTACCGGCTCGCCTGCGCCCGAGACGACGCTTCCCTGCTGGCTCTTGCCGACGTCTGGGTGACACTTGCCCGGGCACACATGCACGAGCGGTCGGGGTGCTACAGCGACGAGCTGGACATCACGCCGGAGACTGTTGGTCGCATCTCGACGTTTCACACGGCGGCCGGGGTCGAGGCGGTGGCGACATTGATCGCCCATGCCCGCGGAGACGACGACGCGCGCCAGTCGGCGCTGGCGGGGTTCCTCGAACACTCGCGCCCGCCGAGCGCGAGCCTCGATCTCACGCTCGGCCGCTCCAGCACGTTGCTGGCTTGCGCGCTGCTGCTCGAGGCGTTGATGACCGTTGATACGGCGGAAGGCGATGCGCTGCGCCGGTTCGGCGACACCACGATGGACGGGATCTGGACGGAGATCGCCAGCTATCCGCCTGTTCCCGACTGCGCTGAGATCGAATACCTCGGCATGGCCCACGGCTGGGCCGGCCTGGTATACGCAGCATTACGCTGGAGTGCCCTCACGCGAGCCGCCCCACCAGCCGGTGCGATGGCCCGCTTGGAGGAACTCGTGTCCTGTGCTGAGCCGTGGGGACGGGGCCTCCGTTGGAAGGTTCACACGTCCGGAGCGGGCGCCTACATGGCTGGCTGGTGCAACGGCAGCGCGGGCTTCGTCCATCTCTTTACGCTCGCACACCGCATGATGGGTGATGACTGCTGGCAATCGCTGGCAGAACGGGCAGCGTGGCATTCCTGGGAAGCGGCTGGCTCCGTGAGCTCGCTGTGCTGCGGGTGCGCCGGCCAGGCGTACGCGCTGCTCAACCTCCACCGCCACACCGGCGATCCAGCCTGGCTTCGGCGCGCCCGCGAGCTGGCCGCCCGCGCTGCGCTGGCGCCGTGGGACGGCGAGCCCCAGGGCCGCGACGACAGCCTCTACAAGGGGCGGGTCGGCGTGGCACTGCTCGCGGCGGGCATCGAGGTGCCCCAGCTGGCTCGGATGCCATTCTTTGAGCCCGAAGGATGGCCGGCTGTGCCGCCCCGATGATGCGGGGACGGCATGTCAGAGAATCGTTGTCCCCGAATCGGTCCTGGCGGTAAAGCTATGCCGTGTAAGGCATCCCTTCAATAGGGTGGCCTTGGTCGAGGTGCTGGCCGGGCCTGCCGTAAAAGCGCGAAAGGAGGCCCGTCCGGGTCCTTCCACTCGGGCCGCCGGGCGCCTCGCTCGGGTCAGGACTCCCCCCAGACGCCCGACCTGCGGTAGCCGAGAAACATCGCGGTCGCGATCAGGAACTGGATCACCCCGATCACGGCCTGTAGGAGGACGTACCAGGCGGGGTCATCCGTCGAGAGGTAACCCGTGAGCTCCAGAGCCGCCGCAGGCACGCGGAGCGGGCCGGCGAAGAAGGCGACCAGGATGAGTCAGAAGGCCCACCGCCAGCGATGCACGACCGCCAGGCCGAGCAGCGCCAGCAGTCCGCTGAGCGCAACCAGGAAGAGCACATCCACGAGGCGCCGCGGAGCTCCGCGCACCGCGAGCGAGCGGTCGTAGATCTCCGGCGACACCAGCAGGATCGCTACCAGGGCCGACCCGGTCAGGACGACGAACTCGAGCACCAGTTGCGTGACATCGCGCCCCTGAGGCCGGCGCCACCACGCGTGGTCACAGGCGCCGACCGGGCCGCGTCAATGACGCGTGATGGCCGGAGCCGTCGCCTTGATGCCCGCCCTCACACTTTTCCCAACCGAGCCGGCCCTGGCCGTCCGCGACGTTGCGGAGACCATCATCGGCCGACGGCTTGTTGTATCACTCGAGAGAGCCCGACCGCTCCCGCGCTGAGCACCCTCCTGACTGCCGTCTGCGAACAGGCCCGCGCGCTCAATTCGCCAGTGCGCGGCCGCGAATCGCTCGTCCCGGCGCCCCACTCAGCCTGCCGCCCTCGACCAGTCCACGGCCGCGGTGACGCCGATAACGTGAAAGCGAGGCTGATCGGGAGGGCGGTCTCTATCCGCCGAGCCCCCCGCCTGATGGTGGCCGTCGAGCGCTGGTCGAGAGGGCGCAGGTGATCGAAGCTCCCCTTCTAATGCCGCGATCCGCTCGACCATACGGTTCAGTGGCAGACCACGCGCCGGTGCGGCCCCGGCTGCGGGCGAGGCTGGCGGTGGCGTGGTGATCCGACTGCCCGGGTTGTGAGCCGTCATGACTGGTTCGTTCCAGAGCTCGGGCTTCTTGCTGCGCCGGTCGGGACGCAGTACTCAGTCTCGATCCCGGACCACGCGTTCGCTCCCGGTCTCGTCCCTCCCGTTGATCACTGAACCATCGTTCACCGCACCCATCATTCGATGTCGACGCCCTGGCCCCACTGAGATGAACCTGGTCGTCTCGACCAGCACGAGGCTCGGCGGCTGACCCAGCGGGGCTACCCGACACCGCTCCAAAATAACGATCCGTAGCCATCGTTGAGACTGTGGTCCCGCTCTGCGACAGTCAGTGTGACGAAGGGGTGGATCAGGAGGGCCGCATGCCGGACGGTCGCCACAAGCAGTCGTCACGGCGATCTGTCGCGATCGTCGTCGCGATCATCGCGGTCGTGCTGGCTCTGAGTGGCATCAGCTGGCTGACCGGGCAGGCGCCGCAGGAGGCGTCGACCAGCCCAGCGAGCAGCATGCCGACGTCGACCAGCCCGTCGGCCAGGGCCGCCCCGTCCACCCTCGGCAGCCCGTCGTCGAGCGGCCAGACGGGATCCAACGCGGCAGCGGTGGAGGCATGGTGGACTGGCTGCCGGCAGCAGATCACCACCGGCGGTGCGTTGCTGTCAGCGCAGCGCACCGCTGCGATGCACTGGGCTCAGCATGTCGCGGCTCAGACTTCGTTCGACGCCAAGAAGATCACGGCTGCTCAGGCAAAGGCCCAGTGGGCGGCCAGCAAGGCATTCGGGCCCGCCGACATGGCTGCCAAGGCCGCAGCCGAGACGGCGTACCGGGCAGCGGCCTCAGCGTGTGGAACGCCCGCCAGGCCGGTCGACCCGGCTCGGATGGCGGCCGCCCACGCCTGCTCGACGTTCGCCACCAAGCAGGCCGGCGCCATCGGCCGCGGCCGTGCGGTAGTCGCGCAATGGGCGGCACACCTCGACATGATGGGCCATAAGGCCGACATGACCGAACAGCAGTACATGGCCAAATGGACTGCCATGGTCCTGGCCGCCGCGGTCCCCCTTGCGGCGTTCTTCGCCGCAGCCAAGGCCGTCGGCACGGCCCCCTCGTGCGCTGCAACGACGCGCTGATCTGATAGCGCGGGCCAGCCCGCCATGGCTGCGGTGGGGACATCTTCTAGCCCTCAGTTGTATACGGGTCCTGACTGAGGACAACGTGGCGCAGCCTGTGAGATTCGAACCCACGGCCGGCGGATCAGAAGACGTCCCGACATTGCCGACCCTGCCTTCCACGTGTGCCTATCGTCGCCTCGAGGGTCTCTGTAGCTGCCTGGGACGACGGGGGTGGGACATGGTTCGCGCCACATCGGATTCCATGAGCCGCGGCACGGAGGCTGCATGTCGCCGAGCATCACGGAGAGTTCCCGATCTCGCGACCGCCCCGACCACGTTCCTACGGAACGTCCCCGTCCGGTTGCGGTAATGCTGGCCGAGATGGGCCGCCAAGTCGACGTCGTCGGCACCGGCCGGGAGGCGGTCGAACCCGCCCGGTGGTCAGGTACGACACGGTGCTGATGGACTGCCAGATGCCGGCTGGGAGGCGACCTCGACCCTGCGCCGGACCACCCCCACCCGAGGATCTGAGGATCACCACGCTGACCGCCTCGGCGAGGATGGAACATCCGCGAGGCGTGCCCGCGCCATGACGAACGGCGCGTCGACGGGGGGCCGAAGCCTTCCGCCACAAGGTCAGAAATGCTAATTTCCGATCATGGGGAGGCTCGGGCCGTTCACGCATTCGCTTGACGTGCTCCGCCCGGATGACCTGCTCGTCCTGCGTTTCGGGTTCGTCAACCTCCACCCGGACCCGGACGCGCCCGACCGGTTGGTCCGGATCGATCCCGCCGCGGACGCCCTCGTGGTCGTCACGTTCCCGCCGCAGCACGTCCAGGACCGGCCCTTCGAGGAGCAGCAGGACACCCAGGGCAACCTCCACCAGGACCCCGTCGACCCTCCGCCGGTGGTCGCGGTCGCGGCTCGCGAGTCCCGGCTGGCGTTCCTGCTGCCGCCGGACCGCACTGAGCTGCAGCTGACCCTGGACGCGCTGCTGGACTGGCGCGACTGGCGGCCGAGCCTGGCCTCGAACGCGCTGCCCGAGACACCCTCACCCGAGGCGCTCGCGCCGCGCACCCGGCCGGCCGAGCCCTCGGTCACGCAGACCGCCCTCGAGCTGCCCTACCGGCTGGTGCTCTCGCCGACCGACGCCGGGCGCTGGGCGCACGCGCCGCGCCCGCAGGACCGCGACGGCCGGGTCGAGCTGTGGCACACCCGACTGTCGGGCCTTGACGGTGACGCCGCCGCCGGCGCCGGGCCCGTCCGCGCCGTCTGGACCGCGGACTGGGACGACGCGGCGCAGCTCAGCCGGCCCACGGCGTGGCCGGCCGGGACGCCGCAACCGCTGACGGCGAAACAGCGCCACAGTCTCGTCCGGGTGTCGGGCGACTTCGGCCTCCCGGTCACCACCGGCTACTACCCGGCAGGCACGGCAAGCGCGAACCGGCTGATGCTGACCGCACTCGGCGGCTGGCTCGACGTCCAGGGCCGCTGGCCCGAGCCCGACGTCGTTCCGGTTGCGCCGCAGGGTGCCCACCCGGGCGTCGCCGCCGCCCTGGATCCGAACGCCTCCGTCTCGATGCTGGAGGCGGCACTCGTCGAGAAGGTCGAGACCCAGGCACTGCCTGCCAGTCCGGCCGGTGCTCCGGAGCAGCTGTTCGAGCCCACGCTCGGGCTCCGCGCCGGGATCGAGGTCAACCGCTTGCGGTTCCCGGAGCCACGGGACGCCGGGTTGATCGCGTGGGTGCACCGTGCCCGCGGCGGGCGGGACGAGTACGTCGAGTACCAGCAGCCCGGCCTGCTCTGGCCGCTCGGCCACCGCGCGTCGCAGATCACCATCACCGAGCGGCGGTTCGAGCCCGGGCCGGGCGGCGCGATCGGTGGTTACCTGCGGCAGTACACCCGGATCCAGGTCACGCAGCCGGTGCGCGACTACCGGCGCTGCCTCGCCGGCTTCCCCTTCGGCGGCCGGGAGCTGATGGTGACCGGCATCCGGTTCACGGTGCTGCAGACGCCGAAGCTGACGCCGCCACCGCCGGACGGGCAGCCCTATGTGCCGATGCTCGGCTCGATGCCGTACCTGTTCCAGATGCTGGGGATCGACCACGAGGGCCGGTCGGTGCAGCTCACCGGCCCGCTGCTGTTCGTGCCGTTCGTCGTCGACGAGCCCCTGGCCGACTCCATCGCCCGGGCCTGGCCGGTGTGGAACGCGGCCGGCACGCCCCACACCGCGGCGGTGCCGGGGGCGCCGCTGGCGTTCGCCCCGCTGGAGCCCGGTGACCACGCCGGCCTTACGACGACTGTCTGCCACGCGATCGAGTGGGGAGTTGCGTCGTCGACCGCCGACGTGGTGCCGGCCGACGAGCTGCCGGTGCTGCCCTCGATGCGCTCGGCGACCATCGGCCTGCCGGTGCTCGGCACGCTCGCCGGGCCCGCGGTCGCGAGCGGGACGACGACGATGACCTATCCCCCGCAGTACCTCGAGCACGGGTTCGGGCCCGGCAACGCCTCCCACCTGTTCGGGAAGACGGGCAACCTGCCGGCCGCGGCGGCGGCGGACCGCTCCGGCGGGGTGGCGGCGCCCTCGTTCACCGTCCAGGCACTGTCGAAGGCGTTCGGCCCGGTCGGGGACGCCGCCGGGATGGCCGCCGGGAGCTTCGACGCCGGGCAGTTCCTGCCGACCGCCAAGCTGTTCGGCGCCCTCGACCTGAAGGACCTCATCGACGCCGCCGCGTCGTGGCCGGACCCGGCCGCGGTCTACCCGCCGGCACTGCGTGATCTCACCCCGGATCAGCTGCGTGCGCGCCTGGACGAGCGGGGCAGCCGGCTGCCGGTGCCGGTCCTGGCGCACCGGGAGGTGCTCGAGGGCGGCCGGCCGGTCGCCGTCGAGACCGTCTACGCCTGGAAGCCGGACATCACGGACCTGCACACGGGAATCCTCGACCTGACGTTGGACGGCGGCGCCGAGCTCGCGCTGTCCGTGACGGGTCGGGCGCCGGTGGGGGCCCCGGACGCCGCGACGTCCCGGATCGACGGCCGGCTGGACCGCTTCTCCCTGGTGTTCGCCGACGTGATCCGGGTGCGCTTCAACCGGTTCGCGTTCACCTCGACGCACGGCTCCCGCATGGACGTGCACGTGGACGGCGTGGACGTGCAGTTCGAGGGCGCGCTCTCGTTCGTCCAGACCGTGCGGGAGATCCTGCCCTCCGACGGGTTCGCCGACCCGCCGTACCTGACCGTACTGCCGACCGGGATCACCGCCGGCTACACGCTGGCCGTGCCGGGGCTGGGGATCGGCGTCGTCTCGATCGAGCAGCTCGCGCTGGCGGCCGGGGTCTCCCTGCCGTTCACCGGCGACCCTGCCGGCGTCCGGTTCGCGATCTCTAGCCGCGAGCACCCGTTCCTAGTGACGGTCGCGCTGTTCGGCGGCGGCGGGTTCTTCGCGGTCGCAGTGAACACCAGCGGGCCGCCGCAGGTCGAGGCCGCGATCGAGTTCGGCGGCAACTTCAGCCTCGACATCGGCGTCGCCAGCGGCAACGTGCATGTGATGGCGGGGATCTACTTCGCCATGCTCGGGTCGGATGTGAAACTCAGCGGCTACGTGCGCCTCGGCGGCTCGGTCTGCGTGCTGGGCATCCTGTCGATCTCCGTCGAGTTCTACCTGGCTCTGACGTACGACGCGGGCAAGGCGTACGGCGAGGCGTCGGTGACGGTCAGCGTGGAGATCTTCGGTATCTCCAAGAGCGTCGGCCTGCACGTGCAGAAGCAGTTCGCCGGGGCCGCCGGCGACCCGACGTTCGGCGACCTGATGGACCTGACTGCCTGGACCGAGTACGCGGACGCCTTCGCCCCGGTGCCGGCGTGATCGTCCTCATGACCCGAAGAGGTTGGAGAGCGACGTGCTGAACGCGCAGGCTCTGTCACCGCGCTGCCCGCCGGGGTCGTCCGGGACCGGGGCGTGGCCCGGTTGTCGTGCTTCATGACCCTGCGGGCGACCGGCGAGGCGGCCACGCTCGACTCCACCCGGTTCTTCACCGACTGGCCGCGGGTACTGTCCGCGGCCCTGCCCGACCTCGAGGTCGAGATCGCGAGCACCGGCCGGGTGCCGTCCGCGGTGGTGTAGCCGGCACCGGACTCGGATCTGTGGCGGGCCTTGTTCGGGCCGGGCACCCTGGTCGGGCCGCACGAGCCGGAGCGCTGGACGCAGCGCCCGGTCGCCACCTACGCCGCCCGGGCCGTGCACGCGTACGTCGTCGACCTGCTGGCCCGCGCCGCCGCCGGTTCGCCGGCAGCGCCGCCGCGCTCGATGGACATGCTAGCCGGGCTGGACGACGCGAGCCGGGCCTGGGCCGGCCTGCTGGACATCCCGTCGGCCAGCCAGCTGATCGGGAACGGGCTCCTCGACACGGCCGGCCGGGAGCGCAACGCCGGGCTGTTCGAGGAGCCGATGAGGGCCCGGCTGGACGGTGCCGTGGCCGGCCGGTTGGCGGAGTCCGCGGCTGTCGCCGCCGCCCGCTACGACCGCGAGACCGGCCGGCGCATCCGGGTCGACGGCGACTACCTGCCGGCCACCGCGCCGATCACCGGCTCGTTCCTGCAGGGCGAGCTGGCCCGGTTCCTGATCTTCCACCACCGCCCGGAGGAGCCGCCGACGCCGCTGCCCGACGCCGCCCAGCTTGCCCGCGAGCTGGACTTCGAACGGATCCAGACCGCGCTGGGCGCCTACGGCTTCCTACTGCGCCGCCTAGGCCTCGTGGTCGACCTGGAACTGCCGCTGGATGCCGTCCGCCCCGACGAGGACCGGATCCGGATCGTGCCGCCGCCGGTCGACCTGCCCGAGCCCGCGCTGCCGTGGACCGCGTACCGGCTGCCCGGCCCGGATGGGTCGCCCGCGTTCTGGTCGGCGCCGCGGCCGGAGCCGGTGGGGGAGCGGATCGCCGACGGCCTGCTCGACCTGGGCTTCCGCGAGCGGTACAGCCTGGCCCAGGTCGACGTCGACTCCGCCGCGTCCAAGGCGCTCAACGCCGCGCTGGCGACCACCGCTCGCGCGCTCCTTCCCCGCCCGGTCGGCAGCCCGGACACCGACGCCGCGCCCGCGCTCCGCTCCACCGGCCTGGCCGTGCTGCACGACGGGCGGGCGGAGGCACTGCACGGCCGGCTGGCGAGCGGGCACAACATGCTCCTCGAGCTGGCGGCCGGCGACCCGCCGACGCTCTACGCCGAGGACGTCACCCGGGGCTTCCGGATCGACGTCACGCAGCGGCGCGACCCGGACACCTGGCATTCGCTGCACGCGCGGCGCGGCCACTACGTCACCGTCGGTCAAGCCGCCGGCTTGCTGGCCGAGGACGTCGACGACGAGGGCTTCACCCAGCTCGCGCTCGGCCAGCGGGCGCAGCCGCCGGGTGCCGCCCCCGACCCGACGGCGCCGGTCTACCTGCACGAGTCGCTGGCTCGCTGGGAGGGCTGGAGCCTGTCCGCCCCGCGGCCCGGGCTGGCCCTCTCACGCAGTCCGCAGGCGCCGACGCCCGGCGACCCGGAGAGCCAGCCGGTGCCCGATCGCAACGACGCGCTGCCCGACGGGGTCCCGCTCGAGGTGACGTTCCACGCGCAGCCCCGATCTCTGCCGCGGCTGCGCGTCGGCGGGGAGTACCGAGTGCGGGCCCGTGCCGTAGACCTGGCTGGCAACGGCCCGACGATCGTCGAGGCGGACGCGCTGCTCGACGCGCTCGACGCGGCCGGCATCCCACAGCCGGTGCTGCCGCCGCGCCGGCCGTTCGAGTTCCTCCGGTTCGACCCGCTCGCCGCGCCCGCGGTGGTGCCGCGCCGCGCGGACACCGAGGGGGAGTCGGCGGAGCACGCCGTGCTGCGCTCAGACCACGACGTCAGTGCTCCCGACTATGCCGCCGCCACCGGGTATGCCGACGACGTCGACCGGCATGTGGTGCCCGCCAAGGCGGCACTCCAGGACATCGAGCTGCTGGGCTGCTTCGACGCCGCAATCGGCAGTAACGACCCGGCTGCAGTCCAGGCGGCCTACACGGTGGCGCTGCGCGAGTCCGGACGGCTGAGCGAGGTCGGGGCCGGCGGGTGGTCCGTCCCGAGGAGCGGCTCGGAGCTTCCCTACCTGCCGGACCCCTGGTCGACCGGGGCGGCGCTGGTCGGACTGCCGGGATTGGCCGCCGGGACGGTCACGCGGGTGCAGCCGGATGGCACGATGACCAGCGAGCCGGACTTCTGCCGGGACTGCCGCCGCAGCCGGGCGTCCTGCTCGTCGACTGGGGCACGCCGGAGTCGTGGTGGCAGGCCCAGCCGTTCCGGCTGCTTGTGGTGGAGGGGTCAGGGCCCCCGGTCTGGGAGGCCGCGACCCGGGTGCTCACCGTGGCGCTGCCTAAGGCGGCCAGGGCGGATGTCCAGGTCAGCTCCGTGCCGCAGGAACAGCACCTGGACGAAAACGGGGCCTGGCGCGCCCTGCTCGACGTCGCCGCGCCTCAGGACGTACCCGTTCTGCAGCAGCTCGCCCTGACCGGGCGGCTGTGGGCGGTCAGCCCGGCCCGGACGCTCCGGCTCGTGCACGCCCTGCAGCACCCGTTACACGTGCCCGACGTCCTCGTCTTGGGCGCGACCCGGCTGTGGGCGGGGACCGCCGCAATCCTCGCCGGCGAGATCCGGATCCACGCCGCCAGCACGGACCGGGTGGACGTCGCGGCGAGCTGGCAGGAGTGGGTCGACGAGCCGCGCCCCGGCGGAGACGACACGCCGACCCGGCGGGAGCGCAGCGCAATCGCGTTGACCCAGCAGGTGCACCTGCGCCGGGATGTCGCGAGCGAGCCACCAGCCGGGTACCGGGCCCAGGCGGCCCGTTTCACCGAGGCCGACGACCTGCTCGTGCTCGGCGCCGGCCCCCGTTCGGACGACGTGCCGGAGTTCCTTTCTGCGCACGAACTGCACGACACCAAGCACCGGCGGATCGCCTACCGGGCCGTGGCGACGTCTCGGTTCCGGGAGTACTTCCGGCCCGATCGGGTGGCATCGCCGCAGGCGCTGACCCGCGAGTCGGAGCCGGTGTGGGTGGACGTGCCCAGCTCGGCGCCGCCCCCGCCGCCCCAGCTGCTCTACGCGGTGCCGCTGTTCGGCTGGGAGCGCGGCGGCGAGGGCCGGACCCGGACCACCCGGCGGCGTGGCGGCGGCCTGCGGTTGTTCCTCTCCCGGAACTGGTACGCCTCCGGCGACGGCGAGCTTCTCGGGGCGGTGCTGTGGCCGGGGGCGTCGGCGTCCTGCCCGGTGCCCGCGGTGCTGGACCGCCTGGTCACCCGGTGGGGGTTCGACCCGGTCTGGCCGGCATTACCGCCACCGCCGACACCGGCCCCGCAGCACTTCACCCGCGCCGTGGCCGTGGCCGAGGACCTGCCCCTGCTGGAGGATCCGGCCCAGCGGGTGAGCGTGGCGGGGCACGAGGTGGAGTTCGACGCCGAGCGCGACGTCTGGACCTGCGACGTGGAACTGGAGCTCGGCGAGGCCTACACGCCGTTCGTCCGGCTTGCGCTGGCGCGCTACCAGCCGTCCAGCATCGCGCGCGCGCACCTGTCGGCGGTGACGACGGCGCAGATCGTGCAGGTCACGCCGGAACGCACGGTGTCGCTGACCGCCGCCTCCGACGACCCGCTGCTGCTCAGCCTCGCCGTCACCGGCCCGAGGCACGGCGCGGCCTGGCAGACCGGCGGGGTCCCGTTCCCGTTCGGCAGCGAGGTCGAGGTTTACGTCGAGGAGCGGGACGACGCCATCAGCGACCCGTATCTCGGCTGGCGGCGGGTGGACCAGCCGGTGGTGCTGGACCACGGTCCGCCCACCCGCGGCGCCCTCGTCCTGTATAGCGGGCGCATCCGGCTGCCTGACGGGCACACGTCAGGACGGCACCGCGTGGTCGTGGTGGAGCGGGAGCGGCTGGCCACCGATCCGGAACCGTTCTGGGCGCTCACCTCCGCCGCCGACCGGCCGACGTCGACCCGGGTGGTATTCGCCGAGACCTTCGTCGTCTGACAGGCAGTCACCCACCTCCCCGGCGCTCGAGATCAAAGAGATTCCTAAGTACGGGCGTCAGCGCAAAACGCTGACATGGTCGCCCGGACGGACACCGTGCTCGGCGTGCTCTGTCCGTCCGGTAACTGCCGCGTTCAGAGCCGGATGGAGCGGGCCCCTGGACGGCCAGATCGTCGACGCACCCGTCAAGGACGGTCGGCCAGTGGCGATCATTGGGTTCCGGGCCGGTCCGGGACGAGGCGAGCGAGCGGTTCTGGTGGGACACCGGAAGCTACTTCATGCTCCCGGCGGCCAACCCGACCAAGCCTGGGACCGCGTCCACGCATAGATGCGACCTCTGAGCATGGGCAACCGGTGGCGTGACCACCATCAGTGACACGCGCGCGGTGGCAATGCGGGGCTCCCAGCGAAGGCGCGTGCGCGTCCGGCCCCGGCCCCGGCCCAGCCAGCGCAGCCCAGCGATGACCCAGCCAGCCCACCCGGTGAGATTCGAACTCACGGCCGGCGGATTAGAAGGGTGCCGGACGACGCCAACTATGCCTTCTACCTGCTGCTTTGCTTGCAGTCGATCAGCCTGGAGTTGCTGGAGTTGCCCTGATCGCCTCAGATTCTTGTCACGTTTCTTGTCACGCCCGTCCAGATCCCTGGCTCCCGGCATGAGCGAGGTCTCAAGTGGGCGGCCGAGATAGCAGCCGGGAGAAGGGGATAGCTGGTCGAGGTGAAGGCCGAGCTCGCGGGAGAGTCCGGCGAACGCCAGGAGTTGACGGTGACGCGCGTGGGTCACGTCGTCGCCGAGCAGTTGCTCAGCGTGGGCTGTGCGGCTGCGCAGGCGGTGGAGGGGCGCCACCCGCTCGTCGAGGTCGCGACGCCGATCGGTGCGGCGAGGGCGGGTCCCGTGCGAATGCGTCACCGAGCGGGCATGCTCGTGCGCCACGGACTGAAGAGGACGCGGGACGCCGACACCCATCTGCCCCTCGTCGCCGGCGACGAGCTCATAGGTCAGCTCGTGCTCGCAGGGCCGCGATGCCGGAAAGGATGTCCTCTGCTGTCGCCCGCAGGTCCGACCTCCTCGCTGACATTTGTGCACGATTCGTACGACGACGCCCTTGCTGGCGAGCGTAGTGATGCCATTGCAGCGGACCTGAGGCTACACATGCACAACCCGGTAGAAGAGTCGGTTGGTGCCGACGTGGACCTCGACCGCGTTGCCGTGCTCGTCGAGGGCGACGGCGTTGGGGCCGCCGGTGTCGTACTGGATGCTGGGCCCCCAGGCAATCGTCTGGTTGGCGAACTCGACGGTCGCCACGCGGTAGAAGAGTCGGTTGGTGCCGACGTGGACCTCGACCGCGTTGCCGTGGTCGTCGAGGGCGACGGCGTTGGGGCCGCCGGTGTCGTACTGGATGCTGGGCCCCCAGTTGATCCTCTGGTTGGCGAAGTCCACGGTGCCGACGCGGTAGAAGAGTCGGTTGGTGCCGACGTGGACCTCGACCGCGTTGCCGTGGTCGTCGAGGGCGACGGCGTTGGGGCCGCCGGTGTCGTACTGGATGCTGGGCCCCCAGTTGATCCTCTGGTTGGCGAAGTCCACGGTGCCGACGCGGTAGAAGAGTCGGTTGGTGCCGACGTGGACCTCGACCGCGTTGCCGTGGTCGTCGAGGGCGACGGCGTTGGGGCCGCCGGTGTCGTACTGGATGCTGGGCCCCCAGTTGATCCTCTGGTTGGCGAAGTCCACGGTGCCGACGCGGTAGAAGAGTCGGTTGGTGCCGACGTGGACCTCGACCGCGTTGCCGTGGTCGTCGAGGGCGACGGCGTTGGGGCCGCCGGTGTCGTACTGGATGCTGGGCCCCCAGTTGATCCTCTGGTTGGCGAAGTCCACGGTGCCGACGCGGTAGAAGAGTCGGTTGGTGCCGACGTGGACCTCGACCGCGTTGCCGTGCTCGTCGAGGGCGACGGCGTTGGGGCCGCCGGTGTCGTACTGGATGCTGGGCCCCCAGGCAATCGCCTGGTCGGTGAAGTCGTACCCGAGCACATCCATGAGCTGCAGGTCGACGGCGGAGACGGCATTCACCACGCCGGGGAGCTGAACTGATTGAACGAATCGTTGGTGCCCGGCGCCCAGTCCCTGGAATCGAGGCTGTTCACGGTGGGATCATTGAACAACTTGAGCAGCGTGACCCCGTTGTCCATCGAGAAGTTGTTGCCCGGGGCCGCCGCGGAGACCCTTCGTGCCCGGGCCCGTGTATGAGAAGTTGTCGATCAGGCTGAACGAATTGGCCGTGGTGCCCACCGTTCCGCCCGACAGACCGAGGCGGCCGATGACCTCGGAGATCTCGTGGGCGGCGACGCCCTGGAAGTCATATGTTCCCGCGGCGATCGCGCCGGAGAAGGTGAAGGGGTTCCCGGCGCCGAAGGTGGTGGTGCCGTCCTGGGACAGATCGTCGGGGATATCTCCGAGCGCTTTGGCTTGAGCTCTTGTCAACCACCAGGTTCCGGTGCCGTTCGTGGGATCGGCGGCGGACATGGAACCCTCGGGCCGATCGCGATCTTGATCGTCCGCCGTCTTCGCGTCTGCAGTGAACCTGGCAAGCAGATCAGCGTAGGAGATGGACTCGAGGAAAGTGTTGCTCTGCCCGAAGACTGCTGTTCCCGCAACGGCATCCACCGTGATGTTGATGTTGATGTTGTCCGAGAAATGGCTCGTGAAGACCTGTGCCGCGGCTTGCCAGGCGGCTCGTGCGGCCGCCGCGTTGGCGCCGAAGTTGGTGTTGAAGTTCGCCGTGAACGTAGGGTTGATGATCAAGGCTGTTCCCTCCTCGCGGAGTTCGCCAAGGTGTCCGTTGGACGTGCTGCGGGGCGCGGCGGGTGCTTTGCCCGGCGCCGGTTCGAGACCTTCTCTTGCGGAATCAGCGCTGGGGTGGTTGCGGGTGGGAGACGCCGGTGGCGAAGGGCTGCTCGCCCTGCTCGTGGGACCACGTGGTCGTGGGGATGGCGCCGGGCTGGGGTGGTTGCGGGTGGGAGACGCCGGTGGCGAAGGGCTGCTCGCCCTGCTCGTAGGACCACGTGGTCGTGGGGATGGCGCCGGGCTGGGGTGGTTGCGGGTGGGAGACGCCGGTGGCGAAGGGCTGCTCGCCCTGCCCCTCCGACGACGCTGTCCCGGCCACTCCTTCAGCCGCCAGGCTCCTGGCTGTGGCTGGAGCTGTCGACGGCTTCTCTGTTGGGTTGCCCATCGCGCGCCCCCATCATCTAACGATCAGCTCGCTCGCTCGCCGGCATGGCAGCATCATGACCGCAAGCAGGCAAGGACCAGCAGACACCGCGCGGCGTGATTGCTGGCGCTGCCACAGCGGCTCCGCATACAGACTAGCGCCCCAACGGCGACGTGAATACATGTGAAACACAGCTCACAACCATGCCGTTAGTTAGACGTCGATCTTCCTGGTGGCACGAGTCAGGTCAACGGCCGGCCTGCCGCCTGCCCCGGTGCCGTGCTGGCCCGCTGCCGGTGCCGCTGCTGCCGCGGAGGAGGGCGTCGAGCGCGGCCGCTGTCGTAGCGACGGGCGACCAAGCCCAAGAGGATGCCTGCTGTGCGTCCCGACCTGGCCAGGATCCTGCTCGAGCGAGCCCAGTCCGCCGGTGCCAAGCTCCGGTTCGGCACGACGTTCACCGACCTGACGCAGGACGACCGTGGCGTGGAGCTCACGTTCTCGGACGGTTCGACCGGCCGGTACGACCTCGTCGTCGGGGCCGACGGCATCCGCTCCTGGACGCGGCGGGCACTCGGTATCAACCTCGAGACCCGCTCCACGGGCATGGGCATCTGGCGTGCTTTCGGTCCCCGCCCTGCCAGCATCACCCGCACCGATCTCTACTACGGGGGCCCGTCCTACATCGCCGGCTACTGCCCGACCGGCGAGGACTCGCTCTACGCCTACATCGTGGAGCCGGCGCAGGACCGCTCGACGCTGGGCCCGGAGGAGCAGCTCGCCACGATGCGCGAGCTCTCCCAGGCGTACCACGGTCCATGGGACGACATCCGCGCCACGCTGACGGACCCGTCCCGGGTGAACTACACCTGGTTCGAGACCCACGTCCTGCCGGTGCCCTGGAACCGGGGTCGTGTGGTCCTGATCGGCGACGCCGCTCACTCCTGCCCCCCCACGATCGCGCAGGGCGCCGCGCAGGCGCTGGAGGACGCCGCCGTCCTCGCCGAGCTGCTGCTCTCGCGTGACGCCGTCGACGCCGAGCTCTGGGACGTCTTCCACGACCGCCGCTTCGAGCGCGCCCAGACCGTCGTCGACGCCTCCAACCAGCTCGGTCAATGGCTGCTCGACCGCGTCCAGGGCGACGTCCCCGGCCTGATGCACAGCGTGACCGAACTCCTTCGCCAGCCCGCCTGACCCGACCGATCAAGGACACCCGTGATGCCCGACCGTCTCATCACCCACCTGCGGCACGTCGACCTGGCCGTGCCGGACTTCGGCAAGCAGCTCGATTTCTTCACCAACACCTGGGGCCTGAGCGCGGAGCACGAGGACTCCGGCTTGAGCTTCCTGGCGGCGGAGGGGTCACCTGAGCAGTACGTCGTCCGGCTGCGCCAGTCGCCGGACAAGCGGATCGACCTCATCGCCTTCGGCGCCGCAAACTCGGCAGCCGTCGACACGCTCGCGGAGCAGCTCGGCCGGGACGGCGTCCGGCTCGTCCACGAGCCGAAGGACCTGCAGACCCCCGGGGGAGGGTACGGATTCCGGTTCTTCGACAACGAGGGCCGCACCGTCGAGATCAGCTCCGAGGTGGCCGTCAGGCAGCACCGCAAGATCGAGGAGGGCGAGTCCATTCCCGTCCGCCTCTCGCACGTCGTCATCAACTCCGCCGATCCCGAGGGCACGCGCGCCTTCTACGAGAAGCACCTCGCCTTCGCGCTCTCGGACACCCTGATGCACCCGCGGATGGGGGAAATGATGTGGTTCATGCGGATCAATGCGTGGCACCACAGCATGGCCATCGCTCGCGGTCCGCACCCCGCCCTGCACCACGCCTCCTTCGAGATGCGCGGGATCGACGAGTACATGCGCGGCACCGGCCGGCTGCTGCGGGCCGGGGTCGAGAAGATCTGGGGCCCGGGCCGGCACCTGGCCGGCAACAACACCTTCAGCTACTTCCTCGACCCGCACGGCAACACCGTCGAGTACACGACCGAGCTCGAACAGGTCGACGAGGACTCGTGGCACCCCCACGTCTACGACTTCAGCAATCCCGAGGTCAGCGACCAGTGGGGCACCGCCAACGCGATGAACGAGTTCGTCGCCAAGAAGTCCTTCAACGACCCGGACAAGGGCCTCTTCCAGGCTCCGCCGGTCTGACCGGGATCGGACGCCGATGATGTTCGCCACGTTCGACGTCGACGGGCAGACGTACGCCGGAACCGTCAGCGACGAGGGGCTCCACCAGCTGCTGCCCGGCGTCACCGTGCTCGACCTCGTGCGCGCCGGCCTTCCGGCCGCGCTCGACGCCGGCGCCGCCGCGCTGGAGAACAGCGCCACCCCGTTGGACACCGTCCGGCTGCTCCCGCCCCTGCAGCCGCCGACGGTGCGCGACTTCGTCGCCTTCGAGGAACACGTCGAGGGGGTCCGGAAGAGCATCGACGGCGTCGGCGGGGTCGCACCCGAGTGGTGCGAGGCGCCCACCTTCTACTTCACGAACCCGTACTCGCTGGTCGGCCCGTTCGACGACGTTCCGGTGCCGCCCGGCTCGACCCGGTTCGACTTCGAGCTCGAGGTCGCCGCGGTCGTGGGACGCGACGGTGCCTCGCTGACCCCGGAGCAGGCCCGCGACCACGTGTTCGGCTACACGATCCTCAACGACTGGTCCGCCCGGGATCTGCAGTCCCGCGAGATGAAGGTCAACCTGGGGCCCGCCAAGGGCAAGGACTCGGCCTCGACGCTCGGGCCGTGGCTGGTCACCGCCGACGAGCTCGAGCCCTACCGGGACGGCGACGGCTTCCTCGCCCTCGACATGCGCGTGTCGGTCAACGACGTGGAGATCGGGCAGGACCTCCTCTCGAACATGGGCTGGCCGTTCGAGGAGCTCATCGCCTACGCCTCCCGGGGCACATGGGTGCGCGCCGGCGACGTCCTCGGCTCGGGTACCTGCGGGAACGGCGGCGCCTTGGCCGAGCTCTGGGGACGCCGTGGGCGCCTGGAACCTCCGCCCCTGCAGCCGGGCGATGTCGTCGAGATGACCGTCGAGGGGATCGGCACGATCCGGAACAGAGTGGTGCCGGGCCTCGAGCTGCCGCCGGTACAGCCGGCCCGACCCCGGCCACGGTCGCGGAAGCGGGAGACCCGGTCATGACGGGACGCGTGGGCGGCAAGGTGGTGGTCGTCACCGGCGCCGCGCGGGGTCAGTGCTCCGGAGGTCGATCGACAGCCGGGCCTGGAGCTCCGCCAAGCGGATCCCGTAGGTCTCGCGCACCCGCACCTCGCCGCCACCGATGAGGAAGACGGCGTAGTCCGTGTAGACGCGGGTGACGCAGCGGACGCCGGTGAGCGGGTAGGTGCACCGCGGCACGAGCTTGGGAGACCCGTCGCGGGCGAAGAGCGACATCAGAACGAAGACGTCCTTGGCTCCTGTGGCGAGGTCCATGGCTCCGCCAACGGCGGGAATGGCGTCAGGCTCGCCCGTGTGCCAGTTGGCGAGGTCGCCCTGAGCCGAGACCTGGAAGGCTCCGAGCACGCACACGTCGAGGTGTCCGCCGCGCATCATGGCGAAGGAGTCGGCGTGGTGGAAGTACGAGCAGCCGGCCAGTTCGGTCACCGGGATCTTGCCCGCGTTGATGAGATCGGGGTCGACCTCGTCGCCCCGGGCAGCGGGCCCCATTCCGAGCATGCCGTTCTCGGTGTGCAGCACGACCCCTTGCTCGGACTGGAGATAGTCGGCCACGGAGGTGGGCTGACCGATCCCGAGGTTCACGTAGGCACCCGGAGGGATGTCGCCGGCCACGAGTCGGGCCATCTCCCGCCGGTCCAGTGGCCCGCGGTCGACGTGCTCCACCAAGCGCGTCACCCGGCCGCGCCCCGGGCGACGAGCGGGGTGCTGCTGGCGCAGGCGACGAGCCGGTCGACGAAGATCCCGGGGGTCACGACCGCCTCCGGGTCCAGGGCGCCGGCGGGCACGATCTCCGCGACCTGGACGACGGTCAGTGTCGCGGCGATCGCCATGACCGGACCGAAGTTCCGGGCGGTCTTGCGGTAGACGAGATTGCCCATCGTGTCCGCGCGGTGCGCCTTGACCAACGCGACATCGGCGCGCAGCGGGTACTCGAGCACGTAGTCGCGGCCGTCGATCGTCCGGCGTTCCTTCCCTTCGGCGAGCAGCGTCCCCACGCCGGTCGGGGTGTAGAACGCGCCGATGCCCGCCCCGGCCGCCCGCAGACGCTCCGCGAGGTTGCCCTGCGGCACGAGCTCCAGCTCGATCCTGCCGGCCCGGTAGAGCTCGTCGAAAACGTAGGAGTCGGCCTGTCGGGGGAACGAACAGACGATCTTGCGGACCTGCCCGGCCGCGAGCAGCGCCGCGAGCCCGGTGGAGCCGTTCCCGGCGTTGTTGTTGACGACGGTGAGGTCCTTGACGCCGCTGCGTCGCAGGGCGTCGATCAGCTCGATGGGCTGCCCCGCCGTCCCGAACCCGCCGATGAGGACGGTAGCGCCGTCCTCGATCCCTGCGACGGCGGCGTCCGGGTCGTGCATCACGGTCGGCCTCATGCGGCGTCTTGGTTCTCGAGCACGACGGCCAGTCCCTGCCCCACGCCGATGCAGATGGCCGCCACCCCCCAGCGGACCCGCTCCTCGCGCAGGCGCTTGGCGAGGGTGCCGAGGACGCGGCCGCCGGAGGCGCCGAGCGGGTGCCCGATGGCGATCGCCCCGCCGCGGGCGTTGATGATGTCCGGGTCGATCTTCCAGGCGTCGATGCAGGCGAGGGACTGCACGGCGAACGCCTCGTTGAGCTCCACTGCGCCGACGTCCCCCCAGCCGATGCCCGCGCGGTCGAGGGCGCGGTTCGCTGCCTCGACGGGCGCGATTCCGAAGTCCTGCGGGGCCAGGGCGTGCGAGCCGCGACCGGCGATGCG
Organism: uncultured Actinomycetota bacterium; assembly: GCA_963786765.1. Taxonomy (GTDB): domain Bacteria; phylum Actinomycetota; class Actinomycetes; order Actinomycetales; family Kineosporiaceae; genus DATKNA01. The sequence continues at coordinate 19,904 of CAWBAJ010000007.1, read as the reverse complement.
CGCCAGCGGGTCGCGGCCGATGGTGTCGGCGGCGGCCTGCGAGCCGAGCAGGACCGCGGAGGCGCCGTCGTTGAGCGGGGAGGCGTTGCCGGCGGTGATGGTGCCGTCCGGGCGGAACGACGGCTTCAGCCCCGCCAGCGTGGCGGGCGTGCTGCCCGGGCGGATGCTCTCGTCGCGGCCGAGGTCGGTGCCGGGCACGGCGACGGTGAGGTCGTCGTAGAAGCCGTCGTCCCAGGCTCGGGCGGCCCGCTGGTGGGAACCAGCCGCGAACTCGTCCTGCCGTTCCCGGGAGATGCCGAGGCGCTCGCGCAGCTGCTCGTTCGCCTCGCCGAGCGAGACCGTCCACTCGGCGGGCATGCGCGGGTTGACCAGACGCCAGCCCAGGGTGGTGGAGACGGCGGTCACGTTGCCGGCCGGGAACGGCCGGTCGGGCTTGGGCAGCACCCACGGCGCCCGGGTCATCGACTCCACCCCACCGGTCAGGACGACGCCGGCGTCGCCTGTCTCGATCATCCGGGAGCCGGTCATGGCGGCGTCCAGGCTCGACCCGCAGAGCCGGTTGACCGTCGAGCCGGGCACCGACACCGGCAGCCCCGCGAGCAGCGAGACCATCCGGGCCACGTTGCGGTTGTCCTCGCCGGCGCCGTTGGCGTTGCCGAGGAGCACCTCGTCGACGGCGGCCGGGTCGAGCCCGGAGCACCGGTCGAGCACGGCGCGCAGCGTGAGCGCCGCCAGGTCGTCGGGCCGCACCTGTGCCAGCGCTCCGCTGAACCGCCCGAAGGGCGTCCGGACGGCGTCGTACACGTAGGCCTGGCTCGTGCCGGTCATGGCGACTCCTCCTGGCCCAGCTCGTCGAGGACGCGCCGGGCGATCCGGAACGCGGTGTTGGCGGCCGGGACGCCCGCGTAGACCGCGACCTGCAACAGCACTTCCTTGATCTCCTCGTCGCTGAGGCCGTTGCGCCGCGCGCCGCGGACGTGCATCGCGAGCTCCTGCTCGTGGCCGAGCGCGGCGAGGGCCGTCAGCGTGACGATCGAGCGGCTGCGCCGGTCGAGGCCGGGCCGGGTCCAGACCGCCCCCCACGCGTACCGGGTGATGAAGTCCTGGAAGTCCCGGGTGAACGGGGTGGTGGAGGCCACGGCGCGGTCGACGTGGGCGTCCCCCAGCACCGTGCGGCGGACCGCGATGCCCGCGCTGCGGAGGTCGTCCGCACGGGAGCTCCGGACGAGGTCGGCGACCGCCTCGGGTGCCTCCGCGGGTGCGAGGTGCCCCGCGTCGTCCAGCACGATCAGCCGCCCGTGCCGCACGCTCCCCGCGATGGCGGCCAGGTCGGCGACTGGGGTGACCGGGTCGTGCCGCCCGGCCACGGCGAGGACCGGCGTGGCGACGTCGTCGAGCTGGGGGCGGACGTCGAAGGTCGCGAGCGCCTCGCAGGCGAGGGCGTAGCTCTCGTCGTCCGCGCCGGCGAGGTCCGCCAGCAGGGCGTCGGTGACGGCGGGGTTCCGCTGCGGGAAGCCGGGGGCGAACCAGCGAGCGGGCGCGCTGTCGAGGAGCGCGGCGGTGCCCTCTACCCGGACCAGTTCCGCCCGCTCCCGCCAGCTCTCCGGGGTCCCGATCCGGGGGCCGGTCGCCACGAGCGTCGTCTCGCGGATCCGGCCGGGCACGTCGAGCAGGAGCTGGAGGCCCACCGCGCCGCCGAGGGAGTCCCCGGCGTACGCGAACGGGACCCCGGGCTCGCCCCGCTCGGCCTGCACCGTCGCGACGACGTCGAGGACGCCGGCGGCGAGGTCGGCGACGGTGAACGGCTGCGTGACCGCGGCACTACGGCCGTGGCCAGGGAGGTCCCAGCCGACCACGCTAAAGGCCTCCGCGAGTTGCCGGGAGCACGCGGACCACAGGGCCTCCACCGAGGTACCGAGCGAGGGCCCGACGACGAGCAGCGGCCGGGACGGGTCCGGCTCCGTGAGTGGGGCCGCGGCCAGCTTCGGCACGGTCACGAGGCTCCCTTCAAGCGAAGGGCCGCGCGCTCCAGGACGGCGTCGATGATCAGGTCGTTCGCTCCGAGGTAGGAAGTGATGTCCCAGGAGGGCACCTCGCCGGCCTTGGCGACATCGGCGACATTGGCGACATCGCCGAGCGAGCGTCGCTCAGCGAGGAGGTCCCCGGCGCCGGCCTCGGCATTCGTCCGCATCCGCCCGACGTTCACCCGGAGGCCGGTCAGCAACTCCGTCGCCTGGGACGCCGCGACGACGGTCCGGCGGCCGAGCAGCTGCAGCGCCTGCCACTCGGTGTGCCAGGCACCGGCCGGCCGCTCGTCCTCCGCGCTCGCTGCGGCGAGGTGGAGCTGTGCCGCCAGAGCCGGGGCGGCAAGGGCGCTCCGGCGGAGCAGGACCGACAGCACGGGGTTGGTCTTCGTGGGCATCGTCGACGACCCGCCGCGCCCTTCCGCGGCAGGCTCGGCGAGCTCGGCGATCTCGGGCCGGGCCAGCGTGAGGACGTCGTTCGCGATGTGCCCGTAGGCGTCGGTGCACGCGGTGAGCGCGTCGCCGATCGCGGGGACGACGGCGCGCGAGGTGTGCCAGGACGGCGCGGGCTCCAGGCCGAGTGCTCTCGCGGTCCGTTTGGTGAGCTTCACCGCCGCCTTCGCCGGGTCCGCGACGCCGACCACCCGGGCGAGCTCGGTGGGACCGGCGAGCGTGCCGGCAGCGCCGCCGACCTGGACCGCGAGCCGGCCGGCGACGTCGTCGACGGCGTCGGCCGCCTCGAGGAGCCCGCGCAACCAGGCGGCGGCCTTGAGGCCGAAGGTGGTCGGGACGGCGTGCTGCGTCAGCGTCCGGCCGGCCATCACCGTCGCGCGGTGCTGGTCGGCGCGCTCGGCCAGCGCGCCGATCTGGGTGCGCAGATCCTCGTCGATCCGGGCCAGAGCGTCGCGGCAGCACAGCATCAGCGCGCTGTCGAGGACGTCCTGGCTGGTGAGCCCCCGGTGCACCCATCGCGCGACCTCGGGTCGGCTCGCCCATGCCCGCTCCCGGAGCAGCGCCACGAGCGGGATCACCGGGTTCCCACCTGCCTCGGCGCCCGCGGCGACGCTGTCGGCGTCCGAAGGCTGCACCAGCGCCCCGAGGTCCGCGGCCGCCTCCGGCGGGGCCACCAGGAGGGCGACCAGCGCGGAGAGCCAGGCGTCCTCGACGGCGACCATCGCCCGCAGGACCGCTGCGTCGCTGAAGAGCTCGCCTGCCCGGGAGTCGCCGGGCCAGAGCAGGGCGGTCATCGAAGCGGGTGCCTCGGGTAGGTGAGGAAGACCGTCTCGTCTCGCTGATCACTGCCCTGGAGCACGACGTCGAACACGTATCCGGTGTCGTCGCGCTGCGCGACGAGTGTGCCGCGGCGGTCTTCGGGCAGGCCGGCGAACAGCGGGTCCCCGTCCAGCGCGCCGGCCTGTTCCGTGGACTCCGCGGGCAGGTACGCGCGGGTGAAGAGCCGGTCGAGCAGGCCGCGGGCGAACACCACGAGGGAGAAGAAGGCCCCGCGCCCCGCGCCGGCGGCCCCCGGGGTCAGCGTGGTGAAGGAGTAGCGGCCCGAGTTGTCAGTGCTCGCGCGGCCCCAGCCGGTGAAGGTCCAGCCGTCCCGGCGGAGCGATCCGGGCTCCTGCACGACGGTCCCGTCGGGGGCGGGCTGCCAGAGCTCGAGCATTGCGTCCGGCACAGGCTGCCCTAGCCCGTCGAGGACCCGCCCGTGCAGCCGGATCGCGCTAGGGGTCCCGGCCGGCACAAGGTCAGGACCGCCGGGGTAGGGGAGGGCGAAGCCGTAGAAGGGCCCGATTGTCTGGCCCGGGACGGGCGTCAGGTCCGTCACGTGGCCTCCTCCGGCTCCAACGGCGTGCGATGGCTTCCGGTCAGCACGATGTCCCAGCGGTAGCCCAGGCACCACTCGTGCTGGGTGAGGCCGTGGTCGTAGCTCGCGACCAGCCGGTCACGGGCGGCCTGGTCGGGGATCGATTGATAGGTCGGGTCGAGCGCGAACAGGGGGTCCCCCGGGAAGTACATCTGCGTGATCATCCGCTGGGTGAAGTCGGTGCCGAAGAGCGAGAAATGGATGTGCGCGGGCCGCCAGGCGTTGAGGTGGTTGCGCCACGGGTACGGGCCGGGCTTGATTGTCGTGAAGGTGTAGACGCCGTCGGCGTCCGTGAGGCACCGGCCCATCCCTGTGAAATTCGGGTCGATCGCGGCCGGGTGCTGGTCGCGCTGGTGGATGTAGCGGCCGCCGGCATTCGCCTGCCAGATCTCCACGAGCTGCGAGCGCACCGGCCGGCCGTCGGCGTCGACGATCCGCCCCGTGAGGACCATCCGCTCGCCGATGGGTTCACCGCGGTGCTGGATGGTCAGGTCGGCCTCGAGCGGGTCGACGTCCCGGCTCCCGAAGACCGGCGCGGACAGCTCCGCCCCCTCGGGGTCGGCCTGCTGGGGGGCCTTCGTCGGGTGCCTCAGCAGGCTGCTGCGGTAGGGCGGGTAGTCGACGAGGACCCGGGTGCTGTCGCCGACGGTGCGCCGCTCCTGATCGTAGGCGTCCCGTACCTGCGCGATCTCGGCGTCGATCTCCGCCTGCGTGGTCGTGGGGACGCCGGAGGAGGTCGCAGCCTCGATACCGCCGAACGCCTCGTCGCGGCCGCCCTCACTCCTAGCGGCTTCATCCATGACCGCTTCACTCATGCCCGCGACGGTAGGCGCCGACGGCACGCCGTGCGAGAGTGAGCTTCCGATGAACGGAAGGAGTGCACGTGGGCGGCCCGACGGTGACATCGCGGGTAGTGGCGCTCCTGCGGGCCTTCGACGCCGATCACCGGGCGCTCCCGCTCAGCGCCCTCGCCCGCCGCTCGGGCTTGCCGCTCACGACCGCCCACCGGCTGGTGGCGGAGCTGGCCAGCGGGGGGCTGCTGACCCGGCTGCCCAGCGGGGAGTACGTGGTGGGGCGGGCGCTGTGGGACCTCGGGCTGCTCGCACCGGCGCAGGCAGGGCTTCGGGACGTCGCCTCGCCGTTCCTGCACGACATCTACGCCGCCACGCTGGCGACAGTGCACCTCGCGGTGCGCGACGGGGACCGCGCGCTGTACGTCGACCGGCTGGCCGGGTCGGCCTCCGTGCCGGTCGTCAGCCAGATCGGTTCGCGGCTGCCGCTGCACGCGACCGGCGTGGGCAAGGTGCTGTTGGCGCACGCGCCGGACGACGTCCGCAGCCAGGTGCTCGCCGATCTCGTCCGTGTCACCCCGTACACGATCACGCAACCCGGCCGGCTCGAGGAACAGCTGCGCCGGGTACGGCGGGAGGGGTGGGCGCAGACGAGCGAAGAGATGAGTCTTGGCGCCTGTTCGGTGGCCGTTCCCGTGCGAACGGGCGACGACGAGGTCGTCGCCGCGCTCGGCCTCGTCGTCCCCCGGCTCGGTCGGGATCGGCCGAGGCTCGTGTCGGCGCTCCAGGTCGCGGCGGCGGGTATCGCCCGTAGCCTTTGAGCGCGCGGCCACCTCCTTCCGCTGGGCGGAAGGAGGGCCTGGCGGCCCCGAAGCGCCGCCCGGACACTGAACGCGTGGCTGATCACGTGCGGACCCAGGTCGCCGTCGTCGGGGCGGGGCCGGCGGGGCTGCTCCTGTCGCACCTGCTCGAGCGCGAGGGCGTCGACTCGGTCGTGCTCGAGACCCGCTCCCGCGACTACGTCGAGGCGAGGATCCGGGCGGGGATCCTCGAGCAGTCCACCGTGGACCTGCTCGACGACATCGGCCTCGGCGAGAGGCTGCACCGAGAGGGGTTCGAGCACCGCGGCATCTACCTCCAGTGGCCGCACGAGCGCCACCACCTGGACTTCGTCGACCTGGTCGGGCGGACCGTCACCGTCTACGGGCAGACCGAGGTCACCAAGGACCTGGGCAAGGCTCGGGACGCCGCCGGCCAGCAGTTCCGATACGAGATCACCGACACGCAGCTGCACGACCTGACGACGGAGCGCCCCTACGTCACCTACACCGACGCCGCGGGTCGCCCCGGGCGGGTGGACGCGGACGTCGTCGTCGGCTGCGACGGATCATTCGGCCCAAGCCGGGCCGCTGTGCCCGCATCAGTGGCAACCACGTGGGAGCGCACCTACCCGTACGCGTGGCTCGGCATCCTCGCGGACGTGCCGCCGTCCACCGACGAGCTGATCTACGCCTGGCACCCCGACGGCTTCGCCCTGCACTCGATGCGCTCGGCGTCCGTCAGCCGGCTGTACCTCCAGGTCCCCCCGGAGACAGACGTTCAGGAGTGGTCCGATGACCGCATCTGGGGCGCCCTCGGCGAGCGGCTCGGCGAGGGGCAGGGGGGGTGGCGCCTCGCGCCGGGCCCAATCGCCGAGAAGAGCGTGCTGCCGATGCGCAGCTTCGTCCGCGCACCCATGCGCCATGGGCGCCTCTTCCTGGCCGGGGACGCCGCCCACATCGTGCCGCCCACAGGCGCGAAAGGACTCAACCTGGCCGTCGCGGACGTCGCACTGCTCGCTCCCGCACTCGGACGGCTACTAACCAAGAACGACCCGTCGCTCGCGCAGTCATACTCCGACGCCGCCCTACGCCGGGTCTGGCGTTGCACGCACTTCTCCTGGTGGATGACCACAATGCTGCACACCAGCGGAGACCCGTTCGATGCGCAGCTCCAGCTCTCCCAGCTGAGCTGGGTCGCGACGAGTACGGCCGGTGCCATGGGCCTCGCTGAGAACTACGCGGGCCTCCCGCTCGGATACTGAGCCCTGACGGCATCACCATGCCGGCTCATCGTGCCGCCGGGATCGGACGGAGGTAAGCGCGCCCGGTGAGATTCGAACTCACGGCCTACGGATTAGAAGGGTGATCGACAGCGCCGACTCAGGCTTCTACCTGCTGCTTCACCTACGGTCGATCATGCTGGAGTTGCTCAATCTGCTGCAATCACCCGCAGTTCGCCTCACGACTCGCGTCACGCCGAGGCGTGGTCGCCAGGCTGCGGCAAGCGCGTGAGTCCGCCCTGGCGTTGACCGGCCGGGTTGGGTGTCGTCCGGGTTCACCTCCCGGGTGGGTGTTGTCCGGGTTCACCTCCCGGCGCTGCAGACCGCGTTGGAGGCGGAGTTGACCGAGCATCTGGGTCGCGAGCACGGCGGTGTGCCGGGCCGGAGAGGCAATACCTGCAAGGGTTGCTCGCCCAAGACCGCCGTTCCGATCGATGATCGGGAGGGGCTTGGCCCTCCGTCGTCGTCCTAGGAAAAGCAAGGCGAGTCGGTCGGCGGTGGGTAAGCCATGCACGGGGCGCAGCTGAGGCGCGGCTGGCCGCCGTGGTCACGTGTCCGCTTTGTCCTGCAGCGACGGAGTAGCGTCCCAGTGAGTGTCGGGGTGAGGTCGCCGCCCCTTGGTGGCTGCATCCAAGCACCCTAGGGTGTGAGCTAACTAGCGATCACCTCTGGCGCATCAGCGCAAGGGGCGAAAAGTTCGCATCAGCTAGCCCGCATGGATCAGTCGGACCGCCGCCCGATGAAGGAGACGGTCGACGGAACGCGACCGCGGAGGAAAAATGACTGTCGGGCTGCACCACGTTGCACTGACCGTGACGGACATCGATGCAAGCGCCGCTTGGTACACCGATGTGTTCAATTTCGTCGAGCTGGTTCGTGACGAGCATGCCGGCGGGGGTGGTGGCTACGCCGTCGTGCTCGGCAAGCCGGACTGGTCGATGTTCGTTGTGCTCAATCACCACCCGACCAACGCCGGCGAGACTTTCGACCCGACCAGGACGGGTCTGGACCACGTCGGCTTTACCGTCGCGGACCGGGATGCGTTGGTGGGGTGGGAGGCGCAGATGAATGACAAGGGGATCAAGCACAGCCCGATCACCGACCATGACTGGGGGTCGTCGCTCAACTTCCGCGACCCCGACGACGTTCAGCTGCAACTCGTCGCGTTTGTCCAGCAATAGCGCGACCGAGTGGCTGCTGGAATTACTGACCTCAGCCGCGGAGCGGGCATCGCCGATATGTCCACAACCTGCTTCGCACCGTTGCACGGACAGCGATGCCGAGTAGGGCATGGCCGCCTAGTGCCTGTCTTCGATTTGACTTGTGATCAGGGTGGCGCGACCGCGGCGGACCTTGGCGATGATGTCTTCGGCTTTCGCGTGCCAGATGAAGGGCTTGGGGTCGATGTTTCCGGTGCTCGACCCACGTGGTGATCGCCTCGATCAGGGCCTCGACGCTGGTGAAGACGCCGCGGCGCAGTCGCTTCGGTCGGTCAGTTCCTTGAACCATCGTTCGACCAGGTTGAGCCAGGAGCTTGAGGTGGGGGTGTAGTGCAGGTGCCAGCGGGCTCGGCGCGGGTGGGCCAGCCAGGTCGCTCACCTCCGGCGCCGTGTGGGCGGACAGGTTGTCCAGCACCACGTGGATGTCCATCGAGCGCGGCACCTGTCTTGTCGATGAGCTTGAAGAAGGCCAGCACGTCGGCTCCGGTGTGCCGCTGGCGGCAGTGCGGCGATCACCTGCGCCGGTGGCCACGTTCAACGCGGCGAACAGGTCGGTGGTGCCGTGGCGCTTGTAGTCATGGGTCATCGTCCCGGCCCGACCCGCGCACCATCGGCAAGCTGCGGCTGGGTCCGGTCCAGGGCCTGCACCTGGGTCTTCTCGTCGAAGCAGAACACCACCGCCTTCGCCGGCGGGTCCAGGTACAGGCCGACCACGTCGACCAGCTTCTCCTCGAAACGCGGATCAGTTGACTGACCTTGAAGGTGTCCACCTTCCACGGCTTCAGGTCGTGGTCACGCCAGATGTTCGCCACCGCGCCGTGACTGATGCCCATCTGCTTCGCCAGGGTGCGGGTCGACCAGTGCGTCGACCCGTCGGCGGGTTTCTCGGTCAACGTCACCCGCACCACCTCGCTCGACCATGCCTTCGGGCAGCCACGGCTTGCGGCCTCGGCCCTCGGCGACCACCCCGACCCCGGCCACCCCGCGCTGAGCGAACCCCGCCGCCAGGCCCGGACCGTGTTCGCGCTCACCCCGCAGCGGCGTCCGATCTCCTCATTCGCCACCCCCTCCGCCGCGTCCAGCAGGCCCTTGGCCTGCCGCACCGCCCGATGCGGCAACGACGGCGATGCCGCGATCGCCTCCAGATCCGCCCGCTGCGCCGTCGTCACCGCCAGCCGCGCCGCCGCACGAGTCGCCGACATGCAGCAATACTAGTCCACAACTCATTTTATTTACAGAGCACTAGGCCGTGCCCGCTGTCGGCGACGCCGGTTCCCGCAAGGGTCCCCGTCCGGATGGGAAGCAGTTCATGGGATTGACCTTGCCACGACAGCTCGTCAGGGATGCGGCGATGGGGCGCGCGAGGGCTTGCCGGCCCAGAGACGTGCCCGTTGCTGGGACCGACTGAGGGCGATCAGGGACCGGCCACTGCGCCGCGGCCGGTGCAAGGGTCACGGTGGCCCTGGAACGTCACCTGGGCCCGGCCAACTCGCGGAGCTGACACGGTAGCGGGGACGGCGGCTCGCCTGGAGACGCCGCAGGCACTCCAGAGTTAGCGATGCGCACCCTGAGCTTCGTCCACGGCCGCGGCCAGCAGGGCCGTGATCCCGACATGTTGCGGCGGCGGTGGGCGCGGCCCTGAACAGGGGGTTGACCGGGGCCGGCCGGAGCGCCCTGGACCCCGCCGCCTCGAGGTAATCAGGTTCCCGTACTACGGCGACGTGCTGTGGGCTGCGGTCGTCCAGGGTCGGGCTGCGGTGCCCGAGGTCGCCGCCTCGATGCCGTGCAGCGCGTGGACCCCGGGCTGCCGGACCCCGTGAACCGCCGCCAGGTCGCCGTGCTGCAGTCCATGGCCCACGAGCTCGGCGGCCAGGCGTCGCCGCCATCGGCGGCGACGCTTGCGCTTCCCAGCTCGATGCTGGTGCATGGGCTGCCGGAGTGGGTTGCCAACCACTCCGCGGTCGACGAGGCCGTTATCCGGGGCTTCCTGCGCGACGTGTCGGCCTACTTGGAGCTGCCCGGCTCGCCGAGCTCCTTGCGCAGACCGGTTGAACCCGCCCCGTCAAGCAACAGGCGGAGCCATACCGGTGACAGCGCGCCCGGCAGGGATCGAACCTGCGACCATCGGACTAGCTTTCCTTTCCCCTCCTCCTTTTTCTCTCTCTTCTTGTTCCTTCTTCCCCCAGCCGATTCCGGCGTGTCGGGTTCGTGAGATCAGCAATGAGGAGGGCACGGCTGCTGCGGATCGTGCGTCGTCGGTCGGGGTCGGTGGTGACGTGGCGGCGGGCGCAGATGGTGCTGCTGTCGCCAGGGCATGGACGTGGCGGATCGCCAAGGTGGCGTTCACCAGCGCGGACCGGGTCCGGACGTGTGCACAACTTCAACGTCGACGGGTTCGACTCGCTGCGACCCGAAGTACGTCGGCGGCCGGCCGCCGACGTTCGACGCTGCTCACGCGGCGAGATCAAGAAGATCGCGCTGGCTCGCCCGGTCGATCACGAGCTGCCGTTCTCGACCTGGGCCTGTCCAAGCTGGCCGAGTACCTGGTCGCTGAGGGGGTGGTCGAGGACATCTCCCACGAGGGCCTGCGCGTCCTCCTGCGCGAGCGAGGGCGTCTCGTTTCCAGACCGTCAAGACCTGGAAGACCAGCACCGACCCCGACTACCAGACGAAGAAGAACCGGGTCCTGCCCTGTACGCCATCGCCGACCGCAAGACCAGCCGTCAGCGTCGGTGATCCCACGTGGTGATCTGCATGGACGAGTTCGGGCCGCTCAACCTGCAGCCCCACCCCGGCAAGCAGTGGGCCCGCGTGCGGCCGGCACGGGTGACCAGCCGGCCGCGGCGGCGCCGGCGGCGCGCCACCTCAAACGCCCCCACGGGTGCGGCACCTGCTGGCCGCCTACGACCTGTCCACCGACCGCTCTACGGCCACATCAAGACCCGCAAGGGCCGCACCAGTTCCTCGCGTTCTGCCGCTACCTGCGCTCCTCCACCCGCCCGACGTGCGGATCGCGATCGTGCTGGACAACTTCAGCCCGCACCTGTCCACCAACAACGACACCCGGTCGGTGACTGGGCCGCGGCCAACAACGTCGAGCTCGCCTACGTGCCGTTCTACGCCTCCTGGCTCAACCGGATCGAGGCCCAGTTCACCGCCCTGCGCTACTTCGCCCTCGACGGCACCGACCACGCCAGCCACACCGAGCAAGCCAGCCATGATCCGCCGCTACATCGCCTGGCGAAACCGCCACACCACCGACCCCCACTCCGCAAAGTCATCCACACCCACCATCAAACCATTCCTACCTAAGGGTGACGGACCACGCCGACTACGGCTTCTACCTGCTGCTTTGCTCACAGTCGATCAGCCTGGAGCTTCTGGAGCTGCCCTGATCGCCGCAGGTTCTTGTCACGTTTCTTGTCACGCATGCAGGGATCACGTGGCTCCGCGCGGGGCGGCGGCGGGTCTTACGTGGGTCGCTGCCAAGGCGGCATCGGGTGCCCCTGGTCAGCTCCCGGCATCCTCGTCGACGTCGCTACCGTCATCCTCTGGCCACGTGGTGTCGAGCTCGATGTCGACGAGCTCGATCGCGCCGTCGGGGGCGAGCTGACCGATGACGGAGATCGCGCGCAGCAGGACGCCGCGGACCACCAGGACCCGGTGGTCCTCTCGGCCGGGCACGATCCGGGGGAGCTCGTCCCAGCCGGTGACGAACCTGGTGAAGATCGACACCAGCTCGTGGAATTGGAAGTCTGCGCGGGACGGCTGGCCTGCCGGACCTCGCTCGGCGGGGAGCTGACGCTCAAGCGCAAGATAGAAGTCGCGGGTGGGGCGGACTTCTCTGCGAGGCGAGGTCACGAGGCGTGCGGCACGTCCTGATCAGAGGCCTGCACGGCCTCGCGCCGAGCGGCCAGGGCCGCCGCGCGGGCCTGAAGCTGGGCCACGTACTCGGTGGGGAGCTCGTCGAGGTCAGTCACGACACGGGCGTCGAACGCGGCCTGCCGCTCCTCTGGCGTCATCCGGTCAAGATCCTCGGCAGTCAGCACGGGATGACCCGTGATGTCCTTCGGCACCAGTCCTCCCACCGATCAGTCGATCAACGACCAGGATATCGAAGGAAGGGGGAACAGGCCTGCGCTACGAGAAGGACTGTCATGAACGGAAGCTCGGCCTCAAAGGCGCACGTGTCCGCGGCGCAGTCGCGCGAGGGGCTGACAGCGCCCAACGGCCCACAGTGTCCTGTTGTGGAGTCGCTCGACCCACCCGTTCACGCCCTTGAGGATCGCTCCCGTCGCTCGCGACCAGCGCGTACGAGAGTGGCCAGGCGACGGCGCCGCCGAGGTGATGAGCATCCGGGCGTTGCTGAGGCATTGGTCGTAGGACTCAGCCAGGGGGTCTTCCGACCGGACGCTCTGCGTAGGCAGCGGGTGAGCCGGTGACCTCGGCTCTGCCGCGGCAAGGCCTTGGTCAGCGCAGCGCCTGCTCCAGGTCGGCCAGCAGGTCGTCGGGGTCCTCGAGGCCGACGCTGATCCGGACGACACCGTCGGTGATGCCGGCGTCCGCACGCGCCTGGGGCGTCAGGCGGCGATGGGTCGTGGTGGCCGGATGCGTGACCAGGGACTTGGCGTCTCCGAGGTTGTTGGAGATGTCGATGATCCGAAACGCGTCGAGCATCGCGAAGGCCTCGTCCTTGCCGCCGTCGACCTCGAAGGTGACCACGGTGCCGCCCGCGGACATCTGTCGCCGGGCGAGGTCGTACTGGGGGTGAGACGGCAGATACGGGTATCGGACCGACCGCACCCGCGGGTGCGCCTCCAGCCAGAGCGCGAGCCGGGCCGCGACGGCGCACTGATGGTCTAGCCGTAGCCGCAAGGTCTCGAGTCCCTTGAGCAGCACCCAGGCGTTGAACGGGCTCAGCGAGGGTCCGGTGTGTCGCATGAGCGTCTGGACGTCACCGTCGACGTACTCCTTCGGCCCGAGGATCGCCCCGCCGAGGACCCGGCCCTGGCCGTCGATGTGCTTGGTCGCCGAGTACACGACGACGTCCGCGCCCAGTGCGAACGGCTTCTGCAGCAGCGGTGTCGCGAACACATTGTCGACGACGACCCGGGCGCCGGCCGCGTGGGCGAGCTCGCAGACCGCGGCGACGTCGACGAGATCCTGCATGGGGTTGGACGGGGACTCGAAGAACACGCCCCGCGCAGGTGTCGCGAGCGCTTTCTCCCACTGCGCGAGGTCGTGCCCGTCGACAAACTCGGTGCTGATGCCCCAGCGCGGCAGCAACTCGTCGAGGATGACGAAGCACGACCCGAACAGCGCCCGGGATGCGACGACGCGGTCACCGGCACGCAGGAACGCCGCGAGCGACGTGAACACCGCGGCCATCCCCGTCGCCGTGGCGAAGCACGCATCGGCGCCCTCCATCAGCCGCAGCCGCTCCTCGAAGGCGCGGACGGTGGGGTTGCCGTAGCGGGAGTAGATGTAGTGGTCGACCTCGCCGGCGAAGGCCGCCTCGGCCTGTGCCGCGGTCTCGTAGACGTACCCCTGGGTCAGGAAGAGGGCCTCGGCGGTCTCGTCGAAGCCCGACCGGACGAGGCCGCCGCGGACGGCGAGGGTGTCCGCGCCCCACTCCGGCTGCACCTCGGGCGTCACGACTGCCGCCACGGCAGTCCGGCGGCCCTCCAACCGCGGACGCCCCGGTGGCAGTCGGCGTCCAGCGGCCCCTCGAAGCCGTCCGACACGTTGTAGGTGCGCGCATAGCCCGCTTGCGCCGCGGCGTCGGCGGCCGCGCCGGACCGGACGCCGGAGCGGCAGATGAAGAGGACGGGCCACTCGGGCCGGACGCCGGCGAGGCAGAGCTCGTCGAGGAAGGCGTCGTTCGGGGCCCCGTCGGGATAGCGGACCCATTCCACCCCGATGACGTCCTTGCCGAGCGCGGTGAGATCGGGCAGCCCCACGTAGACCCACTCCGCCCTGGTGCGCACGTCGACGAGGACGGCGTCCGGATCCTCCGCCAACAGGCGGTAGGCCTGTTCGGGATCCAGGTCCCCCGCGCGCCGCATCGCTCAGACCTCCCCGGCCGCCGGCGCGGGCGGCTCGAGCAGCACGACCGCCTGGGCCACGAGCACCTGCGCCCCGTCGAACGTGAGCGCCGGGCCGCCGTGGAGGTGGTACCCCTCGTCGAGCGCCTGGCTGACCCGCTCGCAGAACGAGCGGTCGTCCTGGCCGGTCAGCAGGCGATACCGCAAGCGGCCGGCCGCCTCGGGTGCCGTCTCACCCATGCCAACCTCCAGGTGCCGGACGCCGTGCCATCGGCGCCTCCCGCCGAGGATGTCAGACGGCACCGACGCGCGATCGGGAGGCTGCCCTTGGCATACCGCAACGGGAGCGGCTCTCCACGAGGTCGCCGTCCAGGGGCCGCCACGAAGGCGGCGGAGAGCATGCGTCGGGCAGGGAGCGGGCGAGCCAGTCCAGCTTGGTGACCACGAGCTTCCATCACACGTCCCGATCGGCGATTGGCTTGCGGGATGAAGCGGGTGCCGTGTCTGCGCGTTCCACCCGAGGAGCCCGACCGCGGCCCGCGGCCTCCTCACAGAGGAGCCTTCTTGTCACGAGCATGATCGCAGACATATGTGCCAGGACATAATGCCTGGTGAGGGCGCGCCCGGCAGGGATCGAACCTGCGACCGTCGGATTAGAAGGATGATCGACAGGGTCGACTGCGCCTTCTACCTGTTGCTTTGCCTTCGGTGGATCACGCTGGGGTTGCTCCTGCTACTGCAGTGGCCACAAGTTCGCGTCACAACTCGGGTCACGCCGCAAGCGGGTGGGGTCGGCGCATGAAGTCGTCGGCACGGTGACGAGGCCGCTTGTCCAAGCCGGCCGTCGCGCCCAGGCGGGCGCCGATGGTGCCACGAATCGGAAAGCGGCAGGTGGATGAGGGCTCGCCTGTTGCTCTTCCTGGCGTGCCGACAGCGATCGCTCACTCAGCTGCGGGACGAGCCTTCGGACCGGACGCCGCGGCCTTGGTGGCCCGGCGTCCGGCCGTGGGCCCGACGACGTCAGGACACCGGGGTGGCCGACTGCACGAACGTGTCGGTGTAGGTCTTCGCGAGATCGATGGTCTTGCCCTTGACGGCCGGGTTGAAGGCCGAAAGGACGGCGAGGGCGGTCTTGGGCCCGTCGGGCGGCATGATGCCGGTCGGGTTGAAGATGCCTTTCTCGCTGTCGAGAGCCTTGGCGTACGCGGCCTTACCGACGCCGGCGTAGTAGTCCGGCGGCATCATCGTCGCGATCTGATCGCCGTTGTGGCCCTGAATCCACTTCAGCGTCGACACGTAAGCGTTGACCAGCTTCTGGACGACGTCCTTGTGGGCGTTGACGTAGTCGGTCGTCATATACAGCGAGGTGGCCGGGTAGGTCCCGCCCAGGGCCTGACGCGAGCCGTCGGCCGTCCGCATGTCGAGCAGGATGAAGCCGGTGCCGTCCGCGAGTACCTTCGACACCGTCGGCTCGGTGGTCATGCCGCAGTCGATAGCCTTCTGCTTCATCGCGGCGATGAAGGTGGCGCCGGCCCCGACGCCTCGCCTCGTGGTATCGGCAGGGTTGATGCCGTTCTTCGTTGCGAGGTACTGGGTGAGGAAGTCGGTCGAGGAGCCGGTGTCCGTGATGCCCAGCGAGCGCCCCTTCCAGTCGGCCGGCGACTTCACCACGCCCTTGAGGTCGCTGCGGCAGAGCTCGACCTCCCCGGGGATCTGCAGCATCGAGATCACGGACTCCGAAGACTTGCCCTGTCCTTGGAGGGCGATGTTGTGGTCGTAGAACCCGCCAACGCCCTGAACCTGGCCCGCGATCATGTTCTGGGTCGCGTCGCCGCCGGCGGGCTCGTCGATCAGCTTGACGTTCACGCCGGCCTTGTCGTAATAGCCCAGTTGCTTCGCAAGCATGTAAGGCAGGTAGATCTGCTTCGAGAGGCCGCCCACCATGATCGTGACCTGAGGGGCGCCGGCCGCGATGGACCCGGCGGCCCCTCCGGCCGTTGACGTCGCGCCGCCGCTGGACGCGTTGTTGGCGCAGCCGGCCGTGGCCATCGCCGCCGTGAGGGCGACTGTCACCGCAAGGGTGATCTTTCTGCCGGACACTGTGGACGCGTTGGACATGTGGTGCTCCTTCGAAGGTGGCGGGATGCCGGGTCAGACGGTGGTCAGGTCGGCGCCCTGGCCCGTGGGCGGGCGCCACCGCAGAAGGCGCTTCTCGAGCGCGGTGATGAGGGTTTCGGCGACGAGCGCGATGACGGCGATGACGACCATGCCGGCCAGGACGCCGTTCACCTGGAAGTTGTTCTGTGAGCTGCGGATCAGCAGACCCATGCCCTTGTCGGCGCCGAGGAGTTCGCCGACGACGGCACCGATGAGGGCGAAGCCGAAGCTGATGTGCAGGCTCGCGAGGATCCACGTGAACGCCGACGGGAGGATCACCTGACGGGTGGTCTGCCAGCGCGAGGCCCCAAGGATACGTGCGTTGGCGATGAGGTTGCGGTCGACCTCGCGTGTTCCTTGGAAGGCGTTGAAGAACACGCCGAAGAACACCAGGACCACCGCCAGGACGACCTTCGAGGTCAGGCCGAAACCGAAAGCGAGCACGAAGAGGGATCCGAGCACGATGCGGGGGATGGAGTTCGCGACCTTGATGAACGGTGAGAGCAGGTCGGCGAGGAAGGCGTTGCGACCGAGGGCGATGCCGGACACGACGCCGAGGACCACGCCGATGACGAAGCCGTAGACCGCCTCTTGCAAGGTGACGAGGATCTGTTCGGCGAGCGATCCCTGCGGGGTCCCCTCGGTCACCCAGGTCCTCAGCGTGTCCCAGACCCCGGACGGCTGCCCCCAGAAGAAGGGGTCGATGTGGCCGCTGCGGACGAGGAGTTCCCAGCTGCCCAGGGCGACCACCACGAGCGCGAGTCGGGCGAGGTTCAGGACCACGCGACGCCGTCGTCGCGCCTTCCGCACGGAGATGCGAGGCGTGCCCGCTTGCAGCGCCAGGTTCCCCGACCGGGCGATCCCCGTGGTCATGCCGGAACCTGCGCCGTCGTTCGGGCGTACGCCGTCTCGACCTCGGTGCGCAGCGCCTCCCAGATCTCGTGGTAGAGCGAGAGGAACTCGTCCGTGAACCGGATCTCCTGCGCGTTGCGGGGCCGCGGCAGATCGACCCGGAAGGTCGCCTTTACGCGGCCGGGGCCGGCCGTCAGCACGACGACCTTGTCCGCGAGGGCGATGGCCTCCTCGAGGTCGTGGGTGACGAACACGACGGCAGGTCGGGTGAGGTCCCACAGCGACAGCAGCTCGTCGGACATGATCGAGCGCGTCTGGACGTCGAGGGCCGAGAACGGCTCGTCCATGAGAAGCACCTTCGGCTCGTTGATCAGGCTCTGCGCCAGCGCCACACGCTTGCGCATTCCGCCCGACAATTGGTACGGGAAACGGTCCTCGAATCCCGACAGGCCGACGCGGCGCAACCAGTCGCGCGCGGCCTCCTCGGCAGCCTGTCGCCTGGCGCCCCTGAATCGCGGGCCAGCGGCGACGTTGTCGAGAACCGTCTTCCACGGGAAGACGGCGTCGTTCTGGAAGACGAAGCCGACACCGGGGGTGACGCCCCTGACCGGATCGCCGTCGATGAGGACCTGACCGGCGCTCGGCCGTTCGAGACCCGCGACGAGAGTGAGCGTGGTGGACTTGCCGCACCCCGTCGGCCCGACCACCGCGCAGAACTCGCCGCGATCCACAGCGACGTCGAGGTCCTGCAGAGCGGTGTAGACACCACCGCTCGGGGTGGCGAATCGCTTCGTCGCCGCGATGAGCTGGATCGCCGGAGAGGATTCCACGGTCGGCTCCTTAGCCTCGTCGTGACCCGAAGGATGACGCGTCCCTGGCCGGCGCCGGAAGAGTTCTGCTCTTTGTGAGCGCAACTCGTGATATCGCACGCACTCGCGGATTTCGTGCATTACGTGCGTTGTGCTCGCCGGCCCACCCCCGACGGTGGGAACGACGCCGCAGCGGCGTCATACTCGAGGCGGACAGGCGAAAGGCGGTCGCGATGTGGCGGCTTCGGACACTGGCGTCCCAGATGCTTCTCGGCATCGTCGGCGTCCTCATCGTCACGACCGCCGTCGGGGCGGTGCTCTACGGGCGGCTGGCCCGACAGACCCTCGACAGTCAGTACGAGGAGCGGGCGCGGACCGCAGCCGACATGGTGGCGGCCCTCGCAGAGGTCCGGCAGGCCGTGGCCGCGGGTGACCCGCAGAACCAACTGCAGCCGCTGGCACGACATCTCGGCGAGCGCGCTGGCCTCACCTACATCGTCATCACGGACCGGAACGGGCTGCGGTTCTCGCACCCGAACCCGCAGCTGGTCGGGCAGCGCCTCGAGGAGCCCGTCGCCGCCCTCGACGGGCGCGACCACGTGGGCGTAGACAACGGCAGCCTCGGGCGGTCGGCCAACGGCAAGGCGCCGATCGTCGATACCGCCGGTGAGGTCATCGGTCAGGTCTCGGTGGGCATGCTCGAGACGCAGGTCTCGAACGAGGCGTCGGCCGTGGCTCCGACGATCGTGGGGTACTCCGGCCTGGCCCTGCTCGTCGGCACGGTTGCCGCGCTCCTCATGGCCCGCGCCCTGAAACGGCTCACGTTCGGGCTCGAACTCCGGCAGATCGCGGCACTCCTGCAGGAGCGCGAGGCGATGCTGTACGGCATCCACGAAGGCGTGATCGGCTTCGACACCGAGGGGCGGGTCCGACTGATCAATGATCAGGCCCGGCGACTGCTGGGCATCCGCGAGAACGCGATCGGGCGGCGATTGACCGATCTTTGCCGGCGGGGCGGCTCCGCAGCGTGCTGGCCGGGGACATCCCTGGCACCGACCACCGCGTCGTCACCGACGACACCCTGCTGGTCATTAACCGGCGGCCCGCGACCGTGGCGGGCCGCGACGCCGGCAGCGTCGCCACTCTCCAGGACCGCACCGAGCTCGAGGGTCTCGTCCGGCGCATGAACGCCATCAGTGGCTTGACCGACGCGCTGCGGGCCCAGCAGCACGAGTTCGTCAACAGGCTGCACGTGCTCGCCGGGCTGCTGGACCTGGGGGAGCACGAGGAGGCCCGGCGCTATCTCACAGTCCTGGGGCAGGACGACCTCGCCTCTGCCGAGGCGCTCCGGGCCCGGATCGCGCCGCCGGCACTCGCAGCCTTGCTCGTCGCCAAGCAGTCGGTCGCGAAGGAGCACGGGGTCGACCTCGTCGTCACGGAGGACTCGCACCTCGACGCGCCGAAGGCGCTGACCCTGACGCTGACGACCGTGATCGGCAACCTCGTCGACAACGCCATCGAGGCCGTCGCGATCACCGAGCCGCCGCGAACCGTCACCGTGAACCTGAAGGACGACGACCACGCCATCTGCCTCGAGGTGGTCGACACCGGGCCCGGCGTCGCGCCGGCAGACGCCGAACGCGTATTCACGGATGGTTACACAACGAAAGCGGCCGAGGATGGGGGCCGGCGAGGTGTGGGACTCGGCTGGTCCGGCGCGTCGTCCGGCGCGCCGGCGGCACCATCGACCTGACACCAGGCCCGAACGGGCGCTTCACCGTACATCTGCCGACGGGCCGACCGGCCGCAGCGCCCGCCGAGGCCGGCGACACCCTCGTCGGACGGCTCGCGCAAGAGACACCACGATGATCCGCACACTCGTCGTCGACGACGACTTCCGGGTGGCGCACGTGCACGCGGCCAGTGTCGACCGGATCGACGGGTTCACCTGTATCGGCCAAGTGCATTTCGCGGCCCAGGCACGGACGTCGATCGCCGAGCTGCATCCGGACCTTCTGATCCTCGACATCTACCTG
>CAWBAJ010000006.1:0-114459 GCA_963786765.1 uncultured Actinomycetota bacterium | reverse complement strand
ACCGACGTGGTCGAGGCCATCCGCACCGTTGCGGCCGGACGAGCCTGCTCGATCCGAGCGTGACCCAGCAGGTCCTGGAACGTCTACGCCACCCGGACCGGCACGATCCCGTCGAGTTCGCCATGCTCACGCCCCAGGAGCGGCGCATCCTCGACCTGATCGCCCAGGGCATGACCAACCGCCAGATCGCCGACCGATGTTCCTGGCCGAGAAGACCGTCAAGAACTACGTGTCCAGCCTGCTCGGCAAGCTCGGCGTCGAGCGCCGTACCCAGGCCGCGATCCTCGCGAACAAGCTGCTGGCGACCTGACCTACCGGATCCCGATCGAGTATCGCCCGATAGGATGTGTCCGAGGCTGTCGGCGACGCTCCAGGACAGGATGGTTCCCGCGGGGTTCGCGGCGCGACGGCGACGTTCCCGCCCGGCGTTCGGCCCGCCGGCGCATGTCGAGCAGGCCGCTCCTGCGCCCGCCCTCGGGACGCCCCGTCCGTCGTCCAGCACCTCGAGCCTCACCCGTCCCCGTGACGCCGAATCCACCGTGACGAGGTCGCGCCCGCGTGCCGCGCGACGTTGGTGAGCGCTTCGCGGAGCACGGCGAGGAGGTCCTCGAGCAGCGTCGGCCGCGAGCGAGGTGCTCGATCGGCCCGCTCAGCCGCAGCGCGGGCTGGAAGCCGAGGGCCCGCGCGACGTCGGTCGAGCACGTCGAGGAGCGCTCGCGGACACCGCGCCCCGCTTTTGCTGCGGCACGCGCTGCAGCTGGAAGATGCGTGTTGCGGATCTGGCTCATCGTGTCGTCGAGGTCGCCGATCGCCCGCCGATCCGGTCCGCCGGCGCGTCCCGGGCGGGAGGCCGGCGGCCACGCTCTGCAGGGTCAGTCCCGCGGCGAAGAGCCGCTGGATCACGTGGTCGTGCAGGTCCGCCGCGATCCGCTCGCGCTCCTCGAACATGAGCGCTCGCTGCTGCTCGGCCCGCGCCTCCGCCAGTTCGATCGCGAGCGCGGCCTGATTGGCGAAGCCGGAGGCCATCTGCAGGTCCTCCGCCGAGAAGCCGGGCCGGCCCACGAGCCGTCCGACCGCCAGGACGCCGTGCACGCGGCGCGACCCAGCAGCGGCAGCACGAGCAGCGGTCCGGTCCGGGGCGTCGACGACGGCGCGTCGAGGCCTCGATCTCGCCCGCGAGGCGCACGCGCAGCGGCTCCCCGCGGAGGAACACCGCCCGGCCAACGTCCCGGCGAACGGGCAGGGACAGCCCGGACAGCGTGTCGGCCCCTCGCCCACGGCGACCTCGATGGACAGCTCCTCGCCGCCATCCTCCGCCGGGAGCAGGACTGTCACGCTATGTCCGCGCCGCGAGCAGGCGGCTCAGCTCGGCGATCGTCCTCAGCGGCGCCCGCAGGTCCGCCGGGTCCACCGCCAGGAGCTCACGGGTGATGGCGGCCGAGGCCCGCAGCCACTCCCCCCGTGACTGCGCCGCCTCGTAGAGCCGGGCGTTCTCGACGGCGACCGCGGCGGTGGCTGCCAGCGCGCGGGCCAGCTCCTCGTCCTCCTCGCTGAACCGCCCGCGCGCGCTCTCGGTGAGGTAGAGGTTGCCGAAGATCTCGTTGCGCACCCTGATCGGGACCCCGAGGAAGCTCGTCATCGGCGGATGCGCCGGCGGGAAGCCGGAGGACCGGGGGTCGTCGGCGATGTTCGCCAGGCGGATCGGGTGCGGGTCCTCGATGAGCGCCCCGAGCACGCCCTTGCCCTCGGGCAGGTGGCCGATCTCGCTCACCGCCTCCTCGGGCATGCCGACGTGGATGAACTCCGACAGCCCGCCGTCAGGCCCGATGACCCCCAAGGCGGCGTAGCGGGCGCCGATGAGCTCGCGCGCCGCCTCGGCGATGTGGCGCAGGACGGCGGGCAACGCGAGGTCGGCGACGATGAGCTGGTCCGCGGCGAGCAGGCCCCGCAGACGGCCCTGCGTCGCCATCACCTCCTGGGCCCGGTCCACCAGCTGGGCCAGGAGCTGGTCGAGCTCGAGGCGCGGCTGGTCGGGGAAGCGGAGCCGGACCTCGCCCTCGTTCGGCTCGACCATGGCACCGCCTCCCGAGACGCCCCGGCGGGAACGGACGGCGGGCTACCCAGGAGCTGCTCGCCCTGATCGCGAGCCTACGCGGGGGTGTGAACGAGAGGAAGCGCCGGGACCGACGAGGCCGCGGCGCGCGGCGGCGAGGCCGGCGTCCCAGCCCGGGGCGCGACCACCGGACGGCAGGGGGACGCGGCCCGGGTCGAGCCCGGAGCGGGCGATCAACCACGAGACGACCGAGTTCGAGTTCCACATGTCCCCGGTCCACAGCTCGTCGCGTCCCCACACCGGCGTCGGGACCTCCGGCGCGAGGGCGAGCACCCGCTGTGCCACGTCGCTGTCGCTGGAGAGGCGACGCGGGCTGTCCACGGCCTCCCCCACGTCGGGAATCCGGCCGTTCGGCCAGCAGCGCACCTCGTAGCGGAAGATCCTCAGCCGTCCGGCGGCACGTAGCCCGACCGGTCCCTGCGCAACCACCCCTCGGGACGCGCTCCTCGTGCTCGGCACCGGGGCCTGCTCGATCACGAATCGGCCTTCCGGCACGGCCACCTCGAGAGCGGAGTGGTACAGGTCGCACCGGGGCCGCCCGTCCCGCAACGCGACCAAGGCCTCGTACAGCCGGCCGTTCCGCTTGACGAACCAGCCGCCCGCACCGAGCGGGATCCAGTACAAGTCCACGTACGCCTGGTCGGCGAACTCGTCCGCGCCGGTCATCTGATTGCCCTTCTCGTCATTCTCGAAGCGGGTCGGTTCCGCCGGTCAGCTCCCGCGGATCAGCTCCGCCGGTCGCCACCCGACGACAGCACGAGAGGCTGCCGGACGGGCCGCCCCGGACGGCGGCGGACCTGCTCCGGTGGCGTACGGCGCTCGTGCCGTCGCGCCAGCCAGATCACGGTGACCATCACCGCGAAGACGTCGGCGAAGCCGAGGATCGCCCCCCAGGGCATCGTGATGTCACCGCCTTCGAGGTTGTTGTAGAAGCTGCCCATCGGCAGCAGCAGCGGCCAGAGCGCCAGCACATTGGAAGCGCATGCGTAGGCGACCGCGTAGAGCACGCCGAGGCCGAAGAGGAACAACATCTCCTGCGCGCCCATGCCGTAGCCGACGTGGTAGAGCGCGTAGTGGCCGGCAGCTCGTAGCCGTAGAGCGTGAGCCCGAACTGCACGCCGGCGAGCACGACGCCCAGGGCGAGCGCACGGCCCCATCCCGTCCGGGACAGACCGAGGTCGGCGAGCCCACGTCCTCGCATCCACACCGTGTAGACAACGGGGCCGCCGACTCCCAGGATCAGCCCGGCCGCGAAGCAGAGGAAGAGACCGAGCGTGCGGTCCTGGGTGAACACGCGGAACGCGAGGCTGAACAGGCCCACGACGCCCGCGTAGATGGCGAGGACGGCGACGACGTCGCTCCCGTCGACGCCTCGACGGCTGCCGGGACGCACCCGTGGCGGCGTGATCAGCGCCAGCAGGCCGGCACTGACCGGCACGACGACCCCGTAGAGGTCGCCAGTGCCCGCCCCGAGCAGGAGCAGGGCGCCCAGCAGCCACGCCACCCAGACGGGAGCACGCCAGGAAACCGGCATCTGAATCATGACGAACCTCCGTTCGTCCGGCGCGGACCGTGCGGCCGCGCCGATGCGCGCCGTGTCCTCGTGGGTCGGTGCGGGAACGTCGCGGGGCTCCGGCGCGACCGCCGCCGGGACGGGCTGCGCGTCGGCCGGGCCGGCGACCAGGTAGAGAACCATCGCGATGAACCCGAAGCTCAGCAGCCCCAGGATCAGCAGCACCAGGAACCAGGTCTTGTCGGCCAGCTGGGCAGTGTGGATCACCGCGCCGATCCAGGCGACGAACTGCGCGATCATCGCCCCCAGCATGGTCACGACGCCGAGGGCGGCCAGCGCGACCATCGCCCAGCCGAATGGCGTCGAGCGCACACCGACGACGTCAGCGCCGTCCATGATGAAACCGTCCTGGGCATAAGCCAGTCCGCCGGCTCCGATCAGGAGCACGAGACCGGCCGCCAGCGCGACCAGGCTGCCGACGAATGTCTGTGTGATCGTTCTCTTCGACACCTCAACCACCTCCGAGACCGCACAGGTGTCTCAGGACGATCGTCCTTCGCCGGCTCCCGGCGCGGCAGTGCCGTTGGTCCTCGCCTTGCGGGAACGTCCCGGTCAGCGCATCAGCGCCTGCAGGGGGATGGCCGACAGCACGCGGGCCCACACGGGAACTCGTTCGCTCCTCGCAGTGGGCCGGACTGGCGTCGGCCGCGCCCATGGCCGGCTCCCCCGGCGCACCGCGACGGTCCCGCCCTTCATGCTGACCCAACCGCCGGGGCCCATGGTCACCAGCGCCTTGCTGGAACCGGGGCGACGCGACAGGTAGCGCGCGATCAGGACCGCACCGACGACGACCTCGGCCGTCGTGACGAGACGGGTGACGTCGACCGGCCTGCGCTCCCGGCCCGAGGGCTCGGCGACGGCCGACTGAGTGGTGCGCGCAGTCGCGGGAGGAGCTGCGAGACGAGCGCCGTCGAAGGTCGCTCCGTCGGGTGCGCCGAGGACGTCTGTTTCCTGCCGTTCCATGGTGTTCCTCCAGTCGGGTGTGTCCTGTTCGTCGAGCGCGGCACCCAGCGCCGCACCCCACGCGCGTGCCCGCTCGGCCTCACCGGGGCGCAAGGGTCCGGCGACGGCCTCGACCAGGAAGGTCTCGGGCGGGGCGAGAAGCCGGTACCCGGCCTGCTCGAGCCCGCGGGCGATCGCGCGCCGGGCACCGCCCGTCAGCGGGCCCGTCATGCACGTGTCGAAGGCGGCCGCGGCGCGACCGCGGCCCGGGGGCAGGGCGGCGAGGAGGGCGCGCATCCCGCTCGTGGCCGCGGCCTTCCTGATGGCCCCGTCGTCGGCGGGGGCACGCGGACCCACGAGCCGTCGCTCGTACTGCGACTCCATGGTGCGGCTGAGAGTGCCGGTCAGACCCCAGAAGTGGGTGGGGGCCCCGAGGACCACCAAGTCGAACTCGTCGGGCGCGACCGGATCGTCGACCCGCCGGCACTCGACGACGGCCTCCGGCGGCGCGGCCCGGAGCCCCTCCGCCACCGACTCCGCAACGGTGCCGGTGTTCCCGAAGAGGCTCTCGTAGAGAACCAGTACTCGCATGGCACCAGTCTGCTTCGGCACGCCGGACGAGAGCAGGGCACTTCTACCCGGGGTCACCAGGACCCAGGTCGGGACCTTCGGTCCTGGTGACGGCAGGTCCCGCCGCCTACATCTGTGATCAGGCAGGAGGAGGCGGCATCGCCATGTCGACGTTCAACCGGGTGCCCGTGGCGGACCTGTGCAGCCTGTGGGCGGAGACCCCGACCACGCCGATGAACATCGCGCTGATCGACGTCCTGGACCAGCCGGCGCTGACAGGTGGCGGCGACGCCTTCCCCGAGGACGTGCTCGGACGGGTGCGGACGGCGGTTCGAGGCCGTCCCGCTTGCGCCGCTCGTCGCCGGCGTCCGGCTGAGCGTGACGGCGCTGTCGTACGACGGCCAGTTCGTGGTCACGCTCCTCGCCGACGACTGTCTCGACGGGCTGCCGGTCCTCGCCGAGGGCCTGCGGTCCGGTCGATCGCTTCCGGCCCACGCCACGACATGACAGGGGAGGACGACATGACCGACAGGACGCTCCTGCGCCGCGGCCCGAGGCTGCTGGCAGCTGCGACGCTCACCGAGGCCGCCCTGCTGCGGCTCGGCCGCGCCTACGGCTCCACGGGCCAGGAGCGAGCGATGCGGTTGCCGGGAGACGAGGTCGTCCCGGCCCCGGACGTCGTCACCGACCACGCGATCACGATCCAGGCGCCACCGGAGGACGTCTGGCCGTGGCTGGTCCAGATGGGCTGGCACCGCGGCGGGTGGTACACGGCGCGGTGGGTCGACCGCGTGTTCTTCCCCGCGAACAGGCCGAGCGCGACCGCGATCCTGCCGGAACTGCAGGACCTGTCCGTCGGCGACTTCGTTCCCGACGGGGCACCGGAGACCGAGTGCGGCTTCGTGGTCGAGCGGCTCGAGCCGCACGTCGCTCTCGTGCTGCACTCGACCAGCCACCTGCCGAGGGCCTGGCGGGAGCGGCGAGGCGCGGCCCTCGACTGGTCGTGGGCCTTCGTCCTGCGTCCCGTGGGGTCCGGTGCCACTCGCTTCCACTTCCGGTCCCGCTGGAGCACGGCTCCCTGGTGGTTCACCCTCGGCGGGCGGCTCGCCATCGTCCCGGCGGACTTCCTGATGTCCCGCGACATGCTCCGCGGCGTCAAGCAGCGGGCCGAGGCCTCGAGCCGGACCAGGAGCCGACGTCCCGCATCAGCTGTCACGACACGGGCGATGTCGAGGTGAGGACCCGGCCGAGACGGGGACGCCTGACCTGCGCCGGGCGGTGGTCCTGCTGACCCCGGTGGCGGCGCCCGTCTCGATGGCCGCGGTCTTCGCGGCGCTGAACCGGCGACTGCCGCCGCGGACCGCGTACAACGCCGGCTTCGCGATCTACTGGTCGGTCTGGTGCACGGCCGTGCCGCTGGGCATCCTGGGCCCCCGCCGGGCCCTTCGCGTCCTGTCGTCCGGCCGGCGCCCGACACCAGCTGAGGCGGCTGCCCTGCTGCTCCCGGTGCTGGGGGCGGTGGGCACCGAGCTCGTGCCACGGCGGCGGCTGATCGGCCGGCGCGTGCTCGCGATGATGGTCGGCAGCGCTGCCCTCAACGCGACGGTGGAGGAGCTGCTGTGGCGCGGCATGTTCCTCGAGGTCTTCCCGACGATCCCGTCAGGGGCGCGCTGTGGCCGCTGGCCGGCTTCAGCCTGTGGCACCTGGCGCCCCAGATCGTCCTGCCGTCACGGCACGGCCGCGCCGGGTTCGTCGTCGGGGCCGCTGTGGTGGGGGGCGCCTCGGCACTGGTGTCCTGGCGGTCGCGGGGTCTGCGCTGGGTTCTGGTCCCCCACGTCGCCACCGACGCCTGCGGGGTGGTCCCGGCGCGGTTCCGCCTCGGGATGACGCCTTCTCGAGCGGTGCTGTCGCCATGATCGCGCCCCCATACACCAACCTGCTAGCGAGGCGGCTGAAACCGCAGGTCGGCGAGATCAAGGACGAGGGTCGGTGTACTGGGTCGCGATCAACGAGACAGGCGAGGTGAGCGGGATGGACGAGAACTGGACGGGCCGCCTCCGCGAGGGGCAGGTCCTCCTCCGCGAGGGGCAGGTCTTCGGGACGCCGATCGAACGCGAGGGCGTCACCCTCCTGCCCGTCGTCCGGCTCGGCCGACGGGGCACGCCCCGGGCGATGGGTGCATGGGTCGTTCGGGACGGGAAGGCCGAATGGCAGCCGGTGCTCGACCTGACCCGGGTGATCGTGATGGGCGACGTGGTCGCGATCGTGGCCCTTCTGGTCCTCCGCCCGCTGATCGCACGGCGGCGGCCGTCCGCAGGGTGACCCCGCGAAACGTCCTGGTCAGCGGCGGCCGGACCGGCGGCCGGCTACCGCGCCCGGCGGTGCAGGGACAGCGCCCTCGCGGTGGCGGGGGCAACGGCGATCCGACTCATGTCTCCTCCTCCGACGCCACCGTCTCGATCACACGGCTGCGGTCGAGCGCGTCATGTCGCCGGGAGGGGTCGACGCCGCCTGTCCTGTGGGTGCGCGGTCCGACCGCAACTGCGCCCGGAGCAGCAGTCCGACGGTGACGAGCATCACGGCCGAGAACACGGTGTAGATCCAGCCGAACAGGAGCAGCCCGGCGTGCATGGCCAGGATCCCGGTCATGCCGGCCGCCGCCCAGCGGCCGCCCAGGAGCACGAGGACGCCGACCGTCGCCTCGAAGAGGACCAGCAGCCCGATGAAGAACAGCTGGCGCGGGGCAACCACCGAGCGCCACGTGTCCCGGACGAACGCGACGTGCGCGGAGCCCGCGAAATCGGCGTAGGTCATCCCGGTGGCCAAGTACACGGCGTGGACGAGCGCACCCGCCGCCAGATAGTAGATCCCGAGCGTCAGGCGGCCGACGCGCAAGGCGATCGGCCGCCACTGTGCTGCGATCGCGGCGGCGAGGGTGACGACGGTGAGCACGAGCCACGCGCTTCTTCTCCATGACGCGCTCCTTCCGTGGGCGCGCGGGAAGGTCTCCCCTTCCCCACGGGCCTGCGTCACCTCGACGTTAGGCAGGAACTCCAGGCAGGGCCCAGGGCCCAAGGTCATGACGCACCCGGACCTGCGACCAGCCGCAGGGACCTCCGCCTCTGCCCGTCGACCTGCCGTCCGGTCAACCTGAAGGGTGGAGGTGGACACAGATGACTCACGACGCGGAATCCCCGGCGCTCAGTGGGGCTCGCGCACCCGCCCCCCCCCGGCGCCTGGAATTGAACCGCCCGTCCCACGGCAGCTGCGGCGCAGCCGGCGCGACCGTGTCCTCGGCGGGGTCTGCGGTGGTCTCGCCGAGTACTTCGGCATCGACCCGGTCCTGCTGCGGATCGTGGCCGTGGCGCTCGCCCTCTCCGGCGGCGCCGGCTTCCTGCTGTACCTGATCGCCTGGATCGCCATGCCCGAGGAGGCTCCCGGGAGGCCCCGACCCGAGCCTCGACGAGGCCCGTCTACGGCAGCCCCGAGACCGAGGCGAGCAGAGCACGCTCGCGGGCGACCGCGGTGACGATCGCCGGTGCGGCGCTCGTCGCGGCCGGCGCCCTGATGCTGATTCATCAGGTGGTGCCGTGGATCGACGCCGCCCTGGTGTGGCCGCTGATCGTCGTCGGCTGCGGCGTGGCGATCCTGACGTCGGGGAGGCGGCGGTCATGAGCGTCGTTCCTCCTCGCGCACTCACCGACAGCGAGCGGCCCGGACTGCCGGCCCCGCCCGCTCCTCCTCCCCCTCCTCTCGAGCCCCCGGTCCCCCGCCCGGCGGCCGGCCCCGCGGCACGTCGTGCCACCCCGGAGCTGATCGTCCTCGGCATCCTGATGGCGGCGGCCGGGATCGCTTGGTTGCTCGACGAGGTCGGGGTCTCGGTGCCCTGGGCACTGGCTCCAGCCGCCGGTGCCGTGATCATCGGTATCGCGCTGATCGTCACGGCGAGGACGGCGGAGGGGCACACCCGCCTGGTGGTCTGGGGCGGCATCCTGCTCGCCGTCTCGCTCCTTGTCGCCGTGGCGCGGCCCGTCGGCGGCCCGGTCGGCGACCACGTCCTCACCCCGACCGCGAACCAGTGGCCGGTCGCGACGTCCCTCACGGCGGGGGACCTGACGATCGACCTCCAGCAGAACCCGCTGCCGGCCACCGGACGGTTCACTGCCGACGTGACCGCCGGCCACGTCGTCCTGCTCCTGCCCAGCGGCCCCGCCGGTGAGCGGGTGCAGGTCGTCGCCCATGTGGGAATGGGCCAGATCCAGCTCGACGACGTCCAGGTCCGCGCCGGCATGGGCCTGGACTGGGCGAGCGCTGACACCCGACCGGTCGTCGTCGACGTCCACGTGGGAACCGGACAAGTGGAGGTGGATCATGGCTGAGGTCACGCCCCGGGGCGGCCACGTCGTGTCCAGGATCGTCGTCGGCCTCGTCTACGTGGTAGCGGGCGCTCTCGTGATCGGCGCGCAGGTCGAGGACGTCCAACTGCAGTGGTCCCTCGTCGCTCCGATCGCGCTGGTCCTGCTCGGTGTCGGGCTCCTCGTCACAGCACTGGTCGACACGCATCTGAGGGATCACGCGTCCGGACCCTGATGCCGTACTGCATCCCTGAGCGAGGGCGAGGCCGGCGGACACCGGCCGCGCCCTCGAACGCGTCGGGAGCCGAGCGGCTCAGCCACGAGCGCCGAGGGGAGTGCCCCGGAGGGCTGGGCGGTCGCCGTGCCCCCGGCTCCGGCCGTTCGGCCGCTGGGACGGCACGGCGAACGCGGCGGGTCCGACGAACATGACAGGGCAGGGGCAGGTGCGAACCATGCGCCGGCCGACGGAACCGAGGGAAGGGCCGAGGGCTGCCGGCGAGCGGGGATTCGCGCGCCGGCCGACGACGAGGAGCCCGGCGCCGACGGCCTGCTCGGTCAGCACTAGCGTCGCCTCCCCGGGGATCGTGCTTCCCTCCACCTCGAGAGCGGGACGAGCGGCGCGCGTCCGAGCGACCGCGACGGCGACCGCCGCCCGAGCGGCGGTCAGGGACGAACAGTCTCCTCGCTCACCCGCGTCGACCGCAGCGGTGGGCGGGAGCGAGTGGCGGGCCCCGGACCACGCACTGACGATCCGGAGCGGGGCGGACGCGGCCTGCGCGGCGACCGCGGCGTACTCGACCGACTGCAGCGCCACGGCAGAACCGTCCACTCCGACCAGCACCGGCCGCTCCGGGCCGGGGCGAGCCTCCTCGCAGCCGTCGATCACCACGACGGGGCATCGGGCCTGCCCGGCCACGGGATCGGCGATCGGGCCGAGCATCTCGGCCGCCTCGCGGCCGTGACCATGGGCACCGAGCACGAGCAGGTCCGCCTCCTGCGACTCCTTCACGAGCAGGGGGACGGGTGCGCCGACGCCGGAGGAGACGTCCACGACGAGCTCCGGGACAGCCACGCGGGCGATCCGGGCGCCTTCCGCCGCGATCTCGCGGCCCTCCTCCCGGGCCGCCCGCGCCCAGGCTCGGGCCAGGACTGCCGGCCCGCGCAGGCCCAGGCCCCGGTAGTCGACCGCGTGCACGACCATCAGGGTGTCGCCGCGGCGCTCTGCCTCGTCCGCCGCCCAGAGCACGGCACGGCGCCCGTGCTCCGACGCGTCGTAACCCACGACCACCCGGCCTGTTCGCACGCTCATGACGACCTCCTGCTCGGTCCGTCGTGTCTCACGCTTCACCCGACCGGCGTCCTCGGGTAGAGCCCTCCGTCTCGGTGCCGTCGGCGTCCTGCAGGCGGCCGCTCGGCGGAACTCGCGAGCGAGCGGTCGATAGCACCGTGCCCGAGACCGTAGGGCGCCCGGGCACGGCACTGCGTCCCCGGTCAGCCGATCGGCGCGACGTCCGCGCCCGCATAGAGCTCGGTGAGGTCGAGCAGGCGGTTGGTGTATCCCCATTCGTTGTCGTACCAGCCGTACACCGTCGACGAGGTCGCCGTCCGCCTGGGTCAGCGGGCAGTCCAGGATGCACGACGAGGGGTCGCCGATGACGTCACGCGAGACGATCGGCTGGTCCGAGCACTGCAGGATGCCGCTCAGCCGGCCCGCGGCCGCCTCGCGGAACGCACCGTTCACCTCGTCCACCGTGACCGGGCGGTCGAGCTTCACGGTGAGGACGGTGAGGGAGCCGTTCTCGACGGGGACCCGCAATGCGATCCCGGAGAACTTGCCGGCCAGCTGCGGCAGGACGTCCCCCAGCGCCTTTGCGGCACCCGTGCTCGTGGGCACGATGTTCAGGGCGCCCGCCCGCGCCCGGCGGGGGTCCTTGTGCGCCGTGTCGAGCAGGACCTGGTCGTTGGTGTAGGCGTGCACCGTCGTGAGCGCTCCGTGGTCCACCCCGAACGAGCGGTCCAGGACGTCGGCCATGGGCGCGGCGCAGTTCGTCGTGCAGGACCCGGCAGAGACGATCTCGAAGGAGGGGGCCGTCGCCCGGTCTGCGCTCACGCCGAGCACCGACGGTGGCGTCCACGCCCTTGCCAGGCGCGGACAGCAGCACCTTGCGAGCGCCGGCGCGCAGGTGCCCCGCGGCGTCGTCCCGTTTGCGCAGCCGCCCGGTGGACTCGATCACCAGATCGACCTCGAGCTCCTTCCACGGCAGCTCGGCCGGGTCGGCCTCGGCGAAGACAGGGATGCGCCGATCACCGACCACGAGCGCCCCGGCCTCCGCCTGGACGGGCAGGTGGAACCGCCCGTACGTCGAGTCGTTGCTCAGCAGGGGACGCCAGGATCGACGGCGGCCAGAGGTCGTTGATCGCGACGATCTCCACAGCGCTGTTGAGCATTCCCCGCTCGACCGCGGAGCGGACCACACACCGTCCGATCCGCCCGAACCCGTTCACCGCAACCCGATAGACCATGACTGCCTCCTCGACGAGAGATGTCCTCGACCCAACGTCTCGCCCGACGGCGGGACGCCCCAGGGCCGAAAGTCCCCGCGGCCCGTGCCTGCCACGGCGGAGGCGCCGACGAGACCAGGACGGCGGGACCAAGGTCCCTGGCGTGCGTCCGGCGTGGCGTCCGACGGTGGAGCATGGCGAGGAGACGAGCGGGCCCGGTCCCGGACTCATCCGAGCGGATCAGCGGGATGCCGTCGGTGGTGGCCGGCATCGACGCCGGTCCACTGGCGCGGGCCGTCGTCAGCAGCGCGGCGGAGGAGGCGGTCCGGCGGGGCCTCGCACTCGACCTGGTCACGGTCGTCGTGCCCGGCACAGTTCCTGAGGCCTTCGAGAGGTGGACGGTCCCCAGACCCGACGATCCCCTGCTCGCTGCCCCGCGCCATCGCGAATCCGCTCCTGATTGGCAGACGGCCCGGGAACATCTCACCGCCGCTGCGCAGGAGGCCGTGGCGAGGTGGCCCGAGCTGACGGTCCGGACATGGTGCCTGGCGGAGGACGACCTCGAGGACCCCGCGGCGACCGGCGTCCGGCTGCCGCTTGCAGCGATGCTCGTGGTCGGCGCGCTCGGCCGCAAGGGGGACCGGCCGTTCGGGCTGCGCTCGATCAGCCGCCTCCTGGCCAAGCGAATGGGCTGCCCGGTGCTCGTCGTGCCGGGGGACACCGCCCCTGGGGCGACGGCGCCGGTCCTAGCGGGGATCCATGATCGCCGTGACGTCGAGGTGCTGCGGACCGCGGTGACGGAGAGCGGACTCCGGCAGGCCCCTCTTGTCGTGGTCCTGGTCCTCGGCGAGCCGGCCGACCCGGGTCCGCACGGCTTGCTGGACGACATCCCGGTGCCGCCCCGAACACGCGTGATCGCAGTCGCCCACGAGGACGTCGCCGCCGCCCTCGTCCGGGTCGCGGAGGACGAGGACGCGCAGGTACTCGTCATCGGCACCACGGGGAGCGCCGCCCTCGCCGGCCTCGCCCCCGAATCCACCAGCCGGGCAGTGATCCGGCTCAGTACCAGGCCCGTCCTGCTCGTCCCCGCCGCCGTCGAGGACCGCGACCGGCTCGCGCCCGTCTAGGGCTGGGACGTTCGCCCCTTGTTCGCACTCCTCCTCTCGCGGATCGTCGAAGGGAGGGGATCGGCTCGGGCGAGCCGGGAGGGCGCTCGTCGCGGACGGGCACAAGCTGATCAACCACAGCTACAACCACCCGGACTTCATGACCTTGACGCAGGCCCAGCGCTGGTCACAGCTGGACCGGGCGGAGGCTGCCTACCGCGCTGCGGGTCTCACCTCGGCGGGTTGGTTCCGCGCCCCGTTCCGTTCCGGCTACCTGGACCCGGGCCTCAACCGGGACCTCGCGCTGGACCACTACTACCTCAGCTTCGACTGGACGTTCGACACCACCGGATACTTGGGCAAGCCCTGGTCCGTGATCAGCGACAGGATCGACAAGTACACGGTGCCGGGCGCCATCATCGTCATGCACCTCAGCGCCCCCTCGAGCGACCCGACCTACCTGCCGCAGATCATCAGCAAGCTGCGCGGGATGGGTTACAGCTTCGCCAGCCCCTACCAGGCGACCACGCGTGGCCTGATCCGCTCCCGGTACCTCTCCCTCGGAGGACCCGCCGGCTACGGCACGCCGACCACCGACGAGCACGTGGCCACGACGGCCCACACCGCCCTGCAGTGGTTCCAGCGAGGACGGATCTACTGGTCGTCGGCCAGCGGAGCCCACGAGGTGCACGGGGCGATCCTGACCAAGTACCGCGGCCTGGGCAAGTTCAGCTCGTTCCTGCGCTTCCCGCTCTCCGACGAGGTCGGCGTGACCGGCGGTCGCGCCTCCCAGTTCCAGGGGGGCACCATCTACTGGTCCTCGAGCACGAGCGCGCACGAGGTCCACGGGGCCATCCTGGGGAAGTTCAGCAGCCTGGGCGGCGTCTCCTCGTTCCCGCGGTTCCCGCTCAGTGACGAGACCGGCGTGACCGGCGGTCGCGCCTCCCAGTTCCAGGGCGGCACGATCTACTGGTCCTCGAGCACGAGCGCGCACGAGGTCCACGGCGCGATCCTGAGGCGCTACCTCAGCCTCGGTGGCACTGGCAGCCGGTTGGGCATGCCGGTCACCGACGAGTTCAGCGTCACCGTGGGCCGGCGCAGCGACTTCCAGCACGGGGCGGTCATCTACAACGCGGCGAGCCATTCGACCACCGTGCTCTACTACTGATCCCACAGGGCGCCTCTCGGAATTGTGCGGACCCCTCGGAAGGCCGCCGCCACCGTGCGAGCCCCTCGTCCATGACCTTCTGGCGATCGGCGCGCACGTGCTGGGGGTCGGCGGCCATCTCCCGGAAGATCCGGGACTTCCGGCCGTGGGCGGCGAGCCGCGGGCGCCACAGGCTTGAGGTGTGGAGGTGCAGTGATGTCTGAGTACGCGAAAAGGCCCGAGTACGGTGAACGGCCCGAATACGGCGAGAGGCCCGCCGAGAACACGCCGGAAATGGACGCCCGGGCTCGGGCGGTGGCCAGGCTCAAGAAGAAGGCCGACTTCAGGAACCACCTGCTCGCCTACCTGGTGGTGAACGCAGCGCTCGTCGTCATCTGGGCCATGACGGGCGCGAACTTCTTCTGGCCGGTGTTCCCGATCCTCGGCTGGGGCATCGGCGTGATCTTCCACGCCCAGGACGTCTACGGGACCCCTGAGATCTCCGAGGCGGACATCCGCCGGGAGATGGAGCAGATGAAGTGAGCCGCGACGTCGTCGTCGGCGTCGACGGTTCGCCGTGCAGTCTGGCTGCCGTCGACCTCGCCGCCGACGAGGCGCGGTTGCGGGGTGTCGGCCTGCGAGTCGTCCACGGCTTCATCTGGCCGTACTTCGGCATCCCGCTCGGGCCGTCCTCCGCCGGCCCTCCGGAAGGAGGGCTGCGGCACGAGGCGGAAGGGATCCTGGCCGAGGCCGTGGAGCGGGCTCGCAAGGCCGCGCCGGAGGTGGACGTCGACGGCGAGATCGTGACCGGCGGGGGCAGCGCCGTCCTCGTGGCGGAGGCGCGGGACGCCGCGATGGTCGTCGTCGGGGACCGGGGGCTCGGCGGGTTCTCCGGCCTGCTCCTCGGCTCCGTCGCCGTCCAGCTAGCCGCCCACGCCGAGTGCCCCGTCCTCGTCGTCCGAGGACACGCGCACCCGTCGGGCCCGGTCGTCCTCGGTGTCGACGGGTCGCCAGCGGCGTCCGCCGCGGTCGCGCGTGCCTTCGACGAGGCGTGGCTGCGGGAGGCGCCGCTCGTCGCTCTCCACGCGTGGCTCCACCCCGTCGCGCAAGGACCGGGCGACATCCTTCCCGTCGTCTTCGACGTGAACGAGGTCCGGAAGGTGGAGGCGCGCCTGCTCGCCGAGGCCGTCGCGGGCTGCCGGGAGAAGTACCCGGACGTCCCCGTCCGCGAGGACCTGGTGCACGGGCCGGCGCGTGGCGCACTGATCGACCTCAGCGGGGAGGCCCAGCTCCTGGTGGTGGGAACGCGGGGCCGTGGCGGCATCAGCGGGCTGCTCCTGGGCTCGGTGAGCCAGGCCGTCCTCCACCACGCGGCCTGCCCCGTCCTCGTCGTGCCGTCGTCCGGGCCGCTCCCGTGACGAGCGCTGCCGTCGTGGCGGGCCCCGCCGGCGAGCTCGACCTCCCGCACGCCGCCTCCCTGGCCTCCGAGGAGGTCACCAGGCTGCTCGGGACGACGGCGAGCGGGCTCGGCGACGCGGAGGCTGCGCAGCGGCTCCGCCGGTACGGCCCCAACGCCGTCCGGTCGCACCGGGCGCGGGCCCTGCCCGTGCTGTGGCGTCAGGTCCGCTCGCCATTGCTGCTGCTCCTCGTGGCGACCGCCGCCGTCTCGGCCGTCCTCGGCGAGGGCACCGACGCCTTGATCATCGGGTTGATCGTGCTCGGCTCGACCGCCCTCGGCTTCGTCAACGAGTACCAGGCGGAACGGGCGGTGGCGGCCCTGCACCAGCAGGTCCGGCACACCTGCGTCGTCGTCCGCGACGGGCGGGCACGGGCCGTGGACGTGACGGACCTGGTCCCTGGTGACCTCGTCGACCTGAGCCTCGGTGAGGTGGCGCCGGCCGACCTCCGGCTCCTCGAGACGACCGGGCTGGCGTGCGCCGAGTCCGTCCTCACGGGTGAGTCGGTACCCGTGACGAAGGACCCGGAGCCTGTGCCCGCGGGGACCCCGCTCGCGGAGCTGTCGAGTTGTGCGCTGATGGGCACCGTGGTCCAGGCCGGCGCCGGCAGCGGGCTCGTCGTCGCCACCGGCGGGCGGGCGGAGTTCGGCAGGATCGCCCTCGACCTCGGCGAGCAGGAGCCGGAGACCGCCTTCCAGACCGGCCTGCGGCAGTTCTCCCTGCTCCTGGTCCAGGTCGCCGGGGCCCTCACGGCGTGCATCTTCGTCATCAACGTCGCGCTCCAGCGGCCGCTGCTCGAGGCCGTCCTGTTCTCCCTCGCCATCGCTGTCGGGATCTCGCCCCAACTGCTGCCCGCCGTCGTCGCCACGAGCCTGGCGACCGGGTCACGCCGGCTCGCCCAGCGCCGGGTGCTGGTGAAGCGGCTCGTCGCCATCGAGGACCTGGGCAACGTCGACGTCCTGCTGACGGACAAGACGGGAACCCTCACGGACGGCCGGATCCACTACATGCGCTCCGTCGCCGCCGAGGGCCGGCCGGCCGACGAACCGCTCGTGCTGGGGCTGATCTGCACCGAGAGCCGGGTGGACGCGGGATCCGCATCGGCCGCCCTGGACGCCGCCCTCTGGGAGGCCCCCGTCACCGCCCGCGTCACCCCCGTCGTGGAGGGCTACCACCGCCTCGCCGGCCTGCCCTTCGACCACGACCGTCGGCTCACGTCCGTCCTGGTCGAGGACGCCGACGGCGGACGGCAGCTGGTGACGAAGGGGGCACCCGAGTCGGTCTTCGCGCGGGCCGCCTCCGTGCCCGCGGGCCTTCGCGACGCCGCCGAACGGGAGTTCGCCGCAGGCAACCGAGTCGTCGCCGTCGCCGTCCGCTCCGCGCCCCACGAGACGAGGCTGACGGTGGCCGACGAGCAGGACCTCGAGGTCCGGGGCCTGCTCGTGTTCCTCGACCCTCCGAAGCCGAGCGCGGTGTCCGCCCTCCGCCGGCTGGCGGAGCTGGGGATCACGACGAAGGTGGTCACGGGCGACAACGCCGCGGTCGCGCGGCGGGTCTGCGCCGAGCTGGGCCTGCCCTCGGACGTCGTGGTCACTGGTCCGGATCTCGACGGCGTGGCGGACGACGACGACCTCGACCGGCTGGTCGCCGGCTCCGCCGTGTTCGCCCGGGTCAGTCCCGAGCACAAGTCCCGCATCGTGCGGTCGCAGCGGCGGCTCGGCGGTGTCGTCGCGTTCCTCGGGGACGGCGTCAACGACGCGCTGGCGCTGCACACGGCCGACGTCGGGATCTCCGTCGACAGCGCGACCGACGTGGCCAAGGACGCCGCCGACGTGCTGCTCCTCGAGAAGGACCTGGACGTCCTGGCGGACGGCGTGGCGGAAGGGCGCCGGATCTTCGCGAACACCGTGAAGTACGTCCTGATGGGGACGTCGAGCAACCTGGGGAACATGCTCAGCGCCGCGGGAGCATCCGCGTTCCTGAGCTTCCTGCCGATGCTGCCCAGCCAGATCCTGCTCAACAACCTGCTGTACGACACCAGCCAGCTGACCATCCCGACGGACGAGGTCGACCCCGAGCAGCTGACCCGGCCGGCGCACTGGGACGTCGGCTTCGTGCGCCGCTTCATGCTCGTGTTCGCGCCGGTCAGCTCGCTCTTCGACGTCCTGACGTTCATCGTGATGCTCAAGGTCTTCTCGGCGGGGCCCGCTCTGTTCCGCTCCGGCTGGTTCGTCGAGTCCCTGGCCACCCAGTCCCTGGTCATCTTCGCCGTGCGCACGCGGCGGGTCCCGTTCTGGCGGAGCCGGCCCAGCGTGCCACTGCTTCTGTCCGCGCTCGGCGTGGCCGCGGTCGGCGCCGCCCTGCCCTTCACGCCGCTCGCGCCC
Organism: uncultured Actinomycetota bacterium; assembly: GCA_963786765.1. GTDB lineage: Bacteria > Actinomycetota > Actinomycetes > Actinomycetales > Kineosporiaceae > DATKNA01. The sequence goes on along the minus strand of CAWBAJ010000006.1, from coordinate 96,310 downwards.
GCGCTGGGCTTCCAGCCGCTGCCCAGCGGGTTCTTCGCCGTCCTGGTCGTCTTCGTCGTCGTGTACCTGGCGCTCATCGACGCGATGAAGTCCTGGTTCTTCGCCCGCGAGTCGCGGCGCATCCCCACGACGGCGCGGCCGTCCGGCCACGACCGGCGGGTGCACCGGCGCGCCTCCCGCTTCGGTGCACGGCACGGCGGCGCCGGGCCCGGTCACCGCTCGCCTGCGACGACATCGCGGTCGGCGTCCGGGTCGGCGCTGACGGCGTCCTCGGGAAGGTCGGGCACGAGCACTGCCGCACCGGTGTAGGCGTCCCGGGCCAGGTCCTCCAGGGTCCGCCGGGCGGCCGACAGCGGCCGCGGCCGGACGGTCGGCCGGACCCCGAGCGCGCCGGCGAGGCGGAGGAACTCCTCCCCGTCGGCGCGCGTGTTCGCGGTGACGCTGCGCACCTCCTTCTCGAGGAACAGCTCCTGCTGGTAGTTCAGCGGGGGCACGTCGGAGAGGTGGATGCCGGCGAGCACCAGCACTCCCCCGCGGTCCAGGGCCCGCAGCGCGGGGGGCACCAGTTCGCCGGCGGGCGCGAAGAGGATGGCGGCGTCCAGCGGCTCGGGCGGGGCGTCGTCGGCGCGCCCCACGGAGGCCGCTCCCAGCGACGTGGCCAGCTCGCGCGCCTGCGCGGACCGGGTGAGCACGTGCACGGTCGCCCCCTGGGCGATCGCGAGCTGGGCGACGATGTGGGCGGAGGCGCCGAAACCGTAGATCCCCAGCCGGCCCCCGGGCGGCAGGGACGCCCGGCGCAGCGCTCGGTAGCCCACGATCCCCGCGCAGAGCAGCGGAGCGGCGACGGCGTCGTCGACGCCGTCCGGGATCCGATAGGCGTAGGCCTCGGGGACGACGGCGAGCTCCGCGAAGCCGCCGTCGGCGTCCCAACCCGTGAAGGCCGTGTTCGGACAGAGGTTCTCCGCACCCCGCCGGCACCAGCGGCAGCGCCCGCACGTGTGCCTCAGCCAGGCGATCCCGATTCGATCCCCGACGGCGAACCGCTCGGCCGCCGCGCCCAGCGCGTCCACCCGCCCGACGATCTCGTGCCCCGGAACGGTTCGGGGGCGTCGCGGGATCAGGTCGCCCTGGGCGAGGTGAAGGTCCGTGCGGCACACGCCGCAGGCCGAGACCCGGACCCGGACCTCACCGGGGGCCGGCTGCGGCTCAGGCAGCTCCGCGGGGCGCAGTCGTACGCCGAGTTCGGGCGAGCCATCGGGTTCTGCGTCGCCGTCCACGACCCATCCGCGCACCTTTCTCCTCCTCCTCCTCACGCGACGATCAAGGAAAAGTTTGGGATCATGACCTGTCATGATCCCAAACTTTTCCTTGATCGTCGCTGGGTAAGGTCCGGGGAGCCGTTGTTGCGGCTCCCCGGATCCTCCTCCCGGCCCGGCCCTCAGAGGCGAGTCAGCGGCCGGTCCGCGGTCACCGCGGGGATGGCGGCCTCGGCCTGGCGAACCTGGTCGGGGATGCCACCGCAAACCACGGCGACCGGCCCGGTGGCCGCGTGCACCACGGCATGGCTCACCGAGCCGAGCAGCAGGCTGGTGAACGCTCCGTGGCCCCTGGTGCCGACGACCAGGAGACCGGCGTCCGCTCCCGCTTCCAGGAGAGCCGCGGCCGGGGGACCTTCGGTGAGGATGGGTCTGACGGCGACGGCGGGGTGTTCGGCGCGCACCGATGCCACCGCCGTGTCGAGGGCGGCCTGCGCCACCTCACGTTCCGCAGGGCGCGGATCCGGGTCGTCCGGACCGACGCCAGGTGCGAACGCGTCGACCCAGGCGTCCTCCGCCATGGCGTTCCACGCGCACATGACGGTCAGCGGCGCTGCCGCCTGGTCCGCCATGGACGCCGCGAACGCGAGGGCCGCGCCGGCCGGAGCGGAGCCGTCGATACCGACGACCACGCGCTGCGACGGACCGGGAAGGACGTTCCCCGCGCCACGGACGATCACGACGGGGCAGCGCCCGTGCGCCGCGACTGACGCGGCGACGGAGCCGATGGCCAGGTTGTGCAGCTCGCCGTGGCCACGGCTGCCCACCACCATCAGCTCGGCCGTGCGGGACGCCTCGATCAGGACGGCGGCCGTGGGCCCGACCCCCGGCTCCGGCGTGACGTCGACATCGGGGGCGATCGCCCGTGCCCGGTCCGCCCCATCGGCGCTCAGCTTCCTGCCGTGCTCGACGGCGACGTCGGGCCACCAGTGCGCCAGCCCCACCGGCCCGGCGTAGCCCAGCCCGCCGTAGTCCATCACCGACAGGATCGTCAGTGGGCTGCCCCTCCGCTTCGCCTCTCGGGCCGCCCACTCCAATGCGTGCACCCCGCAAGTGGACCCGTCGTAGCCGACGACGATTCCACCGGCCCGCTCGTCCATCTCCATCACCGCCTCCATGCGTCCTGATCCAGCATCCCGCCGGACCCACGTTGCCGGGGAGGGCCGAAGGTCCCGCACGAGGGACCGAAGCCGCCCGACCGAGGTCCTTCGACCCTGCTGCCGGGCACGGCGGCGACGGAGGCTGGAGACGTAGTGAGCGGAGAACGTTGCTGCGCACGGGCACAGGGAGGTCGCCATGACCAAGGAGCACCCCGGCGTCGTGGTCGTCGGTGTCGACGGCACGGCTCAGGGGGACGCCGCGCTGGCGTTCGCGCTGGACGAGGCGGCGCGCAGCGGAGACTCCGTCCAGGTCGTCACCGTCTGGCATCCGACGACGCCGGCCCTGTCGTACCCGGTCGTGCCGGTGGGAGCCACCCTCGGGGACCTCGAGCTCCTGCGCCGCTCCGCCGAGACCCTCCAGCACGAAGCCCTGGAGCGAGTGGCGGCGCCGACGGACGTCCAGGTCTCCACGCTGGTCGTCGAGGGAACCCCCGGGCCGGCGCTGGTGGAGGCTGCCAGGACCGCCCGCCTGCTGGTCGTGGGGAGCAGGGCACTGGGCTCCGTGCGGGCCGCCCTGCTCGGATCGGTCAGCAGGTACTGCGCGCACCACGCCGCCGGTCCCGTCGTCGTGGTCCCCGTGGCGCAGCAGTCGCACGAGCACGAGACGCAGGCCCTGGAGCCGCCTGCAGTGACGGCGCCATGAGGAGGACGCCCACAACCCTCGATCGCCGTCTCGCGAGCCGGCCGGCTGCGCCGGCTCGGCCCGTCGTCGGGCCCGGGACGACGGCGCCCTGGTCGGCCACCGCTGAGCAGGTCCTGCTCAGGCTGGAGGTGGACCCCGAGCGGGGGTTGGCCTCCGATCAGGCAGCGGCGCGACTGGCCGAGGTCGGCGCGAACGACGTCCGTCTGGAGCGGCCTCCCAGTCTCTCGCGGTCTGTGGTCGCACAGCTGCGCGAGACCATGATCGTGGTTCTGCTCGTCGCGCTGGGCCTGACGCTCGCCACAGCCGACGTCGCCGACGCCACGGTCATCGCGCTCGTCGTCGCGGTCAACGCCACGATGGGCGTCGTCCAGGAACGGCAGGCACTGCGGGCCGTCACCGCGTTGCGATCCCTCGCCGCACCCTCCGCCCGTGTCCGGCGGGACGGCCGCGTGCAGTCCGTCCCCACCAGCACCCTCGTCCCCGGCGATGTACTGCTGGTCAAGGAGGGGGACGTCGTCGCGGCGGACGCGCGCCTGCTCGAGGCGCACGACCTGGAGGTCGACGAGTCCCTGCTCACCGGCGAGTCCACGCCCTCAGGGCGACAGTCGGATGCGCCGCTGGACGGCGCCACCCCCGTCGCGGACCGCGTGACGATGCTGCACGCCGGCACCACGGTGACCTACGGCCGCGGCGAGGCCGTGGTGGTCGGGACGGGCGCAAGCAGCCAGGTCGGGAACCTCGCCGGGATGCTCGAGTCCGGATCCGCACCCCTCACCCCGCTGCAGCGCCGGCTGCGGCGTCTCGGGCAGGCCCTGTCCGTCGCGGCCGTCGTGGCGTGTGTCGTGGTGGTTCTTCTGGGCCTTCTGCGCGGGCAGAGCCGTGGAGACCATGCTCCTGACGGGGATCAGTCTGGCGGTCGCCGCGATCCCCGAGTCCCTGCCGGCCGTGGTCACGCTGGCGCTCGCGGGTGGCGCGCACCGGATGGCGGGGCGCGGGGCCATCGTCCGGTCCCTGCCCGCGGTCGAGACCCTCGGGTCGGTGACCCTCCTCGCCACCGACAAGACCGGGACCCTCACCCGTGGCGCGATGGAGTGCGTGGCCGCCTGGACTCCTGTTTCCTCGTCCCTGCCCCTGACGGGCGCCGAGGTTCCGGCGGACGTCGCCGAGCTGCTGACCTGGGCGGTGCTCTGCAACGACGCGCCCGCGACCGCGCCGGGAGCCGCCGGCGCCAGCACGGAGGCCGCCCTGGTCGCCGCCGCCCGGGCCCACGGCATCGACGTCGCGGAGGTCCGCAGGCGCCGGCCCCGGCTGCGCGAGATCCCCTTCACGTCCGCGCGGCGGTCCATGACGACCTGGCACGCGGGCGCCGAAGGCCTCGAGATCACCAAGGGCGCTCCCGAGGCGGTGCTCGGCGCGCTCGAGGACGACGCCACGGCGCAGGAGGCTGCGGACATCGCCCGGACGTGGGCGTCGCAGGGACGCCGCGTCCTGGCGGTGACAGTCGCACGGGACGGTCAGCCCCCGGCCCTGGCCGGGCTGCTCGCCCTTGCCGACCCGCCGCGCGCCGAGGCCCGGGACGCCGTCCTGGCCTGCCGGCGGGCCGGAATCCGGCCGGTGCTCGTCACCGGCGACCACCCAGGAACGGCGCAGGCGATCGCCGCCGCGGTCGGCCTCGTCGGCGCGACCGGTGCCGAGTCCGGCCTCCCCGGGACTGCCGGCGAGGTCCGGGCCAGGATCGACCCCGCCGGCAAGCTGGCACTGATCCGCGACTGGCAGTCGGACGGGGAGGTCGTCGCCATGACGGGCGACGGCGTGAACGACGCCCCCGCCCTCCGTGCCGCGGACATCGGCGTCGCCATGGGCGTCCGCGGCACGGACGTCGCCAAGCAGGCGGCCGACATCGTGCTCACCGACGACAGCCTCTCGACCGTCGTGGCCGCCGTCGGGGAGGGGCGCAGGGTCTTCGACAACGTCCGGCGCTTCGTGCGGTACGGGGTGTCCGGAGGACTCGCGGAGATCGCCGTCATGGTCGTCGGTCCGTTCCTCGGGCTGGCGTTGCCGCTCCTGCCCGCGCAGATCCTCTGGGTCAACCTGGTCACGCACGGCCTGCCGGGCGTCGCGATGGGCGCGGAGGCCGCTGAGCCGGACGTGCTGCGGCGCCCGCCCCGGCCTCCCTCCGAGGGCGTCGTCACGCGGCCGGTCGCAGTGGACATCGCCGTCCTCGGTGGGGCGATCACTGCGGCGTGTGTCGCCGTCGCACTTCGCGCACAATCCGTCGGCGCGCCCTGGCAGTCCTCCCTGTTCGTGACCCTCGCCCTGGCGCAGCTGACGATCGCCCTGGCAACACGATCCAGCATCGAGCCGATGTGGCGGCAACGGTGGTCGGGGAACCCGATGCTCCTCCTCGCGGTCGCCCTGAGCGCCGCGCTGACGGTGGCCGCCCTCTACGTCGCCCCGCTTGCGGAGCTGTTGCACACCGACCCGCTGCAGGCGTCGGAGCTGGGGCTCGCGGCCCTCGCGGCAGTCGTGCCGGCCCTGGTGTACGAGTTGCTCAAGGCGGGACGCCGGCGGTGGGGGCGCCCACCCCGGACGCCATGAACTGGCTCCTGACCCGGCGGTCTCTCCTCGGACAGGGACGAAGGTCCCGGTCGAGGTGCCCGTCGGCCCTGCCACCTGCTGCCGCGCCGGCGAAGACTCGGGCCAGGCGAAGAGAGGAGCCCGGCCATGCGCGCCGCCGTCGTCAAGGACTTCACCCAGCCACTGGAGATCACACAGGTGCCGACCCCGGAGCCCGGCCCCGGCGAAGTCCTGGTGCGCGTCGAGGCCACCGGCCTGTGCCACACCGACATCCACGCCGCCCGGGGCGACTGGCCCGTCAAGCCTGTCCCGCCGTTCATCCCGGGCCACGAGGGCGTCGGGATCGTCGAAGCGGTGGGCGAAGGTGTCACGGCCCGCGCGGTCGGCCAGCGGGTCGCCGTCCCGTGGCTCGGCCACGCCTGTGGGACCTGCGACCACTGCATCGCCGGCTGGGAGAGCCTGTGCGAGCAGCAGGTCAACACCGGCTACGGGCGCGACGGCGGGTTCGCGGAGTACCTCGTGGCGGACGCCGAGTTCGCACAGCCCGTGCCCGACGGCATCGACCCGGCCGCGGCCGCCCCGCTGACCTGCGCGGGCGTCACGACCTACAAGGCGATCAAGGTCTCCGGCCTGCGGCCCACCGAGCGGGCCGCCATCTTCGGCATCGGCGGCCTTGGACACCTGGCACTGCAGTACGCCCGGATCTTCGGTGCCGACGCGGTCGCTGTCGACGTCACGCCGGAGAAGCTCCGGCTCGCCGAGGACCTCGGCGCCACCGCCGTCGTCAACGCCCGCGAGACCGACCCCGTGGAGGCGCTGCAGGCGATGGGTGGCGTCGACGTGGCCGTCGTGCTCGCCGCGGACCCCGCCGTGCTCGAGCAGGCGCACGCCTCGCTGCGCCGCGGCGGGCGTCTGGTGCTCGTCTCCCTGCCGCGGGACAACGTCATGCACCTGCCGATCTTCGAGACCGTGCTCAAGGGCATCAGTGTGATCGGCTCCATCGTCGGCACCCGGCAGGACCTCGCCGAGGTCTTCGCGCTGCACGCCGCCGGCCGCACCCGCGTGGTGCGTCGAGGAGCGCCCCCTGGACGCCGTCAACGAGGCGATCGACGACGTCCTGGCGGCACGTGTGGACGCGCGCGTCGTGCTGCGGCCCTGATCCCGGCCCGTTCCGAACAATTCCCAGTAGGGGGTTCCGATGCGCATCGGTGAGCTGATGTCGAGCCCGGCCACGACCGTGGTGAGATGGCTTCCCATCGCGGAAGCAGGCCGTCTCCTGCTCGGGCACGGCATCACCGCTGTCTGCGTCGTGGACGAGCAGGTGCGCCTCGTCGGCGTCGTCAGCCGATCCGACCTGCTCCGCCACCGCCTCGTCCGCGACCCGCGGGCACACCTGAGGCCCGCGCCCGAGGACGACACGGAGCCGCCGCGCACCGTGGCGGACGTGATGACGAAGGACATCCTCGCCCTGCCACCGTCCGCCGACGAGGCGGACGCGGCGCAGATGATGCTGGAGCGGCGCGTCCGCAGTCTGCCCGTCGTCGAGGAAGGGCGCGTCGTGGGCATGGTCAGCACCACCGACCTGCTCCGTGCCGCGGTCCGTGGCGACGAGCGGATCGCCGCGGACGTTCGCGCACGCATCGAGGAGGCGGCCGGACCCGCCGGTGCCCCGCGGGTGGACGTCCAGGACGGAGTCGTCACGATCAGCGGCGCGTCGTCGGCGGACGACGCGGGCACCTTGCGCCTGCTGGCCGAGACGGTCCCGGGCGTCGTGCGGGTCCGCGCCCCCGGGGCGGAGGTGCCGGGAGCCTCCCCGGCGTCCGGAGCGACGCGGACGGCAACGAGGGTGCAGTCGGGCGGCCCGCGGGACCACCGCGGCCTGGTCGTGCTCACCCTGGACGAGTGCCTCGCCAGGCTGCGGGCGGCCACCGTCGGACGGCTCGCCTTCGTCCAGCACGGCAGTCCCGTCGTCCTGCCCGTCAACCACGGCGTCGACGGCATGACGATCGTCTTCAGGACGACGTGGGGCTCCAAGCTCCAGGCGGCACGCTCCGCCGAGGTGGCGGCGTTCGAGGTCGACGACTTCGAGCCGGGAACCCGCACGGGCTGGAGCGTGCTGGTGCGCGGCAGCATCTCCACCGTCTACGACGCCCACGAGATCGAGCGCTACGAGGCGCTCGGCGTTCCCGCGTGGGCCGGCTTCGACGCCGAACCCGTGTGGGTCGCGCTGCGGCCCGACGAGATCACCGGCCGTGAGATCACCGGGGCGTGAGTCCCCTGCACTGCCATCAGCCGTCGACGACGGCATACGCGACCACCGAGCGGTGGAGGAGAAGCACGATGACGATCCAGATCCCGAGGACGAGCGGGCAGGCGACCGGTCCCGCCCGGCGACAGAGCGCGAAATACGTGTACGCGTTCGACGAGGGCGACAAGGACATGAAGGACCTGCTGGGCGGGAAGGGGGCCAATCTCGCCGAGATGACGAGGCTGGGTCTCCCGGTCCCGCCCGGGTTCACGATCACCACCGACGCCTGCCGGGCCTACCTGGCGACCGGCGTGGAGCCGGAGGGCCTCAGGCCGAGATCGTCGCCTCGCTGCGCGCCCTCCAGGAGCGAGCGGGACGGCGACTGGGCGACCGTGCGGATCCGTTGCTGGTGTCGGTGCGGTCGGGCGCCAAGTTCTCGATGCCGGGGATGATGGAGACGGTCCTCGACATCGGCCTGAACGACGAGACGGTGGCGGGCCTCGCGGTGCGCAGCCGCGACGAGCAGTTCGCGTGGGACTCCTACCGGCGCCTGGTCCAGATGTTCGGCAGGACAGTCGAGGGGATCCCCGGCGAGCGCTTCGACGCGGTGCTGCACGCGGAGCTGCGCCGTGCCGGCGTCACGGCCGAGGCGGACCTCCCGGTGGACGTGCTGCGGCGGGTGGTGCGCGAGTTCCAGCAGATCGTGGTCGAGGCGACCGGCCGGCCCTTTCCGCAGGACCCGCACATCCAGCTCTTCGCCGCCATCCACGCGGTCTTCGCGTCGTGGAACTCCGAGCGCGCCATCGCCTACCGGCGCCAGGAGCACATCCCCACCGACCTCGGCACCGCCGTGAACGTGATGGCGATGGTGTACGGCAACCTCGGCCGCGACTCGGGCACCGGCGTGGCGTTCACCCGGGACCCTGCGACCGGCGAGCGCGGCGTGTACGGGGACTACCTGGTCGACGCGCAGGGCGAGGACGTCGTGTCCGGTGACCACAACACGATCCCGCTGGCGGAGCTGGAACGGCTGGACAAGCACAGCTTCGACCGGCTCCTCGGCTACATGGACCGCCTCGAGCACCACTACCGCGACCTCTGTGACATCGAGTTCACGATCGAGCGCGGCACGCTGTGGATGCTGCAGACCCGCGTCGGCAAGCGCACGGCGGCCGCGGCGTTCGTCATCGCCTGCCAGCTGGTCGACGAGGGCCTGATCGACCTCGACGAGGCACTGCTGCGGGTCACCGGCGCACAGCTCACCCATCTGATGTTCCCGTCGTTCGCGGCCTCCGCCGCGGAGGAGCTGGTGGCTACCGGCGTCGCCGCCTCCCCCGGAGCGGCGGTGGGCGAGATCGTGCTCGAGCTCCGCAGCGGCGCGGGCCGCGACCGGGCCCGTGATCCTGGTCCGCCGCGAGACGACCCCGGACGACCTGCCCGGCATGATCGTCGCGTCAGGGCGTGCTGACCAGCCACGGCGGGAAGACCTCGCACGCGGCGGTGGTCGCCCGCGGCATGGGCAAGCCCTGCGTCTGCGGCGCCGACGCATCCTGATCGACGAGGACGCCGGCACCCTCACCGTCGGCGACCTGGTCCTACACGTCAGCGACGTGCTGTCCGTCGACGGGACCACGGCCGCGTCTACCGCGGTGAGGTCCCGGTGCGGCCGTCGCCGATCGTGGAGTACTTCGAGTCCGGGGTCGTGCCCGACGGGGACGACGTCGTCGCCGCGGTGGACCGGCTGACCCGCCACGCGGACCAGGTCGCGCCGGCTCGGGGTGCAGGCGAACGCTGACACCCCGGACGACGCCGCGCGCGCCCGCCGCTTCGGCGCGCAGGGCATCGGCCTGTGCCGCACCGAGCACATGTTCCTCGGCGAGCGGCGCGCGCTGATCGAGCGGCTCGTGCTGGCGTCGTCCGACGATGCCGCGAGGCCGCGCTGGCCGCCCTGCTCCCGCTGCAGCGCGCCGACTTCGTCGAGATCCTTCGCGACGATGGACGGGCTCCCCGTCACGATCCGCCTCATCGACCCGCCCCTGCACGAGTTCCTGCCGCGCCTCGAGGATCTCATCGAGCGGGTGACGCGGGCGGACGACGCGCGTCGCACCGACCCGGAGGCCGAGCACGACCGGGAGCTCCTCGCGGCGGTCGAGCAGATCCACGAGCAGAACCCGATGCTCGGGCTGCGCGGGGTCCGGCTCGGCACCGTCATCCCCGGCCTGGTCGCCATGCAGGTGCGCGCCGTCGCCGAGGCCGCGGCCCTCCTCGTGCGCGAAGGGCTCGATCCACGGCCCGAGATCATGGTTCCGCTCGTCGCCACCGTCCGCGAGCTGGAGGCCGTACGGCCCGAGCTCGAGCGCGTGCTCGCCTCGGTCCCGGACGCCCCGGCCATCCCACTCGGCACGATGATCGAGGTCCCCCGGGCCGCTCTCACCGCCGGCGAGATCGCCCGCGAGGCCTCGTTCTTCTCCTTCGGCACGAACGACCTGACCCAGATGACCTGGGGGTTTCGCGCGACGACGTCGAGGGCAGCTTCTTCCCCCGCTACTTCGCTCTCGGGATCCTCGACGTCTCGCCGTTCGAGTCCATCGACACCACGGGCGTCGGCGCGCTGATCTCCCTCGCCGTCGCCGGGGGACGGGCCACGCGACCGGACCTGCGGGTCGGGGTGTGCGGCGAGCACGGCGGCGACCCCGCGTCGATCCACTTCTTCGCAGGCGCCGGCCTCGACTACGTCTCCTGCTCGCCGTACCGGGTTCCCGTCGCGCGTCTGGAGGCGGGACGAGCGGCGATCGAGGGCAGCGCTCCCGACGCCCGGTAAGCAGGAGCGCCAGGGTCCAGGTCAGGGCATCTGGACGACGACCCGGCCCTGCGGGCTCGAACCCGCCCTCGTCCAGGCCTCCGCGACGTCGGCGAGCCGGAACCGCTCGACCTCGACGTAACACCGTCCAGCGGCCGCCAGCTCGAGAACCTCGGTCAACGCCTCCTCGCGCTGACCGGGCATGAGGGAGTTGTTGGTGTAGCCGAGGATGCTGTTCGAGGCGCTGCGCAGCTTCGCGGAGGCGAAGACGGCGGTGGGACCGCCGGCGGAGCCGAGGTGGACGAGCCGTCCGTGCTCCGCAAGGACGCGGAGCGCGGCGGTCGAGGCGTCGCCGCAGACGGGATCGAGAACGAGGTCCACCTCACCGCCGGCCGCCGCGCGCAGCCTGCGTTCGAGTTCGTCGACGTCGGCCTCCGCCAGGTCCACCGCAGCGGTGGCACCGCACCGCAGGGCCCGCTCCCGAGCCGGCTCGCGGCGGCTGGCCGCGACGACGACCCCGGCACCGAGGGCGGCGGCGACCTGGACCCCCACCTGCCCGACGACGCCGCCGGCGCCGAGGACCAGCACGCGCTCCCCCGCCCGGAGCTGTCCGCGCCGGGTCAGCGCCATCCAGGCGGCGACCGCGGAGAGGCCGAGCGCCGCGGCGTCGACGTCCCGCACTCCTGCGGGAATCGGCACGAGGCGGTCCGCAGGCACGACCGCCGCTTCCGCGAGGCTCCCGTCGCCGGGCCGCATCCCGGCGTCGGTACTGAACCACACGCGGGTTCCGGGCGCGGGCCCGTCCCCGCGGACGACGACGCCGACGCCCTGCACGCCCGGGACGTAGGGCAACGCCGGGGGGCCGAAGTACGACGTCCCCGTCGCGCAGAGCAGGTCGAGCGGTGCGACGGCGGCCGCGGTCACCTGGACGAGCGCCTCCCCGGGGCCCAGGTCCGGCAACCGGTGCGGAGCCGGCTCGGGCGGCCCGCCGTACGCCCGCAGCAGCGCGGCGGTGACCTCGAGGTCCGGCGGATCGGCAGGGCTCTGCGCCATGGTCACGTCGTGATGTCCGGATAGGGCAGGGCCCGGTCGGCGAGCCGCTGGGCGTACTCCAACTGGAACCCCAGCGGCTCCTCGTGATCGCGCTCGAACATGGCGATGAACAGCGTCAGCGTGAGGAACGGGTGGGCGCCGAGGTCGAACAGCGCCGGATAGTCGTGGGCGGCGAGTGCGGCGCGCTCGGCGTCGTCGAAGGCGAGCCAGCTGCTCGACTCCGCCTCGTGGCAGTTGAGGATCAGATTCGCCTGCTCGGCCTCCCACCACGCCACGGTTCCGGCGGGATCCTCCCGGTAGCGCTCCACGAGCTCGGGGTCCCGGTCGACGGTGTAGAGGAACTTGTTCACCAGGTACTTGCTCACTCCGGGGCTCCGTTCGGGTACCAGGTGAAGTACGCCTCCATGGTGTGGAACAGGTCGAAGGTGTCGACGTGGTCCGCCTTCGCGTTCTCCCCGGCCACACCCATCATGAGCATGAAGTCCATAAAGCCGTGGGTGGCGTTGCCCGGCGCGTGCAGGCTGTCGAGGGTCACCTCGGAGAGGCACCCGTCGAGGTCGCCGTTCGCGATCCACTCGACCGCCCTGGCGTCGAACTCGGGGTCCGGGCCGTGCGGCCCGAACTGGCGCGGGCCGCCCAGCTCGAGGGACAGGTGACCGGTGCCGATGATCGCGACGCGCTTGTCGCTCGGCCACGCCTCGACCAGCTCGCGCAGCAGCTTGCCCAGCTCGACGAAGCGCTTCGGCAGCGGGAGCGGCGGCGCGAAGATGTTCGTGTAGACCGGGACGACGGGCAGGTCGTTCTGCGGGCGGAGCGTGATGATCGGGCACGTCACGCTGTGGTCGAGCCGCAGCTCGTTGCTGAAGGCGAGGTCGAACCCGGCGTCCAGGCCCCCGCGCAGGAGATGCCCGGAGAGGTTCCGGTCGCCGCGCATGTGCATTCTCGGCAGCCCGAACTCCCGCTCCTCGTTGTACCAGTTCGCGTCGTACTCCTCGGCGTGGCCGACGAGGAACTGCGGCATGTTGTCGAGCCACAGCTGGTGGAAGTGGTCGGAGCCCACCAGGAGGAGGACGTCGGGGTTCGCGCGGGTCAGGGTCTCCCGGAACGCCTCCACCTTGCGGACCCACTCCGCCGCGAACGGCGGGGCCTGGTCGGGCGGGGCGGTGCTCGCCTTGTAGTAGAAGGGGTGGTGCGTCGACGCGATCACCGCCGCCAGCTCGGCCATCGGCCTCTCCTCACTCGCCGTCGTGCTGTCGTCCCTGCCATCGTTCGTGTCGTCGTCCGGGACATAGACGGCGTTCCTGTCGATGTCCATGTACATGTCCATCGCGATGGGCCGGCGCCGCTCCTCGGCGAGCTGGCCGAGCAGGCCGGCGGCGCGCGCCAGCAGCGCGAACCCGCGCAGCATCTCGACCGGCAGGCCGAGATCGGCCAGCGCCGCTCCGCACACGCCTGCCCCGTTGAGCGGCAGCGTCCTGCCGAGGACCTGCGGGTGGACCCGGCCGATCGCTTCGTAGAGCCGCAGGTGCGGTCCACGCAGTCCCTCCTCCTCGGCGATCGCGAGGAGGACGGGTGTGCGGGGGTCGGTGACCTTGTGGACGGGGTGCCCGAGCCCGGGCACGTACCGGCCGGCGGCGCGGGCCTCGCGGACGATGTCCAGCGCGAGGGCGTCCCAGCCGGCGTCGTCGCTCGGCAGCGCGCTCTGAGCGGCGAGGGCGTCGGCCAGGAAGCGCCCGGCGTCCTCGGTGACGCCCAGGAACCGGGAACCGCCCCCGAGCAGGCCGGCGGCGAGCGCGCCCTGGAGCGAGTCGGGGGCGCTGAGGTAGGTGACGCGAGCGGCGATCGCGGTCGGTGTGAAGCCGTGGTCCGCGAGGGCGACGAGCACGGCCTCGAACACGCGCACCTGGCCGGCCGTCGGGCGGCGCCCCGCGACCAGCCAGAACGCGAGCTCCCCGAACCCGACCTTGCCCATGAGGTCGGCGGCGAGGTCCTGCCCGAGCAGCCTGATGCTGTCGGCGTCGGAAGTCCCCAGCGCGGTCGGGTAGGTCGGCCGCTCGGTCATGCCGGCCCCCGGGCGGATTCGGACGCCCCGGCGGTTTCGGCAGATTCGGCCGGCTCGGCCGGCTCCGCGAGCCAGGCCCGGACGGCGTCGCCGTGCTCGTCGAGCCCGGGCGGCGGCAGCGCGTACCGGGCGGGCGTGGCCGAGAACGTGATCGGGTGGCGGACGGACGGCACGGCGTCCGGGCCGATCCGGACGACGGGATCGAGGCCCAGCCGTTCGGCGAAGGCCACCCCGCCGTCCACGGTGTTGATCGGGCCACACGGCACGCCCGCGGCGATGAGCTCGGTGAACCACTCGTCCGCCGTCCGCGTCCCGAGGCGCTCGATCAGCAGCGCCCGGAGCTCGTCGCGATTCGCGGTCCTGTCCTGGTTGCCACGGAACCTCGGGTCCTCCACGAGCTCGGGCACGCCCAGCACCTGGCACAGGGTGCGGAACTGGCCGTCGTTGCCCGCGGTGATGATGAGCTCCTGGTCGGCGGCTGGGAGGGCGTCGTAGGGGAACAGGCTCGGGTGCGAGTTGCCCATCCGCATCGGGACGACGCCGCCCGCGACCACGGCGCTGGACTGGTTGACGAGCCCGGACAGGGCGGACGAGAGCAGGTTGACCTCGACGTGCTGGCCTCGCCCGGTGAGGTCGCGGTGGTGCAGAGCAGCCAGGACGCCGATGGTGGCGTGCAGGCCCGTCATGACGTCGAAGACGGAGATGCCGGCGCGGAACGGCGGCCCGGCCGGATCGCCGGTGAGGCTCATCAGGCCCGAGATCGCCTGCACGATGAGGTCGTAGCCGGGCAGCGACCGGCCGCCACCGGAGCCGAACCCGCTGATCGAGGCGTACACGATGCCGGGATTCGCGGCCGCGATCTCGTCGTAGCCGAGGCCGAACCGGTCCAGCCCGCCGGGCTTGAAGTTCTCCAGCACGACGTCGGCGCGGGTGGCCAGCTCGCGGGCGAGGGCGAGGTCCGCGGCGTCCTTGAGGTCGAGCGCCACCGACCGCTTGTTCCGGTTGACGCCGAGGAAGTACGTCGAGACGCCGTCGCGGACCGGCGGGACCCAGGTCCGGGTGTCGTCGCCGCCGGGGCTCTCCACCTTGACGACGTCCGCGCCCATGTCGGCGAGCAGCATCGAGGCGTAGGGACCGGCCAGCACGCGGGAGAAGTCGGCGACGAGGATCCCGGCCAGCGGCCCGCCCGGTTCTGTCGTGGCGTCAGGTCCGTCCACGCACGCTCCCGTCCATCGACGCGCCGGCCGGCTGCAGGACGAAGTCGTACCTGGCCTCGAGCCACGGCCTGTCCAGCTCGGCGCCCGTCGGCGTCCCGCCGGCCTCGTGCCGCTCGAACCGCACCACGAGCTGCTGCTTCACCCCGAAGACCACGTCGCTGTCGAGGTACGGCGCACCCTCCTGGAAGAGGTGCGTGACGAGCGGCCGGCAGCCTTGCGCGTCCACCCGGAAGTGCACGTGTGCCGGGCGGTACTCGCTGATCGTGGTGCCGGCGATGAGGTCACCGACCGTCCCGTCCATCGGGATGGTGTAGCCCTTCGGAGCGATCGTCCGCACGCAGTAGGCGCCGTCCTCGCGGGACCGGAACCTCCCCCGCAGCCGCGCCTCGTCGACCTCGAGCTGCGCCTCGTAGGCGCCGTCCGCGTCCGCCTGCCACACGTCGAGGACCGCCCCCGGCACCGGCCGGCCGTCGGGGTCGCATACGGTCCCGTGCACGAACAGCGGATCGCCCTCCACACCGTCGGACATGTCCCCGCCGTACCCGAACTCCGGCGACCCCTCGATGTAGAAGGGCCCGAGCACCGTCGCCGGCGTCGCGCGGGTGTCGAACCGGTTGTTCATCTGGACGACGAGCATCGACAGCCCCAGCACGTCGGAGGCGAGGATGAACTCCTGCCGCTTCTCGTCCGACATCTGCCCCGTGCGGGTCAGCCAGCTGATGGCCGCCATCCACTCGTCCTCGGTGAGCCGCACCTCGCGGGCGAACTCGTGCAGGTGCCGCACGAGCGACGTCATCACCTCTGCCAGCCGCGGGTCACGCGCTGTTCCCCATCGCTGCTCGGCGAGGTCGGTGATCGTGTCCTCGGTCACCAGCAGGGGCGCAGGCCCCGCCGCCTCCTGCGTCATCCCGAGCTCCTTCCTCAGCAGCGCCGCCGCACCCGCCATCGCCCGCATCTTGCCCTCCGCGCTCCGGCGCGGCAGGTACTTCATGCCGCAGTCCGGTGCGATCACGACCTGCTCCGGTGGGAGGTACTCGAACGCGCGCCGCACTCGCCCCGCGACCGTGTCGACCGACTCCACCTCCGGCGACGACAGGTCGAGAACCCCGAGGATCACCGTCTTGTCGCTCAGGTCCCGCAGGACCGCGAGGTCGAGCCCCGACTGCGCGGTCTCGATCGACACCATCTGAGCCGGCACGTCGGCCAGCTCCCCCAGGAACGAGTAGCCCGACGGCCGCTCGTGGATGATCGCGGCGTACCCGAAGCAGATGTGGACGGCCGTCCTGCCGGTCACGCCGTCCAACGCCCGCTGCAGGGCCGCGACGCCGTACTCGCGGGCCGCGTCCGGCCGCGCCTGCATGTACGGCTCGTCGATCTGCACCAGGTCCGCGCCTGCGCCGAACAAGTCCTTGATCTCCGCATTGACCGCGGCCGCGTAGTCCATCGCCGCCTCGGCCGGATCCGAGTAGTGCTCGATCTGTGCCTGCTGGCTCATGGTGAACGGCCCGGGAACGGTGATCTTCACCGGCCGCTCGGTCTGTGCGCGCAGGAACTGCAGGTCGCGCACCTGCACCGGCTGCGGCCGGCGGATGGGTCCGACGACGCGTGGCACCGGGTTCGGGTGCCCGCTGCGGTCGAGCGCCGTGCCCGGGTTGTCGACGTCGACCCCCTCGAGCGCCGTCGCGAAGTGATTGGAGTAGCTCTCCCGACGGATCTCCCCGTCGGTGAGGATGTCGAGCCCCGCCCGCTCCTGGGCCCGGATCGCGAGGACGGTCGCGTCGTCCTGCGCCTCGGCGAGAAGGTCGGGCTCGACCCGCCACAGCTCCCTTGCGCGCACGCGCGGCGGGAACCGGCCGGCCAGCTTCGCGCGGTCGATCAGCCAGTCGGGCTGCGGGTAGCTGCCCACGAGCATGGTCGGCAGCAGCGGGAAGTGGGTCACAGGTCCCCCTGATCGCTCGTCGTCTGCACAGCGGACAGGTGTCCGCGAGTCTTCGGGCACCCGTGGAGCCTGTCAACCCTTCCCGGAGCGCCCTCAGGCGGACGACGCCGGCCTCTCGAGGTTCTCGGCACTCTCGGCACTCTCGGCACCCTCGACATTGGCCACGGGCACCGACTGGTAGCGGGCGAAGTCGGCACTGATGTCGCCGGCCGCTCTGAGCAGCAGCGGCAGGTAGCTGCCGGTCAGGGTCTCGACGCTCGTCTCGGCCGCGTGGACGGTGACGTTCATCGCCGCGAGCGCCCGCCCCTTGGCGTCCCGCAGGGGCGCGGCGACCGACCGGATGCCCGGCGCGAGTTGCTCGTCGGTGAGCGCCCAGCCCCTGGCGCGCACCTCGCGCAGGACGTCGTCCAGCTCGGCCCGGTCCGGCCGCCACCGCGCCTGCACGCCCGCCCGGCTCGGCTGCCCGAGTGCGGTGTCCACGTCGGCAGGAGGAAGCCCCGCGAGCAGCACCTTGCCCAGCGACGTGGCCGCAGCGGGGAATCTGGTGCCGACGGCCACGCGCAGCGTGATGATCTTCGGGACGGCGACGCGTGCGATGTAGACGATGTCGGAGCCGTCGAGCTGGGCGATGGAGCTCGACTCCCCCGTCCGCCGCACGAGCGCCTCCATGTGCGGCCGCGCGACATCCCACAGGCCCAGCGACTGGACGTACGCCATGCCGAGCTCGAGCACCCGCGGGGTCAACGCGAAGGCAGGATCGTCCGGCGCGCACGTAGCCCAGGGCGATCAGCGTCCGCAGGATCCGGCGGGCCGTCGGCCGGGCCAGGCCGGTCCGGGCGGCGACCTCGGCGAGGGTCATCCGCGGCCGGTCGGGCCCGAAGGCCTTGAGCACGTCGAGCCCTCGCGCCACGGCCTCGACGAAGTCGGGGTCGTCGTCTCGCCGCGGCACGTGAGCCCCCTCTCAACGCTCCTGGTCCCCCGAGGGTAGCCCGCACAGGGGGTCTTGACGGGCCCTCCGGCACCGGTTCATCGTGACGATGGCCGAGCCGCGACCGTTGTACGGACACTCGTCCGGCGCCGTGGGATGCCGTCTGGCACCGGGCCATCGAGCAGCAGGAGGGCGCCATGACCGAAGCCAGCAGCCACGAGGCGCCCGAGGCGGGTCGCCCGATCGTGTTCCGGCGCGGCACCGTCCTGCCCATGGACCCGGCCCGGTCGGTGCTCCGCGACGCCGACGTCCTCGTCGTCGGCCAGCGCATCGAGGGTGTCGGACCCGGCCTCCACGTCCCCGACGGCACCTTCGAGATCGACGCCTCCGGCGGCATCGTGATGCCGGGCATGATCGACACGCACCGCCACATGTGGCAGGCGGCGATGCGCGCGTACGGGGCCGACTGGACCCTCACTCAGTACTTCGTCTGGTACTACCTCGAGCACGGCAAGAAGTTCCGGCCGGAGGACGTGCACGCGGGCAACCTGCTGTCAGCGATCGAGTCCCTCGACGCCGGGGTGACGACGACCGTCGACTGGTCGCACGGGCTGCAGACCACCGAGCACGCCGACGCCGCCGTCGACGCGCTGCAGGCGGTCCCGGGCCGGTTCGTCCTCGCCTACGGCAACATCCAGGCGGGGCCGTGGGAGTGGTCCACGCGACCGGAGTTCCGCGACTTCGTGAGCCGCCGGTTCACCGCGGGCGACGACATGCTCGGGTTCCAGATGGCCTTCGACGTCACCGGCGACCCTGCGTTCCCCGAGCGCGCCGCCTTCGAGGTCGCCCGCGACCTCGGCGTGCCCGTCACCACTCACGCCGGCGTCTGGGGCGCCACGAACGACGACGGCATCCGGCTCATCTACGACAACGGGTTCGCCACACCGCAGACGATCTACGTGCACGCGGCCACCCTGAACGAGGACTCCTACCAGCGCATCGCCGCGAGCGGCGGCTCCGTGTCGTTGGCCACCGAGAGCGAGGAGAGCGCCGGGCAGGGCTACCCACCCACGTGGACGTTGCGGAACCACGACATCCCGGTCTCGCTGTCGATGGACACGAGTGTCTGGTGGAGTGCCGACCTCTTCTCCGCCATGCGCGCCACCCTGGGTGCCGACCGGGCACGGGAGCACTTCGAGGCCCACGCGAAGGGCGAGACGGTGACGAACTGCCACCTGCGCGCGGAGCACGTGGTGGAGTGGGCGACCGGAGGCGGCGCGCGGGCCCTCGGTCTGGACGGCGTCGTGGGCAGCCTCGAGCCGGGGAAGAAGGCCGACGTCGTGCTGATCAAGAACGACGCGTCCCCGGCGATGTTCCCGCTGATCAACCCCTACGGACACGTCGCGTTCCAGGCGCAGCGTGGCGACGTGCACACGGTGCTCGTCGACGGCCGGCCGGTGAAGCACGAGCACCGCCTTCTCGGCCTCGACCTCGCGGCCGCGCGACGCGAGGTCGAGGGCACCGTCGAGTACCTGCGGTCCGAGCTCGGCGAGGACGCGTGGGTGGCGGGGATGCACCCCGAGGTGCCCGAGAACGAGGTGCTGGACAACCCGTACCAGTACACCGAGTACCGGAGCAGCAGCACCCACGCCTCGCACGATCTCTGACGGGAGGGGAGACCTCCTCGCGACCGTATGTGCTGCCCCAGTGCACGGGGCAGCACATACGGTCGCAACCGAAAGGCCCCGGCCCTCTGACGCTACGCCCCCCTTCGGCGACGGAAGGGACGGCACAGCCGTCCGTGCCCCGACCGGGGAAACAGCCGTGGTGACGCCACGACGAAGGGTCCTGATCCTCGGGTGGATCGTCGTCGTCATGCTCGCGCTGAACGTCGCGCTCGGCCTCGCCCTGCTCGGGCAGGGCGTGGCGCGCCTCCTCGCGGACGTGGCCATGAGCACCGGTGAGCGGCTCGGCGCGACGGCCTCGTTCGCGGTTCTGACCGTGGTCGCCGGCGTCCTGCTCGGCCGGCCTGTGCGACGTCTCCCCCGCCGCGGGGAACCCCGCTAGTTCAAGATCATGCTCGCGAGATGCTCGTTCGCCACCTCGTCGACGGCCACTTGCCGATCACCCAGCCGCGCATCTGACGAGCATGATCTTCGTCCTGGTCCCGACGAGGCCGCATCGTCGGCCATCAGGGTTGACGCGCCTCATCCGGGAGCATATCGTCTCTCGATATCCATATCGTCTGTCGATACGCCCTGGAGTCCTTGTCATGCTGGAGAAACGCCTCGCCACCTGGCTGCGCTGGCTGCGTGCCACTGCCTCGTTCGTCTTCATCGCCGCGCTGTGCCTGGCGGTGGCCCTGCTCGTCATCGCGTTCATCCCGGGTTCCCCGGTGATCCAGGAGCTGCCGGCCACGGCGCTGTCACCCTTCGCGTCGGGCCGCGCCGTCACAGCCGGCGTCACTGTCGACCCCTCCGGGTGGGTCCCGTTCGCGATCCACGACGCGACCCTGGCCCAACGGCTGCTCTACCTGCTCACCGCGTTGCCCGGCCTCGTGCTGGTCGCTGAGATCGCCCGGCGGATGGCCGACCTCCTGCGCGTCGCGCAGGCCACCGATCCGTTCACCTCCAGCAGTGCGCGGGCGCTGGTGGCCGTCGGCAAGCTCACCGCCCTGGCCGGCCTGGCCGTCTGGCTCCTGAGCCAGCTCGCGCAGGGGGTCCTGTCCTGGACGATGCTCACCACTCCGGAGACGTTCAAGCCCCACCAGTCCCCGCTGGGCTGGGTCGCCGTCGGACTGATCTTCGTCGCGCTGGGGACGATCCTCGACCGCGGCGTGGCCATGCGGGCCGAACTGGACACCGTCATCTGATGCCCGAGGCAGCTGACCACCGGATCTCGGTACATCTCGACGAACTGCTCCAAGCCAAGGGGATGACCCTGGTCGAGCTGTCATCGCGAGTCGGAGTGACTGTCGTGAACCTGTCCATCCTCAAGAACGGGCACGCCCGGGCGATCCGCTTCAACACCCTCACGGCCATCTGCGATGCGCTCGGCTGCACCCCCGGGGAGCTCCTCCGCCTCCAGCGCTGACGCTCGACGGATCTTCACCGGACCGCCCGTCAGGGTTGCGTAAAGAGCGGCGCCTGGAGTGTCAGGGTCGCGTCGCGACGACCCCTGGACGCCGTCCGCTCGACGTAGACCTACAGACGTGACCACTGCGCCCAAGCGTCTCCTGGTGGGTCGTCCGCTCGCGAGCGACCGGCTCGACGACACCCTGCTGCCGAAGCGGATCGCGCTGGCCGTCTTCTGCAGCGACCCACTGTCGTCGGTGGCCTACGCGACGCAGGAGATCCTGCTGGTCCTCGCGATCGGCGGGGCCGCGCTCCTGCACCTGGCCTGGTGGGCCGCCGGGGCCGTGATCGCCCTTCTCGTCGTGGTGGTCGCCTCGTACCGGCAGACCTGCTACGCGTACCCGAACGGCGGCGGGGCCTATGCCGTCAGCCGGGAGAACCTCGGCCTCGGGCCGCGCTCGTGGCGGCGAGCGCTCTGATGGTCGACTACGTCCTCACGGTCGCCGTCAGCGTCGTCGCCGGGATGGACAACGTCGTCTCCGCGTTCCCCGCGCCTCGCCCCGCACGAGGTCGTGCTGTCCGTGGCAGCTGTCGCCGCGCTCGTGGCCGCCAACCTGCGGGGCGTCAAGGAGTCGGGGCGCGCGTTCGCCGTCCCGACCTACGGCTTCGTCGCGAGCATCCTGCTCCTGATCGTCGTTGGCGGGATCCGCAGCGTGATGGGCAACCCGGTGGTGGCGGCGTCCGCAGCCCTGCCGCTGCACGCCGAGCGGAGCTTCACCGGGGTCGCGCTCCTGCTCCTGCTGCTCCGCGCGTTCTCCTCCGGCTGCACCGCCCTGACGGGCGTCGAGGCGATCAGCAACGGCGTTCCGTCGTTCCGGCTCCCGAAGTCGCGCAACGCCGCCGGACACTGGCCGCCATGGGCATCCTCGCCGTCACGATGTTCGGCGGCATCACGGTGCTGGCCCTGACGTCCGGCGTGCACATCGCCGAGGACCCGACCGCGCTGGGGCTGCCCCCGGACGCCGCCCAGCAGACCGTGATCGCACAGCTCGGCGCGGCCGCCTTTGGCGGCGCGTCCGTGATGTTCTACCTGACCCAGGCGTTCACCGCGGCCGTGCTCGTGCTCGCCGCCAACACCGCCTTCAATGGATTCCCCGTGCTGGCGTCGCTGCTGTCCCGGGACGGCTACCTGCCACGGCAGTTCACCCGCCGCGGCGACCGCCTGGTCTTCAGCAACGGGATCGTCGCACTCGGCCTGCTCGCGGCGGCGCTCGTGGTCGCCTTCGACGCCGACACCACCCGGCTTATCCAGCTGTACATCATCGGCGTGTTCGTCTCGTTCACCTTGTCGCAAGGGGGATGGTGCGGCACTGGACCCGCGAACTCACCACGACCACCCAACGGGCCGCCCGCAGGCGCATCGGCCGCAGCCGGATCGTCAACGCGATCGGCGCGGGGTCGACCGCACTGGTGCTCGCCGTGGTCCTCACCACCAAGTTCGTGCACGGGGCGTGGATCGTCACCATCGCGATGCCCCTGCTGGTGTGGATGATGACGGCCATCCGCGGGCACTACCGCAAGGTCGCCCAGGCGCTGCGGCCCGCGCCGGGGGGCTTCCCGCTCCCCGCCCGGGTGCACGTGGTCGTCCCGGTGGCACGGCTGCACACCGCCACGCTGCGCGCCCTGGCCTACGCCCGCGCCACCCGCCCCACCACGCTGACCGCGGTGACGGCCGAGGTCGACCCCGCTGAGACGGCCGCCCTTCTGCAGGAGTGGGAGGAGCGCGACCTCCCGGTTCCGCTCGTCGTGCTCCAGACGCCCTACCGGGACATCACCCGGGCCGTGCTCGCCTACGTCGACGAGCGGCGGCGAGACGCGGGCCCGCACGACGTTCTCGGTGTGTTCGTGCCCGAGTACGTCGTCGGGCACTGGTGGGAGCACCTGCTGCACAACCAGAGCGCGCTGCGGCTGAAGACCCGGTTGCTGTTCCGTCCAGGAGTGTTCGTCACCAGCGTGCCGGCCCACCTGCGCGGCGACGGCCTCCTCGACGGCACCGCGTCCACGCCGAGGGGAGCGCCCGCCCGGACGCCCGCCCGGACGCCCGCCGGACGCCGGCCGAAACGGGCGGCACGACGAGTTCGGCGCAAGAGGAGCGCAGGCTGGCACAGTTGACGCGTGAGTGATCGGCACGTTGATCGGGAGAGTGCCCGACAGGACCCCGATCAACTCGGCAGCAGGCTCGGCAACGGGCCGAGCCGCAGGGCGACCGGCCTGCTGGCGGCTGCCGTGCTCCTGCCGGCGCTCACCGCGCTCCTGCACCCCTGGCGGGACACGCTCGCGCTGCAGACGGTCCTGCTCCTCTACCTGCTCGCGGTGGTCGTGGTCGCCGTCGCCGGCACGCCCGCGAGCGCGGCAGCCGCGGCCCTGTCGGCGTTCCTGCTGGTCAACTGGTTCTACGTGCCGCCGTTCCACACCCTGGCGATCGGCCGGCGCGACAACGTGGTGGCGCTGGCCGTCTTCGTCGCCGTCGCAGTGATCACCGGGGTCCTGGTCGACGTCGCCCGCCGGCGCCTGGTCGAGGCCACCCGCGCGGAGCTGCAGCGCGACACAATGGCGGACTTCACCCGCATCCCGCTCGAGGAGGCCGACGCCGCCGCCGTCCTGGCGCACATCCGGCGCACCTTCCGGCTGGCATGGGCAGCGCTCGAGGACGCCGACCATCAGCTGCTGCTCGCGAGTGGTTCCCGACCCCGGCGGCGGCTCGCTGATCCGCGTTCCCGCCGGGAACGAGGGCACCGCCCTGGTCGCGGCGGCGCCGCCGACCCTCGCACTGGACCGCACCTCCCTCACCCAACTCGCGGCGGTGGCCGAGCGGGCCCGCCGGACCGAGGAACTCCTCGCCGGAGCGACCCGGCTGGAGGAGACCGAGCGAGCGCGCGTCGCCCTCCTCCGCGCCGTCGGGCACGACCTGCGCACCCCGCTGTCCGCGATCAAGGCCGCCGTTTCGGTCCTGCGCAGTCCTGACGCCAGCTTCACCCCGGAGCAGGAGAGCCAGCTGCTGGCGGACATCGAGTCGGGCACGGACCGGCTCGGCGATCTCGTCGCCAACCTGCTCGACCTGTCCCGGCTCCAGACCGGGGCCCTCGTGGTCCACCCGCAACCGGTACGCGCCGACGAGGCGGCCGCCGCCGCCCTGCTCGACGTCCCGGCGGGGCGCGTCACCCTCGACGTCCCCGAGGACCTGCCCCCGCTGCTCGCCGACCCCGTGCTGCTGGAACGCGTCCTGGCCAACCTCGTGGCGAACGCGCTCACCCACGGCGACGGCGCCCCGGTGGAGGTCGTGGGCCGGTCGCCGACCGCCGGCGCCCGCGCTGTGCGGCTGTCCGTCGTGGACCACGGACCTGGCGTCCCCGTCGGTCGGCGCGCGGAGATGCTCGTCCCGTTCCAGCGCCTCGACGATTCCCGCACCGGCGGGCTCGGCCTGGGCATGGCAGTCGTCAGCGGCTTCTGCGAGGCGATGGGCGTGGGCCTGGAACTGCACGGCACCGGCGGGCGGCGGGCTGACGGTCGAGCTCTCGGTGCCCGTCGTAGGCGGGGAGGCCGCGTGACGACAGTCCTGCTCGTCGACGACGACGCGACCCTGCGCCGCACGCTCGGTCTTGCCCTGCGGTCGCAGGGGTGGGAGACGGTCGCCGTACCGGACGGCGCGACGGCCCTCGCAGCAGTCGCCCGGGCCCGGCCCGACGTGCTGCTGCTCGACCTCGGCCTGCCCGACCTCGACGGCATGGACGTGCTGCGCGCCGTCCGCACCTGGTCCCGGCTGCCCGTGATCGTCCTCTCCGCCCGGCAGGACCAGGCGGACAAGGTGCAGGCCCTCGACGCCGGTGCCGACGACTACCTCGGCAAGCCCTTCGGCACCGAGGAACTCTTCGCCCGGATCCGCGCCGCCCTGCGCCGAGCCGCCCCGCCCGCACCCGCCGCCCCCGGCGGCGTCGTCCACGCCGCGTCGTTCGACGTCGACCTCGACGCGCGCGTCGTCCGGGACCTGGACGGGCACGAGGTCCGCCTCACCCCCACCGAGTGGGGACTGGTCGAAGTCCTGGCCCGCTCCCCCGGCCGCGTCGTCGACGCCCCGGTGCTGCTCAAGGAGGTGTGGGGACCGGCCTACGGCACCGAGACCCACTACCTCCGGGTCTTTCTCGCCCAGCTGCGGCGCAAGCTCGAACCCGACCCCGCGCACCCCGTCTCGCTGCTGACCGAGCCCGGCCGGGGCTACCGGCTGGTGCCACGCGACTGATTCTGCTTCACAAGGCCTTTCCGGGATTGAGGATGCCCTTGGGGTCGAGCGCGTCCTTCACCGCGCGCTGCATGGCCATCACCGCAGGACTGAGCTCCGCGGCGAGGCCCGGCCGCTTGAGCAGGCCGACGCCGTGCTCGCCCGTGACGGTCCCGCCCAGCGCGAGGGCCTCGGCGAGGATGTCCTCGAAGGCAGCCTGGGCGCGCGCCCGGGCGTCCTCGTCGCCGGGATCGGTGAGAAGCAGCGGGTGGAGGTTGCCGTCCCCCGCGTGGGCGAGGTTGGCGATCCTCACCGCGTGCCGCTCGGCGATCCGCTCGATGCGCTCGAGCATGTCGGGCACATTCGCCTTCGGCACGCACACGTCCTCGGTGAGGACCGGGCCGAGCCGTTCCAGCGCCGGGTAGGCGAGCCGGCGGGCGGCGAACAGGGCCTCCCCCTCCGCCGGGTCGGTCGACCGGGCCGCCCAGGTGGCCCCGGCCTCCTCGAAGCAGGCCACCAACTGTTCGGCAGCGGCCTCGCCGGCGATCCCCGGCTCGTCGACGCGGCCGAGCAGCACGACCTCGGCCTCCACCGACAGACCCATGTTCTTCCACGCGTCGACTGCCCGCAGGCAGTGCCGGTCGACGAGCTCGAGGGCGGACGGCGTCAGCCCGGCGGCCGCCGTCCCCCGGACCGCCCTGCCGGCGTCCACGATCGAGGAGAAGTACCCCGCGACGGTGATCGCAGGCGGTGGCAGCGGGCGCAGCCGCACGTCACCTCGGTGACGATCCCGAGGGTCCCCTCCGACCCGACGAGCAGCGAGGTGAGGTCGTACCCCGCCACACCCTTCGCGGTGCGCCGGCCGATCCGGACGAGCTCGCCGGTGCCCGTGACGACCTCGAGCGCGAGCACGTAGTCGCGCGTGACGCCGTACTTGACGCAGCAGACGCCGCCCGCGTTCGTGGCCACGTTGCCGCCGATGGTCGACCAGGGCGAGCTCGCCGGGTCCGGCGGGTACCAGAGGCCGTGCTGCGCGACGGCGGCCCGCAGGTCGTCGTTGACGACACCGGGCTGGACGACGGCGAGCCGCTCCAGCGGGTCGATCTCGAGGATCTGGTTCATCCGGTCGAGGGCGAGGACGATGCAGCCGTCGACGGCGTTCGCGCCGCCGGAGAGTCCGGTGCCGGCACCGCGCGCCACGACCGGGACGCCGTGGGCGTAACAGGCCCGGACGACGTCCCGCGCCTCAGCGGCGCCCCAGACCCGGACGACGGCACGTGGCGCTCCCACCGGCGCCCACTCGGCCTCGTCGTGGCTGAGCCCAGCCGTGACGTCGGGGTCACGCAGGATCCGCTCGTCCGGCACGTGCCGCGCGATGTCGCGGAGCACGCCGTCCTGCGTCGCCGTCACAACTCCCCCAGGAAGCCGAGCAGTATCCGGCCGAACTCGTCGGGCCGGTCGAAGTTCACCGCGTGCCCGCTGTCCTCGACGACCACCGCGCGCCCCTGGGCGGTGCCCCGGACGGCGGCCTCGGCGTGCTCGCACGGCCAGAACTGGGACTGGCGTCCCGCGACCATGAGCACGGGCACGTCGACGCGGGCGATCACGTCACGCCAGTCCTGCTGGGCGTGGTCGCGCAGCAGCGGCAGTGTCTCGGGGCGCGGGCGGCCGGGCAGGCCGTCGAGCCCGACCCGCTGGATCAGTCGCTGTATCGCCGGGCTCGCCGGATCGACGGTTCGGCCTCGTCCCGTCGCCGGGATCCCGTCGGCGAAGAACGTGCCGGACGTGTCCGGCGTGAGCCCGTAGAAGCCGTACGGCCAGTCCTCGGTGTTGATCATCTTCGGCGTCTGGTCGATGCTGACGATTCCGCGGACGCCGTCCGTCCCGAACAGGTCGACGTACGCCCAGATCGCGCTCGCGCCCATCGAGCCGCCGACCAGCACGACCGGGCCGACGTCCAGCTGCGTCAGCGCGTCGTGCAGGTCCTTGCCGTGCCGCGCCATCCGCTGCCCGTACCAGGGGGCCTCGGAGCGCCCGTGGGACCGCCGGTCGAGGCCGATCGCGCGGTGGCCCGCCGCTGTGAGCGCGTCGATCTGGAACGCCCAGCTGGCGGCGGGAGCGGTGTACCCCGCGACGAGGACGACCGGCGGCCCGGAGCCGTCGTCGCTCGCCCGGAGCCGGACGCCGTCGGTCGTCAGGATCTCGGGCACGGGCCCACCCTCCTCGTCCTGCCGATCGCCCATCCGCGTACGTATCTCCGGCCATGGTCCCCCGACACGCCGGGAACCGCGGCGCGTCAGGGCACCATGGCCTGTTTTGCGAACGGGTTCCCGACGGGAACCGAGCACACGCGCGGGTCCCGGGACCATGGGCTCCTTGTCAGGGGCCGAACGTCTCTGCTACTCCGGAATCCATGCGGCCAGGATGGAGCCGTGAGCGCAGGAGAGCGACGTCGTCCGCAGCCCAGGTGCCCGCTCCGTCCCGGCGAACCCTGCACCTTGTGCCAGGTCGACGTGACCGGTCCGCAGGACTGCGGCCTGGTCTACCTGGTCATGGACGACGACGAGCTGCGCGAGGAGCTGCGGAAGAGCCGCCTCGCCGTCGCGTGAGCCCTGTCGCCCGACCCACATCCACCGATCGAGACCGGAGACGCCGCCGATGAGCGACCGCCGTGCCCAGGCGAGCATCGCTGCCCAGCCCGCCACCCGCCGATCCACCGGTAGACCCGATACAGCGCCGGCGTCGAACTCGCGCACCCCCTGGGTGATGCTCGCCGTCGCGACCCTGGGCTTCGCCGTCAACTTCTGGGCCTGGGCGCTGCTGTCGCCCCTTGGCCCCCTGGTCAAGGACCGTCTCGGGCTCACCGCACTGCAGCAGGCGCTCGTCGTCGCGGTTCCCGTGATCGTCGGATCCGTCGGACGGATCCCCGTCGGCGCACTGACCGACCGGTTCGGGGCCCGCGTGATGTTCCCGCTGGTGTCGCTCGCGACGGTCGTGCCCGTGCTCTATCTCGGGCTGTCCGGCCACACGTCGCTGGCGGGCCTGCTGATCGGGGGATTCTTCCTCGGCCTCGCCGGCACCACGTTCGCCATCGGCGTGCCGTTCGTGAACGCCTGGTTCCCGCCGCGGCGGCGCGGCCTGGCGATCGGCATCTTCGGCGCGGGCATGGGAGGGACGGCCATCAGCGCCCTGACCACCGTCAAGCTCGTCAAGGCGAACGGGACCGCCGCCCCGTTCCTGCTCACGGCCGCCGCCCTCGTTGCGTACGCGGTGCTCGCCGTGCTCGTTCTCCGCGAGGCGCCCGACCGGAGCGTGCCGTCGCAGCCGCTCCTGACCCGGCTCGCGGCGACGTTCCGGCTGCCGGTCACCTGGCAGGCCTCTGCGCTCTACGCGATCGGCTTCGGCGGTTACGTCGCCTTCAGCGTCTACCTGCCGACGTATCTCAAGTCGGCGTACGGCCTCACCCAGGACGACGCCGCGAACAAGATGGCCGGCTTCGTGCTGCTCGCGGTCGTGATGCGGCCCGTCGGCGGCTGGCTGTCCGACCGGATCCACCCGGCCCGCGTCCTCGTCGCCGCGTTCGCCGTCGTCGTGGTCGGCGCCCTCGTGCAGTCGACGACACCGGGCCTGGCGCCCGTCGGCACGATCGCGTTCCTCGCGATGGCCGCTGCCCTGGGTGCGGCCAGCGGCGCTGTCTTCGCCCTGGTCGCCCTGCTCGCACCGCAGAACATGGTCGGCTCCGTGACAGGTGTCGTCGGTGCCGCCGGCGGCCTCGGCGGTTTCGTTCCGCCCCTCGTCATGGGGTCGCTCTACGAGCGCTACGGCTCCTACGGGATCGGCCTGATGCTGCTCGCCGTCGTCGCCGCGGGAACCCTCGTGCTGTCCGCCGTCCTGGCCCGGCGTGCGCCCTCCATCGCCAAGGCCTGATGCGACTCGAACTCCGTGGTCGACGCTCATCACCCTCCGTAGTGACTGGTACCCCCTCCGGCCGAGTTGCCACTAACTTGTGTCACCACGACCTCGGGGGCCACAAGGAGGCGGACCGATGGTGAGAAGTTCTCGAGTACCAGTCGTGGCCGTCGGCGTCGCCCTGACGGGCATGCTCGCGATGTCGGGAGCGTCGTCATCCCTCGCCGACACGTCGACGGCGGGCGGATCGGTGGACGGGGCACCGACCATGCTGGACCTCGGCACTCTGCCTGGTGGGACGTTCAGCGCGGGGAACGCGGTGAACGCGCGCGGCCAGGTCGCGGGGACCGCGACGACGGCCGGCGGCGAGCGGCGGCGCGTTCCGGTGGACGGCGTCGGGCGGCATGCAGGACCTTGGCACGCTCGGCGGGACGAACAGTTCCGCCCAGGCGATCAGCGCACTGGGCGAAGTCACGGGAACCGCCGACACCGCGAGCGGTCAACCCCACGCGTTCCGATGGACGCCGCTCGGGGGCATGGAGGACCTCGGCACCCTGGGAGGCGCGTCAAGCAGCGCCACCGCGATCAACGCCCAGGGACAGGTCGCCGGGATCGCGTCCACGCCGGCCGACGCGGGTCACGCGTTCCGGTGGACGGCGTCGGGCGGCATGGAAGACCTCGGCACCCTCGGCGGGGGGTACAGCGCCACCGCCTCGTTCTCGTCCACGATGAACGATCGGGGCCAGGTGGTCGGGACGGCGGCCACGAGCACCGGGGCGGGACATGCCTTCCGATGGACGCCGTCGGCCGGCATGCAGGACCTCGGCACGCTGGTCGATCCTCCTCCCGGGGCGGGACGGAGAGCACGGCCTGGGCGATCAATGTGCGCGGCCAGGTGGTGGGATACGCAGCCAGCTCGACCGGCTGGAACCACGCGTTCCTGTGGACCACCTCCGGAGGTATGCAGGACCTCGGGACGCTCGGCGGCAGGGAGAGCGGGGCGACCGTGATCAACAGCCGGGGCCAGGTCGCCGGATACTCCCTCCTGGCGGATGGACAGACCACCCACCCCTTCCGCTGGACGGCGTCCGGCGGAATGCAGGATCTGGGTACCCTCGGCGGGGAGGGGACGGTCGCGATCCCGATCCCGTTGGCGACCGGGATCAATGGTCCGGGTACGTCGTCGGGAGTTCCTTCACGGCGGGTGGCGAGCGCCACGCCTACCGGTGGACGCCGACAGGTGGGCATGCAGGACCTCGGTACGCTGGGCGGAACTGACAGCAGCGCCGCGGCCATCAACGCCCGGGGCCAGGTCACTGGAACCGCCGCGACGACGGACTCTCGAGGCCACGCGTTTCTCTGGACCCCCTGACCGCCGATCGGAGCTCGTGGCAGGGACCCTCGGCCCGATGACAGAGGGCGAAGGGCCCTGCCCGCGCGGCGACCTCGTCGGCAGTGTTGACGTCTGACGGAGACCGCGGCTCGTCCTGCTCGCGGCGCGGCACCCTCGGTGTTCGTCGATCGGGGGGCCCGCCGGTCGCCGTCGTGTGCCTGAAGGCATGATGCGGAACGCATGAGAATGCGCGGACCGGCCAGTCTGGTAGTCGTGGATCCCCAGGTGGGGCAAGAAGGGTGGGAATCGCAGTGACCTCAACCGACCGCAGCTGGGGTGGGGCGTGAGCACGACACGGCGGCAGGCCGCGGACTCCGGCGGCGGCAGTCCGGGGCTGGACTCCCCGGCCGAGGAGTTGCTGCTGCGGACAGGCCGCCACTTCCGCAAGGGCGAGGTGTCCGCGGACCTGCGGACCGTGCACCAGATCGGCGGCCGCGAGCGCGGACGCCTTCTACCGGGACCGCTGGAGCCACGACAAGGTCGTCCGCTCCACGCACGGCGTCAACTGCACCGGGTCCTGCTCGTGGAAGGTCTACGTCAAGGACGGCATCATCACCTGGGAGGCGCAGCAGACCGACTACCCCACGACGGGGCCCGACCGGCCGGAGTACGAGCCCCGCGGCTGCCCCCGCGGCGCCGCCTTCTCCTGGTACACCTACTCCCCCACCCGCGTCCGCTACCCCTACGTCCGCGGCATCTGCTAGGGCTGTTCCGGGAGGCCAAGGCCCGGCACGGCGGCGACCCGGTGCTCGCATGGGCCGAGATCGTCGGCAACCCCGAGCGCTCGCGCGCCGGTACAAGCGGGCCCGCGGCAAGGGCGGCTTCGTGCGGGCGAGCTGGGACGAGGCCGTCGAACTCGCCGCCGCCGCCCACGTGCACACCATCAAGACGTGGGGGCCGGACCGGATCGCCGCCTTCAGCCCCGATCCCGGCGATGAGCATGGTCAGCCACGCCGCCGGCGCCCGCTTCTACTCGATGATCGGCGCACCGCTGCTGTCGCTTCTACGACTGGTACGCCGACCTGCCCGTCGCCTCCCCGCAGGTGTTCGGCGACCAGACCGACGTCCCCGAGTCCGGCGACTGGTGGGACGCCTCGTACCTGATGCTGTGGGGCTCCAACGTCCCGGTCACCCGCACGCCCGGACGCGCACTGGATGACCGAGGCCCGCTACCGCGGCCAGAAGGTCGTCGTCTGCTCCCCCGACTACTCCGACGCCACGAAGTTCGCCGACGAGTGGCTGGCTCCGGCTCCCGGCACGGACGGCGCGCTCGCCATGGCGATGGGTCACGTCGTCCTGCGCGAGTTCTTCGTCGACCGGACCACCCCGATGTTCGCCGACTACGTCAAGCGCTTCACCGACCTGCCCTTCCTGGTGACCCTCGAGGAACGGAACGGCGCGCTGGTTCCCGGGCGCTTCCTCGTCGCCGCGGATCTCGGTGACGAGAGCGAGAACGCGCAGTACAAGACGGTCCTGGTGGACGCCGCCACCGGCCGGGCGACGGTCCCGAACGGCTCGCTCGGCTTCCGCTACGGAGCCGAGGGAGCCGGCCGCTGGAACCTGGAGCTGGGCGAGGTCGACCCGCTGCTCACCCTCTACTCCCCGGACAGCGCCGCGCCGCCCCCTCCCGGCTCCACCCGCGTCGGGGAGAACGCGCCGGATGCGGTCACCCCCGGCGCGCCCGTCGAGGTCACCCTTCCCCGGTTCGACGCCCCCGACGGGTCGGCGTCCGTGATCGTGCGCGGCGTGCCCACCCGGATCGTCGCCGGACAGCGCGTGACCACCGTCTTCGACCTCTTGCTGGCCACCTACGGAGTCGGCCGTCCCGGGCTGCCCGGCGCGTGGCCCACCGGTTACGACGACCCGTCGTCGTCGTGCACCCCCGCGTGGCAGGCCGAGATCACCGGCGTCCCCGCCCCCGCCGCGGAGCGCATCGGCCGGGAGTTCGCGCAGAACGCGGTGGACTCCGGTGGCCGCTCAATGATCATCATGGGCGCGGGCACCAACCACTACTTCCACTCGGACACGATCTACCGCGCCTTCCTGACCCTCACCACCCTCACGGGCTGCCAGGGCAAGAACGGCGGCGGCTGGGCCCACTACGTCGGGCAGGAGAAGATCCGGCCGCTGACGGGGCACCAGCAGATCGCGATGAGCGCCGACTGGTCGCGGCCCCCGCGCCAGATGATCGGGACCGCATTCTTCTACCTCGCCACCGACCAATGGCGCTACGACACCTTCTCCGCCGACACCTTCTCCTCCCCGACGGGCCAGGGTTTGTTCACCGGCAGGACCATGGCGGACGTGCTCGCCCAGTCGGCCCGCCTCGGCTGGATGCCCTCGTTCCCGACGTTCAACTGGAACCCCCTCGACCTCGGCGACGCGATCCAGCGGTCGGACAGGTCCCCCGGCGACTTCGTGGCCGACGAGCTGGACGCCGGCCGGCTCCGGTTCTCCTGCGAGGACCCCGACGCCCCCGAGAACTTCCCCCGGGTGCTGACGGTGTGGCGGGCGAACGTGTTCGGCTCCTCCGGCAAGGGCAACGAGTACTTCCTCAAGCACCTGCTGGGGGCCGAGAACGACGTCCGGGCGCACGAGGCTCCGCCCGAGGCCCGGCCGCAGGACGTGACCTGGCGGGACGAGGCCCCCGAGGGCAAGCTCGACCTCCTGCTCGCGCTGGACTTCCGGATGACGTCGACCACCCTGTTCGCCGACGTCGTCCTGCCGGCGGCCACCTGGTACGAGAAGCACGACCTGTCGAGCACGGACATGCACCCGTTCGTCCACGCCTTCAACCCGGCGATCTCCCCGCCGTGGCAGACGCGAACGGACTTCGACATCTTCGCCACCCTGGCCGAGCGCTTCAGCGAGCTCGCGGCGGTGCATCTCGGCACCCGCACCGACGTCGTCGCGTGGCCGCTCGCCCACGACACCCCTGACGAGCTGGGGATGCCGCACGGCCGGATCCACGACTGGCGGCTCGAGGGCACCCGGCCACGGCCGGGTGTCGACTTCCCGAAGCTCGCGCTCGTCGAGCGCGACTACCCCGCGACAGCCGCCCGGCTCGGCGCCCTCGGGCCCCTGCTCGACGACCTCGGCGCCACCGTCAAGGGCGTGCCCTTCGACGTGCGGAAGTCCGTGGACTACCTGCGCGCCCGCAACGGCGCCGTCCGCGGCGGCCCGGGCGACGGCCGGCCGCGGTTGGACCGCGACACCGACATGTGCGAGGCGATCCTCGCGCTGTCGGGGACCACGAACGGGCACCTCGCCGTCCAGGGGTTCCGGGCGGTCGAACAGCGCACCGGCACCCGCCTGGCGGACCTGGCGGAGGAGAACGAGGGCAAGCAGATCACCTTCGCCGACACCCAGGCACGGCCCACACCGGTGCTGACCTCACCCGAGTGGTCGGGGTCGGAGACCGGCGGCCGCCGGTACTCGCCGTTCACCATCAATGTCGAGCGAGCCAAGCCGTGGCACACGCTGACCGGCCGGCAGCACTTCTTCGTCGAGCACGACTGGATGGCCGAGCTCGGCGAGCAGCTGCCGGTCTTCCGCCCGCCGCTGAACATGACCCGGCTGTTCGGCGAGCCCGGCATCGGCAGCACCGGCGAGCTCGGCGTGACCGTGCGGTACCTGACACCGCACAGCAAGTGGTCCATCCACTCGGAGTACCAGGACAACCTGTTCATGCTCGCGCTCTCCCGCGGCGGCCCCACGATGTGGGTGAGCCCGCAGGACGCCGCCGCTGCCGGCATCGCGGACAACGACTGGATCGAGGCCGTCAACCGCAACGGCGTGGTCGTGACGCGGGCGATCGTCAGCTCCCGGATGCCGCGCGGCACGGTCTACTACCACCACGCCCAGGAGCGGGTGATCGACGTCCCGCTCTCGGAGACCTCGGGCAAGCGCGGCGGCATCCACAACTCCCTGACCCGGCTGCTGATGAAGCCCACCCATCTCGCGGGCGGGCACGCCCAGATGAGCTTCGGGTTCAACTACCTCGGCCCGACGGGCAACCAGCGCGACGAGGTCACGACGATCCGGCGCCGCAGCCAGGAGGTGCAGTTCTGATGCGGGTCATGGCGCAGATGGCCATGGTGATGAACCTCGACAAGTGCATCGGCTGCCACACCTGCTCGGTCACGTGCAAGCAGGCGTGGACGAACCGCAGCGGCGTCGAGTACGTCTGGTTCAACAACGTCGAGACGCGGCCCGGCCAGGGCTACCCACGCACGTACCAGGACCAGGAGCGCTGGAAGGGCGGCTGGACCCTCAACCGGCGCGGCCGGCTCACGCTCAGGGCCGGCGCCCGCTGGAAGAAGCTGCTCACCATCTTCTCCAACCCCCTGATGCCGAGCATCGAGGACTACTACGAGCCCTGGACCTACGACTACGAGACGCTCACCAACGCGCCGGCCCAGGAGCACACGCCCGTGGCGCGGCCCAAGTCGTTGATCAGCGGCAAGGACATGAAGATCCAGTGGTCCGCCAACTGGGACGACGACCTGGGCGGCAGCCCGGCCGTCACCGTCGACGACCCGATCCTCAAGGCGGTCGGCGACAAGATCAAGCTCGACTTCGAGCGCACGTTCATGTTCTACCTGCCGCGCATCTGCGAGCACTGCCTCAACCCCAGCTGTGCGGCCTCGTGTCCCTCCGGCGCCATCTACAAGCGCTCGGAGGACGGGATCGTCCTGGTCGACCAGGACCGTTGCCGCGGCTGGCGGATGTGCGTCACCGGCTGCCCGTACAAGAAGATCTACTTCAACCACCGGACCGGCAAGGCGGAGAAGTGCACCTTCTGCTTCCCGCGCGTCGAGGTGGGGATCCCGACGGTCTGCTCCGAGACGTGCGTGGGCCGGCTCCGGTACATCGGCGTCGTCCTCTACGACGCCGATCGCGTACTCGAGGCGGCGTCGACCCCGGACGAGACCGAGCTCTACGCGGCCCAGCGCTCCGTGTTGCTCGACCCCGAGGACCCGCAGGTGCGCGCCGCGGCGGAGGCGGCAGGCATCCCGCGGGACTGGGTCGAGGCAGCTCGCCGCTCGCCGATCTGGGCACTGATCAGCAAGTACGAGGTGGCGCTCCCGCTGCACCCGGAGTACCGCACGATGCCGATGGTCTGGTACATCCCGCCGCTCTCGCCCGTCGTCGACCAGCTCACTGCGACCGGGCACGACGGCGAGGACGCCCGCTCCCTCTTCGGAGCGATCGACGCGCTGCGCATCCCGGTGGAGTACCTGGCCGAACTGTTCACGGCGGGTGACACGCGACCTGTCCGCGACGTCCTGGCCCGGCTGGCGGCGATGCGGTCGTTCATGCGCGACGTCAACCTCGGCCGCGAGCCCGACCCCTCCATCGCGGAAGCGGTGGGCATGGACGGGCAGGGGCTGATGGACATGCACCGCCTCCTCGCGGTGGCGAAGTACGAGGAGCGCTACGTCATTCCGACAGCGCACGCCGAGGCGGGGGATCCGATGGTCCTCGCGCACGGTCTTGAGGAGAGCGCGACGCAGTGCTCGCTCGACTACGAGGGCGGCCCCGGGATGGGCGGCTCGGGCCCGTTCGGCGAGAGCTCCGGAGGCGCCACCCCGGTCGCCGTCGAGAACTTCCACATGCTCAAGCAGCGCCAGACGTCGGACACGTTCGTGGACCCCGCCGATCCCCGGCGGCGCAACCTGCTCAACTGGGACGGCAAGGGCGCCGGCAAGGACCTGTTCCCGCCGCGCCACGTCGAGGAGCCGGGCGACGAGCGCGGCTTGCCGAGCGAGGCGGGCACGGGCGACTCCGCGGATCAGTCGGCCGGGGAGATCGGGCCGAAGCCGTGAGCCCGCTGCTGCGCCGGCCGCCGTCCGCCCGGGTGGACGCGAGCGCCTGCCGGGTGACCCTCCAATCGGCGTCCGTGCTGCTGGCGTACCCGGACGACGACCTCCTCGGCCGGATCCCGCTGCTCCGGAACGCGCTGTCGGACCTGCCCGACACCGCGCGGACGCCACTGCTGCAGGTGTGTGACCACATAGAGCGGACGCCGCTCGAGCGGCTGCAGCAGGACTACGTGGAGACCTTCGACCTGCGCCGGAAGTGCGCCCCGTACCTGACGTACTTCTCCCACGGCGACACCCGCAAGCGCGGAATGGCCCTCCTGCGCTTCACCCACGCCTATCGCAGCGCGGGTGCGGAGTTCACCGGCGGCGAACTGCCCGACCATCTCGCCGTCGTGTGCGAGTTCGCGGCCACCGCCGACCTGGGGCTCGGCCTGCGCCTGCTCGCCGAGAACCGGGCCGGGGTGGAGCTGCTGCACCACGCCCTCGTCGATGCCCGCTCCCCGTACGCGCGGGTCCTGGACGCCGTTCGCGCCGTCCTGCCCGAACCCGCGCCACGCGATCTGGAGCGCGCGCTGGAGCTGGCCCGCACGGGGCCACCGGAGGAGGAGGTCGGGCTGGAACCGTTCGGACCACCGGAGCAGATGGGAGGGGTCAGGAGATGAGCGGGAAGGACGTCCTGCTCTGGGTCGTGATCCCGTACGTGTGTATCGCCTCGTTCGTCGGCGGCCACATCTGGCGCTACCGGTACGACAAGTTCGGCTGGACGACGCGGTCCAGCCAGATGTACGAGCGGCGGCTGCTGCGCTGGGCGAGCCCGCTGTTCCACTTCGGGCTGCTGTTCGCCATCGGCGGCCACGTCATCGGCATCCTGGTGCCGAAGTCCTGGGTCGAAGGCCTGGGGATCAGTGAGACGGCCTACCACGTCGTGGCCGTCGCCCTCGGCACCGTTGCGGGCATCGGGACCGTCGTCGGGCTCGCCCTGCTCGTCTACCGCAGGCGGACCGTCGGGCCGGTGTTCTCCGCGACCACCCGCAACGACAAGTTCATGTACGTCTTCCTGGCGGCGACGATCGTCCTCGGCCTGGCCACCACGGTGCTCGGCAACCTCACCGGGCACCCGCACGAGTACCGGGACACCGTGGCCCCGTACTTCCGCTCGGTCTTCTACTTCCAGCCCAAACCCGAGCTCATCGACGCAGCGCCGTTCGGCTTCCAGCTGCACACGATGGCCGCCTGGCTGCTCTTCGCGGTCTGGCCCTTCACCCGGCTCGTCCACGTGTTCAGCGCGCCCGTGGGCTACCTGACCCGTCCGTACATCGTCTACCGGTCGCGGGCGGCAACGGCGGGCACTCGCGATCCCCGGCGGGGTTGGGAACCGGTCCAGCGCCCGCGCTGAGGACGGCGTCCCTCGACGTCACCGGCGGGTCTGATCCCATTCGAGCCACTGGTCGACGACGGCGGGAAGATCCGTCGACGACAGCAGTGGCTCCCCACGGGAGGAGGCCGCCACGCCGAGCTTCCACGCGACGACGCGCAGGTCGCCGAGAACGGTGAACGCCGACACCGCGTCCTCGTCCGCCGCGGCGAACTCCCGGACGGAGCGGTAACCGGCCAGCCATGCGTCGAACGAGGATCTCGAGTGCTTCAGGACGCCGTGCGGTTCGAGGGCGCGCCAGCACATGCCGGCGCTGTCGAAGTCGAAGACCGTGAGGTCCTCGCCGCTGAGGTGGACGTTGTCGAGGGTCAGGTCCATGTGGCACACGCCGCGGTCGAGGTCGGCGTCCGCCAGGAACCGGGCGAGGCGGGCTCCGAGGCCGAGAGCCGCCGGCCAGCACCCTGCCTCGGTCAGGTGCCTCTTCATCCGCGTCAACTGGTCGGCGATCAGGAGGTGGGCGTCGTACTCCTCACGCGCGTGGACCGAGCGGAAATCAGCCGCGGCCCGATGGATGCGAGCCGCGGCAGCGCCTAGGAGCGCGTACATCTCCCGACCCGGCCGGGGTTTCTCCCCCGGCGCCCATTCGTACAACACCGCCGGGCGGGGTGTCCCCTCGATTGCCAGCACCTCCACCGGGCCGTGACGTCCCGCCACCGGAGCGGCCACCGGCGCGTGCCGGCGACGGAGATGCAGCAGGAGTTCCACCTCCCACCGGACCTGCTCCACGTGGCGATTCCGGTGATACAGCTTCAGTGCGAAGGTGTCGTCGGACGTCCGCACGACGAAGACGTCGTTGACGGGCGTCGATAGGTTCGTCAGCTCGACGACGGGAAGGCCGTAGTGAACGCGCAGCTCGTCCTCGAGCGCCACGGCACGCACGCTACCTGCGCCGCCGGGGGCCGGCAGGGCACCAGGTCATCCGCGCCGAACGATGGAACGACCCCGGATCGTGCTCACTCTGGACGTGTGACCCGAGGCCAGGTTCACGGCCTGCTCTGCGTGCTCACCGCGCAGGCGCTGCTCGCCGCCTGCTCCGCGACCGCGTCCACCGCGACCCCGTCCACGGCGGCCCCGTCCGGCGGGGCCGCGAGCACATCCGCGACCCCGTCCACGAGCCCTGCGCCGCCGGCGCGCCCCGTGTCCATCGTCGCCCTGGGCGACTCGGTTCCCCGCGGCACGAACTGTGACTGCACGCCGTACCCGGAACTGACCGGCGACGAGCTGAGTACGGCCCACCGGACCGTCACCGCGACGAACGACTCCGTCGCAGGGGCCACGACGGACGGCGTCCTGAAGCAGCTGACGTCACAGCCGGACGTGATCGCGAACGTGGGCCCGTCCGACGCCGTGGAGATCGAGGTGGGCGCGAACGACGTCGCACATTCCTCGCAGTGCGGCACGTCGCTCGACTGCTACACCCCCGACTTGCCGCAGATGGAGAAGAACCTGACCGCGATCGTGGCCCGCGTGCACGAGCTCACGGCCGGGCACCCCGTCCTGGTCGTGCTGCTCGACTACTGGAGCGTCTGGCTGGGCGGGGCGTACGCCACCGAGCAGGGCGAGGCCTACGTGACGACCGCGCAGAAGCTCACCGACGACGTCAACACCGCCATCAAGGCGGTCGCGACGGCCTCGGGCTCGGCCTACGTCGACCTGCGGGCCGCGTTCAAGGGCCCCGACTACAGCTACGACGAGACGCACTACCTCTCCGACGACGGCGACCACCCGAACGCCGCCGGCCACCAGCAGATCGCCACCGCCGCGGTCGACGTTCTCGAGTCCACCCTGCAGCCGTGAGCGAGGTGCCGGGCGAGTGGCAGCGACACTGCTGACGAGCAAGCACCATGTGCCGGCCCGGCGTGGGGGCGCCGTCCCGCGCCCGAGGCTCGCGCAGCGGCTGGGGGCGGCATCGCGGGGTGAGCTGACCGTCCTGACCGCGCCCGCCGGCTTCGGGAAGACGACCTGCCTCACCGAATGGCTCGCCACCCTCCCGCGCGGCGACCCGGCCGTCGCCTGGTTGTCCCTGGACGCCGGGGACAGCGATCCCGCCCTCTTCTGGGCCTACCTCCTCGCGGCGATCCGGACGGCGGTGCCCGGCGTCGGCTCCGAGGCCTCGCAGCTGCTCGCGTCGTCGCCGCCCGCCGTCGACGCGGCTCTCGCGGCCCTGCTCAACGACCTGGGCGCACTGAGGACGGACCTGCTGCTGGTGCTCGACGACTACCACCTCGTCGACGAGCCCGCGATACACCGGCAGATGGCCTTCCTCCTCGAGCACCAGCCCTCCCGGCTGCACGTGCTGCTGGCGACCCGGAGCGACCCGACGCTGCCGCTCGCCCGGATGCGCGCGAGGGGGCAGCTGGGCGAGGTCCGGGCGGCAGACCTCCGCTTCACCGTCGAGGAGTCGGCGGCGTACCTCAACGGGGCGATGGGGCTGCGGCTGAGCGACAGCGACGTGACGGCACTCGACGGGCGGACCGAAGGATGGATCGCGGCCTTGCAGCTGGCCGCGTTGTCCATCCAGGGCCGGGACGACGCGAGCGCGTTCATCGCCGGCTTCGCGGGCGACGACCGGTACGTCGTGGACTATCTCGGCGAGGAGGTCCTCGCCCGCCAGCCGCCGGACGTGCGCGAGTTCCTGCTGCGGACGTCCATCCTCGAGCGACTCTCCGGGCCGCTCTGCGACGCCGTCACGGGACGCGGCGACGGCAAGGCGACCCTGGTGGCACTCGAGCGCGCCAACCTGTTCGTCGTCCCGCTCGACGACCGGCGGCAGTGGTACCGGTACCACCACCTGTTCGCCGACGTCCTCCGTGCGCACCTGCTCGACGAGCACCCCGCCGAGGTGGCCGGGCTGCACCGCCGGGCCGGCGCCTGGTTCGAGGCCGG
This sequence comes from uncultured Actinomycetota bacterium, assembly GCA_963786765.1. Classification (GTDB taxonomy): domain Bacteria; phylum Actinomycetota; class Actinomycetes; order Actinomycetales; family Kineosporiaceae; genus DATKNA01. The sequence goes on along the minus strand of CAWBAJ010000006.1, from coordinate 55,569 downwards.
CGGCGACCGACCGCAGGCGATCGGCCACGCCCTCGCCGCCGGGGACGTCGACCGCGCCGCCGAGCTCATGGAACTCGCGATGCGGGGAATGCTCCGGGACCGGCGGGAAGCGGAGCTCGGCCGCTGGGTGGGTCTGCTGCCCGACTCAGTGGTGCGGCGCCGGCCGGTGCTCGGCATCGGCTTCGTCGCGGCGCTGGCCGAGGTGTCGGACTTCGCCACCGTCGGCAGGCGGCTGTCGGACATCGAGCGCTCCCTGCGCCAGGACGACGGCGGATGGCCCGAGCAGCCCCCGCCGGATCTCGTCGTCGTCGACCACGACGTCTACCGGTCACTGCCCGCCGAGATCCACCTGTACCGGGCCGCCCTGGATCTCTCCGCCGGGGACCTCGAGGGCACGGTCACCCAGGCGCGCGAAGCGATGGCCCTCGCCCCGCCGGACGACGCCCTCACCCGCGCCTCGGCGAGCGCCCTCGGGGGCCTCGCGTCGTTGACCACGGGCGACCTCGCCGGCGCCCATGCCGCCTACACCCGGACCGTCGCCGAGCTGACGAGTGTCGGATTCCTCGCCGACGTCCTCGGCTGTCGCATCACCCTCGGGGACATCCGCCAGATCCAGGGACGCCTCGGCGACGCGTTGCGCACCTACCAGCGGGGTCTGGACCTCACGCCTCCGCCGGCCGGCGCCGGGCCGCTGCGGGGAACCGCCGACATGCACGTCGGGATCGCAACAGTGCTGCTCGAGCGCGACGACCTCCCATCGGCAGGCGAGCACCTGGACACCAGCCGTCGCCTCGGCGACCTCCTCTGGCTGCCGCAGAACCCGTACCGGTGGCGCGTCGCGACGGCCCGGCTGAGGGAGGCCGAAGGCGACCTCGGCGCCGCGCTCCAGCTCCTCGACGAGGCGGACCGTGTCTACAACGGCGACTACAACCCGAACGCCCGGCCGGTTCCCGCGGTGCGGGCACGGCTGCGGTTGCGGCGCGGTGAGCTCGACGAGGCGGAGGCGTGGGCGCGCGAGCGGCAGGTCACCCCCGACGACGGGCTGTCGTACCTGCGCGAGTTCGAGCACGTCACCCTGGCGCGGCTCCTGCTCGCCCGGCACCGCCGCGAGGGGGACGGCAGCGGGCTCGAGGACGCGCTCGGCCTCCTCCAGCGGCTGCTCGCCGCCGCGCAGGACGGCGACCGGAACGGGAGCGTTCTCGAGATCCTGATCCTGCAGGCACTCGCGCAGCAGGCCCGGGGCGACCTGGCGGCCGCTCTCGCCGGACTGCAGGCCGCGGTGACGCTCGCGCAGCCCGAGGGTTACGTGCGGCTCTTCGCCGAGGAGGGGCCACCGATGGCCACCCTGCTCAAGTCGCTGACGCGGCAGTCCGGGGCCCCCGGCTACGTCCGGCGGCTGCTGTCGGCGACGACCCGCATCGAGCACCACGACCTCAGCCGTCCGGCAGGGCTCGTCGAGCCGCTGAGCGACCGCGAGCTCGACGTGCTGCGGCTGCTCGGCTCCGACCTCGACGGGCCGGACATCGCCCGGGCGCTGTCCGTGTCGCTCAGCACCGTGCGGACCCACACCAGGAACATCTACGCGAAGCTCGGCGTGAACAGCCGTCGGGCGGCGGTGCGGCAGGCGCACGAGCTGAACCTGCTGGCCGGACAGCGCAGGGGCTGAAGAGCCGCCCGGCCCGACGCCGACTTTCGTCACCCTGCTCGTCAGGTGTGGTGAGGACTGCTCATCACATCCGCGGCCATCTTTCGACGTGTTCCACCGAGCACCGCACCCGCCTCCGGCGGACCCGCGGACCGGCCCCGGCGAAGGGAGGCGAGCAGCGTGAGCCATAGCCCGGAGCCGGATCGCTACGAGATCCGCGTGCAGGGACACCTCGCCGACCGCTGGGCCGTCTGGTTCGACGGCATGACCCTCACCCGCCAGGCCGACGGCACCACGGTGCTCGACGGCCCGGTCGCCGACCAGTCCGCACTCCACGGCCTGCTGCGCAAGGTCAGCGACCTCGGGCTCCCGCTCGTCTCCGTCACCCCCACCCCTGGCATCGACGACGACCTCTGAAGGAGCACGCCATGACCACTGACACCCGCACCGTGCACGCCACGACGTCCGTGCCCACAGGCGCACCCCGGACGATGGACCCCACCAGGAAGCTCGCTCTCGCCGGCGGCATCGCCTACCTCGTCACGTTCGCCGCCTCGATCCCCCAGCTCAAGCTGTTCGCCGACGTCATCGCCGACCCGACCGGGTACATCAGCAGCCCGGGCAGCAACGCGGCCGTGCAGTGGGGTTCGGTGCTCGAGATCCTGACGGCCGCGTCCGGCGTCGCGACCGCCGTTCTCCTGTACCCCGTGACCAGGCGGGTCAGCCGCACCGCGGCGCTCGGCTTCGTCACCTCCCGCGTCGTCGAGGCGGCACTGATCATGGTCGGTGTCGTGAGCATCCTGTCGGTGCTGACCCTGCAGCAGCACTTCGCCGGCGCCACCGGGGCCCAGGCCCAGTCCGTCGGCGTCACCGGGGAGTCCCTCGTCGCGATGCGGCAGTGGACGTTCCTGCTCGGGCCGGGCCTCATGGCGGGCTTCAACGACCTGCTCCTGGGCTATCTCCTCTACCGGTCCGGGCTGGTGGGGCGCGTCATCCCGATCTTCGGCCTCGTCGGCGGCCCCCTCATCCTCGTGTCGGACACCGCGGTGATCCTCGGCCTCTGGGGCCAGACCTCCGCGCCCGGTTTCCTCTTCGGCTTCCCCGTGATCGTGTTCGAGCTCTCCGTGGGCGTCTATCTGACGGTCAAGGGCTTCCGGCCGGCCGCCGTCGCCGCCCTCGGCACCACGTCCGCTGCCGGCACCACGTCCGCCCCGGCCCGCGACGCCGTCCCGGCCGGCTGACGGCACCGGGCCCGACAACCAGCAGGAACCTTCCTACGCAGCGGCTCACCTCCCCGGTGGGCCGCTGCGCGTTCCACCGTGGGACGCGGTGCCGGTCATCGGACCCGCTTCACCGGCAGGATGGTGAAGGCTCCGATCACGGCGCAGAGCCCGGCGACGGCGTACAGCACGCTGTAGCTCCCACCGCCGGCGGCCAGGATGGCCGGGGCGAGCGCGGGTGCGATCGTAAAGGGAAGCGCCCCGGCGATGTTGAACACGCCCAGGTCCTTCGCGGCGTTGTCCTTGTCCGGCAGCACCTGCGTCACGAGCGCGAGGTCGACGGCGAAGTACACGCCGAACCCGAGCCCGCTGATCGCCATCCCGATGAGGAAGCCGTTGACGTCCGTGGCGGCGGCCAGCACGAAGAGCGCGACGCCGTACACGATCGACGCCGTCAGGACGAAGACCTTCCGCCGGCCCGTCCGGTCGGACAACCGGCCGCCGGCGATGGACGCGAGGACGACGAGGACGGACTGGACCAGCGCGCCGAGGAAGATCTGCTGGGGAACGTCGGCCTCCGCGCTGCCGAGCTTGTTCAGCAGGTAGTAGGCCTGGTACGTGACCAGGAAGGCGTACGCCAGCACCAGGAGGAAGCGGCTGGCGAAGGCCCATGCGAAATCCGGGCTCTTCCGAGGGTTGACGTAGAAGGTCGCGGCGAACTCCTTCACCGACCAGGGCGGCTTGTCCGCGGCCGCGAGCGGGCGATCGTGGAGAACCGCCGCGAAGAGGAGGATGAAGAATCCGCCGATGGCGCACGGCGCGAGGAACATCACGAGCAGGTTGCCGGTGAACAGCTTGACCAGGAAGGTGCCGGTCACGGATGCGACCGGTGTACAGATCCCGAGGACGCCGGCGACCATGCCCCGCTGTCCCTCGGGGACCTGGTCCGGCAGCACGGCCACCTCGGCAGCGAGCAGCGCGTTGAAGAAGACCTGGGCGATGCACCAGCCGACGAGGACGACGGCGATGTTCGGGGCGAGCGCGATCGCCAGGATCCCCGCCGAGCCGCCCAGCAGCCCGATCACCATCCAGGGACGCCGTCTCCCCCAGCGCCAGGTCGTGCGGTCGCTCATCCTGCCGAAGAACGGGTTCGCGACGATCGACAACAGCCCGCCGACGCCGGCGACGAGCGACAGGCTGTTCGGGGCACGTTCCGTGCCCACCAGCGAGTTGACCTTGAGGGCCAGGGTGACCAGCAGGGGCGCGAGGAACAGCAGGCTCGTGCTCAGGAATGCCAGCGTGTAGAGCACCACGAAGACAGGTCCCACTCGTGGTGCCGCGGTGGTCGGGCCGGCGGCCGGAGTCGTGCCCGTCGTCGCGCGTGTCGGGGCCGCCCGAGGCCGAGGAGGGAGAAGGGTCCGGCGGGCGACCGGAGGCGGCGGACCATCGGTCATGGCGCTCTCCCTGGGCGGACTGTGAACACGCTCCTGCTGCACCAGCTGCACCAGCTGCACCGGCTGCCCCACGGCGAGCCGGGGAGCCGGACCCCAGCATGCTCCCGCGGGGCGACCCACTTCTAGAGGCCTGAGAACGTGCAGGGGCGAAGGTCCCGAGCTCAGTGACCGAGCAGCTTGTTCGCCAGGACCGCCGCCTGGGTGCGCCGCTCCAGGCCGAGCTTGGCCAGCAGGCTCGACACGTAGTTCTTCACGGTCTTCTCGGCGAGGAACATCTCACCGCCGATCTGCCGGTTCGTGAGTCCCTGCGCGATCAGTTCGAGAATCCGCCGCTCCTGCGGGGTCAGCGCCGCCAGCTCCGCCGGCTCGCGGTCGCCGCCGGTGCGGATCCGCTCCAGCACCCGCTGCGTGACGGCGGGGTCGAGCAGGCTGCCGCCGGCGGCCACGGTGCGGATCGCCTCCACGAGATCCGTCCCCCTGACCTGTTTGAGCAGGTAGCCCGAGGCGCCCGCCATGATCGCGTTGAAGAGGGCCTCGTCGTCCTGGTACGAGGTCAGCATCAGCGCCTTGATGGTGGGGTCCTGCGAGCGGACGTCGCGGCACACGTCGACACCGGTCCCGTCGGGCAGGCGCTGGTCGAGCACGGCGACGTCGGGCCGCAGGGCCGGGATGATGCGTGTCGCCTCCTGCGCCGACCCCGACTCCCCGACGACCTGGATGTCGTCGTTCGACTCCAGCAGGGCGGCCAGGCCGCGGCGGACGACCTCGTGGTCGTCGAGCAGGAACACGCGGATCATGGACCAGCTCCCGAGGAGGCCGGGCAGGGACTCCCGCACGGTACCCCGGCTTATGATCCTCGGCGGGAACGGCGTGGCACAGGGAGGTGGCGTGACCGGGGGTGACCAGCCGGAGGGCCGGCCGGAGGGCCTGCAAGGCCTGCGTCTCGACGCCCTGCTGCGCGAGCTGGTCGCGCGGGCCGAGGACGTCCTCGACGTCGAGGACCGCCAGCAGCGCCTGCTCGACGCCGTCGTCTCCGTGGCGAGCGACCTCAGCCTGCCGGACACGCTGCGCCGGATCGCCGAGCTCGCCGCCGACCTGGCCGACGCGCAGTACGCCGCGCTCGGCGTCCTCGGCACGGACGGCATGCTCAGCCAGTTCGTCACCGCCGGCGTGGACGACGCGCTGCGACGGCGCATCGGCGACCTGCCCACGGGCCACGGCATCCTCGGCGTCCTGATCCGCGACCCGCGGCCGCTGCGCATCGCCGACCTGTCCACTCACGGCGGCAGCGTCGGCTTCCCTCCCAATCACCCGCCGATGCGCACGTTCCTCGGCGTCCCCGTCCGCTCACGCGGTGCGGTCTTCGGGAACCTCTACCTGACGGAGAAGCGCGGCGGCGGGGAGTTCACCCAGCGCGACGAAGACGTCGTGGTCGCGCTGGCGGCGGCGGCCGGCATCGCCGTGCAGAACTCGCGGCTCTTCGACGAGGTGCGCCGGCGTGAGGCATGGCTGGCCGCCGCCACCGAGGTCACGTCCCGGCTGCTGGCGGGCGGGGACGCCGTGGTCACTGCCGAGCTCGTCGTCACGAAGGCGGCGGAGCTGACGGGGGCGGCCGGCGCTGTGCTGCTCCTCTCCGAGCACGGCGGATTCGAGGTGGGTGCGGTGCACGGGCCAGAGGCCGTCGTCGCGAACGAGTACCGGGGCCGGGGCTACAGCTGGGACGACGACCTGGCCGGAGTGCGGCCGGACGAGCTGGCGGCCCTGCTGGAGAACCGCCCGGCGGCCCTCGTCCCGGACACCGGGGACGCGTCCCTGCTCGACGGCGCCCGGCCGACGGTGCTCGTCCCGCTGGTCGCGCACGAGGACCTCGTCGGCCTCCTGGCTGTCGTCCGCGAACCGGGCGCGCCCGCCTTCCCGCCCGAGGACATCAGCGTGGTGGCGGCCTCGTTCGCCGGTACGGCCGCGCTCGCGGTCGAGTTCGCGCGGATCGCCGCGGACCGGCAGCGGCTCGCCGTCCTCGAGGACCGCACCCGGATCGCGGAGGACCTGCACGACCTGGTCATCCAGCGGTTGTTCGCCGTCGGCCTGGGCCTTCAGGGGCTCAGCGCGCGAGTGGGATCGGAGGAGGCCCGGCAGCGGCTGTCCGCCCACATCGACGACATCGACGACACCATCCGGGCCATCCGGCAGACGATCTTCTCGCTGCAGCAACCGGCGGACGAGGCGGCCGGCCTGCGCGGGGAGGCGCTCCGCGTGGTGTCCGAGTTCACCCCGGCCCTGGGCTTCGAGCCCGAGCTCACGTTCGAGGGCCCGTTGGACAGCGTGGTTCCGGAGAAGTCCGTGCCCGAGGTGCTCGCGGTGCTCCGGGAGGCGCTCAGCAACGTCGCCCGGCACGCTCGCGCCACCGCTGCCTCCGTGGCGCTCGCCGCGGATCCTCGCAGCTGGCGCCTCACCCTCGTGGTCGAGGACGACGGCGTGGGGCCAGGGCCTGAGGACGTGCCAGGTACCGGGACCGCGACGATGGCGGCCCGGGCGCGGCGGCTCGGGGGCGAGTGCCGGCTCGAGCGCCGCGAGGAGGGCGGCGCGAGGTTGCGGTGGTGGGCCGGCCTCGACGAGCCGCGCTGAGGGTCAACCCTGGAGAACCTCGGAGAGCGGGCGGCGCGGCGTCCGGGGCACGGTGACGAGAGGCTCGCCGATCCGTAGCACGATCTGCGGGATCCCTACCTCGTCGACGACCGCCGCGAGTTCGGTCCGGAACTCCTCCTGCTCCACGGGCTGGTTCAGGAAGGAGGCGACGAGCCCGGCGGCCGTGAGGGTGAGCAGGAGATTCTCCAGCGCGCGGCCCGCCTGCAGCCACTCCAACCGCCCGTCGCGTGGCGTGAGGAGGACGGCGATCGTTCCGTTGGCGAGGTCCTCCTGCACAGAGGGCGGCGGCGTCTGCGTCTCCCCGGGGGTCCGCGACAGCAGCCCGTCGACAGGGAAGGGCGCGCTCCCCTGGGAACGAGCGGGGATGCCGTCACTTGCGCGGTCGGCCCGGCTCCACTCCCGGAGCTCGCGTCGCTTGTCGTCGTCCTGGGCCTGTTGCTGCGCCGCTGACCAGACGAGCCGCGCGAACCGCCCACGCCTGCCCGGGTCGAGGACGGCGAGGCGAGCGCCGAACGGCGCCACGGCGGAGGTGAACCGGGGCAGCAGGTCGTCGCGCGAGGAGGAGGCCATGAAGATGCGGCGGTGCGTGCGGCGTTCGGAAATCGCCCGGTACAGGGCCTCGGTCTCCGCGGACGGCGTCCGCGCGGCTCCCGCCCGAAGTGTCGCAAGGAAGGGGCCGGCGAGACCTCCCGGCAGCAGGGTGGGGACCGGGACGTGGCCGAGGCGGGCCAACGCGACCTCGGCGTTGCGGAGCGCGGCGCCGCACGAGATGAGCCGGTCGCGCCCGGAAGGGTCGGTGCCGGGAAGACCACGGGAGGTGTCCTCGTAGAGGTCGAGCCCGCTGTACCCGTCGCCCTCGACCACGGCCCGCAGCCGCCAGGGCTGGCTGTTGTGGATCGACGGGGCCTGATGGGCGGCCCGCGCGAGGTCGACGACCTGCTGGGGGGACATCGTCGAGGGGCTGTGCTCCCGGAACGCCGTGGCGGTCATGGAGTCCTCCGTGCTGTGCGGGATTGCGCGATAGATGCGGGGGAATGCGGGGGACCGGGGGGCTGGGATCGACTGCTCCCGGACGACGAGGTCCGCGCGGCACGCGCCGCGCGGACCCGCAGGAAGCAGTTACTTCAGGAAGGGGAAGCGCTGCACGATCGAGAGCCGCTCCCACATCCCGCCGAGGCCGAGGAACCGGCCGGCGCCGATCGCCGCGAGGAGGAGCAGCACGAGGGCGTAGACGATGTGGTCGTCCATGAACGGGTTGTTCGCGGGGGGAAGGACCACGCTCCACATCATCACGAGCATGAGGGCGCCTGCCGCCGCGGTGATGCGCATCGCGACACCGAGGATGAGGCCGATGCCGATGCCGGCCAGGCCGAGCATGAAGAGCCAGTTGGTCCAGGTGGCGCCGGCGATGCTGTGGTAGAAGTCGGCGAACGGGCCGTTGGCGCCCATCTTGAGGAAGCCCAGGGTCGGGTTGCCGCCGTGGATCCAGGCCGCCGCGTTCTTGGTGTCGTGGCCGAGGCCGAACACCTTGTCGAGGAACGCCCACAGGAAGACCCAGCCCAGGCTGAACCGGATCGCGGCCGCGGTGTAGCGGACCACGGGGGTCGCGGCGATGCCCGGGGTGGTGGGGGTGGCGGCGGTTCCGGCGACGTGGTTCTTGCTGGTGGTGGCCGGGGGGCGGTAGGTCTGCGTGCTCATCGTGAACTCCTTGGTTGCTGCTCGATGCGGGCTGCTCGCCGCTTCGCCTCAAGATTCGCGCCCGTGACACCCCCGCCAGCAGGGCCGGGCGACGCCCTCCGCGAGGTCTTTGGTCCCCTCTTCGCCGGGACCCGTCTGCGCGAGGCCACCAAGGGGCGGTAGAGCCGGCCGGTCAGGAGGACGAAGGTCAGCGCGAAGACCCCGAAGCCGGCAGCCAGCCCGAGCGACGCGTCAGGGTCGTGCCGCACGTTCATGAGCAGGGCCATGGCACCGACGGAGACGGCGAGCCCGGTGTAGCCGGTCAGCAAGACGTACGCGGGCCTCGTCGCCCATGCACGGTTCCGCCAGAGCCCCACGCCGAGGACGAGGGCGGCCGGGACGGTGATCCCGAGGTCCATGAGCTTGACCAGCCAGAAGGGTGTCGGGCTGGAGACGTACTCGGTCATCCGGCCCGGGTCCTGCCAGGCGAGGACCATCGTGCGCAGGTGCAGCCCGAGGACCAGGAACACGGCCACCAGGAACAGGGCGAGGGCCGCGATGTGGCGCAATCCTCGCCCGAGGGCGGGAGGCTCGTCGGGCAGGGACCGCCAACCCAGCACGAGGACCGCTTCCGCCAGCACGAACACCGCCAGCAGGAGCGGGAAGAACCGCTCGACGTTCCCGGGCAGGCGCAGGTACTCCTGCCCGACGATGACCTGGGCGTAGGTGTAGAGGGTGAAGACCGCGATCCCGGCCGCGAGCGGCGGCGCGGCCAGGTGCCGGCGGGCGGCCAGCAGGGCAGTGAGGATCGTCGCGGGGACGACCACGAACAGCACGGCGGCGTCGCTGCCCTCGAGCTGGGTCAGCGTCGTGGGCGACGTCCGGTAGCGCAGCAGCCCGAGCACCAGCGGGCCCAGGATCGCCGAGGCGGCCATGGTGACTGCGAGGAGCGCGAGCACGCCGGCGAGCAGCAGGTCTCCCCTACCGCTCGCCGGCCCGTCCCCCCGCGCCCGTCCGCCGACCGTGCGCGTCAGCGTGACCATGGGTTCACGCCACCGCGACAGGCTCCGCGGGCGAGGAGCGCGTTGCCTGCTGCGCCCCGACCCTGCGGGCGTGCACGAAGCCGAGCACTGCCAGGACGATCAGCGCGGCGCCCGCGATCAGGCAGATCCACGCGCCGACCAGGGCCACCGTCGCCATCGTGTCGAAGGCGTAGGCGTTGAGGAGCAGCCCGCGCAGCGTCTCGCCGCGGAACAGCGTCTGGACCTGACCGGCCAGCTGCTGGTCGGAGGGGTTGGCCAGCGACTTCGCGCTCACCTGCGAGTACGTCTGGCCGCCCGCCACCTCGCCGAGGTGGACCTTGATGTAGTGGTCGGCGAACGCCTGCGCCTGGGCGCCGGTCGTCATGGTCTGGCCCGCGTAGGGCGCGATCGCCGCCTGGTCCGCCGCAGGGAGTGAGGTGAGTCCCTTGCTGCCCGCGGCCGGGAAGACGATCTGCTGCTGCGTGAGCTGGTCGCTGACCTGCCCGTGCACGTAACCGTGCGCGTAGAACAGGAGGCCGGCTCCGGCCAGGAGGACGACGCCGACGACGGCGCCGACGGCCGAGAGGAGTCTGTCGAGAACGCTGCGGTTCATGGTTTCGCTCCGGGGGTGTAGGGGCTTCGACCCATGGTCGGAAGCCGGTCGCCCCGGCAGTCAGGTGCCAAGGACCTCCCTGCGGCCGCCGGAGGTCCCGTCTCGAGGGGACCTTCGGGGTCCCGGCCTGATTCCATGGACACCGCGGCGCCCGGCCGGAATGCTCGGCGGCGCCGGGCGCCGAACGCACCGGCCGTCGACGCGGAGGGGTGAGCATGCGGATCGCCGGTGCGGACGAGCTGGCCCGGGCCGTGGAGGCGCTGGCCCGCTCGCAGCCGGCCGGCGACGACGTGAGCAGGTGGCCGCGAATCGTCGCGAGCGGCAACGCGGCGGTGCCGCTGACCACCCTTGCCGTTGTCGACCGCGCGCTGCCCCGCTACCGGCTGAACGTGCTGAACGCCCCGCGCGGGATCCCCGCCCGCGAGGGCGTGGTCCACGAGACCTCGTTCGTCGGGGTCGGGATGCGCCGGTCGCCCGCGCTGGCTTACGTCCCGAGCCGGCTGTCGATGGTGCCGTGGCTGTGGGAGCGCATGCTCCCGCCGGACCTGGTGGTGCTCCACACCACCCCGCCCCGAGCGGGCCGGGTGTCCCTCGGCATCGAAGTGAACGCGCTGCCGGCGGCGGTCGAGCAGGTGCGCGCCCGCGGTGGGCTTGTCGTCGCCCAGGTCAACCCCCGGATGCCGTACACGTACGGCGACGCCGAGCTGGACGCCGACCTGATCGACCTCGCGCTCGAGGTGGACTCCCCCCTGCCGGTGCACGCTCCCTCACAGGTGGACGACGCGGCCCGTCTCATCGGGGAACGAGTCGCCACCCGCGTGCCGGACGGCGCCACCCTCCAGGCGGGGATCGGGGCCGTGCCCGACGCCGCCCTGGCGGGCCTGTCCGTCCGGCGCGGGCTCCGCGTGTGGACCGAGATGTTCAGCGACGGGGTCCTCGGGCTCGATCGGGCGGGAGCGCTGGACGGCACCCATCCCCTGACGGCGTCGTTCCTCTTCGGCAGCGAGGAGCTGTACGCGTGGGTGGACGGCAACGACCGCGTCGTGATGCGCCGGACGGAGGTGGCGAACGACCCCGCCACGATCGCACGCCAACAGATCATGACGTCCATCAACACGGCGCTGCAGGTCGACCTGTTCGGGCAGGTCAACGCGTCACGCGTCGGCGAGCGCATCCACTCCGGCTTCGGCGGGGCGACGGACTTCCTGGTCGGTGCGCTGCACAGCGCCGGCGGTCAGGCCCTGGTCGCGCTCCGGTCGTGGCACCCCAAGGCCGACGTGTCCACGATCGTGCCCCTGCTGGACCAGCCCGCCACGTCCTTCCAGCCGACAGCAGTCATCACGGAGCATGGCGTGGCCGCGGTCTGGGGCCACGACGAACGTGACCAGGCCCGCGGCCTCATCGAGCTCGCGGCGCATCCGCGGGTGCGGGACGAGCTTCGCGAAGAGGCCCACTATCTGGGTCTGGCCTGAGGACGGCGTGCGCGCGCGCCCCGGAATCCGGGGCCTCCCGCGCCGTCACCCGGGTCAGCACCAGGCAGGTGGTCGCTATCCAGATCAGGTACGCACCGATCGTGATGCGCTCCAGCAGGCCCATGACTGGGCCGCCGACGCTCGCAGCGGCAGCCGGCCCCACCAGCAGAAGGAAGGCGGCCACCGCGAACGCGGGCACCCACGCCGGACGCGGGAGGGCCATCCGGCGGAAGGCGACGCCGTACATCAGGGCCGTGACGACGCACAGGAGTGCGCTGAGCGCGGCGAGGGCGATGTGGAGCGTGCCGGCCGTCGTCCCGGGATACCCCGTGCTGTCCTGCGGGAACAGCGTGACCTGCGCGATCCCCGAGGCCGACGCCACGACGACGAGGCCGTAGGCCGACCGCAGCAGCCGCGATCCCGGACCGGGGCGGAGGAGCCCCCGCGCGAACCCGACGAGCAGGAGGTTGTACACGACATAGAGGGCGGCCAGCGGAGCCCGGTGAGGAGCGAGCGAGGCGGTCAGCTCACTGATCGCCTCCCGGACGTGCGAGTACCCCGGATGGAGCAGGCCGCCCAGGACCGTGGCGACGAGGTAGACGGCGACGGCTGCCAGGCCGCTGACCGACGCCGTCCGGAACGGCCGGCGCACGACGTCCATGGGTCTGCACCCCTTCGGCGAGCTGGTGATGGCGCCGCCCACGATGCTCCGGCGGGCGCCTCCGGCGTAGAGCCGAAGTGCCCGGACCCGGGGTCGTGAGCATGGTCCCGGCGAAGGCAGGACGTTGGTCCCTGGGACAGCGGGCCGATCAGGCGGAGGGTGGAGCCGTGAACAGCGACACGACCTTCGACGCCCTTTCCGAGACCCCCGAGCTCCTCCGCGAGATCGAGCCGTCGCGCTGCCTGGCACTGCTCGAGGCCGTGCCCTACGGCCGCCTGGCGACTGTCGACGCCGGAGAGCCCCTGCTCGTCGTCGTGAACCACGTCGTGGCGGACGGCGACATCTACCTCCGCACTCGCCCCGACGCCCGGCTCGCCCGGCTGACCGAGGGCGGGCGCGTCGCACAAGCGATCTTCGAAGTCGACAGTGCCTTCACGGCGGGGCAGTCGGGATGGTCGGTGATGGCGAGGGGCCAGCTGACTCGCGAGCACGGCGAGAAGCGTTCGGCCGCGTTGCGGTCACGCCTCACCGCGTGGGCCCAGGGCGATCGGGACGTCGTCCTGCACCTGCAGGTCCGGCAGCTGACGGGCCGGTCCGTCGGCGCGCCGTAACGCCTTCACCTCTCCTTCGGCTCGCGCTCCTCGGCCTGTCTTGCCAACGTTTGGGTGCCTTGCCAAGGTTCTGCATGCCGGGGCCGCCGAGAGGTCCATCAGCCTGACGAGGGGAAACACCTGATGACGCAGCTCGGAAGCATGGGCGGGGACACTGCCGCCGACTTCACCACTCCTGCCGGTGGCGGCGAGACCGTCCCTCCCCGGGGGTACGAGCTGAAGGAGGTCCCGGGTCCCCTGGACGCCGAGGAGCTCCGGGTGCTCGACGCGTGGTGGCGAGCCGCGAACTACCTGGCGGTGGGCCAGATCTACCTGATGGACAACCCCCTGCTGCGTGAGCCGCTACGGGCCGAGCACGTCAAGCCGCGCCTGCTGGGTCACTTCGGCACGGTTCCCGGGCTGAACCTGCTCTACGCGCACGCGAACCGGCTCATCCGGGAACGCGATCTCGACGCGGTGTTCGTCGCCGGTCCCGGTCACGGCGGCCCCGGCCCCAACGCCTGCGCCTGGCTGGAGGGGACCTACTCGGAGCTGTACAGCTTCGTCCCCCGCGACGCCGAGGGGATGGAGACGCTCTTCCGGCGGTTCTCGTTCCCCGGCGGGGTACCGAGCCACTGCGCACCCGAGACACCGGGGTCCTTCCACGAGGGCGGAGAGCTCGGGTACGCCCTGCTGCACGCCTTCGGTGCGGCGTTCGACAACCCTGACCTGGTCGTCTTCGCGACGGTGGGGGACGGCGAGGCCGAGACCGGGCCGCTCGCGACCAGCTGGCACTGCGCCAAGTTCATCAACCCCGTCCGGGACGGCGCAGTGCTGCCGATCCTGCACCTCAACGAATACAAGATCGCCAACCCGACGCTGCTCGCCCGGATCCCCGAGGAGGAGCTGCTGTCGCTGATGCGTGGCTACGGGTACGACCCGTACGTGGTGGCCGGGGACGACCCGGGAGAAGTGCATCAGGCGATGGCGGCCACGCTGGAGCGCTGCCTGGACCGGATCGCGGAGATCCAGCGTGCGGCACGCGAGGGCTCCCAGAAGGACGCCGACTATGTCCGGCCGGCCTGGCCGATGATCATCATGCGGACACCGAAGGGCTGGACCTGCCCCCCGATCGTGGACGGCCAGCAGGTGGAGGGCACGTTCCGGGCGCACCAGGTGCCCCTTCCCCAGGCTCGCGGCAACGAGGAGCACCGCCGCGTCCTCGAGGAGTGGCTGCGGTCCTACCGCCCGGAGGAGCTGTTCGACGACACTGGTGCCCCGATCCGGGATCTGCTGGAGTTCGCTCCCCGCGGGACGCGCCGGATGAGCGCCAACCCCGTCGCGAACGGCGGTCAGGTGGTGCGGGACCTGCGGCTGCCGGACTGGCAGGAGTACGGCGTCGCGGTCGAGCGGCACGGCGCCACCGCGCACGAGGCGACCAGAGTGCTCGGTGCCTGGCTGCGGGACGTGACCCGGCTCAACCCCACGAACTTCCTCACCTTCGCCCCGGACGAGCTCGCGAGCAACCGCCTGCAGGACATCCTCGAGGTCACCGGCCGGAACTGGCAGGCCGAGATCGGCGAGTTCGACGAGCGCCTGGACCGCCAGGGCCGCGCCGTCGAGGTGCTCTCCGAGCACATGTGCCAGGGCCTGCTCGAGGGCTACCTCCTCACCGGCCGGCATGGCCTGTTCACCTGCTACGAGGCCTTCATCCACATCGTCGACGCGATGTTCAACCAGCACGCCAAGTGGCTGGAGGCCTCCTCCCGGGTGGAGTGGCGCCCCCCGATCCCGAGCCTGAACTACCTGCTGTCGTCGCACGTCTGGCGGCAGGACCACAACGGGTCGACCCACCAGGATCCCGGCTTCCTCGACGTGGTGATGAACAAGAAGCCCAACATCGTGCGGGTCTACCTGCCGCCGGACGCCAACACCCTGCTGTCGACCTACGACCACTGCCTCCGTTCCCGTCAGTACGTGAACGTCGTCGTCGCCGGCAAGCAGCCGCAGGCCGACTGGCTGTCCGTCGAGGAGGCCGCCCTGCACTGCGCGCGGGGCCTCGGGATCTGGGACTGGGCGGGCACGGAGGAGCCGGCCGGCGGGCTGCCGGACGTGGTCCTCGCCTGCGCCGGCGAGATCCCCACCCTCGAGACCCTGGCCGCCGCGTCGATCCTGCGGACGGAGCTCCCGGACCTGAAGGTCCGCGTGGTCAACGTGGTCGACCTCATGCGGCTGCTGCCGGAGACCGAGCACCCTCACGGCCTGCCCGACCGCGAGTTCGACACGATCTTCACCGAGGACCGCCCCGTCGTCTTCGCCTTCCACGGCTACCCGTGGCTCGTGCACCGGCTCACCTACCGGCGCCGCAATCACCACAACTTCCACGTCCGCGGGTACAAGGAGGAGGGCACGACCACCACGCCGTTCGACATGGTCATGCTCAACGACCTCGACCGGTACCACCTCGTGATGGACGTCGTCGACCGCGTCGACGGCCTCGGCCCCAAGGCGGCCGGGCTGCGCCAGCGGATGGTCGACGCCCGGAACCGGGCGCGGACCTATACACGGACGCACGGCGAGGACCTCCCCGAGGTGTCCCAGTGGGTGTGGCCGCACTGACGCCCGGTCCTGTCGCGCAGCTCGACGTCCTCGTCGTCAACGCGGGCTCCACCTCGCTGAAGCTGGCGCGCTGCTCGGGGGACGAGGTGGTCGCGACGTACTCCTCGCTGGACGAGGCGCTCGCGGCGGAGCCCCCGGACGCCGTCGCCCACCGCGTCGTCCACGGGGGTGATCGGGCCGGCCCGGTCGTCGTCGACGACACCGTGCTCGAGGAGCTGCGCGCCCTCGTCGAGCTCGCGCCGCTGCACCAGCCCGCAGCGCTCGAGGGGATCGAGCGGACCCGCTCGGCGCTACCCGGCGTCCCCCAGGTCGCCTGCTTCGACACCGCCTTCCACGCGACCATCCCGCCCGCGGCCCGGGCGTACGCACTGCCCGAGCGGCTGCGCGACCGGGTGCGGGTCTACGGGTTCCACGGGCTCTCCTACGGCTGGTCCGCCAGCCGGATGCGGGAGCTGGCGCCGGAGGCGCGGCGGGTCGTCGTCGCCCACCTCGGCGGGGGGCAGTCGCTGTGCGGGCTACTCGACGGCGTGAGCGTGACGACGACGATGGGGTTCACCCCGCTCGACGGCCTCGTCATGGCGACCCGCGCGGGGGCCATCGATCCCGGCGCGCTGCTCTGGCTCCAGCGGCACACTGACGAGGACCTCGAGCACGTCCTCGATCGGGAGAGCGGGCTGCTCGGGCTCACCGGCACGCCGGACATGCGTCTCGTCCTCGAACGCGCCGACGCAGGTGACCCGCAGGCGCGGTTCGCGCTCGAGGTGTACCTGGGCCGGCTGACCCGGCTCCTCGCGGGATGCGTCGCCGAGCTGCACGGTCTCGACGCCCTCGTGTTCACCGCCGGCGTCGGCGAGAACGCGGCGGCTCTGCGCTCCCTGGTCGCCGAACGTCTCGCGTGGCTCGGCGTCGGCATCGACCCCGGCCGGTCCGGCGAGGAGATCACCGCCCCAGGGGCGAAGGTGCGGACCTTCGTCGTCGCCGCACGCGAGGACCTGCAGGCCGCGCGCGAGACGGCCTGGCTGCTCGGGCCATTGGTCCCGGAGCCGGCGTCCGATCGCCCCTGACCCTCCCGGTTCGTCGCTGATGGGATCAGAGCGAAGGGAATCAGAACGCGACGACCTGTTCCCGGCGCGAGAAGCCGCGGAGTTCCGAAGGAGACCACGATGGGCATGACGAGGCGCTGGACCGCCGAGATCCTCCTCGACGAGGACGACCTCGGGACGACGCGCGCTGCGGTGCGACTGGACACCAGCGAGGACGCCCACCTGCACGGGCTGGGGACGTGGCAGGACACGGACCTGGACGCCCTCCCCGAGGTCGGCGACGACGTCGCCGTGGCAGAGGCCCTGACGCAGGTCGCGGCCAAGCTCCGCCAGCACGCCGCTGTGCGCGCCTCAGCCTGACGCCCGGAAAAGGCGGCCCGCCTGCGGACACGCAGTGCCACCCGCCGTGCGCTGGTGGACATGACCCCCCCTGTCGCACCCGTACAGTTGTGTCGTGCTTCCGCGGGCCGGTGCGGCCGAACTGCTGGACGTCGCCACCCGAAGGGGCTGGGTCGACGCCCGGACGGCGCGTGTCGCCAGGACAGCAGGCGTGCCATTGGTCGTGCTCGTCGTCCTGGTCTGGCTCGTGGTCTCGGTGCTCCGGGCGGGCGGCGCAGGGGATCCTCCCGTGTTCGCCGAGTTCGTCGACCCGGGCAGCAGCTCCTATCTCGACGTCGAGCTGAACAGCTCGGCGAAGAGCTACGGCACCTTCTCCGCCCTTCTCCCCGGCCAGGGGCGCATCTGGCCCAAGGGCCGGGTTCAGACGCAGCAGCGGGACGGCGGCGTGGTCGAGCTGCAGTACGACGGTCCCGGGTACCAGGATCCGAACGCTCAGCCGGGCGGCGGGGACGACGCTCCCGTGCAGCAGCCCCCGCCCCCGCTGGTCGTGCCCGTGCGGCTGAGCGGGCAGGTGGACGCCGTCGGTCACGTCGCCTCCGTCGACGTCTGGGTGAACGGCGAGCGCCACCACATCGCGACCAGCGGGCAGGTGAGCGGCGCCGACGCCGTCGTGGAGGACTTCCTCACGGCGGTGCGGACGGGCAACTGGAACAAGCTCTACGCCATCGAGTCGCCGTACATGCGCAACGGCAGCAAGCGGGCCACCTTCGTCACCGATCTTTCGAGCGGCGGTGCCGTGACGACCATCAGCGACGCGCGCACGACGGGTGCGACCGTGACGACGACAACAGATGCAGGGGTGTCCTACGCGCGGACCCCGATCCGCCTCACGTACGGGGACGGCGCCGGGGCGACGAAGGTCGAGGCGACTCTGGTCCTCGCGGTCGACTCCGGGTCATGGAAGGTGCTGGGGATCGAGTGAACGCTTGTCCCTTCTGTGTCCCGGCGGAACTCCCGGTAGGTGCATCGTGACGGTCTGGGCAAGGTCGTCCGTCGCCAGGTCGTCGGTGGCGACCACCGAGGCGGGGGCGGCCCCACGGAGCCTCCTGCGCAACCGGTACGCGCTGTGGTTCCCCCTCCTGGCGTATGCGCTGACCCGGGCTCTGGACGCCGTGTTCATCGTGCTGGCGGGCCGCAACCAGGTCGCCATGACGGGGGTGGACCCGAACTACCACCTGGTGTACCCGTCACCGGCCGACCCTGGCTACGGCGTCGTGGCCACGAACTGGGACGGTCAGTGGTACCGCCTGATCGCCGAGCAGGGGTACCCCCTGCACCTGCCGATGGACGCGCAGGGGCACGTGGTCATGAACAGCTGGGCCTTCTACCCCCTCGACCCGGTCTCGGCCGGGCTGATCTCGCGGGTCACGGGTCTCGGCTTCACCACCGTCGCCCCCCTGCTGAACCTCGTCCTCGGCGCGATCGCCGTACTGGTCATGTACCGGCTGCTGAGTGGCACCCTGAACCGGTTCGCGGCGTCCGCGACCGTCCTCGTCACCTGCGCCTTCATGTCGGCCCCGGCCATGCAGCTCTCCTACACCGAGGGTCTCGCGCTGCTCCTGGTCTGCCTGAGCCTGCTGCTCCTGCGCACCCGGCACTACGGCTGGTTCGCGGTGGCCGCGCTGGGGCTCTCCCTGACCAGGCCCATCGCCCTGGCGCTGGTACCCGTGGTCGCGGCGCACTGGCTCGCCCGGCGGCGGGACCCGGACGACACGACCTTCGCCGGCGAGCGCACCCGGGTCGCCCTGCTCGTGCCCTGGTGCGTCGCTGTCACGGGCCTGTGGCCGCTCATCGCGGCTCTCGCGACAGGCGACCTGTTCGCCTATCCGAAGACCATGGCCGCGTGGAAGGTGTACGGCCAGAACATCCCCATCGGCAGCTGGTTCGGCCGGGAGATCCGCGACCGCGGCCTGATCCTCGGGCTGCTCCTGTGCCTGGTCGTCCCGGCCCTGCTGCTGTTCGTCGTCCGCCGGCGCGCCGCCCGGGCCTGGGGCCCGGAGGTGAGGACCTGGGCCTGGGCGTACCCCGTGTACCTGTTCGCCGTCACCGCGCCCGGGCCGAGCATCGTCCGCTACCTGCTGCTGGCGTTCCCGCTGATGTGGCCCGTCCCCGACGCGGACCTCTCGCCGGCGGCGGCGCGGCTGCAACGCCGGGTCGTGCTGCCCGCGGTCGTGGTCGCCGGGCTCCTGCTCCAGTGGTACTGGATCTCGCAGTACGTGGTGATCTACAACCAGCCGCACCGGGGACCCTTCCCCTGACGGCCGGCCGCACCTGAGCCTGCACATCACCTGACTCTGCACACCACCTGACTCTGCACAGCGCGGCACGCTGCGTCAGGGTGGGCGGGTGGACGGATTCACCACGCGGCCAGAACTGGCGGGCAGCCTCGGCATGGTCGCGACGACTCACTGGCTCGCGTCGCAGACCGGCATGGCCGTCCTCGAGCAGGGCGGCAACGCCGCCGACGCGGCGGTCGCGGCCGCGTTCGTCCTGCAGGTCGTCGAGCCGCACCTGAACGGTCCCGGCGGCGAGGTGCCGATCCTCGTCGCCGAGCCCTCCGGCCGCGCATCGGTCGTCTGCGGTCAGGGGGTCGCGCCCAGCGCGGCCACCCCTGCGGCCTTCGCCGCGCTCGGCCTGGACGCTGTCCCCGGCACCGGCCTCCTCGCCGCCACCGTGCCCGGCGCCTTCGGGGCGTGGACCGTCCTGCTGCAGACCTGGGGCACCTGGACGCTGCGCCAGGTGCTCGAACCCGCTCTCGCGCTCGCCCGCGACGGCGCGCCCGTGCTCCCCCGGGTGAGCGACACGTTGTCGCACATGGCCGAGCACTTCCGCGCCGCGTGGCCGACGTCCGCCAGCACCTATCTCCGCGGCGACGGCAGCGCGCCACAGCCGTGGAGCCGGCTGCGCCTGCCGCAGCTGGCCGCCACCTACGAGCGGCTGCTTGCCGAGGCCGAGGCCACGTCGTCCGTGCGCGAAGCACAGTTGGAGGCGGCGCGCGCCGCCTGGTACCGGGGGTTCGTGGCGGACGCGATCGACCGGTTCTGCCGTGAGACGGCGTGGCCGGACACCAGCGGACGCCGCCACGGCGGGCTGCTCACCGGCGACGACCTCGCGGCGTGGGAGCCACCGGTGGAGGAGCCGCTGCGCATCCCCTACCGGGACGTCGAGGTGCTCAAGGCGGGGTTCTGGTCGCAGGGCCCGACGCTGCTGCAGCAGCTGCGGCTCCTGGCGGAGCTGCTCCCCGACGGCGACCCCCTGGAGCCGGACGACCCCGCGTGGGTGCACGCCCTGGTGGAGGCGCAGAAGCTGGCGTTCGCCGACCGCGAGGCCTGGTACGGGGACCCGGACGCGGTCGACGTCCCGGCGGCCGAGCTGCTGTCCCGCGAGTACGCACGCGAGCGCAGCCTGCTCGTGGACCCTGCCCGCGCGGACCTCGACCTCCGGCCGGGCTCCCCCGGCGGCCGGGCGCCGCGCCTGCCGCGGCTGGCCGAGTACGACGAGCAGGGGCGCCGCCGCAGCGCCGCGGAAAGCCGCCGCCTGGACGACGCCGCCGTGCAGGCCGGCGTCGGCGAGCCGACGGTCCGCCGGGACGGGCTCACCCGCGGCGACACCTGCCACATCGACGTCGTCGACACCGCGGGCCTGCAGGTGTCCGCCACCCCGAGCGGGGCCTGGCTGCAGTCGTCGCCCGTCGTCCCCGACCTGGGATTCCCGCTGGGGACCCGGGCCCAGATGTTCCGGCTCGAGCCGGACCTGCCGGCCACGCTGCGCCCCGGCACCCGGCCTCGCACCACGCTGTCACCGACGCTGATGTTCCGCGACGGCCGGCCGTGGGCGGCTCTCGGCACACCAGGCGGCGACCAGCAGGACCAGTGGACCCTGCTGCTCGTCCTGCGGCTCGTGCACGGCAGGTCACCTCGCCGGCCGGCGCCCCTGCAGGCGGCGCTCGACGCCCCGATGCTCTCCACCGAGCATGCCCCCGGCTCGTTCTACCCGCGGTCCGCGCAGCCCGGACGCCTCGTGATGGAGGACCGATGGCCGCAAGCCGTCCGCGGCGACCTGGCGGGGCGCGGGCACGACGTCCAGACGGTGGGGCCCTGGGCCCTGGGCCGGCTGTCGGTCGTGGCCGACGAACGGCGGAGCATGGCCGGCGACGACGGTCCGGGCTGGCTGCGCGCCGGGGCCGACGCCCGCGGCAGCCAGGGCTACGCCGTTGGCCGATAGAGCACAGGGACGGGATCGACCGGGCGGTGACGCACAGCATGAGCGCTTGGAACGGGATGGGGAACGGCATCGGTTCGGAGCGGGGTCCGGCGGGACTCAGCTACGCAGGGATCGTCGTGCGCCTCGACGCGCCGGCCGTGGGGCGGCAGCAGGTGCTCGACGCCCTGCGCGCCTTGCGCTTCACCGGCTGGCTCGGTCCCGAGGAGCAGGGCTGGGTCGTCGCGGTCGCGGAGCGGGGTGCCGGCACCGTGGCAGCGCAGCGCCGCGGCGTGCTCGGCGTCGCCGAGGACCTCGCGGGACGGCTCGGCGCAACGCTGGTCGCCGTCCGGGTCGCGGCCGACCGGCAGCTGGCGCTGTCCGTATGGGTGGACGGCGAGGAGGTCGGCCGGTACGTCAGCGACCCCTCCCACGGGCTGAGCGACCAGACGGTGCTGTCCGATCCCCTGGGCGCCGAACACGCCGGCGACTTCGCGTCAGCGGTCGGGCGACCGGAGGCGGGCGACGACCTGGCCGAGCTGCTCGCGGACGAACTGGCCGGCGAGGACGAGATCGAGTCCGAGCGCCTCAGTCGCGTGCTGCGCCTGCTGGGCCTGCCAGACTGGCTCGTCGCGGCGTCGTCGCTCCCCCGGGACGTGCCCGGCGGACCGCGCTCCCGGGAGTTCACCCGCCTCGGCGCCGGCCGCCCCGGCATCGCCGGCAGGCTGGCAGGCAGCGCGGCGCAGGTGGCGCGTGCCCGCCGGCGTCCCCCGCCCGTCGTCGCCGATCCACCGCGAGCGGACCCCTCCGCCGACTGGGGCCTGTGGTGACCGCGGGCTCGGAGGGAACAAGCTTCGAGGGGACAGCCTCCGAGGGGACAGGCTCCGAGGGGACAGGCTGGGCGGGAACCGACTGGGCGGAGGCGCACTGGCTGAACCCGCCCGTGCGGACATGGGCCGAAGGCTCGGACCTCCTCGTCGAGGCCACGGAGTCGAGCGACTTCTGGCGGGTGACGTCGTACGGCTTCGTGCACGACGACGGCCATGCCCTGCTGCGCCCCTTCCTCGACGGGACCGCCGTCGAGGTGACGTTCGCCCTCGACTTCGACGCGCAGTTCGACCAGGCCGGGGTGCTCGTGCGGGCCGACGAGGAGCACTGGGTCAAGGCCGGCGTCGAGGTCAGCGACGGGGTGCAGCAGCTGGGGGCGGTCGCCACGCACGGCCGCTCGGACTGGTCGGTCGCGCCGGTGCCCGCATGGTCCGGGCGGGACGTCACGGTGCGGGCGAGCCGCACCGGCAACGCGCTCACCGTCCGGGCGCGGTCGGACGCCGGCAGCTGGCAGCTGGTCCGGGTGGCACCGCTCCCGCCGGGGGACCTGCTCACGGGCCCCTTCTGCTGTGCGCCGACCCGAGCCGGGCTCGTCGTGCGGTTCTGCTCGGCCGTCCTCACCGCGGCGGACGCGAGCCTGCATCCCTAGCGCGTCGGCGGGGTCCGGCGCGCCCTGCGTTCCGTACCGCCGCTCAGCCGGCCTCCTGCTCCGCAGCGACGCCGCCGGGCCAGGGCGCCTGCGTGACGAGGCCGCCCGGGACGTCGACGACGAGCACGACGCTGTCGTCGTCCGGGTCGTGCACGAGCCAGCGCCCCGCCCGCAGCGACGGGTACACCGCCGCCTGCACGTGGCCGCGGCCGAGCTGCCGGGCGAGGACGGCAACGTGCGTGCGCGGCCCGCGCGCGCCGTCCGGCCCCACCGGGGTGAGCTCGATCTCGGCGCCGAGCAGCCCGGACGCGAGCAGCACCAACGCGCCGTGGTCCTCGTCGACGTCCACCAGCACCGGGCCCTGCCCCGCTGTCGCGTTGCGCGGCGCGTACCGGTCGGGATACGGGTGCGCGTGGCTGGGGCTGCGGCTCGTCATGCCACGGCCGTGGTGAAGCCGTCGTGCGGCGTGGCGAGGTACGGGAAGCTGTTCGGCGTCGCGGGCGCGGTCGTCCCGTCGGTGACCAGGGCGGCGGCGCCGTCCGGCGTGTACGACGGCGCGACCAGCGGATAAGTGGCGCCTGCGATGGCGCGCAGCTCGATCGTGACGACGTCGTCGCGCACCCGCCGCCCGTTCGGGAAGCCGGCCAGGTCACCGCCGAGAATGCCCAACGGGCTCGCGCTGCCCGGCGCCGTCGGCTTGACGGCGACGTTGAGGCGCAGCAGATCGGCGTACGTCGGCCCGGTGAAGTTCTGGAAGCCGGGCACGACGCCCTCGGGCAGGCCGGTGAGCAGGATCGCGACGAGATCGGCCCGGTCCGCGGTCAGCTTGGCCAGGTTCGGGAAGACGCCCGGGTAGAGCACGGGGAGCAGTTTGGCGACCTCCGGCCGCTGCACGTACTCCAGGAACTGACGGTCGCTGTGCGGCGGCCGGGCGTTCCAGGCGTCCTTGAGCCCCATCGGGATGAGCACCTCGTTGACCAGCGGGTTGCCCAGCCGGGACACCTGGCGCCACGGACCGTGCCCGCTGTAGTGGTCGTCGTTCCCGTCGTGGATCCGCGAGGCCCTGCGCGCTGCCGTCGTCCAGACGCCGATCGTCGACCGCGAGTCCCGCACGTTCGTGGGCCGGTGGCCCCCGGTCAGGTCCGTGATCGGCACCTGCAGGGCGATGGTGTGGACGTTCGCGTTCGCGAGGGCGTTGATCCCGTGTGCCGCGGCGGTCGGGATCAGGTGCAGGTTCTGGAACGGCCGCAGGTCGAGCAGGTCGAAGATCGCCCCGAGGTCCACGTGGAAGGCGTCGGCCCGCTGTCCGGCGAACACGCGCCGGCCGCCCGCGAGGTCGTGCACCGCGGCCTTGGCCAGCGCGGGGTAGTCCGGGATGGACCGCGGGCCCACGTTGCAGGGCGGCGACGCCAGGTGCCGGGCCAGGACCTTGGTCCCGTGGTGGTCGGTCCGCGACACCGTGTAGAACTGCCGCCGGTTGAAGTTCTTGTCGTGCAGGCTCGTGATCTGGCCGGTGTTGTAGAGGAACGTCTCCCGGTCGAGGACCTCGGTGGTGAACGAGAACGTGTAGGTGACGTCGGCGCGCACGGAGTGTCCGTGCGAAACGTGGATCTGGTAGTGGACGTCGTCGCCGAACTCGTAGAAGTTCGGGCCGCCCGCCGCCGCCTCCAGCGGGATGTAGTTGGCGATGATGGTGACGCTGTCGGGCCGGTCGGGGCTGACGAACGCGTAGAGGTCCGTGCTGTCGGCGACGGGGTCCTTCGAGATCTCCGGGGCTTCACGGTGCGAGGACATGTCAGCCCTCCTGCGTGTCGACGTGTCGGGCGAGGGTGCGGGCCAGGGCTCGGTCGCGGACGACGACCTCGCGCTCCCCGCTCATCAGCCGGACCTCTCCGCTGTCGAGGTTCCGGACGTAGGCGACGACGGCGGGACCGCGACCGGGCACGCCAGGGTCCCCACCCGAACCGGGGACGGGAGCCGCGGCGGCGGCGCCGCCGGCAGCGAGCATCGGACCGGCGGCCACGGCGGCGGCGCCGGCGACCGTGGCGGCACCTGCTCCGGCGATGAACGCGCGACGGCTCGCGCCGGGCACGGCGGACCCGCCGGATTCGGCCTCGGGTGCCGGATCGGGGTGCGGTTCGGATTCGGGACGGGTCATGACGGCCTCCTGGGCGGTCGGTGCAGGGGTGGTCCCCGACCTGCCTTCGGAGCCCGGCCGTCCCTGGATTGGTGGGCGCCGGTTACTTGGCGAGCGGCTACGTGGGAGCGGCTACGTGCGACCGGCTACTCTGCGGCCGACCGGTACCTGCACACGAGGACGCCGGTGCTGCCCTGCGTGACCGAGAGCAGCTCGAGGTGGCGGGCGTGCCCGTCGTCCGGGAAGACCCGCTTGCCGCCACCGAGCAGGACCGGCATGACCATCAGCAGGTACTCGTCGACGAGATCCTCCTCGACGAGCTGCCGCGCCAGCTGGGCGCTGCCCCAGATCTGCAGGCCCTTGCCGTCGCGGGCGCGCAACTCGCGGATGGCGCCGATCGCGCCGCCGGCGGGCAGCAGCTGCGAACCGGACCAGGTCATGTCCTGCGGCGTGAGCGTACGCGAGGCGACGTACTTGGGGATCGCGTTCATCCGGTCCGCGAAGGGGTCCCCCGCGCGCCCCGGCCACGCCGCGGCCATCCCCTGCCAGGTCCGCCGGCCGAAGAGCAGCGCCTCCGACCGGGTCAGTGCCTCGTCGATCACCGGACCCATCACGTCGACGTCGAAGTACTGCCCCGACCAGCCGCCGTGCGCGAAGCCGGCGTCGGTGTCCTCGCCGGGGCCCCCGGGTGCCTGCACGACGCCGTCCAGGCTCATGAAGTCGGTGACGATGATCTGCACAGCTGCTCCTCGGTGGGCGATCGTCGGGCCCCCAGCTTGCGCGGCCGGGCCGGGGTGCGGCCTCAGGTACGACGACGGCGCAGCAGCGAACTCATCGCGCGAGCCCCCGACGGCTGTGTCGCCACCTCGACCCTGGCGCGAGCCGTGGCGACGGCCTTCCGCAGGCTGTCGATGTCGTAGGCCCCGTAATGCCGGCGTCCGTTGACGAAGAACGTCGGCGTGCCCGACACGCCGCCCAGCCCCGCCGACTCCACGTCCTGCGCGACGCGGGCCGCCATGCGGTGCTCGCGCAGGTCCCCCGCGAAGCGATCGAGATCCAGCCCCAGCTCGGCGGCGTAGCGGAACAGGTCCTTGGGGAGCAGGTGGTCCTGGCGCTCGAGGAGCAGGTCGTGCATCGGCCAGAAGGCGTCCTGGGCGGCCGCGGCCTCAGCGGCCTCGGCGGCGAGCGCGGCGTGGGGGTGCACCTGCGACAGCGGCAGGTGCCGCCAGACGTACCGGACGTCTCCCTGGCCGGCGAGCAGCTCCCGCACCACGGGTTCGGCGCGCCCGCAGTAGGGGCACTCGAAGTCGCCGTACTCGACGACGGTGACAGGGGCGGAGAACGGTCCACGGAGGTGGTCGCGGTCCGGGTCCACCGGCTCGGTGAGGTCGATCAGGGGGTCGGCCTCGCCGAGCAGGGCCCGCAGCCGGCGAGCGGGCGGCAACAGGGCGGTGACGCGGAAGACCGCCCAGGTGGTCAGCGCGGCACCGGCTGCTGCGACGAGGACGCCCAACGTCGCCTCGCGCAACTCCTCCCCGTGCAGCGACAGCGCGGCGACGAGGAGCGAGACGGTGAACGCCGTGCTCGCCGCCGCTCCCCCACCCGCGACGGCGGCCCAGCCCACGGGTGGCTTGACCCGGCCCCGGGTCAGCCGGGTCACCAGCCAGCTGCTGCCCGCGATGCCGAGCGGCTTGCCGGCGAGATACGCCACGACGACGCCGATGGTCACCGGCGAGCGGACGGCGCGGCCGAGGAAGTCGGCGTCGAGAACGATCCCGGCGTTCGCCAGAGCGAACAGCGGGACGATGACGTAGCTCGTCCAGGGCAGCCACAGCTGCTGCAGGCGCTCGTTGAGCGACAGCGACGCGGCGAGCCCGGCGCCTGCGGAGCGGGCGTACTCCGGCGTCGGCTGTTCCCGGAACCGGCGGAAGAGCTCGGCGGCGCGGTCGAGGGCGTCGCTGCGGGGGTTGTAGGCGTACGTCAGCAGGCCCATGACGAGCCCGACGACGATCGGGTCGACGCCGGACGCCAGCACGGCGAGCCAGACGGCGGAGCCGGTCAGCGCGTAGAGGGCGCCGTTGCGGACGCCGGCGGCCCGCAGCGACAGCGGCACAAGAAAGATCACCAGCGCGACGAGCAGCGGCATCAGCTCGACGTCCTGGCTGTAGACGAAGGCGATGACCAGGAGCGCCACCACGTCGTCGACGACGAGCGCGGTGAGCAGGAACGTACGCACCTGGCCGGGCACCCGCCGGCCGAGCAGCGCGAGCGTGCCGAGGGCGAACGCCGTGTCGGTCGAGATGACCACGCCCCACGCGGTCGCGGACGGCCGCCCCGCGTTGATCGCCAGGAAGATCAGCGCGGGCACGAGCATCCCGCAGAGCCCGGCGACCAGCGGCAGCACGAAGCGGCGCCGTTCCCGCAGTTCGCCGAGGTCGAACTCGCGCCGCGCCTCGAGACCGACGACGAAGAAGAAGAACGTCATCAGGCCGCTGTTGACCCACTGGCGCAGGTCGAGGGAGACCGACGCGTCGCCGAGGTGGATCGACAGCTGGGTGGACCAGAACGTCTCGTACGAGCCGCTGTTCACGTTGGCCCACACGAGCGCGACGACGATGGCCGCGACGAGGACGGCGGCGCTGCCGGCCTCAGCCCGCAGGAAGCTCGCTATCGGGGTCCGCAGCCGCTGCGTCCAGGGGGTACGGCCGGCGTAGGCGTCGTCCGACGACTCTGCAGGCTCCTGCTGCGTCGTCAGCTCCATGCCCCGCCCGCCGTCCCTCGCCGTGCCCGTCGCTCGTGTGCCCGTCGCTTGTGTGCCCGTCCCTCGGTGTGCCGCCGCGACGCTCGAGCCTATCCGCGGGCCGCGCGGCGGTCCGACGTCCTGATCGCCTCGCCGCTCAACCAGCATCGGGCGCGTGGTGTTCCGCTGCGCCTCCGAAGTCGCCGCCGAGGAGCCCCGACGGACGAGCGACCGAGGTTCGGAGGCACAGCAACATGGTCAGGTGCGCCGGTCATGACATCAGCGGGAGCTCCCAGCCGCGGCGAGTGCGCGTCACCTCCGTGAAGCCGTTGCGCTGCGCGAAGGCGATCGCCGCGACGTCGGCGGGGGTGGCGTAGTGCAGGAGCCTGTCGACGTGAGCCAGACGAAGCCAGCGCGCCGCGTGCCGCAGTAGGAACGTGGCCAACCCCCTGCGCCGGTAGGCGTCCGCGACCTCGAGGTTGCCGACGTCCGCCAGGCCGTCACCGCGCGCGTGCCGTTCGGCGGGGTCGAGCACCTCGACCTCGAGGTACGCCACCCGCTCCGAGCCCAGGTTCGCCGAGAACCGAGTGCCGTTGATCCCAACGGTGCGGACGACGCGCAGGTCTGGCAGAGGAGCGTCCTGCGGGGGCGGGACCTCGGTGAGGTCGACGAGGTGCAACACCTCGACAGCGTCCGCGGGAGCAGTGAAGCCGAGATCGGCGTAGAGGCTCGCGACGTGCGGCCACTGCTCTGGGACGCCGTACACCCCGGGGAGCGGCAGGGCGCCGTCGGCGTAGGCCCGGGTCACCTTCCATCCGCGTAGCTGGTCGAGGCATGCAGCGCCGAGGCCTGTAGCGGCTTCCCGAGCGGGGCGCCAGAACGGGTTACCCCACGGTGCCTCGGGCCAGAAGAGCAGCCAGCGGATCTCCCCGGCTCCCAGGAACGCCGGGCCGACGGCCGGGGTGTGGCCGTACCGCGCCAGCAGGGCAGCTGCCACGACCGATCCGTCCTGCTCGGCCACCAGGCACCGGCGCTCCTCAACCCACGGGCCGACGATGAACTCGTCGGGCTCGCGCTCGAACTGGTTGAGGACGGTGGAGACCGATGCGGACACGCCCGGTATCACGGCGGACGCGTGGCGGTTGACGAGCAGGGTCACCTGCTCACGGTCCGCACGGCGGAATGGACGCACGTCGTACCCGCTCACGGGCAGCCTCCTCACGAGGTGGCGCGGCACGGGCCGCGGCACCATGTCAACGAGGAAGCCGCCACCAGTGCGGCACGTCGAGGACGATACGCCAACGCCGGCAGGCATGGGAGCGTCCGCTCGCCCAGACCTCCCCCACGGATACCTCGAGGTCGGACATCCAGAGAGGCTACGTGGCGGTCCCGGCGTCCAGCGGCTCCTGGTCGTGGGCGATGCGGGTCAACTGCCCCCAGAGGGCCACGAGGAACACGGCCGAGCCGGCAAAGGCGAACCAGAAGGGAGCCGTCACGCCGTAGCGGTTCGCCAGCACGCCGCCGATGGCCGACCCCACGACGAGCCCGCCGTAGACGGCGAGCACGTAGACACCACTGACCCGGCCCTGCAGCTCGGTGGGCACGGCGCGCTGCCGGACCGTGACCGAGGTGGTCCCCCAGATGAACGCATGCGCGCCGAAGACGACGAACACGACGCAGGCGAACCACGCCGATCGTGTGAGGGCGAGCGCGAGGTGCGTCAGGGTCTCGATCACGAGCCCGACGCGCATGATGTCGCCGAGGCTGACCCGGCGCGTGATCCACCCGTAGGCGCTCGTGCCGAGCAGGCCGCCGACGGCCGACACCGTGGTGAGCAGCCCGAAGCCGACCGCGCCGAGCCCCAACCGCTCCGCGGCGTACAGCACGAGCACCGACCACGCGGCGCCGAACGTCACGTTGAACACGAGGATCGTGAGGGCGAGCGTGCGCACCGCCGGGTGCCCCAGGGTCCACCGGACGCCCTCCGCCACGTCCCGCCGCAGGCTCGACGCTGTCCCCCGCTCCCGCCCGTGCGGCTGCCGTCCGATCGGCAGCACCAGCAGGACGCCGGCCACGACCAGCAGCATCTCCGACGCGAAGGGCCAGGCGCGGCCGGCGGCGAACAGCGCCGCGCCGATCGGCGGCCCCGCCATCTGGTTGAGCGTGAGAAAGCCCGTCTGCAGGCGCGCGTTCGCGAGGGCCAGGTCGTCACGCTCCACGAGCATCGGCAGCAAGGTCTGGCTGGTGTTGTCGGCGAAGACCTCGCTGACGGCGATCAGCGCCAGCCCTACGAGCGCGACGCCGACGGTCAGCGTCCCGGTCAGGAGCAGGACGACGATCACGGCCAGCACCACGGCGCGCCCGATGTTGGCCACGACGACGATCAGCCGGCGGTCCTTGCTGTCGGAGAGAACACCGGCGTAGAGGCCGAAGAGCAGCGGTGGCGCCCAGCGCAGGAGGGCGGCGAGCGACACCAGGAACGCGTTGGTCGTCAGGCTGGCCACCAGCAGGGAGCCCGCCGCGAGGGCGATGCCGTCGCCGAGGTTCGTCGTCCAGCTCGAGGCGAGCAACCAGCGGAAGCGTGCTCCGAGCCGCGCCGGGACGACGGTCTCGACGAGGGGTGCCATGGCGTGCTCGATGCTACGGCGCGCCACCTGCACGCTCCACGGAATTCCGGCCGGCATCGCGTTCGCCGTAGGCGATCCCATCGCGCTTGCGAGCACATCCGCGTTGAGCATGTAATTGGGTAATCACCAGGAGGTGGCGGATGACGGAATCCCGAACCGAGCCCGCGAACACCGAGCCGGACGGCGAGCCCGCGAACACCGAGCCCGAACCGACCGCGACACCGAGCCACTCGACGCCTACTCCGCGGTGGTCACCCGCGTCGCCGCGGAGCTCACCCCGCGCGTTGCCGCGCTCCGCGTCGGCGGGAGCCGGGGTGGCGGGACCGGCAGCGGCGTCGTGTTCACCGAGGACGGCTATGTCGTCACCAACGCTCACGTGGTGGCCGGGGCGCGCAGCGGCACCGCGGCGTTCGCCGACGGGACCTCCGCCCCGTTCCGACTGGTGGGCGCGGACCCGCTGTCCGACCTGGCGGTCGTTCGCGTCGACGGGCCCACTCCGCCGCCGGCCACCCTCGGCGAAGCCGCGCGGCTGCGGGTCGGCCAGCTCGTGGTCGCCGTCGGGACCCCGCTCGGGCTGGCCGGCACGGTCACCGCGGGCGTGGTCAGCGCTCTCGGGCGCTCACTGCCTGCCCGCAGCGGCAACGCCGTCCGGGTGGTGGAGGACGTCATCCAGACCGACGCCGCCCTCAACCCCGGGAACTCGGGCGGGGCGCTCGCCGACTCCCGCGCCCACGTGGTCGGGATCAACACCGCCGTCGCCGGTCTCGGGCTGGGCCTGGCCGTGCCCGTCAACGAGACGACCCGGCGCATCATCGGCACGCTCGTGCGGGACGGGCGCGTCCGGCGGGCGTTCCTCGGGCTGGTCAGCTCGCCGGCCCCGCTGCCGCCCGTGCTGGCCGAGCGGCTCGGCCGCCGCGAGGGGCTGCGGCTCGTCGAGGTCGTGCCGGGCTCTCCCGCGGCCCGGTCCGGCCTGTTCGCGGGCGACGTCCTGCTCACGGTGGGTGGCCAGGCGGTGTCGACCGCACAGTCGGTCCAGCGCCTCATGTTCGCGGAGGCCATCGGCAAGGACCTGCCGATAACCGTCTGGCGCCGGGGCGCCCTAGTCGACGTGATCGCCCGACCCGTCGAGCTGACGGGTCAGGGCTGAACGTGAAGCGCATGATGAAGATCACGATGAAGGCGACACGCCGGTTCATCCGCGTGTCGCCTTCATCGTGATCTTCACCGTAGCCTTCATCGTCGCGGGCGAGGCAAGGGCCGTGCGAAAGCCCCCTCCATCACCGTGGCCACAAGGTCAGCGAGCGGCGCAGGATCCCGGCGAGGTCCTCCGCGCCGACCGGCAGCGGAGCCGTCGCCAGCAGCCGCTGCTGCTGCATCGCGCCCGTCACGAGGTCGTCGACGTCCTCCTCGCCGTACCCGAGCGCCGCCAGCCCGTTCGGCAGCCCGACGTCCCGCATCAGGGCGGTCAGCACCGCAGGGAGCCGCTCGCGGTCGTCGTCCGGACGTTCCGTCCGACCCTCTCGGTCCGGCGGCGCGAGCAGGTCTGCAGCCCGGAGGTGCCGACCCGGGTCCGCGGAGAACGTGAACCGGAACGCCTCCGGCGCCGTCATCGCGACCGCGATCCCGTGCGGCACCAGCGGATTTGTCCGTTTGTACCCGGAGGCCGGTAGTCGCGCACCCGCCCCGCGATCGGGTAAGCGTTCGCGTGCGGCACGTGCACCCCTGCGTTCCCGAACCCCATTCCGGCGAAGGTGGCGGCGAGCGCGAGGTCCGTCCGCGCCGCGACGTCGGTACCGTCGGCGACCGCGCGACGCAGGGCACCGGCCAGCAGGCCCAGGGCGCGCTCGGCCCACAGGTCGGACACCGGGTTCGCCCCGCAGTACGGCACCCGCTCGTGCGGCCGCTTGCGGGGGTAGGACGTGTACGGCCGCGCCGTGAAGCTCTCCAGCGCGTGGCAGAGGACGTCGAGACCCGACGCGGCGGTCACCAGCGGCGGTTGCGTGAGCGTGAGCAGCGGGTCGACGACGGCCAGCACGGGCCGCAGCCGGGCGTGGCTGATGCCGGTCTTGACCTTCGCGGCCAGCACGTCGAGCACGGCGATCGTCGTGCTCTCGGACCCGGTGCCGGTCGTGGTCGGCACCGCGACGAGCGGCACGAGCGGGTGCGACGGCGCCCGTCCACCGCCGATCGGCGAGTTCACGTAGTCCATCAGGTCGCCCGAGTTGGACGTGAGGAGTGCCACCACCTTCGCCGTGTCGATCGACGAGCCCCCACCGACGGCGACCACCCCGTCCCAGGGCCCGCCCGCTCGGGCCGCCTCCACGGCGGTCCGCATCGAGGCATCGGTCGGCTCGACGTGGACGCCGTCCCAGACCTCCGCCCGGACGCCGGCAGCGCGCAGCCCCTCCGCCACTCGCTGCGGCCCTCCGGTGGCCGCGACGCCGGGATCGGTGACGACGAGGCAGCGCCCGACGCCGAGCTGGCGCACGTCGGAGCCGATCTCGTCGGCCGCACCGGCGCCGAACTTCAGGGCCGGAGCGCCGTAGGTGAAGACGGTCTCGGCGGCGGTCACGGCACCATCCCGTCGAGGCGGGCCCCATCGAGGCGGGCCGGGTCGAGGCGGGCCGGGTCGAGAAGCGCAACGGCCGCGCGCACCGGCTCCGGCACGGGAACGGGGCGCCGGCTCGCGAGGTCCACGTACACGTGGACGAAGCGTCCTACCGCGGCGGGCGCCTCGGACGCCTGGCCGAACAGGGCGAGCCGGTACGTCACGCTCGAACGGCCGAGGCGGTGCAGGGCGAGCCCGGCGGTGACGGCGTCCGGGAACCGCAGCTCGGCGAGGTACCGGCACCCGGTCTCCGCGACGACGCCGAGCGCGGGCAGCGCCCGCACGTTCCCGACGACCTCCGCGAGCCAGCCGTTCACGGCGGTGTCGAAGAGCAGGTAGTGCACGGCGTTGTTGACGTGGCCGTAGGCGTCGTCGTCGTTCCACCGCAGCGGCACGGGGCGCAGCACCGGGAAGTCCTCCCGGCGCAAGGCGCGCGGATCACGCCTCGACCACGGGTCGGCGTCCGGCATGGACGAAGCGTGGCACGAGCCGTGCCACGCCAGAAGACGGCTGGGCTAAACGAAAGTGTCCGGATCCCGGGGTGCCTGGGGCGTGCCGCCGCCTGAGGGCGCGCCGGCCCCTCGCCCGACCCATACCGCGGCGAACGTTGCGGTGCTGAAAGTCAGGATCATGCAGGCCGAGACGACGAACACGATGGTGCCCACGATCGTCAGCAGATGTGGTCCGGCGTGTGCCATGGGAAGGTCCTCTCGCGGGCTCCGACACCGCCATCGTCCACCGCAGCCCAGGGCCCGAGGAGAATTCTGCGGTGCCCTTAGGTGAGACGTCCCCCGCACCGGTGGGCCGTTCGTCCTCGCGCGCACCCGCCGGACAGGTGGCACGATCGCGCTCATGACGAGCGACTACACCCTGCAGCCCGAGGGCGAGATCGACGTCGCCACCGTCGGTCCCCTCCGGGAGCAGTGGCTGGCGACGATCGCCGAGCACCAGCCGGACACGGTCGTCTTCGACCTGTCCCAGGTCACATTCCTCGACAGCATGGGCCTCGGGCTGATCCTCGGCGTGCACCGCCGCCAGCGCCTCCGCGGCGGATCGGTCGCGATCATCAACGCCTCGCCGATCATCCTGAAGATGCTGCACATCACCGGCCTGCATCTCGTCATGGACGTGCAGGGCACCCCGGACGCCGGTTCGTCACAGGTGAACGGCTCCTGACCCAGGACCGGCGCAGCGCCTGGGGCTCGGCGGTCAGGCCCGGATCCGGCTCCGGGGATGCACGAGGTTGACGGAGGTCAGCAACTCGCGGTCGCCGAGCAGCTCGGCCGGCTTGCCGGTGGCGACGATCCGGTGCTCCTCCGTGAACACCAGCGCCCGGTCGGCGACGAGGTCGAGCACGTCCAGGTCGTGCGTCGCCAGCACGATCGTCTTGCCTGCCCGGTTGAGTTCGACCAGCAGTTCCGCCAGCCAGTGCTGGGTGCGCGGGTCGAGCGCGGCGGTCGGCTCGTCGAACAACAGCACCTCGGGGTTCATCACGAGCACCGAGGCGATGGCCACGCGCTTCTTCTGACCGCCGGACAGCTGGAACGGCGCGCGGTCGGCGAGCGCGGTGATGTCGAGCATGGCCAGGACGTCCTCGACCCGGGCCAGCGTCTCGTCCTGTTCCATGCCGAGCTGCAGGCACCCGAACGCGACCTCCTCGCGCACGGTCGGGGAGAAGACCTGCGCGTCGGAGTTCTGGAAGACGAACCCGACCCGGGAGCGGAAGGCGCGCGAGAACTGCTCGTCCTCCATCGTGTCCTCGGTGACCTGCTCGCCGAAGGCGTGGAAGGTCCCGGACGCCGGGAAGACGAGCCCGTCGAGCACCTTCAGCAGGGTGGACTTCCCGCAGCCGTTGGCCCCGAGCAGCGCGACCTTCTCCCCCGCGTGCACGTCGAGGCTGACGCCGTCCAGGGCGGGAAAGCGGTCCAGGTAGGAGTAGCGCAGATCGCGGCAGCTGAAGACAGCATCAACGGCTGGTTCGACGGCTGGTTCGAAGGCTGGTTCAGAGGCTGGTTCAAAGGCCAAGGAAACGGTCTCCTCCGTAGATGACGACGGCGGCCGCGACGACGACGGCGGCGGCCAGCGCGTCGCGAACCGCGAACGCGAACGGGCGCAGCGTCCGCGCGTCGCCCCGGTACCCGCGCGCCAGCATTGCCTGGTGCACCTCCTCCGAGAGGTGGTGCGCCTTCCCGAACAGGGCACCGGCGGACGCCGACAGGAAGGCCCTGGCCGACGCGTCATGAGTTCCGGCGCCGACGGTGCGGGCCTTGCGCGCCTCGTACATGTCGGTGACGGTTCCCAGCAGCAGGAAGACGTAGCGGTACGCCATCCCGATGACCAGCACGAAGATGCGCGGGACCCCGAGCGCCCGCAGCGCCGCCAGCAGACGCACCCACGGCGTCGTCAGAGTGACCAGGACGACGAGCGAGATCGACGTGGCCACCCGGGTGACGACGAGCGCGGCGCTGGTGAGCCCCTGGGCGGTGAATCCCTGAGGGGTGCCGTGCCAGGTCCAGAGCTCCAGGACGACGTCGCCCCGGCGTCACGATCGAGAGCGTCGCCGGCAGGACGACGATCCCGGTGAAGATCGGCACGAACAGCCAGACGCGCTTGACGAAGAAGCCGACCGGCAGCGCCGACGCCGCGGCGAGCAGCAGCGTCGCCGCGTAGACCGCGACGAGCACGGCGACGTGGTGCACGAGCCCGGTCGCGACCAGCAACAGGAGCAGCCCGACGAGCTTGACCCTCGGGTCGACGCGCTGCAGCAGCCCGCCCTGCGCCGCGACGTCCTCGCTGAACATGACCTGCCGGAGCAGTCCCGCGCCGCCGGTCAGGGTCTTCTCGACGAAGGAGCCCTTCTTGCGCTTGCCGATGCACCCGCACGGGCACATCGCGAGCTCGCCCTGCAGCAGCCACTGCGGGGTGGCACCGGTCGCTCGGGAGCCTCCCGGTCCCGGGTGGCGGGCGCCGGCACGAGGGGCTGCAGGCGGGTTCCGGTCATGGGGCCGGAACCTCACGAGCGGCCGCGGTCTGGTCGGCGTGCCGTCACCGTCGCCGCGCCCGTGGCGTCGGCGTGCCCGTCGCTGGGTCCGTCGGCATCCCCGTCGCCATCCCCGTCGCCGGCCCCCGCCTGCGCCCGACGCGCTGGACGACGACAGCGATCAGCCAGACGGCCAGCGCGATCACCGCGATGCCGATCAGCGCCGACAGCCAGTACCCGAGCTTCGCGTTCTCACCGTCCGCGAACCCGTACCCGCCCAGCAGCGTGTGGCTCCAGAAGCCGTTGTAGCGGTTGAGCCCGTCGGGGACCGCCGAGAGCCCGAGCGCGCCGAGGTCGAGGTCCCGCGGGGCGGACTCGCCGAAGGCGCCCCCCGGCGCGAGCAGGCCGAGCGGGGTCAGCAGGACCATGAGGGCGACGAACCCGGCGGCGACGCGTGCCGGCGTGAAGCGTCGTGCCGGACTGGCGGGTGCCGGCGCCGCGGACGCGTCCGCACTCACCGGCACGCCCGGGTGGTTGGGCACGAGCCGGCGCACGTCGGCGCGCGCCAGGTAGGCCAGCACACCGGCGGTAAGGATCGCCTCGGCCGCGCCGGCGACGGTGAGGTGCGCGAGCGCCATCGCGGGGATCGTCTGGGACAGCGAGTACGGGGAGTAGAGCGGGGCTCCCGAGGCGGTGTGGAAGAGCGCCGGCTGGATGCCGAACTCGATCGCCGTGGCCAGCGCCGCCACGTTGATGCCGACGTACCCGCCGACGCCGGCCGCCGACGACCCGGCGACGCGAGGTCAGCGGCGCGGAGCCGGCGACGAGCCGGTACACGGCGAGCCCGACGAAAGGCATGAGGATCGCCATGTTGAGCACGTTCGCGCCGTAGGCGAGGACGCCGCCGTCCCCGAACAGCAGCGCCTGGAAGAGGAGCGCGACCGATATCGCGATGACCGCCGCCCAGGGCCCCAGCACCACCGCGATCACGACGGCTCCGACGGCGTGGGCCGTCGTCCCGTCCGGGATCGGGATGTTGAACATCATCACGAGGAAGCTGATCGCGGCGAACATCGCCAGCAGGGGCACGTTGCGCGTCCGGACTACCTTGGTCACCTTGCGCGAGGCGGCCACCCAGGTGGGAACTGCGGCGGCGTACGCGACCGCGCACGTCTGGGGTGAGAGGTAACCGTCAGGGATGTGCATCGCAGCCTCCGTCGACCCGGCGAGCCGGGCAAGGAACATCAGCTGGGAACGCTACCTTGTTGCGAACTCTTTGCAACAGCTAGCACTTTGCGTCTACGGGCGAACCTTTACTGCACTCGATCACGTTGACAGCAGCCGCAGGCCGCTCTCCCGCAGGACCGCCCGCAGAAACGGTTGCCCGAGGCCGG
Source organism: uncultured Actinomycetota bacterium (assembly GCA_963786765.1). GTDB lineage: Bacteria > Actinomycetota > Actinomycetes > Actinomycetales > Kineosporiaceae > DATKNA01. Next base: position 18,345 of record CAWBAJ010000006.1, on the reverse strand, counting down.
GGGCGTGCGACCACCGATAGATCGCGTCCAGCTGCTCGCCATAGGGGTAAGGGATGTTCGGGAAGTCGCTGCCGAGCACGATCCGGTCGGCGACGTCGGCGAGCCGCCCGGCCCAGTCCGGCGGCAGCGGCGCGAGCGCCTCGGTGAACGCCGTGCCGACCATGGTCGTGTCGAGGTGCACCCCCGGATACCGGGCGACGAGCTCGAGGGCGCCGATGTAGTCGGGCGTGCCGGCGTGGGCGAGGACCGCGACAAGACGCGGGTGACGCCGTAGCACCTCCTCGAACACCTGCAGGCCCGTGTGCGCGCCGGGCACAGGACCGTCGCCGCAGTGCACGACCACCGGAACCCGGGCCTCGGCGAGCAGCCCCCAGGCGCGGTCGAGGACGGCGTCGCGCGGGTCGAACCCGCCGACCTGGACGTGCACCTTGACGACGCGCGCGCCCCGGGCAAGAGCAGCCGCGAGGTAGTCCTCGACGCCGGGCTCGGCCAAGAGCGTGGCGGTGGGCACGGCTCCCGGGGTGCGGGCGGCGAACCCGGCGACCCAGTCGTTGAGCCACGAGGCCATCCCGGGGCGGTGCGGGTAGACGAGCGGCGCGAACGTGGTCACCCCGAGGCCGACGAGGGTCCGGACCCGCTCCTCCTCGCGGAGCCGGTAGTGGACCGGCCACGCCACTCCGTAATGGGTCTCGGCCTCGTCGAAGAAGGCCCAGACCTTGCGCAGCACCCGCTCGGGCAGGAAATGCGTGTGCAGGTCGACCAGCCCCTCGGGGACGGCGACCCGGATGGCGCCGGCCGCGTCCTCCTCCTCGGCAGCCGGCCCTCTCCCGTGGGCGGGCCGAGTCAGTCGTTCACAACGTTCAGCAACGGGCGGCCGGCGGCGAAGCGGCCGAGCTGGTCCTTCAGCAGGGCACGCGCGCGAGGCGGGAACGCCGTGGTGTTGCCCCCCACGTGCGGGCTGATGAGCACGTTCGGCGCCTGCCAGAGTGGATGGTCCGGCGGCAGGGGCTCCGGGTCTGTCACGTCGAGCGCCGCGCGCAGCCGCCCGGACGACAGCTCGGCGAGCAGGTCATCGGTCACGACCACTGCTCCCCGGGCCACGTTGACTACGAGCGCGCCGTCCGGCAGCGCCGCGAGGAACGCCGCGTCGACCATCCCCCGCGTCTCGTCGGTGAGCGGGCACACCAGCACGACCACCTCGTGCCGCGGCAGCAGGCCGGGCAGCTCCTCGTTCGCGTGGACGTGGCCGCGGTCGTCGTCCCGGGCACGCGTGCCCACCCGGGTGACCTCGACCTCGAAGGGCGCGAGCCGGTCGGCGATCGCAGAGGCGATCCGCCCGGCGCCCACGAGCAGCACCCGGCGATCCGCGAGCGCGGGCCGTGTCGTCGGAAGCCACTCCCCCCGAGGCATCGCCCGGGCGAACTCACCGAGCCCGCGCAGGGCCGCGATCGCGAGACCCACGGCGAGCTCAGCGGTGGAGGTGTCGTGGATACCCGCCCCGTTCGCCAGGAGCACCCCCTCCGGCACGTGCGGCAGCACGTCCTCGTAGCCGGCGCTCAGAGTCTGCACCACCCGCAGCGACGGCACCTCCGCCAGTCGGTGCGCCACCGCCGAGGCGCCCATGTAGGGCAACACGACGAGTTCGGGCGCGCCGGGCGCGTTCCCCTTCATGTCCCAGACCTGGAGGTCGACCGGTTCGACCTCCCTCGGCCAGAGGCCGAGCCACTGTTCGTCGGGGACGGTGACCTGCGGACGTTCGGAGCTCACGCCGCAGAGTCTGCCCGACCCGGCGCTGATTAGGCTGCGGGGGACCGGTGCGGGCGCGCGGCGGACCATTCGCGGCGAGCGGAGGAGGTCCAGTGCCTGAAGGACCCCTCTTGCTCGGACGACGGCTCTCGCTCGGACGACGCGCTCTGCTGGATCGCCGCCCTCGTCGCGGTCGCGGTGACGCTCGCCGGCGTGCAGCTGCACCGGTCGCGGAACGTGCGGGTGCCGCTGCTGACGTCCGCCGTCGCGATCGCCGAGAACGGGCGGCTGACGCCGCTCGCGCCGGGGGACCCGGTGAGCGTCTTCCCCGGCACGCGCCTGCTGCTGCGGCCCGACCTGGCCGAGGCCGCCCGCGAGCAGGCCGCCTGGTTGCGTGCCGGTCGGGCTCCGACCCTGGCGGGCCGGTACACGGACATGGTCACCTCGGCCCTCCTCGACCTGCGCACGCTCACACTGCGGAACGGCGCGTCCCTGGCCGGATGGCCGCAGCCGTGGCGCTACGTATGGCCGCGGGACGCCGCCTTCGCCGCCGTCGCCCTCGCCCGCACCGGCCACCTCGGCGACGCCGTGGCGCGTGCTCGGCTATCTGCAGCGCGTGCAGGGCGCCGACGGGGAGTTCCAGGCGCGCTACCTTCCCGACGGCTCCGGCGACGTCCCTGACGGCCGTGGCGAGGAGACCGACGGCCTCGGTTGGGCGCTGTGGGCCGCCGAGCAAGCCGTCATGGCCGCCCCCCAGGCCCGGCGCGCTCGACTGGCGGCGTCCCTGCGCACTCTCGTGACCCGCTCGCTGCACCGGATCCTCGCCCTCACCTCGGGCCCCTCGGTGCTACCGCCGCCGTCGTTGGACTACTGGGAGGTCCGTGACGACAGGCTCAGCCTCGGGACCGCGGCCCCGCTGGCCGTTGGACTGCGCAGCGCCGGGACGTTGACGGGGCTGATGGGAGAGAGCAGTGACGAGGCGACCGCGCGGGCGGCGGCCCTCGAGGCAGCGGTCGAGCGGGAGTTCGGTCCTGCTGGCTACTCCCGCTACGCAGGGGGCGCCGACATGGACGCCTCCGTGGCGTTCCTGCTGCCCCCGTTCCGGGCCTCGTGCGAACCCGCCGTGCAGGCGGCCTGGCTGCGCGCGGCCGGCGCGATGAGGCGTCCGGCGGGCGGTCTGGCGCCCGGAGCGGGCTGGAAGGACGACGGGATCAGCTGGACGCCCGAGACCGCGCTCTTCGCGCTCACCGCGGCGTCGACCGGGCAGCAGGTGGTCGCGGAGCGCTACCTGTCCTGGCTCGACCGGCACCGGACCGACCGCGGCGCGCTGCCGGAGAAGGTGCTGAGCGACGGGCAACCCGCGGGGCCTGCGCCGCTGGCGTGGACGTCCGCACTGGTCGTGCTCGCGGCGGACGCCTCGCAGCGGCCCTCTCCGTCCACGTGCCGGTGAGGCCCGCGGTGTCGGCCGGCGTCCGTAGGCTCGCCCCATGCAGAACCTGGACTACCTCGCGCACCTCGAGCGCGAGTCCGCCCGCTTCCTCGTGGCGCTGCAGGGCGCCGCATCCGACGCCCGGGTCCCGACCTGCCCCGATTGGACCGCGGACGACCTGCTGTGGCACCTGGCCGAGGTGCAGTGGTTCTGGGGCGAGATCGTGCGGACCGGGGCGCAGGACCCGGAGTCCTACCAGGAGCCCGCCCGCCCTGACGACCGTGCCGGCCTCGAGGCGTTCTACCGCGTCGCCGGCGGCGGGCTGCTGGCGGCGCTCGCCGCGGGCGAACCCGGGGACGCCGCGTGGACGTGGTCGAGCGACCGGACCGTGGGGTTCATCCGGCGACGCCAGGCGCACGAGGCGCTCGTACACCGGCTGGACGCCGAGCTGACCACCGGCGCGCGCACGCCGATGGATCCGCTGCTGTCGTGCGACGGCGTCGACGAGGTGCTGCGCGTGATGTTCTCCGGCGTTCCCGACTGGGCGAGCTACACCCCCGACGACGGCGGCACGCTGCGCATCAGCCTGACCGACATGCCTCACACGTGGCTCGTGTCGCTCGGACGCTTCCGCGGGACGTCACCGACGAGCGGCACGACCTACGACGATCCGGTGCTCGACGTCGCCCCGGCCGACGACGGGCGGGAGGTGGCGGCCACGATCTCGGGCACCGCCGCGGACGTCGACTGCCTGCTGTGGAACCGCCCGCCCGCCGGTCCGGTCACGCGCTCCGGGAACGAGGCCGTCCTCGCCGCGTTCGACGCCGTGCTGGCCGAGGGCGTGCAGTAGGGCTCTCCGGCTCGTCCTACACCGGCCCGGTCTCCGGCGGGCGTCGCAGCGCCGGCGTGGTGAGCACCCGGACGTTGTCGGACCACTGCTCCACCGACCCCACACCCCGCGGCAGGGCCCGCACGCGCGGATCCCGGACCGCCGCGAGCAGCACCTCCTCGACGTGCGGCGCGATCCCCCTGAACGGCCGGTCATGGAACGGCTCGACCGCGCTGCGGTGAGGGTCGGTCGGAAGGCCCGCCTGCCGTTGGACGTCGAGGAGCAGGTCGGCGGCCTCGCACAGCGCGTCCTCCCGGTCCCTCCAGCTGCCGGCGTCCAGGGCCGCCGTCAGCTGCCGCATGGCCGGCCCGGCCTCCGGCAGGCCCGCAGCGACGACGCCTCGCCACTTCGCGTACGGCGGCCAGCGGCGTTCCAGCAGGAACGCCAGGTGGACCAGGACGCCGGCCAAGCCGGCAGTCACCAACCGTGACCCCAGCTCGTCGCCGCGAGCGCCCGTGCGCCCCACGAACGGCAGCTCCTCACCGAGCCTGGCCCAGTCGACCGCGACGAGGTGCAACCACAGGTCGTCGGGGTACCAGGCGAGGCGGCGGCGCACAGCCGACAGCCGGCCGTCCGTGTCCGCGAACACCGGCCCAGCCACTCACCTCGAGGACGCTCTTGCCCCGTCACCGCGAGCCACTGCTCGACGGTGAGGGGCGCGCTCGCGTCGACGCCGAGGCGGGACCGGACGAACGCCTCGACCGTCGTGACCTCCACCCGGTGCCGCAGCCACCGGATCCCACGTCGTCGAGAACCGGACCGGCAGGCCATCGACGACCTCCGGCAGCTCCCGCTCGAGCAGCGCGTCGACGCCGGCAACCCAGGCCTCGTCGACGAGCAGCGTCAGCCGTAGCCCCCAGTCGTGGTCCCGGGACATCGCGTCGTCGAGCCCCAGCACGTCCGAACCAGCGCCGAGGCGGGCGGCCGCGTGCGGGAGACCGGGCCGGTGCCGCTCGAGCAGAGGCCGCGACCACCTCGTCGTAGTACCTGCGCGCGACGTGCCCGCCGGGCGTACCGGCCCTCGCCACCCGCACGTGGCCGACCTTAGTCCGTGAGGGTTCCGACAAGCCTTCGTCAAGCCTGTGTCATGAGCGCCCTCGGAACGCTTCCGGGCTCCTCGCCGCGGTTACCGTTTCGCCCGTGCAGAGTCGCCCGGGGGCTGTCCTCGTCCTGTCCGCCGCCGTCGCCGCCGCACTTGCCGGCTGCGGGGGCGGGTCCGATCACGCCGCGTCGGCGGCGCAACCCGTGCAGGCCGCGGTCGCGGTCGACGGCGTCGCCGCGGGCGCGCCGCCCGCGACGAGCGGGACGCCGACGGGGGCCGCCAAGCCGGCCGCGGCCAAGAGCTCGGCCACGACCACAGCCAAGACCGCAGCCAAGACCGCAGCCAAGGTCGCGGCCAAGGTCGCCAACAAGAGCGCGGCCAACACCACGGCCAACACCACGGCCAGGACCACGGCAGCAAGGGCGACGATCGCCTCGACGACGGCTGCGAGCAGCTCCTCCGCCTCGTACGGCAACCCGTCCGGCCACGTGCACGTGCCCGCTGCGGCGAGGGCGGTGAGCACCTCTCACCCGACCCGGTACATCGGCAACGGCACCGCGAAGAGCTGCACCTCGGCGGCCGTCGTCCGCGCGGTCGCCCGCGGCGGGATCATCCGCTTCAACTGCGGCACGAAGCACGTCACGATCCACATGACGCGGACGGCGAAGATCTACAACAAGCACCACCTGACCGTTCTCGACGGCCGCGGCAAGGTCACGCTCGACGGCGGCGGCAAGATCCCGATCCTCGAGCAGAACACCTGCGACCAGAAGCTGGGCTGGGAGACTGCCCGCTGCGACCTGCAGACCTTCCCGATGCTCGCCGTGCAGAACCTCACCTTCGCCAACGGCAACTCGATCGGCCACAAGCGCTCGTTCGGTGGCGGCGGCGGGATCTACGTCTTCGGCGGACAGGTGAAGTTGAACAACGTCGGCTTCTTCGACAACCGCTGCGACACCAACGGCGGCGGCCTGCGCGTGATCATCCAGAAGAAGCCCGTGTACGTGGTCAACAGCACCTTCGACGGCGGGAAGTGCGCCAACGGCGGCGGGATCGGCGGCCTCGCCGCATCGGTCGAGGTCTACAACAGCGTCTTCCGCAACAACACCGGCACGAGCACCGGTGGCGCCATCGCCCTCGACGGCGCCTACATGAAGGCCGTCATCGCCGGCACGAAGATCACCGGCAGCCGGGCCCGCGGTGGGAGTGCGGTCGCCTACACGAGCAACGACCACACCGGGAGCCTCTGGTTCATCGACTCCTACCTGTCCAACCACAAGAACGTGTACGACACCCGGCCGGCACACGGGGTCTTCTTCATCGGGGCGCCGGGCGGTCTGCACCTCGATCCGCTCCACCTTCAAGGTCAGCTGACCGGTCAGCTGACGGCGGACTGCTGACTGCTCGGCACCGGAACGCGATCCTCCGAGCTCGGCTCCTGCGCGAGTCGTCGGCCCGGCCAGCCACTGGCCGGGCCGACGACCGTGAGCAGGGCAGGCACGAGCAGGGTCCGGACGACGTAGGTGTCGAGCAGGATGCCGGCGGCGAGCGCGAATGCGAGCTCGCTGAACTGCCGCAGCGGCACGAGCGCGAGGGACCCCAGGCTGGCGGCGAGCGCCAGGCCCGCGGTGGTGATCGCGGCCGACGACCGGGGCAGCGCCACCGCCATGGCCTCGCGCAGCGAACGGCGCCTCGCCTCCTGCCAGATGTGGCCGACGGCGAAGAGGTTGTAGTCGCTGCCCAGCGCGACGAGCAGTACGCCCGCCGCGAGCGGCACGAAGAAGGTGACCCCCGGGTGCCCGAGCCGGTCCTGGAAGAGCAGCACGGTCAACCCGAGCGTCGCAGCCACGGACAGCGCCGTGCATGCCAGCAGGATCAGCGGCGCCACCAGCGCCCGGAGCACGACGACGAGGATGATCAGGTTCACGGCCAGCGCGGCGAGCACGATCGCCGCGAAGTCGCGCTCGGTGCCGTGCACGATCTCGGCCACCGCCGCGGTGTCGCCCGCGATCCCGGCACTGGCCCCACCCAGCCCCGCCTGGCGCAGCAGCGCCGGCATGCGCTCCCGTAGCCGGTCGACGGCGCTCACGGCGGTCGCGTCGAGCGGGTCCACGTCGAGCACGACGACGAACTGGGCGGCCTGCTTCTGCGGGCTCACGAACAGCGCCAGCTGGCGCCCCGCCTGCTGGCTCAACGCCGAGTCCTCCGCCGGCCCCAGGACGCCCGCCACATGGGGCTCCCGCTTCAGCAGCTCCTCGAGCGCCAGCAGCCCCTGCGGGTGCGTGACGATCTCGGAGCCCTGGACGACGACCAGCGTGGGCCCGACGACGCCCGGGGCGAATCCGGTCGCCGCCGCCGTGGCGGCGCGGACGGGGGTGGTGTCGGACGGCAGCCCGCTGATGAGCGGTAGCCCCAGGGCAAGCCGGTGCACGGGCGCGGCCACCCAGGCCAGACCGGCGATGCACAGCGCAGCGATGACGACGGCCGGCGCGCGGTTGCGCACGACGCGCACGAGCCCTCGCCGGACGGTCTCCCCCAGCGGCCTGTCCTCCTGCGGGTGCGGGACGGCCGGCCAGAACGCGCTTGCGCCCGAGGATCGCCATGACGGCCGGGACGAACGTGATGGCCACCGCAAGGGCGACGGCGACGGCGAGTGCCATCGCCGGCCCGAAGGTCCGCACGGCGGGTGACGACGCCACCAGCAGCGCCCCGACGCCGGCGGCCACCGTCAGCCCGGCAGCTGCGACGATCGGCGCGAACGTCGCGACGCTCCGCCGGGCGGCGACCAGCCGAGGCCGCCCGTCCACCAGCTCACCCCGCAGGCCGGACAGGAAGTACACGACGTAGTCCGTCGTGACGCCCGACCATGAGGGCGACCATGAGCGGCTCGAGGTCGGGCGGGATGCTCACGCCGAAGCGCTCCCCGACGAGCGCCGCGACGCGGGCGACGAGCACGTAGGAGATCCCCGCGGTCACGATCGTCAGCAGCGGTGCGACGAGCGAACGGAACGCGAGCCCGACGATGACGACGACCGCGAGCACCGACACGATCTCGAGCACCGGCAGCGTCGAGTTGACGATCTTGGTCTGCTCGTACCGGGCGGGCACCGTCCCGGTCACCCCGATCACGCGGTCGGCGCGTGCGTCGAAGTTCGCGGCGGCATACCGCTCGGCCGCCTCGGTGGCCGCCCGGAAGTTGCCGGTGTCGACGTAGAGGTAGGTGACGAGGGTCGTTCCGGTCTTCGTGGACCCTGGAATGACGCGCTCGGCGTTCAGCACCGGAAGGGCGGCGACGACGCCGCCCTTCGGTCCCCCGTCGTGCAGCGCCCGGGCCGCCCGGTAGGCCTTCTCGACGGTCGCGTCGGGCAGCCCCGCGGGGTCGTGCTGGACGAGGATCACGCGGCTGAGCACGGGGAAGCCGAAGGCCTTGGCCGCGTTCTCCTCGGCGAGGATCGCAGGGTTGTCGGGTGAGGTGATGTCGCCGACGCCGCCGCTGTGGGTGGTGAGGGGCGGCAGGAACAGCCCGGCCGCGACGGCGCCGCCGATCCAGCCCACGACGACGAGCCAGCGCAGCCCACGAGGACGCGCGCGACCCCCCAGGCCGTGCGCGACCCCGTCCGGTCGTCTGCCGCGCCGGGGTCGTCTGGGGTCACAGGCCGGACCGTAGCGCGTCCCGCCGACAGCGCTCCCGGAGTCGCCCTCGCGCACCCCGGACGGCGGAATGACCGTGACGGACCCGGGGTTGCGACGGGCAGGTGCGCCTTCCCTAGGAGGTCCTCGTGCCCGTTCAGCGCCTCAACCACGCCGTTCTCTACGTGCGCGACGTAGCGCGCAGCGGCAGCTTCTACCGCGACGTCCTCGGCTTCCGCACCGTCGCCGAGATCCCCGGCCGGGCCGCGTTCCTGCAGGCCGAGGGAAGCAGCAACGACCACGACCTGGGCCTGTTCGCGATCGGCGACGACGCCGGCGCGCCGACGGCCGGCTCCTCGACGGTGGGGCTGTACCACCTCGCGTGGGAGGTCGACACCCTGGACGAGCTCGCCCGGATCAGGACGGCACTCACCGCGGCCCGCGCCCTCGTCGGAGCCAGCGATCACGGCTCGACGAAGGCCCTCTACGCCAAGGACCCCGACGGCCTGGAGTTCGAGGTCAGCTGGCTGGTGCCCGCGGACCTGCTGGACGACGAGGCCCGGACCATGCGGACGGCGCCGCTGGACCTCGACGCCGAGATCGCTCGCTACGGCGGCTCGACTCCGGGCGGGATCGGCGTGTCCGTCCCCGCCCGGGGGTGACTGTCCGCGGGTGACGACCAGCCCCGGGACCGCAGCTGGCTCAGCTCAGCCCCGGAAGGTCGATGTTGCACTGCTGCAGGGCCTGCTTGACCTTCGGGTCCTGGATCAGCTTCGGCACTTCCTGCAGCAGCCCTGCCGCGTCCGTGCTCGTCGGCGTGGGCAGGTTCGCCTTCTGCAGGCAGTCCTTCACGGCCTGCAGCTTGTCTGCCGCGGAGGACGCGGCCGTGGCGAGGCTGGAGGCCGACGCGCTGACGTCCGGGGACGAGGGCGCCGTGGCCGAGACCGTGCCACCCACCGTCCCGGAGGAGGAGGACGCGCTGCCCGAGCGCCGCACCTGCGAGGGCGAGCGCGGCGAGGGCGGTCGATGCGGCGAGCAGAGACCGGCGGGCGGGTCATGTGTCCTCCTGGGGTGATCGGCTCCTGTCTCCGTACCCGCCCGGCGGCGTTTCATGAGCGTTTGACGGCGTGTCCCCCGACGAGCATTAGCCGTGTCGCGCTAGAGGCCGAGTAGCCCTAGAGGCCGCGTGGCTAGACCGCTCGCACTGAGTCCGAGCGCCCGACCGAATCTCCTTCATGATCTCCGTGGTCCCCCCGTAGATCCGCGTGACGCGAGCGTCGAGGTAGGCCCTCGCGATGGGGTACTCCGTCATGTAGCCGTAGCCGCCGTGCAGCTGCACGCACGCGTCGAGGACCCGTCCCTGCAGTTCCGTGGTCCACCACTTGGCCTTGGCGGCGTCCTCGGGTGTGAGGTCACCGGCCGCGAGGGCACGCACGCACGCGTCGACGTAGTGCTGGGCGACGTCCACCTCCGTCGCGATCTCCGCGAGGCGGAACTTCGAGTTCTGGAACGACCCGATCGGCTGCCCGAACGCGGTGCGCTGCTTGACGTACTCGAGGGTCCAGGTGAGCGCGGCGCGAGCGGCCGCGACCGCGGCGACCGCGATCGACAGCCGTTCCTGCGGGAGCTTCGTGACGAGATAGGCGAAGCCCTGCCCCTCTTCGCCCAGCAGGTTGCCCACCGGAACGCGGACGCCGGTGAAGAACAGCTCCGCCGTGTCCTGCGAGTGCTGGCCGATCTTGTCGAGGTTGCGACCACGCTCGAACCCCGGCATGCCCCGCTCGAGGACCAGCAGGCTGGTGCCCCGGTGCCGCTGCGCGGGATCGGTCTTGACGGCGGTCACGACGAGGTCGGCGTTGATGCCGTTCGTGATGAACGTCTTCGAGCCGTCGACCACGTAGACGTCGCCGTCCCGCCGGGCGGTGGTGCGCATCCCTCCCAGGTCGGAGCCGATCCCCGGCTCCGTCATGGCCACCGCGGTGATGAGCTCGCCGGAGGCGATGCCCGGCAACCAGCGCGCCTTCTGCGCATCGGTGGTGAAGGTCAGGAAGTACGGCAGCACGATGTCGTTGTGCAGGCCGAGCCCGAGGCCGAAGCCGGTGGCGCCGGCCCGCGCGGTCTCCTCGCCGATGACGACGTTGAACCGGAAGTCGTCGACCCCGCCCCCGCCGTACTCCTCGGGGATCGCCATCCCCACGAAGCCGTTTGCGCCGGCGGCCGCGAACACCTCCCGCGGCACGATCCCGTCGCGCTCCCATTGGTCGTGGTGGGGCACGACCTCCTTCTCCAGGAAGCGCCGGAAGCTGTCCCGGAACGCCTCGTGCTCGTCGTCGAACAGCTGGCGTCGCATACGTCGGTCCCTCCACGGCGGGGCTCCGGATCCCGGCGCGCGGGGTGGGCGCGGACGGGACGGAGGCGGGCTGGTGGCCCGCCCCCAGTCTGCCAAGCCGGAACCCGCTCCGCGCCCTCGTGGCTCGGCAGACTGCGCCCGCCGCCGTCGCGTTCACCGGACCTGCCCGTCTCGCCCGCTGCCGTCTCGCCCGCTGCCGTCTCGCCCTGACCCGCCGACGGGACCTCTCGCAGGGCTGCGCGTGCTCGAGTTCGCCGGCCTGGGGCCGCTTCCCCACGCCGGGATGGTGCTCGCCGACCTCGGCGCCGAGGTCCTGCGTGTCGACCGTCCCGGCGCGCCGGCGATCGCCCCGCCCGGCGCTGTGGACCGGGGGCGGCGCCGCGTCGTCCTCGACCTCGCGGCCCCGGACGGCGTCGCGGCGGCGCTGGACCTCGCCGCGGCGGCCGACGTCCTGGTCGAGGGGTTCCGGCCCGGCGTGATGGAGCGGCTCGGGCTGGGACCGGACGTCTGCCTGGCCCGCAACCCCCGGCTCGTGTACGGCCGTGTCACCGGCTGGGGGCAGGAGGGCCCGCTCGCCCCGCGGGCGGGGCACGACCTCTCCTACCTCGCGCTCACCGGGGCGCTGGCCGCCATCGGCCCCGCGGACGGCGACCCGGTTCCCCCGCTCAACCTCGTGCCGGACTACGGCGGCGGCAGCATGCTGCTGCTCGTCGGCGTCCTCGCCGCGCTCGTCGAGCGTGGCGTCAGCGGGCGCGGCCAGGTCGTGGACGCCGCCATGGTGGACGGCGTCACGTCCCTGCTCGCCCTCACGTACACGCTGCTCGGCGCCGGTCTGTGGCGGCTCGGCCGCGGCGCGAACCTCCTCGACGGCGGCGCCCCGTACTACGCCACCTACCGCTGCTCGGACGGCCGCCATGTCGCCGTGGCCGCCCTCGAGGAGCGGTTCTGGGCGGAGCTCGTCCGCGTGCTCGACCTCGACCTGTCCGGGCTCGGCCCGCGCGAGGATCCGGCGACCTGGCCCGGACTGCGCGCCCGGCTGGCGGGGACGTTCGCGTCCCGCCCCCGCGACGACTGGGCGCAGCTCTTCGCCCCGCTCGACGCCTGCGTGGCACCCGTCCTCACCCTCGCGGAGACGCTCGAGCACCCGCAGCTGGGCGGCCGGGGGACGGTGACGCGGTCCGTCATCCCGGGTATGGCCGGCTCACCGGAGGCCGGCCCTGCGCCCAGGTTCTCCCGGACGCCGGCGAGTGCCGGCCCTCCTCCCACGTCCCGCGGGCGCCGACACGCTCGCGGCGCTCGTTGACTGGGGCCTGCCGGAGGCGTCTGTTCGCGATCTGCTGGCCCGTGGGGCCGCGGTGCAGGGGTGAACCTCAGCGGGGCGCCATCCGGATGGCCCCGTCCAGGCGGATCGTCTCGCCGTTGAGCATCGGGTTGGTCACGATGTGCTCGACCAGGGCGGCGAACTCCTCGGGGCGACCCAGCCGGCTCGGGTGCGGCACCTGCTTGCCGAGCGAGTCCTGCGCGTCTTGGGGCAGGCCGGCGAGCATGGGCGTCGCGAACATGCCGGGCGCGATCGACACGACCCGGATGAGGCTCGAGGCGAGCTCGCGGGCGACCGGCAGGGTCATGCCGACGATCCCCGCCTTCGACGCGGAGTAGGCCGCCTGGCCGATCTGCCCCTCGAAAGCGGCGACGGACGCGGTGCAGACGATGACGCCCCGCTCCTCGCCGACGGGGTCCGCGGCGGCGATGCGTGCGGCGGCGAGCCGCAGCACATTGAAGGTGCCGACCAGGTTCACCCGGACGACGCGCTCGAACGCCTCGAGCGGGAGCACGCCGCCCCGGCCGAGGACCCTGCCGGGTGTCGCGATGCCCGCGCAGTTGACGACGACGCGGAGGGTGCCGAGTCCGCCGGCGGCGTCGAGGGCCGCCGTCACGGCGGCCTCGTCGGTGACGTCGGCCGGGGCGAACACAGCCCGCTCGCCCAGTTCTGCGGCGACCTTCTCCCCGTCGCTGCTCGGCAGGTCGACCAGGACCACGCGCGCGCCGGCCGCTGCCAGCCGCCGGCCGGTTGCCAGACCGAGGCCGGAGGCCCCGCCGGTGACGAGCGCGACGGCGCCAGTGATCTCCATACGGTCAGTCTCGCAGGGCTCGGGCAGTGTTGGGCGAAGCGGAGTCGGGGACAGGGGCGTCAGCGAGCGGGCCGGCCTGCTCGGCCGCGTCGTCGGCGTCCTCGCGCGGCGTTTCAGGCGCCCGGTCGCCCGGCGGGGCGTTCTGGTCGGGACCGCCGTCGCCGTCGCGCAGGTACACCGAGACGACGTGGCCGACGGCGACGAGCGGCACCGCGAACAGCGCGCCGACGATGCCCGCGATGAGCACCCCCGCGCCGATGGCGAGGATGACGGCCAGCGGATGCACCTCGACGGCACGGCCGAGCAGGAAGGGCTGCAGCACGTGGGCCTCCACCTGCTGGACCGCGATGACCACCGCCAGCATGATCACGGCGACGACGAAGCCCTTGCTGACGAGAGCCACGAGCACGGCGACGATGCCGGTGACGAGGGCGCCGACGATCGGCACGAACGCGCCGAGGAACACCAGCACCGCGATGGGGACGGCCAACGGCACCCCGAGGATCGCGGCGCCCAGGCCGATGCCGATGGCGTCCACCGCGGCGACGATCACCGTCGCCCGGACGTAGGCAGTGAGGGTCGCCCAGGCGTGGACGGCAGCCCCCTCGACCCGTCGGCGCGCGCCGCGCGGGAACAGGCTGACGACGAAGCCCCAGATCTGGTCGCCCGTGGCCAGGAAGAAGAAGATGCTGAACAGGGCGATGAAGAGGCCGCTGCCGACGTCCGCCGCCGTGGAGGCGACACCGAGCGCGCCAGTGAGCAGGCGACTGCTGTTGGCGCTCAGACTGGCCTGTGCCTGATCGATCCAGGTGTCGATCTGCTCGCCGGTGACGTGGAAGGGCCCGTTCGCGAGCCACGTGCGCACGTCCGTGAGCCCTTGGCTGGACTGCTTCTGCAGGTTCGGGAAGCCCGTGGCCACCTGCTGGCTGACGAGCGTGACGAGGCTCGCGAGCACGAGCAGGACGAACAGCAGGGTGAGGATCGACGCCAGGGGACGCGGCATGCCGAGGCGACGGGTCCCGAACTGGGCGAGCGGCCGGATGAGTGCGACGACGAGCAGCGCCACGAGCACCGGGACGACGAGCACCTTGAACTCCGCCAGGAGCCGCAGCAGCAGGTAGATCCCGGCGGCGACGAGGAGGATGCGCCAGGTCCACTCCGCTGACGCGCGCAGCCCGAGGGGAACGAGATCCCCGTCGCGCTCGCGCACCGCGCCGCGCACGGGCTGAGTCATGACGTGTTCCTCCGGGATCGCTCGTGATCGCTCGTCCGATTCCACTCCATCTCACGGCCCGTCGCAGGATCAGCCTGACACGCCGGGCGGGACGGCCGAACGGGTGAGAGGACTCGAACGCTTGTTCGAACAGAGTTATCGTCGAGAAGGGTCGAGGTCGTTCCCGTCCGAGCCGGTTCCCGGAGGTACCCCGTGACCCAGGTCCCCCGCATCCGCCGCGCCGAGCCGTCAGGCTCGGCCACCCAGCCACGACACGGCATCCCGGTGATTGCCCGGCTCGTCTGGCACGACGGCTCCGCCGGCGAGGTCGAGGCGCTGGCTGTGGCATGGACGGCCACGGAGGTGGAGATCGAGTGGACGACTCCGTGGTCGCAACGCCGGCGGGACTGGATCCGCGCCGACCAGGTCCGTCGCCGCTGGCCGGAGGGCGAGCCGGGATGAGCGGAGGAGGGGATTGTCCCGTGTTCGGCGGATGCGCGAATGAACGACACGCCGGAGCCGGGGCGCACTGGAAGGGTGACAGACGTGACCGCTCCCTCCGCCTCCCGCCCCGCCCCCGGACTGCGTCGTGAGCCACGGGCCCGGGCGTTCGCCCGAGCCTCTCGTCGTGCCACTGCGGCTGCCGAGCACACACCGTGGTGCGTGCAGCACGGCGCCGCGGGCTGCGAGGGCCAGGTCTTCTCGTTGCCGGGCACGCAGCTGCTGGTGTGGCTGAGCGCGCCGAGCGCGGACGACCCTCGCCTCGTCGTCGAGGGTCCGGACGGGATCACGCAGCTGCCTGTGCAGGCCTGACTTCTCACCGGGCAGGACCGCCTGTCCCATCCCCTGACGGTCTCGCAGCTGCCACCTCCGTCCGGCGGGATCACGCGGCTCTTCCTGCTGCTGGGGGGTGGTGGGCGGCGTTGCGGAGTAGGCGGCCGGTGCGGTCGATCCAGCGTGGGGGCCGGACCCAGGGGATGCCGTCGCGGATCTGGATCTGCCAGGTGTCCTGGTCGAGTTCGGCGTGGTGCCGGCCGCAGACGAGGGCCAGATTGTCCAGGTCGGTGGGTCCGCCGCGGGTCCACCACTGGACGTGGTGGGCGTCGCAGGCGTCCCCGGGCACGGTGCAGCCGGGGATGACGCAGCCGCCGTCGCGGGCGAGCAGGGCGGTCTTCTGGGCCGGGGTGGCCAGGCGTTGGCTGCGGCCGAGGTCGAGCAGGGCACCGTTGGGGGCGAGCAGCGCGGCGCGGATGGTGGCGTTGCAGGCGAGCAGTTCCAGGGTGGTGGCGTCGACCAGGCCGGCGTGCTCCACCCGGGCCGGGATCCCGTACGGGGACAGGGCACGACCCAGCCACCCCAGACCGGATCCTCTATGCGTTCGCGTCCGGCACGTCACAGTCGGTGGTCGGGTTTCGCCGTCCGCGCGCGCTGATTCTCCCGGGCATTTCGCGGTGATTCTCCCGGGGATTCTCCCGGTGATTTTCCCCCGGATTTCTCGCCGGGTGTTTCTTCCGGTGCGTCGTTCCGGTCCGGCTGTTCCCGCGGCATTCTTCTCGAACGATCTTCCCCGGCGTGTCCGTCGGAGTGTTCTTCGGCGTGTTCTTCGGCTTGTTGGTCGGCTGGTTCCTGGTCCAGACCCAAGCGTCGGGGAAAGCGGTGGCGCAGCCAGCCGCCGAGGTTCTCCTGGATGCTGACCGGCAGGCCGTCGGGGCGGTGGGCCCAGGCGGCGGCGAGGTGTTCGATGCCGGCGACCACGACGATGTCCGCGGACGGGTAGGGCGGGTAGAGCATCCCGGGTTCGCGCAGCACCACGCTCTCGCCCTCACCCGGCGGCGGCCCGTCAGGCAGCGGCTCCTCCAGCGACTCCTCCAGCGACTCCTCCAGCGGCTCCTCCAGCGGCTCCTCCCGCGGCTGGTCCCCGCCTGCTTCCTCGTCGGCGTCGTCGGCGTCCTCGTCGGCGGCGTCGGCGGCGGTCGGCGGGGTGGGCCGGCGCCGGGCCGGCCGTGCTTGCCGTGCCGGTCGGCCGGCCGGGCGAGTCGGGCCGCGCCGCGCGAGTCGTGCCGGTCGTGCCGGTCGGGCCGGTCGGGCTTGTCGGGCCGGGGTGGGTGGGTAGGGTGATGCCGGTCTTGGCCAGGGCGAGGTTGACCAGGTCGGTGACGGCGTCGATCTGCCGGGCCCCGAGGTCGCGGTCGTCGGGCAGGGCGTGTGCGACGCCGTCGGCGTCGATCGCCCTGCCCGGGCGGGGCGCGGCGTAGGCGGCGATGGCCCGCTTGAGCCGCAGCCCCTGCTCGGGGCCGCAGCAGAACTTGCCCCGCCATTTCCCGTCGGGCAGCTGGGACATGTGCAGGAACCGGCGCTCGTGCGCACCCTTGGGATCGGGCGGGTTCAACGTCCGCACGATCCGGGCCGCGACCGCCTCCAACTCCGCGACGGTGAAGACGCGGGCGTACTGCGCCAGCAGCACGTCCACCACCGCGATCACCCGGACCCGGGTCGTGAACGCGCCAGTCAGACCCGCCAACGCCGCCCGCAACCCCGCGATCACCTCATCGGCGTCCGGCGTCCCTGCCGCCGCGCCGGTCGGTGCCGTCGGGGTGTGCCGGGGTCGGGGTCCTGGCAGTCGATCAGGCTCTCCCGCACCCTGGCCCCCAGGTCGCGGTGGGCCCGCACGACCACCTCCACATGCGCCGAGGAGACGTCCCCGGCGGCGAACGCCGCCCCCACCGCCGGCAGGTCCCCGACCTGCGGGCGCAACAGTGACGCCCACACCCCGTCCCGGCGGGCGCTGCCCCGGCGCTGCCCGAGGGCGTGCTGAGCGAACACCGCCCCCGCGTCCCCGACCCGCGCCCTCGGAACCACATCGTCGCGGGCATCCATCGCCGCCAACACCCCCAGCCGGCCGGAGGCGACCCGGGCGGCCAACCGCTCCCACACCTCACCCAGCGCCCGCACCTCCTCCGGGGCCAGGGCCGCATGCCGCACCGACTGCAGCTCGGCAACACCGTCCAGAACGGCCGTCGCGGAGGCCACCGCCACCGGCGGCAACACCGCCACCAACTCCTCCACCCCCCGAACCCCCATGGAAAGACCCTAAACGCCCCCACCGACACACCACCGGCCCCGAGTGCTGCCCCCCAGCCGTAATTTTACGTGACGGTTCGATCACGCAGAAAGGCTGCCGAAAACTGCGGCGACTGAGGCAGCTCCTGCCACTCCGTCACGACATGAGGGCGCATTTGACATGCCATACCTGCGCGCCATCTAGGGAAACCACAAGTCCCGTCCGACGCCAACCGGCTCAGAACCGGGTCAAGGACGTGCCGCAGCGACCCGCCGAGCGCCAATGCACCGGCAGGTCGCTGCGACTCTCCCGGCCCCGCACGAGGAGCGAGGCGGAAGGAGGCGACGTCAGACGGTCGGCGACCGACCGCCCGAATCCGCGCGGGTGGCGCCACCAGTGCCCTCCGCGGCCGTTGTCGAGGTGGCACCGACGGCGCCGACGGTGTCGTTCCCTGCCGTCGCGTCCGGCTCGGAGCGGAACAAACGCTCTTCGTCCAGCGCGGACGTCTGCACCACGAGCACGTCGCAGGAGGCCTTCCTCACGACGTTCCGGGCGACCGATCCCAGCAGTTCCCCCTCGCTCGCACCCAGCCCGCGGTTGCCCACGACGATGAGGTTCGCCGGGTTCGCGCCCACCGTGTCGAGCAGCGCCTGAGCGGGGTCGCCCTCGACGAGGCGCTGGTCCACGAACCTCACCCGCTCCTGGGTGAGCCCGGTGACCGACTTCTCCAGCGCCCGCCTGGCGGCGTCGGCGCCGAAGAGGTCGCGGTGCCCGCCGGCGGGTGCAGCAGCCCCCGCGCTGCCCTCGCGATACGCCGTGACCACCACCAACCTGGCCTGGGCGGCCTGGGCCA
>CAWBAJ010000005.1:0-58593 GCA_963786765.1 uncultured Actinomycetota bacterium | reverse complement strand
CCCCGACGACCTCGAGCACGCCCGGGGAGGCGTGACCCGCGAGGAGCACGTCCCGCCGCTGCCACCCCCTACAGTCGCGGGTATGAGCTCCAGGTTCGCCACCGTCGACGTCATCCGCGCCAAGCGCGACAAGGGCGAGCTGACCGACGAGCAGATCGACTGGGTCATCGACGCCTACACCCACGGCGACGGTCGCCGACGAGCAGATGTCGGCGCTGGCGATGGCGATCCTGCTGAACGGCATGACCCGCCGCGAGATCGCCCGCTGGACCGCCGCGATGATCGCTCCGGCGAGCGGCTGGACTTCCCGGCGCTCTCCCGGCCGACCGCGGACAAGCACTCGACCGGCGGCGTCGGCGACAAGATCACGCTGCCGCTGGCGCCCGTGGTCGCCGCGTGCGGGGTCGCCGTGCCGCAGCTGTCCGGCCGCGGCCTCGGCCACACCGGCGGCACGCTCGACAAGCTCGAGTCGATCCCCGGCTGGCGGGCCGCGCTTCGCAACGACGAGATGATGGCGCCAGCTCGAGCGACGTCGGCGCGGTCGATCTGCGCCGCCGGCGACGGGCTCGCCCCGGCCGACCGAAGCTCTACGCGCTGCGCGACGTCACCGGCACGGTCGAGTCCATCCCGCTGATCGCCAGCTCGATCATGAGCAAGAAGATCGCCGAGGGCACCGGCGCGCTGGTGCTCGACGTCAAGGTCGGCTCCGGCGCGTTCATGAAGACCTCGACGACGCCCGCGAGCTGGCCTCGACGATGGTCGGCCTCGGCACCGACCACGGCGTGCAGACGGTCGCGCTGCTCACCGACATGGCCACCCCGCTCGGCCGGACCGCGGGCAACGCGCTGGAGGTCCGCGAGTCCTCGAGGTGCTGGCCGGCGGCGGCCCCGCCGACGTCGTCGAACTCACCCTGGCGCTGGCCCGCGAGATGCTGGACGCGGCGGGGCTGCCGCGACGCCGACCCGGCCGAGGCGCTCGCCGATGGTTCGGCGATGGACGCCTGGCGCCGGATGATCGCCGCCCAGGGCGGCGACCCGGACGCCACATTGCCGGTCGCCCGCGAGCAGCAGGTGGTCACCGCGCCCGTCGACGGCGTGCTGATCCGCCTCGACGCGTATGACGTCGGCGTCGCCGCCTGGCGCCTCGGCGCGGGCCGAGCCCGCAAGGAGGACCCGGTGCAGGCCGGGGCCGGGCGTCGAGCTGCACGCCAAGCCGGGCGACCTGGTGCCGGGGGGCGAGCCGCTGCTCACCCTGCACACCGACGCCCGGAGAGGTTCGAGCCCGCCGCTGGAGGCGCTGGCGGGCGCGTTCGACGTCGCGCCGCAGGGGGCCCGGCCCACCTGGCACCGCGCTCGCGCTCGACCGTGTCGGCTGAGCCGCCGTCGCAGGTGTCGCGCGCGACAGCCGGCGCCCTCTCGCACCGTCTACGGGAGGGCGACGAACCCGCACCGTTTTCTCGATGGCCAACGAGCGGACGGCCCGCGCGCGGGCTCGGACCGCGCTGGCCTTCGTCGCCGGCGGCGTGGGCCTGACGTCGGTCGCCCGCGGGCTGTCGCGCCTGCTGGACGTCGTGGCCACCGCCCCGCCCGTGCTCGGCGCGCCTGCTCGCCGTCGTGGCCATTCTCGGTGGCGCCGGCGTGAACTGGCCATGCGGCTGACCGCCCCTCGCCCGCTCCCTTCGCGTTCCCTGGCTCGGTGCTCTGGTGGCCGTCGTCGCGCTCGTGCTCTCGCCGGCTACCTCGCGTTCTCGACCCGCTGATTCCCATGGTCCCTTCCACCCGGGAATCCACCCCTACCCCACTGCACTCGCCTGGCAGCGCACCGGCGCCTCTACGCCGCCCACCGGCGGCGGGCCGGCGGCCGCCGTTCCGCCGCGGCGCGCCGGTCGTCGTCGTCGCCCCACTCGCCGGCGCTCGCGCTCTCGCCGCGGCCACGGCAGTACCTCCCCGTGAGCCCCCCGCTCACCCGCTCGCGGCACCGTACGTCCGGCTCCTCCTGCGCAGCGGTCGCGACGGCACCGCTGGCGGCTGTCGGTGTCCTCCTCGCCCTGACGTGATATCCCGCCTCGGTTCGCGAGCGCGATCCGGCCCCGTGCAGGCGGTTCCCGCGCGGCGCGGTGGCGCTCAGCTGTCCCCGGAGGCACCCAGCGCCAGGCGGATCATGGCCGCCGGGCTCCCGGTCGTGGTAGCGCCGCTCACTGCGCTCGATGGCGTCCAGGAATCGCCGGTAGACGGCGGCGGAAATCCGGTAACGCCGCGACGGGCCGGCCGAGCTCCAAGGGCACGAAGCGGGTCGCGTCCGGCAGTGCCGGAGCCCCACGCGGCCGCCCACGCCTCCACGACCGCGGGTCGCCGACGCGGGAGCGACCCGCTGCACCATGCCTCCGCGCGAACGCGGGGCAGCCGAGCACGCTGTCGCCCAGTCGATGAGCACTGCTGCCCACCGTCGCCGACCCGAGCCCCCGGGTGCAGGTCCCCGTGCACGAGGGGTGTCCGGGAGCCCGGACGCGGCCAGCTCGCCGAGCAGGCCGGGCATCGCGCGGCACGAGCCGGTCGAGCGCGTCGAGCCCCTCGGCGCTCGACAGGTCGGCGCGGACGTCGGGCCGGGCGGCCAGGGCCAGGACGACGCTCAGCCGCTCCGGCCGCCGGTCGGGGACTCCCGCCCCGGCGAGCATCTCTTCTCAGTGCTATTGCGGCCTGCGCGTCCACCCAGCGCACGACCAACCGCTCCAGCAGGGGGCGCCGGGGCCTCCCACAACGGTTCCCCCAGGACCTCGCGCAGCAGCACGCTCTCCGCTCCCCCCGGCTCGGCGCAGGCGGCGAGGAGCGGCGGCGCCAGGCCGGGACAGGCTCCGCGAGGGCGCTGAGCAGGCCGCACCCTCGCGGGCCAGCGGACCCGGAACGCTCTTGCACCACACCGTGTCGTCCCCCGTCTGCAGGGTGAGCACGCTCGCACAGGTTCCAGGTCTTGACCTGCCGAGCCGGTCCGATGCCTGGCAGGCCCGCCGCGGCGAGCTCGGTGTCCGCACGCCGGAGGGTGGCCTCGACCCCGCCCGGCCGCGCCCAGGGAGCGCGCCGCGGGTGGTCCTCCTCCGCGAGCAGTCGCAACGGGTCGTCCGGCGGCAACGGCCGCAGGACCCCCGGGCGCGGGCTCGCCGGCGGCGGAGTCGCGAGGTAGGCGACCCGGCCGTGCGCCGGCACGGGCACGTCCGGCGCGTCGAGCAGGCGCAGCACCGTGACGTCGAGGCCGGCGCCGCTCACGGGCGGCGTCCACCAACGGCCACGCCTCTGGCCCACCAGCCCACCTCGAGCACGGTCTCGGGCAGGGCGCCGAGCACGCGTCCGGCGGCATGGCGAGCACGAGGCTGGCGAGCCTGGTTTCCACATCCTAGCGGATCCAGTCATGTGGCGCCGCTAAGGTCGAGACGCTACCACGGCCGAGCCCGCCCCCGCAAGCCCCGGCCGGCGCCGGCTTCTAGTGCGTCGGACCGCACCTTCGTCCTCGCCCCCAAGGCCCTGCTGCATCTCACCACCTGGACGGCGGCCTGCGACGGCAGACCATCCTCGAGTGTCCGTGGAGTATCCGGGCACGAAAACCTGCAGGCCGCGGAACGCGCATCACGAGCTCGCCATGGTTCCAGCGGGCTGTGAACTCCGGCTCGCTGGAGCGGTACCTCGAGAAATCACACGGGTCGCCGTCACGCAGTTGCCCGCGCACCTCGCGCGGGTGGCGCGCGAGCGCGCCCTCGACCTGGCCGCCGACGGCGTCGTGTACGCCGAGGTTCGGTACGCCCCCGAGCAGCACCTCGAAGGGGGCCTGACCCTGGACCAGGTGGTGGCGGCCGTCCAGGAGGGCTTCGAGGAGGGGATGGCGGACGCCGCCGGTGCGGGCACCCCGATCCGTGTCGGCACCCTGCTCACCGCCGTGCTCGCGGTGCCGCACCCGCCAGCTCGGCGATCTCGCGGCTGCGGGGCGTGCCCGCATGGCGGTGAGCAGGGTGCCGACACGGATCGGGGTGCCCGCACCGGCGGCGTCCGCCATCCCCTCCTCGAAGCCCTCCTGGACGGCCGCCACCACCTCGTCCAGGGTCAGGCCCCCTTCGAGGTGCTGCTCGGGCTCGACCGAACCTCGGCGTACACGACGCCGTCGGCGGCCAGGTCGAGGGCGCACTCGCGCGCCACCCGCGCGAGGTGCGCGGGCGACTGCATGACGGCGACCAGTGTGGACGAAGGTCTCGAGGTACCGCTCCAGCGAGCCGGAGTTCGCGGCCCGCTGGAACCAGTCGGCGAGCTCGTGGGCCGCGTCCCGGGCCGGCAGCCCCTCGTGCCCGCATCCTCCGCGGACAGCTCGAGGATGGTCTGCGGTCGCAGGCCGCCGTCCAGGTGGTCCGCTGCAGCAGGGCCTTGGGGGCGAGGACGAAGGTGCGGTCCGACGCGCTGAAGCCGGCGCCGGCCGGAGCTCGCGGGGTGGGCTCGGCCGTGGTCACCGTCCCGACCTTAGCGGCGCCACATGACTGGATCCGCGAGACAAGGTGCGTGCCCAGGCTCGCCACCCTCGTGCTCGCCGACCCCGCCGGACGCGTGCTCGGCGCCCTGCCCGAGACCGTCTCGAGGTGGGCTGGTGGCCCAGAGGCGTGGCCGTTGGTGGACGCCGCCCGTGAGCAGCACGGCCTCGACGTCACGGTGCTGCGCCTGCTCGACGCGCCGGACGTGCCCGTGCCGGCGCACGGCCGGGTCGCCTACCTCGCGACCCACGCCGCCGGCGAGCCCGCGCCGGGGGTCCTGCGGCCGTCGCCGCTGGATGACCCGTTGCGACTGCTCGCGGAGGAGGACCACCCGCGGCGCGCTCCCTGGTCGGCTGGGCGGGGTCGAGGCCACCCTCCGGCGTGCGGACGCCGAGCTCGCCGCGGCGGGCCTGCCAGGCATCGGACCGGCTCGGCAGGTCAAGACCTGGAACCTGTCCGAGCGTGCTCACCCTGCAGACGGGGGACGACACGGTGTGGTGCAAGAGCGTTCCGGGTCCGCTGGCCCACGAGGGCCCCCCCTGCTCAGCGCCCTCGCCGAGCTCTGTCCCGGCCTGGCGCCGCCGCTCCTCGCCGCCTGGGCCGAGCCGGCCGGAGCGTCGACCGTGCTGCTGCGCGAGGTCCTGGGGGAACCGTTGTGGGAGGCCCCGGCGCCCCTGCTGGAGCGGTTGGTCGTGCGCTGGGTGGACGCGCAGGCCGCGATGGCGGCGCACCTGGGAGCCCTGCTCGCCGGGCCGGGAGTCCCCGACCGGCGGCAGGAGCTCTGCTGAGCGTCGTCCTGGCCCTGGCCGCCCGGCCCGACGTCCGCGCCGACCTGTCGAGCGCCGAGCCCCTCGACGCGCTCGACCGGCTCGTCCGGCGCAATGCCCGGCCTGCTCGGCGAGCTGGCCGCGTCCGGGCTCCCGGACACCCCTCGTGCACGGGGACCTGCACCCGGGCAACTGGGTCGGCGACGGTGAGCAGCAGATGCTCATCGACTGGGCGACAGTGCTCGGCTGCCCCGCGTTCGACGCGCACACGATGGCGCAGCGGGTCGCTCCCGCGTCGCGACCCGCGGTCGTCGAGGCGTGGGCGGCCGCGTGGTCCCGGCTCTGCCCGGACGCCGACCCGCTTCGTGCCCTCGAGCTGGCCCGGCCCGTCGCCGCGTTGCGTTCCGCCGCCGTCTACCGGCGATTCCTGGACGCCATCGAGCGCAGTGAGCGGCGCTACCACGACCGGGACCCGGCGGCCATGATCCGCCTGGCGCTGGGTGCCTCCGGGGACAGCTGACGCCACCGCGCCGCGCGATTCGCCTGCACGCTCCCGGATCGCGCTCGCGAACCGAACCGGGATCTCACGTCAGGGCGAGGAGGACGCCGACAGCCGCCAGCGCTGCCGTCGCGACCGCTGCGCGGAGGAGCCGGACGTACGGTGCCGCGAGCGGGTGAGCGGGCGGATGACGGGGAGGTACTGCCGTGGCCGCGGCGAGCGCGAGCGCGGCAAGTGCGGCGACGACGACGACCGGCGCGCCGCGGCGGACGGCGGCGGCCGCCGCCCCGCCGCCGACGAGCAGCGTGGCCACGCCGGTGCGCTGCCAGGCGAGTGCCGTCCGCTCGGGCTGGAGTCCGGGGTCGCGGGGCATCGAAATCAGCGGGTCGAGACGCCAGGTAGCCGGCGAGCACGAGCGCGACCACGGCCACCAGCGCCCCGAGCCACGGCAGCGCGAAGGGCGCGGGCAAGGGGCGGTCGAGCCGCATCGCCAGCTCACGCCGGCGCCACCCGAGAATGGCCACGACGGCGAGCAGCGCGCCGAGCACGCACAGGGCGGTGGCCACGACGTCCAGCAGGCGCGACAGCCCCGCGATGCGGGCGACCGACGTCAGGCCCACGCCGCCGGCGACGAAGGCCAGCGCGGTCCGGACCCACGCGAGCGCCGTCCGCTCGTTGGCCATCGAGAAGCGCGGGTCGGGTTCGTCGCCCCTGCCGTAGACGCTGCGAGGGCGCCGGCTGTCGCGCGACACCTGCGACGGCGGCGCAGCCGACACGGTCGAGCACGAGCGCGGCGTCAGGTGGCCGGGCCCCCTCCGGCGCGACGTCGAACGCACCCGCCAGCTCCGCCAGGGCGGGCTCGAAGCGCTCGGGTTCGTCCGTGTGAAGGGTGAGCAGCGGCTCCCCGGCCCGCACGAAGGCGCCGGGCTTGGCGTGCAGCTCGACTCCCGCAGCGGCCTGAACGGGGTCCTCCTTGCGGGCCCCGCCGGCGCCGAGCCGCCAGGCGGCGACGCCCGACGGCCAGCGCGTCGAGGCGGACGAGGACGCCGTCCGCGGGGGCCGGGACGGCCTGCTGTCTCGCGGGCCGCCGGCAGTGGCGCGTCGGGGTCGCCGCCCTGGGCGGCGATCATCCGCCGCCACACGTCCATCGCCCGGCCGTCGCGCAGCGCGTCGGCCGGGTCGACGTCGTCGCGGCCCAGCGGCCGCGAGCATCTCGCGGGCCAGCGCCAGGGTCAGCTCGACGACGTCGGCAGGGCCGCCGCCGGCCAGCACCTCGACCGACTCGGCACCTCCAGGGCGTTGCCGGCGGTCAGCCCGAGCGGGCGTGGACATGTCGGTGATCAGGGCGACTGTCCGCACGCCGGCGTCGGTGCCGAGGGCGACCATGGTCTCGGCCAGCTCACGGGCGTCGTCACGGTCCTTCATGAAGGCGCCGGTGCCGACCTTGACGTCGAGGACCAGCGCGCCGGTGCCCTCGGCGATCTTCTTGCTCATGATCGAGCTGGCGATCAGCGGAATGGACTCGACCGTGGCCGGTCACGTCCCGCAGCGCGTAGAGCTTGCGGTCGGCCGGCGCGAGCCCGGAGCCGGCGGCGCAGATCACGGCGCCGACGTCCTCCAGCTGCGCCATCAGCTCGTCGTTGCCGAGCGCGGCACGCCAGCCCGGGATGGACTCGAGCTTGTCGAGCGTCCCGCCGGTGTGGCCGAGACCCCGGCCGGACAGCTGCGGCACGGCGACCCCGCACGCGGCCACCAGGGGCGCCAGCGGCAGCGTGATCTTGTCGCCGACGCCGCCGGTCGAGTGCTTGTCGGCCGTCGGCCGGTCGACAGGCCGGAGAAATCCATCCGCTCCCCGGACGCGATCATCGCGCCGGTCCAGCGGGCGATCTCGCGGCGGGTCATGCCGTTGAGCAGGATCGCCATCGCCAGCGCCGACATCTGCTCGTCGGCGACCGTCCCGCGGGTGTACGCGTCGACCACCCAGTCGATCTGCTCGTCGGACAGCTCGCCCCGGTCCCGCTTGGCGACGGATGACGTCGACGGCGTCGAACTGGAGCTCATACCCGCGACTGTAGGGGGTGGCAGCGCGGACGTGCTCCTCGCGGGTCACGCCTCCCCGGCGTGCTCCAGGTCGTCCGGGCCGAACGCGTCAGGCAGTACCTCGGTCATCGGAAGCACCCCGCGGCCGGTCTCGAGCAGCATGGCGGGGCCGCCGTTCTCCCACAGCAGCTGACGGCAGCGCCCGCACGGCATGACGACGTCCCCGCTCGGCCTCGACCGCGACGACCGCGACGAGCCGGCCGCCACCACCGGCGTGCAGTGCGGAGACCATGCCGCACTCCGCGCAGAGGCCGACGCCGTACGCGGCGTTCTCGACGTTGCAGCCGGCGACGACGCGGCCGTCGTCCACGAGCCCCGCCGCGCCCACCCTGAACCCGCGGTACGGCGCGTAGGCGCGCGTCATCACCTCGCGAGCGGCGGCCCGCAGGGCCGGCCAGTCGACGTCCCGCGCGCCGCTCATGCGACGGCGCCATGCGACGGCGCTCATTTCACGTACGGCTCGCCGTCGGCGGCGGGAGCACGCACCCGGCCGCCGAGGCCCGCGACGACGAAGAGCGTCGCGAGGTACGGCGCCATCGCGAGGAAGTTCGACGGGATCTGCACCGGCGCCTGGATGATCGTCAGGCCCGTCTGCAGGGCGTCCGCGAAACCGAAGAGCAGCGCGGCCCCGACCGCGCCCGCTCGGGTTCCAGCGACCGAAGATGACGGCGGCGAGCGCGATGAAGCCCTTGCCCCGATGTCATGTTCTTGGCGAAAGCGCCGACGGCGCCCAGGGTCAGGTACGCGCCCGCCGAGCCTGCCACGCAGCCGCCGAGCACGGTGTCGACGAAGCGGATCCGCAACACCTTGATGCCGACCGTGTCGGCCGCCTTCGGATGCTCGCCGACGGCGCGGGTGCGCAGCCCCCATCGGGTCCGGAACAACGCCACGTCGACGACGACGACGAGCACGTACGTCGGGTAGACGAGGACGTTCGCGTGGAACAGCACGCGGCCCGAACACCGGGATGTCGCCCAGCACCGGGATCGCACCGCGGCAGAAGACCCCGGGGTTGTTGAGCTTGTCCGCGTGCGGCTGCATGAGCGCGTCGTAGATGAAGCCGGTCAGTCCGAGCGCGAGCAGGTTGATGACGACGCCGAGGATCACCTGATTGACCAGGTAGCGGATCGCGAACACCGCGAGCAGTGCCCCGACCAGGCCGCCGGCGAGCACCGCCGCCAGCACGCCCACGCCGAGGTTGTGCGCGACCGACGCGAACAGGGCCCCGGCGAAGGCCCCCGACAGCATCTGCCCCTCGATGGCCACGTTGATCACGCCCGAGCGCTCGCACAGGATGCCGCCGAGGGCGCCGAGGACGAGCGGGACGGCCGACAGGATGGACTGCTGGAGCAGGCCGGTGATCTGCAGCCGTTGATCCCGCGCTCGCCGCCCAGCACAGGAACGCCACCACCAGCGAGCGAGCGCGCCGGCCACCACCCAGCGGGTCTGACGCCGGGGGAAGCCGCGCACCAGCTGGTACACGCCGAGCGCGACGACCACGAGCCCGAGCAGGCCCGCGGTGAGCCCGGCCGGGACGGTGACGTCGAAGGGGGTGTCGGACGCGGCGTTCAGCCCGAACACGGCACTGCCCTTGTCGGCGCCCACCCCGAACGCGAGGACGGCGAGCAGGCCTGCGACCACGAGCAGGGACCCGGTGGCGACGCGACGCCGGGTTGAGACCGGTGGTTCGACGACCTCCCGGACGACGATCTGTTCCTGCTGGGGGGATTCGGCGATGCTCACCCGTTCCACCCCTTCGCGAGGTTCTGGCCGACAGCCTGCTCGGGCCGCAATCGGAACACCGAGCGGACGAGCTGGGGTGCGGCGATGAACAGCACGATCAGCGCCTGGACGACCACGACGGGGTCGACCGGCGTCCCCGTCGAGGCCTGCATCGGAGACCGCCCGCGTGCAGACCCCCGAACAGGATCCCGGCGAGGACGATCCCCCACGGGTTCGCCCGCCCCAGCAGCGCCACCGTGATGGCATCGAAGCCGATGCCGGCGTCGATGTCACCGGTGATCGCCGGGTTGCGTCCCGAGGATCTGGCTGATTCCTGCGAGGCCGGCGAGCGCTCCGGAGAGAAGCATCACGACCGTGTACGACGACTCGACGGTCATTCCCGCGGTGCGGGCGGCGGCGGAGTTCGGCGCCGACGGCACGCAGCCGGAAGCCGAGGGTGCTGCGGTTCAGCAGCCACCAGGTGCCGGCCGCGGCGAGGAGCGCGAGCACGAACCCGAAGTGCAGGCGCAGACCCGACCCCAGCAGGTGCGGGCAGCCGGGCGCTGGCGTAGACGTTGTTGGAGATCGCCTGCCCGTAGGGAGGCGCCTGGAAGCCGGGCACCGACAGCAGGTACAGCAGGAGGAGTAGGCGATGTAGTTCAGCATGATCGTCGAGATC
This sequence comes from uncultured Actinomycetota bacterium, assembly GCA_963786765.1. Classification (GTDB taxonomy): domain Bacteria; phylum Actinomycetota; class Actinomycetes; order Actinomycetales; family Kineosporiaceae; genus DATKNA01. Next base: position 48,322 of record CAWBAJ010000005.1, on the reverse strand, counting down.
ACCTCGTGCGCCCCCGTGCGCGCCTTAAGCCAGCCGACGAGGCCACCCCACAGCGCGCCCCCGGCGACGCCGGCGACCGTCGCCACGACGACGTGCAGCACGATCGGCAGGTGGACCGCGAATCCCACGTACCCGGCGAAGATCGCGGCGATGATGCTCTGCCCCTGGCCCCCGATGTTGAACAGGCCGGCCCGGAAGGCGAGACCTACCGAGAGACCGGCGCAGATCAGCGGGGTCGCGTCGAGCAGGGTCTCGCTGATCGGGCGCGAGGATGCGCCCCAGGTCGCCCGACGAGAGCGTCGACGGTCGACGATCGCGCCCTGGAAGAGCGCGACGTAGGCGGCCGACACCGCGTCCCAGCCGAAGCTGAAGGCGTCCCAGGGGCAGGCGAAGAAGTAGCCGAGCGCGCCGCGCGTCGTCTCGTCCGCGATGGCGATCAGCACGGCGCCGACCACCAGTGCGCTGAGCAGCGCCAGCGCGGTGACCAGCGCGGTGTTCGGAGCGCCGTGCGCCGCCGCCGCGGGGCGCCCGGCGCCGGCGGACGAAGGGGCGGGCTGCGCCGCCTCGTCGACGGGGGCCTGGGTCACGACGCCTCCCCGGTCGGGACGTTGCCTGCGGAGGCGCCCGTCGCCGTGGAGGTCGGCAGACGTGGTGGCCGCAGACGTGCTGGCAGCCGGCGCGCTCTCGAGAGTCGTCCGGCCATCAGCAGGCCGATGTCCTCGGCGCGACGCCGCCCGGCAGATCGCCGACGATCCGGCCGCGGTACATCACCGCGATCCGGTCGGCGAGGCCGACACCTCGTCGAGCTCCGTCGACACGATCACGACCGCGGTGCCCCGGTCCCGCTCGGCGACGATGCCGCCGGTGCACGAACTCGATGGCCCGACGTCGAGCCCGCGGGTCGGCTGCGCGACGACGAGCAGTCGCAGCGGCCGGCGCAGCTCGCGAGCGAGCACGACCTTCTGCTGGTTGCCGCCGGACAGGGACGGACGCCGCGGCATCCACCGACGGGTGCGGACGTCGAACTCCGCGACCCGCTCGCTGGCGTTGCGCCGGAGCGCGCCAGGTCGAGGGTGATGCCCGGGCGTAGGGCGGCTCGGTCGTACAGGTCCAGCACGAGGTTCTCGGCGACCGAGAAGGGTCCGACGAGCCCGTCGTGCATGCGGTCCTCGGGCACGTAGCCGACGCCGGCGCCGAGGATCGTCCGTGTCCCGATCCGGTGATGTCTTGCCGTCGAGCGGATCCTGCCGCCGTCGGGCGGACCAGTCCGACCAGCGCCTCGGTCAGCTCGGTCTGGCCGTTGCCCTGCACACCGGCGATCGCGTAGATCTCGCCGCCGCGGACCGAGAGGAGACGTCGTCGACGAGCACGGTGCCGCTCGGGTCGGCACCGCAGGTCCTCGACCTGCAGGACCGGCTCCCCGGGTCGGCGGCGCCTTGTCGACCTCGAGCTTCACCGGGCGGCCCACCATGAGCTCGGCCAGCTCGCGGCCGGAGGCGTCCGGCGAGGCCGTTCCCACGATCTTCCCCCGGCGCAGCACAGTGATCCGGTCCGCGAGGGCCTTCACCTCACGCAACTTGTGGCTGATGAACAGGACGCCGGTGCCGCCGTCGCGCAGCCGGCGGATGATGTCCAGCAGCTCGTCGACCTCCTGCGGGGTGAGCACGGCGGTGGGCTCGTCGAGGATGAGCACCTTCGCGTCGCGCGCGAGCGCCTTGAGGATCTCGACCCGCTGCTGGACGCCCACGGGCAGGTCGCCCACCAGGGCGTCCGGCGGAACGTCGAGGCGGTACCGGCGCGACACCTCGACCACCTGGTCGCGAGCACGGCGCCGATCGAGGAGTCCGCCCGCCGCCTTCTCGTGACCGAGCACGACGTTCTCCGTGACGGTGAACACCGGGATCAGCATGAAGTGCTGGTGCACCATTCCGATACCGGCCGTCGAGGGCGTCACCGGGGCCGTGAAGTGCACCGGCTCGCCGTCGACGAGGATCTCGCCCTCGTCGGGCTGGTAGCAGGCCGTAGAGCACGTTCATGAGCGTGCTCTTTCCGGCGCCGTTCTCCCCGAGCAGGCAGTGGACCTCGCCGGGCTCGACCACCAGATCGATGCCGTCGTTCGCGACCAGCGACCCGAAGCGCTTGGTGATTCCGCGCAGTTCGAGCTTCACGGGCGACCTCCGGTCCGGGCGGTGCTGGCGAGAGCCGGTGCTGCTGAGAGCCGGTGCTGGTGAAGGGCAGGTGGTGAGGGGCGGGTCGAGCGGGGTCTGCGCGAGTGGACCGGGCGCCGGACGGGCGACAGCGTACGTCGTGCGCCGGGATCGGGGCAGTGCCCGAAGCGACGGCGTCGCGGCTGCACCGACCCTGTCCCCACGGACGCCGGCGCGCGGCAGGGGCCCGCCGCGGCCGCTGGGTCACCGATCAGTCGGTGGGTGCCGGAGCCGCGCTCACTTCGGCTGCGAAGGCGACATGATCTGATCTTGCCGGAGATGATGTCCTGCTTGACGGTGTCGAGCTCGCTCTTGAGGTCCGCGGGCACCTTGCTCTCGAACTGGTGGAACGGCGCGAGGCCGGTGCCGTCGTTCTGGAGCGTGCCGACGTAGCTGCCGGTCGGGAAGGTGCCCGAGCCGCACCGGTCACGTAGGTCGTGACGGCCTTGGCCAGGTCCTTCACCACGCTGCTGAGGAACACGCAGTACTGCGCCGGCACGCTCACGCAGCCGTCGGTGTCGACCCACATGACGCTGACCTTGCCGCTCGTTGCCATGGCCGCCTGCCCGGCACCTTCGCCGGCGCCGCCTGCCACCGGGAAGATCATGTCGGCGCCCTGCTGGATGAACTCCTGGCTGATCTGCTCGCCCTTGTTCTGGTCGGTGAAGGACTGGGCGAACGTGCCCGCCTTCTGGTTCTGCTCGTCCCAGCCGAGCACCTGGACGTTCTTGCCCTTCTGCTTGTTGTAGTACTGCGACGCCCTCCCAGAAGCCGTCCATGTAGATCGTCACCGGCGGGATGTTCAGGCCGCCGAACGTCGCCGACCTTGCCGGTCTTGCTGTAGCCGGCGGCGAGGTATCCCCGAGGAAGCCGCCCTGGGCGGTGTTGAACTGCAGGCCGTAGACGTTCGGGCCGCCGAGTGTCGCGTCGACGATCGCGAACTTCTGGTTCGCGTTCTCGGTCGCGACCGTCTTCAGCGCGTCCTATCAGGCCACCGACGGCGACGATCGTGTGCAGCCCTTGGCGACCTGCGCGTTGAGGTTGGGCGCGTAGTCGTTCTGCGACGATCGACGGCACGTAGCGATCTTGATGTTCGGGTTTGCCTGGCCGCGGCGCCCTGACCCTGCGTACGAGGACTGGTTGAACGAGCGGTCGTCGACGCCGCCGGGTCCAGCACCATGCAGGCGTTGAGTGCCTTCCCGGCCGTCGCGCCGGACGAGGGCTGCCGCCGCGGCCCGCCCGACGGCTGCTGCTCAGGCGAGCGCAGGCTTGCGAGCCGCACGACGGCCAGGGCGACGGAGCAACCGCCACGGCCCGATACGCGGATGTCTCCTTCGCCGTTCCTCACTGGTGCCGCGATGGCGGATCGCCGGCTGCTGCTGACGGCGGGTAGGCGGGCGCGGACTCTACCTCGCCGCAGCCCATCCTCGGGTCAGGCCCACGCTCGGTTCCGATTCGTGACCGTGCCCGTGCCGACGAGATCGGGTTCGTGCTTGGCGCCGGTCAGAGCACCTATCGGCGGCACCGGACGTCAGGCGGCGGACAGTCGGCGCAGTACGACGCGGCGAGCACGCCGTCGCCGACGGGATGGCGCCGCTCGTCGACGACGAAGGTCGCCCTGGTGCAGGTCGTAAGTGCCGGGCCGCCCGGCGTACGGGTGCCGAGCCGGGCCATCGCGCCGGGCACCTTCTGCAGGTACCAGGAGAAGTCCTCGCCGCCGAGGCTCTGCTCGGTGGCGCACGCTGCCCCGCCGGGCTCGCCGAGCGACGCGCCTGCGCCGCCAGCTCGACGACCGCCTGCGGGCTCGTTCACGACCGGCGGCACGCCGCGGGTGTGCAGCACCTCGGCCCGCACGCCGTACGGCGCGACGACCTCGTGCACGACGCTCGGGACGAGCGCGCCGGCGGCGCTCCAGGCCGCTGGTCGAGGCAGCGCAGCGTGCCCTCGAGCTCGCCCGCCCTGCGGGATCGCGTTCGCGGCGCCGCCGGCACTGGACCGGCCCCACACCAGCGCGACGCCGGCGCGCGGGTCGAGCCGGCGCGACAGCACGGCCGGCAGCTGAGTGACGACCTGCCCAGCGCGAGACGACGTCCTCGGTCAGGTGCGGGCGCGACGGTGTGGCCGCCGGACCGTGAGGCGCACGTGCACGTGGTCGGCCGCGGACGTGATGGCGCCGACGCGCAGCGCCGACCGGCCCGACGTCGCGACGACGGGTCGCAGTGCAGCGCGAAGATCCGCTCGACGCCGTCGAGCCCGCCCGCGGCGATCACGTCGAGCGCGCCGCCGGGCATGACCTCCTCGGCCGGCTGGAAGATCGAGCCGGACCCGGCCCGGCGAGGTCGCCGCGCGCTGCCGAGTCGGCGAGCATGAGCCCGGCGCCGAGCACCGCGGCGTGTGCACGTCGTGGCCGCAGGCGTGGGCAGATGCCCGGGACGGTCGAGGCGAACTCGAGGCCGCTCTTCCGTCGGGCAGCGGCAGCGCGTCGATGTCGGCGCGCAGCGAGCACGACGACCGGTCCCGCGGGCCGATGTCGCACACCAGACCGGTGCCGCGGCAGGAGCTGCGGCGCATAGGCCGGCGCGCGCGAGGCGCTCGGCGATGCGGGCGGTCGTCCGCACCTCGTCGCGGCCCGTCTCCGGGTGCGCGTGAAGATCGCGCCGGAACTCGACGATCTCGTCGACGTACGGCGCGAGCAGCGGGGTCAGGTCGTCAGCGCTCACGGGAGTTCCAGGTTAACCTCGGTCCCCATCGCGCGCTTGAGCGGCGACGCCGGTGTTAACTCACGTGACCGTTTCCGCTGCCCCTGTCGACCACGGCGCGATAGCGCTCGGTCGCGGCCACCGCGATCAAGGAAGCTTCGATCGTGCTGCCACCTACGGTGAGATGGCCTGATCCCAAAACTCCGATCAGACTTCCTGATCGGCGCCTGAAGCGGGGGTCAGAACCGGTCCGGCGGGCGGTAGGTGCCCCAGACGTCCCGCAGCGCGTGGCACACCTCGCCGACGGTCGCCTCGGCCGTGAGCGCCGCGCGCATCGGGACGAGGACGTTTCGCGCTGCCCCCGGCCGCCGTCCGCAGCTCGTCGAGGGCCCGCTCGACGGCGCCGGCGGCGCGGCGTCCCGCAGGCGCGCCAGCGCCTCCCGCTGATCGGCCTCGATCGCGGGGTCGACCCGCAGCGGCTCGTAGGCTTCTGCTCGTCGACGGTGAACCTGTTGACGCCGACGACGACCCGCTCGCCGGTGTCGATCTCCTGGGCGATCCGGTAGGCGGCCCGCTCGATCTCGTCCTTCTGGAAGCCCTGCTCGATCGCGGCGACGGCTCCGCCGCGGTCCTCGACGGCCCGCAGCAGATGCTCGATCTCGGCCTCGAGGTCGTCGGTGAGCGACTCGACGACGTACGAGCCCGGCGAACGGGTCCACGGTCTTCGTCACGTCGGTCTCGTACGCGAGGACCTGCTGGGTGCGCAGGGCCAGCCGGGCGGCCTTGGCCGTCGGCAGCGCGATGGCCTCGTCGTAGGAGTTGGTGTGCAGGCTCTGCGTGCCACCGAGCACCGCGCCGAGCCCCTGCAACGCGACCCGGACGAGGTTGACCTCGGGCTGCTGGGCGGTCAGCTGGACGCCCGCGGTCTGGGTGTGGAAGCGCAGCATCTGGCTCTTCGGGTTCCGCGACGCCGAACTCGTCGCGCATGATCCGGGCCCAGATCCGCCGGGCCGCCCGGAACTTGGCGACCTCCTCGAGCAGCGTCGTGCGGGCGACGAAGAAGAAGGACAGCCGCGGCGCGAAGTCGTCCACGCCCAGGCCCGCCGCCTGCGCCGTCCGCAGGTACTCCTTCGCGTTGGCCAGGGTGAACGCGATCTCCTGCGCGGGCGTCGCGCCGGCCTCGGCCATGTGGTAGCCCGAGATGGAGATGGTGTTCCAGCGCGGCAGCTCGTCGCGGCAGTAGCGCGAAGATGTCCGCGATCAGCCGCAGCGACGCCTTCGGCGGGAAGATGTAGGTGCCACGGGCGATGTACTCCTTGAGCACGTCGTTCTGGATCGTGCCGGTCGAGCTTCGCGCCGTCGACGCCCTGCTCCGCCGCGACGAGCTGGTAGAGCAGGAGCAGCACGGCGGCGGGCGCGTTGATCGTCATGGAGGTGGACACCTCGTCGAGCGGGAGCCCGCCGAAGAGGGTCGCGCATGTCCTCCAGTGAGTCGATCGCGACGCCGACCTTGCCGACCTCGCCCGCGGACATCGGGTCGTCGGAGTCGTAGCCCATCTGGGTCGGCAGGTCGAACGCGACGGACAGGCCGCCCGTGCCGTGCGACACCAGCTCGTGGTAGCGCTGGTTGGACTCGCGGGCGGTGCCGAAGCCGGCGTACTGGCGCATCGTCCAGGGGCGACCGGTGTACATGGTCGGGTACACGCCGCGGGTGAACGGGAACGAGCCCGGCTCGCCCAGCTGGACGGCCGGGTCGAAGCCTGCGAGCGCCTGCGGCCCGTACACCGGCTCGATGGGCAGCCCGGACTCCGTCGTGCTCACGGCTCGCCTCCGCACCCGCGCTCCGGACGCCGATGACCTCGGCGCCCTCTGCTCCCGAGGCTACTCACGCCGGGCGTTCGACCGACCCCGACCGTGGCCCCCCTTCCGGAGACGGGTGAGCGTGCTCCCCTACTGCCACGATGCACGCGAAAAGCCGCTCGGCGACGCGCCGTGGGCGGCTTTTCGGGTGCAAGGCGGCCGAAGGGGAGCAACCGGCGCGACCGCACCTAGCTCGATCGTCAGAGCAGGTCGGTGCGGCCCGCGGCGCGCAGGGCGTCGACGACGGCCTTCACGTCCTGGGCGCGGGCCAGCGTGGTCACCAGCACGGCGTCGGGGGTGTCGACGACGACCACGTCGTCCAGGCCCAGCACCGCCAGCAACCGGCCGCTGCCCGGGACGGCGACGCCCTCGGCGTCCCGCGCCAGCACCTGCCCCGTGTCGCCGAGCACGCGCAAGGTCGCGTCGTCCGGCAGCAGGCCGGCGAGCGCCGCGAAGTCGCCGACGTCGTCCCAGCCGAACGCAGCGGGCACGACGGCGACGCGTCCCTCGGCCGCCGCGGGCTCCGCGACCGCGTAGTCGATCGCGACCTTCTCCAGCGTGGGCCAGACGGCGTCGAGCGCCTCGGCCCGGCGCGGGGTGTCCCATGCGGCGGCGATCTCCGCGACGCCGTCCGCCAGGGCGGGCCGGTGCTTCGCCAGCTCGGCGAGCAGCACGTCGGCGCGGGCGACGAACATGCCCGCGTTCCAGCGGTACCCACCGTCGGCGAGGTAGGCGGCGGCGGTGACGGCGTCCGGCTTCTCGACGAACGACTCGACGGCGAGCGCCGAGGGAGCGCCGCCCACGGCCAGGGGCGCGCCGGCCCGGATGTACCCGAAGGCGGTGGACGGACGGTCCGGCTGGATGCCCGACCGTCACGATCCAGCCCTCCCGAGCCGTGGCGACGGCCTCCCGGACGGCGGCGGTGAAGGCGCAGCCGTCCCGGACGACGTGGTCGGCGGCGAACGACCCGACCACGGCGCCCGGCGTCCGGTGCTCGACGACGGCCGCGGCCAGCGCGATCGCCGCCGCGGAGTCACGCGGGGAGGGCTCGGCGAGCACGTCGCCGGGGCCGAGTTCGGGCAGCTGCGCCGCGACCGCCTCGGCGTGCGCGATCCCGGTGACCACCACGGTGCCGCCCCCGGCGATCGGGGCCAGCCGGTCGAGGGTCTGCTGGAGCAGGGTGCGGCCGGACCCGGTGAGGTCGAGCAGGAACTTCGGCCGGCCGGCGCGCGACAGCGGCCAGAGCCGGGTGCCGGCGCCCCCGGCCGGCACGATCGCGACGAGGTCCGGCAGCGGAGCGCCGGTGGCGTGCGGCGCGAACGCTGCGTGTCCCTGCGGGTGCCCCTGGGCGGGTGCCTGGCCGTGCTCGGTCACAGGCTCACCGTAGCCGGAGGGCCGGACCACGCTGCGGGAATCACCAACCGTCACCCACTGTCCGTAGCCCGCCCCCCGGACGCCGGCCCCGGACGCACCCCCGTCCGCGGGCGCGAACCGCGGGCAGGGACCCGCGCGGGGGGTGTGACGTAGTCGGTCCCCCGACTGCGTCACACCAGGCCATCCGCGGCAGGACGCCTGATTCGGCCGGAATTACGTCGAGGCCCTCGGACGTCACCGTCCGGGCGCCACCGGGGAGCAGTCAGGCAGATCGGGCAGGTCAGGCAGATCGGCCGGCGCGGTTCCCGGCCCCGCCCGCCGGGACGTCACTCTCGAAGTCCCCAAGGAGGGTTCCGCCGTGGCGAAGGCGCCCGACAGGCACGCTGTACCGCGGCCGTGAGGGCATGTGGTCATGGGTGGCGCACCGGATCACCGGCGTCCTCATCTTCTTCTTCCTGCTCGTGCACGTGCTCGACACGGCTCTCGTGCGGGTGTCCCCCGAGGCGTACAACGCCGTCATCGGCACCTACAAGAACCCGATCGTCGGCCTCGGCGAGGCCGGGCTCGTCGCCGCCGTCGTGTTCCACGGGCTCAACGGCGTCCGGGTGATGCTCGTGGACTTCTGGCACCGCGGCACCCGGTTACAGCGGCAGATGCTCTGGGTCGTCGTGGCCGTCTGGGTCGTGCTGATGGTGCCGTTCCTGGTCCGCCACCTGAGCGTCGTGCTCGGTGAGTGAGCACCGGCGAGTGAGAGAAGGAGCCCGACCGTGACCATGCCGACCACTTCCGGACCACTCCGCGCTCGACGCCCCCCGCAGCCCCTACCGCCGCACCAAGGCCACCCGCTCGAACTACGAGCTCTACGGCTGGATCTTCATGCGGCTGTCCGGGGTGCTCCTGCTCGTGCTCGTCTTCGGGCACCTCTTCGTGAACCTGGTGACCGGCGAGGGCATCAAGGGGGTCGACTTCGCCTTCGTCGCGGGCAAGTGGGCCAGCCCGTTCTGGCAGGTCTGGGACCTGGTGATGCTCTGGCTGGCCATGCTCCACGGCACCAACGGGGTGCGGACGATCGTCAACGACTACGCCGAGCGCGACACGACGCGCTTCTGGCTCAAGGCGCTGCTCTACGCGGCCTTCGTCGTCGTGGTCGCCCTGGGCACGCTCGTCATCTTCACCTTCGACCCGTGCCCCGCCGGGGCCGCCGGTCGAACCTGCCCAGTTTCTGCACGGCCCGGTAGAGGAGCACGCACATGCAGGCGCAGCCCAACGTCCATCGCTTCGACGTCGTCATCGTCGGCGCCGGCGGCGCCGGCATGCGCGCAGCGCTCGAGAGCGGCAAGCGGGCCCGCACCGCCGTCCTCACCAAGCTGTACCCGACCCGCTCCCACACCGGCGCGGCGCAGGGCGGCATGTGCGCCGCCCTCGCCAACGTCGAGGAGGACAACTGGGAGTGGCACACCTGGGACACCGTCAAGGGCGGCGACTTCCTCGTCGACCAGGACGCCGCCGAGGTGATGTGCCGCGAGGCCATCGACGCCGTGCTCGACCTGGAGAAGTTCGGCCTGCCCTTCAACCGCACCCCCGAGGGCCGGATCGACCAGCGCCGGTTCGGCGGGCACACCCGCAACCACGGGGAGGCCGCGGTCCGGCGTTCGTGCTTCGCCGCCGACCGGACCGGCCACATGATCCTGCAGACGCTCTACCAGCAGTGCGTCAAGCACGAGGTCGAGTTCTTCAACGAGTTCTACGTGCTCGACCTGGTGCTCGCCGAGGATCCGGACGGGAGTGACGGCGTCCAGCGGCCGGCGGGCGTCGTCGCGTACGAGCTGGCGACCGGCGCCATCCACGTGTTCCAGGCCAAGTCCGTCGTGCTCGCCACCGGCGGCTTCGGCAAGGTGTTCAAGACGACGTCCAACGCGCACACGCTCACCGGCGACGGCATGGGCATCATCTGGCGCAAGGGCCTGCCGCTGGAGGACATGGAGTTCTTCCAGTTCCACCCGACCGGCCTGGCGGGCCTGGGGATCCTGCTCTCGGAGGCGGCCCGCGGCGAGGGCGGCATCCTGCGCAACTCCGAGGGCGAGCGGTTCATGGAGCGCTACGCCCCCACGCTGAAGGACCTCGCCCCGCGCGACGTCGTCGCCCGGGCGATGGCGAACGAGGTGCGCGAGGGCCGCGGCGCCGGGCCGGACCAGGACTACGTCCTGCTCGACCTCACCCACCTCGAGCCCGCTCACATCGACGCGAAGCTGCCCGACATCACCGAGTTCGCCCGCACGTACCTCGGCGTCGAGCCGTACACCGAACCGGTACCGGTCTTCCCGACCGCCCACTACGCCATGGGCGGCGTGCCGACGAACATCGAGACCGAGGTCCTCGCCGACAACGACACCGTCGTCCCCGGCCTGTACGCCGCCGGCGAGGTCGCCTGCGTGTCCGTGCACGGCGCGAACCGGCTCGGCACGAACTCGCTGCTCGACATCAACGTGTTCGGCCGCCGGGCGGGGATCGCCGCGGCCGAGTTCGCCGCCACCGCGCCCTGGGTCGACCTGCCGCCGGCGCCGGAGGCGGGCGTCGTGTCCCTGCTCGGGGGCATCCTGGAGCGCCAGGACGGCGAGCGGGTGGCCGCCATCCGGACGGCGCTGCAGGAGACCATGGACCGCAACGCGCAGGTCTACCGCACGGAGGCCTCGCTCAAGCAGGCCGAGAACGACATCGCGGCACTGAAGGAGCGGTACCGCCGCGTCGTCGTCCAGGACAAGGGCCGGCGGTTCAACACCGACCTGCTCGAGGCCGTGGAGCTGGGCTTCCTGCTCGACCTGGCGGAGGTGCTCGTGGTCTCGGCCCGGGCCCGCAACGAGTCGCGCGGCGGGCACTTCCGCGAGGACTACCAGCACCGGGACGACGTCAACTTCATGCGCCACACGATGGCGTACCGGGAGGTCGACGCGGACGGGACGACCGCCATCCGCCTCGACTACAAGCCCGTGATCGTGACCCGTTACCAGCCGATGGAGCGCACCTTCTGATGACCACCACCACCGGCTCCACCTCCCCGAACCCGGTGGAGGGCCGCAAGGTCGGCGAGATCCCGAGCTTCGACGTGACCCTGCGGATCCGCCGGTACAACCCCGAGGTCGACGCCGAGCCGCACTGGGAGGACTACACGGTGTCGGTCACGGCACCGACCGCCTGCTCGACGCCCTGCACAAGGTCAAGTGGGAGATCGACGGCACGCTGACGTTCCGCCGCTCCTGCGCGCACGGGGTCTGCGGCTCGGACGCGATGCGCATCAACGGCCGCAACCGGCTCGCCTGCAAGGCGCTGCTCAAGGACCTCAACCCGGGCAAGCCGATCACCGTCGAACCGATCAAGGGCCTGCCGGTCGAGAAGGACCTCGTCGTCGACATGGAGCCGTTCTTCCAGTCCTACCGCGAGGTCATGCCGTTCCTGGTCACGACGGGCCACGAGCCGACCCGCGAGCGGATCCAGTCGCAGGCGGACCGGCGAGCGGTTCGACGACACCACCAAGTGCATCCTTTGCGCGGCGTGCACCTCGTCCTGCCCGGTGTTCTGGACCGACGGCCAGTACTTCGGCCCGGCGGCGATCGTGAATGCGCACCGGTTCATCTTCGACAGCCGGGACGAGGGCGCCGACCTGCGCCTGGAGATCCTCAACGACAAGGAGGGCGTGTGGCGTTGCCGCACGACCTTCAACTGCAGTGAGGCCTGCCCCCGCGGCATCGAGGTGACGAAGGCGATCCAGGAGGTCAAGCGGGCATTGCTGGCCCGCAAGATCTGAGGCGCGTGCCGCCGGCTCCTGCCCGTAGCTGGCGCACCCGCGATCAGAGGGGCCAGGAGCTCCGGCGTTTAAGCTGCGTCCATGAGATGGCGGCGGCGCGGGGGCGCCGTGCTGGGGGCGATGGCGCTCTCGGCGGGAGTGGTGGCCGGCACCGCTTTCGCCGCGCCCGCGTCCGCGGCGCTGCCGGCCAAGAAGGCCCCGCCGCCGCCGGTGTGTGCCACGGCCATCGCCTACAGCAGCGGGAAGGCCACGACCGCGCCGGTACCGCTGCCCGCTCCGGCCTCGGACGCCGGCGGCACCCGGCTCGCCCAGCCCGGACTGCAGGTGCAGCTGAAGCCGGGCGCGCCGGCCCCGCCACGGTTGAAGGCCTCCGCGTGGATCGTCGCCGACCTCACCACGGGTGACGTGATCGCGGCCTGCAACGCGCACGTGCCGCTGGCCCCCGCGAGCACCCTGAAGGTGCTCACCGCGCTCGCGCTGCACTCACGGCTGGACCCGCAGTTCCGCTACGTCGCCCGGCCCCAGGACGCCGCCATGGACGGCACGAAGGTGGGCCTCGCCCCGGGCTCCGTCTACACGGTCGACAACCTCTGGCACGGCCTGCTCATGGGCAGCGGCAACGACGCCGCGAACGCCCTCGCCGCGCTCGCCGGCGGCCTGCCCAAGGCCACCGCCCTGATGAGGAGCACCGCGCGGTCGCTCGGCGCCCGGGACACCGTCGTCGCGAACACCAGCGGCCTGGACGCCCCGGGCCAGGTGTCGAGCGTCTACGACCTCGCGCTCTTCGGCCGGGCCCTGCTGCCGCGATCCCGGCGCTGGCCGGCATCGTCCACACGACGACCTACCCGTTCCCGCGCGCGGGGCACGCGACGCGCAAGGGCGCGCGGAAGACGTACCAGATCCAGAACCACAACCGCCTGCTGCTGAACTACCCGGGCACGACCGGCGTCAAGAACGGGTACACCTCCAGCGCGCGGCGCGTCGCTCGTCGGCGAGCGCCACGCGGGGTGCGCAGAGCTATCTCGTCGCGCATGCTGCGGTCGGACCCCGACGTCTGGCACATGGGCGCCCACCTGCTCGACTGGGCCTTCGCCCAGCACGGCGGCGCGGAGCCGGTCGGCCGCCTCGACGGCACCCCGGCTCCGGACACGACCTCCGTGGGCCAGGCGCCCGCGTCGCCTCCCGCAACCGCTTCGACCCGCTGCCGGCCGCTCTCCCCCCGGTGGTCGCCGGCCCGGTGCGGGCGACCCTCGCAGGCCCTGCCCGACGGGCAGCGGACCGCGCTGTTGCTGGCGGTGCTCGCCCTGGCGCTCGTCGGTGGGGCGATGGTCCGACGGCTCGCCTCGCCCGCTCGGCGCCCCGCTCGGGCCGCGCGGCTCCGGCACGAAGGGCAAGCCCCGGACGCCGGCGAAGCGCGGCCCCACCACCGGAACCAGGTCCACGGCGAAGCGCACGACGTCGCCGGCCCGGAGCACCGGGCCCCGCCGGCGTTGAGCGGTGGCTCATCGAGCCTCTGAGTCGCGCCCGCGCCGCGACCGCCGGCGACCCGCCGCGTCCAGGAACCACCCTGTCGCCGTGCCCGCCACGAAACCCGCCAGGAGCAGGGCGCGGGCCGCCCGGCGCGCCTCGGGATCGGGGCTGGGACGCGCGCGGCGCGGCGCCGTCCCGGGCCCGACGGCGGAGGCCGGCGCTGTCTCGCGCGGCGACGCCCCGGCCCCGACGACGCGGGCCGGCGCGGCGGGGTCCGGCGTCGCGAGGTGCCCGCGGTCGGCCGCGACCGTCGCGGACACCGCAGCCCCCACCAGCGTGACGCGCGCGACCAGGTTCATCCACACCAGCAGGGCGACGAGCACGCCGAACGTCGCGAGGAAGCGGTTGCGGGTGGCGACCTGCAGCAAGACGCTCCCGAACAGCTTGAGCGCCGTGAACCCGACAGAAGCGGCGATCCCGCCGACGGCCGCGTCCCGCAGCGGCACCGCGACGCCGGCGAGGCGGTGGAACATCAGCGTGAAGACGACGGCGTCGATCAGGGTGAGCACGAGCTGGCCGGCGACGTCCACCGCAGTGCTCGAGACGCCGCCGGCCGGGATCCCCAGCGCCTCGAGGACCTGGTCCGTCGCCGTGTTGACGACGACGCTGAGCACGACCGACGCCAGCACCGCCAGACCGGCGGCCCCGAGCAGGAGCAGGTCGACCAGCTTGAGCACCACGAAGTGCGTCTCGTTCCGGGCGGCGAACACCGCCTGCACACCGTCGCGCAGTGCCGAGATCCAGCCCAGCCCGGACAGGACCAGGGTGACCAGGCCGACCAGGCCGGCTGTCGTCAGTACGCTGCGGCCGTCAGCTGCTCGACGCTGACGACGCCGCCGCCACCGGCGCGGTAGCGTCGAGCACGATGCTGCCCGAGGTCGGAGTTCACGTACTGCACGAGCCGGACCTGGAGGTCCTCGTGGCCGCCGAGCAGCAGCGCCGAAGACCGTGAACCCGAGCGCCATGCGCGGGGAACAGCGAGAAGAACGCGAAGTACGCGACGCCACCGGCGAGCACGTTGCCCCGCACCGCGTTGTAGCGTGCCCAGGCGCGCCACGGCAGCGTGCGGCGGAGCGGCTCCAGCCGCGCGTCGACCCATCCCGGCACCGCCTGCACCCGCGCCAGCAGGCCCATGGGCGCGGTCAGGCAGGCTCGAAGGAGAACCGCCGCCGGGGCCGCCACACGCCGTCGGCGCCGTGCTCGTAGAGGACGAAGCCGTCGACGTCGAACGCGGCCGCGAACGCCGCCAGCTCCTTGCCGGCGCGGTCGAGCGCGTCGTCGTCCAGGTGGTGCGCGACAGTGACGTGCGGGTGGAACGGGAACGACAGCTCCCGGTCGAGCGGCCCGGTGCGGACCGCGCGCTGCAGCCGGTCGCAGTCGCGCCCCGCCCTCCTGCACGCGCACGAACACGACCGGCGACACGGGCCGGAACGTGTCGGTGCCCGCGAGGACCAGTTCGAACGGTGACAGCACGCGGGCCACCGACTCCAGGTGCTCGACGACCCGGCCGAGCGCCCCGCGCGGCACCGCCGTCGGCGGCAGCAGCGTGAGGTGCGCGGGGATGGCCCGCGCCAGGGGATCGCCGAACCGCTCCCGGGCGTCCTCGAGCTGCTCCGCCCAGGGAGCGGGGATCTGGACCGCAACGCCGATGGTGAGCGTGTCGTCCGCGGGGTCCACCGTGATGGGGATGCCCATCGTCGGCATGGACGGGTTCACCGGGTCGAGCCCGACCCTGCGCCGAGGAACCCGACCTTCTCGTACACGTCCGCGAGCCGCACGGACGCCTGCGCCCTCGCCCGCCGTGCGCCGTCGGCGAGCACGTCGTCCAGGGTTGCCGGGTCGGCCAGCCAGCCCTGCACCCGCTCCCGGAACGGCTCGACGAAGGCGAGGTAGACGCCCTCGACCTCCTTCTTGAGGTCGCCGTAGCCGGCGCCCGCGAACTTCTCGACGAGGACGGGCACCTCCGTGCCCGACAGTGCCGACAGGATCGTCAGCAGGTTCGACACGCCCGGCTTGCGCTCGGGGTCGAAGACGATCTCGCGCTCGCCGTCCGTCACCGCGGAGCGGATCTTCTTGGCGGACACCTTCGGGTCGTCCAGCAGGAAGAGGCAACCCGCGCCGCCGATGCTCTTGCTCATCTTCTTGTCCGGGTGCTGCAGGTCCGTGATCTTCGCCGTGGCCTTGACGATGTGCGGCTCGGGGACGACGAAGGTCTCGCCGTACCGGGAGTTGAAGCGCTGCGCGAGGTCGCGGGTCAGCTCGAGGTGCTGGCGCTGGTCCTCGCCGACCGGCACGCGGTCGGCGTCGTAGAGCAGGATGTCGGCGGCCTGCAGGATCGGGTACGTGAACAGGCCGACGGTGGCGCGCTCGGCGCCGTCCGGCCCGGACTTGTCCTTGAACTGCGTCATCCGGCTGGCCTCGCCGAACCCGGTGATGCACTGCAGCACCCACGCCAGCTGGGAGTGCTCGGGCACCTGGCTCTGCACGAAGAGCACCGACCGCGCGGGGTCGATCCCGGCGGCGAGGAACTGGGCCGCGGTGACCCGGGTGCGCGGGCGCAGCGCCTCGGGGTCGTGCTCCATCGTGATCGCGTGCTGGTCGACGACGCAGTAGTAGGCCTCGTGGGTCTCCTGCAGGGCGACCCACTGGACGAGCGCCCCGAGGTAGTTGCCGAGGTGCAGCGAGTCGTCGGTCGGTTGCATCCCGGAGAGCAGCCGCGGGGTGGCCGATCCTGGTGCCGGACCCGGAGGCGGACGGCACCTGGGAGACCAACGTCTGGACGGCCGGGCTTGGTACGGACCCGGAGGCGGACGGCATGGCCGTCATTCTGGCATCTGCCACCCCGGCTTCACGCCGTGTGGGTGATGTCCGCGCCCGCTCGCTGCATCGGGCGGGGCGGCGGCCGACGGGCCGGTCATGCCCGCACGTCCCGCCCGGCCGATCCTGGCCGTGCTCGCCGGCGCCGCCGTGCTCGCCGCGACCCGTCGCCGCACCGGCGCCGCGGCCCCCGCGCGCCGCCGCCCCGTCGCCGCGGCCGGCCGGCCCCACTCGCCGGGCAGGACGTCTCCTGGCCGCAATGCCCCGCCGGGCGCGGCGGGTACAGCCTGCCGATGCCGGCCGCGGGCGCCGCCTTCGTGATCGTCGGCCTCACCGGCGGCCGCGGCTTCACCACCAACCCGTGCGTGGCGAGCCAGGCGTGGTGGGCGAAGACGCACGGCATCCGCACCGCGGCCTACCTGGTGCCGACCTATCCCACCCGCGCCCAGTTCGGTCGCTGGGGCCGGGTCGGCCCGGCCCGCCCGACGTCCCTGGAGGGTCGCGTCTACAACGTCGGGCTGGGCGCAGGCCGCGGACGCCATCGGCGTGCTACGCCGCTCCGGCCTGCGCGCGAAGGCGGTCTGGATCGACGTCGAGGCGAACCGCAAGCGCGCCGTGGTCGTCCGACACGGACGCGAACACCGCCCTCGTCCGCGGGTCGCCGCCGCGATCCGCCGCGCGGGGCTGAAGCCGGGCCTGTACACGAACTCCTCGAGCTGGACGACGTACACCGACGGCGCCCGCCTCGGCCTGCCCGAGTGGCGGACCGTCGGCCCCCGTCCGCGCCGACGCGGTCGCCGCGTGCGCGGCGGCCCCGCTCAACGGCGGGCGCGTGCTCCTGGTCCAGCACTGGACGAACACCGCCGACCACGACGTGCTCTGCCGGCCGTTGAGCTCGCGGGCGGCCCGGGCCCGCTGGTTCCACGCGCCCTGACGAGCGCCCGACGGAAGCCGGCGGGGCCGGTTCAGCGGGCCGGACGTGCAGGACGACGGCCTGCGCGGGGTCGAGGCGCGGGGCGGGGAGGCCGACCCGGCCCAGCACGGCCCCGGTCGCCCGGGCCGCGCCGCGCTCGAACCACGGCGTCCGCAGCTTCTCGACGGCGCTGGCGGCGCCCGCCTCCGGGCGGTGCACCACGTCGTACTCGAGGTCGGGGTCGAGCCCGGGCAGGAGCAGGCGGCCGGTCTGCTCCTCCGCGCTCGTCGTCAGCCGGACGTACGCGAACAGCGCCTCACGCCGGTCCGGCGCGACCACGCCGTGCAGCAGCACGTCGTCGCCGGGCAGGTCGGCGCGGACGACGTCGCCGGAGTGCAGCAGCCCGCGCACCTCCCGGTAGAACCCTGCCCACGCCGTGAGGGCGGCGAGCTCGTCGTCGGTGCACTTCGTGACGTCGAGCTCGAGGCCGGCGTGCGCGAACAAGCGCGGTGGCAGTACGCAGGCCGAGCGACGACGGGCGGTGGGTCGTGTGCGAGACGGTGTCCCCCACGTGCGAGCCGACGAGCTCCGGCGGCACCAGCAGGCCCTCCCAGCGCTGGATGAGCTGCCGCTCGAGCGGGTCGTTGCAGTCCGACCCCCAGATCCGGTCGGTGCGCTCGCAGGATGCCGAGGTCGATCCGGGCCCCACCCGAGGAGCACGACTCGATCTCGAGCCCCGGGTGCCGGGCCCGCAGCTCGTCGAGCAGCCGGTACACCGCGGCGGTCTGCTCGTGCACCCCCGCACGGCCGCGTGGTGCTCGCCCGCGGCACGTGCAGGTCCCGGTTGTGGTCCCACTTGATGTAGGCGACGCCGATCTCCGCCACGAGGCCGAGATCCGCTCCAGCAGGTAGGCGTACGCCTCGGGGTTGGCGACGTCCAGCACCACCTGACCCCGCCAGCCCCGGGCGGACGGCGTCAGCACCCAGTCCGGGTGCTCGCGGACGACGTCCGAGTCGGGGTTCGCCATCTCCGGCTCGAACCACAGCCCGAAGTCCATCCCGAGGGCCCGGACGCGGTCGGCGAGCGGCCGCAGCCCCTGCGGCCACACGTCGGGGGCGACGTACCAGTCACCGAGGCCCCGGGTGTCGTCGCGGCGCGCCCCGAACCAGCCGTCGTCCAGCACGAACCGCTCGACGCCGACCCGCGCCGCCTGCTCGGCCAGCCGGGTCAGCGTGTCCAGGTCCTGGTCGAAGTAGACGGCCTCCCACGTGTTCAGCACCAGCGGCCGGGGGTGCGGGGGTGCTGCGGCCGTGAGCGCAGCCACCGGTGCAGGCGGGCCGAGGCGCCGTCGAGGCCGTCGGCGGCGTAGGTGAAGAAGATCCATGGGGTCGTGTAGCTCTCGCCGGGCGCCAGCCGGACCTCGCCGGGCAGAAGGAGCTCTCCCCCGCCGAGGACGCCGGCACCGCCGGCCCCGGCGCCCTCGGGCAGGCGCTCGGCGAGGTGGACGTGGTTGCCGCTCCACCCCGTGTGCACCGCCCACACCTCGCCCGAGCGGAAGCCGAACCCGGGGGTCCCGGCGACCAGCAGGAGGGTCGCGTCGTGCCCGGTCCGCCCGCGCCGGCTCTCCCGGGCGTGGGTGCCATGAGTGAAGCGCTGCCGCTGCGGGGTGTGGTCGCGGCACCAGCGGCCGGTGAGGTCGAGCAGCTCGCCCGCCCGGTCGGGCACCGGCAGCACGGCGAGGAGAGCCGTCGAGCGCGTAGGGCCCGTCGCCCGTGTTCGTCACCGTGTGGCGGACGCGCAGGAGCCCTGCCGGCTCCAGCCGCAGCTCGCAGGCGACCTCGAGGCCCGCCTCGCGGTCCACGCCCCGGACGGTCAGCACCTGGGCGCCGGCGTCCGGTCGCCTGGACGGGCGGCCGCCGGCAGGTGCCGCGAGCTCGAGGTTCGGGTACGGCGCGAGGCCGTCCCGCGAGCCGCTCAGCCCGGGCCGGCCGGTCCAGCCGTCCGCCTGGCCGGGCAGCAGCGGGAACGGCCACGGCTCGTCGAGCCCGGACCGGGCGAGGCCGGGCTGGAGGTCGGCGGCCAGCCGCTCCAGCGCGTCGTCGTCGAGGTCGCCGGGGTCGGCCCCCCAGTGCAGGACCCGCGGGAGCTGCGGTCCGCGGGCGTCGAGGAGGACCGCGACCCCGGCGGACCGCAGCAGGATCACCGATCTCGCTTCCGCTCCCTGGTCATCCCTTGTTGGCGCCGAGCGTGAGGCCCGCGACGAAGTGCTTCTGCAGCAGGAAGAAGATGAGGACCACGGGCGCCGCGGCGATGACCGACCCCGCCGACACGAGGTTGTTGTCGGTGAAGAACTGCCCGCGCAGGTTGTTCAGCGAGCTCGTGACGGGGAACTTGTCGCCGCTGCGCAGCAGGACGGTGGCCCAGAAGAACTCGTTGTAGATCCAGGTGACCTCGAGCGTCGCCAGGGCGGCCAGCGCGGGCCGGCACAGCGGCATGGTGATCTTCCAGTACTGCTTCCAGATGGAGGCGCCGTCGACCTGCGCGGCCTCGTAGAGCTCCTTGGGCAGCGCCTTCATGTAGTTCGACAGGACGAAGGTGCAGAAGCCCGTCTGGAAGGCGGTGTTGACCAGGATGAGCACCCAGTAGCTGTCGTAGAGCAGCTCGGAGTCGCTGACAGGAAGGACGGCAGCGGGACGTTCACCGAGAGCCGGTACAGCGGGATCAGCAGCGCCTGCTGGGGCAGCAGGTTGGCGGCCGTGAACAGGCCGAGCATGACGATGTTGAACCGCCACGAGAAGCGGGCGATGACGAACCCGACCATCGAGGCGAGGAACAGCGTGAGCAGCACCGCCGGCACGGTCACGTAGACCGAGTTCAGGAAGTGCGTGGTGAAGTCGGCCCGGGCCCAGGCGTTCTTGTAGTTGTCGAGGGTCCACCCGCCCAACGAGATGTACCCGTGCTCGGAGGTGTACTCGTAGTCGCGCAGCGAGCTCAGCACCGACCAGAACAGCGGGAACAGCCACAGCAGGGTGATCGCGATCAGGAAGGCGACGGCGAGCTTTCCGCCGCGGCGGCGGATCCGCGGGGCATTGCTGGGCGGCGTCGCCGGGGCGGCGGCGGGAGCCGGCGTCGAAGGCGTGTCGAGAGTGCTCACCGCTCCTCCTCGCGCAGGACGGTCGACAGGTAGATGACGATGAAGACCAGCGAGACGACGAGCATGATCGTCGCCAGCGCCGACCCGAAGCCCGACCCGGCTGGCCTCGCCGACGACGTTCTGCGTCACCAGCGCGGAGATGAGCTCGAGACCGTTGCGTCCCTTGTTGACCACCCAGACGATGTCGAAGGCGCGCAGCGCCTGGATCACCGTGATGACGAAGACGATGACGTTGATCGGGCGCATCGTCGGGAAGATGATCCGGAAGAAGGTCTGCGCCTCGGTCGCGCCGTCGACCTCGGCGGCCTCGCGCAGTGACGGGTCGACGCCCTTCAGCCCCGCCAGGTAGAGCAGCATGATGTAGCCGACGTGCTGCCAGCAGGTGGCCACCAGGACGGCCCAGATGTTCACGCTGGGATTGCCGTACCAGTCGACCGGCTCGCTGATGATGTGCAGCTTCTGCAGGATGAAGTTGATGAAGCCGTAGTCCTGGGAGTACTGCAGCTGCCAGATGAAGCCGACCAGGGCGAGCGACAGGACGACCGGGATGTACAGGCCGGTCTGGTAGAACCGGCTCCCGCGCAGGCCCTTGTCGATGAGCACCGCGAGGAAGATGCCGAACGGCGTCGCCACCAGGAAGAGCATGGCGAGCCAGAGGATGTTGTGCCGGATCGCCGGCCAGAACGGCGGGTAGATCGTGGCGACGTCGTGGTAGTTCTTGAATCCGATCCACTTGATCGTCGACAGGTCGCCGATGCCGTTCCAGTTCGTGAACGACAGCGCACCGTCGCGATGGCGGGGATCACGACGAGGGTGATCGTCAGGAACAGCGGCACGACGAGCATCAGGGCGACGACGATCTTGTCGCGCCTGGTGAGGCGGCGAACCCTTCCGGCCGGTGCCACCCCCTTGTGACCGAACCCCGTCGCAGCCGGCGCCTCCGGCGTCTCGAGTGGTACCAGCGGCTCGCTGCCTGCCATCTCCTGGCCTCCCTCATCATGGCGCCGGCCGCCTGCGGCCGGGCACTTCGCCGCGCCCGCACCCCCGGCGTGTGCGCCCAGTGTGGTGCGGCGCCGGGCCGCGCGGGAAGACCCGCGCGGCCCGGCGCCGGCCGGGTCAGACGAAGATCGACTTCGCCTGGTTCTCGAGGCTGGCCTGCAGACCGTTGATGTCCGAGGGGTTCTTGATGAAGCCCTGTAGCGCCGGGATCATGACGGTCGACGCGAAGTCGGGCCGGGTGTCGCGGTCGAGGAACTGGGCGACGCTCTTCGCGGAGCCGACCAGGTCGGCAGCCTTCTTCTGCAGGGCGGTGTAGGAGCTGAGGTCCGCCTTGCTGTTGGCGATCAGCGTGGTGGGATCGGTCTTGGCGTAGAGCGTGCCCGCGTCGGGGCTGCCCAGGTAGCCCAGCAGGGCCTTGGCGCCGCCCGCGTTCGTCGGCTTCTTCGACAGCATGTACCCGTCGATCGGGGCGTCGAGGGCGTCGGCGCCGATGTTCGAGTCGACCTCCGGGAACGTGAAGAAGTCGACGTCGTGCGAGGTCCCCCTTCGGGAACTGCTGGGTGACGAAGAGGCCGAGCAGGTACATGCCGGCCTTCTTCTGCTGCAGCGCCTGCGCAGCCTCCTGCCAGGTGCGCCCCAGCGAACCGTCCTGGTGCATGGGCAGGAGCTCGGCCCAGGTCTGGAAGACCTTCGTGACGCCCCCGTCGGTCCACGGCTTCTTGTGGGCCATCAGGTCGACGTGGTACTGGTACCCGTTGATCCGCAGGTTGAGCACGTCGAAGGTGCCCATCGCGGGCCAGCCGTCCTTGTCGGCGAACGCGATCGGGATGAGCCCGTCCGACTTCATCTTCGTCGCGAGGGTCTTCATCTCGTCGAGCGTCTTCGGCACCTGGTAGCCGTACTTCGACCACACAGACTTCCGGTAGAACACCGCCCACGGGTAGTAGCTCGCCGGCACGAAGTACTGCTTGCCGTCGTCACCCGTCGAGGCGGTCTTGAAGGCGTCACTGAAGCCCTGCAGGTTGCTCCACACGTCCGTGACGTCCCCGGCGAGCCCCTGCGCGGCGAAGAACCGCATCCGATAGCCGGCGAACCAGGTGAAGACGTCGTCCGGCTTGCCCTGCAGGTAGTTGTTGATCTGCTCCTGGAACGTGTTGTGGTCGACCGTGTTGACCTTCGTCTGGGTGCCCAGCTTCTGGTCGGCCGCGGTGAGGAGCGTCTGCAAGGTCTTCTTCGGCACGTCGTCCGAGGCGTTGGAGCCGAACGTCACGGTGCCGCCGGCCGCGGAACTGCCACCACCGGCGCTGCCCGACGAACTCGGGCTGCTGCCTCCCCCGCAGGCGGCCAGCAGGGCGGCCGCGCTCAGACCGAGGCCGCCACCGAGTACGGAGCGGCGGCCCAGTCCGGCCACCGACGGCGGGACCAGCCGGGCCAGATACTCGGCCTCGGACGTGGGTCGGGACATGGTTCCTCCTCGGGAGCACGCCAGGCAGGAGGTCCAACAGAATCTGACAGGACCTCCCAGGTGCTGGTCACCCTGCGGCCGCCACTTGCGCGCGTCAAGGTCGCGGAACCGTTTCGTAACCAAACCGAGTCCTGACCGACCCGGACAGATCGCCTCCGGTTCACACCGCCGCGGCCCTTATCCCCAAGTCAGGGGGTTCCGGAGAGAGGATGGGCATCGCTATGGTGACGCGCAGGTGCTGGCACACACGTCGTCGGGCGCCGAGGCTGAGGGGTAGCCCCGCGGCCGGTTCGGCGAGCCGGGCGTCCCTCCTCGAGCGAACAGTTTCCTGTTCGATTCTGTTGACTTGTTCACGATCCGCCGCGACCCTGGGGCCATGCTCGCCCGGCAACGGCAGGAACTCATCCTCGAGCAGGTGCGCAGCAGCGGCGGCGTGCGCGTGAGCGATCTCGTCGACTCCCTGCGCGTGTCCGACATGACCGTGCGCCGGGACATCGAGGTCCTGGCCCGGCGTGGTCTCGTGGCCCGCGTCCACGGCGGCGCGACGGCGGTGAGGTGGCACAGCGCGGAGGAACCGGGGTTCGCAGCCAAGTCGTCGCTGCAGACCGCCCAGAAGGACGCCATCGCGCGCGCCGCGGCGGCGCTCGTCGAGGCCGGCGCGAGCGTGGCCGTCTCGGGGGGTACGACGACCTACGCCGTCGCGCGGGAGTTGCGGCACGTTCCTGACCTCACGGTCGTGACGAACTCCGTTCCGGTCGCTGATCTGCTGCACCGTGAGCGCACCGGTCCCGCCGTCGTGCTCACCGGCGGTGAGCGGACGCCGTCCGACGCCCTGGTCGGGCCCGTCACCGTGGCCGCCTTGCGCACCCTTCACGTCGACTGGCTGTTCCTCGGTGTGCACGGCGTCGACGGCCGGGCGGGGTTCACCACGCCCAACCTGGTCGAAGCCGAGACCGACCGCGCGCTCATCGCGAGTGCGCGACGCGTCGTCGTCACGGCGGACAGCAGCAAGTGGGGGATCGTCGGCCTCAGCTCGATCGCCCGGCTGGACGAGGTCGACGTGCTCGTCACGGACGACGGCCTCGACGCCGACGCCGCGCACGTCGCGCGCTCCCGGCTCGGCCGCCTGGTGCTCGCACCGACCGTGCCCTGACCGGCCGCCACGCATCGCGTCACGCATCGCCGCACGCTCGCGTCATGCCTCGCCTCATGCCTCGCCTCATGCATCCCGTCGGGCACTCCGGGCATGAAGCGCCATGATTCAGTTCTCGGCACGCCGACCGCCGGGACGAGGCCGACGTGGTCGCCTCGGCATGGCTGAGCCACCAGGATCGAGCACCAGGATCGAGCAGGGAGGGCCGCGGTCATGACGACGGGCGGGACGACGGGCAGAACGACGGGCAGGACGACGGACACGACGACGGACACGACGACGGACACGCAGGCGGGCGGACGCGTGCGCCGCACGACGGACCACCTCGCCGACGGCCGCGAGATCATCTATTTCGACGACACGGAGCCGTTCCTGTCCGGCGCCGCGAGCCGGGCCGTCCCCGACACCCGCCCACTCGAGCCGGCGCTCGGCGGCGGCTCCCAGCTGCGCTTCGACGTGCTCACCGGCGAGTGGGTCGCCATCGCGTCCCACCGCAACACCCGCACGTTCCTGCCGCCCGCGAACGAGTGCCCGCTGTGCCCCACCGGCCGGGGCGTCGTACCCAGCGAGATCCCCGCTTCCGACTACGACGTCGTGGTGTTCGAGAACCGCTTCCCCTCCTTCAGCATGACCGCGGAGGGCGAGCCGGGGCGGCTCGACGGCGAAGAGCTGTTCCCCGTCCGTCCCGGGCACGGCCGCTGCGAGGTGGTCACCTTCACCTCGGACCACAACTCGTCGTTCGCCGCGCTCGACCCGCCCCGTGCGCGCACCGTCATCGAGGCCTGGGCCGATCGCACCGCCGAGCTGTCCCGGCTGCCCGGGATCGAGCAGGTGTTCTGCTTCGAGAACCGCGGCCAGGAGATCGGCGTCACGCTGCACCACCCGCACGGCCAGATCTACGCCTACCCGTACGTGCCGCCGCGCAGCGCCCAGCTGATCCGCCAGGCCCGGGCCCACCGCGAGGCCACCGGCGGCAACCTGCTGGCCGACGTCCTGGCAGCCGAGCAGCGGGCCGGCGAGCGGATCGTCCTGACGGCCGAGCACTGGACGGCGTACGTGCCGGCCGCAGCGCGCTGGCCCGTGGAGGTGCACCTCGCGCCGCACCGCGACGTCCCCGACTTCGCCGCCCTCGACGACGCCGAGCGCGACGAACTGGCACATGTCTACCTCGAGCTGCTGCGGCGAGCCGATCGCTACTTCGACGGCGTCGCCGCGCTCCCCTACATCGCGGGCTGGCACCAGGCACCCGTCGGCGAGCGACCGCGAACTCGGCCGGCTCCACCTCCAGCTCTTCTCGATCCTGCGCGCGCCGGGGAAGCTCAAGTACCTCGCCGGCTCGGAGTCGGGCATGGGCGCGTGGATCAACGACGCCGTCCCGGAGCGGATCGCGGCCCGCCTGCGGGAGGTCGCGTCGTGACCAGCGGTCCGAGGGACTCCGGGACCACGGGGCAGCAGCAGGCCCATGACCAGCAGCAGGGTCATGAGCAGGAGCAGGGTCAGGAGCAGGACGTCCACTGGTACGCGGACGCCGACGACGCCGCGCGGGCCGAGACCGTCGAACGGGTGACGAGGGCCTTCACCGACGCGTACGGGACTGCCCCGGCCGGCGTGTGGGCAGCGCCGGGCCGGGTCAACGTGATCGGTGAGCACGTCGACTACAACGGCGGCCTGTGCCTGCCGTTCGCCCTGCCGCACCGCACCTACGTCGCGCTGTCGCCCCGGGACGACGACCAGGCGAGGATCGGCTCGGCGCAGGTTCCGGACGCCGACAGCGGCCAGGGCGGGCCACGCTGGGAAGGGTCGCTCGGCCGCGTCGCGCCGGGCACCGTCGACGGCTGGGCGGCCTACGTCGTCGGCGTCCCCTGGGCACTGCGGGAGGCGGGGCACACGGTCGCAGGTCTGGACGCCGTCGTAGACGGGCTCGTCCCGCTCGGCGCAGGCCTCTCGTCGTCCGCCGCCCTGGAGTGCGCAGTGGCGGTGGCGCTGGACGACGTCGCCGGGCTCGGGCTTGCCGGTTCGGACGAGGGGCGCGCCCGGCTCGCCGGCGCCTGCGTGCGCGCCGAGAACGACATCGCCGGCGCTCCGACGGGGGGCATGGACCAGGCTGCGTCCTTGCGCTCGCGGGAGGGGACGGCGCTGCTCATCGACTGCCGCGACTTCAGCGTGCGTCACGTCCCGTTCGACCTCGCCGCGGCCGGCCTGGAGCTCCTCGTCGTGGACACCCGCGCCCACCACGCCCTCACCGACGGCCAGTACGGGTCGCGCCGCGAGGCGTGCGAGCGGGCCGCTGCTCTGCTCGGGGTGAGGTGGCTCGCCGAGATCGCGCCGGCGGACCTCGACGGTTCCCTGCAGCGGCTCCGCGATGCCGTCGACGACCCGGAGGAGGCCGACGAGATCGCCCGGCGAGTGCGGCACGTCGTGACGGAGATCGAGCGCGTCCGGCAGGCGGTCGAGCTGATCGACGCCGGCGACCTCGCGGGTGTCGGCCCGCTGCTCGACGCCTCGCACGCGTCCTTGCGCGATGACTACGAGGTCTCCGCCCTCGAGCTCGACGTCGCCTGCGAGGCGGCGGTCGGCGCCGGGGCGCTCGGTGCGCGCATGACGGGTGGGGGGTTCGGGGGTTCGGCGATCGCGCTCGTGCGCCGGGAGGACACCGAGCGGGTCGCCGAACAGGTCGCCGCTGCGTTCGCCGGGAAGGGCCTCGCGGCGCCGGCGTTCCTGCGCGCCGTGCCCTCCGCGCCCGCGGGGCGGGTCTGATGCCAGGCCCGGGAGGGGACGGGGGCCGGCTGAACGGGTTCGAGCGCGACGGCCTCGTCTTCGACGTCCGCGACGGCGGTCCCCTCGACGGGGACGTGGTCGTGCTGCTGCACGGCTTCCCGCAGGACTCGACCGCGTGGTCGGCCGTCGAGCCGCAGCTGCACGCGCGCGGGCCTGCGCACCCTCGCGCCGGACCAGCGCGGCTACTCCCCCGGTGCGCGGCCCGGCGGGAGCGCGGCGTACGCGCTGCGCCAGTTGTCCGCGGACGTCGTCGCGCTGCTCGACGCCGCCGGCGTCCGGCAGGCGCACCTGGTGGGGCACGACTGGGGCGGCGGGGTGCTGTGGGACGCCACGGAGCGCTACCCGGACCGGTTCCTGTCGGCTGTGCCGGTCTCCACCCCGCACCCCGCCGCGATCGCGTACGCGTTCACGCACAGCCTGCAGGCGCTCCGCAGCTGGTACATGGCGTCTCTTCCAGGTACCGGTGCTGGCGGAGGTGGCCGTCGCCCCCGCCCTGGAGCGCTGGCTGCGGGCGAGCGGCCTGCCGGCGGAACGGGCGCGCTACTACGCCGAACGGATGCGTGAGCCGGGAGCGCTCAGCGCCGCGCTCGGCTGGTACCGGGCCTTCGGGGCCGGGATCGCCCGCGACCTGGTGCGCGCGGCCGTGCCGGCAGCGCTGCGCCCGCCGGCGCGGGGGACTTCCTCGTACCGCTCGCCGGGGTCGCGACTGGGGTGGGCCGACGACGTACGTCTGGGGGCGGCACGATCCGGCCCTCGGCCGCGCAGCCGCTGAGCGCACGGGTGCGTTCGTTGCGCGGCGACTACCGCTTCGTGGAGGTCGACGGCGGGCACTGGCTGCCGGAGACCAACCCGGACGAGGTCGCCGCGGGGATCCTGGGACGCACTCGCTGACCGCACCGTGAGGGCGACCCTGTCAGGGCCGCCCTCGCGGTGCGTCTACGGGTGCAACTGATGTGATGTCAGGCGCCGGGCGTCGCGTCCGCGGCCTCAGGGGTCTCCCGGGCCGTGCGGTCGGCGGCAAGCAGAGCACCCTTGTCTCGGATGGCCTTGATGACGGCCTGCTCCTTGGTCCGGGTGCCCTCGGAACGCATGATCGTTGCGAGGATCCGCTCTTCCTCGGCGCTGAGCCAGAGCGTGAATGACATGACCTCACCGTAAACCTTTGCAGTGGGTGACGCGAACCTCACCGACCCCTCGGTGGAGAAACAAAGGGAAACCTGGCTGAGAGCCCCGTTCGTCCGGACGCCGGCATCCACGAACTGCAGCTCGGGCGCTCGGGCCGCCCGTCGCGCCCTTGCACGCCGAGCGCGTGAACGCCCGACGTGCCTAGGCTCGGGCCGTGAGCCATCCCGCCGAGCAGCAGGTGCAGGTCGGAGCGCACGGGGACGGGCACGGGGACGCGCCCGCGGAGCGCATGGTCCAGCCGCACGCCGGCGGTCCACGCCTCGCGGTCCGGGAGTTCCCCGGCGACGGCCGCCCGTTCCTGCTCGTGCACGGGCTCGCCTCCAACGCACGGCTCTGGGACGCGGTGGGGCGCCTCCTCGCCGCCCACGGCCACCGGGTGGTCGCGGTCGACCTGCGCGGCCACGGGCTGTCGGAGGCGCTCCGGACGCCGGCTACGACACGGACACCGCCGCCGACGACCTCGCAGGCCTCGCCGCCGCGCTCGGGCTGGGCGGCGCGGTCGTCGTCGGACAGTCGTGGGGCGGGAACGTGGTGCTGTCGCTCGCCGCCCGCCACCCGGGTGTCGCCGCGGCCGTCGCGTGCGTCGACGGTGGCTGGCTGCGGCCGCGGGACTGGTACTCCTCCTTCGACGAGTGCTGGTCGGTGCTGGCTCCGCCCGTGCTGGACGGCGTCCGGTACGCGGACGTGGCCCGGCGCATCCGCGCCGGGCACCCGGACTGGCCGGCGGAGGGCGTCGACGCCACCCTCGGCAATCTCGTCGAGCTCCCCGGCGGCGGCGTCCGCGCCCGCCTCGCCCGCGAGCACCACCGCGAGATCCTGCGCTCGATGTACGAGCAGGACCCGGCGGACTGGTACCCCCGCATCGGCGTCCCGGTGCTGCTCGTCCCGGCCGTCGGCGAGAAGCCGGACGGGCAGCGGGACGGGCAGCCGGACGAGCAGCCGGACGAGCACGCGCTCCGAGAGCGACCGCGGAAGCGCGGCGAGGGAAGCGGTGCGGGCGGCACTGGCGGCACTGCCCGATGCCCGTGCACGCTGGTACCCGGGTGCGGACCACGACCTGCACGCGCAGCATCCGGACCGGCTCGCGGCCGACCTGGAGGAACACGCGCACCGGCTGGAGGAGGCCCCCCTGAAGGAGAGATCGTGAGTCTGCTCGTCGTCATGGGCTCCGGCGAGACCGCCCCGAGCCTGGTCAAGGTGCACCGCGAGGTCGACCTCGCCACCCCCGGCGACGGCCCGGCGGTGCTGCTCGACACGACGTTCGGGTTCCAGGTGAACGCCGACGACCTCGTGGAGAAGACGGCGGGCTATTTCAGCGCCTCCGTCGGCCTGCCCGTCGAGCTGGCGAGCTGGCGGCGCGCGGACCTGCCGGAGGTCGAGCGCGAGCGCACCCTCGCCCTGGTGGGGCGAGCCCGCTGGGCGTTCGCCGGCCCGGGCAGCCCCACCTACACGCTGCGGCAGTGGCGGGGGACGCCGATGCCGGCCGCACTGGCAGACATCGTCGCCCGCGGCGGCACCCTCGTCTTCGGCTCGGCTGCGGCGTGCACGCTCGGCACCCACTCGATCCCCGTCTACGAGGTCTACAAGGCCGGCGCCGACCCGTACTGGGAGGACGGGCCTGGATCTGCTCGGCACCCTGACCGGCCTGCGCGCCGTCGTCGTGCCGCACTACGACAACGCCGAGGGCGGCCGCTACGACACGCGCTTCTGCTACCTGGGTGAGCAGCGGCTTGCCGCGCTCGAGCACGTCCTCCCGGACGACGTGGGCGTGCTCGGGGTCGACGAGCACACGGCCCTCCTGATCGACGTGGAACGGCGCACCGCCCGGGTGGCCGGCAGCGGCACCGTGACGGTCCGGCGCCGGGACGGGTCGCGGGCGTTTCCCGCGGGGACCCGGCTGAGCGTCGACGACCTCGACGCCATGCTGCGGGGCACCGCCGCCGTGCAGGTCCGAGCAGCCCCTGCCCGGGACGCCGCCGTCCCCGACCAGCGCACGGACAGCACCCCGCAGCCTTCGCTGCGGCTGGAGGCCGACACCGCCCGTGCGGCCTTCGAGACGGCGCTCGCGAACGCGGACGTCGACGCGTGCGTCGCCGCGGTCCTCGACCTCGAGGGCGCCATCGTCGCGTGGAGCACGGACACGGACCAGAACGACGACCTCGACCACGCCCGGCGGATCCTGCGCGGCACTGGTCGTCCGGCTGGGCGACGTCGCCCGGGTCGGCGTCCGGGACCCGCGGGACCTCATCGGGCCCGTACGTGGAGGCGCTCCTCGAGCTGCGCGGCCGCGCCCGGGAGGTACGCGACTACGCCCTCTCCGACCTGGTGCGGGATCGCCTCGGAGCCGCCGGGGTGGAGGTGCGGGACACCCCTGAGGGGGCCCGCTGGGTGCTCGCCACGGCCGGCTGACCACCCGTTCACCGGGCGGACGCGGGGGCCGAGCGGGTGTTTGGCGGCGCCGAAAGCCTCCTCTACCGCAATGATCGCCGGTACCGTCTCAGGTGATGTCAACGGTGAGTTCGGGCCCCCTGTCGGCGCGCTGGCCGCTGCCGATGGTCAACCCCGTCCGCGACTACGACTGGGGTTCGGCCACCGTCCTCGCGCGCATGCAGGGCCGGCCGGCGTCCGGCCGCCCCGAGGCGGAGCTGTGGATGGGTGCGCACCCTGCCGCGCCGTCGGCCCTGGACGGCGGGGACGGGCGGCTGCACCGGCTCGACGAGCTCGTCGCCGCCGCGCCCGAACAGCTCCTCGGCTCGGACGTCGCCGCCCGGTTCGACGGCCGGCTGCCGTTCCTGCTCAAGGTGCTCGCCATCTCGCGCCCACTGTCCCTGCAGGTGCATCCGGCCGAGGAGCGGGCGCGCACCGGGTTCGAGGACGCGTGCTCCGTGTTCGGCGAGCACCGCTACACCGACCCGTACCCCAAGCCGGAGCTCCTCTACGCGCTGGAGCCGGTCGACGCCCTCTGCGGGTTCCGCCCCGCCGCCGAGGCCGCGCGGCTGCTCGCCCTGCTCGACGGGCCGCGCGCCGCCGCCGTCGCCGAACCCCTGCGCCGGCACGCGGACGGCGAGGCGTGCGAAGGCGTCCCCGGCAGCGACGCCGACGGCGAGACCGCGTGCCTCGAGGAGGCGTTCGAGGTCCTGGTGACATGGCCGGACGACGACCGTCCCGCCTTCGCGGCGCACATGGCCCGCGAGGCGCGGCGGCTGCTGCGCGAGGAGCCCTCCCGCGATTCCCGGTAGGGCGCTGACCGCGCCGGACCGGCGAGCACTGATGTGGGTGAGCCGGCTCGCTCAGCAGCACCCGAAGGACCCGCTCGTGGTCGCGCCGCTGCTGCTCGAGCTCGTGCTGATGCACCCCGGGGAGACCCTGTTCGTGCCCGCGGGCGCGCCCCACGCGTACCTGCACGGCACCGGGGTCGAGATCATGGCGAACTCGGACAACGTGCTGCGGGCCGGGCTCACGCACAAGGCGGTCGCCGTCGAGGAACTGCTGCACGTCGTCGACGGGCGCAGCCGGCCGCAGCGCGACGTCCCCGAAGTCGAACTCGGGCCCGGCGAGGTCGCCTGGCGCCCGGAGCTGCCCTGGTTCCAGCTGACCCGGCTGCGGCCGGCGGGCCGGGTGCTGACCGCCGACCCGTCGGTGACCGGCCCCCAGGTGCTCCTGTGCACCGCGGGCGAGGTCACCGTGGGTTGCACCGGCGCGGATGCGCTCGTGCTGAGGGCTGGTTCATCCGCGTTCGTGGGGGCAGGCGCCGGGCCGGTCCAGGTCTCCGGCTGCGGCGAGGTCTTCCGGGCGGCCGTCGGCTGCTGAACGACGACATACGATCCGGGAGTGAGCCCGGACCGCGCCTCCCGCGCTTGCGGCGGAACGAGCGCCGTCAGCCGCTCTTGCGACGGAACGAGCGCTGCGTGCTCTCCGGACCGTGAGCGCCGTGGATCTTGCTCCGGTCGCCCTTCTCTGAACCCTCGCCCTGCTGGGCCGCCCGCCCCTGCTTGCGTTCGAGCGCCTCGCGGTACTTGCGCTTCAGGTCCTCCTGCGCGCCGTCCCCCTCGGATGACGCGTCGCCGTTCGTCATGGTGCGCTCCTGTCGCTCGGTGCTGCCGCTCAAGCCTGCCACGTCGGGGCTGACCCGTGCTCGTTCTGCACGCGTGGTGGGGGCTCGACGACATCCTCGTCTGCTGGGCCGAGCGCGACCCGGCGGGCGCGCCGATGAGTCGCCGTGCGGGCGCCCCTCACCCCTTCGCCGCCACTGCCGACGAGCTCGCGGCTCTCCTGTTCGGGGCGACGCCCGCGCCGTCGATCGGGGCCGGTCAGCGACACGCAGCCTCCTTCTGCCGACGGTCGCGGGCCGCCCCGTCCCCTCGCCCGATGCGGCGGCGGCCGACCCCCTGCCTGCCAGCCGCTCTGCGGCCCGGCCGGGTATCTGGACGGTCCCCACCCTCGAGCTGAACCCGGCGCAGGCCCTCGACGTGCTGCTTGCTCCGCCACCCGGAGGACCCGAGGACGGCGTGGTCGCGGCCGGAACGTGGCGGCACCTGCGCGAGGTGGCGGCGTTCGCCGACGACCTCGCCGCCCGCGGCCGCGCTCTGCCGGCGGTCGTCGCGCCGCCCGTCACCCCGCTCGGCGTCCGGGCCTGGGGCGGGCGGGCGGTGTGGCGGCCACTCGTCACCGGCGCGGACGCCGTGCGAGCGCGGTCGCTCGCGCTCGCCCTGCCGCCCGCCGGCCTGGCCGCGGTCGCGCCGGGTGCCGAGGGCCCCGCCTCCTCCGCAGCGCTCGTCGCCGCGGCCGTCGACGCGCTCACGGACGCGGCTGTGCGGCGACGGCTGTCGGCGTCCGGAGCGGTCGCGCCCGCGGAGCCGCCCTGGCTGGCCGCGCTCGCCGCTTCCGGCGACGGGTACTTCGACGCCAGCGCGGGCGCCGTCGCGGCCCTGGCCGCCGAACTGGCGCACTGGCAGCGGGAGGTGATCGGCGGCCCCGCGCGGGCACGGTTCCGCCTGGTCGAGCCAGACCCCTCGATCGAACCCGCCTCCTCGGTCGCGACCGGACCAGCCGTGGACCCTCGAGTTCGCGCTCCAGGCGACCGCGGAGCCGAGCCTGGTCGCCCCGGCGGAGCAGGTCTGGGCGGGCAGTGCCACCGCGCAGGCGCTGGCGCGGCTCGTGCCGTCGCCGCGCGCCGCCCTGCTCACGGAGCTGGGCCGTGCCAGCCGCCTCTACCCCGAGCTCGAACGGGCGCTTCGTGCCGCCCGGCCCGAGGCGCTCGTGCTCGACACCCAGTCGGCGCACGACTTCCTGCGGGAGGCCGCTCCCGTGCTCGCCGCCGCCGGGTTCGGGGTCGACCTACCGGGCTGGTGGAGCCGTCCCTCCGCACGTCTCGGCGCCCGCCTGCGCGCCCGCGGGCGCGGGCAGCCGGGCGTCGTCGCCGGGCGTCCGGGTGTGGGGCAGGAGGCGCTCGTCGACTACGAGTGGGAGGTGTCGCTGGGCGAGGAGCGCCTCGACGCCGAGGAGCTCGCCCGGCTCGCCGAGTTGCAGCAGCCGCTGGTCCGGCTGCGCGGGCAGTGGGTCGAGCTCGATCCACGCCGGCTCGCCCGCGGCCTGAAGCTGCTCGCCCAACCGCCGTCGCCTGCGCTGAGCCTCGCCGAGGTGCTCGGGCTCGCGGCCACGCTCGACGAGGACACCGCAGGGTTGCCGGTGCTCGGCGTCGAGGGTGAGGGCTGGGTCGGCGACCTGCTGTCCGCGGCCGCCGATGACCGGCTCGAGCAGGTCCCGGCGCCCGCGGGGTTCACCGGCACGCTGCGGCCCTACCAGGAGCGCGGGCTGGCGTGGCTGGCGTTCCTCGACCGGGTCGGGCTCGGCGGCGTCCTCGCTGACGACATGGGCCTCGGCAAGACCGTCCAGGTGCTCGCCCTGGTCGCGCTCGATACCGATCGGGTGCCGGAGGATCAGGTCCTCTGGAGGACAGCGCTCTCGGGCCGACGCTGCTGGTCTGCCCCATGTCGCTGGTCGGGAACTGGCAGCGCGAGGCCGAGCGGTTCACGCCGCACCTGCGTGTGCACGTCCATCACGGCTCGGACCGTGCGCGCGGCGAGGAGTTCGACAAGGCCGTCGCGGCCGCCGACCTCGTGCTCACCACCTACGCCGTCGCCGCGCGCGACGTCGAGGCGCTGCGGGAGGTGCCCTGGCGCCGGGTCGTCCTCGACGAGGCGCAGGCGGTGAAGAACGCGGCGACCCGGCAGGCGCAGGCCGTGCGGTCGCTGGCCGCCCGGCAGCGGATCGCCGTCACCGGGACGCCCGTCGAGAACCGGCTCGCCGACCTCTGGTCGACTGCTCGACACCTGCAACCCCGGCCTGCTGGGCAGTGCCGCGGCGTTCACCCGCCGGTTCGCCAAGCCGATCGAGCGGTTCGGCGACGAGGACGCCGCGGACCGGCTGCGGACCCTGACCCGCCCGTTCGTGCTGCGCCGGGTCAAGACGGACCGGTCGATCATCGCCGACCTGCCCGACAAGCTCGAGATGGAGGTGGTCTGCTCGCTGACCCGCGAGCAGGCGGCGCTCTACAAGGCGGTCGTCGACGACATGCTCGCGAAGGTCGAGGAGAGCGAGGGCATCGAGCGGCGCGGCCTCGTGCTCGCGACGATGACGAAGCTCAAGCAGGTCTGCAACCACCCCGCGCATCTGCTGCGCGACGGCACGCCGCTCGCCGGCCGGTCCGGCAAGCTCGCCCGCATCGAGGAGACGCTCGAGGAGGTGCTGGCCGCGGGCGAACGTGCCCTGCTCTTCACCCAGTTCGCGGAGTTCGGCGGGATGCTGCGGGCGCACCTGTCCGCCCGGTTCGGTCGCGAGGTGCTGTTCCTTCACGGCGGCGTGCCGAAAGCCGAGCGGGACGCGATGGTCGCCCGATTCCAGGGCGGTCTCGACGGACGGCGGTACCGGCAGCCCCCGCGCTGTTCGTCCTGTCCTGAAGGCCGGCGGCACCGGGCTGACCCTGACCGCCGCCAACCACGTGATCCACGTCGACCGGTGGTGGAATCCCGCGGTCGAGGACCAGGCCACCGACCGCGCGTTCCGGATCGGGCAGACCCGCAACGTACAGGTGCGCAAGCTGGTCTGCGCGGGGACCGTGGAGGAGCGGGTGGCAGCGATGATCAAGGACAAGCGCGGGCTGGCGGCGCGGATCGTCGGCACCGGCGAGACCTGGCTGACCGAGCTGTCGACCGACCAGCTGCGCGATCTCGTCACTCTCGACGCCGCCGCGGCGGTGGCAGAGTGAACGGGAGGGCGGTGGCGTGAGCTGGCAGGACTGGGCCGAGCGCGGCGCCCGGCCGATCCGGGTCGAGGGCGGTCTCGTCGCCCGGTCCGAACGCGGCGCGATCGGGTCGACCTGGTGGTCGCGGCGCTTCGTGGCCGTGCTCGAGTCCCTGTCGATGGGCGGCCGGCTCGACCCGGGGGCGGACATACGCGCGCAAGGGGCAGGTCCTCGAGCTCGGCGTCCGGCCCGGCGTGGTGACTTCGACAGTGCAGGGGTCGCGGCCGCAGCCGTACCAGGTGTCGATCGGCTTCGCCGTGCTGCCCGAAGAAGCGTGGCAGGCCGTGGAGAGCGCCCTCGCGTCGCAGGCCCTCTACCGGGCGCAGCTGCTGGCGGGTGAGCTGCCCGGCGAGCTCGAGCAGCTCTTCACGGACGCCGGCGCGCCGCTGTTCCCCGCCACCCAGCGTGAGCTGTCGATGCGGTGCACCTGCCCCGACGTCGCCGTCCCCTGCAAGCACATCGCCGCAACGTTCTACCTGCTGGCCGAGCGCTTCGACGACGACCCGTTCGAGCTCCTGCTCTGGCGCGGCCGGTCCCGCCCCGATCTGCTGGCCGACCTGCTCGCGGACCTGCAGGCCGGGACGGTCGCCGACGGGATCGCCGACGCCGCCCCGGACGCCGACCAGCCCCGCGGCACCCTGCGCGTGCTCGCGGACCTGCCGACGGTCGACGTCCGGGCCGCCCTCGACAGGTTCTGGCTCCCGCCGGTGCCGCTGCCGCCGGCGCCGCCCACCCTCGACGCCCCGGTCGACCTGCTGGTGCGACAGCTTCCCGACCCGCCGCCCGCCCTGGGCGGACGGCCCACCCTCGAGGCGCTGGCCCGGCTCTACCTCGCGCTCGCCAAGGACGAGGAGCCCGTCATCTCCCCGGGGTCGGAGCCGGGGTCCGAGATGGCTTCGGGTACAGCGGCTTCGGCGGATCGACAGGCTGCCCGCCACCGATCTCCTGGACGGCGACAGGAGACCAGCGTCCCAACGGATCCTTCGTGTACTTGATCCTGTGACTTGTCCAGAGGCGTAGTCCCTGCCGAAGGGATCCTTCCGGTAGATCGTCACCGTGTAGCTGTACGACCCGTCCGACCCGCGAGTACGGACCCCCGAATGGTGCCGCGGTCGAGCGGAGGTCCTTCCGACGGCTGGATCTGCACAGACCCCAGTTGAGCGACACCTCCGCGGGAATCTTCATCCGTCAGAACCAGGCTCACAGTCGACGCCTAGGGTCGACGGGAAGGCTGACGATCACCAGAAACACGGGACCGCCGGGGATGTCGTTGGAGGATCCCTGGTTCCCTGGCTGGACGGTCTTGGCCGGCTTGTCGGTCGACGGAGGGGCCGTGTCGGCAGGTGTCGGCGCAGGCTGTCGGCGCAGGTGTCGGCGCGGCTGTCGGCGCGGGTGTCGGCGGAGGCGCCGCGGGAGCGGCGAGCGCCGGCGAACCGGTATCCGAGGAACAGTTGCATCACGAAAGCCGCGGGCACGAGGGCGGCTCCCGCCGCTATCGCCACAGGCCGCGGCCCCGACCTTCTCCCGGTCCCCCGGTAGGTATGGACCAGCCACGCGTCGTACGTCTGCTCCCCCGAGCCATCGGCATCTCCTCACTCCAGCGGAAAGGAACCCTTCAGGACGATCTCGTCAGGACGATCTCGCCGGAACCCGGCTGAACCGTGGACGCCGACGACATGGAAACCGTTGCGTCGTTTCGTCGGGTTCACCCCCGCCGCCACGTGGCAGGGGCGCCACCGCGAGCGGCGCTTACCCGCCGGGAGCGGGTAAGAAGGAGTCATGACCTCCCGACGACCCCAATGGGCACCTCTGCCGACTTCACCGACGATGCCGACGCGCTGGCAGCCGACCTCACGGACCTGCGGCACCGGCTGCACGCCGAGCCCGAGATCGGGCTCTCGCTGCCCCGCACGCAGGAGAAGGTGCTGGCCGCGCTCGACGGGCTGCCGCTGGAGGTCACCACCGGCACGACGACGACCTCGGTGACCGCAGTCCTGCGGGGGGGAGCGCGCGGCACGGAGCAGAACGGGAACGCCGGCGGTGGCGACCGCCCTGTGGTGCTGCTGCGCGGGGACATGGACGCGCTGCCCGTCGCCGAGGAGGTCGACGTCCCCTTCCGCGTCCACCGTGCCGGGGGTCATGCACGCCTGCGGGCACGACCTGCACACCGCCATGCTCGCCGGGGCGGCGAGGGTGCTGGCGGGTCGGCGCGAGCAGCTGGCCGGGGACGTGGTGTTCATGTTCCAGCCCGGTGAGGAGGGGTTCGACGGCGCCCGCTACATGCTCGAGGAGGGGATCCTGGACGCCGCGGGCGCCCGGCCGGCGGCGGCGTACGCGCTGCACGTGATGAGCAACCTGACGCCCGCGCGGGACGGTGGCGTCGCGGCCCGGACCGCTGATGGCGGCGTCCGACGGGGTGTTCGTGACCGTCAGGGGGCGTGGCGGCCACGGGTCGACCCCGCACCTGTCCCGGGACCCGATCGCCGGCGGCCTGCGAGATGGTGAGCGCGCTGCAGGTGGCGATGAGCCGCTCGATCGACACGTTCGCCCCCCACGTGCTGACGATCGGCTCCTTCCACGCCGGCACGAAGCGCAACATCATCCCCGAGACGGCGACGTTCGAGGCCACGGTCCGCACGTTCGACCGGTCCGTACGCCAGGTCCTGGCCGACACCCTGCAGCGCGTCTGTGAAGGAGTCGCCGCGGCGCACGGGGTGGACGTGGAGGTCCGTTACGAGGAGGAGTACCCCGTCACGGTGAACGACCGGGCGGAGGCGGCGTTCGCCCTCGGCGTGGCCGAGGACATGTTCGGCGCCGGCGCCGCGCTGCGCATGCCGAACCCGATCACGGGGAGCGAGGACTTCTCCCGGGTCATCGCCGCGATCCCCGGAGCGATGCTGTTCCTGGGCGCGGTGGTCGACGACCGGGACCCGCTGGGGCGCCCAGCAACCACGCGCCGCAGGCCGCCTTCGACGACTCGGTACTGGCCCAAGGCACCGCCCTCTACGCAACGCTCGCCGCGCGGCGGCTCGCCCAGGTCTGAAAGGCTCGCCCTGTTCTGAAGGCGCTCCAGACGCAGCAGGGCCCGCCCGGCGATGCCGAGCGGGCCCTGCTGTGTGAGGGGTACGTCAGATGGGGCGGACGTTCGCTGCCTGCGGACCCTTCTGGCCCTGCGTGACGTCGAACTCCACGCGCTGGTTCTCGTCCAGCGAGCGGTAGCCGTCGGACTGGATGGCGGAGAAGTGGACGAAGACGTCGGCAGTGCCGCCGTCCGGCGTGATGAAGCCGAAGCCCTTCTCGCCGTTGAACCACTTCACGGTGCCCTGTGCCATGTTCTCTCCTGATGGGTGTACCTCATCGGCGACGGAAGGTGACCATCGCCGGGTCACTTGGCCGACGGGGCCCACACACACCTGACGCCCGCTGGACTTGGTCCGCGGGCGTCCGAGAACGAGGGAACGGCGACTGCAACCGCGACAACCGTAGCAGGACCGAACGCGGAAGCCCATCGGCACGACACGTCGGACGTGTTCTCGCCGTCACCCAGGTGGCCGACGGAATCGCGCGAGGGCACACCCGGTCCCCGCACCGAGGCACAGTGGCCCGGGTCGGCCTCCAAATCCGAGGAGCGCCGACGGAGCGGGAGGCGGCGTGGAGATCGTCTGTGTCGGCGGCGGACCGGCCGGGCTGGTGTTCGCGTCCCTCGCGAAGCTGCGCGACCCCGGCCGGGACGTGCCGTGCTCGAGCGCAACCCGCGCGGGGTCACCTACGGCTGGGGGGTCGTCTTCTCGGGGGAGCTGCTGAGCGAGCTGCACCGCGTCGACCCGGTGCTCGGGGCGGGGGCTGCGCGGCATCTCGGCCATGTGGCAGGACCAGCTGGTCCATCTCGGGGACGCCCGGCCTGCCCACCTCGGCGGCTACGGCTACAGCGTCTCGCGCCGCCGGCTGCTCGACCTGCTCGAGCAGCGCGCCGGCGAGCTCGGCGTCCGGATCGAGCACGACCGCCCTGTCCAGGCTCAGACGCAGACGCAGGCGGCGCAGACACAGGCGGCGCAGACGCAGCCTGGGAGCGCCCACGGGCTGCCGGACGCCGACCTCGTCGTGCTGGCCGACGGCGTGAACAGCCCCACCCGCGCCCTGCTCGCCGAGCACTTCCGGCCATCGGTCGCGACGGGGGGTAACACCTACCTCTGGCTGGGCACGTCGCGGCTGTTCGACGCCTTCACGTTCGGCTTCGAGCGCACGGAGGCGGGCTGGATCTGGTTCCACGCGTACCGCTTCGACGCGGACGCCAGCACGTTCATCGTCGAGTGCCCCCCGCAGACGTGGCAGGGCCTCGGGCTGGACCGGATGTCGCCCGAGGAGACGGTCCGCACGCTCGAGCAGGTGTTCGCCCGGCACCTGGGCGGGGAGCCGCTGCTGCACCACGCCGTGCCGCTGAAGCGCTCGGGGGACGCGCCGGTGCTGCCGTGGAACCGGTTCGCCGACGTGAGCAACGAGCGGTGGGTGCACGGCACGTTTGCGCTGATGGGCGACGCGGCGCACACGACGCACTTCTCGATCGGTTCCGGGACGACGTTCGCCATCCAGGATGCGATCGACCTGGCCGAGCGGCTGGACGGCGCGTCCGACCTCGCAACCGCGCTGGCCGGCTACGACCGCGAACGGCGGGCCGCCCTCGCGGTGGAGCAGGAGCGGGCTCGCGCGAGCCAGCGCTGGTACGAGTCCGTGGCCGAGCGCGCCGGGCTGGACCCGGTCGAGTTCGGCTGGTCGATGCTCAACCGCCGGGGGGAAGGGCCCGCACCCGGACGGCGGCGCACGGTGTACCTCGCCACGCAGGTGCCCGCGTTGCGGCTGGCGCGCCGCGCGGTGTCCGGTGCACGCCGCGCCGTGCACACCACCCGGCTGGGCAGCGCCCGCTTGGGCAGTACCGGGCTGGACGGCACCGGCTTGGACGGCACCGGCTTGGACGGCACCCGCCTGGACGGCACCGGCAGCCCGGCGGAGGTTGCCTGAGACTCGGCTAGACCCGAGTAGACCCGGCTAGACCCGGCGCTCCGCGGCCTCGACCACGTTCGTCAGCAGCATCGCCCGGGTCATCGGACCAACCCCGCCAGGCATCGGCGCCACCCAGCCGGCCACCCCGTGGACGTCGGGAGCGACGTCGCCGACGAGCCTGGTGCGCTCCCCCTCGACCACCCGTGTGATCCCGACGTCCAGCACGACAGCGCCCGGCTTCACCATGGCGCCCGTCACGATCCCCGGGACGCCGGCCGCGGCGACGACGACGTCCGCACGGCGGGTGTGCTCCGCGAGGTCCTTCGTGCCGGTGTGGCAAAGGGTCACGGTGGCGTTGACGGACCTGCGGGTCAGCAGCAGCCCCAGCGGACGGCCGACAGTGACGCCGCGGCCGACCACGCACACCTCGGTGCCGCGCAGGTCGATGTCGTGCCGCAGCAGCAGGTCGACGACCGCGTGCGGCGTCGCCGGCAGCGGGGACCTCATCGGTCCGTTGACGTTCAGCACGAGCCGGCCGAGGTTCATCGGGTGCAGCCCGTCGGCGTCCTTGCCGGGATCGACGAGCTCCAGCACGCGGTCGGCGTCCAGGCCCGGCGGGAGCGGCAGCTGGACGAGGAACCCGGTGCAGGCGGCGTCCGCGTTGAGGGCGGCGATCGCGTCCTCGACCTGCGCCTGGGACGCGTCCGCCGGCAGGTCCACCCGGATCGAGGCGATCCCGACCTCGGCGCTGTCCTTGTGCTTGCCGCGGACGTAGGCGTGGCTGCCGGGGTCGTCGCCGACGAGGACGGTGGCCAGACCGGGCACGATGCCGCGGGCTGCCAGCTGCTGCACTCGTTCGCGCAGCTCCTCCTTGACCCGCGCCGCGGTGGCCTTGCCATCGAGGAGGCGCGCGGTCGCTCCCCGGTCACTCCCCCGCTCACCAGGTCTCCAGGCCGTCGTAGAGCGGGAAGTCGGCGGCGAGGCGCTCGACCCGGGTGCGCAGCGTGTCCACGTCGGCGCTGGGCTGCAGCGCGGCGGCGATGATGTCCGCGACCTCGGTGAACTGCTCCTCCCCGAATCCGCGGGTGGCGAGCGCGGGCGTGCCGATCCGCAGCCCGGAGGTGACCATCGGCGGACGCGGGTCGAACGGGACGGCGTTCCGGTTCACCGTGATGCCGACGTCGTGCAGGCGGTCCTCGGCCTGCTTGCCGTCGAGCTGCGACTCGCGAAGGTCCACGAGCACGAGGTGCACGTCGGTACCGCCCGTGAGCACGTTGACGCCGGCGGCCCGGGCGTCGGCACCGAGCAGCCGCTCGGCGAGGATCTGCGCGCCCCGGATGGTGCGGGCCTGGCGCTCCTTGAACTCCTCCGTGGACGCGATCTTGAAGGCGGCGGCCTTCGCCGCGATGACGTGCATGAGCGGCCCGCCCTGCTGCCCCGGGAACACCGCCGACTGGAACTTCTTCGCGTACTCGTCGGTGCCTGCGAGGATCATGCCGCCGCGCGGGCCGGCGAGCGTCTTGTGGGTCGTCGACGTCGTCACGTGTGCGTGCGGCACGGGGTTCGGGTGCAGCCCGGCCGCGACCAGGCCGCTGAAGTGCGCCATGTCGACCAGGAGCAGGGCGCCCACCTCGTCCGCGATGCTGCGGAACGCGGGGAAGTCGAGCTGGCGCGGGTACGCCGACCAGCCGGCGATGATCATCTGGGGCCGGGACTGGAGGGCCGTCTCGCGGACGGCGTCCATGTCGATTCGCATGGTCTCGGGGTCCACGCCGTAGGCGGACACCTCGTAGAGCTTGCCGCTGAAATTGAGCCGCATGCCATGGGTCAGGTGGCCCCCGTGCGCGAGCTCGAGGCCGAGGATGCGCTGGCCCGGCTCGAGGAGGGCGACCATCGCTGCCGCGTTCGCCTGGGCACCGCTGTGTGGCTGCACGTTCGCGTACGCGGCGCCGAAGAGGGCCTTGACCCGCCCGCGCGCGAGGTCCTCCGCGACGTCGACGAACTCGCACCCGCCGTAGTAGCGCCGGCCGGGGTAGCCCTCGGCGTACTTGTTGGTCAGCACCGAACCCTGGGCCTCGAGCACGGCGCGGGGGGCGAAGTTCTCGCTCGCGATCATCTCGAGCGTGCTGCGCTGGCGGCCCAGCTCCCCCGCGAGGACGGCGGCCAGCTCGGGGTCGACCTGTTCCAGCGAGGCAGTGGTGATCGATTGGGAGGGCGTGGCGGATCGGGGCGTCTGGTCGAGCATCGGCACTCCTGGCATGGGTCCGGCGGGACGGCGGGACCGCGGGCCCAGGCGAACGACCCGAGGGAGGACATCCACCGCTCCCCGGTGGTGACCCACCCGAACGCCAGTCGCGGCGGCGCCAGCTTACCGTCCGTGGGGAGTGCCCAGGGGTAGCGTCATCGGGTGAGCTCCAGCCCTCCCGCCCGCGGGAACGAATCTGCCCGCGGGAACGAATCCGCCCGCGGGAACGAATCCGGCCGCGCGAACCACGTCCTGACCCTGTCGTGCCCCGACCGGACCGGGATCGTGCACGCCGTCGCGGGCGCCGTTCTCGCCGCCGGTGGAAACATCGCGGAGAGCCACCAGTACGGCGATCCCTCCACGGGCCGGTTCTTCATGAGGGTCGAGGTCGCGCCCTCCGGGGACGCCGTGACGCCGGTGGAGCTGGGTGCCGCTCTCCGGCTCGCGTTCGGGCCCGTCGCCGCCGGCTTCGGCATGACCTGGGAGCTGAATCGCGCCTCCCGTCGAACCCGCACGCTCGTTCTGGTCAGCCTCGGCGGGCATTGCCTCAACGACCTGCTCTTCCGAGCCCGAAGCGGCACCTTGCCGATCGACGTCCCGGCGGTTGTCGGCAACCACGACACCCTGCGGGGCATCGCGGACTTCTACGAGGTCCCCTTCCACCACGTCCCGGTCACGCCCGACACGCGGGACTCCGCCGAGGAGCAGCTCCTCGAGCTCGTGAAGGAGTTGGACGTCGAGCTCGTCGTGCTCGCGCGGTACATGCAGGTGCTGTCCGACGACGTGTGCCGTGCCCTGCAGGGGCGAGTGATCAACATCCACCACTCGTTCCTGCCGAGCTTCAAGGGAGCCCGGCCCTACCACCAGGCGCACGAGCGCGGCGTGAAGCTGATCGGCGCCACTGCGCACTACGTGACGGCGGACCTCGACGAGGGGCCGATCATCGAGCAGGACGTCGTCCGCGTCGACCACACGATGACGCCGGACGCACTGGCTGCCGCCGGGCGCGACGTCGAGGCGCAGGTGCTGGCGCGCGCCGTCCGCTGGCACGCCGAGCACCGGGTGCTGCTCAACGGGGTCAGGACGGTCGTCTTCCGCTGAACTGCGCCCTTCCCGACCCCCGCCCCCCGAACCCTCCCCCGAGTCCTCCCCGGGGGGTCCGCCGGGACGGTCACGGGGCCCAAGGGGCGTCGGGCAGGTGCTCGTCCCATGGACCCCCAGGGGTGCAGTCCGGGCTCTGGTAGGCGTCAGGCATGTTCGGGTAGTCCACCGCCCAGTACAGGCGCGCGAGGCGGTGCGCGTCCGCGGCGTCGGCGCCCAGCAGCCGGGCCGTCACGGCGTCACGCTGCACGGCCTCGCACTCGGTTCGCGCCTCGTCCTGCACACCGGCGAGGTGCCGGGACTCGTGGCTGAGCACGTGAACGGCGATCACCTGACTGGGCGTCGGCGTCACGCCGTGCCGGTCGAGGTAGGACTCCAGGTCCGCGCACGGCTCGCGCGTGATCACTGCGCCGTGGTCGGGCTGCCCGCCTGCGGCGAAGCCCACCCAGCCGAGCTCCGAGCCACCGTGCACGAACTGCTCACCGAAGGTCTGGCAGTGCACCTCGACGTCCTGGCCCGCCAGCCGCGACGCCACCTGCCCCAACCGGTGCTGCAGTCGTTCGTGACGCCACACGGGCACGGCCAGCACGGCGGCGGGCACCACGAGCAGCACCACCGAGACGGCGGGGAAGCGACGCGGACGCCCCAGGGCGTCGGCACGACGCAGGACCCAGCGCCCGGCGACGACCACGGCAGCCGCCAGCAGCCCCGCGACGCACCACGACAGCACCCCGGGGATTTCGGCACCCGAGGCCTCCGAGATGAGTCGATCTAGGCTCGGGCCTTCTGGAGGTTCTCGTCGAGCGCGCCAAGGAACTCCTCGGTGGTCTGCCAGCCTTGGTCGGGACCGACGAGCAGGGCCAGATCCTTGGTCATCCGGCCGCTCTCGACGGTCTCGACGCAGACGCGCTCGAGCGTCTGCGCGAACGCGGTCACTTCGGGCGCGTTGTCCAGAGTCCCGCGGTGCTTGAGGCCCCCCGTCCAGGCGTAGATGCTCGCGATCGGGTTCGTCGAGGTCGGCTTGCCCTGCTGGTGCTGGCGGTAGTGGCGGGTCACCGTACCGTGCGCGGCCTCCGCCTCGACCGTAC
This sequence comes from uncultured Actinomycetota bacterium, assembly GCA_963786765.1. Classification (GTDB taxonomy): domain Bacteria; phylum Actinomycetota; class Actinomycetes; order Actinomycetales; family Kineosporiaceae; genus DATKNA01. Next base: position 3,650 of record CAWBAJ010000005.1, on the reverse strand, counting down.
GGCCGTCCGGGGTCATGAGGACGCTGGTCATGAGGCCGAGTGACCCGAAGCCCTGCGCGACGGTGTCGGACTGGACGTCGCCGTCGTAGTTCTTGCAGGCCCAGACGTAGCCGCCCTCCCACTTCAGCGCGGCGGCCACCATGTCGTCTATCAGCCGGTGCTCGTAGGTGAGGCCGGCCGCGTCGAAGTCGGCCTTGAACTCCTTCTCGAAGATCTCGGCGAAGGTGTCCTTGAACATGCCGTCGTAGGACTTCAGGATCGTGTTCTTCGTCGACATGTAGACCGGGTAGCCGCGCTTGAGGCCGTAGCTCAGCGACGCCCGGGCGAAGTCCTCGATCGAGCGCTTGAAGTTGTACATCCCCATCACGACGCCGCCGTCCTGGGGCATCCGCACGATCTCCATCTCGAGGGGTTCGGAGCCGTCGTCCGGGGTGTACGTGATCGTGACGATGCCGGGTCCGGCCACCTTGAAGTCCGTCGCCTTGTACTGGTCGCCGTGCGCGTGGCGGCCGATCACGATCGGCTTTGTCCAGCCGGGGACCAGCCGCGGGATGTTGCTGATGATGATCGGCTCGCGGAAGACGACCCCGCCCAGGATGTTGCGAATCGTCCCGTTCGGCGAGCGCCACATCTTCTTCAGGCCGAACTCCTCGACCCGCGCCTCGTCGGGGGTGATGGTCGCGCACTTGACTCCGACGCCGTGCTGCTTGATGGCGTTCGCTGCGTCGACCGTCACCTGGTCGTCCGTGGCGTCACGGTGCTGGATCGACAGGTCGAAGTAGCGCAGGTCGACGTCGAGGTGAGGATGGATCAAGCGGTCCTTGATGAACTGCCAGATGATCCGGGTCATCTCGTCGCCGTCGAGCTCGACGACCGGGCCTTCGACCTTGATCTTCGCCACGGAACTCGGCTCCTCGGCACGGACGGGGACGGGTTGTGCCGAGCCTAGTGGCGCGACGTCGGCAGGAAGCCGCCGGGCTCCCACCGCCCGATCGGACGCCTCGACCCAGCGCGACCGCCCCTGCAAGCCGCGGGTCATGCAGCCCTCCGCCCTGGAGAGTGAGGATGGTGGGCGGCGTTGCGGAGCAGGCGCTGGTCGCGGTCGATCCACTTCGGGGGCCTCACCCAGGGGATGCCGTCGCGCATCTGGATCTGCCATTCCCCCGAGTGCACCTCGGTGTGGTGCCGACCGCAGACCAAAGCCAGGTTGTCCAGGTCCGTCGGGCCGCCGTCGGTCCACCACTGCACGTGGTGGGCGTCGCACGCGTCGCCGGGCACGGTGCAGCCGGGGATGACGCACCCCCCCGTCTCTGGCCAGCAGGGCGGTCTTCTGGTTCGGGGTGGCGAGGCGTTGGGCACGGCCGAGGTCGAGCAGTGCCCCGTTGGGGGCGAGGAGCGCGGCCCGGACGGTGGCGTTGCAGGCCAACAGCTCCAGCGTGGTGGCGTCGACGGCGCCGGCGTGCTCGAGCCGGGCCGGCACCGCGTACGGGGACAGGACACGCGTCAACCACCCCGGCCGCTCTGGCCGTGCCGTGTCGTCCTCGTGGGGTTCGCGCCTGCAGTCACAGGGACATTCATCTGGGCGTCGTTGATCGGGAGGTGATTCTTGGGCCGCTTGCTCCTCGGCCGGTGATTCGTCGGCTGATTCTGGTGGTGGTGGTGATTCTGCGGCCGGTTGTTCTTCGGCCGGTGATTCTTCGCCCTTGCGGAGGCGTCGGCGGAAGCGGTCGCGTAGCCGGCCGGCGAAGTCCCCCTCCAGGTCGACCGGGAGGGTGTCGGGGCGGTGGGCCCAGGCGGTGGCGACGTGCTCGATGCCGGCGATCAGGACCAGGTCGACCGACGGATATGGCCCGACCAGGGCCCCGGGTTCGCGGATCACGACGGTCTCGCCCTCAGCCTGCGGCGGCTCGCCCGTCTCGTCCAACGGCGCGTCCAGTGGCTCGTCCGACTCCTCGCACGCCTGCCCGTTGCCCTGGCCGTTGCCCTGGCCGTTGCCCTGGCCGTGGCCCTCGCCGTTGCCCTCGTCGCCGCGATCGCCGCCACCGCCATCAGCGGTGCGGGAGTCATCAGCCCCGGCAGGGCGAGCGCTGCCCGGGGGAACGTGGGTGGACGGGTTGGGGCCAGGACCGGGGTTGGGGCCAGGACCGGGGTCGGGGCCAGTGGACAGGGTGATGCCGGTCTTGGCCAGGGCGACGGTGACGATGTCGGTGGCGGCGTCCATCTGCCGGGCCCCCAGGTCGCGGGGGTCGGCGATGGTGTGTTCGACGCCGTCGGCGTCGATAGCCTTGCCGGGCCGCGGCGCGCTGAAGGCGTTCAGGGCGCGTTTGATCAGCAGGCCCTGGGCGGGGCCGCAGGAGAACCGCCCCCGCCACTCCCCGTTCGGGAGTTGGGACATGAACAGGTACCGCCGCTCGTGCGCGCCCTTGGAGTCGGGCGGGTTCAACGTGCCTACGATCCGGTCCGCGATCGCCTCCAACTCGGTCACCGCGTGGCGGCGGGCGTAGTGGGCGAGCGTCACGTCCACCACCCGGATCTGACGGACCCGGGCCGTGAACGCGTCGCTCAGCTCGGTCAGCGCCGCCTCTAGCTCACCGTCAACGTCACCGCCGTTGCCCTTGGAGTCGCCGTCCGGGACGACGCAGCCCACCACGGCCTCCCGCACCGCTGCACCGAGCTGTTTGTGGGCGCGCACCGCGACCTCCACGTGCGCGGGAGAGATGTCGCCGGCGGCGAACGCCGCGCCGACCGCCGGCAGATCCCCCACCTCCGGGCGTAGCAGTCCCGCCCACCGCGCGTCCCGCCGCGCCGCCGCCCGGTGCTGCCCCAGCGCGTGGGCGGCGAACACCGCGGACGCGTCCCCGACCCTCGCCTTCGGGATCACGTCGTCGCGGGCGTCGATCGCCGCCAGCACCCCCAACCGGCCGGCGCCGGCCTGGGCGGCCAACCGCTCCCACACCTCCCCCAGCGCCCGGATCTCCTCCGGGGCCAGGGCCGAGTGCCGCAACCCGGCCAGCTCCGCCAAACCCTGCGCCACCGCGGCAGCGGGCCCGGCAGCCGCCGGCGGCAACGCCGCCACGAGCTCCCCGATCCCCCGAACCCCCATGCAAAGAACCTAAACGCCACCACCGACACAGCACGGCCCCCGAAAGCAGGGCCGGGCGACTATTTTCCGTCACCAACCGATCACCGGGAAGGGTCGGACGAGGCCGGACCCGAATGCGAGAGACCTAGCCGTCATGCTAAATGCTTTTGACATCTCACAACTACGCCGCCGACAGCGTCAATGCCGGACCGCACGCGGCAGAATAGGCACCGAGGCCCTCCTACGGGTCCGCGACCAGCTGGACTTGAGCGCGCTGCGACCCGCCGGCGCCGGAGGGCACCGACGGGTCGCACTCAGCAGCTCAGCCTCCTGCGCAGCTCGATGAGCGTAGAAGTGGATGTGGTCAGGGCCCCGCTGATCGACCATCCGAATTCGCTCGGGTGGCCCCGCCAGCACCATCCGCTGTCGCCGCGGCCGGATCCGCCCGGAACAGCCGCTCCTCGTCGAGGGCCGACGTCTGCACCACGAGCACGTCGCAGGAGGCCTTCCTCACGACGTTCCGGGCAACGGAGCCCAGCAATTCTCCCTCGGTAGCGCCCAACCCCCG
>CAWBAJ010000004.1:0-109403 GCA_963786765.1 uncultured Actinomycetota bacterium | reverse complement strand
TGCCGACGACGATGAGGTTCGCCGGGTTCGCCCCCACGGTGTCCAGCAGCGCCTGGGCCGGGTCGCCCTCGACGAGGCGCTGGTCCACGAACCTCACCCGCTCCTGGGTGAGCCCGGTGACCGACTTCTCCAGGGCTCTCCTTGCGGCGTCGGCGCCGAAGAGATCGCGATGCGCGCCCTCCACAGGCGCGGCGCCCACCGCACCCTCGCGGTATGCCGTGACCACCACCAGCCTCGCCTGCGCGGCCTGGGCAACCTCGGCGGCCCGGTCGACCGAGTACAGGCTGGCGGGGGTCCCGTCCGAACCGACGACGACCCGGTCGTACACCGTGATGCTCCGCTTGCCGCCCAGCGGCATGATCGGGGACTCGTCCTGCTCGGCAGGCGGGTTCACCCAGAGCATGGCTACGCCACCGATGGCCATCAGCACGCCGGCCAGCATGATCGCATTGCTGCCCCGGTTGTTGAGCAGGTGGTCGAAGATCCAGCCGAAGGTGACGGTCTCGATCAGCATCGGCACCACGATCATCATGTTCAGGATGCCCATGTAGACGCCGGTGCGCTTGGCCGGGACCATGCTCGCGACCATCAGGTACGGCACGCCGACGGCACTCGCCCAGAAGATGCCGAGGCCGATCATCGGGACCAGCGCGAGGTACTGGTTGGTGATGTGCGACACCCAGATCAGCGCGACGGCGGCCAGGCCCAGAGCGATCGCGTGCACGCGCTTGGCGCCGATCCGCTGCGCGAAACCGACCAGGAACAGCGCGGACACCATGGTGAAGAAGTTGTAGGCGCCGTTCATCAGGCCGCTCCACGCGATCGCGTTGGTGAAGCCCGGGTCGTTCGGCGTGACATGGAACGCCGTCTCACCGATGCTCACGGCGATGAACTGCCAGTAGATGAACATCGCGTACCACTGGAAGAGGAAGACCACGCCGATCTTGTGCATGGCCACAGGCATTGCCCGGACGGCGTCGCGGATGTCGCCGAAGAACCCTCCGAGTCCACCCTTCTGGGCCCGCATCTCCGCGAGCTCCTCGTCCGTCGGCGTGAGCTCCTTGGTGCGCGACATCGCCGTGAGCACCGTGAAGAGGATGCAGACGGTGCCGATGAAGAAGCAGACGTACATCCAGTAGGGCACGCCGTTGCCGGCGGTCTTCTCCAGCGCCGGCACCTTCTGCAGGAAGAACAGCGACAGGTTCGCGAGCACCGCACCGGCGCCGGTGAACATGCTCTGCGTCAGGAACCCGCGGGCCAGTTGCGACTTCGGCAAGCGGTCGGAGATGAAGGCCCGGTAAGGCTCCATGGAGGTGTTGTTGCCGGCGTCGAGCAGCCAGAAGCAGATCACGCCGAGCCACAGCACGCCGACGAACGGGAAGATGAACAGGATGAGCGCGCACAGGATGGCGCCGCCGGTGACGAACGGTCGCCTGCGGCCCCATCGCGGGCTCCAGGTGCGGTCGCTGATCGCGCCGATGAGCGGCTGGATCACCAACCCCGTGACCGGTCCCGCGAGGTTCAGGATCGGCAGCTGGTCAGGTCTCGCACCGATCAGCAGGAAGAGCGGGTTCACCGCCGACTGGGTGAGGCCGAAGCTGAACTGAACCCCGAAGAATCCGAGATTCATCATGAGAATGGCGCCGGGCGTCATGAGCGGCTTGCGCTCGACCTGCCCGGAACCGGTGGAGGGGGACTCTGCGGTGGTCGTGGTCATGGCGACCCCTTTGCCGAGGCGATCCAGGGCGGACCCGTGCTGGGACGCTAGACCCACCCCCGCGGCGCGCGGCCACAGATGGCCGGTCAGCACGTAGACGGTAACGCTGACGGGTCACTCCCGCACGGCGCCTTGTCACCTCGACGCACCGCACGCCATGTAATAGCGTTCGACGAACAGAATCAGCAGGTCACGGGCGTCTCGGTGGGGCTCGCCTTCCTCGTGCGGACCGGCGCGGTCGCCCGGCCCCAGTGCCTCAGAGCAACGCTGGTGCGTCGATACTCGAAGGGGAGACGACCGTGAGCACATGGAAGACCATCCTGGTCGGGGTCGACGGATCACGCGGTAGCCGCAAGGCGCTGACGTGGGCTGCCGCCGAAGCTGCGGAGCACGGGGCCGACTTGGTCGTGCTACATGTGTGGGAGCGCACGCTGCTGCCCGCGGCGGGCAGCCCCAGCGTGCCGGCCGGCGAGGCCAGCGAGACGAGCGAGGACGCCGGCGGCGAGCTGGTGCAGATCATCAAGGAAGAACTCGGCGAGAACCCGCCCGTGGTCGCTCAACCGCGCGTGAAGCGAGGCAGGCCCGCAGAGGTGCTCATCGAGGAATCCGCCGGCGCCGACCTGCTGGTCGTCGGCACCCGGGGCCACGGCGGCTTCGCGGGGCTGGTGCTCGGCTCGGTCAGTCAGCACGTGGCCGCCTACGCCCAGTGCCCTGTCACCGTGGTTCGCTGACGCCCCGGACGACGACGCCCGTCCCCCTCCGAGCCCCACACCCTGCTGCGCACACACGCGCTGCTCCGCACACCGCGGCGCCAGAAGACGAGACCGGCGGCCGCGCCCTGGAGCACGGCCGCCGGCAGGTGATCGCAGAAGCGAACTCAGCCGAGGGGTGCAGACCCCTCCATCCGAGTGGAGCCCCGGCGGCCGTTACCGCGCCGGCGATCCCGGTCGGACATCGTCTCGGACTGGCCGCCGACCGCCGACAGCGGGTTGGCGATGTCCTCGAGCGACTTGCGCTCGGCATCCACACCGAAGAACCAGGCGATGATCCCGCCGAGGATCATGACGACGGCACCGAAGAGGTAGCCGATGGTCAGCGGGCCCGGGTCCTTCCCCTCGCCGATGAGCCGCCCGAAGATGTACGGCGCCGCCACGCCGCCGGCCAGCTGAGAGATGGCGAAGAAGAACGAGATCGCCTGGCCGCGCAGCTCGAGCGGGAAGATCTCGCTCACCGTGAGGTACGCGGACGACGCCCCGGCCGAGGCGAAGAAGAAGATCACGCACCAGAACGCCGTCTGGGTGACCGCGGTCAGCGTGCCGTTGTAGAACAGCACCGCGCTGATCGCGAGCAGGACGCCCGAGATGGCGTACGTGCCGAGGATCATCTTCCGGCGGCCGACCGTGTCGAACAGCGGACCGAGCAGGAGCGGGCCGATCAGGTTGCCCACCGCGAACGGGAAGAAGTAGTAGCCGATCTTGTCGCTCGGGATGTTGTAGAAGTGGGCCAGCACCAACGAGTAGGTGAAGAAGATGGCGTTGTAGAGGAACGCCTGCGTCACCATCATCGAGAAGCCCAGGAACGACCGGCTGGGGTACCGGCTGAGCATGACCTTGGCGATGGTCGCGTACGAGATGGGCGGCTGCGCCTTGACCTCGAGGGCCTTGGAGTCGGGCACAGGCTCGAGGTGGACGCCCTCGGCCTCGACCTGCGCCTCGATCATGTCGACCGTCCGCTCGGCCTCTTCCTCGCGACCGTGGGTCATCAGCCAGCGCGGGCTCTCGGGGATGTGCCTGCGCAGGTAGATGATCCCGAGACCGATGACCGGGCCGATCAGGAGGCCGATGCGCCACCCGACGTTCAGGGGGATCAGGTCGGGGTTCAGCAGGAAGATCGATGCCGCGGCACCGATCATCGCGCCGGCCCAGTAGGTGCCGTTGATCGCGATGTCCACGCGGCCGCGGTAGTGGCTCGGGATGAGCTCGTCGATCGCGGAGTTGATCGCCGTGTACTCGCCGCCGATACCCAGGCCAGCGACGAAGCGGAAGATGAGCAGGAACCACAGGGAGAACGAGAACGCAGCGATGCCGCTGGCGACGAGGTACAGCAGGAGCGTCAGGATGAAGAGCTTCTTGCGCCCGAGCCGGTCGGTGAGCCGCCCGAACACGAGCGCACCGACCACCTCGCCGAAGAGGTAGACCGAGCCCAGCAGGCCGACCTGGCCGCTGCTCAGGCCGAGAGTGCCCTTGTCCTGCAGGGTGCTGCCGATCGCCGAGACGATCTGGATCTCGAGGCCGTCGAGGATCCAGGCTGCGCCCAGACCGACGACGATCGTCCAGTGGAACCTCGCCCACGGCAACCGGTCCATCCGGGCCGGAACGAGGCTGCGCACAACTCCTGGGGTCTCCGCTGTTGCCGATGACATGGGCACGCTCCCTGACGTGTTCGTCGTCGCCGTGCCAGAGCAGCTACCCCAAGATTGGACGATCTATTCACGTCACATGCTTATGGCGGAACCTCTCGTCCAGTCCGGACGTCTCCCCGCGAAGCCCAGGAGGCGATCCAGCGCCGGTGCGTCGGGCGCGACCGCCACCTCCGCCCCGAAGAAGCCGCCCTCGTCCCCGCGGTACTCCGGCAGCACCATGCCCCGGAAGAACTCCAACGCGTTCTCGCAGGCCTGCTCGGGTGGCGTCCAGGGGGCGCCGACCGCCACGGCCAGATCCCAGCCGTGCACGAGGTACTCCCCGAGCACCATCCCGAAGGCGGCCGGGCCGTCCATGCGCGACTGCGAGACCACCACCTGGCCGTCGAGGACGCCGCCACGCACGGCGTCCCGGAGGGTGTCGGCCGACCGCCGGACCACGTCTGCCAGGTCGCGGTCGTCGTCCGCGGCCCGGTACACGCTGGGATCGGGACGCGGGCCGGTCCTGGCCGGGTCCGCGAAGGCCGCGGCGAAGAACTGGAGCCAGCCCAGCACGTGGTCGCGCAAGGTCGCGACGTCGTAGCGGGTGCACGGCGTCGGGTCGCCGGACTGCTCGGGCGTCACCCCGCCCACCACGTCGGCGAGCTGCCCAAGCACCGGGTCGAGGAGCGCCACCGCCGTGCCGGCGTCCGCCAGCGCGGCCGGCGCGGTCGCGGGGAAGTAGGGAGGTTCATCTGCGGTGGTGGTCATGGGACGAGCCTAGGCAGGTACCGGAGCAAGGGATTGAACAAACCCGACAGCGTCGCCTCCGCTGTCGGACGGCGTGGCTAACGTGCCTGCATGCCCACCCCGCGGACCCCGCCGCCGGTCGACCAGGACGCCCGCGGCATCGTCGACCCCGCGCACCTGCAACGGACGGCGCAGCTGACGCGCTACCCCCCGGGACAGGTGCTCGAAGGGCTCGTCGACCGGTTCTGGGCCGTGAGGTGGGCGCTGCCGCCTGGGCTCGAACACACCCAGGCCGTCCTCAACCATCCCGGCGCGAACCTGTACGCGGGAGTCCCGGAGCCTGGCGTCGTGGAGGCCGGTGTCGTCGAGCCCGGGGCCGCCGGCGAGGGGCCGCTCGAGGGCTCTCTCGAGGGACCGCACCGATTCATCACGCGCCGCCGGCTGGCCGGTAGCGGCTGGACGGTCGCCGCGATGACGGCACCCGGGGGCCTCGGCGCCTTCGTCCGGGTTCCCGCTCGCACGCTCACCGACCGCACTGTGCCCCTGAACCGGCCGCTGCTGGACGTCGATGGCGCGACGCTGATCGCCGCAGTGGCCGCTGCCGGCACCGAGGAGGACCGGGTAGGCGTGCTGCGCGCCGCGCTCGAAGCTGTCGTGCGCGCTGCGGACGCCGATCGCGTCGCCGCCGCCCGCGAGGTCGCCGCGGTCGCCCGAGTCGCCGAGACGGACCGGTCGGTGCGCCGGGTGGAAGACCTGGCCGCGCACGCCGGGGTGACCGAGCGGACGCTCCAGCGCATGTTCGCCCAGCACGCGGGCCTAGCCCCTGCCTGGGTGATCCGGCGCTACCGGATCCTGGATGCCGCCGAGCAGGCCCGGTTGCACGGGATCGAGGTGAACTGGGCCGACCTCGCCGCCGATCTCGGCTACAGCGACCAGGCACACCTCGTCCGCGACTTCAGGGCGCACCTGGGGACGACACCGGCCGCCTACGCAGCGCGGCAGGCGCCCGGGTCGTGAGTCAGCCGGCGCCGGTCAGAGCGAGGCGGCGTCCTTGGCCTTGGCCTTGACGGCGTCCGCGGCCTGGCGCAGCCCCGCCAGCTCCGACTCGGTGAGGTCGCGCTCGACCACGCGACGGACACCGGCGGCGCCGAGCTCCGCCTCCACACCGAGGTACACGCCCTCGATGCCGTACTGGCCGTCGACCCAGGCGCAGACGGGCATCACCGCACCCGAGTCCTCGGCGACGGCACGCGCCATCCGCGCCGCGGCCGCCGACGGCGCGTAGTAGGCGGACCCGCTCTTCAGCAGCGCGACGACCTCCGCGCCGCCGTTGCGGGTCCGCACGACGAGCTCCTCGACGGTCTGCGCATCGAGCAGCTGCTCGAGCGGCTGCCCGTTCACGCTGCACGCGCTCGGGACGGGGACCATGGTGTCGCCGTGAGACCCCAGCGTGAGGGTCTTCACCGCCCCCACGGGGACGGCCAGCTTCTCGGCGACGAAGTAGGAGAAGCGGGCAGTGTCGAGCATCCCCGCCTGCCCGAGCACGCGCTCGTGCGGGAAGCCCGTGGCGATCTGGGCGAGCGTGGTCATCTCGTCGAGCGGATTGGACACGACGATGACCACGGCGTCCGGCGCGTGCCGGGCCACGTTCTCCGCGACACCGCGCACGATCCCGCCGTTGACCTCCAGCAGGTCCATCCGGCTCATCCCCGGCTTCCGGGGCAGGCCGGCGGTGATGACGACGATGTCGGAGCCCTCGATCACCTCGTAGCCGGTGCCGTCCGTGCCAGTGGTCCTGCCGACGACCTGCGTCTCGAAGCCCTCGATCGGGCGGGACTGGTTGAGGTCGAGCGCGAGGCCCTCGGCCCAGCCGTCCCGGATGTCGGTAAGGACGACCTTCTCGAAGATGTCGTACTCGGCGAGCCGCTGCGCGGTGGTGCTGCCGTAGAAGCCTGCGCCGACGACGGTCGCCGTTCCCTTGCGCGCCATTGCGGGGTCCCTCTCGGTTCGGATCGGTCAGCTCGGATCGGTCGGGTTCGGATCGGTCAGCTCGGTCGAGCGCGGCGGCCTGTGCTGTCGGGCCGCACCGTCCCCGTCCGAGGCTAGCGACCCGGGAGACCCGGGAGACCGCGGGCCGTTCAGCGTCTGACCGGAGGCTGTTATGCCTGCCGGACGACGATGCGCGTCCAGGCGCCCACGTAGACCCGGTCGTCGTCCTCGAGCTCGACCCGCTGCCCTGGGGCGATGGGGTCCGTCGGCAGTGGCTCCCCCGCGCCCCCGACGTAGGTGCCGTTGGACGACTGCAGGTCCTCCACCCACCACCGCTGCCCGTCCGTGCTGAGCTGCGCGTGCCGCCGTGAGACCCCGTTGTCCGCCGAGACGTCGATCTGCGGGATGGATGTTGCGCGACGCCGACGTGCGCCCGATGAGCACGGTCCGGTCGGCGAGCGGCACGACCGCGGGCGCGCCCGCGGACGGCAGCGGGTCGGTGACCCCCTGGGCCGCGTACCAGTCGGGGTCGATCCACACCTCCGCCACCCAGTCGACGGTCCCGTCGGGCGCGGCGGGCGGCGGGACCGGCTGGGCGCTCGCCCCGTCCGGCGGCGGGAGGGGCCGTGGCAGCTGGCCGGTCGTGAAGTCGTAGCCGCAGTTCTCGCAGAAGAGCGCGTCCGCCGGATTGTCGGTCGAGCAGTTCGGGCAGGTGCGGGTCGCCGTCCCGGGCGGGTCCAGCGACAGGGCGGACGCCGACGGCGGCGCCGCCGGGGACCCTCGCGGCAGGGCCCGCAGGGACGGGCAGCGGGGGCGGCAACGGCGACGCAGCCGAGGCGCCTGCCGGAGGGCTGGAGGACGGCGGCCGCTCCGCCGGCGCCCTGAATCGGCAGGCCGCAGACGTCGCAGTAGTCCCCGGACTGCGAGGTGTGCCCGTCCGGGCAGGTGTACGTCGTCATCAGGTGTACATCGCCATCAGGTGTACATCGCCATCAGTCGGTCACCGTTTCACCCTGGTCGTCTTGGTCGAGCTGGTGTCGAGCGCCATCTCGTCGAGCTTGTCGACGTTGTCGGCGCAGCCGAACCGTACCGGTGTCCTGGTCCTCGATCTCGACGACCTTGCGCAACCGCGAGGTGGCCTCGTCGTTGCCCGTCTCGGCGGCGAGCTGGACGGCGCGGCCGAGCCTCGTCGTGGCCGTCGCCGTGTCCCCGACCGCCTTGGCCGCCAGCCCCTCCTGGATGGCCGCGGCGAGCTCGGCCTGGCCGGTGTAGTGGGCGACCTCGGGGTTGATCCGGGTGGTGAGCGCGTCGTCGTCCGACCACAGCGCCTTCACGAGCCCGGACGCCACCACCTGCTCGCCGACAGCGAGCTGCACGCGGCCCGCGAGCTGCTCGGCCCCGACGGGCTTGGCGGCGAGCCGCACAGCCACGTGGTAGTCGCGGCTCTCGTCGCCCCACGCCCCCGTCGGGAAGGCGACTGTCAGCGGGTTCACCTGCTGGCGACGTCCCGTGATGTCCTCGACCTGCGGGGCGACCTGGCGGACGAACAGCACCTGCGCGCCCTGCGGCGCCCACACCCGCAGCCATGCCTCGGCCACGCCGCGCCCCATCGCGTTGCGCATGATGCGCTCGAACTCGGAGGCGAGCTGGGCAGGGGCGGGGACGAGGTCGACCGTGCCCAGCAGGGCGGTGGCGACGCCGCGCAGCTCCCGTACGTCCCAGTCCGCGCCGACCCCGCGGCAGTCGCACTGGAACACGCCCTGGACCGAGCGGATCGCCTCCTGCAGCGCGACCACCGACTCGCTCTGGTTCTTGCCGTCCGTCAGCAGGATGGCGTGCCGCTGGGTGGCCTGCGGCACGGACGAGAACAGCTGCCCGGCGAGACGCAGCCAGCTGCCCATGGCCGTGCCGCCGCCGGCGAGCAGCTGCCGCACGGCCCGCTTCGCCTCGGCGCGCGCGCCGGGCTCCATCCGGACCATCGGGGACACGGCGTTGGGATAGGGGAAGGCGCGCCCGGCGCTGTCGGTGCCGGCGATCACCGCGAACCACGTGCCGTCGAGGATCTGGTCGATCGCTGCCGACGCGGCCTCCTGCGCGGCGGCGAAGCGCTCGCCCTGCATCGAGCCCGAGGTGTCGAGAATCACGATCTCGGCAGCGTCGCCGCCCTCCCCCCGCCCCGCCTCGCCGGCGCCCGAGCACGTGATCGTCACGATCGCGTGGACGTCGGTGCCCCCCGCAGGCAGGAACTCGTTCTGGTAGACCTCGGCGGTGAACTGGGCCATGGAGTGATCCTCCCGCGTCAAGCCTCGACGCGCGCGAGCGCGACGCTGATGTTGTCGGCACCGCCGGCCTCGACCGCCCACTGCACCAGCGCCTCCGCGAGCTCGCGGGGCGTCGGCGCGTGCTCGCGGGTGTCGGCGACCAGCTCGCCGAGGGTTGCAGCCTCCGAACAGTAGTTCCACAGGCCGTCGCTGCACAGCAGCAGCCAGCCGGCCCCGTCGAGCCGCCGGGACAGCGTCCGGGGGGTCGGGTCCGGAGCGTCCGCGCCGAGCCATCGAGTGATCGCGTGCGCCTTCGGCCCGCTCTCCGCCTCCTCGCGCGGCACGCCCAGGGCCATGGCCTCGGCCGCCCAGGAGTCGTCGACCGAGAGCTGCTCGGCCGCCGCCCCGTCGGGTACCCAGTAGGCCCGGCTGTCGCCGACCCACCCGACCAACGCGTCCCTCCCCTGCAGGACGGCCGCCACGAACGTCGTCGAAGGCGGGTTGCCGCGTCCGGAACCCGCCACCCGGCGGGCGACCGCCGCGGCGGCGGCGTGCGCGGCGGCCACGGCCTGCGCCATCGAGTCGGCGGGGTCCTCACCGCCCTCCAGAGGTGGCCCGGCGAGCACGTCCCGCGCCGCCCGCGCAGCCGCCAGGCTGGCCCGGTCGGAGTCGGGCGCCGACGACACCCCGTCGCAGACCACGAGCACGGCGAAGGCGCCGGCATCCGCAGCGGCTGCCACCGCGTCCTCGTTGCGCGAGTGGCGCACCCCCCGGTCGCAGACGGCGACGACCCAGGGCGCCGGCTCGTCGACCCAGTGGTCCCGCGGATTCGGCGCCGGCGTCCCGCACTGCTCGCAGTACCCGTCGGCCGCGACCGCCCCGCCGCACGCCGTGCACGTCGCCGCCCGGACCGCGAGGTCGACGGGGACGACGACCACGCCCTCGCGCACGGCGACCTGCGGCGCGGGCGCGGCCAGCAGGTCCTCGTCCGCGCCGGGCGCGGCCACGGGCGTGCGGTCGGGCAGCTCCCCCGCGGGAACCTCGGCATCAGCGGGGCCGGCGCCGGGCAGGTCCGCACCGCAGCTCTCGCAGAACCGTTCGCCCTCGGCCACCGCAGCACCACAGGACGGGCAGGTCGTCGTGGCCACCTCCGTCGCACCGGTCACCGCAGGGTCCACCGGCGCACGGCGTTCGCGCGATCGACGAGCGCGACCCGCTCGTCGCCCGCGGGCGTGAGCGCGGCCAGGTCGCGGTACGCGCGCTCGAGCGCGTCCCGCAGCGGCCGCTCCGCGGCGGGCACGCCGGCGATCTCCACCGAGTCCTGAGGGCCCTGGTCCTGCACGATGTCGAGCGCCGACTTCAGCACGCCGGTGCGCAGCCGTGCGCGGTCGAGCGGGTCGATGGTCACGGACTCGATACTGCCCAACGCGTCCGACAGGGCGGGCAGGCCACGCCCGGACGCCGCCAGCAGCTGTGCCCGCTGCCCCCTCGCCTCCACGTAGGCGCGGCTCGTCGAGGGCACCAGGTCGAGCGCCGCCAGCGCACCGTCGATGTCCCCGCGTGCCGTGCGGATCCGGGTCAGCCCGAACGCGGCAGGGGCGGTGTAGTTGGCGTCCGTGCGCGCGCACACGGTGTACAGGGACTCAGCGACGTCGTGCGCGTCGGAACGCTCGCACGCCACCGCCAGCGCCAGCTTCGCGGCCAGCTCGCCCGGCACCTGCCCGTAGACGGCGTTGAACGACGACCGGGCGCCGGCCGCGTCGCCCTCCGCGAGGGCTGCGAGGCCCGACACCCAGACGGCCCGCCACTCCCACGGATCGTCCCGCAGGATGTGTCCGACGGCGCCGTCGGCGATGTCGCGCCGGCCCGCCGCGATCGCCGTCCGGGCCACGTCGAGGCGCACCTCGACGGTCTGCTGCGGCGCGGCGAGGAGCGCCTGCATCCGCGCCTCGGACTCCGTCACCGACAGGGCCGAGAGCCAGGCCGCCATCGGGTCCCCGGGGTCGACCTTGAGGGCCGGCAGGTGCTGCCACTCGAGGGTGTCGCCCTCCACGATCGGGGCCTCGAACAGCACCGACGCGGCCGAGTGCCGGGCCCGACCGCCGTCCGGGGCCTGCGTAGCGACGATCTCGCGCAGGACGCCGAGCAGCTGCACGCGCAGCTCGTCCGCGGTCTGGAAGCGGTCGGCGGGGTCGAGGGCGCATGCCTTCACCAGCAGTCGGTAGAACGAGTCGTAGCGCTGGAACAGCGGCACCTCGGCGACCGGGGGAAGGGAGTCGACGTACGTCGACTGGTAGCCCCGGAACTCCATCGAGAGCACCGCGAGGGTCCGGCCGAGCGTGTAGATGTCCGACGCCACCGACGGGCCGACCTGCGGCACCTCGGGCGCCTGGTAGCCGACGGTGCCGTAGATCGGCGAGTCCAGGTCGTCGATCCGTCGCACGCCGCCGAGGTCGATGAGCTTGACGGCATCCCCGACCTGGATGATGTTGTCCGGCTTGAAGTCGCAGTACAGCAGGCCCATGTCGTGCAGGTAGCTGAACGCCGGCAGGATCTCGATGATGTAGGCGATCGCCTGGTCGACGGGGAACGGGTTGTAGCGCCCGCCGTTGGCGGCCGTCCGCTTCTTCAGCAGGTCCTTCAGGGCCGTGCCGCCCACGTACTCCATCACGATGTAGCCGGCGCCCTCGTGGAGCACGAAGTTGAAGATCTCCACGATGAGCGGGTGCTCGACCTTGGCGAGGAACTCGCGCTCCGCGACCGCGGCGGCGTAGGCGTCCGGGTCGCCCGCGTTGAGCAGCCCCTTGAGCACGACCCACCGGCCCGACAGCACCGTGTCGCGGGCGAGATAGATCCAGCCGAGGCCGCCGTGCGCCAGGCATCCGGCCACCTCGTACTGGCCGCCGACGACGTCGCCCGGCTTCAGCTTCGGGGTGAACGAGAACGGCGTCCGGCACTGGGCGCAGAAACCCTCGGTCCGGCCGGGCCGGCCGTCCCGGGAGCGGCCCACCGGCGCGCCGCACTTCGGGCAGAACCGCCGGTCCTCGGGAACCATCGGGTTCACCAGGATGGCGTGGCTCGGGTCGAGCGCGGGGACCGAGGGGATCGTGGTGAGTCCCGCGCCGAGCCGCGCGCCGCGCAGCCGGGTGCTGGACGTCCCCACCTTGCGGGTGGTCCGCGAGCCCCCGGTGCGAACCGACCCGAGTGGGGTGCTGGCGAGCAACCCGGACGACGACGTGAGCTTCGAGCGGGTCGATCCCGCGCCCGGCGCCGCCGCCCCGGCGTCCGGGCCGACCGGGGTCGTGGAGCTCGGGCTGCCCTGGGCCGGGACGCTCGGGACGGCGCCGGCGGGGGTGCCGCAGACGTCGCAGTAGCCGTCCTCGATGACGCCGGTGCATCCCGGCACGGAGCAGCGCTGGGTGCCCCGGGCGAGGCCGGCGGCGTCGGCGGTCATCGGGCAGCTCGGGTCATGACGGCGGCTGGGTTCACGAGGGCACTCCCGGGGTCAGCGGCGGCGGAGTGACGGGCGGGGTGACCGGCGGCGTGACCGGCGGCGTGACCGGGGGCGTGACCGGCGGGGTGCGGACCAGGTCGGCGAAGCGGGTGACCAGGACGCGGACGTCGGCCACCCGCGTGGGCCCGGTCTCGAGGGCGGCCCGCGCGGCGGCTGCGGCGCGGGCGACGGCGGGGTCGGCGACGCGCCCGGTCCGGGCGGCGCGGGTGAGGTAACTGCCGAGCAGGCCACGCAAGTCGTCGAGCTCCTCCAGGGGGGTTCCGTAGGCGCGCTCGACCATCTCGAGGGCGCGGGCGACGGTGCCCAGGCGCAACAGGTAGGCGTCGAGCGCGGCCCGGTCCTGCGGCACCGGCCCGAGGGCCTCGACGTCGGGCACGGCCAGCCGCGGCGCGTCGGCGACGGCCGCGACGCAGCGGGCCGCGAGTTCCCGGGCGTGGTCCTCGCGGGCGGAGAGCGCGCGCATCTCGTTCTCCGCCCGCAGCCGGTCGGTCACTAGCCGGGCAGCGGCCTGCTCTGCGGAGCGGGCGGCGTTGCGGCGGCGCGCGGTCGTCACGACGAGGTCCCGCTCGGCGCGGGCGGCGTTGACCTCGAGGCCGGCCAGCTCGCTCTCGACGTCCGCCCCCCGGGTCGCGCGAGTGGCGATGTCGTCGAGGCGGATCGCGAGCAGCGCGACCTGCGACGCCCACGACGGCTCCTGCTTGACCAGCTCGCGCAGCCGCTCGAGCGCGGCGCGCAGGGCGGCGACGCGCGCGCCGGACTCGGCGGCGCGGGGGTCGAACGAGAGCCGGGCCCGCAGCTGCGCGGCGAGCGCGTCGGAGAGGCGGCAGGCCTCGACGAGGTTGACACCGAGGCCCCCGCTCTCCAGGCGCCCCCAGACGAGCTGGGCGAGCGTGTCGCGGGCGACCAGGTCGACCCGGCCGTCGTCCCAGACCTTCCGCAGCTGGCCGTACCGGTCGTCCACTGCCTGCCAGAGGGACATCGAAAGGGTGACGTCGGGGGTGTAGAGCTGCGGCTCTGCGGCGCGCAGGGACGCCTCGTCGAGCAGGTCGAGCTCGCGCTTGCGGGCGTCCCGCCACTGCCCGAGGTCGAGCAGGTAGCTGCGGGCGGCGTCCACGGCCAGGGGCTCCCCGAGCCGCCCCGGCGCCGCCGGGGCCACCGCGAGAGTGGAGGGACCGGTGGTCACGTCACCCCCGGCTGAAGTCCGCGGCCGGCTGCGACTTCGTCTTCAGCACGGCCTGGAGGCCCGACGCCGCGAACGCCTTCTGCCAGTCGCCGTTGCTGCGCATCTGCTCGAGCAGGGCATTGAGGAAGCGCGCGAAGTCGACGTTCTCCTTCTTGACGGCGAGTCCGTAGGGTTCGGCGCCGACGTTCGTAGGGCCACTCACCTGGGCGGCCGGGTCCTGCTGCGACAGACCCGCGAGGATGGCGTCGTCACCGGTGATCGCGTCGACCCGGCCCTGCTGCCAGAGCACCAGGCAGTCCGTCGTCAGGGCGACGCCCACGGGCTGGATACCCGGGTAGGCCGAGGCGGTCAGTCTCTGGATGCTGGTCGAGCCGTTGGTCGCACAGACCTTCCGCTTGGCGCCAGCCTTCTTGCCGGCGTCGGAGAGCGCCTGGAGCGAGGCCTCCGCCGCCCCTTGACGGACGAGGACGCGCTGCGTGGCCACGAAGTAGGGCTCGGAGAACGACACCTGCTGCCAGCGGTCGCAGGTCATGCTCATCGCGCGGGCGACCATGTCGATCTGCCCGTTCTGAAGCAACGGGATCCGCTGCGACGCGTTGATCGTCTTGTAGACGAGATCATCCCGCCAACTACGGCCGAAAAGCGCCTGGGCCACGCGATCGGCCATCTCGATGTCGATCCCCTCGAACTGCCCGGTGACGAGGTTGCGCGAACCCAGCAGCCTGCTGTCGGCGCTGATGCCCACCACGAGTTGCTTCTTCGCGACGATCTTCGCCATCGTCGAGCCGGAGGGGAACGAACCCGGCGAGTACACGGACGAGGGCTTGTAGGAGGCGGTCGCCGTGGGGGTGCATTTCGCGGTGGCGGTGGTGGGCGCTGCCGCCGCAGTCGGGGTCGGCCTCGCGATCGACGCCGTCCGATCGGGCGCACCGCAGGCCGCGACGAGCACGGCGGCCCCGAGCGCGAGGGACACGCTCAGCCGGCGCCTCATCGGTACTCCTCCAGGCGCTCGGAGATGCCCCGCCAGGCGAGAACGGCTGCCACGAGTCCGAGCACGAGGGTGAGCCAGCCGAGCACGACGAGCAGCGTGTGCGACGCCGCCAGGCCTTCGCTCACGGCCCGGGCCTCACTGGGAAGCGCCTTCTGGGTGGCCGTCTCGAACCCGCTGAAGGCCCTCGTGCTGCTGCCGCCCACGTCCTGGGTGGCCAGCCGGACGGCGTCGTCCCACTTGCCGTCGTCGTCGGACTTGCGGATCTGGGTGTGGACCGCCCCCCACGCCGCCAGGGCGCTGCTACCGGTGTCGGTGACGCCCGCGTTGCGGGCGGCGGCCAGGTTGTCCGTGGCGGAGGTGTACTGACTCTTCCAGGTGGCCTCGTAGGCCTGCCCGGTGCCGCGGTAGACGAGGGTCAGGCTCTCGTTGGCCTTGGCGTCGTAGGCAGCGATCCTCGCCTGGGCGAGGGCCTTGGTCGCGGCGTAGTGGGTGTCCTTCACGGTGTCGGCCGTGGTCTGGCTGCTGAGCATCGCGAGGCTGCCGACGAGGAGCGCGACGAGGACGGTGACGGTGCCCGCGGTCATCGGCACGTTGAAGATGCGCCGGGTCCGCCCTGCCAGCCAGATCTGGACGGCCAGCAGGGTGCCGAGCACCACCAGCCCCGCGGCGATCAGGACGAACAGCGAGGTCTGGGCGTCACCGAAGGCGTCGTCGACGCGGGCCGCGTCCGTGTCGGCGACCGACTGGAGGGTCGGAAGCATCGCGGCGTAGTCGTTCGAGGGCGTCCGCAGTAGCTGTGAGGCCTGCCGGAGGTAGGCGCTGCCCACCTCGTTACCCAGCCGGTTGTTGGCGTTCGCGCTGGCGATCGACGCCGCGTAGCGGGTGAGCGACGAGTTGACCTCGGCCAGCGCCGGGGCGTCGCCCGGCTCGGCGCGCGATGCCTCGGCGATGGCCTTGCTGGCATCGGCGACGAAGCCGTCGAACTGCTGCAGTGCCGTCGGGCTTGCGGCGCCTGCCTGCAGGAACGCATTCGTGACGACCGCGTCCGCGCGGGCGAGGTCGGTGGCGATCCCCTGCACCCGGACGACCTGGGCGGCGCCGTCGCGGGCGGCGTCCAGTGCGGCACCCCGGGACCGGAACGCGTTGGCGCCCAGCAGGGCGAACAGCAGACAGACCACGACACTCACCGCCGCCGCGAGACGCAGCCGACCGGGGCTGCCCTCGAAGGTGCGGGCGAGGACCCCGCGGCGGGCCGGGCGGGCCGAGCCGGCCGCGGTGCCGGTCGCGGGGACGAGCGGCGACGGGGCGGGCGGGGCCTGCCGTGGCGGCGCCACCCGCGTGCTGGAACTCACGGAAGGTCTCCTGTCTCGGGTGCGACCGGCTCGTCCCGCGGCGGCGCCTGCTCAGGAGGATCGGGCGCGTCCTCGAGGTCCTCGGGCAGCAGCTCCCGCAGCTGCTCGAGGGTCGGCTCGTCGACGTCCCGCAGGCGCCACGCGTGACGGCCTATCGCAGCTTCCAAGACGTTCCGCGCGAACCGTCCGTTCCCGAAGCCCTCACCCCGCGGCGTCGTGGCGAGGATCTCGCGGAACCGGTCCAGGAACGCGGGGGTCGGCGCGTAGTCGGCGTCCGTCGCGAGCTTGACCAGGATCTCGACGAGCTCGTCGTCGGTGTAGTCGCCGAAGGTGATCGTCGTCCGGAACCGGCTGGACAGGCCGGGGTTCGAGGTGAGGAAGACCTCCATCGGGGCCGGGTACCCGGCGACGACGACGACGAGGTCGTCGCGGCGGTCCTCCATCTCCTTCACCAGGGTGTCGATGGCCTCGTCGCCGTACTGGTCGCCGGCGAGGCTGTACGCCTCGTCGACGAACAGCACGCCGCCGCTGGCGCGCCCCACGACCTCCTGCGTCTTGATCGCCGTCTGGCCGAGGTATCCGGCGACCAGCTCGGACCTGTCGACCTCGACGAGCTGACCCTTCGAGAGCAGGCCGAGCGCCCGGTAGATGCCGGCGACGAGCCGGGCGACCGTGGTCTTGCCGGTGCCGGGGTTGCCGAGGAAGACCAGGTGCCTGGTGAGCGCCGGGCTGCGCAGGCCTGCCGTCGTCCTCAGCTTTTCGACCCGCAGCAGCTGCGCCTGCCGGTGCACCTCGCGCTTGACGGCCGTGAGCCCGGTCAGATCGTCGAGCTCCGCGAGCAGCTCCTCGAGCGTCTTCGCCGGTGGCTCCGGCTCCTCGGCGTCGGCCTCCTGCCCGAGGGCCTTCTCCTGCGCCGGCACGGCCTGCTCGCCGGCACCGGTGAGCGGCGTGGGCACCTGCGGGGCGGGGGGCCGGACACCGGCGGCGTCCAGGAAGGCAGCGGCCGCGACCGAAGCGTTGGCGACCACGGTGATCGTGGGTTCGCCGAGGGTGCATGCCGCGGAGGCGACCTCGACCAGGGCGCGGGCGTAGTCGGGCGCGTGCGGGGAGCCTGCCGCCACGAGCTCGCTCAGCTGGGCGGTGGGCGACTGCCGCCAGCGGCGGGCGGTGACGGCGGCGTCGAAGAACGCCTGCACCGTCGAGTCGAGCTCGTCCGCCCACGCCTGCGCCGCGCGGGGGGCGGACTCGGCGAGCGCCGCCGCCAGCGCAGCGCCCTCGGCCCGAGCCTGCGCGCGGTCGACCCCAGCGGCGACGGCGACGTCCCCGAGCGCGTCCAGCGCCTTGGCGAGCCCTCCGTCGCCGCTCACGGCGCGATCCCCCCGGCGGCCGGGCCCGCGCCTGGCGTGCCGAGCTGGTCCAAGGACGAGTGTCCGAACTTCTCCGCGAGGAACCGGCCGTGCGCCACCAGGGCGTCCGCATCGGCGCGGTAGACCGCGTCGAGGATCTTGTCCATCGTCGCGGCCAGCAGGTCGAGCTGGTCTACCAGCACCATCAGGCTGGTCTTGCCGCCGTCCACGGGCCGGCGGTCGGCGTAGGCGCGGGGCAGGCGCAGATAGCCGCCCAACGCTTCGGGCAGGTAGCTCGTGACCGTGGCCATGACGGAGTGCGCGTCGCGGTTGCCCGCGCCGAGCCGGTCGAGAGCGGGCACGACGTCACGGGCCGTCGCGCAGACCCGGCGCACCCGCGACGCCACCAGCTCGGGCACCCGCCCCTGCGCCACCTGCTGGCTGACGTCGGCCTCGATCCCGTCGATCCGCGCGAGCAGGTCGGCGCTCGTCGGCACCGGGGGCAGCTCGAGAGGCGGCGGTTCGGCGGGGTCGCGTCGGCCCGTCAGGGCGCCGAGCAGGTCCTTGAAGAAGGGCACGCGTCCTCTTATCGGCCGATGTCCAGGCTGCCGCTGGCGATGCGCTCGTCACGCTTCTGGACGCGCTCGAGGTACTCCTGGGACTTCGCCACCTCGGTCTGCAGCACCCCGACCGTGGCAGCCATGTTGTCCAGCGCCTGCACCTTGAACGTGTCGATCGCGTCCATCGTCTGGTAGATGTTCGCGAACGCGGCCTGCAGCTGCGGCAGGCCGATCGTCGCCGAGGCGGCCTGCTGCTGGATCTGCACCGAGTTGTCCCGGAGCATCTCGCTGGTGCGCTGGATGAGGTTCGACGTCGTCTCGTTGAGCGCGGTGATCTGGTCGAGCACGAGCTTCTGGTTGTTCAGCGCCTGGGCCACGATGACGGCCGTGCGCAGCGCCGAGATCGTGGTCGTGGTGGCCCGGTCGACGCCCTTGATGAGCTCGATGTTGTTCTTGATGACGACGTCGATCGCCAGGTAGTTCTGGATCGAGACGGCGAGCTGCGTCAGCAGGTCCTGGTGCTTCTGCCGCACGTAGAAGAGCACGTCCTGGCGCAGGGCCTTGGCCTGTTCGGGGTCGGTGGCGTCGAGCTCCGCGATGGACGCCGACAGCCGCGCGTCCAGCCGCTCCGCGATGTACACGTACTGGTTCAGCCGGCCCATCGTCTCCCAGAGCTGCTGCTTCTCCTGGTTGAGGGCGGCATTGTCCTTGCGGAGCTCGTCCTGGCCGTTGTAGAGCGCCTGCATGATCGCGTTCAGGTGCCCCTGCGCGCTCTGGTAGCGCTGGAAGTAGTCCGTCAGCCGGTCGCCGAACGGGATCATGCCGAGCAGCTTGCGGCCGCCCTGGGCGCCCTTCGGATCGAGGCCCTCGACCGTCCGCCGCAGCTCGACCAGGGTGCCGCCGATCTTCGAGCCCTGGGAGAGGCCACCCTCCTGGAGGGCCTTGACGGGGGTCTGCAGCATCCGGTTGCTGGTCTCGGCGGCGCGACGGATCTCCGCGTCGCCCATGGTGCGGACGTCGTCGGCCCGGCGGGAGAACTCGGGGGAGTTGGCGGCGGTGCCCAGCAGGCTGCCCAGGTAGGCGTCGACCTTCTGGTCGAGCCCGGGCAGCGCGGCGGCAGGCACGGCCGGCGCCACCTTGGGCGCGGACGTCGCGGCGACCGGCTTCGGCGGCTCGGGCGCCGTCAGCGTGAGCACGGGCTCGGCGGAGGCCGGGGGCGCCAGCGGCGAAGGCTCGGTGGTCATGACGCCATCACATCAGGTCGCGCCGGGGCGGGTCGAGGGACCCTGCCCGACCCTGCCCCTTCCGGCCCCTCGCCCGACAAGCGAGAGTCAGGGGCCGGACGGGCCCGGCGGGACGATGCCCGCCACGACGCCCACGGCGACCGCCAGCACGAGCGCCAGCGTCACGTCGAGGCGGCGGCTGCGCACGAGCAGCCCGAGGCAGTACTGCTCGGGCAGCACCGCCCGGAAGGACGCGGCGAGCGCGCACGCACCCGCGAGCACGTACCCGCCCGCGCGGAAGTCGACCAGCACGGTCACCACGACCGAGGCCGCGACGGTGAGCAGCACGGCGGTGAACGCCAGCCGCCGCTGCGGCGGCACCTCCCAGCGGACCATGGCCGCAGCCTCCAGCAACATCGGTGCCTCTCAGTGCGCGAAATGCCGGGCGCCGGTGAAGTACATCGTCACGCTTGCCTCCCGCGCCGCGGTCACGACCTCCTCGTCGCGCATCGAGCCGCCGGGCTGGACCACCGCGCGGACGCCGGCGTCGAGCAGCACCTGCAGTCCGTCGGCGAACGGGAAGAAGGCGTCGGAGGCGGCCACGGCGCCGCGAGCGCGCTCCGCCCCGGCCCGCGCCACCGCGAGCCGGCAGGAGTCCACCCGGTTGACCTGCCCCATGCCGATGCCCACGCTCGCGCCACCGCTCGCCAGCAGGATGGCGTTGGACTTGACCGCCCGCACCGCCCGCCAGGCGAACTCGAGGTCGGCGAGACCGTCCTCGTCCAGGGCGTCTCCACTGACCAGCCGCCAGCGGCGCGGGTCGTCCCCCCCGCCGTCGGGACCCACGGCGACGGCGTCCAGCCGGTCGGCCGTCTGCACGAGCACGCCACCGCTGATCGGCCGGAACTCCATCGGCTCGAACGCCCCCGTGGTCGGGACGCGGAGAAGCCGCACGTTCTTCTTCCGGCGCAGCACGTCGAGCGCGTCGTCGTCGAAGTCGGGGGCGGCGACCACCTCGGTGAACACCTCGGCCACCTGCTCGGCGACGGCGAGCGTGACGCGGCCGTTCACCGCCACCACGCCCCCGAACGCCGAGACCGGGTCGCAGGCGAGTGCCTTGCCGTATGCGGACGCCAGGTCGTCGCCGACGGCGATCCCGCAGGGGTTCGCGTGCTTGACGATCGCCACACAAGGGCGGGTGTGGTCGTGGGCGGCGCGCCAGGCGGCGTCCGTGTCGACGTAGTTGTTGTACGACATCTCCTTGCCGTGCAGCTGCTCGGCGTGCGCCAGGCCGGGTCGCCAGTGCCGGTACAGCGCCCCTGCCTGATGCGGGTTCTCGCCGTACCGGAGCCCTGTCGCACGTTCCCAGGTGGCGCCGGTGAAGGCGGGGAAGCCGGTTCCGTCCGTCGTGTCGGAGAGCACGGAGCCCATCCAGGAGGCCACGGCCACGTCGTAGGCGGCGGTGTGCGCGAAGGCCCGGGCGGCCAGCCGCTGCCGCTGGGCCAGGTCGAAGCCCCCACACCGGACGGCGTCCAGCACCGCGCTGTAGTCCGCCGGGTCGGTGACGACGGCGACGCTCGCGTGGTTCTTCGCGGCGGCACGCACCATCGCGGGGCCCCCGATGTCGATCTGCTCGACCACCTCCGCGGGACCCGCGCCGGACAGCACGGTGGCACGGAACGGGTAGAGGTTCACGACGAGCAGGTCGAACGGCTCGATGCCCAGTTCGGCGAGCCGCCCGACGTGGTCGGCGTCGCTCCGGTCCGCGAGCAGTCCGGCATGGACGTGCGGGTGCAACGTCTTGACCCGGCCGCCGAAGCCTTCGGGGAACCCCGTCACCTCCTCGACCGGTGTCACGGGGATGCCGGCCGCCGCGATCCGTGCGGCGGTCGAGCCGGTGGAGACGATCGCGACGCCCGCCTCGTGGAGGCCGCGGGCCAGGTCCTCCAGGCCGGCCTTGTCGTAGACCGAGACCAGGGCGCGCTTCACCTGCCGGCGCCCGTTCGACGTCTCGCGCTCGCTCGACTGCTCCGTCGACTGCTCGCTCATCCGAGGCGGACCTTCCTGTCGGTGACCTGCCAGCCGCGCTGCGTCATGCGGCCGACGACGTCGACGAGCAACTGCCGCTCGACGACCTTGATGCGCTCGTGCAGGGACGCCTCGTCGTCGTCGTCGAGCACGTCGACGACCCGCTGGGCGACGATCGGCCCGGTGTCGGTGCCGGCGTCCACGAGGATCACGCTCGCGCCGGTGACCTTCACCCCGTGGGCGAGGGCGTCCCGGACGGCGTGCGCGCCGGGGAACGCCGGCAGCAGAGCTGGGTGGGTGTTGATCGTGCGGGCCCCGAACTCGTCGAGGTAGCCGGCGCCGAGGATCCGCATGAAGCCCGCGAGGACGACGAGGTCCGGCGTGAAGACGGCGACCGCGCGGCGGATGCCGGCGTCCCAGGCCGCCCGGTCGGGGAAGTCCCCGGGCGCCACCACGGCTGTCGGGATGCGCGCGGCCCGCGCTCGCTCGAGGCCCCCGGCGTCGGCCCGGTCGGACACCACGCCCGCCACCCGGTGGGCCGCTGCCGGATCCGCCGCGGCGTCGACGAGGGACTGCAGCAGCGTGCCGGTTCCGGACACCAGCACGACGACGCGCGCGCGCTCGACCGGCTCATCCACGACAGCCGACCCTATCCGGCGGCCTCTACTCGTTGGCGCGACGCATCGCCCCGCCGCGGACCGCTACGACGGTCGAGCGTGCGGCGAGCGCGAGCGCTGCCCCCGCCGCGACCTCGGCAGCGAACGCGACACCGGTCAGCCACGGCAGAGGTCCCGTCTCGGCGAGCCTTCCGGGGCCGGCCGGGCCGCCCGACAGCCAGGCGAGCACCGCGAGCCCCGTCCCCGCGAGCACCGCGACGCCGGCGACGTCCAGGACCCGGCGGGACGAGCGACGGCGCGGCTCCCCTGCGACCGCGCCAGCAGCGAGCCGGCGACGATGCCGGCGACCACGGGCACGCCGAGCAGCGCGAGCGCGGCCACGGGGAGGCGGCCGGGCGCCGGGAGCGCACCGAGCACCGGCAGGGCGGGCAGGGCGCCCAGGTTCGAGGACGAAAGCGTGATCCAGCTGCCGGCACCCACACCGAACCCTGGCCCCGCGAGGGCGGCCGAGGTCCAGATCACGAGGTTGGGCACGACCAGCACCTGGCCGAGGGTCAGGACGGCGCCGCCGGCGGCGCCCGGCTGCAGGGCGCTGGTGCAGCTCGACGACCCGGGCGTGGCCGGCTCCGAGCAGCGCCGCGAGCACGACAGCCGCGACGCCGAGCTGCACCGCCAGCGCGGCCACCCCAGGGCCGCAACAACGCGCGAGCGGCGCGGGCAGGGCCTGCACCACCCGCACGAGGCCTGCGACCGCCCCCCGGTGGCGGTAGCCGGCGGCACCGAGGGTGACGCCGACGGACGAGACGACGGCGGCGCCGAGCACCGCCTGCAGGCCGATGGGGTGCATGCTCGGCATGTCCGCGGCGAGCGCGGCGATCGCGACGCCGGTGCAGTAGGCGGTGGGGAACGTCGCGAGCGCGACCGCCGGCGGCCACGCGGGGACGGCGCGGGTTGCGCCCGCCGCGATCGCCTCGGCGCGGGGGTCGAGCACCCGGGCGAGCCGGCGGCCGCCGAACCAGCAGGCGGCCAGCGGGAACAGGCTGAGCCCGAGCGGCACCAGGCCGACGTGGCCGCCGTCGACGGTCAGCCCGCCGTGCTGGGCGAGCAGCCACAGGGCGAGCGCCAGCCGGACGGCCTGCACCCAGGTGCCGCGGCCCGCGGAGTCCACCACCCAGGCGAGGACGACGGGGGCCAGGACGGCGACCAGCGAGGCCCCCGCCGCCTGGGCAGCCGCCGCCACCGCCGCAGCGGTCGGGGCGGGGCGGACGTCGAGGGGGGCGCCGGTGGGCCGGTCGAGCAGGCTGGTCATGGTCCGTCCATCGTTGCTCGCGGGTCCTCGCCCGGGCCGGTCCGACACGCACGCCGGGCCCCGCAGGACACGGGCGCCGGCGTGTTCGTGCACGGGGGCGTCAGCCGGCGGACGGGGCGGTGGACCCCGAGCCGGCGGGCCACGGGCTGGCCGTCGGCCCGGCGTCGGTCGGCCACGGGCTCGACGTCGGGCCGGAACTGGCTGGTCCTGGAGGCACCGTCGACGACGCGAACGGGCCGCCGGCGCCGCCGTCCGGCCGGTTCGTGTACCCGGCCGACACCAGCACCCGGTAACCGACCACCGCCGGTACCCGCACGTCCGGATCGCCGGCGGTCCTGGTGAGCACGTCCTCGCTGTCGAGCAGGCGGCCGTCCTGGCGGTCGAAGATCAGGGTGTGCGTCATGGCGTACCCGGACCGGCTCGAATCGACGCTGAGAGCGATGCCGTTCCGGCCGGCCCGGTCGAGGACCGTGCCCGTGAGCTGGATGCCCCGGACGGTCTGGAGGTAGCGCAGCAGAGCCGCGCGGACGGCGGCGCGGACGGGCATCGCCTGGTACGCGGCCTCGACCGCGGCGAACTGCTGGGCCGGGCCGTCGGCGGACGTGCCGTCGATCCCCAGCTGACGGGCCAGAACCGCGTCGTCGCCTGACAGCGAGTTCAGGGGAAGGCCGGCGATCCGCGACGCGTCGCCGGACGCCAGCGGGTCGAGCAGCCGCAGGAAAGCGCTCTCGTCGACGCCCGGGGAGCCCGAACGTATCCGTGCACCTGGCTCGACCGGTGTTGCCGCGCCGGCGAAGGTGCTCACCGACTCGTCGTACCCGTGAGGTCCGCGCCAGCGATCCGTTCGCTGCGGAGCGAGACTGAACCGGACCTGGTGCGGGTCGACGACGGCGTCGAGGCTCCACCAGAGGTCGACGACGTGCGCGTAGCGGCCCGAGCCGATCCCGTCGGCGGACGACGCCGCCCGCCGCGTCAGCAGGTCGAGGGCGCCCTTCGCGTCGGCACCCGGCCGGGGAGGCCGGTAGTCCAGCAGCTGCGGGGTGGCCGCGTAGGCGGAGCCGCCCGAGGATCCGAGAACCGGCAGGAGTGCCGCGCCGGCCGCCACCGCCGCGGCAAGGCCCGCCAAGGCGACTCTGCGAGGGACCGGGCGTCGAGGGAGCAGGTGGGCGCGCGGCGCCGTCCTGCGGCCTCGGTCCTGCGTCGCTGCATCGAGCGAGAACGTCTCGAGCAGGCGGTGCAGGTCTGCGCGCGCCCGGGCATCGAGAGCGCCCGGCCCTGCCGGGTCGAGCGGCACGGGGTTGACGGACGCCACCAGGCCGTCCACGGTCTTCGCGGCCATCACGGGGCCACCTCCTCGGAACAGTTGGGGTGCAGGGGTGAAGCCGCTTCCCGGCTCAGGTCCAGCAGGCCGCGCAGGCGGCGGCGGGCCCGATGGAGACGCACGGCGGCGGCAGCGGCCGTGCAGCCGACCACCTGCGCCGCGGACGCGACGTCGAGCTGCTCCCACGTCACGAGAAGCAGCAGCTCGCGATCTCGTGCGGGCAGGTGCCGCACGGCCTGCAGCACCTCGTCGCGCTCTGTCGAGCCGACGGCCGGGTCCGGCACGGTCGTCGCTTCCGGCAGAGCGGCGAGCCGTCCAACCGTCCGGTCGGCCCGCAGGGCTGATCTGGAGACGTTCTTCGTCACGAGGTGCGCGGTGCGATAGAGCCAGGGCAGGCCTCGCTCCGCCACCTCGTCGAGCCGGCGCCAGGCGACGAGGAAGGTCTCTGATGTGACGTCGCGGGCATCGGCTTCCGGCAAACGGCGCCGCGCGTAGTTCAGGATGTCGTTGTAGTGACGCTCGTAGAGCGCCACGAACAGACGCTCCCGGTCCTCCGCCACCACATCGTCCATGCCCTTACATGTCCGGCGGAGCGGTTCGGCTTACAGCGGCGCCGGCAGCCGCGCGGGGGCAGCGTCCATGACCGGCCCGGTCGGCTGTCCCGGCGACGTGAGGCTTGCGATGGCAACGTCCAGCAGGTGCAGCACGTCGTCGCGAGTACGGCCCGGGTCGTCGTTCCACGTGGTCAGGTCCCCGACCTGGCGGCTGCGCACGAGGGGGATCGGCGTCAGGGGATCCACCGGCTGCCGGCGGCCGCAGAGCTCGCCGAGCTCGTGCCACAACCGGTCGATCGCCGGGCCTGCAGCCCCCTTCTCCCCCGTGTGCCAGCGGGTGGCCTCGATCACGGCACCGACGAGGCAGGACTGCTTGATCTCACCGAAGCTGCGGCGCGTCAGGGAACCCGCCCCGACGAAGCGGCGCCGTCCGTCGGGCGCCTCCATGACGTACCAGCCATCTTGGAGCCAGCCCCGCGCGACGAGCGACCGGGCGCCGACGAGGACCGCCAGCGACTGCTCCGCGGAGGATGCCGTGGACAGGGAGGGACGTGCGTAGACGCGTCGGACGAGGGCACCGATCATTTCGCCGCTCCGGGCTCGGGCACCCGGGCCGGCGGCGTCGACCTTCTGCCACGCCCCCGGACCGAGGTGCCGTGCGTTCTGTGAGGTCACGATCCCTCACCCGGCCCGGGAGGACAAGGGCACTTTCCTAGAGCGAGGCGACGATCTCCCGCATGAGCCGGGCCGTCTCGGACGGCGTCCGGCCGACCCTGACTCCGGCCGCCTCCAGCGCCTCTTTCTTGGCTGCGGCGGTCCCCGAGGAGCCGGACACGATCGCGCCGGCGTGGCCCATCGTCTTGCCCTCCGGCGCCGTGAAGCCCGCGACGTAGCCGACCACGGGCTTTGTGACGTTCTCCTTGATGAACGCGGCTGCCCGCTCCTCGGCGTCACCGCCGATCTCGCCGACGAGAACGATCGCCTTCGTCTCGGGGTCCTCCTGGTATACCGCCAGGCAGTCGATGTGGGTCGTCCCGATGATGGGGTCGCCGCCGATGCCGACGTTCGTGGAGAAGCCGAGGTCACGAAGCTCATACATGAGCTGGTAAGTCAGGGTGCCGGACTTGCTGACCAGCCCGATCGGCCCCTGCTGGGTGATGTTCGCCGGGATGATCCCCACGTTGGAGCGGCCGGGCGTGATGATCCCAGGGCAGTTGGGCCCGATGATCCGGGTGCTGCCCTTGTCTTGCGCGTACTGGAAGAAGGCGGCGGTGTCGTGTACCGCGACACCCTCGGTGATGACGACCACGAGCGGCACGCCGGCGTCGACGGCCTCCACGACGGCGGCCTTCGTGCCCTTGGCCGGCACGAAGATCACTGAGACGTCGGCGCCGGTCTTCTCGACGGCCTCCGCCACCGAGTCGAACACCGGCTGGTCGACGTCGCCGTCGAACTCGACGGTCTGGCCGCCCTTGCCAGGGGTGACGCCGCCGACGATCTTCGTGCCGGACGTCAGCATGCGCTGGGTGTGCTTGCGGCCCTCGGAGCCGGTCATGCCCTGCACGAGGACCTTGCTGTTCTGCGTCAGCCAGATCGCCATCGGGTCAGGCCCCCTGTCCCTGGCCGGTGGCGGCCAGCTCGGCCGCCCGGCGGGCGGCGTCGTCCATGGTCTCGACGCGCTGGATCGACCCGCTCGGCAGCGTGGCCGCGAAGTCGTCCAGGATCTGGTGGCCGAGATCGGCGTTGTTGCCGTCGAGGCGGACGACGATCGGCAGCTTGACCGGCGTGGCCGCCTGCTCGAGCAGCTGGTAGGCCTGCAGGATCCCGTTGGCCACGGCGTCGCAGGCGGTGATGCCGCCGAAGACGTTCACGAAGACGCTCTTGACCTGGGGGTCCGACAGAATGATCGAGAGCCCGTCGGCCATGACCTGCGCGCTGGCGCCGCCGCCGATGTCCAGGAAGTTGGCCGGCTTGACCCCGCCGAACTCCTCACCGGCATAGGCGACGACGTCGAGGGTGCTCATCACCAGGCCCGCGCCGTTGCCGATGATCCCGACCTCGCCGTCGAGCTTGACGTAGTTGAGGTGCTTGGCCTTGGCCTGCTCCTCCAGCGGGTCCGCGGCGGACGTGTCGGCGAGGTCGGCGTGCCCGGGCTGGCGGAACGCCCGCGTTCTCGTCGAGCGTGACCTTCCCGTCGAGGGCGATCACGTCGCCGTCCTCCGTCTTCACCAGCGGGTTGACCTCGACGAGGGTGGCGTCTTCCTGAACGAAGACGTCCCAGAGCTTGACCACGACCTCCGCGACCCGGTCGGCGACGTCCGCCGGGAACTTGCCGGCGGCGACGATCTCGCGGGCCTTGGCCTCGTCGATCCCCGTCAGGGCGGCGACGGGGACGCGGGCGAGCGCGTCGGGGCGCTCGACCGCAAGCTGCTCGATCTCCATGCCGCCCTCGCGGGACGCCATCGCGAGGAAGGTCCGGTTCGACCGGTCGAGCAGCACGGAGAAGTAGTACTCCTCGGCGATGCGGGCGCCCTGCGCCACCATCACGCGGTGCACCGTGTGGCCCTTGATGTCCATCCCGAGGATCTCGCCGGCGCGGTCCGCGGCCTCCTGCGGGCTGCGGGCCAGCTTGACCCCGCCGGCCTTCCCCCGGCCGCCGGTCTTCACCTGCGCCTTGACGACGACCGTTCCGCCACCGAGCTTCTCCGCGGCCGCGTCGGGCCTCGTCGGGCGTGGTGGCGACGTCGGCATCCAGCACCGGTACGCCGTGCGCGGCGAACAGGTCGCGCGCCTGGTACTCGAACAGATCCACGGTATGGCGTCCTCATCATCGGGGGCGACGCGAAAGGGCTCGGTGAAACCCTAGCCCTCCGCCCGGACGACCCCGCCGCCGACGTCTTGTGTCCCCTCATCGTGATCAAACACGCGGAATGATCGATGAGGGGACACAGACGAGCGCGTCAGACGGTCTGACCCACGTTCGCGCGCACCCACTCGACGATTTCCGCCATCGAGGCACCGGGCGTGAAGATCTTGCGGACGCCGAGCCGCTCGAGCTCGGCGATGTCGGAATCGGGGATGATGCCGCCCCCGAAGACGACGACGTCCTCAGCGTCCTTCTCCTTCAGGAGTTCGACGACGCGCGCGAAGAGCGTCAGGTGCGCGCCGGAGAGGACGGACAGCCCGACGGCGTCCGCGTCCTCCTGCAGGGCGGCCTGGACGATCTGTTCGGGGCTCTGGTGCAGGCCGGTGTAGACGACCTCCATGCCGGCGTCCCGAAGTGCCCGGGCCACCACCTTGGCGCCCCGGTCGTGCCCGTCGAGTCCCGGCTTCGCGACGACGATCCGGACGGGCGCCATGGGGCCTCCTACGCGGCGGACACGGGCTGAGGCGCAGCGTAATCCCATTACGGCTTCGTGAGGCTTGGCCGCTGAACCTCGACGCGGCATCGATGCTCCCCGTAGCGTGACCTTGGGTGCGGCCGGGCTGTCACCGGACCGCGGGACGGCCGTTCTGGAGGTGAGGCGTGAGCCGCGTCTGCAGAGACCCGCAAGCTCGGCGAGTTCCCTTGCCCCGGCGCGCGCTCGCCGCCGTGGTCGTCGCGGCGTCGGGGATGTGGTGGGGGCTCGGTGCCGGTGGCGCCGCGGCCGCGCCGCCGCCCCGGGACGGCGCCTCCGCCGCCACCTGCGCCTCGGTCGGCATGGTCGGCGTCGACCCCGGGAACGGCGAGGTCGACCAGTGGTCCGGCGGGGACCTCGCCGGCCCCCGGCACCTGGGCGCGACCGCCCTCGTCGCGCAGGGCGCCAGCGGTGCGCGGCTCCTCGCCGTCGACGCCGGCACCGGCGTCCTCTTCACCGTCGGCACCGACGGCCGGCTCCGCTACTACACCTACGACGCCTGGAGCGGCCGGTACACCGGCGGCGCCGTCGTGGGCCTCAAGTGGGACGGCGTCACTCAGCTGGTCGCGGGCGGGCAGGGCGTCTTCTACGCGGTGAGCGGGACCGGCCGGGTGCTGTGGTACCGGGTCACGGGTGGGCGCTGGGCGGCCGGGTCCGGCACCGCCGACCAGTCTCGACGCAGGGCCCTACAGCGCGCTCGCCAACGGTGGCGACGGCGTCCTCTACGGCGTCCGCAAGGACGACAAGCGGCTGGAGCAGATCAGGACCACGGCGGCGACGAGCCCGACCGGCCGCTGGACTGCGCCGGTCGACACCGGGCGCACCTGGGACGACGCGCGCATAGTCGGCCTCGCGAAGGGCGTCCTGCTGGGTGTCACGGCGTCCGGGGACGTCCGGTGGTACCGCCACACGGGGGTGCAGGCGGGCAAACCCACGTGGGCCGCCAAGTCCGGGACGGTCGTCGGGACCGGGTTCTCGCGCTACGCCGCGCTCGCGCCGGTCGACTCCGCATGCGGCGACTACTCCCTGCCGCTCGACAGGTCCCTGCTGGCCAGAACCGCGTACGCGAGCCCCCACCACGACTACCCCGCCGTCGACCTGCCGGTTCCCGTCGGGACCCCCGTGCACGTCATCCGGGGCGGAACCGTCACCTCCGCCGGCCCGGCGGGCCTGTGCGGGCTCGGCGTCGTTCTCCAGGCGACGGACGGCGGCCGCTATGTGTACTGCCACCTCTCCCGGATCGAGGTCACGGCGGGTGCGGCCGTGACGACCGGCTCCGTCCTCGGCCTGAGCGGCAACACCGGCCACACCACCGGGCCCCATCTGCACGTGGGGGTGTCCTCGCCCCGCGGGACGGCGCGCTGCCCGCAGACGCTGCTGCTCGCCGTCTACGACGGCGCGACAGTGCCCGCCCCCTCGACGCTGCCGACGTCGGGCTGCTCCTACACGCAAGTGGGGTCGCCCAGCTAGCGGTCCGCCTTGGGCCCTGCTCCTTCCCGCCGAACCGCCGGTGCGGAGGGAGCCGTCCGGGTGCCCCATCGTGCCAGGTGGAGGGCGTCAGCCCCGTCCCGGGGACGAATCGGGGCGGCGAGCTTACCGTGAGATCAGGTGGCGCGAACTCACCCCCGGTCGGACCCTCGTGTCCCGCCTCTCGCGCACGACAGGTGGGG
Organism: uncultured Actinomycetota bacterium; assembly: GCA_963786765.1. GTDB lineage: Bacteria > Actinomycetota > Actinomycetes > Actinomycetales > Kineosporiaceae > DATKNA01. The sequence goes on along the minus strand of CAWBAJ010000004.1, from coordinate 79,222 downwards.
TAGGCAGGTCCGACCGGCTCGAGGAGGAGTCGTGGCGAGGCGACAGGGTGGTGGATCGGGTTCCGGCCCGGTGGCGGCTCCGGAATGGGGCGGGACGCCGGCGAGCCGCGAGCCGGTCTCGCCGCGCGGGCGGCTCTCCGCCCTGGCCGGCGACGCCCGCGCCCTGGCCGGTGACGCCCGCGCCCTGGCCGGCGACGCCCGCGCCTTGGCCGCCGACGCCCGTGCCCTGTTCACGCCCGGCGGAGTGCGGGGCGCGCTGGTCGAAGGGGCCTGGATCTCCGCTCATCTCGCGATCTACCCCTGGGGGCTGCTGCACGAGCGGTACCAGCCGAGCGAGCGCTACGCCCTGGAGGGCCTCGGCCCGACCGAGCGGGGGCTGGCCGTCCGGGACGTCGAGGCGGCGGGCACGCCGATCCTGCTCGTGCACGGCATGGTCGACAACCGCGCGATCTTCACCGTGCTGAAGCGGCGGTTGCGCAAGCGGGGCTTCGGCCGGGTGCTGACGATCAACTACTCGCCGGTGACCAACGACATCCGGCAGGCCGCGCGTGACCTCGCGGTCGAGGTCGAGGCCGTGATCGCCGAGACCGGGTTCGAACGGATCCATGTCATCGGGCACAGCCTTGGCGGGCTCATCGCGCGGTACTACGTGCAGCGGCTGGGGGGCGACGAGCGCGTGCACACGCTGGTGACGCTGGGGTCGCCGCACGAGGGGACGCTGACCGCGCACCTGCTGCCCGTGCAGCTGTGCCGCCAGCTGCGCCCGGGCAGCGATCTCTACGCCGAGCTGGCCTCGCCGGCAGAGTGCCGGACGCGTTTCGTGGCGTACTGGTCTGACCTCGACCAGCTGATCATCCCGCACGAGAGCGGTCGGCTGGAGCACGCGGACCTGTCCGCCCGCAACGTCCGGGTGCACGGCGTCGGGCACATGTCACTGCCGCTCGACGGGCAGGTCGTGCACGAGATCTCGGGACTGCTCAGCGAGCTGGACTGGGACGGGACCACGCTGCGGTCCGGCGTGACGCCGCTGCTCGAGCAGCCGGCCTCCGCGCCGAGCCGCCGCAGCCGGCGCACCACCCCGGCCTGACCGTCCCCGGCCGGCAGGAATGCCGGGTCAGAGCTTCTCGACGGGGGCGTAGCGCAGCAGGAGGCGCTTGACGCCCTGGTCGCGGAAGTCCACCTTCGCGACGCGCTTGTCCCCGGCCCCCTCGACCTCGATCACGGTCCCGAGGCCGAACGCGTCGTGCGTCACCCGGTCCCCCGGCTCGAGGTGCACCAGTTCCCTGTTGCCCGGGGACCGCACACCCGGCCGGTTCGCCAGCCGGGCCACCGCCGGCTGGGAGGAGATCTGGGTCATCGTCGACTCGGACCGGCGCCACTCGACGAGCTCGGGCGGCACCTCGGCGAGGAACCGGCTCGCCGGGGCGTACGTCGGCTGCCCCCAGGCGCTGCGGACCGCGGCCCGCGACAGGTACAGCCGCTGCCGGGCGCGGGTGATCCCGACGTAGGCCAGGCGACGCTCCTCTGCGAGCTCCTTGGCGTCCGCGAGGGAGCGCATGTGCGGGAAGGTGCCGTCCTCGAGGCCGGTGAGGAAGACGACGGGGAACTCCAGGCCCTTCGCGGTGTGCAGCGTCATCAGGGTGACGACGCCGCCGCCCTCGCCGTGGTCGTGTGCGCCGTCGGCGACCGCGCCCTCCGGCACCTCGTCGGCGTCGGCGACGAGCGAGACCTGCTCGAGGAAGTCCACCAGGGTGCCGCCGGGGACCGCCGACTCGAACTCCTGCGCCACCGCCACGAGCTCGGCGAGGTTCTCGACCCGGGACTCGTCCTGCGGGTCGTGGCTGGCTCGCAGTTCCGCCAGGTAACCGGTTTGCTCCAGCACGGCCTCGAGCAGCACCGCCGGGCCGGCGCCGGCCTCGACCAGGGTCCGCAGCTCCTCGATCAGGGACGTGAAGCCCGTGATCGCCGTGACGGAGCGGGTCGCGATGCCCGGGGCCTGGTCGGCGCGCAGAAGAGCGGCGTTGAAGTTGATCCGCTCCCGCTCGGCGAGCGCGGCGACGCACGCCTCCGCCCGGTCACCGATCCCGCGCTTCGGCACGTTGAGGATCCGGCGGAGGTTGACGGTGTCGTCGGGGTTGGCCAGCACCCGCAGGTAGGCGAGCGCGTCCTTCACCTCGCGCCGCTCGTAGAAGCGCGTGCCACCGACCACCTTGTACGGCAGGCCGACCCGGACGAACACCTCTTCGAGGGCTCGGGACTGCGCGTTGGTCCGGTAGAACACGGCGACGTCGCCGGGTGCGGCCTCGCGGGTGTCCGTGAGGCGGTCGATCTCCTCCGCGATGAACGACGCCTCGTCGTGCTCGGAGTCCGCGACGTAGCCGATGATCCGCGGCCCGCTGCCGGCATCGGTCCACAGCCGCTTGGGCTTGCGGTCCGGGTTGCGCTCGATGACCGCGTTGGCCGCCGACAGGATCGTCTGCGTCGACCGGTAGTTCTGCTCGAGCAGGATCGTCCGGGCGTTCGGGTAGTCGTCCTCGAACTCGAGGATGTTGCGGATCGTCGCGCCCCGGAACGCATAGATCGACTGGTCCGCGTCGCCGACGACGGTGAGCTCGGCCGGCGGGACGGCGTCGTCCGCCTCCCCGTGCTCGGCCCGCGCCATCACCTGCGACAGGGCGCCACCGACGAGTTCGCGGACGAGGATGTACTGGGCGTGGTTCGTGTCCTGGTACTCGTCGACGAGGACGTGCCGGAACCGCCGGCGGTAGTGCTCGGCGACGTCGGGAAACGCCTGCAGGATGTTGACCGTCGTCATGATGAGGTCGTCGAAGTCGAGCGCGTTGGCCTGGCGCAGCCGGCGCTGGTACCCCGTGTACGCCTCGGCGAGCATCCGCTCGGTGTGGGTGCCCTCCCCCACGGTGGCCGCGTAGCTCTCCTCGTCGATCAGCTCGTTCTTGAGGTTGCTGACCTGAGCGCTGAACGACCGCGGCGGATAGCGCTTGGGGTCGAGGTCGAGCTCGCGGCAGACCAGGGCCATCAGCCGCTGGCTGTCGGCGGCGTCGTAGATGGAGAAGCTCGAACGCAGGCCGACCTTCGTCGCCTCACGCCGCAGGATCCGCACACAGGCCGAGTGGAAGGTCGACACCCACATCGTCTCGGCGGCCGGACCGACCAGGCCCGCAACCCGCTCGCGCATCTCGCCGGCGGCCTTGTTCGTGAAGGTGATGGCCAGCACCTGCCCGGGCCGGACCCCGCGGGCCGCGAGCAGGTAGGCGATCCGGTGCGTCAGCACGCGCGTCTTTCCGGAGCCCGCACCGGCGATGATCAGGAGGGGTGACCCCTCGTGCAGCACCGCCGCCCGCTGCTGCTCGTTGAGGCCCTCGAGCAGCGCGGCGGCGTCCGGACGCGGGCGGGACGTGCGGACGGGCACCTCGGGCGCGGAGCGTTCGGGAACGCCGGCGGCACCGGAGCCCGGCAGGCCCGGCAGGGGGAGGTCGTCGAACAGCAGGCTCATCGTCCCGCCAGGGTACGTCGGCCACCCGACAGATCGGGGGCACGCCGCGAGGTCCGCCCGTCAGCGGTCGTGCGCGACGTCGACGACGATCCGGGTGTGCCGGCCCGGGCCGGCCAGGACGAAGACGCGGAACGGCAGGCTGCGCCGCACGCCGACCCCGAGAGTGGTGTACCCCTCGAAGGACCCCGCCCAGGCGACCTGGCGCAACGACCGGAAGCCCTTCACGCTGACGACGTGCGCCGGGTCGGCGGGCGTGTAGGTGGGGTCGCCCTTCGAATCGTAGGCGGGAGCGGTGACCGTCACCTGCAGCGCGGCCTTGCCTGCCAGCGGCAGGGGCTCGCCCGACCCGTCCTGGTGGACGCGCTTGACGTACCGGATGTCGTACCCGTTCACCGGCCCGCGGAACTCGAGCACGAGACGGTCGTAGCAGGCGTGCTTCCCGGCACGGACGTCGATCAGCGGCCGGCTCTTCGTCGACGTGTGCGTCTTCGCGCCGCGGGTGAACGAGGCGCCGCACGAGGAGGCCGATGCGGCGGAGGACGCCGCCGTGGCGGCGCGCGCCGGCAGCGCGGCCGGGGGAAGCACGGTGGCTGCCGGCCCGACAGCCGCCGGCGACGCGGTCGACGTCACGGTGCCCGCGGCGCAGGCAGGCAGTGCCATCACACAACCGGCCGCCGCAACCACGGCGGACCGGACGAGGACTCGTCGGGGCAGGGCACGCATGGGATCACCTTTTCCGTCCGGCGGGTGCCGTCCTCGGCCCCGCCCCGGACCGCCGGGTCGCGCCGTCCGCGGCCCATGGCGTCCGTTCATTGGACGTCCGGATCCCCTGAAAGGGTTTACACCGATCGGGCAACTCGCGGCTGCCCCAACGTGCGAAGAGCGCACCGGTGACCCGGGTCCTACCATGACGGCCGTGCCACTCGACGACTCCGACGTGCAGCGGGTGCTGTGCGTGGCGGCCCACCCCGACGACCTGGACTTCGGCGCGTCCGGGACCGTGGCGACGTGGACGCGTGCCGGAATCTGCGTCACCTACCTGCTGTGCACCCGCGGCGACCAGGGTGGGTTCGACGACACCCCGCGGGAGCTGATGCCGGCCCTGCGCGAGCAGGAGCAGCGCGACGCGGCCGCAGTGGTCGGCGTCGAGGACGTGCGCTTCCTGGACGGCTTCCGCGACGGCTGGCTGGAGCCGTCGCACGACCTGCAGCGGGCGATCGTCCGGGTGATCCGCCAGGTCCGCCCGCAGCGCATGCTGATCCAGTCCTCGGAGCGCAACTGGGAGCGGATCGGAGCCAGCCACCCCGACCACCTCGCCGCCGGAGAGGCGGCCATCCGCGCGATCTACCCTGCGGCGCGCAACCCGTTCGCCTACCCGGAGCTGATCGAGGAAGAGGGCCTCGACGCCTGGGTCGTCAGCGAGGTGTGGATCATGGGAGTACCGGAGCCCAACCACTGGGTCGACATCACCGACACGTTCGACGCCAAGATCGGCGCTCTGCGGGCGCACAAGAGCCAGACGAGCCACATGGACGACCTCGAGACGCGGCTGCGCGGCTGGGGCTCGGCGAACGCCCTGGCGGCAGGACTGCCGGAGGACCACGTGGCAGAGGCCTACCGGGTCATCTCGACGGCATGACGCCGACCGCACCCCGACTCCCCCGAGGATCAAGGAAAAGTTCGGGATCAAGGAAAAGTTGGGGATCAAGAACGTAGCGCCAGCACTGTCCGCAACCAGGCAAACACCCAACTTTTCCTTGATCGTCGCGGGAGAGGGGGAGGGGAGCCGTCAGAGGAGACGCCGGTCCGCGGCCCAGCGGGTCAGCTCGTAACGGTTCGACAGCTGCAGCTTGCGCAGCACGGCCGACACGTGCGTCTCGACCGTCTTGACCGACAGGTACAACTCCCGGGCCACCTCCTTGTACGCGTACCCCCGGGCGATCAGCCGCATCACCTCACGCTCGCGCTGCGTCAGCCGGTCGAGCTCGTCGTCCACGCTGGCGACCTCACCCGCGCCCGTACCGAAGGCGTCCAGGACGAATCCCGCGAGGCGGGGCGAGAAGACGGCGTCCCCGTCGGCCACCCGGTGCACCGCTCTCGCGAGCTCACCTCCCGAGATCGTCTTCGTCACGTACCCGCGCGCGCCGGCCCTGATCACGGCGATCACGTCCTCCGCCGCGTCGGACACCGACAGCGCGAGGAACCGCACCGGCGGCTCGGCAGCCAGGAGGTCGGCGCTGCGCTGGAGCACCTCGCGCCCACCCGGCCGCTGCTCGCCGCCGGGCAGGTGCACGTCGAGAAGGACGACGTCCGGCCGCAGCGCGTGCACCATGGCGACCGCCGACGGCACGTCCGCCGCCTCCCCCACGACCTCGATCCCCGGGTCCGCCGCGAGCTCCGCGCGCACGCCGCTGCGGAACATCCCGTGGTCGTCGACGAGCACGATCCGCACGCTCACAGCGTTCCCTTCCCATCGGCCAGCCCGCCCGAACCTGCGTCCGAACCTGCGCCCGAACCTGAGTCCGGTGCCGCGTCGATCGGCGCGCCGGAGGTCCCGTCCGAGGCGGGCGGGTCGAACGGCATCGTCAGCCGCACCTCGGTGCCCTCCCCCGGCTCGCTGAGCACGACGGCGGTCCCGCCGTGGCGTTCCGTCCGCCCGACGATGGACTCCCGGACGCCGAGCCTGTCCGAAGGCACCGCGTCGAGCTCGAACCCGGGACCACGGTCGCGCACGAACGCCTCGACGGCGTCGGGACCGCACTCGACGTACACCTGCACCGACGTCCCGGCGTGCCGGACCGCGTTCGCCATCGCCTCGCGGAGCGCCGCGACGAGCGCAACCGTCCGCTCGTCGGCGTCCCGGTCGCCGACGACGACGACGTCGATCGACACCCCGTGCAGGTCCTCGATCTCGGCGGCCGCTGCCTTGACCTGCGCCGCGAGGGTGCCGGCGTCCGCGGGACCGCTGCCGTACAGCCAGGCACGCAGGTCGCGTTCCTGCGCGCGGGCCAGCCGCGCCACCTGCACCGGGTCGTCGCTGCGGCGCTGGATGAGCGCCAGCGTCTGCAGGACCGAGTCGTGCAGATGGGCCGCGATCTCGGCCCGCTCGCTCTCGCGCGCCCGCGCCGCGCGCTCGGCGTCCAGGTCGCGCCACAGACGCAGCCCCCACGGCCCCAGCACCAGCGCCGCGCCGGCCAGCACCGCGACGGCGGCGACGAGTACCCGCCCGGCCGAGGCGACATCCCCCTGGACGACGACGAAGACCACGCCGATCAGCACCAGCGCGAGTCCCAGGGCACCGCGCAGCAGGGCCGATCGGGTCCCGCCGCCTGCGAAGGACGTCCAGCGGCTCCGCTCGACCTCGTCGAGCTGCGCATAGGCGAGCAGCGCACCGCCGACGACGACGAGCACCGGCAGCACCACCTGCACCGGGGCGCCGACGTAGCCGAACCGCTCGCCGAGCAGGGCCGCGCCCGCGACGAGCAGCAGGGCGCCCACGACGAGGTCCGCCATCCGCGAGCCGGACGACGTCCGGCCGCCGCCCCGGCCGGGCGGGGCGGGTGCCGGGACTGGCGGCCCCTGTGCATTGCCGGAAGGGACCACGGCCGCCGCGGCGTGCGACGAGGGCACGAGCGCCCACAACCAGAGATACAGGGCGAGGCCGGCGCCACCGAGCAGCGTGCCGAGCACGAACGCGACCCGCACCTGGCGGACCGGGCGGCCGAGGTGCGCCGCGAGCCCGGTCGCGACCCCCGCGACCACGCGCTCGTCGGCGTTGCGAAGCAGAGGAGGACGGACCGGGCCCGCGACGACGACGACGGGCGGCGGCACCCAGGACGCGGGCGCCGCCTCCGCCGGCGGCGCCGGGGGCCGGGTGGTGGTCACGGAACCATCATGACGCCCGGCCGCGCCTGCGCCGAGGCCCGCCGGCCGCGACCCGGGGAAGCCCTGAGGGATCTCAGGGGCGCGGTCTCGGGGGCTCAGGGTGTCCTAGGGGTCGTCCCCGATACCGCGGGGACCTGGGTGCGGGCCAGGCTCGTGCCATGACATCGCAGACCCCACCGCAGGCCCCGGGCCCGCAGGGCGTGCCGCCTGGCGGACCGGGCGTCGCCTCCTTCTTCGACCGCATCCGCGCCTTCGGCGCCGTCCGCCCCGACGAGGGCCGATGGGCCGCCGGCGTCGCCGCCGCCCTCGCCCGGCGCTGGGGACTCGACCCCGTCCTCGTGCGCGGGGCCTTCGTCCTCGCCACCCTGTTCGGAGGGGTCGGACTCCTCCTCTACGGCCTCGGCTGGCTGTTCCTGCCGCACCCCGACGGCCGCATCCACGCGCAGGAGGTGCTCCGCGGCACGGTCACCGCCGGGTTCGTCGGCGGCGTGCTCCTCGTGCTCGCCGATCTCGGTGGCAGCGGCTGGAGCCACGGCGGCTGGTACGGCCCGCGCCCGTTCGGCGGCGGCCTCTTCCTGGTCGCGCTGATCGTGCTCGCGATCTGGTGGTTCGCCGGCGGCCGGCGTCGGCGCGGCGGGCACGGTCCCGGCGGGTGGCACGGCGGGTGGCAGGGTCGCGGCGGGTGGGGCGGGCCGGACGACTCCGGGTCCCCGACGCCCTGGAGCCCCGGCGGCACCTGGACGCCGTCAGCGCCGGCACCCTCGGCGCCGTCCGGCCCGGCTCCCGAGCCGCAGTCCCCCGCCTCCTCGGACGCCCCCTCTGACGGCGACCCTTCGGCGCCGCCGACCTCGCCCGGCACCCCGGCCGCACCCGGCAGCTCCCCTGAGGGCACTGCACCTGAGGGCACTGCACCTGAGGGCACTGCCCCTGAGGCCACTTCCCCCGAGGGCACCCCCCCTGACACCACTGCCCCGCTGAGCGTGACTGCAGACCCGGGGCCGACGACGTCCGCGACGCTGCCGGTGTACGGCACGCCGCCGCCGGCGCCCACGGCCACGCTCGTGGCGCCTCCGCCGCCGGTCGTCGTCCGCACGCCCCCGCGACCCGACCTCACCCGGCCGTCCCACGCCCTCACCAGGGTCGCACTCGGCGTGGCCCTGCTCTCGGCCGGCGTCGTACTGGTCCTGGACCGTCTGATCGGGCTCGACGCCCCGGCGGGCTCGGTCGCCGCGGCGGTGGCGCTCGGCGTCGTCGCCGTGGGCGTGCTCGTCGCCGGGGTGCTGGGCCGGCGCGCTGGGGGCCTGGCTCCGGTCGGCATCCTGCTCGCGATCGTCACGCTGGGCGCGGCCGCGAACACCGGCACCATCACCTGGGCGGGCGACCGCACCTGGACGCCGGCAGCCGTCACGGGGACGACGCAGTACAGCCTGGGCATCGGCGACGCGAGGCTCGACCTGACGAACGTCAGCGCGCCTGGGGCGACCGCGGCCGACCCCGCCGAGATCGACGCCCGCGTCGGTGTGGGCGCCTTGACCGTGGTGGTGCCGAAGAACGTGAAGGTGCGGGTGATCGCGGACACCGGGAACGGCGAGGTCCAGAACATCGCCGGGCTGTCCCCCACCGTCGCCGGCACCCCCGCCCCGCCCGCGGCGTCCGACCGGCACAACCACGCCGACCTCGACGTGTCGTCGGGCACCGACCCGGTCCTGCTCGTCCGCGCCGACCTCGGCGCCGGACGCCTTTCCATCGTCCCGAGCGCGTGAGGAGTCCCGCGATGAGCACCGACGACACCACCCGAGTTGTCCCCGCCCTCGACGAGCCCGCGACGCCGGAGCCCGGCGCCACCGCGGTCGCGCCGTACCAGCCGGCCCCTCCGGCGAGCACGTGGTCGGCCCGTGGCCCCAGGATGCGGACCATGGTGCTCGGACTCGTGCTGCTGGCCGTGAGCGTCACGACATCCGTCCGGCTGCTCACGGACGTGAACGTCGACGACGGCGTCGTCCTGCTGGTCCTGCTGCTCGTGGCGGGCGCCCTGCTCCTCGGCGGGGGTGTGCTCGGCGCGGCACGGGAGGCCAGATCCCCCCGGAATTAGTTGAAGATCATACGGTCTGCCCGGTTTGCCCGGCCCCTGAGCGGTTATGGGGTCGGGCGAACCGTTCTGCCGACGAAGGGGATCCCTCGTGGACCAGGTCAAGGTCTCGGTCATCTACTACAGCTCCACCGGCACCACGTACAGGCTCGCCCAGGCCATCGGCGAGGGCGCCGAGAAGGCCGGCGCCGAGGTGACCATCAAGAAGGTGCGCGAGCTCGCCCCCGAGGAGGCCATCGCCACCAACGAGGGATGGCAGCAGCACCGGATCGAGACGCAGGACGTCCCGGAGGCGACCGCCGACGACATCGTGACCGCCGACGCCGTTGTCTTCGGTTCGCCGACGCGCTACGGGAACGTGGCGGCACAGCTCAAGCAGTTCATCGACACGCTCGGCCCGCAGTGGAGCAAGGGCCTGCTCGCCGACAAGGTCTACTCGGGCTTCACCTCGACGTCGACCGAGCACGGCGGCCAGGAGACGACGATCCTGGCGCTCTACACGACCGTGCACCACTTCGGCGGGATCGTCGTGGCACCGGGCTACACCGACCCGGTGAAGTTCGCCGACGGCAACCCCTACGGGTCGTCGTTCGTCAGCGGCGAAGGGCCCGACCCCGACCAGGTGGCGCTCGACGCCGCGGTGTACCAGGGCAAGCGTGTCGCCGAGATCGCCGCCGCCCTGAAGCGAGGCCTCGAGGCGTCCTGATCCTCCCCTCCCCGTCGCACCTCCCCGACGATCAAGGAAAAGTTCGGGATCAAGGAAAAGTTGGGGATCAAGGACCGTCGGCCGCGAGCGCCTCCGTCGGCACTCGCGGCCGACCTCCCCCTCGCCTCTGGTCACCACCGTCGGCGAGCAATCCGTGGCTCGAGACCGAGCAGCGCACCCACCGCCCACTCCAGCAACATCGACGGCCCCAGAACCTCGCCCTTGCCGACGCCGAGAACGGTCCAACCGAACCGGCGGCGAAGGTCGTCTCGCCGGCGCTTGTCGTGCCGGCGCTGATGCGGCGCCTCGTGGAACTCCTCCCCGTCGTACTCCACAGCGACCCGCCGACCACGCCAGCCCATGTCGAGCCGGTAGTGCCGGGCGCTGCCGTCGTTCGGAACCGCGATCTGCGCCTCGGGGCGGGGGAAGCCGGCGTCGACGAGGCGGAGCCTGGTCCAGGACTCTCCCGGGGACTCGGTGAGGGGTTCGACGATCGCCGCGAGGTACCGGGCCTGGGCAACGCCGGGTGCGCCCGTGAAGCGCTCCACCGCGGCCGGGAGCTCGAGCGCCTGGATCAGGCCTCGAGCTGACATCGCGTCGACGATCGCCAGACCCTCGTGCGGCCGCAGCCAGCGGAGCAGGTCGACGGCCGTCCGTACGGGCGACGTGCACGGGAGGCCGGCCACGAAGACCAGGTCGACGTCTGCGTCCAGAGGCGCCGCATACGACCGGATGCCGGCACGGCTGAGGGGTTCGCGCCCGGGAGGGACCGTGCACTCGACAGGCATCGGGCCGTCGGGCGGGGAGAGCAGGGTCAGTTCGACGCCGAACAGCCACGCGGCGGTCAGCCGCGACAGAGCCGCGCCGCGGGGGAGCTTGAGGCGCAGGCATCGTGCCCGGAAGGCGAGGTCGTCGGGTGCGCGGGCATCGACGTACACGTCGTTGAGGACGCGTCGGACGGAGCCGGCGAGCAGCATCCTCCGCAGCTGTTCGCCATTCACGCCATGGTCGCGGGCCGTGCGGCGGTCGAAGGGCTGACCGTCCAGAAGCAGTTCGGCAGGCATGGCGCGGACTCTGGCAACCCGGCCTTGCCCAGACCCTTGCCCGATTCCTTGCCCAGAACAGTGATCCCCAACTTTTCCTTGATCCCCAACTTTTCCTTGATCGCTGAGGAGGAGGAGGAGGAGGAGGAGGGTTCAGGTGGGGCGGGCCGTCACGGGGGCATCCCGGGTGCCGGCGCGGACGGCGTCCACCAGGTGCTCGTCCGGGGAGACATACGCGCCGTCCCAGACGACGCACCGGTCCACCGTCCCCTCGACGAGAGCATCCGGGTCGACCACGCTCGCGCCGCGGCTCGCGTGCATGTTGGCAGCCAGGTAGTCGGCCACCGTCCCGCAGTCGAACGCCACAGGCGGCAGTCCCGCCTCGGCGAGCGTCACGAGGTCGAGCTGCGGCAGCCGGTCCCGCCAGAGCACCTCGTACAGCCCGCTGGGCTCGGCCTCGAGCCCCGACACCGCTCGCCACGGCAGCAGGCAGGCGCCGACGTACCGCAAGCCCGGGCCCGCCGACGGGAAGTCGCCCGGACCGTCGACCGGTGCGCACAGCAGCCGGCTCCGTTCGCCGTCCCACCCCGCGGTGAACCGACCGAGACCGGACGGCAGATAGGCGTCGGCGTTCGTGACGAGTACGTCCCGCCCGTCGAGCCACGACCGGAGCCCGCCCAGCGCCCCGGCGGTCCCCAACGCCTCTCCCACCTCCACAGACACGTGTGCCGTCGGTCCGACGTGCGCCACCACCTGCTCGGAGCGATGGTGCGCGTTCACGGCCACCCCCTCGACGAGCGGGGCCAGCCGTGCGAGGGCCAGGTCGAGCAGCGGAACCGTGCCGATCGGGCACAGCGCCTTCGGCCGCAGATCCGTCAGCGGCCGCAGGCGGGTCCCGGCGCCGGCGGCGAGGACGACGCCGGCGAGGCTCACCCGGGCAGCACCCTGCCACGGTGCACCGCGGCTGCGTTCGCCCGCCACCGCTCGAACGCCGCGAACGACATCGCCGTGGGCTCGTCGACCTCGCCCGCCTCGGCGAGCGCGAGCCACTCGGCGCGGATCGCCTCGCCGTTCGCGCGAACCGGGACCTGACCGGTCACCGGCACGTGGAAGAGGACGTCGACCCGGCGGCTGCCCGGCGCCACGAGGGTGGCGAACGGCATGTCGACCTCGACGGCGAGCCCCGTCTCCTCCCGCACCTCGCGGACGACCGCCCGCGCCGGGTCCTCACCGCGGTTGAGCAGGCCGCCCGGCAGGGTGAGCCCGTCGCGGTGGTACTGGCGCAGGAGCAGGACGCGGCCGTCGTCCCGCTCGAGGAAGCAGAGCGCCCCCACCGTGTGATGCGGCGCGATGATCCGGACGGCGAGGATGCGCAGCGGCCGCGGCAGCGCCCGGAACGTCCGCAGGGCGAGGCGGCGCGCGGTGCCCACCCCGGGTCCCTGGGTCGTCGTCATCCCCGCCAGCCTAGGGGCGCGGCTCCGGGACGCACGCACGCGGCGCAGTACCGTCTCACCGTGCGGGAGGAGCAGCAGGTGGTGGCGTGCGTGGCGTTGCCGGACGGGGCCGGGGGGACGCGGGAGGCACACAGCGTGGTGCGTCACGGCGAGCATCCGCGTGCAGCGGCGTCCCGCGCCGCCGTCGAACACTTCGGCGAGGACGTCGATGCGATCTCGCTGCGGTCCGTCACGTCGGAGGTCGCCGACGGCGCCGACGGCGTCCGGCGGCACCTGCTCCGCATCGGCTACGACGCCCTGCCGCGCCCCTGGACCCCGTCCGCCGCCACGCCCGTTCCGCCGGAGGACGACCCCGGAGACGGACCGGTCAAGGTCCAGCGCGCCGGCGCCTACGCCGTGCTCGCCCACGACGGCCGCATCCTGCTCACCCGGCTCTCCTACACGAAGGTCTGGACCTTGCCCGGCGGCGGCATCGACCACGGCGAGGATCCGCTCGACGCCGTCCGCCGCGAGGTGCACGAGGAGACGGGACTGCCCCTGACGGACGCCCGGCTCCTGGACGTCGACAGCGTCCACTTCACCGGCCACGCCCCGGACGGCAGGCTCGAGGACTTCCACGCCGTCCGCTTCCTGTTCACGGGAACGGTGCCACTCGACGTCGAGCCGCGGGTGGTGGAGGTCGGCGGTTCCGCGGACGCGGCCGCGTGGCGGCCGATCGCCGAGCTGGACGATCGCGAGCGCCGCCGCTTCGCCCTCGCCCTGACCCACGTCTCGTGACAGCGCAGCTCTCCCCCGCGCCCGGGCAGGCACTGACCGACGAGCTCGCGGACGCCGTCAGCCGGGGCGACCACGCCGCTGTCTGGGCCCTCGCCGACGGGTACGGCGCGCGTCTGCCCGCTCCGGAACGCCGCCGCCGCGGCGCCTTCGCCACGCCCCCCGCGCTCGCCGCCGCGCTCGCCCGGCACGCACTGCCCGCTCCCGGCGCGGCAAGCACCGTGGTCGACCCGGCATGCGGCCCGGGCGCGTTGCTGCGCGCCGCGTTCGCCCGGCTCGTCGCGCTCGGCGCCGACCCTCGGGCCGCCTTCGCCGCGCTGCACGGTGCGGACGCCGACCCCGACGCGGCCGCCCTGTGCCGGGCCGTGCTCGCCGTCGACGCGAAGGATGCGGGGCTCGAGGAGCCCCTCGCCCGGCTCGTCGCCGAGCTCGAGGAGCGCATCCTCGTCGGCGACGCGCTGCTCGGCCCGGTGCCGGCCCGCCCGGGCGCTGCCGGGGTCCCCGAGGAACGGGACAGGGTTCGGGAGGACAGGGATCGGCAGCACCTGGACTGGGCGGCGGCCCTGCCCGGCGTGCTCGCTGTAGACGGGGCAGCGGCGGACCCGGTGACCGGGTGGCGCGGCGGGTTCGACGCCGTCGTCCTCAACCCGCCGTGGGAGCGCCTCAAGGTCGCCGTCCGGGACTGGGCCGGCAGTCCGCCTGCGCACCTGCGCGCCGAGCAGGCGGGCGTGGCGCGGGCGGTGCGGAGGGACGGGCGGCACCCGCTGACGGGCGTCGGCGAGGTGAACGCGTACCTGCCCTTCCTCGAGACGGCGTGGCGGTTGCTGTCGGCGTCCGGCCGGCTCGCCGCCGTCGTGCCCGGCGGGGTGGTGTCGGACCGCTCGTCGTCAGGGTTGCTGCGGGCCTGGCTGGAGTCGGACGCCCTCGAGGCCGTGCGGCTGCTCGCCCCGGACCGCGCGATCTTCGAGGGCGTCAGCGCGCGCGTCGGCGCCACGGTGTTCGTGCTCCGTTCGGGCCCGACAGCGGCGCCGCCGGTGGCCCCCCGCGGTGCGTGCGTCGCGACCCGGCTCCCTGACGTCGACGCGGTCGGGGCGACCTGGCGGGCGACGGCCGCGTCCGTGGCGCTCGTCAATCCGAACACCCGCACGCTTCCGGCCTTCGGGTCGGCGGCGGAGGCGGAGCTCGTCGAGCGGGTGCACGCGCGCGTCCCCGTGCTGGTGCGGCGCTCGCTCGACGGGACCCTTCTGGCCGACCCGTGGCAGCTGCGGCTCGTGACGCCGCTGCACATGACCAGGGACGCCGCCTCGTTCGCGGCCTCGCCAGGGCCCGGTCTGCTGCCGCTGTGGGAGGCCAAGCACGCCGGGCTGCTGGACCACTGCGGCGGGGGGACGTCGTCGCCGCGGTACTGGGTGCCGCGCGACCTCGTGGAGCGGCGGTTCGCGGGGCTGGCCGACCGCGGCTGGCTGGCGGGCTACCGGAACGTGACGACGGCCGCGGCCGCGCGGACGCTGCTGCCGTGCGCGCTGCCGGTCGTGGGGGTCGGCAACTCGCTGCCGTTGGTGTCGGCGCCGCGGCTGCCGCTGCTGCTGGCCGCGCTGGCCTCGCTGCCGGTCGACTTCCTCGCGCGATGCCGGCACGCGGGCGCGAACCTCAACTTCTTCAAGCTCGAACAGGTGCCCGTGCCGCCGCCGTCCGCGTACGACGTCCCGGCGCCCTGGGAGCCGTCGGTGTCCCTCGAGCGGTGGGTGCTCGCGCGCTTCGCGCGCGCCGTTGCCTGGACGCCGGACCTGTCGGCGCTGGCCGCCGAGTTGCGCGCGCTCGGGGTGGACCTGCCCGCCGAGCTCGCTCCGGCAGCGCCGCCGGAGCGGGCGCAGGCGTTCGCCGACCTCGACGCCGCGCACGCCGTGCTGCTCGGCATGACGCGCGCGGACGTGGAGCTGGTGCTGTCGACGTTCCCGGAGCTGCGCCGCCGCGACGAGTCGGCGTCCGGGACCTTCGCGACCGCGACCCGCGTGCTGGCGGCCTACGACGCCCTCACGCTCCCTCTGCGACGATAGTGCGCTACTCCCACTCGATCGTGCCCGGGGGCTTGCTCGTCACGTCCAGCGCGACGCGGTTCACACCGGGGACCTCGTTCGTGATCCGCGTCGACACGCGTGCCAGCACGTCGTACGGCAGCCGGCTCCAGTCCGCCGTCATGGCGTCTTCGCTCGAGACGGGCCGCAACACGACGGGGTGACCGTAGGTGCGCCCGTCGCCCTGGACGCCGACGGAGCGCACGTCTGCCAGCAGCACCACGGGGCACTGCCAGATCTCGCGGTCGAGCCCTGCCGCGGTCAGCTCATGCCGCACGATGGCGTCGGCGGCCCGGAGCGTCTCCAGCCGGTCCGGGGTCACCTCCCCGATGATCCGGATACCCAGCCCGGGGCCCGGGAACGGCTGCCGGTGCACGATCTCCGCCGGTAGGCCCAGCTCGAGGCCGACGGCGCGCACCTCGTCCTTGAACAGCGTCCGCAGCGGCTCGACGAGGTCGAACCGCAGGTCGTCGGGCAGGCCCCCGACGTTGTGATGGCTCTTGATGGTCGCCGTCCCGGTCCCGCCGCCGGATTCGACGACGTCGGGGTAGAGCGTGCCCTGCACGAGGAAGCGCACCTCCTCGCCCTCGGCGCCCGCCTCGTCGACGACCTCGCGGGCGGCCTGCTCGAAGGCGCGGATGAACTCCCGCCCGATGATCTTCCGCTTCTCCTCCGGATCCACCACCCCCGCGAGCGCGTCGAGGAACCGGTCCGCCGCGTCCACGACCTTGAGCCGGACGCCCGTGGCCGCGACGAAGTCGCGCTCGACCTGCTCCGCCTCGCCCGCCCGCAGCAGGCCGTGGTCGACGAACACGCACGTCAGCTTGTCGCTAACGGCGCGCTGCACGAGCGCTGCAGCGACCGCCGAGTCCACCCCGCCGGACAGGCCACAGATCACCCGCCCGTCCCCGACCTGCGCCTGGATCCGGGCGACCTGCTCGTCGATGATGCCGCCGGTCGTCCAGTCGGGGTCGATCCCGGCGCCGCGGGTCAGGAAGTTCACGAGCACCTGCTGGCCGAAGGTCGAGTGCCGGACCTCCGGATGCCACTGGACGCCGAACAGCTTGCGGTCGCCGTGCTCGATCGCCGCGACCGGCGTCCCGGACGTGCCGGCCACCACCTGGAACCCCTCCGGCGCCGACCGGACGCTGTCGCCGTGGCTCATCCACACCGACTGCTCGGCGGGCTGGCCGTGCAGCAGCACGGACTCCTCGGGCCGGCCGTCGACGGTCGTGCCGCCGTACTCGCGCAGACCCGTGTGGTCGACCTCGCCGCCGAGCGTGCGCGCCATCGCCTGGAAGCCGTAGCAGATGCCGAGCACGGGCACGCCCGCCTCGAACAGCGCGGGGTCGACCTGCGGCGCGTCCTCGGCATACACCGAGGCCGGGCCGCCGGAGAGGATCACGGCAGCCGGGTCGCGCTCGAGCAGCCGCTCGACGGGGGTGTCGTGGGGCACGATCTCGGAGTAGACCCGCGCCTCGCGCACCCGGCGCGCGATGAGCTGGGCGTACTGCGCGCCGTAGTCCACGACCAGCACGGGCCGGTGCTTCCGCTCGGCGAGGCGCTCGGCTGACCCGGGCGAGCCGGGGGCGGGGCCGGCGCCGATCGCGCCCTCACCGGTGTCCGCGAGGATCTCGTCGGTCGGGTCGCCCGCACGGCGGGCCTCGGCGTCCGTGCGCAGGCCGGGCGGGGCCGCCGGGTCGGGCAGAGGGCTGCTCATGCGCCGAGCCTAGTAGGGCCTTCCTGCCGGCCGGGTCAGCCCGCGGACGCCGCCGGATCCGCGGCGGGCAGGTGCTCGCGCGCCTCGATCATGGGCCGGACGTGCGCGGTGACCCAGCGCTCCGCGACGAAGGACATGAACGGGATCGTCCCGGCCAGGACGACGAGCACCATCCGGGCGGCCGGCAGCCGGGTGCGGAACCAGAGGTCGACGGCGACGATCACATAGACGAGGTACAGGTAGCCGTGCACCATCGGCACCCAGTGCTGCGCGCCGGGGATCCAGCGGCCGAGGCCGGGAGCGTCGCCGAAGGCGAGCCCCTCCGCGGCCGACTGCCGCCACTGGACGAGCACGTGCAGCGTGAGCAGCAGGAGGAACACGCCGGTCGCCCAGGCGAGGACGCGGTAGCGGGTCAGGGCCGATCTCAGGGCCGATCTCACGGGCGTTCTCCTGTGTCGGCGGTGGCGTCCCGGGTGGTGTCAAGGGTCGGTAGCGTCTCATCGTCCCCGACCGGAGGGCCGGCACCGGCGGCGGGTGTCGCGGGGCGCAGCGTGCCCCGGTGGTCGTCACGGACCAGCCGCCACCAGAAGAACAGCCCGAAGGCCGAGAACAGCCACCACTGCAGTGCGTACGACAGGTTCTGGAAGGCGAGGCCGCCCGGGATCTCGGTAGGGGCCGCACGCAGGGTGTCCGCCGCTGCGGGGGACGCGGAGGTCTGCACGACGTAGCCGTCCGCCAGCGGGTACGGCCACACCTGTGCGAGCAGCGCGGCGGCGACGACCGGCAGCTGGCCCGGGGGCGCGTCGGCGACGGCTCCCGGCTGCAGGTCGTCGACCGGCTCCGACGGGCGCAGCACGCCGGCGAGGTCGACGTCCCCGGCGGGCAGGGCGGCACGTGCTGACGGCGCCGAGCCGGCGTCCGGGATCCAGCCGCGCACGACCGCGATGGCCGACCCGTCGGCCAGCCGGAACGGGGTCACCACCCACAGGCCGGTCGCGTTCCCGAGCCGGCGGCCGGGGACGAGGAGCTCGTGGGCCGGGTCCCAGCGTCCGTGGGCGGTGACGCGCCGGTCGACGGCGGACACCGGAAAGGCCGTGCCGACGGGCAGGAGCTGCTGGACGGGCAACGGGGGGTGCGCGGCGGCCGCGGCCTGCCGGTCGCGCTCGCCCTTGAAGCGGGCGCGGTCGAGCTGCCACTCGCCGAGCCGGGCCATGACGGCCGCGGCGGCGAGGACGACCGCCAGCAGGATCAGCCAGCGGGGCTTGAGCGCCGTCCGGAGCACGTCAGCAGCGTCGCACCCCCGGCGGCCGCCCCGCGCCCCGCCCCCACCTCCTTTCCCCGACGATCAAGGAAAAGTTGGGGATCAAGGAAAAGTTGGGGATCACTCCGCAAGCGGAAGGGGTGTCAGGGGCGGAGCAGCACCTTCACCGCCCGCCGCTCGTGCATGGCGCTGTAGCCCTCGGCGACCTCGTCGAGAGGCAGCTCGACGTCGAACACCGGGCCCGGGTCGAGCCGGCCGGCGAGCACGTCGTCCAGCAACTCCGGCAGGTAGGCGCGGGCGGGCGCCACACCCCCGCCCACCGCCACATTCCTGCTGAACAGGCGGCGAGCCGGGAACTCCACGCCGTGCGGCACGCCGACATAGCCGACCGCCCCGCCGTCGCGCACCGTCTCGAGCGCCTGCTCCATCGACGCCTTCGTGCCGACACACTCGAGCACCGAGTCGGCGCCGATCCCGCCGAGCAGCTCGGACACGGCCTTCGCGCCGGCCTCGCCGCGCTCGGCGACGACGTCCGTCGCCCCGAAGCGCACGGCCAGCTCCTGACGGGACTCGTGCCGCGACATCGCGATCACCCGCTCGGCACCGAGGCGCCGGGCGGCGAGCACCGCGCACAGCCCGACCGCCCCGTCCCCGACGACCGCGACCGTGGAACCGGGACCGACGCGCGCCGCGAGCGCGGCGTGGTGGCCTGTCCCCATGACGTCGGACAGCGCGAGCAGACCGGGGATCCGGCTCTGCTCGATCTCGGTGCCGCCGGGAACCGGGACGAGCGTCCCGCCGGCCTGGGGCACGCGCACGTACTCGCCCTGGCCGCCGTCCACGAGCCGCCCCTGCTCGTCGGTCCCGCCGTACCCGCCGCCGTGCCGGCAACTGGTCTGCAGGTCGCGGACGCAGTAGGCGCATGTCCCGTCCGACCACAGGAAGGGCGCGATGACCAGGTCGCCGGTGCGGACGCCGGTCACCTCGTCGCCGGTCGCCTCGACGACGCCGAGGAACTCGTGGCCCATCCGGCGAGGCTGCTCGGGCGCGGGATCACCCCGGTACGGCCAGAGGTCGGAGCCGCAGATGCAGCTCGCGACGACCCGGACGACGGCGTCGCCGGGCCCTTCGACCGTCGGCTCAGGAACCTGCTCGAGCCGGACGTCGAACGGCGCGTGCAGCGTCGTCGCTCTCATTCGGTGACCTTCACGTCCTTCCAGAACGCCACCCGGTCCGTGATCTGCTTCGCGGCGTCCTTGGGCTGGGGGTAGTACCAGACGGCGTCCTTGCTCTGCGCGCCGTCCAGCTCGAGGGAGTAGTAGGAGGCGGTGCCCTTCCAGGGGCAGATGGTGTGGGTGCCGGAGGGGCGCACGACGTCGTCGCGCAGTGCCTCGCGCGGGAAGTAGTGATTTCCTTCGACGACCACCGTGTCGTCGCTCTCGGCGATGACGGTCCCGTTCCAGACGGCCTTCATGGCGTTCTCCTGTTCGTGTCTCGCCGATGCCCTGCCCGGGCCGGTCGCGATCATGTTTCTTGATCCCCAAGTTTTCCTTGATCCCCAAGTTTTCCTTGATCGTCAGGTAAGGGGGAGGGAGGGGTCAGGGGGTCAATGCCTCGTAGCGGACGCCGGTCAGCTCGACCGAGCGCTCCCAGAGCCAGGCCGCGTCGGCGTCGTCCCTCGCCTGCGCGCTCATGCCGACGCGGACCGGATGACCGCGCTGCTCCGCGAGGCCGCCTGGCCCGTAGTAATCGCCGCCGGCGGCGTCCGGGTCGGTCGCGGCCCGCAGGGTCGGCCACGCCCCGTGCGCCGCCGGCTGCGCCAGCACCACGTTCCCCAGCCGTGCGACCCACTCCCGCAACCGGCTGCGGCGCATCCGGGGGCCGGCGAACTGCAGGTTGGTCGCGGCGAACCCGGGGTGGGCGCCGAGGCTGAGGAGCGGGACGCAGGCGGCGTCGGCCCGCCGCTGCAGCTCGCGCATGAACAGCAGGTTCGCGAGCTTGGACTGCCCGTAGGCGCGCCAGGGCGAGTACGACCGCTCTGCCATGAGGTCCTGCCGGTCGAGCCGGCCACGGCGGTGGATCATGCTCGACAGCGTGACGACCCGCGGCGGTCCTCCGGTCAGCGACCCCTTCAGCAGCGCGGGGAGCAGCAGCCCGGTGAGCGCGAAGTGGCCGAGATGGTTCGTCCCGAACTGCATCTCGAAACCGTCGGCGGTCCGCCGTTGCGGGATCGCCATCACGCCGGCGTTGTTGACGAGCAGGTCCAGCGGCTCCTGCGCGGCGGTGTCGGCGAACGCCCGTACCGACGCGAGGTCAGCGAGGTCGAGCGCGGTCACCGCGAGCCGCGCGACCGGCACCTGCTGCAGCATCTGCTCGACGGCGTCCGCGCCGCGGGCCTCGTCCCGTACCGCCAGGACCACGCTCGCCCCGCGCCGAGCCAATTCGAGCGTGGTGTGGAACCCCAGTCCCGAGTTGGCTCCCGTCACCACCGCCCGGACTCCGTCCAGGTCCGGGATGTCAGCCACGGTCCACGCGGAATCGGTCACTCGGCCCATTCTGCCGTCGGCAGGCGCAATGCGCCCGGCGCGTCCGGGGGCACTGCCGGGCGGCAAGGCGGGACGGGCCCGACCCGGCGGTACGCGGCGCCGAGCGGTGGCCGCGGGTCCGCATCGCCGCGGTTCGGCCAGAGCGCGAAGGCTCGCTCGGCCAGCGCCGTGATCGTGAGCGAGGGGTTCACGCCCAGGTTCGCCGACACCGCCGACCCGTCCGCCACGTGCAGCCCTTCGTACCCGTAGACACGCTGGTACGGGTCGAGCACGCCCTCCCCCGGGTCGGCGCCGATGGGGCAGCCGCCGAGGAAGTGCGCCGTCATCGGCACGTCGGCCAGGTCCCCCACCGTCCCGCCCGGGGTGGCGCGCAGCCCTGTCCGCTCCTGCAGGCGGGCTGCGATCCTGCGGACGGCGACATGGCCCACCGGGATCCAGCGGGGGTTGGGCGCCCCGTGCCCGGGCCGGGAGTCGAGCCGCCAGCCCGGCAGCCGGAAGGGACCGAGCCGCCGCGGGACGGCGGATACGGTGATCGAGTTGTCCAGCGACTGCATGACGAGGCCGATCACGGACCGCTCCGAGGCCCGCCGGACGGAGAACGACCGGGCGAAGCCCAGGGGGTCCCGGGCCACGACGCCGGGCAGGCGGCGCCAGCGGCCCCGCCTCCTTCCGCCGGAACCCCCGGTCGAGCCGTCGACGAGCACGGTCGCGAGCAGCGCCATCGAGTTCGAGCCCCGCCCGTACCTGACGTTCTCGACGTGGGTGTCGGCGTCCGGATGGAAGGAGGCGGTGATGGCGACCCCGCGGGTGAGGTCCTCGGCGGGCACCTGCGCGGTCATGGCGCCGAGCACAGACTCGGAGTTGGTGCGCGTTCTCGTTCCGAGCCGGGGCGACAGCCGCGGCAGCACCGCGTCCGCCCGCAGCGTCTGGAGCAGACTCGCTGTCCCCCAGGTGCCGGCGGCGACGACGACCTGCCGCGTGGTCACGGTGCGCACGTAGCGACGGCGTCCGGCCGCGAACGCCCCGCCCGTGCGGACCGTCGTCACCAGCCACCCCCGGCCCGGGTTCCGGGCGTCCCGCGGCTGCAGTCCGATGACGGTCCGGAGCGGCTCGACCCGGACGCCGAGCCCCTCGGCGAGCGCCAGATAGTTCTTCACCAGGGTGTTCTTGGCACCGTAGCGGCAGCCGACCATGCAGTTGCCGCACTCGACGCAGCCGGTGCGAGCCGGCCCGGCGCCCCCGAAGAAGGGGTCGGGCACGCGAACCCCGGGCTCGCGCTCCCCGTCGCGTCCGAAGTACACCCCGACCGGCGTCTTGCGGAAGGTGTGCCCCACCCCGAGGTCGTCGGCGACCTGGCGCATGACCTGCTCGACCGGGCCGTCGCACGGGTTGACGACCACGCCGAGCATCCGGGACGCCTGGTCGTAGTACGGCGCCAGCTCCGCCTGCCAGTCAGTGATCGCGCCCCACTGCGGGTCGGTGAAGAACGGCGCCGGCGGCACGTAGAGGGTGTTCGCGTAGTTCAGCGAACCACCGCCCACGCCCGCGCCGGCGAGGACGACGACGTGCTCGCCCGGGCCGCGGAGCCGGTGGATGCGCTGGACCCCGAAGCAGCCGAGCGCCGGGGCCCAGAGGAAGCGGCGCAGGTCCCAGCTCGTCCGGGCGAAGTCGTCGTCCTCGAACCGGCGGCCGGCCTCGTAGACCAGCACGTCGTACCCCTTCTCCGCCAGCCGCAGCGCGGCCACGGAGCCCCCGAAGCCGGAGCCCACGACGACGACGTCGTGGTCGAACCCCTCGCCCTGGTTGTTCCCCACGCCGGCCGCGCCGGTCACGGCCATGGCAGCCGGGCTGCGCGCGCGGCCTGCAGCACGTGCGTGAACAGCTCGCTGAACCGCTCGGGGCCCTGAGCGTAGGCGACGCCGAAACCCGGGCCGTGCTGCACCGCGATCGTCTGAGGCTCCGTGAAGCGCAACAGCCCTTCGCGGCCGTGCCGGCGTCCGAGCCCGGAGGCAGCGCCGCCCGCCCATCGGCGAGCGCGATCGAGCCCCAGCTGGCGATGTACGCCTCGTTGACCGAGACCGTGCCCGCGACGACGCTGCGGGCGAGCAGAGCCCCGTGCCTGGCGTCCCCCGTCCAGACGGAGGCGTTCAGGCCGTACTCGGTCTCGTTCATCACGGCGACGGCCTCGGCGTCGGACCCGACGCGCCGGACGGCGACGACCGGGCCGAAGGTCTCCTGGAGCGCGCAGACGGCGTCGGCGGGCACGCCCTCGAGCACGGTGGGCTCGAAGAAGCAGCGGACCGACGTCGGGCCGGTGGCGCCCGCCGGCGAGGACCGTGGCGCCGCGGGCGACGGCGTCCTCGACATGGTCCCGGACGCGAGCGAGCTGCTCCGGCGAGACGAGGCTGCCGACGTCCGCGGAGAAGTCGAGCCCGGTGCCCAGCCGCAGCCGGCGGACCCGGTCCAGGAACCGGTCGAGGAAGGCGTCGGCAACCGCGTCGTGCAGCACGAGCCGCTCGATCGAGACGCAGAGCTGGCCGGCGCTGGAGAAGCAGTCCCGGACGACGCCCTCTGCGGCGCGGTCCAGATCCGCGTCCGCGGCGACGTACGCCCCGTTCTTGCCGCCGAGCTCGAGGCTCGCGCCCACGAGCCGGGTCGCGGCGCGGGCCGCGACCGTACGGCCGGTGGCGGTCGAGCCGGTGAAACAGACGTGGTCGACGGCGTCGACGAGGGCACCGCCGACGACCGGCCCGTCGCCGACGACGACGCCGAGGACGTCGTCCGGCAGACCCGCCTCGGCGAGCAGCTCGGCACCGGCGAGGGCCGTCAGGGCGGTGCGGGTGTCGGGCTTGAGCACGACGGCGTTCCCGGCGAGCAGCGCGGGGAGCGCGTCGGACAGGGCGAGGGTGAACGGGTAGTTCCAGGGCGCGATCACGCCGACGACACCCTTCGGGTGGCGTACCTCGGTGACCCGGGTGAGGCCGGGCACCAGCCCGGGGTGCCGGACGTCGGCCAGCATGCCGGGCCCGCGCCGGGCGTACCACCGCGCGTTGATGGCGACGTCCGCGATCTCCTCGAAGGCGTGCGCCCGGGCCTTGCCGCACTCGAGCTGCACCAGGTCGAGGAGCTCCGCCCGGCGGGCGAGCACCAGGTCGTGCAGCCGGAGCAGCACCTGCGCACGGTCCCGGACGTCGCGGGCCGCCCACCCGGGCTGGGCGCTGCGGGCGCGGGCGACGGCGACGCGGACGTCGTCAGGGGTGGACAGGGGCAGCTCGGCGAGCGGAGCCCCGGTGAAGGGAGCGGTGGTGGTCTCTCGCGGGGCGTCCCGGGCTGCCACGACGCGGGCCGTCAGGCGCCGCCCGCGTGCCGGGTCGACGGCCCACGTCGCCGTGTGGCCGGCCGGGATCGGCTCGGACTCCGGGTCCGCGAGGGCACGCTCCGACATGCCCGCAGGGTAGGCACGCCCCGCGAGCCCTGACTACAGGGTCAGGGCTGCTGGCGGACGGAGTCGTCCTCCTCCTCGAGCCGGCGGTGCAGGCCGGCCCCGGCGGCCGCGGCGATCGCGGTCGCCGAGTTGAGCCAGGTGACGAAGTCCAGCAGGTCGTCGCGGGTCAGGGCGGGGCCGTGGTGCTCCTCGGCGGCCTCGGCCGGGAAGTCGGCGCTCTCGGGGACGACTCCACCCATCCGGAGCAGCCGGACGACCTCGGGGCCCGCGGGCTTGCGGACCTCGTCGTCGCAGACGTTGCATGTGAAGGAGTAGAACGAGCGGTCCCGGACGGGGTGCAGGACGAGCCGGACCTGGTCGCGGTTGAGCTGGACGTCGCCGCAGACGGGGCAGGTGGCCTTGATGATCGTCATGTCGTGCTCCCAGGGGTTCGGCGGCGTCTGCTTACCCCTCGGCAGCGCCCACCGAATCCTTAAACGGGTCCCGCTCGCAGTGTTATGCCCGACATGTCCCGCCCTACAGGACCTTCGACAGGAAGGCGCGCGTCCGCTCGTGGCGAGGGTCGAGCAGCACCTGCTTCGGTTCCCCGCTCTCGACGATCACGCCGTCGTCCATGAACACGAGGCTGTCGCCCACCTCCCGGGCGAACCCCATCTCGTGGGTGACGACGATCATGGTCATGCCGTCGAGCGCGAGCCCGCGCATGACGTCGAGGACCTCTCCGACCAGCTCGGGGTCGAGCGCGGACGTCGGCTCGTCGAACAGCATGAGCTTCGGCTGCATCGCGAGCGCCCGGGCGATCGCGACGCGCTGCTGCTGGCCGCCGGACAGCTGGGCCGGGTAGGCGCCGCCGCGGTTCCCGAGCCCGACCCGGTCGAGCAGGGCCTGCGCGCGCTCGCGGGCAGCGCCCTTGGGCTCGCCCTTGACCCGGCAGGGCGCCTCCAGGACGTTCTCCATGGCGGTCATGTGCGGGAAGAGGTTGAACCGCTGGAACACCATCCCGATGTCGCGGCGTTGCCGCGCGACCTCCCGCTCGCGCAGCTCGTAGAGCTTGCCGGCGCGCTCGCGGTAGCCCACGAGCTCGCCGTCGACGGACAGCCGGCCGCTGTCGATCTTCTCGAGGTGGTTGACGCAGCGCAGCAGGGTGGACTTGCCCGATCCGGAGGGCCCGACCACGCACATGACCTCGCGCCGCTTGACCTCCACGTCGATGCCCTTGAGGACGTGCGCCGAGCCGAACCACTTGTGCAGCTGCTCGGCCTTGACCATGGGGGTGCCCCGATCGACGTCCCCGGTCATCGCCGATCACCGCTCCTGGCGACGCGCGCCCGCATCCGTTGCAGCGGCGTCGGCGGCAGCGTCCGGACGGAGCCGCGCGCGTAGTGCCGCTCGATGTAGTACTGCCCGATCATGAGCACGCTGGTCATGGCCAGGTACCACAAGCTGGCTGCGACCAGCATCGGGAACGGCTGGAAGGTCCGATTGCCCACGGCCTCCGTCTGGAAGAAGAGCTCGGCGTAGGGAACCGCGCTGACGAGCGAGGTCGTCTTGAGCATCGAGATCGTCTCGTTGCCCGTCGGCGGGACGACCACGCGCATGGCCTGCGGCAGCACGATCCTCCGCAGCGTCTGCATGCGGGACATCCCGAGCGCGGACGCCGCCTCCGTCTGTCCCTCGTCCACAGACAGGATCCCCGCCCGGATGATCTCCGACATGTACGCGGCCTCGTTGAGACCCAGGCCCAGCAGCGCGGCGACGGCGTTGGGGATCAGGTTGCGGGTGTCGATCGTGAACCACCCCGGGCCGAACGGGACGCCGAGGCTGATCTGCCGGTAGAGCGATCCGAGGTTCGCCCAGATGACGAGCTGGACGAGGACCGGGGTGCCGCGGAACACCCAGATGTAGAACCACGCGCTGCCGGACAGGACCGGGTTGGGCGACAGCCGCATGACGGCAAGGACGATGCCGAGGAGCACGCCCATCGCCATCGAGGCGGCGGTGAGCCACAGCGTCGTCAGGACGCCGTGCACCACGGGCTCGGTGAACGCGTTCTGGAACTGGAACTGCCACGCCCAGTTCGGGTTCGTGAGGACGCTGTTGACCGCCATCGCCACGAGCAGTGCGATGACGGCGACCGCGACCCAGCGGCCGGGGTGCCGAACCGGGACGGCCTTGATCGGCGCCGGCCTGGTGTCCCGGTCGGTCGTCGCCGTGCTGCTCATGACGCCGGATCGATCGCGGCGGTCTTGACGGCGCCGGCCTGGACTCCCCACTTCGTGAGGATGCTCTGGTAGACGCCGCTGTCGATGAGCTTCTGCATCGCCCCCTGGACCGCCTTGGCGTAGTCACCCTGGCCCTTCGGCACGACGATGCCGTACGGCGCCGAGTCGTAGACGCTCCCGACCTCCTGGAGCTTGCCGTTCGTCTGCTTGACGGCGTAGGCGATGACCGGCGAGTCGGCCAGCTCGGCGTCGTCCTTGCCGGTCACGACGGCGCTCGTCGACGTCGCTCTGCAGGGTGTACTGCTCGACCGTGATCGCCGGCTTGCCGGCGTCCGTGCACTTCTTGGAGCGGGCGGTGATGTCGTCGACCTGGACCGTGTCCTTCTGGACGGCGATCTTCTTGCCGCAGGCGTTGTCGGGGGTGATCCCCATCGGGTTCCCGGAGGGCACGGCCCAGGACGTGCCGGCGCTGTAGTAGCTCACCATGTCGACCTGCTTCATCCGGTCGGGGTTGATGGTGAACGAGGAGACGCCGAGGTCGAACTTGCCGCTCTTGACGCCTTCGATGATCGTGCCGAAGGGCGCGTTCTGAAGGGTGACGTTGAGCCCGAGCACCTGGCCGAGGGCCTTGGCGAGGTCGGCGTCGAAGCCGACGACCGTCTTGCCGTCGGTGTCGACGAACTCGCTGGGCGCATAGGAGGCGTCGGTGCCGATCGTCAGCGTGCCCTTGGACGAGATCGAG
The DNA here is from genome assembly GCA_963786765.1 of uncultured Actinomycetota bacterium. Lineage (GTDB taxonomy): Bacteria > Actinomycetota > Actinomycetes > Actinomycetales > Kineosporiaceae > DATKNA01. The sequence continues at coordinate 51,746 of CAWBAJ010000004.1, read as the reverse complement.
GAGGGAAGCAGCTTCGCGGCCGCGTCGTCCTTGGCCACCGACGGTGTCGAGCCGCTCGCGGAGGCGCCTGCGCCGCCCGTCGCGGCGGTGCTGGAACTTGCGGAGGAGCCGCCGCCGCACGCGGCGAGGACGGCGAGCAGTGCGAGGCCGGCCGTGAGCGCGGGGGCGCGGCCGAGACGTCGGCGAGCTGGGTACATGACTCCTCTTCCCGGCCCGGGAGCGCGAGTGCGTCCCTCCGGGCCTGCGTGCGCCGGGGTGATCTCGTGAGGGAACGGTAACCCCACCCGCAACAGCACCGGACGGGCCCTTCGGCCCGATCAGCTGGGCCGGTACGGCGACACCACGACCTCGACCCGCTGGAACTCCTTGAGGTCCGAGTAGCCGGTCGTCGCCATCGCCCGCCGCAGGGCACCCACGATGTTGGTCGTTCCCTCGGCGGTGCGGGCTGGGCCCAGCAGGATCTCCTCCAGCGAGCCCGCGGTCCCGACGTGCACGCGCTCCCCGCGCGGCACCGCAGGGTGGTGAGCCTCGGGGCCCCAGTGGTACCCGTGCCCCGGGGCGTTCCCGGCCCGGGCGAGGGCGGCGCCCAGCATGACGGCGTCCGCGCCGCAGGCCACCGCCTTGACGATCTCCCCGGACCGGCCCATGCCGCCGTCGGCGATCACATGGACGTAGCGGCCGCCGGACTCGTCCATGTAGTCGCGGCGGGCGGCGGCGACGTCGGCGATGGCGGTGGCCATCGGCGCGTGGATCCCGAGCGTGGTGCGGGTGGTGTGGGTGGCGCCGCCGCCGAACCCGACGAGGACGCCTGCGGCTCCGGTGCGCATGAGGTGCAGTGCCGCCGTGTACGTCGCGCAGCCGCCGACGATGACCGGGACGTCGAGCTCGTAGATGAACCGCTTGAGGTTGAGGGGTTCCGCGCGTCCCGAGACGTGCTCGGCGCTCACAGTGGTGCCGCGGATGACGAACAGGTCGACGCCGGCGTCGACGACTGTCCGCCAGAACTGCTGGGTGCGCTGCGGGGTGAGGGCGCCCGCGACCGTGACGCCGGCCTCGCGGATCTCCTTCACGCGGGCTGCGATCAGGTCGGGCTTGATGTCCTCCGCGTAGATCTCCTGCATGCGGGGGGTCGCGACGGCGGGGTCGAGCGCTGCGATCTCGGCGAGCAGCGGCTCGGGGTCCTCGTAACGCGTCCAGAGCCCCTCGAGATCGAGGACGCCGAGCCCGCCGAGCCGGCCGAGGGCCACCGCGGTCGCGGGCGACATCACCGAGTCCATGGGGGCAGCCGCGACGGGCAGCTCGAAGCGGTAGGCATCGATCTGCCACGCGACGCTGACCTCCTCGGGGTCGCGGGTCCGCCGGCTCGGCACCACGGCGACATCGTCGAAGGTGTACGCGCGACGCGCGCGCTTGCCTCGGCCGATCTCCATCTCGCTCACCGCACCAGGCTAGTCGGGGCTGTGCTGCGCCCGGGCCCGACCGACCGGCGACCGCGTCGGCTGCTGCCAACCGTCCAGGCTCAGGGCCCGCACTGTTCGTGGTCGGAGGCTCACCCTGAGGAGCCGCGGCGACGGACGTACTCCTGCCGACCGTATGTGCTGCCCCGTATGGTGGGGCAGCGCATACGGTCGAAAGGACATGTCCCTCCCTGTGCCTCTCCTCGCGTTCGCTGCCGCCCAGAGCATCACGACGAGAACGGCACAGGCGGCCTCGCCGACAATGGGTCAGGACCGCGAGCCTCAGGACCCGCGAGCCTCAGGACCCGCGAGCCTCAGGACCCGCGAGCCTCAGGACCGCGAGGTGTAGTTCGGCGCCTCGACCGTCATCTGGACGTCGTGCGGGTGGCTCTCCTTGAGGCCCGCGGGCGTGATCCGGACGAACTCGCCGCGCTCCTGAAGCTCGGGCACAGTGTGCGCGCCGACGTACAGCATCGACTGCCGCAGACCGCCGACCAGCTGGTAGGCCACGGCAGACAGGGGACCCCGGTAGGGCACCTGCCCTTCGACGCCCTCGGGCACGAACTGGTCGTCGGCCACGTCGCTCTGGAAGTACCGGTCCTTCGAGTACGAACGTCCCCGCCCGCGCGACTGCGCCGCACCGAGCGAGCCCATCCCCCGGTACTGCTTGTACTGCTTGCCGTTGATGAACACGAGCTCCCCCGGGCTCTCCTCGCACCCCGCGAGCAGGGAGCCCAGCATGACGACGTCCGCCCCCGCCACCAGCGCCTTGGCGATGTCGCCCGAGTACTGCAGGCCGCCGTCCCCGATCACCGGGACGCCGGCGGCGCGGCAGGCCTGCGCCGCCGAGAAGATGGCGGTCACCTGAGGGACGCCGACACCCGCGACGACCCGCGTCGTGCAGATGGAACCAGGCCCGACACCCACCTTGACGCCGTCCGCACCCGCCTCGACCAGCGCCTGAGCACCGGCGCGAGTGGCCACGTTGCCGCCGACCACGTCGACGTGCTCGGCGGCGGGCTCGTTCTTCAACCGCTTGATCATGTCGAGGACACCCCGGGAGTGCCCGTGGGCGGTGTCGACGAAGAGGGCGTCGACGCCGGCGTCGACCAGGGCCATGGCGCGCTGCCAGGCGTCGCCGTGGAAGCCGATCGCGGCACCGACCCGCAACCGGCCCGAGTCGTCCTTGGTGGCCTGCGGATACTGCTCGCTTTTGGTGAAGTCCTTCACGGTGATGAGGCCGCGCAGCCGGCCGGACTCGTCGACGAGCGGGAGCTTCTCGACCTTGTGCCGGGCGAGCAGCGCCATCGCGTCGTCGGCGGAGATCCCGACCGGGCCGGTGACCAGCGGCATCCGGGTCATGACCTCGCCGACGCGCCGGGTCAGGTCGGTCTCGAAGCGCAGGTCGCGGTTGGTGACGATGCCGAGCAGGCGACCGTCGGAGTCGACGACGGGCAGCCCCGAGATGCGGTAGCGCGCGCACAGGGCGTCGACCTCCGCGAGGCTGGCGTCGGCGGTCGTGGTGACCGGATGCGTGACCATGCCTGCCTCGGAACGCTTCACGAGGTCGACCTGCTGGGCCTGGTCCTCGATCGCGAGGTTCCGGTGCAGCACCCCGAGGCCGCCCTGGCGCGCCATGGCGATGGCCATCCGGGCCTCGGTCACGGTGTCCATCGCGGCCGACAGCAGCGGCACCTGGACCTCGACCCGGCGGGAGACGCGAGAGGTGGTCTCGACCTCGCTCGGGAGCACGTCACTCTCGGCCGGCAGGAGCAGGACGTCGTCGTAGGTGAGGCCGGTCGGCACGAGCATGTCGTCGGGGGTGCTCATCGAGGTCACCCTTTCGATGGTAGGCCCTGTCCCCCCAGCCGCCCGGTCCGCCCGGTCCGCCCGCGACGATCCGGGGCTCAGCGCTCGAGCACCTTCTCGACCTCGGCGACCCGCTTCAGCGCCGACGCCCGGTCCTCGTCGGTCAGCCGCTGGAGCACGGGCTTGCTGACCTTGGCGAGCTCGGCTCGCGCACTGTCGTCCTCGCCCGCCTCCGCCGCCTTCTGCGCCGCGTCGAGGTGCCGCTTGACGTCCTCGTAGACCCTGAGCTGGTCCTGCGTGCGCCCGTGGGTGAGGTCTGCGACCACCTGCTGGAGGCCGTCGAGCGGATTGACGGAGCGGCCGCCGGTCAGGGCGGCGCTGACGCCCGAGCCGAGCACGATCGCCAGAACGGCCACGGCGACGGCGACCATCGGCCGCATCGTGCGCTCGCGCCGCCCGCGGGGGGACCGCGGGCCGGTCGGGGCGCCACCGGGCGGGGGCATCCGGGGCAGGGAACGCGGCGGCGCCATCGCCGCGGGGGGGCCGGTGCGTTCGGGCTGCCGTTCCGGGGAACGCGGACGGCGCTGCGGGGGATGCAGCTCGTTCCGCTGCGGGCCACGCCGTGCAGCCGTATCCCGCAGGTCGATCACCAGGGCCGTGTTCTCTTCGTGGGCGAGAGCCTCCGGCGCGGCCGGCGGCGCGAGCTCCGGGACGGCGCTCGCCACCCCGGCCCGGGTCTCCTCGACAGGAACCGCGTCGAGGTCGATCTCGGCGGCCATCAGTGCGAGCGCGGCGATCAGCGGGTCGTCGAGGTCGTCCGGTGTCGGTGCCCGCGCGCCCACCCGGTCGAGCAGAGCATCGGTGGCGAGCAGCTCCCCGGTGGGGCGGGCGTCGAAGGGGTCGTCGGAAGGGGTCATACCTGGTCCCTGGCCGGTTGCTCGGCCGCGGCCCGCAGCTTCTGCAGGGCCCGGTGCTGGGCGACCCGGACGGCGCCCGCGCTCATCCCGAGCGCGCGGCCCGTCTCCTCCGCCGAGAGGCCGACGGCGACACGCAGCACCATGAGCTCGCGCAAGGAGTCGGGCAGGACGTCGAGCAGCGCGCGAGCCTGGGCGGCGTCGCTCGCTCGTACGGCCAGCGCCTCCGGCCCGTCGCTGAGGTCGACGACCTCGGGCAGCTCGGCCTGGGGCTGAGGCCGCCGGTAGGCTCCCCGCTGGCTGTCGGCCACCTTGTTCGCGGCGATCCGGTAGACGAAGGCCTCGAAGGGCTTCCCTTCGTCCCGGTACCGCGGCAGGGCCGACAGCACGGCGATGCACACCTCCTGCGCCACGTCGTCCGCGGCGTGCTCGGCGCCGGGATAACGCGACAGGCGCGCCCGGCAGTAGCGGTGGACCATCCGGTGGACGGCGCCGAGCAACGACTCCGTGGCCTGCGCGTTCCCCTCCACCGCGCGGGCGGCGAGCCACTGCAGGTTCTCAGCGGCGTCGTCCGTTCGCAGTATCGCGCGGCCGGGCCGTCGCGTTACGTCCGTTTGGTCACGCTCCCCGAAAGCGGGCATGGGCCGCTACCGCACCAGTCCCCAGCGGAAGCCGACAGCGACGGCCTGCGCGCGGTCCGCAGCCCCCAGCTTGCGGAACAGGCGGCGGGCGTGCGTCTTCACCGTGTCCTCCGAGAGGAACAACTCCTTGCCGATCTCGGCGTTGCTGCGGCCCCGGCTCATGCCCGTGAGGACCTGCATCTCACGCTCGGTCAGTGCCGGCGCGGGGGTCGACCCCTCGACGGCCCGCGGGGCGGGGGCGGAGCGACGCCAGAGCGCGTCGGACAGGGCATGCACCACGGTCGCGGCCATCTCCTCCCGAGTCGCGTCCTTGACAACATACCCTCGCGCACCGCCCACGACGGCCCGCGCGACCCCCTCTGCATCCTCCGCCACGGTCACCATGACGACAACCGCGTCCGGATGCCGGGACAGCAGCCGCCGCGTGGCCTCCACACCGCCGATGCCGGGCATCCGGACGTCCATGAGCACGAGCGAGGGCCGCTCGACCGGCCATCGTGCCAGGGCCTCCTCGCCGGAGGCGGCGTCGACGACCCGCGTCACGCCGGGCACGGTGACGAGCACGCGGTGCAGGGTCTCCCGCACGAGCGCGGAATCGTCGCAGACGAGCACCGTGGCCACGGCTGCCCCTTTCGTCCCTCGTCGGCGCGGGACGCTCCCGCAGCCGTCCCCCACGGGACGGGCCGACAGGACTGATGTCGTCAGCAGGACGGGTGAACCTGAGGAACCGGCGAGGAATGCCGGATTCCGCCCTAGAGGTCGATGCCCTCCAGCACCCGCTGTACGGCCTCGTCGAGGTTGCCCGCGACAGACACCAGGGCGGGCAGCGGCTGGTCGCTCCAGCCCGGGCCGCCGACCACCAGCCGCGGGGCCGGGCGCTGCCGGGGCAGCAGGTCGAGCACCTGCACGTCGAGCACGGCCATCCGGGCATACATGAACACCAGAGCGGGCCCCGTGCGCCGGACGGCGGCCACCAGGGCCGAGGCCGGCATGCCGACGCCGAGCAGCCGGACGCCGACCTGCTCCTCGGCCAGCGCCGCGGCCAGGGCATGCAAGGGCAGCGTGTGGTAGTCGCCCTCGGCGCAGGCGAGCACCACCGGGCGCACGTTGCGCGGGCGCCGCAACGTCGCCGTCACTCCGCGGAGCACGGCCATCGCCGCCTCGGAGAAGGCGTGCTCGACGTCGATACCGTCGCCGGTGACCCGCCAGCGTTCGCCGATCGACTGCAGGACGGGCATCCCCATCGTCGCCCAGGCCTCGCGGACGCCCATCGCCTTGACGGCGTCACCGAGCAGGCGGTGCACCTCATGGCTGTCCAAGGACATGGCTGCCCTGGCAAGACCGCGCGCCGCTGGGCTGCCGTCGGGGAGGGCGACGATGCGACCGCCACCATTGCGGGGGATGCCGCGGCTTCCCGCCGGAGCCGACGGGAGCGGCCACGACGTGGGGATGTCCTCGCGCACGGTCGAGTCCTTGCGCCACAGGGCCGGGTCCAGGGCGGCCGTGCGGCTGCGTGCGGCGGGGATGGCGGGCGGCCGCCAGGGCTCGGCGACCGCCCGGTGGACCGGAGTGTCCCCGGACGGCGCAAGAGCGCCCGTGGCGCCCGCCCGGTGGTGGCCGTCGTCGGCCTCGTCGCCGTCGTCGCGGCTGTCACCCCGGTCGTCACCGGGCCGCTCGCGGCCGGGATCCTCCGCGCGGACCCGGTCGTCGCCACGCCCGGCGGTCGGGGCGGGGGCGGCGCCGGCGGCGTCCGGGGCCGCGGCCTGCGAGGAGGGGGCGTCGGCCGACGGTGGGACGTCGCGGCCGGCGGCAGCGTCCGAACTCGGGATCGCTGACGGGCTCCCGCTTCCCGGAACGTCCAGCGGCGCGGCCAGGGCGATGCGCGCGGCCTCGGCGGGGGGCACACCCTCCAGGGTGAGCCGGCGCATCACGACGAGCCGGGCCAGATCCTCGGGCCCGTACCGGCGGTGCGAGCCCGCGGTGTGCGCGGAGGGTCCGAGGTCGTAGCGGCGATCCCAGGTGCGCAGGGTGGACGGGGCGACGCCGAGACGCCGAGCGACGGCCGCCACCGTGAGCATCGGCGACGGCGCTGCGGGGTCCCCGCTGTCGCGGCCCGTCGTCGCCATGGCCTCGATTGTCCGGGGGGCAGGTGGGAGGCGCCAGCGGAAGGCCTGAGCCGGGTGGCGTCAACCGTTGCAGAAGCGATTCATGTCATGGGCCGGAACGGGTGTAGGTCGAGAGAGGCCGGGGTACACCGCTGACGCGGCCCCGGGGTGCCGCGGCACGAGTGCGAGCACGCGTCTCATCTCCCCGGGACCGCCCGAGCTGGGCCCGCGCGACGTGATCAGTTCGATGAGTTGGACAACTCGTGAAGCGATGCACTTGAACAAGCACTGCAACGGTTGTTAGGGTCTGGACAACAGCTCGAAATCGACGAAAGCATCACTGAACGGGCGAGGTGGACTCCATGGCAGAGATCTCCCGACTCCCTGGGCCGGTTGCGGACCTCTGGGAGTGGCAGCTGAAGGGGTCGTGCCGCGAGGCGGACCCGACCTTGTTCTTCCACCCCGAGGGCGAGCGTGGCCCGGCCCGGCGCAACCGCGACTCCGCCGCCAAGGCGATCTGCGCGAGCTGCCCGGTGATGCTCGAGTGCCGCGAGCACGCTCTCGCCGTCCGCGAGCCGTACGGCGTGTGGGGCGGCCTGACCGAGGACGACCGCGAGGCCATTTACGCGACCGAGCGTCGCCGCCCGATGCCGGTCGCCGTCTGACCGCACGACATCCCGCACCACCACCTCGCCGCGAGGCCCGGCCCCGAATCACGGGGCCGGGCCTCCCGCGTGTCAGGGTGCGGAGTCTTCGGCGAGAGGCCCCCGGCACAGCACGAAGGCCCGGCCCCCGAGCGGGGACCGGGCCTCGTGGATGGTGCCGAGTCAGTGCCGAGTCAGTGCCGAGTCAGTGCCGAGTCAGTGCCGAAGTCAGTGCCCGTGGCCGTGACCGTGGCCGGTCTCGGCCGGCTGGGGCTCCTTCTTCTCCACCACGAGCGTGTCGGTGGTGAGCACCATCGACGCGATCGAGGCGGCGTTCCGCAGCGCCGACCGGGTCACCTTGACCGGGTCGATGACACCGCGGGCGACGAGGTCGACGTAGTCGCCCTCGGCGGCGTCGAAGCCCTGGCCGACCGGCAGGTTGCGCACCTTCTCGACGACGACGTAACCCTCCTGGCCGGCGTTCTCGGCGATCCAGCGCAGCGGCTCGACGGCGGCGCGGCGGACGATCGACACGCCCGTGGCCTCGTCGCCCTCGGTCTCCAGACCGCCCTCCAGGACGGTCGCCGCGTGGACGAGCGCAGAGCCGCCGCCGGCGACGATGCCCTCCTCGATCGCGGCCCGCGTCGCGCTGACGGCGTCCTCGATGCGGTGCTTCTTCTCCTTGAGCTCCACCTCGGTGTGCGCGCCGACCTTGATCACGCAGACGCCGCCGGCGAGCTTGGCGAGACGCTCCTGCAGCTTCTCGCGGTCCCAGTCGGAGTCGGTGTTCTCGATCTCGTTGCGGATCTGCGCGACCCGTCCCGCGACCTCGTCCGGGGAGCCGCCGCCCTCGACCACCGTCGTGTCGTCCTTGGTCACGACGACGCGGCGGGCCTGGCCGAGCACCTCGAGGCCGACCTGGTCGAGCTTGAGGCCGATCTCGGGCGAGACGACCTGCGCACCGGTGAGGACGGCGAGGTCCTGCAGCATCGCCTTGCGGCGGTCACCGAAGCCGGGCGCCTTCACGCCGACCGCGGTGAACGTGCCGCGGATCTTGTTGACGACGAGCGTGGACAGCGCCTCGCCGTCGATGTCCTCGGCCACGATGAACAGCGGCTTGCCGGCCTGCAGCACCTTCTCCAGCAGCGGCAGCAGCTCGCTGATCGCCGAGATCTTGTTCTGGTGGACGAGCACGTAGGCGTCCTCGACGACGGCCTCCATGCGCTCGGCGTCCGTGACGAAGTAGGGCGAGATGTAGCCCTTGTCGAACTGCATGCCCTCGGTGAAGTCCAGCTCCATCGCGGTCGTCGAGGACTCCTCGACGGTGATGACGCCGTCCTTGCCCACCTTGTCGAACGCCTCGGCGATGAGGCCGCCGATCTCGGCGTCCTGGGCGGAGATGGTCGCTACGTGCGCGATATCCTCCTTGCCCTCGACCTCGCGGGCGACCTCGAGCAGGCGCTCGCTGACCGCCTCGACGGCCTTGTCGATGCCGCGCTTGAGCGCGGAGGGGGCAGCGCCGGCGGCGACGTTCCGCAGGCCCTCGTGCACCATCGCCTGGGCGAGCACGGTCGCCGTCGTCGTGCCGTCGCCGGCGACGTCGTTGGTCTTGGTGGCGACCTCCTTGGCGAGCTGGGCCCCCAGGTTCTCGTACGGGTCCTCCAGCTCCACCTCCTTGGCGATCGTCACACCGTCGTTCGTGATCGTGGGTGCGCCCCACTTCTTGTCGATGACGACGTTGCGGCCGCGCGGGCCGAGCGTCACCTTCACCGCGTTGGCGAGGGCGTCCACGCCGCGCTCGAGTGCGCGCCGGGCGGAGTCCTCGAACTCCAGGGTCTTGGCCATCTGCGAAAGTTCCTCTCTTCGTCTCTACGACGTCCGCCCCGAGCAGCGGGCTCGGAGGCCGGCCGTTCGGGGCGGATGTCAGCTCACGGTGTGAGCTCCGGAGGAGGAGACGTGCGCGAGCTCAGCGCTCGATGACGGCGAGGACGTCGCGGGCGGAGAGGATCAGGAACTCCTCGCCGCTGTACTTCACCTCGGTGCCGCCGTACTTGCTGTAGAGGACGGTGTCGCCGACCGTGACGTCGAGCGGGATGCGCTTCTCGCCCTCGTCGTCGAAACGGCCCGGGCCGACCGCGATGACCTCGCCCTCCTGGGGCTTCTCCTTCGCGGTGTCAGGGATGACCAGGCCGGAGGCCGTCGTCTGCTCGGCGTCGAGCGGCTTGACGACGATCCGGTCCTCGAGGGGCTTGATGGAGACCGACACGTGCTGACCCTCCCCTTCGGGAATGTCGCGGAAAGTAGGCGTATGGGTGGCGCCGGCGGGACTCGCACCGTCGTCGCGGGTGCCGGTGCGAACCCCTGGCTGGCTGGCACACTCACAGGGAGAGTGCTAACTGGAATCTAGGCCGCCGGTTAGCACTCGGTCAACTCGAGTGCCAAACACACCGGGGCTCCGCCCCCGGGCCCCCGAGAACCGCGCCCGGGCGCCACCGTCCCGCACTGCGTGGAAGGATCGGCCGGTGGACCTCGAGGGCATCTCGGCGCTGCTGACCGAACAGGGCTGGGCCCTGCTCGAGTCGCTGCCGCCCTACGAGGAGGCCGAGGCGATGGCGCTCGGCGAGCGGCTGCGCGCCGCCGGCAACCCGCCCGCCCTGGTGGCCGCCGCGCTCACCCAGTCCCGCCTGCGGGCCGCCGCCGGCGCCAAGTTCGGGCCCTTCGCGGCGGGCATGCTCTTCACGCCCGACGGGGCTGGAGCAGGCCACCCGGCTGCAGGTCGCCGCCCGGCACGCGCAGCGCTTCGCCTCGGCGGGCGTCGAGCGCGTCGCCGACCTCGGCTGCGGCATCGGCTCGGACTCGATGGCGCTGGCGACGTTCGACCGCGAGGTCCTCGCCGTCGAGCGCGACGAGCTCACCGCGGCCGTCGCCACGATGAACCTGCGGCACTGGCCCGAAGCGAGCGTCCGGCTGCGAGGACGCCACGACGACCGACCTGACCGGGATCGGCGGCGCCTTCGTCGACCCGGCCGCGCCGGATGGACGGATCAGCCTCCGGGAAGCGGCTGCTCGACCCCCGGGAGGGCGCCCCCGCCGCTGTCGTTCGTGCTCGACCTCGCGGCGCCGCCTGCCGGCCGTCGGCCTCAAGACGGCCCCGGGCATCCCGCACCACCTCGTGCCGGAGGGCGCCGAGGCCCAGTGGATCTCGGTGGGCGGCGACCTCGTCGAGGCCGGCCTCTGGTTCGGGCTCCTCGCCCGGGACGGCGTCCGGCGGGCCGCCCTGGTCCTGCCGGCGGACGGCGACGAGCTCGACGCCGCCGAGCGAGGTGACGGACGCGGGCATGCCGGAGCCGGACGTGGGCCGGTCGGCACGGTGCTCTACGAGCCGGACGCCGCGGTGATCCGCGCCGGCCTCGTCGGGCAGGTGGCGGCCGCGGTCGGTGGGCGGCTGCTCGACCGCACCATCGCGTACGTCACCGGCGACCGTCTCGTCCGCACCCCCTCGCCACCGCCTACGCCGTCGAGGACGTCTTCCCGTTCCAGCTCAAGTCGTTGCGGACCTGGCTGCGTGACCGGGGCGTGGGCCGGCTGACGATCAAGAAGCGGGGCACGGCGGTCGAGCCGAGCAGCTGCGCCGCCAGCTGCGCCTGGACGGCGACGGCGAGGCGACGATCGTGCTCACCAGGGTGGCCGGTCGGCAGTCCGTGCTGGCGGTGCGCCCGGTTCGCTAGCGGGGCGACCCGCCGGCCGGCGGCGCGGCGAGCGCGGGGCGGCCCGGGTGAACCGGCTCCACAGGGCGAAGACGATGGCCGCCCCTGCGGCGGCGGCCGCGAGCCGCCCGTAGTGGACCCCCCGCAGCCAGTCGGCGTTCCCCGAGACCGCGCACTCCTGGCTCACCCGCGCGCGCTGCTGCGGGGTGAGCTCGGCGGGCGGCGACCTGCGTGCCGCTGCCCACGTGGAAGCGCCAGGCACTCCCGCAGACGGCGCCGGACCGGTCGGACGCCTGGGACAACAGCGCGGTCGCCGCGTACCCGGCCGCCACGACCGCCGCGACCGCGAGCAGGCCCGCCAGCAGGGTGGTCACGGCCCGCGACCAGCGGATCGGCGTGGACGTCACCATGCTGCAGCCGCCCTTCCGGGCGACGGCGGACGCCGTCGACACCCCGTGGCCAGCAGGAACTGCGCGCATCATGGGCACCGGTCCGGCACAGCGTCAAGCGCAGATCAAACGGTCACCGTGGTGACGGACAGCGCGGAGTCGACCGGCAGGTCCAGCCCCGACGCGGGGAGCCCCCGGCGCACGATCTGCGCGCCCAGGGCGGCGACCATCGCCCCGTTGTCGGTGCACAGTGCCGGCGGCGGCACCCGCAGGCGGATGCCCGGCCGCGTCGCACCGCTCGAGTGCCATCGCCCGCAGCCGTGAGTTCGCCGCTACCCCGCCGCCGATGAGCAGGTCCCCGACGCCGTGCTCGCGGCAGGCGGCGACCGCCTTGCGCGTCAGCACGTCGACCACCGCCTCCTGGAAGCTCGCCGCGACGTCGGCCACCGGCACCGGCTCCCCCGGCCGCCTCGCGGCGCTCGACCCAGCGGGCCACCGCCGTCTTCAGCCCCGAGAACGAGAAGTCGTAGCGGTGCCGCTCCAGGTCGTGCGGGGCGGTGAGCCCGCGCGGGAAGTCGATCGCAGCGGCGTCGCCCTCGCGGGCCGCCGGTCGATGTGCGGGCCGCCGGGGAACGGCAGCCCGAGCAGCCGCGCGACCTTGTCGAACGCCTCGCCGGCGGCGTCGTCGATCGTGCGCCCCAGCGGCCGGACGTCGGCGGTGACGTCGGGAACCAGGAGCAGGGACGAGTGCCCGCCGGAGACGAGCAGGGCCATCGTCGGCTCCGGCAGCGGGCCGTGCTCGAGGACGTCGACGGCCACGTGCGCGGCGAGGTGGTTGACCCCGTGCAGCGGCACCGCCGAGCCCGACGGCGAGCGCCTTCGCGGCGGCGACGCCGACGGTCAGCGCGCCCGCCAGCCCCGGGCCGGCGGTGACCGCGACCGCGTCGACGTCCCCGAGCCGGACGCCCGCCGTGCGCGCAGGCCCGCTCGATCGTCGGGACCATCGCCTCCAGGTGCGCGCGGCTGGCGACCTCGGGGACGACGCCGCCGAACCGGGCGTGCTCCTCGACGGAGCTGGCGACGGCGTCGGCGAGCAGCCGCTCGCCGCGGACCAGCCCGATGCCGGTCTCGTCGCACGACGTCTCGATCCCGAGCACCAGCGGGTCGTCAGCCATCCTCGGTCCAGTCTCGTTCTCACTGCCCCGGTCTCAGTGTCCCCCGGCGCCGGCAGCGGACGGCGCCGCATGATCCAGGCGTCCACGTCGTCCGGCTGGTAGTAGCGACGGCGCACCGAGATGCGCTCGAAGCCCTCGCGTTCGTACAGGGCGATCGCGGCGGCGTTGTCGGCGCGCACCTCGAGCAGCAGGCTCCTCGCCCCGCTGCGCGCGGCCCGGGCGGTCAACGCCCTGAGCAACCGCGTTCCGACGCCCCTGCCCTGGGCGGACGGGGCGACCGCGATCGTCTGGACGTCGGCCTCGGGCCCGGGGACGAGCAGCCCGGCGTAGCCGGCCAGCGAGGTGGTCGGCGAGGTGGCCGGCGAGTTGGCCGGCGAGTTGGCCGGGAAGGTGGCGCCGGGCACGCCGGCCGCGCCGCTCGAGTCCGCTCCCTCCTCGGCCACCACGTACCACCGGGTCGGCCCGGCCGCGAGCTCGGACCAGAATGCCGCCGGCGTCCAGGCGGTGGCCCCGAACAGCTCGGCGTCCAGAGCCTGCACCGCCGCCACGTCCCACCACCGCATGGGCCTCAATCGGATCGGCCGCAACCGGATCGAGGACGGCCTGATCCCACCAGGAGCGCTCACGTCAGCACCCGCTTGCGGGCGCCGGGCGGGGCGGCGTCCGGGCGGCGCAGGTACAAGGGCTCCGGCGGGAGCAGGTCTGCCCTGTCGCCCTGACTGAAGGGTCGTAGGAGAGAGCCCGGACGGCGAGCTCGGCGACCGCGCCGGCGTCAACGTCGAGCGGGCCCGCCGGGTGCGCGAACTCCTCCGGGTACAGCGTGGCGCCGCGCCCGGCCACGGGGACGGCGTGCGGCAGCTCCGTCGGCGCCGTCACGGCCGGCCCGGAGAGGCGCCGCGGCACGCCGTCCGGGTCGGAGGGGTGCTCGTACAGCGCCCAGTAGAGCTCGTGCCGCCGGGCGTCGGTGGCGACGGCGAAGGGGCCTGTGGAGCCGAGGGAGCCGAGGGAGCCGGCCCCGGCCCGCAGGTCTCGGGCCACCTGCAGGGCGAGCGCGTCGAGCGAGCAGACGCCGACCACCTCCACGCCGAGGGCGAGGCCGAGCACCCGCGCGGTCACCACCCCCGCCCGCAGCCCCGTGAACGGCCCGGGCCCGACCCCGACCGCGACCGCGGTGATGTCCCCGCGGCTCGCGCCCGCCTCGTCGAGCACCGCGGCGATCGACGGCGCGAGCAGCTCCGCGTGCCGCCGCGCGTCGGGCGTCGAGCGGCCGGCCACGACGGCGCGACCGTCGTGCAGGGCTGCGGTGACCGCGGCGCCGGAGGTGTCGAGCGCGAGGACCAGCACGGGTCAGCCTGGCGGGAGGCTGGGCAGGTGGACGCCTCGCCAGCGCGCCCCGAAGGCGGTCATCTCGACGGTGCGCGGCTCGTCGCCGTCGACGGGCGCGACGTCGGCGCCCCCGGCGTCGTCACCGCGGGGCCGGCGCAGCACGATCTCGAGCCGGCCCGTCGCGAGGTCCTCGACGAGTCCCTCGCCCCACTCGACGACGGTCACGGAGTCCTCGAGCGATGCGTCGAGATCCAGGTCGTCGACCTCGGCCAGCGACGTGAGCCGGTAGGCGTCTACGTGCACGAGGCTGGGGCCGCGGCCGAGCGGCCGGTGCACGCGAGCGATGACGAACGTCGGGCTGGTGATGTCCTCGCGCACGCCGAGGCCGGACCCGATGCCCTGGGTGAGCGTGGTCTTGCCCGCGCCGAGGTCGCCGGTGAGGACGACGAGGTCGCCGTCCGTCAGGAGCGTCGCCAGCTCCCGGCCGAGCGCCCGCATCGCCTGGGCGCTGGGCACGACGAGGCGGGTCGCGGTCTGCGGGACGTCGTCTCGGTGCACGTGCTCGGCCCGGTGGGCTCCGCTCACAATCTCTCCTCGCTCAGGCCGCTGGGGTCCCGGCGCCTGCCCCGACGGCGCACGGGTGTCACGGTACGTCGTGTCGCGGTTGCGCGCCGCTGCTCCGCCCAGGACGCGCCCTTGGTTCCCAGCGAGCGCTGCACGAGGTCCATCAGGTGCATCGTGACGATCCGGGGATGCTCGAGCATGACCAGGTGGCCGGCGTCCTTGACGACGACGTGCTCCGCCCCGGGCAGCCGGTCAACGATCTCCTCACTGTGCGCGATCGGCGTGAGCAGGTCGCCGTCCCCGACCATCACGAGCACCTCGAGGCCCTCGAGCGTGTCGAGGGCGGCGCGCTTGTCGTGCGTGCTGAACGTCGGCATGAACTCCGAGATCACCTCGAGCCGGGTGGTCGCGATCATGTCAGCGGTGAACCGGACCAGGGACGCCGGCACGGGTGAGTCGTAGGAGTAGCGGCGCACGATCAGCGCCTCGAGGTCGCTGCCGATCCGGCGGCCGCGCTCGACGAGCCCCGCCGGCGTCAGGGTGAGGGCCTTCACCGCGGCGGGCGCGAACCGCTGGACCACCGGGCCGATCCGGGGCATCCCGAAGTCGACCCGCGCGAGCCCCGCCGCGCTGGTGGAGATCAGCGCGACGCCGGGAACGCGCTCGTCGAAGAACTCGGGGTCCTTCTCGGCCAGCGACATCACCGTCATGCCGCCCATCGAGTGCCCGATCAGCACCACCGGACCCTCGGGCACGACGGCCTGCAGCACCCTGGCGAGGTCGCGCCCGACCTGGTCGATCGTCGCCGAGCCGTGCGGGCCCGTGGCGGACCGCCCGTGGCCGCGCTGGTCCCAGAACACGAGCCGGTACCGGCCGCGCAGCGCCTTCCGCTGGTAGTGCCAGGAGTCGAGCGACAAGGCGTAGCCGTGGGAGAAGACGACGGTGACCGGGGACTCCTCCCCGTCGGGGAGCTCGTCGACCTCGACGTGCAGCAGGGTGCCGTCGTCGGCCTCCACGACGACCGGCGGCGAGTGCAGGGTGCCGAAGCCCTCGTCGTCGACCGGCCGGCCCTCCCGGTCGACGTCGGGCCGCAGCGGCTTGCCGACGGTCACGTGCTCCGCCACGAGCCCGAGCGCGGCGCCGACACCGGCGGCCGCGAGACCGACGCCGAGCGACAGCAGCCTGACCCTCGGACCCCCTCCACCGCTCACGACTCGCGCCCCCCGTTCCGTTCCGCTCTCGCCGCGGCACCGATGTGGATCCTTGGCACCCGCGCGCCGATCCTCGTCACGATCTCGTAGTCGATGGTCCCGGCCGCGTCGGCCCAGTCCGTGGCGGTCGGCTCGCCCGCGCCGGCGTCCCCGAAGAGCACCGCGACGTCGCCGATCGCCACCGCGGCGCCGGGACCGGCGTCGACGACGACCTGGTCCATGCAGACGCGGCCGGCCACCCGCAGGCGGCGTCCGCCCAGCAGCACGGGACCCGTGCCGCTCGCCTGCCGCGGCAGTCCGTCGCCGTACCCCACCGGGAGCAGGGCCAGCCTGGTCCGCTGACCGGTGGTGTAGGTGTGGCCGTAGGAGACGCCGGCTCCGGCCGGCACGTCCTTGACCATGGCGACGCGTGCGAGCAGGGTCATCGCCGGGCGCAGGCCGAGGTCCGCGCTGCGCACCCGGGCGGGCGCGGGCGAGAGTCCGTACACGGCGATCCCGGGGCGGACGACGTCGAAGCGGGCGGCGGGATCGAGCACGGTGGCCGCAGAGTTCGCGAGGTGCCGAAGCTCGGGCCGCAGGCCGGCCCGCCGGGCCGCCGCCAGCGCCTCCCCGAACGCTTCTCGCTGTGAGCGCACGCTGGAGTGATCAGGCTCGTCCGCGCACGCGAAGTGGGAGAAGACGCCGACCGTCTCGACGCAGCCCTCGGCGGCCAGCCGCGCCGCGGCCCGGACGAGGTCGTCCCAGAGTTCGGGCGGGCAGCCGTTGCGGGACAGGCCGGTGTCGGCCTTGAGGTGGACCGAAGCGGGGCGTCCGGCGGCGCGCGCGGCCGCCGCGACGTCGGCGAGCGTGCCGGCGTCGCTGACGCCGATCTCGACGTCGGCCGCGACCGCCTCGGAGTAGGCGTCACCGGGGACCGTGAGCCAGGCGAGGACGGGCGCGTCGATGCCGGCGGCGCGCAACTCGAGAGCCTCGCGCAGGTGGGCGACACCGAGCCGGTCGGCGCCACCGGCCAAGGCGGCCCGGGCCACGGGCACCATCCCGTGGCCGTACCCGTCCGCCTTCACGACGGCCATGAGCTGGCGCGCCGGGAGCGTGCTCGCGCAGGACGGCGACGTTCGCGGCCACCGCGTCGAGGTCGACGACGGCAGCTGCGAGCAGGCCCGGCGGCAGCTGCGTGCGCAGCGCCGCGCGGGCCTCCGCGGGGTCCGGGGCGGTCAGGGTCATCGCTCTCAGTCTCTCAGGCGCGACCGCCCAGCAGCGTCCGGACGACAGCGGGGACGGCCCCGGCGACGTCGCTCGCCAGGATCGGGCCGCCCGGCCCGTCCGGCCCGACGTCGCCCGGGCCGCCGCCGTCGCCGTCGCCGCCGCGGCTGGCCCACGTCGCCGCCCGGCCGTGGACGTCGGCCGCGAGGGCCGCCGCGTCGGCGGGTTCGAGCCCGGCGGCGAGCAGCGTGCCGAGGATGCCGGCGAGCACGTCCCCCGCACCGGCGGTGGCGAGCCACGCGGGCGCGCCGGGACACGCTGCGGGCGGGCCCTGCCGGCGGGACGACGATCGTCGTCGCGCCCTTGACGAGTACCGTCGCTCCGGTCGCAGCGACGACCTCGCGCGCGGCGGCCAGCGGCCGCGCCTCGACCTCCGCTCGCTCCACCTCGCTCCCGCCTCGGACGCCGGTCAGGAGCCGGGCGAGCTCACCCGCGTGCGGGGTGAGGACGGTGTGCGCCGAGAGCGCGTCGCGCAGGGAGGCGTCTTGCGCGAGGAGCGCCAGAGCGCCCGCGTCGACGACGCACGGCAGACCCGACGCGAGACCCTCGCGGACGGCGTCCGCCTGGCCGTCGTCGGCGTCCGGGTCGACGCCGGACCCCAGCACCCACGCCTGGACGCGGCCGGTGCCGACGACCGCCTCCGGCCAGTGCATCCGGACCTGCTCGGCGGGGTGGTCCGGGCCCACGTAACGCACCATCCCGGCGCCGCTGCGCAGTGCTCCCCCGACGGCGAGCACGGCTGCCCCGGTGTAGGCCGGTGACCCGGCCACGACGCCGACGACGCCGCGCCGGTACTTGTCGTCCTCGGCGCCGGGCACGGGCCAGAGGGCAGCCGCCCCGGCCGTGGTCAACCGCTCGACTGCGGGCTCGTGCGCCCCGTGCAGGCCCGGCAGCAGGCCGATGTCGACGACCTCGACCCGGCCCGCCGCGCGGTCGGCGGGCGGCACGAACAGGCACGGTTTGGGCGCACCGAACGTGACGGTGACGTCCGCGCGCACGTGTGCGGCGGGCGTCTCACCGGTGTCCGGGTCGACGCCGCTCGGCAGGTCCACGGCGACGACGAGTGAACCGTGCCCGTTCGCCCGCAGGTCGTCGAGGGCGGCCACCACGCCTGCGGCGGGCTCGCGCAGTCCCGGCGAGCCGCCGATGCCGACCAGGCCGTCGAGCACGAGGTCTGCCCGGCGGAGGAGATTCTCGGCGTCCCGGCTCACGTCCGCGGGCAGCAGGCTGCCACCGGCGGCGAGCAGGGCTGCCAGACCCTCCGCATGGATGGCGGGCCCGAGCCGGACGGCGTCCACGTGCACCCCCCGAGCCGCTAGCCGTGCGCCCGCCCAGAGCGCGTCGCCGCCGTTGTTGCCGGCACCCACCAGCAGCACCGCACGGCTGCTGCGCACCCGCCTGCGGCTCCGGAGCTCGCGCAGGCACACGGCGGCCAGCCCGGCGGCGGCGCGCTGCATGAGGGCGCCGGGCGGGGTGCTGGCCAGGAGGTCGCCCTCGACGGCGCGGACGGCGGCAACCGGCCAGGCCTGCAGCACGGCCGCCTCACCGCCCATCATCGCGCCTCCCGCTCCTGCTCAGGTGCGTCGGCGGGTGCAGACGCCGACACATCCTCCCCCAAGGTCAGGGTGAAGCGCCGAGTCGCCGGCAGCTGGAGGACCTTGGGGGTGCGAATGGACGGGGCTGAAGGCACGCCTCATTCGACGGTGACCGACTTCGCCAGGTTGCGCGGCTGGTCGACGTCCAGACCCTTGGCGGTGGCCAGCTCGCAGGCGAAGACCTGCAGCGGCACGACGGTGACGAGCGGCGCGAGCAGGGTCGGCGTCTGCGGCACCCGGATCACCTCGGTGGCGTAGGGCACCACCTCGTCGTCGCCCTCCTCGGCGATGACGATGGTGCGCGCTCCGCGGGCGTTGATCTCCTGGATGTTCGACACGACCTTGCTGTGCAGCGAGTCCGGGCCCGTCGGCGACGGGACGACGACGAAGACCGGCTGGCCCGCCTCGATCAGCGCGATCGGACCGTGCTTCAGCTCGCCCGCCGCGAACCCCTCGGCGTGGATGTAGGCGAGCTCCTTGAGCTTCAGCGCCCCCTCCATCGCGACCGGGAAGCCGACGTGCCGGCCCAGGAACAGCACGGAGCGGGTGTCGGCCATCCAGCGCGCCATCTGCCGCACCTGCTCGAGCCCGTCGAGCACCTTCTGGATCTTGTCGGGCATCGCGTGCAGCTGGCGCAGTGTCTCGTGGATCTCGTCGGCGTACTTCGTGCCGCGCAGCTGCGCCAGGTACAGGCCCAGCAGGTAGCAGGCGGTGATCTGGGCCAGGAACGCCTTCGTGGACGCCACCGCGATCTCAGGGCCGGCATGGGTGTAGAGGACGCCGTCCGACTCGCGCGGGATCGTCGAGCCGTTGGTGTTGCAGATCGCGATCACGCGCGAGCCCTGCTCGCGGGCGTGCCGCACCGCCATGATCGTGTCCATCGTCTCACCGGACTGCGAGATCGCGATGACGAGCGTCCGGGAGTTGACGACCGGATCCCGGTAGCGGAACTCGTGCGCCAGCTCCACCTCGCACGGGATCCGGCACCAGTGCTCGATCGCGTACTTGGCGACCTGCCCGGCGTATGACGCCGTGCCGCAGGCCACGACCACGATCTTGTCGATGCTCCGCAGGACCGCCTCGTCGATGCGCATCTCGTCGAGCACCAGCCGGCCGGCCTCGTCGGAGCGCCCGAGCAGGGTGTCCGCGACCGCGTGCGGCTGTTCGTTGATCTCCTTGGCCATGAAGCTCGGGTAGCCGCCCTTCTCGGCGGCGGCGGCGTCCCAGTCGACGTGGAAGTGCTTCCCGTCGACGGGTGCGCCCTCGAAGTCCGTGATGGTCACCGACTCGGGCGTGATGGTCACGACCTGGTCCTGGCCGAGCTCGATGGCGCTCCGGGTGTGCCCGATGAACGCTGCGACGTCCGAGCCGAGATAGTTCGCGCCCTCCCCGATCCCGACGACGAGCGGAGAGTTCCGGCGCGCGCCCACGACCACACCGGGGGCGTCGACGTGCACCGCGAGGAGCGTGAACGCCCCGTCGAGCCGGCGGGCCACCGAGCGCATCGCTTCTGCGAGGTCCTGGTGCTCGGTGTACGCACGCGCGAGCAGGTGCGCGGCCACCTCGGTGTCGGTCTGGGAGACGAACTCGACGCCGGCCGCCGCGAGTTCGGCCTTGAGCGGGGCGAAGTTCTCGATGATCCCGTTGTGGATGAGGGCGACCTCGCCCTGACCGCCGACGTGCGGGTGGGCGTTGACGTCGTTCGGGGCGCCGTGGGTCGCCCAGCGGGTGTGCCCGATGCCGGTCGTGGACCCGGGCAGCGGCGCCTCCTCCAGCGCCTCCTCGAGGCGGCCGAGCTTGCCCGAGCGCTTCGCCGTGATCAGCCCGCCGTCGGCGAGCAGGGCCACCCCGGCGGAGTCGTACCCGCGGTACTCCAGGCGGCGAAGGCCCTCGAGGACGACGTCCAGCGCCTGCGGCACGGCGCCCTGCGCCGCGAGGGCGGGCGACCCGGCGTAGCCAACGATTCCGCACATGGGCACCAAGGGTAACGGCGCTCCACGCGGTGCCCGGCGTCCGACCGCCCGGCACTCCCCGTCCGGGGGGGCAGAATGCCTGCCGTGCCGACACCGCGCGACTCCGGCCCCGCCTCGGGCACGCAGGTCGCGAGCCCGTACGCGGAGTTCGACCGCTCCACGTGGAGCGATCTGCGGGCCAACACCCCGCTCACCCTGACGCAGGCCGACCTGGACCGGCTGGCCGGCCTGCTCGACCCCGTCGACCTCGACGAGGTCGAGCAGGTCTACCTCCCCCTGTCGCGGCTCGTCGGGCTCTACGTCGCGGGCGTCGCGGGCCTGCACGCCGCCACGTCGACGTTCCTCGGTGAGGACCGCGCCCGCACACCGTTCGTCATCGGGATCGCCGGCTCCGTGGCCGTCGGCAAGTCGACGACCGCCAGGATCCTGCGTGAACTCCTGTCCCGCTGGCCCGGCACCCCCCGCGTCGAGCTGGTCACGACCGACGGGTTCCTGCTGCCGAACGCCGAGCTGGAACAGCGCGGCCTGCTGCAGCGCAAGGGCTTCCCGGAGTCGTACGACCGGAGGGCGCTGCTGCGGTTCGTCATCGATGTGAAGTCCGGCGTCGAGGAGGTCCGGGCGCCCGTCTACTCCCACCTCACCTACGACATCGTGCCGGGCGCCGGCATCGCCGTCCGGCGGCCGGACGTGCTGATCGTCGAGGGGCTCAACGTGCTGCAGTCCGCCCGGCCCCGCTCGGACGGCCTGCCCGGCGTCGCCGTCAGCGACTTCTTCGACTTCTCCATCTACGTGGACGCTCGGACCGAGGACGTCCGCCGCTGGTACGTGCAGCGGTTCCTGCGGCTGCGGGAGACCGCCTTCAGCCGCCCGGAGTCGTACTTCCACCGGTTTGCCTCGCTCAGCGACGACGAGGCGGTGGGCACGGCCGAGCACATCTGGACGACGATCAACGAGCTCAACCTCGTCGAGAACGTCCTTCCGACCCGGCCGCGGGCGACCCTGGTGCTGACGAAGGGCGCCGACCACGCCGTCCGGCGGATCCGGCTGCGCAAGCTCTGACTCGGGAGCGCCATGATCAACGTCCGGCTGGTCGTGCCACCGCGGCTCACCCGTGCGCTCACGCGCCACCTGACGGGGCTCGACACCGTCACCCACCTCGTGGTCCTGCCGGGCGCCGCGCTCTCGCCCGCCGGGGACGCCGTCAGCTTCGACGCAGCCCGCGAGGCGGTGTCCTCGGTGCTGCAGAGCCTGCGCGACCTGGGGTTCGACGCGGACGGCGACGACTGCGTGGTCAGCCTCGAGGAGGTCGAGGCGCCGTCACGGCGGGCCGAGCGCGCCGAGAAGGCGGCACCCGGCTCCCCGGACGACGCCATCGTGTGGGAGCTCGTGCTGGCCCGGGCGCGCGCCGACGTGCGGGGGTCGTGGTCGTTCTACGCCTTCCTGACCCTGGCCACCATGATCGCCGCCGTGGCGGTCATCACCGACTCCTCCGTGCTCATCGTCGGGGCGATGGTGGTGGGCCCGGAGTTCGGGCCGGTGAGTGCGCTCGCGGTCGGGCTCGTCCTCGCTCGCTGGTGGCTCGCCCGGGACGCCGTCCGGCTGCTCGTCCTCGGCTTCGCCACCGCGGTGGCGCTGACGGCGGCGGTCGCCCTGCTGGCGCGGGCCGGCGGCTGGATCTCGGCGGCCGACCTGCTGAAGCCGCGGCCGCTCACCAGCTACATCTGGCGGCCCGACCGCTGGTCGTTCGTGGTGGCTCTGCTCGCGGGCGCCGCCGGCGTGCTCTCGCTCACGGCGGGGCGCTCGAACGCGCTCGTCGGCGTCTTCATCTCCGTGACCACCGTGCCGGCGGCAGGGAACCTGGCGCTCGCGGTCGCCCTGTGGCAGCCGGCCGAGATCGGAGGCTCGCTGCTGCAGCTCGGGGTGAACATCGCCGGCATGACCCTCGCCGGCGCGGCCGTGCTCGCGGCGCAACGCCTGCTCACGAGGCGGCGCGAGTCCCCGACGGCGGCCGAGGCCACCGTGCTCGACGACCGGTAGCCGATCCGAAGATCATGCTCGTGAGATACCCGCGACCAGGGCACATGTCGATCTCCATACCGGACAAGTCGCGAGCATGATCTTGACTCGCGCACCTAGAGCGTGAGCCGCTCCTTGACGACGCCGGCGAGCTGGTCCGCGACGCGGCGGGCGTGCTCGGTGTCGGCCGCCTCGACCATCACGCGCACCAGCGGCTCGGTGCCGGACGGACGCAGCAGCACCCGGCCTGTCTCGCCGAGGTCGGCCTCGGCAGCGGCGACCGCCATGGCGAGGGCGGCGTCCCCGCCCGCCCGGGCCTTGTCGACACCGGGCACGTTCACGAGCACCTGCGGCAGGCGCTGCACGAGCGAGGCCAGGTCGGCCAGGGTGCGGCCCGTCTGCGCCATCCGGGCGAGCAGGTGCAGCCCGGTGAGGACGCCGTCCCCGGTGGTGGCGTGCTCGAGCATGACGACGTGCCCGGACTGCTCGCCGCCGAGGGTGTAGCCGCCGCGGCGCATCTCCTCGAGGACGTAGCGGTCGCCGACCGCCGTCTGCACCGTGCGGATGCCCTCGCGTTCCATCGCCAGCCGCAGCCCGAGGTTGCTCATGACGGTCGTCACGAGGGTGTCCTCCCGCAGCGCACCGCGCTCCCGGAAGGCGAGCGCGAGCACACCCATGATCTGGTCGCCGTCGACCTCGCGACCGGAGGCGTCCACGGCCAGGCAGCGGTCGGCGTCGCCGTCGTGCGCCACGCCGGCGTCGGCGCCCGCCGCCACCACGGCCTCCTTCAGCGGACCGAGGTGGGTCGAGCCGTAACCGTCGTTGATGTTGAGGCCGTCCGGCTCCGCGCCGATCACGACGACGTCCGCGCCGGCCTCCCGCAGCGCCCGTGGCGACGCGGCGCTGGCCGCGCCGTGGGCGCAGTCGACGACGACCTTCACCCCGTCGAGCCGGTTGGGCAGGGACGCGAGCAAGCGCGCCACGTACCGGTCGGTGGCGTCGGCGAGGGTGCGGACCCGGCCGACGCCGGCGCCGGTCGGCCGCTCCCACTGCTCGCCGAGGCGCTGCTCGATGTCGTCCTCGACCTCGTCGGGCAACTTGTGGCCGCCCTTGGTGAAGAACTTGATCCCGTTGTCGGGCATCGGGTTGTGGGACGCCGAGAGCACGACGCCGAGGTCCGCGCCGGTGTCGGCGACCAGCCCGGCGACGGCCGGCGTCGGCAGGACTCCGGCGTCGTCGACGTCCACGCCGGCGCTCGCCAGGCCCGCGACGACCGCCGCGGCCAGGAACTCCCCCGAGGCGCGCGGGTCGCGGCCGACGACCGCCCGCGGCCTCGCGCCGACCCGGCCGGCGAAGGCCCCGACCTCGCCCAGCACGTGCGCGGCGGCGACGGCCAGGTCCAGCGCCAGCTCGGCGGTCACCTCCCGGTTCGCCGTTCCGCGGACGCCGTCCGTGCCGAAGAGCCGACCCACGTGTCCTCCGACCGCTCGCTCGAGACCGGACCTGCTGATCCGATCTGTCCCCGTACACACCATGACGCGCGAACGGCCCCGGGCGATGCCGCTCCGGGGCCGCTCACACCGAACCAGGCGTCAGCGCTTGCTGTACTGCGGGGCCTTGCGAGCCTTCTTGAGGCCGGCCTTCTTCCGCTCCTTCACCCGCGCGTCACGGGTGAGGAAGCCGGCCTTCTTCAGCGAGGCGCGGTTGGCGTCGAGGTCGATCCCGTTGAGGGCGCGGGCCACTCCGAGGCGCAGCGCGCCGGCCTGGCCGGAGGCGCCGCCGCCGTGGATGCGCGCGATGACGTCGAAGCGCCCCTCGAGGTCGGTCACCTTGAACGGGTCGTTCACCAGCTGCTGGTGGACCTTGTTCGGGAAGTAGTCCTCGAGCGTCCGGCCGTTGATCTTCCACGTGCCGCTGCCGGGCACCAGGCGGACGCGGGCGATGGCCTCCTTGCGGCGGCCGGTCGCGGCGCCGGGGGCGGTGATGCTGGAGCCGCCGCCGCGGGTCTCCGGCGTGCTCGTGCTGTAGCTGCTCGGGGCGTCCTCGTCGAGGACGTCACCCTCGATCTCGGGGCTGGTCTCGGCCACTCTTCTCCTAGCTGGAACGACGATCGGTGCGGCGCAGGAGGCCCGTGGCCTACTGGGCGACCTGCGTGATCTGGAAGGGCTGCGGCTTCTGCGCCGCGTGCGGGTGCTCGGGGCCTGCGTAGACCTTGAGCTTGCTCAGCTGCTGCCGGCCGAGCGTGGTCTTGGGGATCATGCCGCGAACGGCCTTCTCGACGGCGCGCTCCGGGTTCTTCTCGAGCAGCTCGACGTAGCCGACGGAGCGCAGACCGCCCGGGTAGCCCGAGTGCCGGTAAGCACGCTTCTGCTCCCGCTTGGAGCCGGTGAGCGCGACCTTGCCGGCGTTGATGACGATGACGAAGTCACCGGTGTCGACGTGCGGGGCGAAGGTCGCCTTGTGCTTGCCGCGCAGCAGCGAGGCGACGTGGGTGGCGAGCCGACCGAGGACGACGTCGGTCGCGTCGATCACGTGCCAGCGCCGCTCGACCTCAGCGGCCTTGGGGGTATAGGTGCGCACAGTCGTAGCCTTCGTCCTCATTCGCAGGTGGTGTCGCGACGGCTTCCGGCAGGCGCGCCCTCACCTCGGGCGGAGGCGCGCGGATCCAGAAGCACAACGACCGTTAAGGCTACCGGGGCGCCGCCGGGGGGTCAAAACGCCGGATCATCGCCACTAGGCTCGCGGCCATGGCGCTCTTCGCGGGAGACCGCCCGGAGCTCGACCTCGACGTCCGCTGGGTGCACGGCGCCGCGGGCCGGGACGCCGGCACCATGGCGGCAGCGGGCCCGCCGCTGCAGGTCCACGCCGTCGAGGAGCACACCTATCTCCTGCGGCAGAACAAGACGACGCACTACGAGGCGCCGTTCCTCGCGCTCCTGTTCGGGGCCGACCGCGCGCTGCTGCTCGACACCGGTGCCACCGCGGACGCCGCCGTCGTGCCCCTGCGGGCCACGGTCGACCGCCTGGTCGGTTCCTGGCTCGAGCGCCACCCCCGGCCCGGGTACTCCCTCGTCGTCGCGCACACGCACGCACACAGCGACCACGTCGGGGGCGACGGGCAGTTCGCCGACCGCCCCGGGACGGTTCTGGTCGATCACGACGTGGCCGCCGTCCGGCAGTTCTTCGGCTTCACCGGCTGGCCCCGACAGGTCGTGCCGTTCGACCTCGGCGGCGGCCGCGCGCTCGAGGTCACCGGGATCCCCGGGCACCACGAGACGTCGGTGGCCGTCTTCGACCCCTGGACGAGGGTTCTCTTTCCCGGTGACACCGTGTACCCCGGCCGGCTCTACGTGCGCGACCCGGAGGCCTTCGTCGACAGCCTCGAGCGGCTCGTCGCGTTCGCGGCGGACCGGGACGTGCGCCACGTGGTGGGTTGCCACGTCGAGATGGCCGCGGACGGGCGCGAGTTCCCGCTCGGGAGCCGCTACCAGCCCGGAGAGGCTCCGATCCAGCAGCCCGTCGAGGTCCTGGCGCGCGTGCTCGACGTGGCGCGCGGGATGCACGGCCGGCGCGGCCTGCACCGGGGCGAGGGGTTCCTCGTGGTCGACGTGCGGGGCACCGGGATGCTGCGTCTCCTGGCGCACAGCTGGCGGTTGCGGCTGTCGCGCCGCTAGCGGTCGCGCACGACCCGCGCCTCGTCCCAGACCGGCTCGTCGGCCTCGTAGACCCGCCCGTCCGCCCCGAAGACGAGGAAGCGGTCGAAGGAGCGGGCGAACCACCGGTCGTGGGTCACGGCGACGACGGTTCCCTCGAACGCGGCGAGGCCGTGCTCGAGCGCCTCGGCGGAATGCAGGTCGAGGTTGTCCGTCGGTTCGTCGAGCAGCAGCAGCGTCGCTCCGGACAGCTCGAGCAGGAGGATCTGGAACCGCGCCTGCTGGCCGCCCGAGAGTGAGTCGAACGTCTGCTCCGCCGCTCGGGCGAGTTCGTACCGGTCCAGGGCGCGGCTCGCGGGCTCGCGCGGCAATCCGTCGCGGTGGTCCGTCCCCCGGTGCAGGACGTCCAGCAGCGTGCGGCCGGTCAGTTCCGGATGCTCGTGGGTCTGGGCGAACCAGCCGGGACGCACGCGCGCACCCAGGCGGGCCTTGCCGGTGTGACGGACGGGCGACACCGCGAGCTGGGCGGCGAGCTCGTCGACCGGCCGGTGCTCGACGTCGGGATCGGAGCCGCCGGCGGCCAGCAGCCGGAGGAAGTGCGACTTGCCCGAGCCGTTCGACCCGAGCACTCCGACCCGCTCCCCGAACCACACCTCGAGGTCGAACGGGCGCATCAGGCCGGTGAGCTCGAGCTGCTCGCAGACCACGGCCCGCTTGCCGGTGCGGCCCCCGCGCAGCCGCATGGTGACGTTCTGCTCCCCCGGCGTCTCCAGGGGCGGCCCGGCGTCCTCGAACCGCTTCAGGCGGGTGAGGGCGGCCTGGTAGCGCGAGGCCATGCCGTCGTTGTACGCGGCCTTGGTCTTGTACATCTGCACCAGCGCCTTCAGCTTGGCGTGCTCCTCGTCCCAGC
Organism: uncultured Actinomycetota bacterium; assembly: GCA_963786765.1. GTDB lineage: Bacteria > Actinomycetota > Actinomycetes > Actinomycetales > Kineosporiaceae > DATKNA01. The sequence continues at coordinate 24,394 of CAWBAJ010000004.1, read as the reverse complement.
GCCGCCGCAGCTCCTCCAGCCTCGCGTTCCGCTCCGCGCGCGCCTGGTGGTAGGTGGGGAACCCGCCGCCGTGCGTCCACGCCGTGGCGCCGGCGGGGCCCGGTTCGAGCGTGACGATGCCCTTGGCGGCGCGGGCGAGGAGCTCCCGGTCGTGGGAGACGAGCAGCACCGTCTTCGGCGTCTCCCGCAGCCGCTCCTCCAGCCACCGCTTGCCCGGGACGTCGAGGTAGTTGTCGGGCTCGTCGAGCAGCAGCACCTCGTCGGGCCCGCGCAGCAGCGCCTCGAGCACCAGCCGCTTCTGCTCCCCGCCCGACAGCGTGCGCACCGACCGGTACTGCGCGCGCTCGTAGGCCGTGCCGAGCGCCGCCGTCGTGCAGACGTCCCAGAGCGTCTCGGCGTCGTAGCCACCGGCGTCCGCCCAGTCCGCGAGCGCCTGCGCGTACCGCAGCTGGGTGGGCTCGTCGTCGACCTCCATCATCGCGAGCTCGGATGCGTCGAGGGCCTGCGCGGCGGCGCGCACCCGCGGCGGGGCGACCGAGACGAGCAGGTCACGGACCGTGGTGTCGTCGCGGAGGGAGCCGACGAACTGTCGCATCACCCCGAGGCCGCCACTGCGGCCGATCGAGCCCTCGTGCGGCTCGAGGTCGCCCGCGACGATCCGGAGCAGCGTCGTCTTCCCCGTGCCGTTGGGGCCGACGAGGGCGACGGTCGCACCCTCGCCCACCCGGAAGGTCACGTCACCGAGCAGCGGGCGCCCGTCGGGCAGGGTGAACGAGATCCCGTTGACGTCGACATGCCCCATGCACGCCAGTCTGCAGGGCAGGGCCATGGGGCCGCGCGGGTGTTTCCGCGCAGCCGCCAGGTCCAGCGGTCGTCAGGAGCGGCCGAGGGTGGGGCGCTCCGTGGCGTCGCGCTCGAGCGCCCGGTCGGCCTCGGTCTCGCCGACGATGTGCATCGCCGCTTCCTCCGCGCTGGCCGCCGCACCGTCGACGCCGACGTCGTAACCGACGAGGTCCTTCTCGGTGTCGCCCGTGCCGCCGGCGTCTGGGTCGACCAGGCGCCCGGCCCGGGCGTCGCCCACCTCGCCGTCGTCGACGATGCCGTAGTCGATCACGTCGTCCGGGATCTCGGCCTCGCCCAGGTCGACGTCGTCGGGCACGTCGCCCTCCTCGCCGGCACGCAGCGGGGGCTCGCCCTCCACGAGGTCGACCTCCATGTTCGGGTCGGGCTCCTCCTCGGCCAGGCGCTGGTCGAGCGTCTCGCCCTGGCGCTCCTCGGCGAGCGTGGTCCCGAACTTGTCCAGCGCGAGCGGGCGCTCCGGCGGCGAGTACCCCTGCTCGAGGACCTGGTCCATGCCGTCCTCGGACAGCTGGTCCTCGGGATTGATGATCCCGTCCTGGTTCTGCTCGTAGTCGTCGCGTTCGAAAATGCCTTCGCTCACGACCTCGACCCTTCCACCGGCCGGCGCGCCCGGCCACCGGAGGCGGCGGGCAGGACCTCCCCGCACCCCAACGATCAAGGAAAACCTGGGTGTTCGACCGGCTACGGGAGGTGCCCGGCGCCGGGTTCCCGGCCCCCAGAACTTCCTTGATCCCCAAGAATTCCTTGATCCCTAAGAATTCCTTGATCGTCGTTGGGGAGGAGGGTGCGGACCGCGCGGGCCTGGGCGACACGGGCGGCCAGCTCGGCGTCCGGTGGGTAGGCCACGTGTTCGAGCACGAGCCCGTGCGCGGGCGCGACCGCCACCCCGGGGTTCCGGACGCCGGCAGCGAGCACCTCCCGCGGCCAGCCGGCGGGCCGCCGGCCGTCACCGACGGCGGCCGCCGCCCCGACGAGCGCGCGCACCATCGAATGACAGAAGGCGTCGGCCACGACGCGAGCCACCACGAAGCCGTCGGCGTCCCGGTCCCAGCCGTACTCGAGCAGGGTGCGGATCGTCGTCGCGCCCTCGCGCCGCCTGCAGAACGGGGCGAAGTCGTGCAGGCCGACCAAGGCCGTCGCCGCGTCGTCCATCGCCTCGGCATCCAGCGGGCGCGGCCAGGCCACCACGTCGGAACGCCGCAGCGGCGGCACCCCGGCGGGGTCGTCGCACAACCGGTAGGCGTAGCGGCGGTGCAGCGCGGAGAACCGGGCGTCGAAGCCCGACGGTGCGGGTGCCGCGCGGTGCACCCGGACGTCGGCGGGCAGGACGCCGCGCAGCCGCCGGACGAGCGCCGCAGCGGGCGCCGGCCCGAGCGGCCGGGCAACGCCTCCCACGCCGGCAGCGGGACGTCGACGTGGCACACCTGCCCCGTCGCGTGGACACCCGCGTCCGTGCGGCCCGCGACGACGAGCGGAAGGTCCTCCTCGTGCCCCCGCAGGACCGTGGCCAGCGCCGCCGTCAGGACCCCGGCGACGGTGCGTCGGCCAGGCTGCACGGCCCAGCCGGAGAAGCCGGTCCCGTCGTAGCCGAGGTCCAGCCGGACGCGCAGGGACCCGCCCCGCTCCTCCCCCGGCTCGGGGGGAGGAGGCGGGACGGGTCCCGGGTGCTGCGGCGGTCCGCTGCTCAGGCCTTGCCGCCTGCGTCGTCCGTACCGTTGTCCGTGGTGTCTTCCGCCGCCGCGTCGGCCGCCGCCTCGCCGACGACCGGCGTGCCGCCGTCGACGGTGGTCGTCTCGACCGGCTCAGCCGACTGGACGGGCTCGGCCGTCTCAACGGGCTCGGCGGTCTCCACGGGCCCGTCCGCCGTCTCGTCCGCCGTCTCGACGGCCTCGGTGCCGATCGCCTCGTCCACCGCGGAGGTGGTCTTCAGCGTGTCGTCGTCCGCCGTCGTCGCGGCCTCCTCGGTCCCGGTCGGGGCCGAAGTGGGAGCGGTGGCACCCGTGGTCGCCGAGGAGCGGCGAGCGGCGGGGGCAGCGGCGCGCCGGGTGGCGGCCTCGGCCTCGCGGACCGTGGCCGCCCGGGCCGTCACCGGCTCGAGGACGAGCTCGATGACGGCCATGGGCGCGTTGTCACCCTTGCGGTTACCGATCTTCGTGATCCGCGTGTAGCCACCTTGGCGCTCCGCCATCACCGGGGCGATCTCGGTGAACAGCTCGTGGACGACGCCCTTGTCGCGCACGACCGTGAGCACCCGGCGGCGCGCCGCGAGGTCACCGCGCTTGGCGAAGGTGATGAGCCGCTCGGCCAGAGGGCGCACCCGCTTGGCCTTCGCCTCCGTCGTCGTGATCCGGCGGTGGGCGAACAGCTGGGTGGCCAGGTTGGCCAGCAGCAGCCGCTCGTGCGCCGGCCCGCCGCCGAGACGCGGACCCTTGGTGGGCGTGGGCATGTCTGTCGTTCTCCCTCAGTCGGTGGCCAGGCCCGCCGCACCGTGGCGGCGGGTGCGGCGGTGGGTGGTCAGAGCTGCTCGTCCTCGGCGAAGGACATGTCGTCGTCGGCGCCGAAGCTGTCGACGACGAGCGCGGGGTCGAACCCGGGCGGGCTGTCCTTGAGGGCCAGGCTCATGCCGGCCAGCTTGGCCTTGACCTCGTCGATCGACTTCGCACCGAAGTTGCGGATGTCGAGCAGGTCGGCCTCGGAACGGGCGACGAGCTCGCCGACCGTGTGGATGCCCTCGCGCTTGAGGCAGTTGTAGGAGCGGACCGTCAGGTCGAGCTCCTCGATCGGCAGCGCGAGGTCGGCGGCCAGGGCCGCGTCCGAGGGCGACGGGCCCATGTCGATGCCCTCGGCCTCGACGTTCAGCTCGCGGGCGAGGCCGAACAGCTCGACGAGGGTCTTGCCGGCGCTGGCCATCGCGTCGCGGGGCTGGGTCGAGGGCTTGGTCTCGACATCGACGATGAGCCGGTCGAAGTCCGTGCGCTGCTCGACACGGGTCGCCTCGACCTTGTAGGTGACCTTGAGGACCGGCGAGTAGATCGAGTCGACCGGGATCCGGCCGATCTCCTGGTCGCCCGACTTGTTCTGCTGCGCCGACACGTAGCCGCGGCCGCGCTCGACCGTCAGCTCCATCTCGAGCTTTCCCTTGCCGTTGAGCGTGGCGATGGCCACGTCGGGGTTGTGCACCTCGACACCCGCGGGCGGGGCGATGTCGGCCGCCGTGACGGCGCCCGGGCCCTGCTTGCGCAGGTACATCACGACCGGCTCGTCGTGCTCGCTGGAGACGACGAGCTGCTTGACGTTGAGGATGAGCTCGGTGACGTCCTCCTTCACCCCCGGAACGGTGGTGAACTCGTGCAGGACGCCGTCGATGCGGATGCTGGTCACGGCGGCACCGGGGATCGACGACAGCAGCGTGCGGCGCATGCTGTTGCCGAGGGTGTAGCCGAAACCGGGCTCGAGCGGCTCGATGACGAACCGGGAGCGGTTGTCCGACACGACCTCTTCGGTCAGCGTCGGCCTCTGTGCGATGAGCATCGCGTGTTCCCTTTCTTCCGGGCGCCCGCTATATGACGCCTGCGGAGAACCCCTCCCGGGCATCGGTCCGCCCGGGAAGGGGTGCTGCTGATGGTGCTCCAGGGCCACCTGTCGGACGGCCCCGGCGGTGGAGGGTTACTACTTCGAGTAGAGCTCGACGATGAGCTGCTCCTGCACGGGGGTGTCGATGACCTGCCGCGCGGGCAGCCCGTGCACGAGGATGCGCATCCGGTTGGGGATGACCTCGAGCCAGGCCGGCACGATCCGCTCGCCGGCCACCGCCCGAGCGACCACGAAGGGCGTGAGCTCGAGGGAGCTCTCGCGCACCTCGATGATGTCGTTCTCGCTGACCCGGTAGCTGGGGATGTCGACCTTGACGCCGTTCACCAGGAAGTGGCCGTGCCGGACGAGCTGGCGGGCCGCGTCGCGGGACTGGGCGAAGCCCGACCGGTAGACGACGTTGTCCAGCCGCGACTCGAGGATGCGCAGGAGGTTCTCGCCGGTCTTGCCGGTGCGGCGGTTCGCCTCCTCGTAGTAGCCGCGGAACTGCTTCTCGAGGACGCCGTAGATGCGCGCGGTCTTCTGCTTCTCGCGCATCTGGAGCAGGTACTCGCTCTCCTTGGTGCGCGCGCGGCCGTGCTCACCCGGGGGGTAGGGACGGATCTCGATCGGGCACTTCGGGGACTCGCACTTGGCCCCCTTGAGGAACAGCTTGGTCTTCTCGCGTCGGCACCGCTTGCAGTCGGGCCCTGTGTAACGCGCCATCGTGGTTCAGGTCTCCTGTCGGGTTCGTGGGTCAGACGCGGCGGCGCTTGGGGGGCCGGCAACCGTTGTGCGGGGTGGGAGTCACGTCCTGGATCGACCCGACCTCCAGGCCCGTGGCCTGCAGTGAGCGGATCGCCGTCTCCCGGCCCGAACCGGGACCCTTGACGAACACGTCGACCTTGCGCATGCCGTGCTCCTGGGCGCGGCGCGCGGCGGCCTCGGCCGCCATCTGCGCCGCGAACGGCGTGGACTTGCGCGAGCCCTTGAAGCCGACCTGGCCCGCGGACGCCCACGAGATCACGGCGCCGGTGGGGTCGGTGATGGAGACGATCGTGTTGTTGAACGTGCTCTTGATGTGCGCGTGGCCGTGGGAGACGTTCTTCTTCTCCTTGCGGCGCGGCTTGCGCGCCGCCCCACTCGCGGTCCTCTTCTGCGGAGGCATCTGCCGAGAACTCCTACGTTGGCTGGTCTGAAAGTCTGCGTGTCGATCGGTGGCGCCCGGTCCACCTCGTCAAGGTGAGCCCGGGGTCCGGGGGCCGGAGCCCCCGGAGAACCCTTACTTCTTGCCCGCCTTCTTCTTGCCGGCGACGGTGCGCTTGGGACCCTTGCGGGTGCGCGCGTTCGTGCGCGTCCGCTGGCCGTGGACCGGCAGGCCGCGGCGGTGGCGCAGACCGGCGTAGCACCCGATCTCCACCTTGCGGCGGATGTCGGCGGCCACTTCGCGGCGCAGGTCACCCTCGACCTTGTAGTTGCCCTCGATGTAGTCGCGGAGCTGGACGAGGTGCTCGTCCGAGAGGTCACGGACTCGCAGGTCGGGGCTGATGCCCGTGGATGCGAGCGTCTCCTGGGCTCGGGTGCGGCCCACGCCGTAGATGTAGGTGAGCGCGACCTCGAGCCGCTTCTCACGCGGGAGGTCTACGCCGACGAGGCGTGCCATCTGGTGCCTTTCTCGAACGGAGGTCTGGTGCAGCACCGGCCCCGGGAGCCCTCCTGACGAGGAGCCCGGGTCCCCGGCCTCCGGCTCCGGGGGTGGCGTCCCGCGCTGCCTGGCGGCGGCGCGGGGGTCGGGTGCTGCGGGATCTCAGCGGTGCTCGGGAGGAGCTGCTCAGCCCTGGCGCTGCTTGTGGCGCAGGTTCTCGCAGATCACCATGACCCGCCCGTGCCGGCGGATCACCTTGCACTTGTCACACATCTTCTTGACGCTCGGCTTGACCTTCATCGGGTTCTTCCGGTCGCACCTCTCGCGCGCGAGAGGTGAGCCTGGAGGGCGGTTGGCGCCGGCCCCACAGGCGAGTGGGCGGGGTGTCGGGGTACACAGGGGCGTCGCCCCCGTGCGCTTACTTGTAGCGGTAGACGATGCGACCGCGGGAGAGGTCGTAGGGGCTGAGCTCCACCACCACGCGGTCCTCGGGGAGGATCCGGATGTAGTGCTGACGCATCTTGCCGGAGATGTGGGCGAGAACCTTGTGACCGTTGCTCAGCTCGACCCGGAACATCGCATTGGGTAGAGCTTCGACAACGGTGCCCTCGATCTCGATGACCCCGTCCTTCTTGGGCATGTCCTCCGCATTCCTTCTGACCGCGCTCGCTCTGACTCGCACTGGCGGTCGGGGTTGACCGTTCCGGCACACGGGTGACGGCGTCCTCGTGGGGGCCAGACCAGCCGCGGGGCCCGGGAGGACGTTGATGCACGTGAGCCGACAGATGAGTCTACGCCAGAGGTCGCGCAGGGGCGAAATCGGCCCGGAAGCCCCAGGGCCGGCTCGGTCCGCCCGCTCGGTCCGCCGCTCAGTTCGTCAGGGGTGCGACCCGGACCCCGAGCGCGGCCAGAGCGGCCTCTCCCCCGTCGCGGGCGGTCACTACCCATGGCCCGCGCTCGGTCAGTGCGACGCTGTGCTCCCAGTGAGCGGCGCGTGACCCGTCGGCGGTGACCACTGTCCACTCGTCGGGCTGGACCCGGGTCTCGGGCTCCCCGATCGTCAGCATCGGCTCGATGGCGAGGCAGATCCCGGCCTTCAGCTTGGGCCCCCGGGCCCGGGTGCGGTAGTTGAGGACGTGCGGAGCCTGGTGCATCTGGGACCCGATGCCGTGACCCCCGTACTCCTCCACGATGCCGAAGCGCCCGTCGACGAAGTCCTCGACGGCGGCACCGATGTCGACGAGGCGGTTCCCCTCGGCGATGGCCGCGATCCCGTGCCACATCGCGTTCTCGGTGAGCTCGACGAGGTCGGCGTCCGCCGGGTCGGACCCCGGGGCGTCGTCCGGGGAGACGATCATGGAGAAGGCGGAATCGCCGTGCCACCCGGCGAGGATCGCCCCGCAGTCGACGGACAGGACGTCGCCGGCGCGCAGCACCTTCGGGCCGGGGATCCCGTGCACCACCTCGTCGTTGACCGAGATGCAGGTGGTCGCCGGGTACGGCGGCCGGCCGTAGCCGAGGAACGACGGGACGGCGCCGGCGGACCTGATGACCTCTTCGGCGATGCCGTCGAGTTCGAGTGTGCTGACACCCGGCGTGACGGCGGCACGGACGGCGTCCAGCGCGTCGGCGACGACGAGGCCGGCCTTGCGCATGAGGCGCATCTGGTCGGCGCTCTTCAGCTCGATCCGCTCGCTCACGGGAAGAACACGCCCGGGAGGGTCAGCCGACGGACGGCTGCAGCGCGGAGGTGACGCGGTCGGTGACGTCGTCCATCTCGCCCATGCCGTCGACAGGTACCAGCAGCGCGCGCCCGCCGTAGACGTCGACGAGCGGCGCGGTCTGCTCGGCGTAGACGTCCTGGCGGTGCCGGATCACGTCCTCCGTGTCGTCGGACCGGCCCTCGATCTCCGCGCGCCGCAGCAGTCTGGCCACGACCTCGGGGACGTCGACCGTGAGCTCGATGACCGCGTCGAGGGAGCAGCCGAGATCGGCCAGCGTGGCGTCGAGTGCCTCGACCTGGGCAACCGTCCGCGGGTAGCCGTCGAGCACGAAGCCGTCGGCGCAGTCGGCGGAGGCCAGGCGATCGCGCACCATGTCGTTGGTGACCTCGTCGGGCACCAGCTTGCCGGCGTCGAGATAGCTCTGTGCGAGCCTGCCGAGCTGGGTGCTCCCGGCGATGTGGCTGCGGAAGATGTCGCCGGTGGAGATCTGCGGGACGCCGAAGTGGGCGGCGAGCCGCTTGGCCTGGGTCCCCTTCCCCGCCCCGGGGGGACCGAGCAGGATCAGCCTCACCGCAGGAACCCCTCGTAGTGGCGCTGCTGAAGTTGCGACTCGATCTGCTTGACGGTCTCGAGCCCGACACCGACGACGATCAGGATCGAGGTGCCGCCGAAGGGGAACCGCTGGTCGGCGTTCAGCGCCACCAGGGCCAGGATCGGGATCAGGCTGATGATGCCGAGGTACACGGCGCCGGGAAGCGTGATGCGGGTGAGGACGTAGTCCAGGTACTCCGCCGTCGGCCGCCCGGCCCGGATCCCGGGGATGAAGCCGCCGAACTTCTTCATGTTCTCCGCGACCTCGTCCGGGTTGAACGTGATCGCGACGTAGAAGTACGTGAAGAAGAGGATCAGCAGGAAGTAGGAAATGATGTAGACCGGGTGGTCGCCGCGGACCAGGTTCGTCTGCACCCACGTCACCCAGCCGGCGGTACTGCCCTGCTGGAACTGGGCGATCAGGGCCGGCAGGTAGAGCAGCGAACTGGCGAAGATCACCGGGATGACACCGGCGGTATTGACCTTGATCGGGATGTAGGTGCTGGTGCCGCCGTACATCCGCCGGCCGACCATGCGCTTGGCGTACTGCACCGGGATCCGCCGCTGGGACAGCTCGACGAAGATGACCAGCGCCATGACGACGAGGCCGAGTGCGACGACGACGACCAGCACGTCGAGCCCGTTGCTGTTGCGGATGTTCCACAGCGAGCCGGGGAAACCCGCGGCGATGGACGTGAAGATGAGCAGCGACATCCCGTTGCCGACGCCCTTCTCGGTGACGAGCTCGCCGAGCCACATGATGAGCCCGGTGCCCGCCGTGAGAGTGATGATCATCAGCAGGATGGTCCAGATGCTGTCGCTCGGCACGAGGTCGGCCGGGCAGCTGGAGAAGAGCCCACCGGGGTTGCGCGCGATCGCGACGAGCGTCGTCGACTGCAGGATCGCGAGACCGATGGTCAGGTAACGGGTGTACTGCGTCAGCTTCGTCGTGCCGGCCTGGCCCTCTTCCTTCAGGGCCTCGAACCGGGGGATCACGACGGTCAGCAGCTGGATGATGATGCTCGCCGTGATGTACGGCATGATCCCGAGCGCGAAGACCGACAGCTGCAGCAGCGCGCCACCACTGAAGAGGTTGATGAGCGCCAGCCCACCCGCCGCGTCAGCACTCTGCACGCAGCTGCGAACGTTGGGGTAGCTGACGCCCGGCAAGGGGACGAAGGACCCGAGCCGGAAGATGGCCATGATGGCCAGGGTGAACAGCAGCTTGCGCCGCAGGTCCGGCGTTCGGAACGCCCTGGCGAACGCGGATAGCACGGATCCTCCTGCGCACCGCCGGATCGGCGGCGCGGTCCTCGACTGTCGTGCGGGTAAGGCCGGGCTGCGCTGAGCGCACGCGCCGACCGGGCTCTGGCCCCGGTGCGACCCTAACACCCCGTCAAGGGCGGGACCGGGCTGCTCCGGGCGCCTCGATAGCGGGACGGGCCCGGACGCTGGAGCGTCCGGGCCCGTCCTCGCGGCTCAGAGCGTGGTGGCCGTGCCTCCAGCCGCCTCGATCTTCTGGCGGGCGGAGCCGGAGAAGGCGTGCGCGCTCACGCGGAGCGCGACCTCGAGCTCGCCGGTGCCGAGCACCTTGACGAGCTGACCGTCGCGGACGGCGCCCTTGGCGACGAGATCGGCGACGGACACGTCCCCGCCGCCGGGGAAGAGCTGGCCCAGCCGGTCGAGGTTGACCACCTGGTACTCCACCCGGAACGGGTTCTTGAACCCGCGCAGCTTGGGCAGCCGCATGTGCAGCGGCATCTGCCCGCCCTCGAAGCCGGCAGGCACCTGGTAGCGGGACTTGGTGCCCTTCGTCCCGCGACCGGCGCTCTTGCCCTTGCTCGCCTCACCACGACCCACCCGGGTCTTCTTCGTGCGCGAGCCCGGGGCCGGCCGCAGGTGGTGCACCCTGAGGGTGCGCTCCCCGCGGGTGGGCTCGGTCGCCGTGGTGCTCGCGGTCTCGTTGGTCGATGTGCTCATGTCAGTCCACCTCCTCGACGACGACGAGATGCCGGACCGTCTGGATCATGCCCCTGATCTCGGGCCGATCCTCCTTGACGACGACGTCGCGGATGCGCTTGAGACCGAGCGAGCGCAGCGTCTGGCGGTGGTTCTGCTTGCCGCCGATCTCGGACTTCGACTGGGTCACCTTCAGGCGCGCCATCACGCACTCACCCCCGCCCGGGCCCGCAGCAGCGCGGCGGGAGCCACGTCCTCGATGGGCAGGCCACGACGGGCAGCCACCGACTCGGGCCGCTCGAGCCCGCGCAGCGCCGCAACGGTCGCGTGCACGATGTTGATGGCGTTGTCCGAGCCGAGCGACTTGCTGAGCACGTCGTGGATCCCCGCGCACTCGAGCACGGCGCGCACCGGACCACCGGCGATGACGCCGGTACCCGGAGAGGCCGGCTTGAGCAGGACCACGCCTGCTGCAGCCTCGCCCTGGATCGGGTGCGGGATCGTGCCCTGGATCCGGGGAACCTTGAAGAAGTGCTTCTTGGCCTCCTCGACGCCCTTGGCGATGGCCGCGGGCACCTCCTTGGCCTTCCCGTAGCCGACGCCGACCGTGCCGTCGCCGTCGCCGACGACGACGAGGGCCGTGAAGCTGAAGCGCCGGCCGCCCTTGACGACCTTGGCGACGCGGTTGATCGTCACGACACGCTCGACGAACGCGGTTTTCTCCGCGCCGCCGTCGCGGTCGCGCCGGTTGTCGCGGTCGCGGCGGTCACGGCGGCCGCCGGAGTTGTCGCCGCTGCCACTGGGGCCGGCGCCGGTGCCGCCACCGCCGCCGCGACGCTGGGGTCCTGGCATCAGACGTTCCTTCTCTCTTGCTGGTTCTCTCGGCCAGTGTGCGTGCTTGCAGCGGTCACAGGGACAGACCACCCTCGCGGGCGCCGTCGGCGACCGCCGCCACCCGGCCGTGGTAGCGATTGCCACCACGGTCGAACACCACGGCCTCGACGCCCGCGGCCCGGGCACGCTCGGCGAGCAGCTCGCCCACGCGACGGGCCTTGGCGGTCTTGTCACCGTCCAGCCCGCGCAGGTCGACCTCCATCGTGGAGGCCGAGGCCAGGGTGTGGCCGCGGGTGTCGTCGACGACCTGCGCCACCATGTGCCGCGAGGAGCGGGTGACGACGAGGCGGGGCCGCTGGGCCGTGCCGGCGATGCGCTTGCGCACCCGCAGGTGGCGGCGCTGGCGGGCGGCGTCCGTGGTCTTGCCGGCACCGCCGCCGCTGCGCTTGATCCCGATCGTCACTTCTTCTTGCCCGCCTTCCCGACCTTGCGCCGGATCTGCTCCCCGGCGTAGCGCACACCCTTGCCCTTGTACGGGTCGGGCTTGCGCAGCTTGCGCAGGTTCGCGGCGACCTCGCCGACCTGCTGCTTGTCGATGCCCGACACGCTGAAGCGGGTGGGCGCCTCGACCCGGAAGGTCACGCCGTCCGGGGGCTCGATCGTGATCGCGTGGCTGTAGCCGAGGGCGAACTCGAGGTTCGAGCCCTTCGCGACCACGCGGTACCCGGTACCGACGATCTCGAGCTTCTTCTCGTAGCCCGCCGTGACGCCGACCACCATGTTGGCGATCAGGGTCCGGGTGAGCCCGTGCAGCGCACGCGAGGTGCGCTCGTCGTCCGGGCGGCGGACCAGCAGCGTGCCGTCCTCCTGAGCGACCTCGATCGGGGCCGCGACGGAGTGGCTGAGCTGACCCTTGGGGCCCTTGACGGTCACCTGCCGGCCGTCGATGGCGACATCGACACCGCTGGGGACGGGAATGGGCAACCTGCCGATGCGGGACATGCTTCTCCTCCTCTCGCTGGACTACTCGATGGCCGTCAGGATCACCAGACGAAGGCGAGGACTTCCCCGCCCACGCCCTTCTTGTTGGCCTGCCTGTCGGTGAGCAGGCCCGAGGACGTCGACAGGATCGCGACGCCCAGGCCGCCCAGCACGCGGGGCAGGTTGGTCGACTTGGCGTACACCCGCAGCCCGGGCTTGCTGATGCGGCGGATGCCGGCGATCGAGCGCTCCCGGTTCGGGCCGTACTTCAGCGTGATGGTCAGGCTCTTGCCCACCTCGGCGTCCGCCACGGACCAGGAGGCGATGTAGCCCTCCTGCTGGAGGATCTCGGAGATGTGTGACTTGAGCTTGCTGTACGGCATGGTCACGCTGTCGTGGTACGCCGAGTTGGCGTTCCGCAGGCGCGTGAGCATGTCGGCGATGGGGTCGGTCATGGTCATCGGGCTTCTCCGCCCTTCCCCGCCGTGGTTTCGAGCTCGACCTCGTCGTGGACGGGCGGCTCGACCTGCGGCGTAGTGGTGATGCGCGGCAGATCCGCCGCGCGGAAGTCGTTCGAAACGTCGATCTTGACGGTGGGCAGCGCGAAGCGCAGCGTCATCCGGCCGGTGTTCGGCATCATCGACCGAAGGTGAACCATTTCGAGAGTGGCCATCGGAACGCTCCTCACCAGCTGCTCTTGGCGACGCCGGGCAGCTCTCCCCGGTGGGCCATCTCGCGCAGGCAGATCCGGCACAGGCCGAACTTGCGGTAGACCGAGTGCGGCCGGCCGCAGCGCTGGCAACGGGTGTAGGCGCGGACCGCGAACTTGGGCTTGCGGTTCGCCTTGTTGATCAGGGCGGTCTTGGCCACGTCAGTTCTCCTTGAAGGGGAAGCCGAGCTTGCGCAGCAGTGCCCGCCCCTCGTCGTCGGTCGTGGCGGTCGTCACCACGGTGATGTCCATGCCGCGAACGCGGTCGATTCGGTCCTGGTCGATCTCGTGGAACATCGACTGCTCGACCAGGCCGAAGGTGTAGTTGCCCCGGCCGTCGAACTGCTTGGGCGAGAGCCCCCGGAAGTCGCGGATGCGCGGCAGCGCGACCGAGAGCAGCCGGTCGAGGAACTCCCACATCCGGTCGCCGCGCAGCGTGACGTGGGCGCCGATCGGCATCCCCTCGCGCAGCTTGAACTGCGCGATGGACTTGCGGGCCCTGGTGACCTGCGGCTTCTGGCCGGTGATCGCGGCCAGGTCACGGATCGCGCCCTCGATCAGCTTGGAGTCGCGGGCGGCCTCGCCGACACCCATGTTGACCACGATCTTGACCAGACCGGGCACCTGCATGACGTTGGCGTAGCTGAACTCGGAGAGCAGGTCGGGCGCGATCTGCTCGCGGTAGCGCGTCTTCAGACGCGGTGCGACCTTCGCGGGCCGCTCGACGGTGGTCTCGTCGGTGAGGGTCATGTCAGATGTCCTTACCCGAACGCTTGGCGAAGCGGATCCGGACGCGCTTGGTGCGCCCGTCCCGCTCGACGGTCTCGACGCGCACGCCGACCCGGGTCGGCTTCTTCGACTCCGGGTCCACCAGCTGGACGTTGCTGATGTGGATCGGAGCCTCCTGCGTGACGATCCCGCCGGTCTTGCTGCCGCGACCCGAGGTCCCGACCTTCGTGTGCTTCTTGATCCGGTTGATGCCCTCGACCAGGACGCGCTGGGTGTCGGGGTAGACGGCGATGACCTTGCCGGTCTCGCCGCGGTAGCCGCCCTTGCTCTTCGCCGGGCCGGCGATCACCTGGACGGTATCGCCCTTCTTGATCCTCAGCTTGGGCATCTCAGAGCACCTCCGGGGCCAGCGAGATGATCTTCATGAACTTCTTGTCGCGCAGCTCGCGGCCGACCGGGCCGAAGATGCGGGTACCGCGCGGGTCGCCGTCGTTGCGGAGGATGACCGCGGCGTTCTCGTCGAAGCGGATGTAGGAGCCGTCCGGACGCCGGCGCTCCTTCACTGTGCGAACGACGACCGCCTTGACGACGTCACCCTTCTTGACGTTCCCGCCGGGGATCGCGTCCTTGACCGTGGCCACGATGACGTCGCCGATGCCGGCGTAGCGGCGGCCGGAACCGCCGAGCACGCGGATGCACAAGATCTCCTTGGCACCCGTGTTGTCGGCGACCCGAAGCCGCGACTCCTGCTGGATCACTTCAGAACTCCTTCGTCACGCCGGTTCTCCGGTGGAGCCTTGCGGAACTCGATGTGGACGCGACCGGCGCAGGGCGCCGGTCGGTTCGGGCGTGGTGCTTACTTGGCGCGCTCGAGGATCTCCACGACGCGCCAGCGCTTGGTCGCGGAGAGCGGCCGGGTCTCGCTGATGAGGACGAGGTCACCGACCCCGGCGGCGTTGCCCTCGTCGTGCGCCTTGACCTTGCTGGAGCGGCGCAGCACCTTGCCGTACAGCGGGTGCTTGACGCGGTCCTCGACCTCGACGACCACGGTCTTGTCCATCTTGTCGCTGACGACGTAGCCCCGGCGGATCTTGCGGTAGCCGCGGGCCGGCGCCTGGGTGCCGGCGCCCACGGCGGAGCCGGGCGCCTGCGCGGTGTCCGGTAGGGCCTCGGCCTGGGTTGAGCTGTTCTCGGTCATTCCTTCACTCCTGCGGGCCGGCGGTGATGCCGAGCTCGCGCTCGCGCATGATCGTGTAGATGCGGGCGATGTCGCGGCGCACCGCGCGCAGCCGCCCGTGGCTCTCGAGCTGACCCGTCGCCGACTGGAAGCGCAGGTTGAACAGCTCCTCCTTGGCCTTGCGCAGCTCCTCGAGCAGACGCTCGTCGTCGAAGCCGCGCAGGTTCTCCGGAGCGAGGTCCTGGGACCCGACCGCCATCACGCCTCACCGCCCTCGCGCCGGACGATCCGGCACTTCATCGGCAGCTTGTGGACGGCGCGGGTGAGCGCCTCCTTGGCCACCTTCTCGTTGGGGAACGACAGCTCGAACAGGACCCTTCCCGGCTTGACGTTCGCCACCCACCACTCCGGGGAGCCCTTGCCGGAACCCATCCGGGTCTCGGCCGGCTTCTTCGTCAGCGGCCGGTCCGGGTAGATGTTGATCCAGACCTTGCCGCCGCGGCGGATGTGCCGGGTGATGGCGATACGGGCGCTCTCGATCTGCCGGTTCGTCACGTACGCCGGCTCCAGGGCCTGGATGCCCCACTCGCCGAACGTGACCGCGGTGCCGCCCTTGGCGGCGCCGGAACGGTCCGGGTGGTGCTGCTTGCGGTGCTTGACCCGACGCGGGATGAGCATCTCGGTCAGCCCTCCGATCCGTTGCTCGTCTCGCGGTCGACCGCCGTCGGCGCCGAGGTGGTGCTCACCTCGGGCTGGCCGGAGACGGCCGCTGCCGCGGGAGCCGCGTCCTGGCCGACACCGGCGCCGACTGCGTCGCGGCGGCCCTCCCGGCGCGGCGGACGGGCGCCGCCACGGCCCCCGGCACCGCCGGGCCCACCCTCGCGACGAGGCGGGCGGGGCGCGGTGGCCTGCTCGCGCGCCAGCTCGCGCTGGGTCACGTCACCCTTGTAGATCCAGACCTTCACGCCGATGCGGCCGAAGGTGGTGCGGGCCTCGTAGAAGCCGTAGTCGATGTTCGCCCGGAGGGTGTGGAGCGGGACGCGTCCCTCGCGGTAGAACTCCGAGCGGCTCATCTCGGCGCCGCCGAGGCGGCCGGAGCACTGCACCCGGATGCCCTTCGCACCGGCGCGCAGCGAGGACTGCATGCCCTTGCGCATGGCCCGGCGGAACGAGACACGGCTGGCGAGCTGCTCGGCGATGCCCTGGGCGACCAGCTGCGCGTCGACCTCGGGGTTGCGCACCTCGAGGATGTTCAGCTGGACCTGCTTGCCCGTCAGCTTCTCGAGCTCGGCCCGGATGCGGTCGGCCTCGGCGCCGCGGCGCCCGATGACGATGCCCGGACGGGCGGTGTGGATGTCGACGCGAACCCGGTCGCGGGTGCGCTCGATCTCGACGCGGCTGATGCCCGCACGCTCCATGCCCTTCGACATGAGCTTGCGGATCGCCACGTCCTCCTTGACGTAGTCGCGGTACCGCTGGCCGCCCTTGGTCCCGGCTGCGAACCACCGGCTCTTGTGCTCGGTGGTGATGCCGAGGCGGAACCCGTGCGGGTTGACCTTCTGGCCCACTAGCGGGTCCTCCCCTTCGTCGTCTGATTGGCAGCGCCGGCGGTCGCCGTCGCCCTGCTGCTCGTCGTGGCCACGGCCGCCCGGCCCGGCGCGCGGCCCGGCAGGGTGGCGCGCGGCGCGACGACCACGGTGATGTGGCTGGTGCGCTTGTTGATCCGGTACGCCCGGCCCTGCGCCCGCGGCCGGAACCGCTTCAGCGTGGGGCCCTCGTCGACGAACGCGGTCTGGACGACGAGCAGCCGCTCGTCGAACGGCTCGGACGCCGCCTGGGCCTTCACCCGCGCGTTCGCGATCGCGCTCTGCACGACCTTGCGGACGGTCTCGCTGACCGCCTGCGGCGCGAACTCCAGCACCGCGACGGCCTCGTGAGCCTGCTTGCCACGGATGAGGTCCACGACCCGGCGTGCCTTCTGGGGCGTGACACGCACGTAACGCGCCTGCGCCTTGGCTTCCATTCGGGGTCCCTTGCTCTCTACTCGGTGACTCGGGGAGAACCGGCCGCCGCGTCAGCGGCGGCGGCCCTTCCGGTCGTCCTTCTCGTGGCCGCGGAACGTCCGGGTCGGAGCGAACTCGCCCAGCTTGTGGCCGATCATCGACTCGGTGACGAACACCGGGACGTGCTTGCGGCCGTCGTGCACGGCCAGCGTGTGCCCGAGCATCTCCGGAACGATCATGGAGCGACGGGACCAGGTCCTGATGACGTTCTTGGTGCCCTTGTCGTTCTGCGTCTCCACCTTCTTCAAAAGGTGGTCGTCGACGAAGGGACCCTTCTTCAAGCTACGCGGCATGACCTACAGGGCTCCTCAGCGCTTCTTGCCGGTGCGGCGGCGGCGGACGATCATCTTGTCGCTCGCCTTGTTCGGGCGGCGGGTGCGGCCCTCGGGCTGACCCCAGGGGCTCACCGGGTGGCGACCGCCGGATGTCTTGCCCTCACCGCCACCGTGCGGGTGGTCGATCGGGTTCATCGCCACGCCACGGACGGTCGGGCGCTTGCCCTTCCACCGCATGCGGCCGGCCTTGCCCCAGTTGATGTTGGACTGCTCGGCGTTCCCGACCTCGCCCACGGTGGCGCGGCAGCGCGCGTCGACGTTGCGGATCTCACCGGACGGCATGCGCAGCTGGGCGTACGGGCCGTCCTTGGCGACGAGCTGCACGGACGCGCCGGCCGAGCGGGCGATCTTGGCTCCGCCTCCCGGGCGGATCTCGATCGCGTGCACGACGGTGCCGACCGGGATGTTGCGCAGCGGCAGGCTGTTGCCCGGCTTGATGTCGGCGGACGGCCCGTTCTCGATGCGGTCGCCCTGGCGCAGCCGGTTGGGGGCGAGGATGTACCGCTTCTCGCCGTCCTCGTAGTGCAGCAGGGCGATGCGCGCCGTGCGGTTCGGGTCGTACTCGATGTGCGCGACCCGGGCCCCGACGCCGTCCTTGTCGTGCCGGCGGAAGTCCACGATGCGGTAGGCCCGCTTGTGGCCGCCGCCCTGGTGACGCGTCGTCACGCGGCCGGCGTTGTTGCGGCCGCCGCTCTTGCTGAGCGGGCGCACCAGCGACTTCTCCGGCTCGGACCGGGTGATCTCGACGAAGTCGGCGACGGACGAGCCACGCCGGCCCGGCGTCGTCGGCTTGTACTTGCGGATTCCCATGCTGAGTCAGTCCTCGATCGTTGTCGGTGGTCCGGACGCCGTCAGGCGACCGGCCCCCCGAAGATGTCGATGGTGCCGTCCTTGAGCGTCACGACGGCGCGCTTGGTGTCCTTGCGCTTGCCGGTCCCGACGCGGGTGCGGCGGCGCTTGCCCTGCCGGTTGATCGTGTTGACCGAGGCCACCTTGACGTTGAAGACCTTCTCGACGGCCTGGCGGATCTCGGTCTTGTTCGCGTCGGGGTCGACGACGAACGTGTACTTGCCCTGGTCGAGGAGGCCGTAGCTCTTCTCGGAGACGACCGGCGCGAGCAGGATGTCGCGCGGGTCGCGGTTGATCTTCCCGATCTGGCTCACCGGGACACCTCCTCGTCACCGGACGTCTCGTCGGACGTCTCGTCGGACGTTGCCGCGGAGACGCCGATCGCCGTGGCACCCCGGCCGCGGACCGGGCCCGCGACGAACGCGTCGAGCGCGCCCCGGGTGAAGACCACGTCGTCGGCGCACAGGACGTCGTACGTGTTCAGCTGGTCCGCCACGAGCACGTGCACCTCGTCGAGGTTGCGCAGGCTCTTCCACGTGAGCTCGTCGCCGCGCTCGATCACGACCAGCACGTTGCGCCGCTGCGAGATCCGGGCCAGCGCGGCGGCCGCCGCCTTCGTGCCGGGGGCGTCGCCGGTGACGAGTTCGCTCACGACGTGCACGCGGCCGTGCCGGGCGCGGTCGGACAGAGCCCCGCGCAGCGCCGCCGCCTTCATCTTCTTCGGCGTCCGCTGGGTGTAGTCCCGCGGCGTCGGGCCGTGGACCGTACCACCGCCGGTGAACTGCGGGGCGCGGGTGGAGCCCTGGCGGGCGCGGCCGGTGCCCTTCTGCTTGTAGGGCTTCTTGCCGCCGCCGCTGACCTCGCCCCGGGTCTTGGTCGAGTGCGTGCCCTGCCGCGCAGCGGCGAGCTGCGCCACGACGACCTGGTGGATGAGCGGGATGTTCGTCTGGACGCCGAACAGCTCCTCGGGCAGCAGCGCCGTGCCGGCGGTCTCCCCGGTCGCGTCCAGGACGTCGACGGTCAGGTTGGCCATGACGTCAGGCCCCCTTCGCGGCGGTCTTGACGAGGACGACCGAGCCCCGCGGGCCCGGAACCGCGCCCTTGATGAGGAGCAGGCCGCGCTCGGCGTCGACCGCGTGGACGGTCAGGTTCTGGGTGGTCTGGCGGGCGGCGCCCATCCGGCCCGCCATGCGCACGCCCTTGAAGACGCGGCTGGGCGTGGCGCACGCGCCGATCGAACCGGGCGAGCGGTGCTTGCGCTGCGTGCCGTGTGCGGCGCCGAGGCCCTTGAAGCCGTGCCGCTTCATCACACCGGCCGTGCCCTTGCCCTTGGTGCGGCCGACGACGTCGACGACCTGGCCGGCCTCGAACACCTCGGCCGTGACCTCCTGGCCGGGGGTGTACTCGGTGGCGTCCGTCGTGCGCAGCTCCACCAGGAAGCGGCGCGGCGTGACGCCCGCCTTCGCGAAGTGGCCGGCGAGGGGCTTGTTCACCTTGCGGGGGTCGATCGCGCCGTAGGCGATCTGGACGGCGTCGTAGCCATCGGCCTGGGCGCCGCG
Source organism: uncultured Actinomycetota bacterium (assembly GCA_963786765.1). Classification (GTDB taxonomy): domain Bacteria; phylum Actinomycetota; class Actinomycetes; order Actinomycetales; family Kineosporiaceae; genus DATKNA01. The sequence continues at coordinate 4,808 of CAWBAJ010000004.1, read as the reverse complement.
CACCTGCGTGACCACGCACGGGCCCGCCTGCACGACGGTCACCGGAACGAGCTTCCCGGCGGCGTCCCAGACCTGGGTCATGCCGAGCTTCTCGCCCAGCACGCCCTTCACCTGTCGCTGGATAGTCATGACTGCGGCGGTCCCTTACAGCTTGATCTCGATGTCGACCCCGGCCGGCAGGTCGAGCCGCATCAGCGAGTCAACCGTCTTCGGCGTGGGGTTGAGGATGTCGATGAGCCGCTTGTGCGTGCGCATCTCGAAGTGCTCGCGGCTGTCCTTGTACTTGTGGGGCGAACGGATCACGCAGTAGACGTTCTTCTCGGTGGGCAGCGGCACGGGGCCGGCCACCGACGCGCCAGTGCGCACCACCGTGTCGACGATCTTGCGCGCCGAGCTGTCGATGACCTCGTGGTCGTAGGCCTTCAGCCGGATGCGGATCTTCTGTCCCGCCATGGCTCGTTGAGCTCTCTTCCTTGTCGACCCGCTGCTGCTGGGTGCCGGAACGCTACGTGCTGTGGGGAGCGGACCTACGGCCCCCGAGGTCGGGCGTGTCGCACCTTGCGGCACAGTCCGCGCCCGGCACCTTCCGGTGCCCTCTGTCGGAGGATCGTCGGCCCGGCGTCCGCCGGGGTCGGTGGGCAACTGCTCCCTGGCGCGACAACCGCCGCGGCGCAGGGCTCGACGCCCGCCGAGCAACCTGAACAGTTTGCCAGATCAGCCCGACGTTTGGCCAATCCGGGCAGGGGCTGCACCCGCCGGCCGCCGCCTCCCCTGCCACTTGTGTGCGGCGGGAGGCGCGGGCACGGCGCGGCCCTCCGGCCGAGGCTCGGAACAGCCTCGGCCGGAGGGCCGTCAGATCACTTGAGGATCTTGGTGACGCGGCCGGCGCCGACGGTGCGGCCGCCCTCGCGGATGGCGAAGCGCAGGCCCTCCTCCATCGCGATGGGCTGGATCATCTCCACCCGCATCTCGGTGTTGTCGCCGGGCATGACCATCTCGGTGCCCTCGGGCAGGTGCACGACGCCCGTGACGTCCGTCGTCCGGAAGTAGAACTGCGGACGGTAGTTGTCGTAGAAGGGCGTGTGCCGGCCACCCTCGTCCTTGGACAGGATGTAGACGTTCGCCTCGAACTCCGTGTGCGGCGTGATCGAGCCGGGCTTGGCCACGACCTGGCCGCGCTCGACCTCCTCGCGCTTGATGCCGCGCAGGAGCAGACCGACGTTCTCGCCCGCCTGGCCCTCGTCGAGGAGCTTGCGGAACATCTCGATGCCGGTGACGGTCGTGGTCTGCTTGCCCTCCTTGATCCCGAGGATCTCGACGGACTCGTTGACCTTGACGATGCCGCGCTCGATCTTGCCGGTGACGACGGTGCCGCGACCAGTGATCGTGAAGACGTCCTCGATGGGCATGAGGAACGGCTTCTCGGTCTCGCGCACGGGCTCGGGGATCGCCGTGTCGACGGCGTCCATGAGCTCCATGAGCTTCTCCGACCACTCCTTGTCGCCCTCGAGCGCCTTCAGCGCGGAGACGCGCACGACCGGCACGTCGTCGCCGGGGAACTCGTAGCTCGACAGCAGCTCGCGGACCTCCAGCTCGACGAGCTCGAGGATCTCCTCGTCGTCGACCATGTCCGACTTGTTCAGCGCCACGACGATGTAGGGGACGCCGACCTGGCGGGCCAGGAGGACGTGCTCCTTCGTCTGCGGCATCGGGCCGTCGGTGGCCGCGACCACGAGGATGGCGCCGTCCATCTGCGCCGCACCCGTGATCATGTTCTTGATGTAGTCGGCGTGACCCGGGCAGTCCACGTGCGCGTAGTGACGCGCCTCGGTCTGGTACTCGACGTGCGCGATCGAGATGGTGATGCCGCGCTGCCGCTCCTCCGGCGCCTTGTCGATCTGGTCGAACGGCGTGAAGGGGTTGAGGTCCGGGTACTTGTCGTGCAGCACCTTGGTGATCGCCGCGGTCAGCGTCGTCTTGCCGTGGTCGATGTGACCGATGGTGCCGATGTTGACGTGCGGCTTAGTCCGCTCGAACTTCGCCTTCGCCACGGTGGGTCCTCCTGTCGGACTGGTCTGTTTCCGGGCTCGGGCTCGGGATGAACCCGGGCCCGGGTGGTGCAAGGTGCTGCTGCGGTCGCCCTGTCGGCGAACTACTCGCCGCGGACCTTCTTGACGATCTCCTCCGCGACGTTCCGGGGAACCTCGGCGTAGGAGTCGAACTGCATGGAGTAGACGGCCCGGCCCTGCGTCTTGCTGCGCAGGTCGCCGACGTAGCCGAACATCTCCGAGAGCGGGACGAGCGCGCGTACCACCTTGGCACCGCTCGCGTCCTCCATGGCCTGGATGTGGCCGCGCCGCGAGTTGAGGTCGCCGATGACGTCGCCCATGTAGGACTCCGGCGTGCGCACCTCGACGGCCATGATGGGCTCGAGCAGGGCCGGGTCGGCGCGCCGCGCGGCCTCCTTGAACGCCATCGAACCGGCGATCTTGAACGCCATCTCCGAGGAGTCGACGTCGTGTGCGGCGCCGTCGAGCAGGGTCGCCTTGACGCCCACGATCGGGTAGCCGGCCACGACGCCGTACTGCATGGCGTCCTGGATGCCGTGGTCCACGCTCGGGATGTACTCGCGCGGCACACGGCCACCGGTGACCTTGTTCACGAACTCGTAGAACGTGCCGTCGGCGGTGTCCAGCGGCTCGATGGTGATCTGGACCTTCGCGTACTGGCCCGAGCCGCCGGTCTGCTTCTTGTGCGTGTAGTCGTACTTCTCGACGGCCTTGCGGATCGTCTCGCGGTACGCCACCTGCGGCTTGCCGACGTTCGCCTCGACCTTGAACTCGCGCCGCATGCGGTCGACGAGGATGTCGAGGTGCAGCTCGCCCATGCCGGCGATGATCGTCTGGCCCGGTCTCCTCGTCGGTGCGGACCTGGAAGGTCGGGTCCTCCTCGGCGAGGCGCTGGATCGCGGTGCCCAGCTTCTCCTGGTCGCCCTTCGTCCTGGGCTCGATGGCGACGTGGATGACCGGCTCCGGGAACGTCATCGACTCCAGGACGACCGGGTTGGCGGCGTCGCACAGGGTGTCGCCCGTGGTCGTGTCCTTGAGGCCGATGAACGCGTAGATGTGGCCGACGCTCGCCTCGTCGACCGGGTTCTCCTTGTTGGCGTGCATCTGGAAGAGCTTCCCGATGCGCTCCTTCTTGCCCTTGGTCGAGTTGATGACCTGCGCGCCGGTCGCGACCTTGCCCGAGTACACCCGGACGTAGGTGAGCTTGCCGAAGAACGGGTGGGCGGCGACCTTGAACGCCAGCGCGGAGAACGGCTCGTCGGCGGTCGGCTTGCGCGATGACGATCGTGGAGCTGTCGCCGACCGCGTGCCCCTCGACCGGCGGGACGTCGAGCGGCGCGGGCAGGTAGTCCAGGACGGCGTCGAGCATGGGCTGCACGCCCTTGTTCTTGAACGCCGAGCCGCACAGCACCGGGTAGATCTCGCCGGCGATGACCATCTTGCGGATCGCGCCCTTGATCTCCTCGGGCGTGAGCTCCTCGCCGCCGAAGAACTTCTCGAGCAGCGCCTCGTCCGTCTCGGCGACCGTCTCGAGGAGCTTCTGGCGGTACTCCTCGACCTGCTCGGCCATGTCAGCCGGCACGTCCTCGATCGTGTAGTCCTCGCCCATCTTGCGTGTCGCCGCGCCAGGTGAGGGCGCGGTTGTAGACGAGGTCGATGACGCCGACGAAGCTGCTCTCGGAGCCGATCGGAAGCTGGATCGGCAGCGGCCGCGCGCCGAGGCGCTCGCTGATCGTGCGCACCGTGAAGTAGAAGTCCGCGCCGAGCTTGTCCATCTTGTTGACGAAGCAGATGCGCGGGACGTTGTACTTGTCCGCCTGCCGCCACACCGTCTCGGACTGGGGCTCGACGCCCTCCTTGCCGTCGAAGACGGCGACGGCGCCGTCGAGGACGCGCAGCGACGCGCTCGACCTCGACCGTGAAGTCGACGTGACCGGGGGTGTCGATGATGTTGATCTGGCTGCCCTGCCAGAAGCACGTCGTCGCGGCGGACGTGATCGTGATGCCGCGCTCCTGCTCCTGCTCCATCCAGTCCATCGTCGCGGCGCCGTCGTGGACCTCGCCGATCTTGTAGTTGATCCCGGTGTAGAACAGGATCCGCTCGGTCGTCGTGGTCTTGCCGGCGTCGATGTGCGCCATGATGCCGATGTTCCGGACCTTCTTGAGGTCCGTCAGCACGTCCAGTGCCACGGGTGTCAGCCTCGCCTCGTCTATGAATCGTCGCTCGGGAGTGTCGAGCCGGCTCGCCTGAGCGGGTCGGCCCAGGTTCTCACCAGCGGTAGTGCGCGAAGGCCTTGTTGGACTCGGCCATCTTGTGCATGTCCTCGCGCCGCTTGACGGACGCCCCGAGCCCGTTGCTCGCGTCGAGGATCTCGTTCATCAGCCGCTCGGTCATCGTCTTCTCGCGGCGCGCCCGCGAGTAGTTGATGAGCCACCGCAGGGCGAGCGTCGTCGGCGCGCGTGCGCGACCTCGACGGGCACCTGGTAGGTGGCACCGCCGACGCGGCGGGACTTGACCTCGAGGGTCGGCTTGACGTTGTCGAGCGCGCGCTTGAGGGTGATGACCGGGTCGTTGCCGGTCTTCTCCCGGCAGCCCTCGAGCGCCGAATACACAATGCGCTCGGCGGTCGACTTCTTCCCGTCCAGCAGGACCTTGTTGACCAGTTGGCTCACCAGGGGCGAGTTGTGGACCGGGTCGACGATGAGCGGCCGCTTCGGGGCGGGACCCTTGCGAGGCAT
>CAWBAJ010000003.1:0-26050 GCA_963786765.1 uncultured Actinomycetota bacterium | reverse complement strand
AAGCTCACGGTCAGATAATCCAATAACTCGGGATTCGTCGGCTTGGCCCCTTGGGTTCCGAAATCGTCCACTGTCCGGACAATTCCCTCGCCAAAGTGCCACTGCCACACGCGGTTCACGAAGACTCGCGAGATGAGCGGGTTTTCCGGAGAGACCATCCACTTGGCCAGAATTAGACGGCGATTGGTGCCATTCCATTCCGGATGCTTCGCGGGTCGGGGAATTCCAGCGGATGCCGCGGGTTGTCCAGAACCAGCGGAATCCCAGGCTGCACTTCGGCGCCGGGCGCAAGATAATTGCCGCGCGCCAGTATGTAGGTGGGCGACGGCGTCTTGGAAATATCCCAGGAGGCTTCGATGTAATTCGGCGGAATCTTCGACTGGCTGCCGGCGCGCATACCGCTTCACCTGGATTTCGTCTTTCCACTTCGGCAGCTCCGGGAAGCGCTTTCCAGCTCCTGATCGGTGATGAAGTCCTTCGGAGCGTTGCGGTCGACTTCCAGATCCGGATCGGCCTCGATGTCCTTGCGGATTTGCGCGCGCTTGGCTTCGTCGGAAATATCCCGGCCGCGCCTTCAGTTCGGCGCGGTACCTCTGATAGGTCGCTTCCAGCAGATCGTCCATCCGGCGAAGCGCCTTGGCGTCGTTGCTGGTCACGTCCTTGATCCACGCTTCCGCGACGCCTCGTCCATGTCCAGGACCATTCGGCTGGGCCACGGCCCATGGTTCAGATCGGCGGGCAGCCAGTTTTCCGGATCCAAGACCGGCTGATAGATGGCCATCAGCTTGTAGTAGTCCCGCTGCAAAATCGGATCGAACTTGTGATCGTGGCAGCGCGCGCACTGAACGGTGACTCCCAGCAACGCCGTGAGGCTGGTCTCCATCGCCTTCTGCTGGGCGTCGAAGTACTTGTCCACTTCGTAGATGGTCTGGTTATCGGTGATGTCGGCCGTGGTGCGCATGAAGCCGGTGGCCGTCAGCGGTTCGATCTGGTCCGGCGTGGGATGCGCCAGGTGCTTGTAATTGACCATCTGGTCGCCGGCCAGTTGCTCCATGATGAACTGGTTGATCGGCTTGTTTTTGTTGAAGGCGTGGATCACGTAGTCGCGGTATTTCCAGGACACTTCGCGATCGCTGTCGCCGGCGTCGCCGCGCGAATCCGAGTAGCCCGCCACGTCCAGCCAGTGCCGGCCCCACTGCTCGCCATAATGCGGCGAGGCCAGCAGGTGATCGATGACCTTCTCCCAGGCGTTGGGCGACTGGTCTTCGACGAAAGCCTTGACTTCCGCGGGAGTGGGCGGCAGGCCGACCAGGTCGAAATAGGCGCGCCGGATGAGCGTGGGGCGGTCGGCTTCGGGCTGCATTTTCCAGCCCTTTGCTCCAGTTGCGCCAGGACGAAAGCGTCGATCGGGGTGCGTACCTGAGCCTGTTTCGTGACGGCCGGCACCGCCGATTTCACGGGCTTCCGGAACGACCACCAGTTGCGGTCCTGCGGCGTAATCTTGGCCGCTTCCCGCGCCTGGATGGCAGCTTCCGTTTCGGCCGTCGCCGCCGGAAACCGCCCGTACTGGATGTAGGACTTGATCAGCTGCTTTTCGGCCACCGTCAGCTTGCCGCCCTGCGGCATCTGCTCGCTCTCGATCAGCTTCCACATCAAGCTCCGCTCCGGCTTGCCGGGCGCAATCACCGGTCCGCTGGAACTGCCTTCCATCATCCCGGTGAAGGAGCTCAAATCGAGCTTGGCCATTTTCTGCTGGGGCCGTGACACCGCAACGCAGTTCTTTTCCAGCACCGGCAGGATTTCGGTTTTGAAAAGCGGATCCCGTTGCGCGGCGGCCGGAAGGGCCAATGCGAAAACCGCCAATCCGACGCGGGAGCCAGATCGAATGCCAAGCCATTTTGCTGATCCTATGGTGCCTTAGCCCCTTCCTGCCCTAGGCAGAAATATGTCCTGTTAACATAATGGACCATTTTCCCGCCGAAGTCCACAAGTTTCAAGGTGCATGTAGCACCTTGCCACCACTGGCCTGTTGTCTGTTTTTTTTTTTTTTTTTTTTTTTTTTTTTTTTGGAAATGTGCGTAACAAGGCGCTACATGCACCATGAAACTTGTGGACATCGGCGGGAAAATGGTTCTCTATGCCAACAGGACGTATTTTTGCCTAGGGCAGGAGGGGACGTAATGTCGCATATAGATCAGAAACCGGTTGGACGACACATTGGTTATCGCGGTTTTCGCTTTTCCCCGTCCGGCAGCCGCTCAACGAGATCCACTTTTCAGAGACCAAAATACTGCCGGTCCTGGAGAGGGAAACCTGTTGGGTGTCGCGGACCAAACAAAGATGGCTAAGCTGGACTTTGAGTTCCTTCACCGGAATGAATGGAAGTTAGGTGATTGCACCGCAAGCCGGAGCGCAGCTTGATGTGGAAGTTGATCCGAGAGCGAGCAGATGCCGCAGGGCGGCAACTGACCGTTGCCGAAAGCAGCTAATCAAGTCCTACATTCAGTTCGGACAGTTTCCGGCTGTGACCGCTGAAACGGAAGCCGAGTCCAGGCGCGGGAAGCGGGCAGCGGGCCTGCTGGCGGTCGCGGCGGTGCCGCTCGTCGCGGGTGCCACGCCGGCGGTCTACGCCGACCCCGTGGCCTTTGGCAACGCCACTTCCCGGGGCATGTTCGTCTGCGCGGGTCTGCTCGCGCTCGGCGGCCTGCTGTCGTTCGCGATCGTGCGATCGCCGCCCCTCGGGCGAGCTTGACCCGCCGGAGACCGGGTATCCCAGGGGCATGACGATGCAGGAGACCCCCCGAACGGGGACATCGAGCAAGGCGCGGTCACGCCGGACCTCCCGCGCGGGCGGCGTGCTCGAGAGCGCGATGGTGACCGGCGAGGACGACGGCACCCCGGGGAGCGCGGGCCCGTGGACCCCGACGACGACACAGCGCTCGCGGTCGCCGACGACGCGCCTCTGACGTCGGTGAACGGCGGCCCGCAGGGTGACGGCCTCGAGCCGCAGTTCAGCGAACCGACCGACTGATCCCAGCGTCGTCGGTCGCGCCTGCGCCGGCCTCGGAGCCGTAGAGCAGCGCGGCCGCGATCGGGATCGCGAGGAACCACAGCCAGGTCCGCGTGACGAAGAACAGGACGAGCGCGGCCAGGGCGTGACGGCCATGATCCGCTCCCTGGCCGCCTCGGACAGGCCGGGGAAGGCGCCGGCAGGGCCGGCCGACGCCACGGCGCCACCGGCGCGGCCACGGGGCCGGGCCGCGGGTCCGGCAGGTCCGCGAAGAGCGGAGCGATCTCGCTCCAGGTGCGGGCCTGCGGACGCCGACACCGACCGGTCCTCGTACTCCTCGGGCGTCAGCCGCCCGGCTTCGAGGTGAGTGCGCAGGGCTGCGACGGCGCTGTCACGCTCGGCCGAGCCGATCCGCGCCTCGCCGCCGCCCGTCGTGCCGTCGCTCATGGGCTCATCCTGCCCGGTGTGCTCCCCGCGAGCAGAGGGATCAGGAGGGATTGGGGGGATCAGGCGGACCGCTGCAGCCGGGTGACCTCTTCGTCGTCGGTGGCGGCGGGACGCGGCGCGGGGTGCTCGACGAGCGCGAGCACGCGCGCGGACATGAAGCGCGCAGTGCGCACCGCCGTGCCGCCACGGGTCACCTCGGTGACCTCGACGATGCCCGCGCCCGGAACTGATCTCGACCCGGCGACCCGCCCGGGTCGCCGTGACCTCGTAGGTGCGGGTGTCGGCACCCGCGTCGATGACGATCTCGACTCTGTCGCCCTTCATGGCGGCCGCCTTCGCCCCGATGGACCCCGCCGCGCCGGAGGCGTCCGGACACTCATCGTACGTCGATCTTGCCCGCCCCGCCGAGGGGGTCAGGCCCGGAACTCTGCCCAGGTGGTCTTGCCGCCGAGGCCGAGGCGGACCCCCCAGGTGTCGGCGAGCGCCGCGACCAGGGCGAGCCCGCGGCCGCGCTCGTCCTCCCGGCCGGAGAGCCGGCGCACGGGCGGCAGCGCGGACCGGTCGGTGGTCTGCACCACCAGGCGCTGCGCCGTGGCGTAGGCCCGTAGCTCCACCGGGGGGCCGCGTGCTCGACGGCGTTCGCCGCGAGCTCGCTCGTCACCTGCACGATGGCAGCTGCCCGCTCCGGCTGTGTGGCCGCCGCCACCGACGTGACCGCCCGCCGGGCGGCGGCCACGTCGGCGAGTTCGGTGAGCAGCAGTTGCGTACGCCGCAGCTGGGCGGCGCCCGGGGACAGCCGCACCAGCAGCAGGGCGACGTCGTCAGCGGCGGCGTCCGCGCCCGAGGAGGTCAGCAGCTCGTCGGCGAGAGCCTGCAGGTCCTGCGTCGAGCCCGACTCCTCCAGGCGGGCGGCGAGACGGGCCATGCCGAGCTCCACGTCGACCTCGCGCGACTCCACCAGACCGTCGGTGTAGGCCGCGAGGACGCTGCCGGGCGGGAACGGGGTGACCAGCTCCTCGAACGGCCCGAACCCGAGACCGAGCGGCGGCCCAGGGGGCGGGGCGACCATCCGGACCCGGCCGTCGGGGTCGCGGACGAGCACGGGCGGATGTCCCGCCGAGGCGATGCGAAGCGTCTCGTCGAAGGGCTCGATCACTCCGTAGACGGCCGTCGCGAATCGCGGCGGGATCCGCGCGCCGGTGCTGAGCTGCGGCGCGACGAGTTCGGTGACGTGCGTGTCGAGCAGACCGAGCAGATCCGCGGGACCCAGCGCCGCATGCGCGGCCGCCCGCATGGCCGCCCGCGCCTGCCCCATCACGGCGGCGGCGGGCAGCCCGCGGCCCGACACGTCGCCGACGCCCAGCCCGATGCGGCCCGCGCCGAGATCGGTGACGTCGAACCAGTCGCCGCCGACGTCCACCTCGGGGCTGCCCGCCACGTAGCGGGTCGCCACGTCGACCTCCTGCATGTCGGGCAGGGCGCTCGGCAGCAGCGCGCGCTGCAGGTCGAGTGCGACCTGCCACTGCGCCCGCACGCTGCGCACGTGTGCGACCGCCGCGCCCGCACGGGCAGCGAGGTCCTCGAGGAACGGCACCTGCGCCGGCGTGAACGCCTCCCCGGAGTCCGTGAGCACCAGCGCGCCGGCGAAGTCGCCGGCGACGACGAGCGGGAGGACCGCGATCGTCCGGCTGCCTGCCCGCTCGAGCCAGGTCCGCGACGGCGCGTCGACGGCGTCCCGGTCGGCACCTTGCAGGTCGATGATCACTGGTCGTCCGGCGCCCATGGCCTCGTCCCAGGGCGTCGGTTCGCCCCGCGGGCTCGGTGGTGGCGGCGGACCGAGCTGCTGCAGGACGGACGGGTCGATCGCCATGGCGACCGGCGCGGAGGCCCCGTCGCTCCCGGGGGTGTCGCCGAGGGTGACGAACACGGCCGCGACCCGTGCGACGGCCGGCACCAGGGCGTCGGCGAGCGCCTGCAGCGCCGCGTCGGGGTCCGGCGCGACCGTCATCGCCTGGGTGAGCCGGGCGAGCAGCTCGGCACGCCAGGCCTGCTCGCGGGCACGCACCGTGCCGGTGACGTCCACGCTCGTGGTGAGCACCATCGGGTAGGGCGGGCCCTCGCCGACGGGGGAGACGACGAAGCGCAGCACGAGCTCCTGCCCGTCGACGTCGCGCACGCCGACGCGGCGCTCGTCCTGCCACGTCTCGCCGGTGCGCATCACCCGGCGCATCTCGTCCGCACTCGACGCGGTCTCCGGGAACACGTCGGCCAGCGGCGCTCCGATGGGCCGGGGGCCGAGGAGTTCACGGGAGAGCCGGTTCTGAAGCACCAGGCACAGCTGGGGCCCCGCCAGCACGGCGCTCAGCGTGGGGGATTCCTCGAGGGTCTGCGCGAGCAGCTCGAGGCCGGGCACGGCCGCGGCGGCGGAGTCGGGACGCACGGGCCCGGCCGGCGCAGGCCTCGCGGGCAGCGGCACGGTCACGCCGGAACGGTACCGCCAGCGCCTCGGCGAGCCCGAGGGTTCAGCCGCCGCCTCGCCCGGACGCCCGGCAGCCCCTCCAGCTCAGGTGGACGAGAGGCCGGCCCGGCGGGCCAGCGCGGCGACGGCCAACGCGTAGCCGTCGACACCGAACCCGACGACCACCCCCGCGGCGACGGCCGACAGATAGGAGTGGTGCCGGAAGTCCTCGCGCGCGTGCACGTTCGACACGTGCACCTCGACGACCGGCACCCCGGTGCCGGCGACCGCGTCCCGCAGCGCGACCGACGTGTGCGTGTAAGCGCCCGCGTTGAGCACCACGCCGACGACGTCGCCGGCGGTGTGCCGCCGCCCGGCCTCCTGCACCCAGTCGACGAGCTCACCCTCGTGGTTGCTCTGCCGTGCCTCTGCCGAGAGCCCGTACCGCTCGGCCTCCGCGCGGCACAAGGCCTCGACGTCCGCCAGGGTCGCCGTCCCGTACACCGCCGGCTCCCGGGTCCCCAGCAGGTTGAGGTTCGGCCCGTTCAGCACGAGCACGGTGCGCGCAGTGGTCACCCGGGTACCTTGCCGCCGACGAGGCGCGGACGCCAGGATCGGCGCGCTTGGACCTCACCTGGCCACAAGGTCCTCGCACCCCAAACCGGCGATCAAGGAAATGTTTGGGATCAAGGAAATCCTGGGGATCACGCGCGAGCGCTCAGCGTGACGGACCGAACACCTAGGTTTTCCTTGATCGTGCGGGAGGGGCGGGAGGCGCGGGAGGCGCGGGAGGGGGGCTAGCGGCGATCCACGATCCGGCGCATCTTGCCCATCGATCGCTCGATCGAGCCGGGCGCCGTCACGTCGACCCCGACCGACACCCCGATCGTCGCCTTGACGAGACGGGCGAGCTCGGCGCCGGCGGCGTCCGCGGCCTCGGGGGTGGCGTCCGGACGGCGCTCGACGGTCACCGTCATGCCGTCGAGCCGTCCCTCGCGGGTCAGCACGCACTGGAAGTGCGGCGAGAGGGCCGGCGTCCGCAGGATCAGCTCCTCGACCTGCGTCGGGAACAGGTTGACCCCGCGCAGGATGATCATGTCGTCGGTGCGGCCGGTGACCTTCTCCATCCGCCGCATCGTCCGCGCCGTGCCCGGGAGCAGCCGGGTGAGGTCGCGGGTGCGGTAGCGGATCACCGGCATCGCCTGCTTGGTCAGCGACGTGAACACCAGTTCCCCGCGCGTGCCGTCCGGCAGCACCTCGTCGGTCAGCGGGTCGACGACCTCCGGCAGGAAGTGGTCCTCCCAGATGTGCAGGCCGTCCTTGGTCTCGACGCACTCGACCGAGACGCCGGGGCCCATCACCTCCGACAGGCCGTAGATGTCGACGGCGTGCATGTCGAGACGGTCCTCGAGCTCGCGCCGCATGTCGTCCGTCCAGGGCTCGGCCCCGAAGATCCCGACCTTCAGGGACGTCGAGCGGGGGTCCACGCCCTGCCGCTCGAGCTCGTCGACGATCGCGAGCATGTACGACGGCGTCACCATGATCACGTCCGGCCGGAAGTCGCGGATCAGCAGGACCTGCCGCTCGGTCATCCCGCCGCTGACCGGGACGACGGTGCACCCGAGCGCCTCGGCCCCGTAGTGCGCCCCGAGACCCCCCGTGAACAGGCCGTAGCCGTAGGCGACGTGGACGACGTCCCCGGGCCGCCCGCCCGCCGCCCGGATCGAGCGGGCCATCAGGGCGGCCCACGTGTCGATGTCGTCCTTCGTGTACCCGACCACGGTCGGCCGGCCGGTGGTCCCCGACGAGGCGTGCACCCGGCTGACCTGCTCGCGGGGAACGGCGAACATCCCGAACGGGTAGTTGTCGCGCAGGTCCTGCTTGGTGGTGAACGGGAACTTGGCGAGGTCGGCCAGCGAGCGGCAGTCGCCGGGGTGGACGCCGGCCGCGTCGAAGCTGCGCCGGTAGTGCGGCACATGCTCGTACGCGTGCCGCAACGTCGCCTGCAGCCGCTCGAGCTGGAGCGCCTCGAGCTCGTCCCGCGGCGCCGTCTCGATCGGCTCCAGCGTGCTCGGGTCAGGGGTCAGGTCCAGCACGCGTGCCTCCCGGCGGCCGGTCGGCCGGGTTGTCCGACCGAACGGTCGGTTCATATGCTGCCGGGGTCCGGCCCGCTGTCAAGGAGGCCTTCGATGACCACCCTCGCGACCGACCGGACGGCCCTCGACGCCGCCATCGAGCGGCACCGTGACCTGCTGGAGCGCGCCGTCCGCGCGAACCGGGAGCGCAGTTACTTCTCCGCCTTCCCCGAGTCGCCGAGCCCGCGGGTCTACGGCGAGGGCGCGGCGGACGCGGGCCGGCAGGCCTTCGAGTCCCTGCTCCACCGCCGTTTCGATCTCGGCCAGCCCGCGACGGCCGGCTGGGTCGCTCCCGAGCGTTCGCCCTGGGGCCCGCAGCTGGGCATTGAGTACCCGACCCCGGACGTCGACCAGCTGCTGCCCGCCCTGCGCGCCGCGATCCCCGCGTGGCGGGACGCCGGGCCGCTGGCCCGCGCCGCGCTGTGCGTCGAGATGCTCACCCGGATCAACGCCGCGAGCTTCGAGCTCGCGAACGCCGTGATGCACACCTCGGGGCAGGCCTTCGTGATGGCCTTCCAGGCGGGCGGCCCGCACGCCCAGGACCGAGCGCTCGAGGCCGTCGCCTACGCCTACGAGGAGCAGGCCCGCTACCCGGCCGCGGCCGAGTGGGAGAAGCCGCAGGGCAAGCGGCCACCCGTTCGGATGCGCAAGGAGTTCACCGTCGTCCCGCGGGGCATCGGGCTCGTCATCGGGTGCAACACGTTCCCGACGTGGAACTCGTATCCCGGCCTCTTCGCCGACCTCGCCACCGGCAACGCCGTACTGGTCAAGCCGCACCCGCGGGCCGTCCTGCCGCTCGCCATCACCGTCCGGATCGTCCGCGAGGTGCTCGCCGAGCACGGCTTCGACCCCGACCTGGTGTGCCTCGCCGCTGAGGGGGCGGGTGGCCGGCTGGCAGCCGAGCTCGCGGTGCGGCCCGAGATCGGCATCGTCGACTACACCGGGTCCAGCTCCTTCGGGGACTGGCTCGAGGAGCACGCCCGGCAGGCGCAGGTGTACACCGAGAAGGCCGGCCTCAACGCGATCGTCGTCGACTCGACCGACGACTACCGCGGGATGCTCGCGAACATCGCCTTCTCGCTCGTGCTCTACAGCGGGCAGATGTGCACGACCCCGCAGAACCTGCTGGTGCCTCGGGACGGGTTCGCCGCCGACGCCGGGCACGTTCCGGTCGAGCAGTTCGCGGCCGACCTCGGCGCAGCGATCGACGGGCTGCTCGGCGACGACACCAAGGCGGCGGACCTGCTCGGCGCCGTCGTCAACGACGACGTCCTGGCCCGGATCGAGGCGAGCCCCGGGTTGGGGCGGGTGCTCGTGCCGTCCCGCGAGGTGCACCCGCCGCTGTATCCCGACGCGAGGGTGCGGACGCCGACGGTGCTGCAGGTCGACGCCACCGACGAGGAGGCCTACGGGCAGGAGTGCTTCGGGCCGGTCGCGTTCCTCGTGACGACGGCCTCGACGGCCGGGTCGTTGGAGGTCTTCAGGCGCACGGTGGCCGCGCGCGGCGCGCTCACCGCGGCCGTCTACAGCACGAGCGAGCCCGTGCTGCACGACGTCCGGGAGGCGGCGCTCGAGGTGGGGGTGGCCCTGTCGGAGAACCTGACCCAGGGCGTCTACGTGAACCAGTCGGCGGCGTTCTCGGACTTCCACGCGACGGGCGCGAACGCCGCCGCGAACGCCTCGCTGACCGACGGGCACTTCGTGTCGGGGCGGTTCCGCGTCGTGCAGACGCGGCGGCACCTGCCGGCCGGTCCGGGCGACGCACCTGCATGACCGTCCCGGCGCGACGGCGCTACGACGTCGACTCGCTGCTGGCCGTGGCCGTCGCGGTCTTCACCGAACGCGGGTACGACGGGACGAGCATGGAGGACCTCGCCCGCGCGTCCGGGCTGTCGAAGTCGTCGCTCTACCACCACATCGACAGCAAGGAGCAGCTGCTCCGGCTCGCGCTCGAGCGGGCCGTGGAGCCCCTGTTCGCCGTGACCCGCGAGCCGGGCGCGGTTCGGGGCCGGGCGATCGACCGGCTCGAGCACGTGGTGCGCCGCGAGGTGGAGGTGCTCGCCGACCGGCTCCCGTACGTGACGCTGCTGCTGCGCGTGCACGGCAACACCGAGGCCGAGCGGTGGGCGCTGGAGCGGCGGCGCGAGTTCGACCGTTTCGTCGCCGGTCTGGTGCGCGAGGCGGCCGCGGACGGCGACGTGCAGGCCGACCTCGACCCCGCCGTGGTCACCAGGCTGCTCTTCGGCATGATCAATTCCCTGGTCGAGTGGTACCGGCCGGACGGGCCGGCGTCCGGGGCGCGGCACACCCGGATGGCGCCCGCCGACCTCGCCGGCTCCGTCGTCCGGCTGGCCTTCGACGGGCTCCGGCGGGCGTGAGGAGGCTTGGGATGCCGGTCCGCTGCGCGGTGGGGCTGCCGAACGTCGGCCAGTTCGGGGACGTCGGAGTGCTCGTCGAGCTGGCCGTCGAGGCCGAGCGGCACGGCTGGGACGGGGTGCACCTGTGGGACCACCTGCTCTTCCACGAGCAGGACTGGCCGGTCGCGAGCCCGGTGGTGGCCGCCGCTGCGATCGCGGCGCGGACCAGCCGGGTGCGGATCATCCTCACGACGACGCTGCCGCGACGCCAGGTGCAGGACGTCGCCCAGGACGCGGCCGCGATCGACGCCCTGTCGGGGCGGCGGCTGACCCTGGTGGCAGTGCTCGGCTCGGTCGACCGTGAGTTCAGCGACTTCGGGCTGGATCCGTCGTTGCGGAGCCGCGGCAGGGCGCTCGACGAGCGCCTGGAGCGGCTGGGGGAGCTCTGGTCGCAGTGGCAGGTACCGCCGGTGCCGCTCTGGTGCGGAGGGCAATGGCCACGCAGGGTCGGTCTGCGCCGGGCGGCCCGGTACCAAGGGGCGATGCCGGTGTTCGACGAGACCCGGGACGGCGCCGTGCCACTGCCGACGTTCGCGGCGGCCGCGGCCTTCGTCCGCGGCCTCGCGCCGGGGCCGTTCGAGGTCGCGGTCGAGGGCGCGACGCAGGGCCCCGCCGACGCCGCGCGCGTCGCCGCCTGCGCGGACGCCGGCGCATCGTGGTGGATCGAGGGGCTCGGCTGGTGGCGCGGCGACCTCGAGGCGGCCCGCGCCCGGATCGCCGCAGGCCCCCCGACCTGACGCCGACGATCAGGCGGCCCGATCACAGGGCGGGCGTCGGCTTGCGCGTGATCCGGTAGTGCAACACCAGGAACGGGATCCCGAAGAGGTCGAAGGCGTGGTCGGCGACGACCTCGCCGTCCTCGACCCACACGTCGAGCCGCTCGCCGAACCCGTGCACGGCGAGCGTGGTGAGCCGGCGGTCCTCGGGATCGATGTACGTCAGGTAGTGGCCGGGGTCGCGCAGGTCGCTGGAGCTGGTGAGCACGAGGCCGCCACCGGAGCGTGCGCGGGGGAGCAGTGTCGCCGTGAAGTTCGCCTGCGGCACCGGGAACCCGACGCTCACGTAGCCGCGCTCGCCATCCCGGTAGGTGGTGTAGATCCCGACGTAGATCGGCTCGTCCGTGTCCGAGAACGAGCGGATCCAGCCACGGATCGTCAGCTCACCGGCGCGCTCGACGGTGTCGATCCGGCTGCGCACGCCGCGCAACGCCTC
This sequence comes from uncultured Actinomycetota bacterium, assembly GCA_963786765.1. GTDB lineage: Bacteria > Actinomycetota > Actinomycetes > Actinomycetales > Kineosporiaceae > DATKNA01. The sequence goes on along the minus strand of CAWBAJ010000003.1, from coordinate 14,371 downwards.
CCGCTGGTTCATCGGCACGTTCGCCTGTCCGAGCGGCCGCGCGACGACGGTGCGGTACAGCAGGTATCCGGGCCGAACCCAGGAGCGCCACTCGGGAACGATGTCCAGCCGGAAGCGCGTCGTGTGCTCGTAGAACTCCCGCACCAGCGGGTGCGCCCCGGCGGGGTCGAAGTCCGGCCCGGCCAGCTCGTCGAGGAACGCCACGATGCCGGCGTCCGGCGCGTCGGCCACGTACCGGCCGCCCAGCGCGTCGGCCAGGTCCGCGACGTAGCCGGTGCCGACGTACCGCGTCCGCGCTTCGAGCGGCACGATGAACGGCAGCTCTTGGGCGGGCACCCGGTCGGCGAGCAGGCTGACCTGCCCCTCCCGGAACACGGCCGCCGACACCGACCGGTACGTGAACATCGTCGCCGCCGCGACCGCGGCGCCGTTCGGCCGTCTGCCGCCGGACGTCGCCAGCCGGCCCACTGCCAGACCGACCAGCGGGCCGAGGACGATCTTCTGCGGCCGCAGGCCCAGGGCGCTCCCGAGCGACCCGACGAGGACTCCGACAGCGACAGGCCGCCGCCCGGTCGCCCGGTCCAGCAGCCAACCGAGCGGCGCGGCGAGCGCCGTGCTGGCGGCGATCCGCGACCACAGCGCGGGGATCTCGTTCGGTCGCTGGACCGCGCGCGCTGCGGCGTCTGTGGCGGCGAGCGCTACGGCACCCGCCAGCCCGGCGGCGAGCACCGTCCCGCGACCACGGCCGGCGGCGAGAGCAGCGCCGGCGGTCGCGCCCATCGCCGCCGCGAAGGCAGCCGCCTGCCGGCGCGGCCGACGGGCCTGATCGCCTGGCATGGCTGCACGGTAGCCCTGATCGTCGCTCGAGCTGCCGACGCTGCCTGCGGGGGCGAGGATGCGCCCGTGGCGGACGGCGTCGACGAGCTTCTCGAGCGGGCCCGGGCCGGCGTGCGCCGGCTGACCCCGCACGAGGCCTTCGTGGCCGCCGCGGAGGGAGCGCTGCTCGTCGACACCCGCACGGAGTGGCAGCGCGCTGCCCAGGGTGAGGTTCCTGGTGCGCTCGTCATCGACCGGACAGTGCTCGAGTGGCGGCTCGACCCGGCGGGCGATGCGGCGATCGCGGAGGCGACGGGGCGCGACCTGTTCGTGATCGTGCTGTGCCGGCAGGGCTACAGCTCAAGCTTGGCGGCAGCGAGCCTGCGCGCGATGGGGCTGCATCGGGCCACCGACGTCGTCGGGGGCGTCGAGGCGTGGGCGGAGGCCGGGCTGCCGTTGTCGACCGGGCCGGCCGACGTCCGGCGGTGACGTCGCCTCCCGGAGCCGACGGGCGAGACGGGCGGAGCGACGGCGGAGCCGACGGGGCGGAGCCGACGGGGCGGAGCCGACGGGGCGGAGCGGGCGGAGGTTGACCCGCGGGGGAGCGGGGACGACGATCGCGGAATGGACGGCGGCGAGCTGCGGGAGTACGCGCTGGGCAAGCCAGGCGCGTGGGCCGACCAGCCGTGGGAGGGCGACCACGTCGCCAAGGTCGGCGCGAAGATCTTCGCCTTTCTGGGTGCCGCGACGCTCGGCGTGAAGTGCGGCGCGACCAGGGACGAGGCCGACGAGTGGCTGACCCGCTACCCGGACGACGCCTCCGTCATGGCGTACATCGGCCGGTCGGGCTGGAACACGCTCCGGCTCGACGGCGAGATCCCGAACGACGAGCTGATCGAGGCCGTCGACACCTCCTACGACCTCGTCGTCGCGAGACTGCCCAAGAGGGATCGGCCCCAGGGCTGGTCCGCGTCCCGTTCCTGACTGCCCGGGTCGAGCCGCTTCACTCGCGTTCCGGCCGCTTCTGAGCGCGTCGGAGGGTCGCGACCCGGCCGGAACGCGAGTGAGGCCGGCGCACCCGGAGGGGGGCCCGGTGAGAGCCGCCGGCCGGGCCGGTGCGGTTGACCCCCCGCCGGCTCCCACCCGATACTTGACCGAACGTTCGGTCGGTTTCGGGAGGAGTCCCGGGACGAGCGCCAGCACCGGAGGCCACGTGTACGGCAACGACTTCGGCCCCGCCGCCGCGGCGGACGACGAGGCGCAGGTCCCGCTGCAGCAGGCCGGATTCGATCGCCTGCTGGCCGCCGACGAGCGGATCGAGCCCCGCGACTGGATGCCCGAGGGCTACCGCAAGACGCTCATCCGCCAGATCGCCCAGCACGCCCACTCCGAGATCATCGGCATGCAGCCCGAGGGCAACTGGATCACCCGGGCACCGAGCCTGCGCCGGAAGGCGATCCTCATGGCCAAGGTGCAGGACGAGGCCGGCCACGGCCTCTACCTCTACTCCGCGGCCGAGACCCTCGGCGTCGACCGCTCCGAACTGCTCGACCTGCTGCACAAAGGCCGCCAGAAGTACTCGAGCATCTTCAACTACCCCACTCTGACCTGGGCCGACATGGGCGCCATCGGCTGGCTCGTGGACGGAGCCGCGATCGTCAACCAGGTGCCGCTGTGCCGTTGCTCGTACGGCCCTTACGCGCGGGCGATGGTCCGGATCTGCAAGGAGGAGTCCTTCCATCAGCGGCAGGGCTTCGAGATCCTGCACACCCTCGGCCACGGCACCCCTGAGCAGCACGAGATGGCCCAGGACGCCGTGAACCGCTGGTGGTGGCCCAGCCTGATGATGTTCGGCCCGCCGGACGACCAGTCCCCGAACTCCGCGCAGTCCATGGCCTGGGGCATCAAGAAGCACAGCAACGACGAGCTGCGGCAGCGCTTCGTCGACATGACCGTGCCGCAGGCGCAGGTGCTCGGCCTGACGCTGCCCGACCCCGACCTGCACTTCGACGGCGATCACTGGCGCTTCGGCGAGATCGACTGGAGCGAGTTCTTCGCCGTGCTCAAGGGCAACGGTCCGTGCAACGCCCAGCGCATGGAGCACCGCCGTCGCGCGCACGACGACGGTGCATGGGTGCGCGAGGCGGCGACCGCGTACGCCGAGAAGCAGGCGACGGGGGCGGCCGTCGCATGACCGAGTCCCAGGCGGAAGGCGGTCACGGCGCGGTCCCGACGAAGGGCGTGCCGGCCGGTGACGGCGGCGTCCGGGCGGCACGGCGCGAGTGGCCGCTCTGGGAGGTGTTCGTCCGGCCCCGGCGCGGACTGTCGCACCAGCACGTCGGCTCCCTGCATGCCCCCGACGCCGGGATGGCCCTGCGCAACGCCCGCGACCTCTACACCCGCCGCAGCGAGGGCGTCAGCATCTGGGTCGTGCCCGCCGTCCAGATCACCGCGTCCAGCCCGGACGAGAAGGACGCCTTCTTCGACCCCGCCGCCGACAAGGCCTACCGGCACCCCACGTTCTACGAGATCCCGGCCGAGGTGCGGCATCTGTGACGACCGACGGATCGGCACCGGACGCCGGCGGCAGCGACGTCGACGGCCGCGCCCTCGCCGACTACGCGCTGGCTCTCGGTGACGACGCCCTCGTGCTCGCTCAGCGCTACGGCCAGTGGATCACCAACGCCCCCCAGCTGGAGGAGGACGTCGCCCTGGCCAACATCGGCCTGGACCTGCTGGGGCAGGCCCGCACCCTGCTGACTTACGGGGGGGAGGTGGAGCGGCAGATCGATGGGAAGGGCCGCAGCGAGGACGATCTCGCCTACCTGCGCGACGAGCGCTCCTTCACGAACGTGCAGCTCGTCGAGCTGGCGAATGGCGACTTCGCGGTCACGATGGCCCGGCTGCTGGCGTTCTCGACCTACCAGCTCGCGCTCTACGAGGAGTTGCAGCACAGCGCCGACGACACGCTCGCGGCGATCGCCGGCAAGGCCGTCAAGGAGGTCGCCTACCACCGCGACCACGCCACGAGCTGGGTGCTGCGCCTCGGCGACGGGACCGAGCTCAGCCACGAGCGCATGCAGGCCGGCCTGGAGCACGTCTGGCCGTACGTGGGGGAGCTGTTCGACGCCTCCTGGATCGCGCCCGTGCTGATCGAGCACGGCGTCGCCGTCGACGTCCGGGCCCTCGAACCTGTCTGGCTGGCCTACCTGCGCGACGTCCTCGCCGAGGCGACGCTCGAGGTGCCGGACCGTGCGCAGCGGCCCGGGGGAGGCCGGCGCGGCATCCACACCGAGGCGATGGGCTACCTGCTGGCGGAGATGCAGTACCTCCACCGGTCCCACCCCGGCGCCCGCTGGTAGCTCCTGCTTGGCGGCCCTCGACGACGGTCAGGGCGGGGGAGAGACGTCGAAACCCTGGGACTTCAGCACCCGCAGGGAGCGGCGGCCGGTGAGGTACCGCGCGAACGGCCGGCCGGTCTTGTCGACCGTGCAGACCCAGTAGGTGACGTCCCTCAGCTGTCCCAGCCGCGCCGGTGGGTCGAGCAGTTCGTCGCGGATGCGGTCGAGGGCAGGTCCGGACGGCAGCACCACGACACTGTTCCGGTACCCCTGCTTCACGGTGGTGGCGATGGCTTCGGCCGTTCCACCGCCCCAGCTGACCGTCGCCATGGGCCTTTGGGCGACGAATTGGCCGATGTCGGTCGCCAGCGCATCCACGGCGCGCTGCTCGACGAGAACCTGGAGGCCACTGTCCTGCGAGCCCGCGGTCTGGGTGGTTTCGACCGGCGGCTGCTCGCCGCACGCGGTCAGCAGCATCGTGGCGGCGACCACGGAGGCGAGTCTTCGCGCAACACGGGTCACGGCGTCACGTCCTGCCCCCACATGTACGTGACGACGCCGAGCAGCGGCAGCATGCACAGAGCCAGCGCGATCGCCGCACGACGGGGCAGCCAGGCCGCGAGCCACACGAACCCGGGGAGAATCGTGAGCACCATCCGTGGGCGCGTGCTCACCGTGCTGTAGCCCAGGATCATCGCCAGGCTGACCACGGCGTACGCCACCATGGGCAGGGACAGGTGGCGGCGGTTGGCCCACACCGCTGCGAAGATCGCGAGCAGGAGCAGCAGGCCCAGCAGGCGCAGCAGGGCGGCCGCGACCGCCCTGCGCCCGACGTCGGTGTCCATCGACGTCCCCAGGTCTCCGAACAGCTGGATCGTGACCTGCACCACCGTGCTGTTGAAGTCCGCCCGCTGTCTCCACAGGTTCTCGGCGTGCCGCCACACGAGCGGGTCGCCGGTGCGCTGCCAGCCGTAGACGACGAACGCCGCCAGCCCCGTGGCGGACAGCAGGGGCGCGAGCAGGGCCCGCCACTGCCGCTGGTTCAGAACGGCGAGGCCGGCGGCCACCGCAGCGGCGACGACCACCGCCAAGCCGGTGGGGCGCGTCAACGAGGCGACAGCGCCCAGCAGCCCGGCTGTCACCCAGCGCTGCTTGTGCAGGCATACCAGCGCCGCCCCGGCCGCCGCCAGGAACAGGCCTTCCGTGTACGGGAGGTCGAGGGCGACGGATCCCGGCCAGGCTGCGAAGAGCAGCGCGGCGCCGCGAGCCACCCGGACGCCGCCGTGCGCTTTCCCCAGGGCGTAGACGGCCCAGACCGCGAGCACGCCCAGCACTGCCGCGACGACGAGCGACGCGGGGATCAGCGGCATCCGGGTGATCCAGGCCGCGCCACGGATCAGCAGCGGAAACCCCGGGAAGAACGCCCACTCGCTGAGGGTGTGGTGAGCGTCCCCGACCACCGCCGCCGGTGCCCGCAGGGAGCTGCTGTAGCCGTCCGTGGCGACGAGGGTGTACCAGTAGCCGTCCCACCTCACGGCGACGGTCTCCACGGTCTTGCCGGGGTGGTCGTGGAGGAAGAGGCCGATGGCGACGACCACCGGGAGGCGGGTGATCGCAAACACGGCCAGGCTGTAGCGCAGTCCGGCCGGGACCACCTGCCACCAGCGGCGGCGCTCCCCCCCGGTCGGGCCGCCGGGCTCGTCCTCACCCCCCGCCGGCGCCGGTGCCGTGACGGGCACCGAGAGTTGCTTGCTCGACACGCTACCGAGCGTACTTTGCGCCCGGCGGGGAGTGGGAATGGCGGGGCCGTGGTTGACCCTCCGCACAGCCGAGCCGGATACTTGGACCGAACGTTCGGTCGGTTTACGGTGGGAGTGTGATGACTCCGCTCGAGCGCGCACGCGCTGCCGCCGGGGCCGTCCTCGATCCCGAGGTGCCGGTCCTGACGATCGCCGACCTCGGCGTGCTGCGCGGCGTCACGATCGACGACGCGGGCGCCGTCGAGGTGACGCTCACGCCGACGTACTCGGGCTGCCCGGCCATGGACACGATCCGGTCGGACGTCGAGCAGGCGCTGCGGGAGGCCGGCTTCGACGGCGTCCGGGTGCGCACGGTCCTGGCGCCTGCCTGGACCACGGACTGGATCACCGACGGCGGCCGCTCGGCGCTGCACGAGTACGGCATCGCCCCGCCAGGCCCGCGGCCGACCGGGCCCGTCCGGCTCGCGCTCAGCGTCCGGTGCCCGCGCTGCGGCTCCCCGAACACCCGCGAGCTGTCGCGGTTCGCCTCGACCGCGTGCAAGTCCCTCTGGCAGTGCCGCGACTGTGCAGAACCGTTCGACCACTTCAAGACCCTCTAGGGAGCGCGCGTGACGACGAGCACCCAGGAGCAGGTCGGCGCCGGGCGCACCCACGCCACCTTCGCGCCCCTGCGCATCGCCGCCGTCGAGCGCCTCACCGCCGACGCCGTCGCCCTGACCTTCGAGGTGCCGCCGGAGCTGCGCGAGCAGTACGCGTTCGCGCCGGGCCAGCACCTCACGCTGCGCACCACGATCGACGGCGAGGAGGTGCGCCGCAGCTACTCCATCTGCTCGCCCCCCTCGTCCGGGAAGCTGCGGATCGCCGTGAAGCGGCTCGAGGGAGGCCTGTTCTCGGGGCGGACGATCCAGCAGGTCGTCGTGGGTGACGTGCTCGACGTCATGCGGCCCGCGGGGCGGTTCGGCGTCCGGCTCGACCCCGACCAGGCGAAGCGCTACGCCGCGATCGTCGCCGGCAGTGGGATCACGCCGGTGATGTCGATCCTCACCGCCGCGCTCGAGACCGAGACCGCCAGCCGGTTCACGATCGTCTACGGCAACCGGGACGCCGGCTCGGTGATGTTCCTCGAGGAGCTGGCCGACCTCAAGGATCGCTACCCCGACCGACTGCAGCTGGTGCACGTACTGTCCCGCGAGGAGCGCGATGCCGAGCTGCTCACCGGGCGCATCGACGACGCCAAGCTCGACACCCTGCTCGACACCCTGCTCCCGCCGGACGCCGTCGACGAGTGGCTGCTCTGCGGTCCCTTCGAACTCGTCGAGCAGGTCCGCGCGCGGCTCCTGGCCCGCGGGGTCCCGCAGCGCCGGGTCCACCTCGAGCTGTTCCATGTCGAGGGGGAGCCGGTTACGGTGCGTCCCCGGTCCTCGGGCGGGGCCACGGACGCCGACGGCGCCCAGGTCACGGTGCGCCTGGACGGCCGGACGACGACGTTCCGGATGCCGCCGGAGGGGTCCGTGCTCGATGCGACCCTCGCGGTCCGCGCGGATGCGCCCTATGCCTGCAAGGGTGGCGTCTGTGGGACGTGCCGGGCCAAGCTCGTCGAAGGGAAGGTCGAGATGGCGCGGCACTACGCCCTCGACGACGACGAGCTCGAGGAGGGCTTCGTGCTCGCCTGCCAGTCCGTCCCGGTGACGCCGAAGGTCGTGTTCGACTTCGACGCCTGACCGGGCAGCCGGGTCCCCGGGCTCCTCACATGATCATGCACCGTGCATGAGTGATCAAGATTTGCCCGGCGCCGGCCGATGGTTCCGGGGACGATGACCCGGAAGTCCCCGGAGAGGATCTCGGCATGCTGCGCGTTCGCGGTGTCCCCGCTGCCGCCCTGCTGCTCGGCCTCTGCCTCCTGCCCGCCGGCATGGGCGCAGCGATGGGCCAGCGAAGCCAGGCGCGGGCGGCGCTCGACGCCGGGCTGAAGCACACGGCGCAGGAGCAGGCCAGCGTTCTCACCGACTACTTCCAGCGTGCGCGTGCGCTCACCCTCCTCGCGGCGCACGACCCCGCCTTCGCCGCGTTCTATGCGGCGCCGGGCACCCGGCTGGCCAAGATCAGGGCCGGCGGCCCGCGGATGGGCCAGATCGCCGAGGGCCTCGGCTATCTGGAGAGGCTGTTCCCCGGGAGCATCGGCGAGGCGTGCTTCATCGACCGTTCCGGTGCCGAGGTCGCGCGGATGGTCCGCGGGATGCGCGCGCCGATGGACGACCTCTCGACGGACGAGTCCGCCAACCCGTTCTTCGCCCCGACGTTCGCCCTTCCCGTCGGCTCGGTGTACCAGGCCCAGCCGTACGTGTCCCCGGACACGAAGGAGTGGGTGATCTCCAACTCGACGCCGCTGGACACGCCCGACCACTCCGAGCCCGCGATCCTGCACTTCGAGGTGACGGTCGAGAGCTTCCGCGCCGCCGCCCGCGCCGGCCAGTTCGACGTGGACGTCGTGGACGCCAGGACCGGCCGGGTGATCTTCGACAGCCGCTACCCCCAGCTCCCGGGCACCCCCCTCGGGCAGCCCGGCGACACGCGGTTCGTGTCCCTGGTGCATTCCGCGAACGGCTCGGGGCGCCTCACGGTCGCCGGCCGGGCGGCGGCCTACCAGCGGCTCGAAGCGATGCCGAGCAACGCCAACGACTGGATCGTCGTGGCCGTCGCGCCCACCCCGGACGGCGTCCTGTACGGGATCGGCTCGGAGTCGATCGGGCTCGTCGCTGTCGCAGTCCTGCTCCTCCTCCTCGCGGGGGTGATGGACCTCGTGGCTCGTCGAGAGCTCGTGTCGGCGGCCCTGACCGACTCGCTCACCGGGCTCGGCAACCGCCGGATGCTCATGCGAGACCTGCCCGCGCAGCTGCGGTCGGCGAGCACCTCGCGTCCGCTCGTGCTCCTGCTGTTCGACCTCAACGGGTTCAAGGCCTACAACGACTCCTTCGGCCACGGGGCCGGCGACGACCTCCTGGCCCGGCTCGGACGTGCCCTGGCCGCCGCGGTGGCGTCGCGAGGGCGCGCCTACCGGCTGGGTGGTGACGAGTTCTGCGTCCTCGCGGCCGTCGAATCCGCGCAGACCGAGGCGACGATCGCGGCGGCGTCCGCCGCGCTAACGGAGCAGGGGAGCGGCTTCCGGATCGACGCCTCCTACGGCTCGATCCTGCTGCCGGCGGAGACGCAGGACCCGGCCGATGCGCTCCGCCTGGTCGATCAGCGCATGTACGCCCAGAAGCGCAGGGACGGGCGCTCCGCCGACCGCCAGAGCCAGGACGTGCTGCTCCACGCGCTGTACGAGCGCAATCCCCAGCTGTACGACCAGCTGCAGGAGGTCGGAGCACTGATCGAGGTGGTCGCCGGCCGGTTCGGCCTGTCGTCCGACGAGACCCGTCAGGCTGTCCAGGCGGGCCGGCTCTGCGACGTCGGCCAGGTCGCCATCCCGGACGCCATCCTCGCCAAGGACGGGGACCTCGACGAGGAGGAGCAGGCGTTCCTGCGCAGCCGGCCCGTCATCTCCGAGCGGATCATCTCCGCGGCGCCCGCGCTCGCGGAGGTCGCACGATTGGTCCGCTCCACCGGCGAGCACGTCGACGGCACGGGGTACCCGGACGGGCTCATGGGTGGGGACATCCCGCTCGGATCGCGCATCGCGGCCGCCTGCCACCGCTTCGTCCTGCTTGCCGGGGCGGGTTCGGACGGCGACCTGAGCGGTGCGGACCGCGCGCTCGCAGTGCTGCGCGGGGAGGCGGGAACTCGCTTGGACGCCGACGTCGTGGACGTACTCGCGGCCGTCGTCGCCGAGTCCGAGGCGCAGCAGGCAGCCGTGGGCGTCCAAGGGATCTGAGCCTCAGGGCATCATTCCGGGCGTGGACCGCGCCGCGAGAAGGGCCGGCCGGCGCCGTCGTGGTCGAGCATGTGGTCGGCCGGCGGATGTGGTTGCTGCTGTTCGTTGCGGCACCGTCGCCGGACAGGTCGCCGCCTTCGTGGGGCACGAGCCCGGCGGCGGCAGTTCCATCGCCATCTGCGGGCTGGCCGGCGTGCTCGTCGCGGTGTGCCTGACCCTGGCAGGCCGGGCGGCCTGGTCGGGTGCCGCGACGGCGGGCCTCGTGCTCGCGGCCCTGTGCGTCGTCGTGTTGGCCCTCGTCGCGACCTCCACGGGGTGTCCCTGGCCGCCGGGGCGTTCGTCATGGTCCTGCGGCTGGCCGGACTGGGGTCTGAACCCGGCCGGCCGCACGACGGGGAGACGCTCCCGGGTCTGCCGCGCCCTAACATGCGGAGATGAGCACCTTTCGTCACGGCGAGGTCGAACTTGCCTACGACGAGTACGGGCCGGTCGAGGCCGAGCCGCTGCTGCTGCTGCTCAACGGGCTGGGCAGCAGCCGGCGCCAGTGGCGTCGGTTCGTGCCCGCTCTCGCCGACACGCACCGGGTGTTCACCCTGGACCACAGGGGCCACGGCGACTCCTCCCACGCGCCCGCGACGACGTACACCCTGGCCAACTACGGTGCTGACGCCCTGGCCTTCGTCGCGGAAGTTCTCCAGCGACCGGCGGTGCTCGTCGGCCACTCCCTCGGCGGCTCGGTCGCCCATTACATGGCGTGCTCGCGCCCGGACCTGGTCCGGGGCCTGTTCCTCGTCGACCCCCCCTTGTTGCCCCCGGCCGGCAACGAAGGAGGGGAGGTCGCCGCGTTCTTTCCCGGCGTCCGCCAGGCCCTGCGCACTGCCCGGGCGGACGGTGCCACGCCCCAGCAGTACGCCGCAGCCCTTCGGTCCATGCCGGGTCCCGCCATCTCAGACGTCCTCACCGACGAGGTCCTCTCCGACATGGCCGAGGAACAGCTGCAGCTCGATCCGGAGATCTTCACACCCCAGATCGAGGGCACAGCTTTCCACGGGCTGGAGCCGACGAGGCCGGTCTCGTGCCCCGTGACGGTGCTGCGCGCGGACCCGGGCAAGATGGCAGTGTTCACCGCCGACGACGAGCGGCGCTTCCGCGCCGTGAACCCCCAGGCGACCGTCCACGTGGTGACTGGCGCCGGTCACGTGATCCCCGCCGACGCGCCCGAGGAGTTCACCGCACGCCTGACCGCCTTCCTCCGCAGCGTGGAGTGACGAGGCAGCAGCCGGTCGCCAGGCATCCTGGCAGGGGTTCGCTACCCTGGCCGGGCGCCCCCGTAGCTCAGGGGATAGAGCACCTCTCTCCTAAAGAGGTGGCGCAGGTTCGAATCCTGCCGGGGGCACCTCGTCTAGTACCGCGTCAGGCAATCTTGGCCCGCTTGATGACCTCGGCTCGTCTGACGACCTTGCGGAGTCGTGGATCGGTGGTGTGGCGGTTCCGCCAGGCGATGTAGCGGCGGATCATGGAGGCTTGCTCGGCGTGGCTGGCGTGGTCGGTCCCGTCGAGGGCGAAGTAGCGCAGGGCGGTGAACTGCGCCTCGATCCGGTTGAGCCAGGAGCCGTAGAACGGCACGTACGCCAGTTCAACGTTGTTCGCCGCGGCCCAGGCCCCGACCCGGTTGTCCTTCTTGGTGGACAGGTGCGGGGAGTAGTTGTCCAGCACGATCGCGATCCGCACGCCGGGCGGGTACAGACCGCGCAGGTACTTGATGAAGGCCAGGAACTGGCTGCGGTCCTTGCGGGTCTTGATGTGCCCGTACAGCTTGTCGGTGGCCAGGTCGTAGGCGGCCAGCAGGTGCCGCACCCCGTGCGGGCGGGTGTAGGTGGCGCGACGGCGCCGCCGGAGCAATAGTCAAGACCTGTGGATGAAGATCTTTTAGGCGGCTTCGGCCGCTGCCTTGTCGGTGCCGGCGCGGTCGTCGCGTTCGACGAGGATGCCGCGTTCGAAGCAGGCGCCGGCGCGCACGAGGGCGACCAGGTGGGGTGCGTTCACTGCGCGCCAGCGGCCCTGGGCGGCCTCGATCAGCTTGAACGCCATCGCGATGCCGGCGGCCTTGGATCCCGGCCCCTTGGTGACCTTGGTGCGGTGCCGGACCGTCGCGAACGTGGACTCGATCGGGTTCGTGGTGCGCAGGTGGATCCAGTGCTCGGCCGGGAAGTCGTAGAACGCGAGCAGCTCCTCGAGATCGTCGGTGATCTTCGCGGCCGCCTTCGGCCACTTGACGCCGTAGAGCTCGGTGAACGCCTTCGCCGCGCGGCGGGCATGGTCCTTGTCCTCGGCGCCCCAGATCTCGGCGAGAGCCTTCTTCGCGCCCGGATGCTGCGACTTGGGCAGTGCGGCGAGCACGTTGCCGGTCTTGTGGAACCAGCATCTCTGGGCCCTGGTCTGCGGGAACACCTCCCCGAGGGCGGCCCAGAACCCCAGCGCGCCGTCCCCGACCGCCACCACGGGGGCACGCATCCCGCGCCGGGCGGCATCGCGCAGCAGGTCCGCCCAGCTGCCGCCGGACTCCCGGTAGCCGTCGGCGAGGGTGATGAGCTCCTTGGTCCCGTCAGCGCGCACGCCGACCAGGACGAGCAGGCACAACCGCTCCTGCTCGAGCCGGACGTTGACGTGGATGCCGTCGGCCCAGCAGTACACGTAGTCCACCCCGGACAGGTCGCGCCGCTGGAACGCCTTCGCCTCGTCCTGCCACTGCACCGTCAGCTTCGTAATCACGGACGCGGACAGGCCAGCCGAGGAGCCGAGGAACTGCTCCAGCGCGGGCGCGAAGTCCTGACTGGACAGGCCGTGCAGATACAGCAGCGGCAGCACCTCGGCCACCCTCGGCGACTTACGGCACCACGGCGGCAGGATCGCCGAGGAGAACCGCACCCGTTCGCCAGTGACCTCCTCGACCCGCTTGTCGTTCACCCGCGGCGCCACCACCTCCACCGCTCCCGCCGCCGTCATCACCTGCCGCGCCTCGGCGTGCCCGTTGCGGACCACCAGCCGCCGGCCGCGCTCGTCGACCTCACCGCGGTGCGCGTCGATATAGGCGGCAACCTCGGCCTCCAGCGCCGCCGCCAGCATCCGCCGCGCGCCCTCCCGCACGAGCTCGTCCAACACCGACGGCGAACCAGCGGTCTCGGCAGGGTCAGGGACTACCGTGAGCATGGGCGTACCTTCCCGACCGACGCGCCAACGTCGGCCTGATCGAGGACCATCAGACTTCGGATCATCCCCGGGAAGGTGCGCCCACTCACGTCACCCCGCCGAGGACCCCATCCACAGGTCTCGATCATTGCTCCGCCGCCGACGCGGATGCCTCTGATCACCCTGACCGCTCGCTCGCGGCGCCCAGTGCTTGCCGGGGTGGGGTTGCAGGTTCAGCGGCCCGAACTCGTCCATGCAGATCACCACGTCCGGGTCACCCTCGCCACGCCCGGTCTTGCCGTCGGCGATGGCGTACAGCTGCAGGACCCGGTTCTTCTTGGTCTCATAGTCGGGGTCGGTGCTGGTCTTCCAGGTCTTGACGGCCTGGAAACGAGACGCCCTGCTCGCGCAGGATGACGCGCAGCCCCTCGTGGGAGATGTCCTCGACCACCCCCTCGGCCACCAGGTAGTCGGCCAGCTTGGACAGGCTCCAGGTCGAGAACGGCAGATCGTGATCGACCGGCCTCGACAACGCGATCTTCTTGATCTCCGCCCGCTGGCCGGCATCGAACGTCGGCGGCCGGCCGCCGGCGTACTTGGGTCGCAGCGAGTCGAACCCGTCGGCGTTGAAGTTGTGGATCACATCCCGGACCCGGTCGACGCTGGTGAAGGTCACCTTGGCGATCCCGGCCGGGTCCATGCCCTGCGCCGACAGCAGCACCATCTGCGCCCGCCGCCAGGTCACCACCGACCCACTCGAGCGGCGCACGATCCGCAGCAGCCGCTGTCCCTCCTCATTGCTGATCTCACGCACCCGTACACGCTCGGACATCGCTGCTCCTGGGGGAAGACAGGAACCAACGACACGAGCCTGAGATCAACAACTCGCCGACCGTGGGATCTCTCCCGGCGTGTCACAAGACGAGGCAAAGGTTCACGGCCGCGGTACTAGCTGCACCGATTGCGTACAGTGACCGAACCTCTCGTCTCCCTAGTCGCTCTGGACGCCATGATTTCGCACCACGAGCCTCCCACGGACCGACGATCTCGAATCCTTGCTCCCTCATCCGCCTGCGTCGAACCCCGACCCACCGCAGCGATCGCTGGCCTTGACGGCATGCCGCAGCTGCCTGGGGTTCGTGGTCGACGAGGCGCGCCTCGCCGGAGGTACTCGGCGTGCCGGCCGGTATTACGACCAGCGCGCCCGGCTCCACGTCGTACGAGGTGTCGCCGACCAGTGCTGTGATCCGGCCCTGGAGCAGGAACAGCACGACGGTCCACGGAGAGACGTGCGGAAGAGCCATCGCGCGGCGGACGCGATCACCTCGAAGACCTCAAGCGCTCCGACGGCGTCGTGACGGCGGTGTCGACCAGAATCTCGGCGTGCTGCGCGG
>CAWBAJ010000002.1:0-162238 GCA_963786765.1 uncultured Actinomycetota bacterium | reverse complement strand
CCCCGCGTCCAAGCCGCACATCGCGATCGGCAACAGCGCCAGCATCACGAGGTTTTGATCCAGCGGGCCGCGGAGCCGAGCCCATTGTCGTGTGACTCGCCCCGGGGCCGCTCGTCCAGGAGCCCGGTCCCCGCGCGACCTGTACGCCGTTCGAGGACGGGTTTGAACCAGTCGTGGGCCGGTGGTGGGTCGCCCCGCTCGCCCGGCCATGTCATGCCGCCCGCGCCTTCGTCTCCTGGCTCCGCGAGCACGAAGCGAACCAGAACGAGGACAGGTCGGCGCACCTCGCAACTGGACCAGTGCCGGCGCCGGCTCCTCCCGGCCGCGGCCCCTCATCTACTGGCGTTCTGTCCCCCCAGTAGGAGTCGGAAGCGGCTGCTGCGTCGTGCGTCCTCGGGCATCATGATCCCTGGCCGAGGGAGGGCGTGTGAGGTACGAGACGGTGGCCGAGGCGTACCGCGACCTGGAGGCTGCGACGGGCCGGCTGGAGCTGATCGACCGGACCGCCGAGCTGCTCGGGCGACGCCGGACGACGAGCTCGCACGGGTGTGCTACCTGTGCCAGGGCCTCATCGCGCCCCAGTTCGCCGGAATCGATCTCGGCCTGGCCGAGAAGCTGGCGATCCGTGCGGTGGCCGGCGCTGCGGGCGTCGAGCCCGAGGCGGTGACGGCGGGCGTGCGGGCCCGGGGCGATCTCGGTGAGGCCACGGAAGCGCTGCTGCCCGTCCGGACGCCCATCCTGACGGTCGGCGAGGTGGTCGAGACGTTGCACGACGTCGCCGCGGCGGAGGGTGCCGGCTCCCAGGGTCGCAAGCTCGACCTGCTGGCCGGGCTGCTCCGCAGGGCCACCCCGCTGGAGGCGCGGTATGCGCTGCGTCTGGTCACCGGCAATCTCCGGCTCGGCATCGGCACGCCGACGATTCTCGACGCGCTGGTGCGGGTGCACGCCGGGGGCAAGGCCGACCGGCCCGTCCTGGAGCGGGCCTACAACATCTGCTGCGACCTCGGGGTGGTCGCGCAGACGCTGGCGCGGGACGGGCTGGCCGCGGTCGAGGCGATGCAGGTGCATCCCGGCAAGCCGGTGCGGGTCATGCTGGCCCAGCGGCTGTCCGAGGCCCACGAGATCCTCGCCCGGCTCGGCGGGGAGTGCGCCGCCGAGTACAAGTACGACGGCGTGCGGATCCAGGCGCACCGGACTGCCAACGGGGAGATCGCGCTGTTCACCCGGGGGCTGGAGCGGATCAACAACCAGTTCCCCGATCTGGTCGAGGCGATCGACGCGGCGCTCGGCCCGCGGGAGGCGATCCTCGAGGGCGAGGCGGTGGCGTACGACGCGGCCGCGGGGGAGTTGCGGCCGTTTCAGGAGGTCATGTTCCGCCGGCGCAAGTACGGGATCTCCGAGGCGGTCCGGGACGTGCCGGTGAGCCTGTTCTGTTTCGACCTGCTCTACGCGGACGGCGAGGACTTGACCGGGTCCCGTACCCACGGCGCCGGGAGCGGCTCGCTGCTGCCCTCACCATGTCCGACCGGATCCGGCTGACCACGACGGCCGAGGTGAGCACCCCCGAAGCGCTGGACGGAGCCTTCGAGCAGGCGATCGCCGACGGCGCCGAGGGGCTGATGTGCAAGTCGACCGGTCCCGACTCGAGCTATCGCGCGGGCAACCGGGGCTGGCAGTGGATCAAGCTGAAGCGGGACTACCGCAGCGAGCTGTCCGACACCATCGACCTGGTGGTGGTCGGCGCGTTCGTCGGCCGGGGCCGCCGCCGGGGCGTGTACGGCGCAGTCCTGCTCGCCGCGTACGACCCGGACGCCGACGTGTTCCGCACCGTCGGGAAATGCGGCACCGGGTTCTCCGACGCGGAGCTGGCCGAGCTGCCCGCCCGGCTGGCCCCGTACCGGCTGGACCACAGGCCGGCCCTGGTCGACGCCCGGCAGACGGCCGACGTCTGGTTCGAGCCGGCTGTCGTGCTGGAGGTGCTCAGCGCCGAGCTCACGCTCTCGCCCAACTCCACGGCGGGCTGGGGGCAGCTGAAGGAGAACTCGGGGCTGGCGATGCGGTTCCCGCGGTTCACGGGCCGATGGCGGGATGACAAGGGCCCGCGGGACTCCACGACGACGACCGAGCTCGTCCAGCTCTTCCGGCAGGCTCGCCCCAGGGGGTGACGGTCGAGACCGGGGCACCGGAGAAACCGGACGCCCTGGTTCAGTCGCCGGACGTGAGGTCCAGGACGATCTCGTCCCAGGCCTCCTGCCATGCCTCCTCGGCGGCGTACTCGGCCGTCGCGAGCGGAGGCTCGTGCCCGGCCACGACCTCTTCGATCGTCGTGTCGTACCTGTAGAGGATCGCCTCGAGTTCCTGGCGCTCCGCGGGAGTCCGGTAGCTCATGAGCTCGCGGCGCAGTCGTTGACGGCGTCTGCGCTCCTGCCGTCGTGCCCGGAGCGCGGTCCGGAGGCCGAACAGGCTGGTCATCGCCCACCTCCTGGTGCTTGCTCCACTATCCACCGTGTCCCGTCGTGACCACAGGGGCAGGCACGCAATCGTTAGGGCCGTCCGCGCATCGAATCCTGGCGTCGCTGACAGTGCTGCGGGTCAGGGCTCGAGCGGTTCTGATCGGGAAGCCACGCCGGTGCCGCTCTCGGGCACCGGAGCGGGACTGCGAGCAACGATGTGCTCCTCCACTTCCTCGTCGAAGAACTCCTGGCCGGAGACGTCCTCGGCGTCGGTGCGCGCCGCGGCTGGTTTCAGCCCGTGCGCGCGCCGGGCCTCCCGGACTCCCTGCGAGATGCTGTGCCACAGGTGGTCCTCGCCGAGTTCGGTGACCAGCCCCGATCTGCGCAGCGCCTGCCGGACGGGCCACATGACGCGGACCAGGTAGAGGTCGATGCCGCGCTCGCGCAGTTCCCTCAGCAGATCGGCGAGCGCGTCGGCGCTCGTCGTGTCCATCTGGTTGGTCGCCTCCAGGTCGAGCACGACCGCTCGCGTGTCCGGCGCCGCTTCGACCTCGGAGAGGACGACGTCATGGATCGGCGCCGCGGTGACCCAGAAGACCGGTGCGTCGATCCGGAGCACCAGTACCCCGGGGAACGTCGGCCGCTCCTGGTGGTTTCGAGTGCTGCCCCAGGCAGCCTTCTCGTCCGGCACCTTCCCCATCACCTCGACGTCGACCCGGCTGGAGCGGTAGACCAGCCCCAGCACCGACCCCGCAACGGCCAGCAGGAGGCCGTACAGCGGCCCGAAGGCCAGCACCCCGACGGCGGCGACCCCCGCGGCGACGATGTCGTTGCGCCGCACACGGGCATAGCGGCGCAGTGCCGAGAAGTCCATGAGCTTCCAGACGGCGTTGACCACGATGGCGCTGAGGACGGCTTTCGGCAGCCCCGACAGAACCGGCGCGATGGCGACGATGACGACCAGGGCCAGCACCGCGGCTGTGAGGCCGGCCACTTGACTGCGTCCGCGAGCGTCGCTGAGGGCTGCCGTCTTGGAGAGGCTGCCGGCCACGCCGATGCCGCCGAACACACCGGAGCCGAGATTGGACGCACCGAAGGCCAGCAGCTCCTGGTCGGCGTCGACCCGGTAACCGCCGCGAGCGGCGAACAGCCTCGCAGCACTGAGCCCCTCCGCGAGACCCACCAGCGCAAGGGCCGCGCCGGCGCCGAGCAGTGCCGGCAGGTCACCGGCGGCCACCGACGGCAGCCCCGGCGTCGGCAGCCCCCGCGGCACCGGGCCGACGACGTCGACGCCGCGCGCCCGCAGGTCCAGTGCCGACGAGGCAGCGATGCCGGCGAGGAGCACGACCAGCCCCCAGGGCGCCCGCGGGGCCAGCCACTGGCCGCCGAAGAGGACGAGCAGCGAGACCGCCGAGAGGATCACCGTGGCCATGTCGGCCTCGCCCCGGGTGAGGCTCTCGCCCAGGGAGCTGACCCGCTCGACCACCTGCCCCTTGGGCGTCGGGACGCCGAGCAGGTGGGGTACCTCGTTGAGGATGACCAGGACGGTCAGGCCGAGGACGAAGCCGGTCACGATCGGCTTGGAGAGGAACTCCGCCACCCAGCCGACTCCGAGGAAGCCGGCGGTGAGGAGGATCAGGCCGGAGCCGAGTGCCAGGGCCGCGGTGTACGACGCGGCCCGCGCGGTGCCCGCGACCCCGAAGCCGGCGAGCAACGAGCCCGACAGGACCGACACCGTCGACACCGGGCCTACGACCAGTTGCCGCGACGAGCCGAAGACGGCGTACGCGATGAGAGCGATCGGAACCGCGTAGAGGCCCACCTCGACCGGGGCACCGGCGATCGAGGCGTAGCCGAGGGCCTGGGGGATCGCCAGCGCCGCGACCACGGCACCTGCGACGGCGTCGCCGCGCAACCAGCGACGCTCGTACCGCGGCAGCCACCGGACGGCCGGCACGCGCCGCCAGCGGCCGCTCGTCGCTGCCCCGGTGCCATCGCTCATGCCGGGCACCGGTTCGCGCCGTCCGGCCGCCGTCCGGCGTGTCCGGTCACCCGGAGCCGCTCCGGCCCCGCAGGGAGGCGACGACGACGGGGCCGACGCTCACTTGGCGACGATGACGTGAAGCCCGTACGCGACGGACAGTGCGCAGGCGAGGAAGCAGATCCACGCGGTGACCTGCCGGGAGGCAGTGGAGCGGATGTCGGCTGCCGCCGTCCGGGCGCCGGCGTCGCCGGTGGCGGTTCGCGCGGCGCGGGACCCGTCCGGCCCGGAACCGGGCGCGGAGAGCAGGGTGACGCCGATCGCGAAGAGGACGACGATTCCGACCGCCGCCCCGAAGGAGACCACGAAGACCTCGCCGAAAGCCGCCCAGTCGATGTGCATCGGATGCTCCGTTCACGCAGCGGTCGGGACGGTGGCGGGCTCGGCGGGGGCCTCGAGGCTGTCGGCGTCGACCGGATTGCGGCGGGAGAGCAGGTAGATCCCGGCCGCGATCGCGATCGCGACCAGCGCGACCAGGACCGTACCCAGGGTGCTGATGAGCGCGACCTGGGCCGCCAAGGCCCCGACGACGGCCGCCGAGGGCAGGGTGAGCGTCCAGGCGATCGCCATCTGCCCGGCCACTCCCCAGTGCACGCGCGCCAGCCGGTGTCCGGCGCCGGCGCCGAAGATCGACCCGGAGCAGACCTGGGTGGTCGACAGCGGGAATCCCAGGTGCGAGGACACGAGGATCACCGAGGCGCTGGAGGTCTGCGCGGCGAAGCCCTGTTGAGGATGGATCTGGGTGATTCGCGTGCCCAGCGTGCGGATGATCCGCCATCCGCCCACCGCCGTCCCCAGCGCGATCGCCAACCCGGCGGACACGATCACCCATAACGGTGGGGAGGACCCCTGTGGAAGCGTCCCCGCGGTGATCAATGTCAGGGTGATGATGCCCATCGTCTTCTGCGCGTCGTTGGTGCCGTGCGCCAGGGAGAGCATCGAGGACGAGATGATCTGGCCCACCTTGAACCCGTGACCCACGTCACCCTGGTCGGCCCGGTCCGTGATCCGGTAGGCCAGATAGGTCGCGGCCAGCGCAACGAGCCCGGCGACCACCGGGGCCAGCACCGCGGGGAGCAGGACCTTGGCGACCAGGGTGTCGAAGTTGATCGCGGAGGTTCCGGCCGCCACCCAGGTCGCACCGATCAAGCCCCCGAACAGCGCGTGCGAGGACGACGACGGCAACCCCAGCAGCCAGGTCACCAGGTTCCACAGGATGGCCCCGACCAAGCCGGCGAAGATCACCGTGGTGGTGATCTTGGCCTCGTCGACCAGGCCGCTCGAGATCGTCAACGCCACCTGGACGGACAGCAACGCGCCCACCAGGTTCAACGCCCCGGCGAGCAGGACCGCGACCCTCGGCGACAGCGCGCCGGTGGCGATCGAGGTCGCCACCGCATTCGCCGTGTCGTGGAACCCGTTGGTGAAGTCGAACACCAACGCCGTGAGAACCACCAGCACAACTAGCGCGTCCACCAGCGGACCTCCCAGGCGTCGGTCCTCCCAAGCGTTGTCGACCGACGACCCGTTGGCCTCATCCGCAATGGGGGACTGTCCGTGCAGCTGGGCCTGACGGATGACGACCCCGGTCAGCGGCTCGGGGCAGGCCGAGGCCGTGGAGGAGCCGATTCAGGTCGAGCGGAGCCCGAGCTCAGCCGCGATGGCCCGAAGCGCCGGGAGAATGTCGCCGGCTGCCGGCTGGACCTGCACGCAGACGTGGTCGGCGCCGGCGTCGAGATGCGCCCGCACCGCCGCGGCGAGGGCGGGGGCATCGCCGTGGACGACGATCCGGTCGACCAGGACGTCGCTGCCGTGGCCGGCGACGTCCTCGTCGGTGAAGCCGGCGCGCCGCATCGTGGTGGTGTAGTTGACCAGTTCGAGGTAGTTGCTGAGGAACGCCCGAGCGCTCCGCCGTGCGGACTCGGGGTCGGTGTCGAGGACGACGGTCTGCTCCGGCGCGACGAGTGCGTCCGGGCCCAGGGCTCTTCTGGCGTCGGCGGTCTGCGTGGGAATGGTCAGATACGGGTGAGTGCCGGCACTGCGTTCGGCGGCCAGGGCGAGCATGCGCGGTCCGAGCGCGGACAGCACGCGGGCCTCGACGGGCACACCACCTTCGTCGAGGACGTCCAGGTACGCGGCCATCGCCTCGATCGGGCGCGCGCGTTCAGGGGTGGCCTCGCGGTGACCGGATCCGATCCCGAGGAGGAGTCGCCCCGGGTGCTTGGCCTCGATGCGGTGGTAGGAGTCGGCCAGCTCGGCCGCGTCGGACTTCCAGATGTTGACGACCCCGGTTGCGACCTGGAGGCCTTCGGTTGCGTCCAGGAGTTCCTCTGCCTGCCGGAGCCTGGCGTCGGGAGAGGCTCCCTGCCAGACGGTGCCGTAGCCGAGCTCCTCCATGGTCTTGGCGAGCACCACGTCGACCTGGTTGACCCCACGCCACACACCGAGCGTGCCGAGCCGCTGGCTCCAGCTCATCGTTCTGCTCCTCGTCGGTGGTGACGACACCCGGGCCCGGCCGATCTGCGCCCGCGGTCGGCCCTGGCGGTTGCACTGCCCACTTCCGGGCAGGCGCAAACGGCGTGGCAACCGGCCCTGACGGCACGAAAACCCGAGCCCAGCCGGGATGAGAACCCCGCGGCCGCGGCGAGGGAAGCTCGTCGGCTCATCCGCCGCGGGCGAGGACCGGGGTCGCTGAGAACGCAAGGATCACCCGTGGACCGGCCCCCTGACCGGCAGCCCGCTGACTGACGAGAGTGGAGCGCACATGTTCAACAACAACGGGTCGTTCCTGCTGGCCCTGTTCGAGTTCTTCCTCTGGTTCGCCTGGTTCATGTGCTTGTTCTGGGTCTTCGGCGACCTGTTCCGCAGCCATGACCTGGGCGGAGTGGCCAAGACCCTCTGGG
This sequence comes from uncultured Actinomycetota bacterium, assembly GCA_963786765.1. GTDB lineage: Bacteria > Actinomycetota > Actinomycetes > Actinomycetales > Kineosporiaceae > DATKNA01. The sequence goes on along the minus strand of CAWBAJ010000002.1, from coordinate 154,841 downwards.
TGATCTTCATCATCGTCGTGCCGTTCCTGGGCATGTTCGTGTACCTCATCGCCCGGGGTCACGGCATGACGGAGCGCTCCCTGCAGCAGCAGAGGGACATGCAGGCGGCGCAGGCCGAATACATCAAGTCGGTCGCGGCGTCGGGGAGTTCGACGCCGGCCGAACAGATCGCGTCGGCCAAGCAGCTGCTCGACAGCGGTGCCATCTCCGAGCAGGAGTTCAACGGTCTCAAGGCCAAGGCCCTGGCAGTCTGACCAATCCCTCGCCGCCGAGGTGCTGATCTGCGTTCAGCTCTCGATGTGCGCCGGGTCGACGAACGGCGCGCCCAGCCGGGCGTGCCGGACGAACGACTCGGTCCAGACGGCGGTGAGCGCGAGCAGAAGCACGAGCGTCAGCACCCAAGGAGGCGGGCGAAGCGCGGCCGCTCCGATCGACAGGGCGGCCGCGCCGAGCAGCCCGGCCGGTACGAGCCGGACGCCCGGGCGCTCGGGCAGGAGCCGCAGCAGCTGCGCCAGACACAGGAAGAGCAGCGCCATCGCACCACCGACGAGCCAGGAGGTGCCGGCAGGGCTGCGGCTGTCGGCCGCGTGCTCGATCAGGCTGACCATGCCGGCACCGGTCGCGGCCACGGCCATCGACAGGGGGAGGTGCGTGATCAGCCAGAAGCCGCGGACCGCGAGCCCGCCTCGCGGACGCCGTAGCCCGACGAAGTCGAAGTAGTTCCACCAGATGCCGAAGCCGATGCCGAGGCACAGCAGCCCCACCGCAGTCGTACCGGCGGAGTGCTCCGCGCCGGCCAGCCCGTTCACGACTCCGGCGATCACCTCGCCGAGGACGATGATCGTGAACAGTCCGAATCGTTCGGCGAGCGACCCCGAGATCTGGAACGCGGTGTCGAGCTGAGCTCTGCGTCGCGGCAGCCCGACGAGGGGCACGACGATCGCCGCGGCGGCTCCCAGTCCCCACAGCAGCACTCGCGTCTCGTCGGACGTGGCGAAGATGCTCGCGACCGTGGTGAGGAAGATCCCAGCCAGCCCGACGAAGTAGGGCGTGGTGGTGGCCGCCGTCTCGGGGTCGTCCTGGCGGCGCACGACCGACCACTGATAAGCCAGCCACGCGATCAGCAGCGCGAGCAGGATCGCAAAGGCCCTTCCGGCAGCGGCGTCGCCGGCGGCGCGACCGGCGTACACCGAGATCAGGGCGATCAAGGACATCTGGACGAACATGTACAACCGCGAGCGGCCGTCGTCGCTGCCGTGCAGGTCGTGGTAGAGCGTGCCGTTCAGCCAGGCGTACCAGACCAGGGTGAACAGCACGAGGAAGTTGCGGGCCCCGACGGCGTCCGCGGAAATCGCCAAGGCGTGCGCGACCTGCGCGACGAACACCACGAAGACCAAGTCGTAGAACAGCTCCAGCGAACTGACTACGCGGCCTTCGATCGCCTCCCCGTGCGGACGCGGAGGCCGCATCCAGTCGCGCAGTGCGAACCGCAGCCCGCCGCGCCGCTCGATGGTCATCGTCAGCTCCCTCAGACCGGATCTGCCCGCACTACGCGAAGCGCTCCGCCAGGCCCGGGTACTCCAGGATCAGACCGTGCGCGTCGTAGGCGAGCCGCTCCCTGTAGCCGAAGCGCGGCGCCGAATAGTCGTACCGCTCACCTTCGCCCCCGTCGTCGGCCCGCCGGTAGTGCTGCTCCAGCCTCTCCACGGAGAGGTCCTGCGCGCGCACGTACACCGCGGGGGCCTCGGCGGACTCTCCCACCGCCAGGCGCAGGCGGTGAACGGGTAGGGCGTTCGTCAGCGACGAGGACTCGAGGTCGACGTCCAGACATCCCTGCACGTCGGGCCGCACCATCCCGTCCACGGTCCAGCTACCGAGGCCGTCGGTCTCGAGCTGGACCTCGCGGAATCCCGCGCCGGAGCACGCCCGCAGATGGGCACGGCGAGTGAGCCAGGCGGTGTCCAGCTCGATCCGGTACTCGACCATCCAGCCCGCGCCGTTCTCCACGGCGGTCGTCCCGCCCTGGAGCCGGTACCCGTCCGTGAGACGGGCGAGGAACGCGACCTCGAAGCCGTCCCGTGCGCCTCGGTGCCGCCAGGCCGCGAATGGTGGTGGTCCCTTTCCGATCACCTGTCCAGCCTGGCACGCGGTTTGTGCCCGATGGGGCGGAGATCACAGCGGATCGTTGTGAAGGGCTAACCACCGGTGCTGTCCTGGATCTCCGCGCGTGATCGGCGAGAGGGGCGCCTTTCGTGGCCGACGAGGAGTTGATCGAGCTCAAGGAACGGGCGGCCGCCGAGTTCCTGCGTGTTCCGGGAGTGACCGCTGTCGGCCTCGGGGGTCGCGAGCGCGACGGCAGGCCCACCGGTGAGGTCGTCCTCAAGGTCTTCGTCGAGCGCAAGATGGCCGCCGCAGACCTCGACTCCGGTCAGCTGCTGCCGCGGGAGTTCGAGGGGCTCGGCGTCGACGTGGTCGAGCTGTCCGAGCCCTCGCTGGAGATCGACCCGGCACCTCCGCAACCCGGATCGCCCGGCACTTCGCAGGCGGATCTCGACGAGACCGAGTACCGGCCGCTCAAGGGCGGGGGTTGCGTCCAGGTCGCTCTGAGCGGCTCCGGCCTCGGCACGCTCGGCTGTTTCCTCACCGACCCCGCAGATCCCGCCAAGGTCTACGCCCTGACGAATTTCCACGTGGTGAACGTCGCGGGCGGCGTGCAGCCGGTCGCCGGCACAACGCGGCTCGGGCAGCCGGACAACCAGGACGGGCCGACCAAGTGCTGCTCGCACCTCATCGGCACCTTCACGGCCGGCTCGGAGAACACGGTCCGGGACGCCGCCCTCGTCCGGCTGGACGGCGCCACGAAGTGGCTCGCCGAGATCAACGAGATCGGGATCGTCACGGGTACCCACACGCTCACCGTCGCCGAGGTGGCGCCACTGAACTACCAGGTGCGCAAGCGCGGCATGCGCACCGGGCTCACCGGCGGGATCGTCGAGGCGCTGAACACCAAGAGCACGATCGGCGGGAACACCCGGAACAACGTGATCGTCGTCAAGCCCAACCCGAACGCCGGGGTGAAGGCCGGCGGAACGCTGTTCTTCTCCGACCACGGCGACTCCGGGTCCGCGATCGTCAACGCGAGCAACGAGATCGTCGCGCTGCACTTCGCCGGCAGCACCGTCGGACTCGTCCACAAGGGCCTCGAACTGCCCATCGCTGACGTCGTCACCCAGTTCAAGACGGTCGACGGCCTGACCCTTGCCGTCGCCACGGCGACCGAGAAGGGAAAGGTCAACACCGTCCCCGGCCCCGCCCCGGTCGGGCCCCGGGCCGTCCTCGCCCCGGGGTTCGCGGCGGCGTTCGCCGTCGCCGTTCCCGCACGGGGGACGAGCGCAGCGAGGATCGCGGGCACGACGGCCGTCGGGGCCCCGGGCGCGACGGCGGTGATGGCCCGCGTCGGCGCCGACCTCGGGACGTCGGCCGCCGGGCAGGCCCTGCGCGCACTCTGGTTCGACCACGCCGCGGAGCTCGTCGACCTCGTCACCACGCGCCGGCGGGTCACCCTCGCCTGGCACCGCGACGGCGGTCCGGCGCTCGTGCAGTGCCTCTACCGGATGGCCGCCGACCCGGCTGCCAGCATGCCGGCGTCGATCAACGGCGAATCCCCCCTGACCCGCCTGACCCGCATCCACGCCGTCCTGCGCGCCAACGCCTCACCCGAGCTGCGCCAGGCCCTGGACCTGGCCCTGGCCTCGCTGCCCGACCCCGCCACCCGCAGTTACGACCAGCTCCTGGCCGCGCTCGCCGCTCGTTGAGGAGGCCGCATGCCCGACCCGTCGCCGGAGAACGAGCGGCACGCACGCATCGCTCAGGTCAAGCAGGACTGGGCGCAGCGCCTGCTCGCCAACCCGAACGTGGTCGCGGTCGGCATCGGCCCCAAGATCGTGGCGGGGGAGGCCACCGGCGAACCCGCGATCCGGGTCTTCGTCCGCCGCAAGCTCCCGGCCGACCAGGTGCCGCCGGACGAGCTGATCCCCGCCGAGATCGACGGCGTCACCACGGATGTCGCCATCGGCGGGGATCCCGTCCGGGTGGCCGCCCCGGTCGACGCCCCGGGTGCCGCCGGCGTCCTCGACGCCAGGGTCAACCCGACCCGGCACGCACATGCGAAGACCGCTCCGGACGACGACAGCCATCGCCCGCTCACCGGCGGCCGCCAGATCGAGCCCGTGGACAGCAACGGCTGGGTCGGGACGATGGGCTGCCTGCTCTGGGACCCCGCCGACCACAACGTCGGCTACGCCCTCACGAACATGCACGTCGTGCAACCGCCGGACGTTCCGAGCGTCACGAAGAACGCCAGCAAGATCGGGCAGCCGGAGGGCAAGGACGTCAGCAAGCGGTGCTGCAACGACGTCATCGGCGTGTGGGCGGGCGGCGGCATATCGGACGACCGGGACGAGGCGCTCGTCAAGCTGTCGCCGGGCCAGAAGTGGCAGGCGAAGATCGAGGACATCGGTCTCGTGGCCGGCGTCCACCCGCTCACGCAGCCCGAGGTCACCGGGACCAAGTACAAGGTCGCCAAACGCGGCCGGACGACGAAGCTCACGGGCGGCACGATCGCGGCGATGCGAGCGACCACGCACGTCGCCGACAACCTCATCCTCATCGACCCGAACCCCGACCCCGAAGCCGGCGGCGGGGACGTCGTGTTCTTCGACATCGAGGGGGACTCCGGGTCGGCGCTCGTGAACAGCGTCAACGAGGTCGTGGGCCTGGTGTGGGGCCGGAACGACGTCGGCCAGGGCTTCGCGTACGAGATCGGGCACGTCCTGGGCCGGCTGAAGACCATCGACCAGGTCACGGTCGAGGTCGCCTCGACGACCGACCCGAACGAGGTGCGCGTCGTCCCGGGCGCGACCCTGGTCCCGCTGCCGCCCGAGATGGCCGACCAGATCGCCGGCGACCCCGAGGAGCAGCGGGTCTTCCTGGGCGAGAACGGGCGGGCACCGCTCGCGAGGCCGTGGTTCGCCGACGTCCCGCCGCCCGCGCCCACCGTCCAGCAGGCGTTCGCCGACCTCGCGGTCAGCGACTCCGGGCGCCTGCTCTTCGAGCTGTGGCAGCTGCACCGCGAAGAGCTCCTGCGGCTCCTCGACACCGATCGGCGCGTCGCGATCGGCTGGCACCGCGGCGGCGGCGCTGCGCTTCTGCAGCTCGTGCTGCGCATGCCCGCGCACCCCGACCGGCCGCTGCCGGACACCCTCTACGGCGAGCCGTTGACGGTCGTGCTCGACCGCGTCCACGCGCTGTTCGCGTCGCACGCATCGCAGGCCCTCCGCGCCGACCTGACGCACGCCCGCGAACTGCTTCCGGACCTCGCCGGCCGCACGTACGCCGAGATCGTCGCGGTGCTCGGGGCCGCCCACCCCGCCCTCGGCGCCCGCCAGCCGGTGCTCCATGGCAGCGAGCCGGTGCTCCATGGCAGCGAGCCGGTGCCTCGTGGCTAGCCCCGCAGGGACCCTCGAACACCTGGCCATCGAGCTGGCCGGAGTGCTCGGCAGGACGACCAACCGGTTCGGCGACGACGGTGTGCTCGACACCTTCGACGAGCTCGGCGTGCACTTCCCCGACGACTTCCTCACCGCCCCGCGGATCACGGCCGCCCGCCAGACCGTCTCAACGGTCGGCGGCGAGCTCGAGGGCCTGACCGAGACCCTGGTCGGCGCCGTCCAAGCCGGGGACGACGGCGGCATCGCCGCCGCCTCGCTCGCACTGATCCTTCAGTGCGGCCGGGTCGGCGCCGCCTTCCCCGAACTCGTCACCGCGCTGCACGCGGAGGCGCCCACGCTGCCCGGGATCACCCAGGCCCAGATCGACGACCTCGTGGCAGACCTCCCCACGAAGATCGGCGATCTGCTGCTCGCCGACCTGCTCCAGGTGTCCAAGCCGGTCGGCGCGGTGCTCGAGGTCTTCGGCGTCCTCGAGCGGAACTTCCATCCCGGCGACCCGGACGACGACGCCCGCCCGCCGTTCGAGGCGACGTCCGTGCACCTCGACCGGCTCGTACCCGCGGTCACCGACCCCGTGAACCACCTGAACACGCTCTACGGCTGGGGGACGCCGTCGTTCGACGCCGGCCGGCTGCTCGGCGTGCTCGAGTCGGCGCTGGGCGCCCTGGGCCTCCCAGTCCTGCTCGTGCCGGCGACGGCGACCACCCCGTTGTCGCTGCAGTTCTTCGCCTTCGACCTCGAGCCCACAACGGACGGCCAGGGACTCGCCCTCCGCGTCGTGCTGCCGGGTGACGGGATCGGCAGCTTCGACTTCCCGCTGTCGCCGCCGACCTGGTCGGCTCAGGTCGCGCTGACGGGCAAGCTTCCCGCCGATACCGGCGGCGACATCCGGCCGCCGTTCGACATCACACTGCGGCCGCCGTCCGCCATCCAGGCGGGGCTCACCGTGGGGGTCAAGGCCGAGCCGCCGGAGCCCTTCCTGCTCTTCGGCGCGGCTGGGGGAACGCGGCTGGAGTTCGCGTCCGCACAGCTCGACGGCGGGGTGGTCGCGACCTTCGACACGGGCACGGGCACGGCACGACCGCCACCCCCACGCTGGACGGCGAGATCCGCGGCGGCAAGCTGGTGATCGACGCCGAGGGCGGCGACGGATTCATCTCCACCCTGCTGTCCGGCGTGCACATCGAGACAGAGTTCGGCGTCGGGTTCTCCTTCGCGCCCGAGACGGGTCTGCGATTCCACGGCTCCGGCGCCCTCGAGATCCAGGTCCCGGTCCACGTCGAGATCGGGCCCGTCGAGCTCGAGGCCGTCTACCTGCGCGCCACGCTCGACGGCTCCACCGTCCCGATCGAGCTCTCCGCGGGGTTCGGCGCCCACCTCGGCCCGTTGCAGGCGAGCGTCGACAGGATGGGCCTGCTGGCCACGCTGTCCTTCCCGGCCGGCGGCGGCAACCTCGGGCCGGCCGACCTGGGACTCGCCTTCAAGCCGCCGACCGGCGTCGGCCTGGCCATCAACGCGGCCGTGGTCACCGGCGGCGGGTTCCTCAGCATCGACCCGCAGGCCGGGGAGTACGCCGGCGCGCTCGAGCTCGAGGTCGCGGAGTTCCTGTCGCTCAAGGCGATCGGCCTGATCACCACCAGGATGCCGGACGGGTCGACCGGCTTCTCCCTGCTCGTCATCATCACCGCGGAGTTCCCCGGCGGGCTCCAGCTGGGCTTCGGCTTCACCCTGCTCGGCGTCGGCGGCATCCTCGGGCTGAACCGGGGGATGCGGCTGGACGCAATCATGGAAGGCGTCCGCACGGGCGCGATCGAATCCGTGATGTTCCCGCACGACGTGGTCGCGAACGCCCCGCGGATCATCTCCGACCTCAAGTCGTTCTTCCCGCCGGAGCAGGGCCGGTTCGTGATCGGGCCGATGGCGAAGATCGGCTGGGGGACCCCGCCGCTCATCAGCGTCTCGCTCGGCGTCATCATCGAGATCCCCGGCAACATCGCGATCCTCGGCGTCATCAAGGTCGCGCTGCCCACCGAGGACGAGGCGATCCTGCTGCTGCAGGTCAACTTCGCCGGCGCTGTCGAGTTCGACAAGAAGCGGCTCTACTTCTTCGCCTCGCTCTACGACTCCCGCATCCTCACCGTCACCATCGCGGGCGAGATGGGCCTGCTGGTGTCGTTCGGCGACCAGCCGGACTTCGTCCTGAGCGTCGGGGGTTTCCACCCGGCGTTCAAGCCGCCGCCGCTGCCCTTCCCCAGCCCGCAGCGGATCTCGATCAGCCTGCTCGACACGAGCGTGGCCCGGATCGGTGTGCAGGGCTATTTCGCGGTGACCACCAACACCGCGCAGTTCGGGGCGAAGGCCGAGCTGTTCTTCGGGTTCAGCGCGATCAGTGTCGAGGGTCATCTGGGTTTCGATGCCCTCTTCCAGTTCTCGCCGTTCAAGTTCGTCGTCGCGATCTCCGCCGGCGTGTCCGTCAAGGTGTTCGGTGTCGGGCTGTTCAGTGTCTCCCTCGACGTCACCCTGACCGGCCCGACCCCGTGGCAGATCAAGGGCACGGCGTCGATCTCGCTGTGGTTCTTCTCCATCCCGGTCGACATCGACCAGACCTGGGGGGAGGACCGCGACACGTCGCTGCCGGCGATCGCGGTGCTGCCCCTGCTGGCCGGCGAGCTGGCCAAGCCGGAGAGCTGGCGGACCCGGTCGCCGGTGGCCGGCTCACCTCTGGTCAACCTGCGGGCGCTGCAGGCCGCCGAGGCCGACGTGGTCCTGCACCCGCTGGGCACCTTGTTCGTGCAGCAGCGCGCGGTCCCGCTGGACATCACCGTCGACAAGGTCGGCAACGAGCGCTCAGCCGACGTGTCCCGCTGCTCCGTCTCGGTGACCAGCGGCGCCCTGGTCAAGGTCTCCGACGCGGTCGACAACTTCGCCCTGGCGCAGTTCCAGGACCTCAGCGACGCCCAGAAGCTGTCCCTGCCGGCCTTCGAGCCCGAACACGCCGGGCTCGAGCTCGCTGCGGACGGCGGCGCTCTGGCGTCCTTCCGAGCGGTGCGGCGCAGCGCCCGCTACGAGCAGATCGTGATCGACACCCCGGGCCGGCAGCCGACCGGCTTCGTCGCCTACAACCCCACCCTGTTCAGTCACTTCCTCGCCGGCGCCAGCATCACCCGCTCGCCTCTGGCGCAGGCCGAACGCGTGCTGCGGCAGCCCTTCGCCGACGCGATCGCGGTGCCCGGCGACAGCTACGTCGTCGCGTCCACCCTCGACAACACCGCGGCCGGTCCCGTGTTCGCCAGCCACGCCCAGGCCCGCGCCCACCTCGACGACCTGCTCACTGCCGATCCCAACCGGATCGGCGAGCTCCACGTTCTCCCCGCGATGGAGGTCGCCGCATGACACCCGACGCCGGCACGTTCCCCTGCTGGCTCCGCCTGGCTGCATCGACGGGGGTGCCATGCGCACGGCAGTAGTCACGGTGGCCGCCCTGGGCGAGAAGCAGCTGGGCACGTTTCTCGGGTGGCTGACGGCCGCGTTGCTGCTCGTGGGCGCTCTCCTGTTCCTGTTCAGGCTCGTCCTCGAGAAGCAGCTCACGAGCGGCAAGGAGGACTCCGCGGACAGGACGCTCGTTCGGAGCTGGGTGGCGATGGCCCTGGTCTCGGGGCTGCTGATCTTCTCCGCCGCGTCGTTCTTCCTGGACGACACGACTCTGCGCAGCCTGCTCCTGGGGGGTGTCGTCTCCTCCGCCGGCACTGCCACGGCCTTCTATTTCGCGTCCAAGGCCGCGGAGCAGACGCAGCAGAACCTCCTGAGCGCGGCGCTGGGCGGTGTCGCGTCCATCCCCGTCCCCGACCTGGCCGGGTTGAAGGTGTCCGAGGCGCGCCTGGTGCTCGGGGCGCTCGGCCTGAAGCTTGCCATCGTCCCCGACGACGCCGCCGACGAGGCGCCCGTCGATCACACCGTGCCCCCCAAGGACGCCGGGGTGAAGCGTGGGGACTCGATAACCGCGTACATCACATGACCTGCGACCTGCTCACCTCCGACCCCACCCGGACCGGCGAGCTCCACGTTCTCCCCGCCATGGAGGTCGCCGCATGACAGCCAACGGCTACTCGTTCCTGTCCTGGCTCCGCCGGGGCATCGCCACCGCGATCACCGCGCCGCCGGGCGCCGCGGCCCGCGCCCACGTCACCGTGCAGCTCACCGCCGCCGGCACGGCCGTCGCGGGCGGGGCGACGCTGACCGCGCCACCGGTGCAGCACGACGTGCAGCTCTACGGCCCGGGCGACGTCGTCGGGGTCGACCCGCGCGCCGTCGTCCGCACCGACCCCCGGAGCTGGATCACCAACTTCGACGCGAACTACCTCGTCTCCATCGAGTTCTACGACGAGGACTTCCCCTGGCGCTACAGCCCCGACGTCCTCGACCCGGCCACCGGACGCTTGCGGCCCTGGCTGACGCTCGTCGTGCTGACGGAGGACGAGTTCGCGGACCAGGGCGTCCTGCCCGGCCGGCCGCTGCCGTTCATCCAGGTCAAGGACCTCGCCACCCTGCCCCCGCCGGACCAGCTCGGCGCCTGGGCGCACGTCCACAGCAACCGCAACGTCACGGCATCCGACACCGAGACGGTGACGAACGACATGGCCGCCGTGCTGCCCCGGCTCGCCGCGGTGCTCGCCGAGAACCCCGACCTGGCCTGCTCGCGCATCCTGTGCCCCCGGCACCTGGATCCCGAAGAGGGGTACCACGCGTTCCTCGTGCCGGCGTTCGAGACGGGCAGGCTGGCCGGGCTCGGCCACGATCCGGCGGGTGCGCCGGGGGCGCTGGCGTCCAGCTGGGTGGAGTACCCGAACCGCGCCGAGAGCGCCAACCTGCCCTACTACTACCGCTGGCAGTTCCGCACGGCCCCGATCGGCGACTTCGAGTATCTTGTCCGGCTGCTCAAGCCCCGCGGCGTCGACGCCCGGGTCGGCAACCGGGACATGGACGTGCGCCAGCCCGGCTCCGGGCTGCCCGCCATCGACGACCCCCGGCTCGGCGGCGTCCTCAGGCTGGGCGGCGCTCTCAAGGTGCCGGAGAGCGACTTGACCCAGGAGGAGCTGGACGAGCAGACGCTCTACGAGAACTGGGACCAGCCCTTCCCGGACCCGTTCCAGAAGGCGCTCGCCGCGCTCATCGACCTCGCCGACGACTACGGCGCCCAGACCGTCGAGGCTGCCCATCAGGCACTCACGACCGTGTCGGACTCGTTCGTCACCTCCCGGACGGTCACCCCCGACGATCCCGATCCTCTGATCACGCCTCCGCTCTACGGACGCTGGCATGCGCTCGCGTCCCGGCTCCTGACGAACCGGGACGGGACCCCGATCGACCCCGACGACAACTGGGTGCACGAGCTGAACCTCGACCCGCGGTTCCGGGTGCCGGCCGGCACGGGCGGCCGCATCGTGCGGGCGCACGACGAGGAGTTCATGCAAGCGGCGTGGGACCAGCTCGGACAGGTCCTGGAGGCGAACCGGCGGATCCGGGCCGCCCAGGTCGCCCGCGAGCTCACCTTCGTCTACCACCGACGTCAGCTGGAGCCGTTGCGGCTGGCGGCGAGGGGCTTTCTGCTACAGCTCACCGGGCCGCTGCAGTCCCGGGTGGTCCCGGACGCCGACGCCGCGGCCGCGCTCGGCTTCGCCCCCGCCCCCACCCCTGTCGGCGATCAAGGAAAAGTTAGGGATCAAGGAAAAGTTAGGGATCAAGGTCCTCGCAGGAGGAGCGCTGGAGCCGCGGCCGCCGCGCCCCCGCCCACCGTGGCCACCGTTCTCGCCGACAGTCTCATCGCGCGGACGCCGCTGTCCCCGGCCATGCGTCGCGCGACCCGGCCGGGCTCACCGCTCGTTCGCAGGCTGCCGTTCGGCCCGGGGCCCGGCTCCGGGGACGGGGGCGGCGGCGACGTCGGGGACGTCGAGCCGGCGGGAGAGACGGTGGTCCAGCCCGGGCGGCACGAGCTGCTCGACCGGATGAACGCCGGTGAGGTCACCGCCGCTCCGCCCAAGACGGCACCAGGAGCCGTCGTCACCGTCGACCAGCTCGAATCCGCTCTGGCCGGGCCTGTCATCGGAGGGCCGGCCGAGCTCCCCGAGGCGGACGTCGCCCCCGGGCACATCCCGAACCCCGTCGGCACCCTGGCCACGAGCGCGGACTTCGTCGTCTCCCTTCCCGGGGAGGATGTGCGTCCCACCGAAGGGGGAGCGGACAGCCCGGAGGCGGTCCGTTTCAAGCAGGCGCTCGACGAGACCTACACGGCGTTCAACGCCGCGATCGACGTCGGCGCCGTCCCCGTCCGGGCGAGCACGGACGTCGGCGCCGTCGCGGAGGCGACGGTGGACGGCCTCCACCCGGACGTCACCGTCCCGCGCCGCGCTCTCGGTGGCATCACGCTGCCCGAGCGGTTCGTCCCCCAGCCGCCGCCACCCATAGAGGCTCCTGAGCGGCCGCCGGCGACGACGCCGCGCGCCGGGGCGCAGGATGCTGCAGCCGGCCCGCCCGACCCGCTCGGGGAGGTGATGGCGTACCCGGTGATCGACCTGCCCATGTTCCGCCCCCTGGCGGACATGTCCCCGGACCTGTTCTGCCCGAACGTCAACCTGGTGCCACCGAACAGCATCACCCTGCTCGAGACGAACCCCCGGTTCATCGAGTCCTACCTCGTCGGGCTCAACCACGAGATGGCCCGGGAACTGCTCTGGCGGGAGTACCCGACGGACCAGCGCGGCAGCGTGTTCCGGCAGTTCTGGGACGTGCGCTCGGTGCTGTCGCTGCCGGGAGAGACGGCGGAGCAACGCGGCGAGCGGCTGCGCGACATCACCCGGATCCATACCTGGGACACGGCGTCGCACCTCGGCGATCACAACAACCGCGGCGCCTCGGTCGAGCAGCTGGTCCTCGTTCTGCGCGGCGAGCTGCTCAAGAAGTACCCGACGGCGGTCATCTACGCGCACAAGGCCCAATGGCGCCCGGACAACGCCCACCCCGACCCCTCACTGGAGCGGAAGCTGGCCGACCTCACGCCGGCCGAGGAGGCCGACCCGCCGCACGACAAGGTCCGGCTGCCCCTGTTCGACGCGAAGGTCGAGCCGGACATCTACTTCTTCGGGTTCGACTTGAAGGAGGAGGACGCTCGCGGCGGGACCGGCGAGCCCGGGGACGAGGACCCCGGCTGGTTCTTCGTCCTCAAGGAGCGCCCGGGTGATCCGAGGTTCGGCCTCGATATCGAGCGCAGCGATCCGATCGAGGTGTGGAACGACCTGTCGTGGCCGCACGTCCTTCCCGCCGCAGGCGGGCCCGGCCCGGCCTACATCAGGTTCGACGCCGGCACCCCGACCCTGACGCTCACGCCGCCCAGCAATCCCGACAAGACCGCGCAGTTCACCGAGGATCAGGCCCTGACCTGGAACGCCCAGCTGAACTCGGCCGACGTGGCCTACATCCTCTACCAGTCGCCGGTGCTCGTCGCCGTCCACGCGAGGGAGATGCTCCGGGATGCCTGACCAGCTCACGGCAACCCCACTCGCGCTCAGCGACGCGTTCCCCGTGCTGCTGGGCCCGGTGCGCATCGAGTACCGGTTCACCAGCACCGAGCTGCTCGTGCGCGTCTTCCCCGACGAGTGGACCGTGGACACCTTCGAGGAGAAGCTCACCGCCGGCGAGCAGGACCTCGCGCTGCGCTACTGGACCGCGTACTGGCAAGCCGGCGGTGACGAGCCCGGGCGGTTGGCGGCATGGCGCGACCTCACCTCCCACGTAGGGCCCGGACGCGCCGGATACGTCAGCAGGACACGGCGCCCCCGCAACCCGGGGGAGGAGCCTCACCGCACCAGCGTCGGCCAAGTCGTCCTGGTGGTGGCGGAGACGGATCCGCTGCCCGCGGCCGACCGGGCCGCCGGCGGAACGTACTGGCGCGCCGTCTACCGGGCAGGGCGCGCGGCCGCTGCCCTGCACGCGGCCGACACCGCGCTCGACACCGCGGTCGGGGCGACCCGGGCGGCCCGGATCCGCTCCCGCCGTCCGGCGGGCCTCGACCGGGAGCCGGCGGCGGGCACCCGGCAGGCCGCCGACGTCCTCGTCGCCTTCCTCGACCTGCCCGCCCCGGCAGCGGGCGACACCAGACCGGCCACCTGGACGGCGCCCGCCCGGGCCCGGCTGCTCCCGGACCGCTTCACGCTCCTCGGCTACTCCGGCGGGCAACTGGTCCTGGACGTCACCGGCAACCCGGTCCCCGCCGACCTGCCCGTGGGCCCCGACCCGAGCGCCCCCGACGCCGGCCAGATCAGTACGGGGCCCGGCGGTCTGCACGTCCCCGGGCCGCTGTCCTGGCTCGTCGACCTCGACGCCGCGGTCGCCGTGGGGATGGCGTTCCGGGTGCCCCTCACCGACGCCGTCCGCGGCGGCCTGGACCGGCTCGTCGCCCTCGGCCTGCGCGTGCGGACCCCCGCCGTCTCGACTGCGGACCTGCAGACCCTCGTCACTCACCAGGCGGACAGCCGCACGGGTTTCCGCCTGCTCCCGCAGGGAACCCCCACGAACAACACCGGCAGTACGCCCTCAGCCCTCGGAACGGTGGACGAGGACGCCGCCCGCTTCGCCGCGCTCACCCCGCCGGCACCCGTGCCCCCCGGCAACTGGGCCGCCAAGACGGACGGGCAGTGGCTTGCCGAGCTGCTCGGGATCGATCCCGCGGTCGTCGCCGCCGTGCCCGGCGCCGACGGCACGGACCAGCGCGAGGCCCGGGCGATGAACGCGGCGCTCTGGCCGGCGAGCTGGGGCTACCAGCTGGGCACCATGCTCAACCCGATCCTCGGGACCGCGGCCCTCGACGCGACCCGCGCCTTCTTCCTGCGATACGTCAGCGGGCGCGGCCCGCTCCCCGCCGTCCGGGTCGGCCGGCAGCCCTACGGCGTCCTCGCCACCACCGCCTTCTCCCGCCTGGCGTGGCCGGCCGCCGACCCCCTCACCCCGCACCGAAGGGCGCTCGACACCGTGCTGAAGGTGGCGGACGGGGACTGGGCCTCCCTCGCCGACCAGGTGGCGTTCGTCGGCGCGGACGGTGACCCGCACGCGCTGCTGCTCGGCATCCTCGGGCTGCACCCCACGTCCGCGGAGTTCTATCAGCGGTACGCGCAGAGCGTCGAGGACTACTTCAACCGGTTCAACCTGGCGGGCGAAGGCGGGAGCGTGCTCGACGCGCTCCGCGACCTCGGCCTGGAGCTCCGCCTGCGCAACCTGCTCACCCGGCTCGGGTATCCCGCCGATGCCCCCGACCCCGACGCGGTGACCCGGCTCTTCGTCGGGCGCCAGCACCCCTTGCACGGGCCGCTCGTCGACGACCTCCCGCTGTCGGAGACGGCAACCGTGCGGGCCTGGACGGACGACGGGCGCAACTACCTCGCCTGGCTCGAGGCCAACGCCCGCACGGCGCTCGACGTCGTCCGGACCGAGTCCGGCTTCACCGCCGCCACGGCGCCGGTCGCCGTCCTGTACCTGCTGCTGCGGCACGCGGTGCTGGAGGCCTACGCCGAGGCCGCGCTTCGGCTGGCGGCAGCCGCGCACGCGCTGAGCGACGCCGACGTCGTCCGGGCGCGGCGCGAGCAGCCCTTCGTCCACGTCAGCGAGCGGACGCAGGTGACGGAGAGCCGCTTCGGGCGGCTGTACTCCCCCGACCAGGCCGTGACGGGGGACCCCGACATGCTCGTCGCGGACTTTCTTCCGGGGATCATCGGGCGGCAGCCGGCGGCCCAGGACCTCTCGGAGCAGCTCGACGCCATCGGCGTGCTCGCGAAGGTGCCCACGGCGCGCCTCGAACGTGCGCTCGTGGAGCACCTCGATTGCGCCACCTACCGGCTGGACGCATGGCGGCTCGGTCTCGCCACGGAGAAGCTCTTCCAGCTGCGCTACCCGCCGGGAGCGGCGCCGGGCGCACCCCCGGTCCGCGGCATCCACATCGGCGCCTACGGCTGGCTGGAGGAGGTGCGGCCCCGCGCCGTCCCCCCGACGCCGGTGACGCTCACGGGCGAGCTCGCCGACGTGTTCACGCCGCCCGGTGCCCCGCCCCTCACGCACGACCCCACCAACCAGGGATTCATCCATGCGCCCTCGCCCGCACAGGCGAGCACCGCCGCGCTCCTGCGCAGCGGATACCTCGCGGACGCCTCCCCGGCGAACCCGGGCACCCTCGCGGTCAACCTCAGCTCGGAGCGCGTGCGGATCGCACTGACCTTCCTCGACGGCATCCGCGCCGGCCAGTCCCTCGGCGCGCTGCTCGGGTACCGGCTGGAGCGAGGCCTGCACGACCGGCACGCGATCGCCGAGACCGACCAGTTCATCGGCGCCCTCCGGCAGGCCTTCCCGCTCGTCGCCGCCAAGCTGCCCGAAACCGCCGCGCCGGCGGGGACCGCCATCGAGTCCCTCGAGGCGCGCAACGTCGTCGACGGGCTCGCGCTGGTCCGCCACGTGACCCGCACCGGTCAGGCCTCCTATCCGTTCGGCCTGGTCGGCCTGCCCGTCGCGGACGGCGTCCAGACGACGGCGATCGACACGGAGGTGCAGGCCCTCGTCGAGATCAACGACGCCCTCGCCGACCTCGCGGTCGCCGAAGGGGTGCACCAGGCGGTGCTCGGCAATGCCGACCGGGCGGCCGCGAGCATGGACGCGTTCACCCGGACGGCGTTCCCGCCCGAGCCGGACGTGATCGCCACCCCGCACACCGGGCAGCGGCTGAACCACCGCGTCGCGCTGCAACTGCGCCCGGGCCTGTCCCCGGCGGCCTCGCCCGTGCCGGGGCTGCCCGTCACACCGCGGATGGCCGCCGACCCGGCGGTCGCGCGCTGGCTCGCCGCCCTGCTGCCCGCTCCTGGGAACGTCGCCTGCCGCGTCGCGTGGACCGACCCGCGCACCCACGCCGCCGGCAGTGTGGTGGTCACTCAGGCCGATCTGGGCCTGCAGCCGATCGACCTGCTCTTCCTGCTGCGACCGACCGACCAGGCGACGATGACCGAGCTGGACGACCGGATCGTCGCCCGGGTGATGCACACCCAGACCCTGCGCGCGGACACGGAGCTCGTCCTCCGCTACACCGACCCGGTCCCCGGGAAGATCAGCCTGTTCCAGCTCTCACCGTTGGTCGACACCCTGCGCCGGCTGCTGCTCGCAGCCCGGCCGGCAAGGCCCAGCGACTACACCATGCCCGCCGGCGGGGACGTTCTGGACCCGCAGGCGGACGAGGCGGTGGACCTGCCCCGCGCCCGGCCGAAGGCGGTGCGGGACGCGCTGAGCGCGTTCGCGGGCCCGATAAACGCCCTGATCGCAGATCTCAGCGCTCCCCTCGCGGACCCGGTGGCGCACCGGCAGCAGCTGATCAGCGCCGTGGACGCCTTCCTCACCCGCTACGGGGACCTGCTCGTCACGGGTGGCTCTCTCGGTGTCGTCCGCAGCGGCTGGGGAGAGCTCGCGATGTGGCGGCGGCTCCGGTTCGGCGAGGTGCTCGCCGCGGTCGCCGTCGCGGTGACCAGGATGGCGGCGTCCCTGGCCCGCGCCGACGCGCTCCTCGCACAGGAGGCCGCGCTTCCGGCCGGAGCGACGCCGGACCAGCGGTTCGCCCTGCTCCAGCAGGCGGAGCGGCTCCTGACGACGACGCCCACCACCCCCCGCCCCGCCACCCCACAGCAGCTGCGCACGACCGTCGCCGGCCGGCGGAAGGCGTTCAACGACCGGCTCACCGCTCTGTCCGGTCTCGCGCGGACGACCCGCAGCACGCTCAGCGGCCTGCTGGCCGACGTCGCCGCACTGCTGCCGCTGGGATCGTTCGACCCGGTCGGCCTCGACCTCACACCCGCCGGCGACGCGGTCGTCACCTTCTGCGGCGATCTGCTCGCCCGCGCGAGGACGCTGCGGGACGAGGTGCGCCGGCGGCTCGCGGCGGTCGACCAGGCCCTCACCGGATACGACCAGGCAGTGAACGGGCCCGAGCGGGTCACCTCGGCCACTGCCGCGATCCGCGCCGCGCTCGGCCCGGACGCGCTGGCGACGAGCGAGTTCGCGGTCCCGCAGCCCGTTCGGCAGATGTGGGGCAGCGCCGTCGCCGAGAGCTCCGCCGGCCACCTCACCCGGCACCTCGACCGCGACTTCCCGGTCGACGACTGGCTGCAGGGCGTCGCCCGGGTCCGCCCGCGGATGGCGATGTGGGAGCGGATCGCCCAGCTCGCCGGCGCGATCGGCACGGGCGAGCCGGACCTCCTGCCGGCCCAGTTCCCGTTCAGCGTCGGCGACCCCTGGCTGGCTCTCGAGCTGCCGCGCCTGGCGTGGAGGCACCTGAACCCGTCCTCGGGGCTGGACAACGCGGCCGACATGGACTGCAGTCCCGCCCAGGTGGCGGCGAAGTTCGCGGTCGCCGGCGACTTCGACGGCGACGGTCGCGACGAGATCGCGGCGGCGGAGGATGTCGCCGGAACGCGGGGCAACGACTTCTGGGTGATGGACTTCGACCCGGGCAGCGGCCGTTGGCGTCACCTCACGCCCACCTCCGGGCTGGACAACAACGCGGACGTCGACTGCGCTCCCGACCCGGTGGCCGCGAAGTTCGCGGTGGCCGGGGACTTCGACGGCGACGGCCGGGACGAGCTCGCCGTGGCGAAGGACGTCGGCGGCACTCGTGGGAACGATCTGTGGGTGATGGACTACGACCCGGTCGCCCGCCGCTGGTCCCACCTGGGCGACATCGACTGCAGCGTGGCGCAGGTGGCGGCGAAGTTCGCCGTGGCCGGGGACTTCGACGGGGACGGCCGGGACGAGGTGGCGATCGCCCAGGACGTCGGCGGAACGCGGGGGAACGACTTCTGGGTGATGCGCTACGACCCTGCGACGCGGCGGTGGGCGCACCTGACCCCGGGCTCCGGGCTGGCGAACAATGCGGACGTCGACTGCAGCCCCGACCCGGTGGCGGCCAAGTTCGCGGTGGCCGGGGACTTCGACGGCGACGGCCGGGACGAGCTCGCGATCGCCAAGGACCTTGGCGGGACCCGTGGGAACGACTTCTGGGTGATGGACTACGACCCGGTCGCCCGCCGCTGGTCCCACCTGGGCGACATCGACTGCAGCGCGGCGCAGGTGGCGGCGAAGTTCGCCGTGGTCGGGGACTTCGACGGCGACGGCCGGGACGAGCTGGCGATCGCCCAGGACGTCGCCGGAACGCGGGGGAACGACTTCTGGGTGATGGACTACGACCCGGCGACGCGGCGGTGGCGCCACCTGAACCCCGGCTCCGGGCTGGCGGACGACGCGGACGTCGACAGTGGCGCCCTCGACACGGCCGCGAGGTTCGCGGTCGCGGGGGATTTCGACGGGGACGGCCGCGACGAGCTGGCCATGGCCAAGGACACCCCGGGGACGCGGGGCAACGACTTCTGGGTGAGGGATTACAACCCGGTCACCGGCCTGTGGACGCACCTCGGCCCCGCACCGCGTGGTCACGGGGAGTCCTGGGACTTCGACGCGAGTGGCGCTGAGGTGGCCGCGAAGTTCGCGGTCGCCGGGGATTTCGACGGCGACGGGCGCGTCGAGATCGCCGCCGCCGAGGACATCACCGGCACCCGCGGGAACGACTTCTGGGTGATGGACTACGACCCCGGCACGTGGACACTGCCGGGGGACCGGCTGCTGTACACCGCGCACTACGACGCCCCCTTCGACGCCAAGGCCGAGCAGTGCGCCCTGCTGCTGGACGAGTGGACGGAAGTGATCCCGTCGACGACCACGACCACCGCGATCGCCGCGCACTACGACCGTCCGGGTACCCAGCCGCCGCAGACGATGCTGCTGGTCTCGCCACCCGCGCAGCGGGGCGCCTGGTCGTGGGACGATCTGGTGGCCGCTGTGGGCGAGACGCTGGACCTGGTGAAGGTCCGTGCCGTCGAGCCGGGGCACCTCGACGGGACGCCCTACGCGCAGCTGCTGCCGGCGACGGTCCTGTCGGCGCCCAGCCGCGCGATCACGTTGACGACGGACTTGGCGATCAACAATCTCGCTCCGCTCCGGAGCGGCCCGTTCCGACCGGCGAGGGGCTGACATGGTGCGCCCACCAGTCATCGACGACCTGCGCGCGGCGTTGGTCCAGCGTCAGTTCCCGACGGTTCTGGTGTGGAACCGGCTCGAGGGCCGGCCCAGGACCCTCGAGTTCGACCGGGCCCTGCGCGCGGAGGTCCGGGACCCGCTGTGGATGCTGACCCGGCAGTGGCAGCTCGGCGAGTTCCGCGGCGAGGACGCCGGGTCCCCGGTCTCGGCGACGTTCCACTTGCGCACGACACGTCCTACCCGGTACCAGGCGCAGGAGACCCCCGCGACGGGACTGCCCGCCGGGCGACCGCTCGAGGCCGTCGCCGAGGCTCGGGCGGTTCCGTTCACGGTGGGGCTGGACCGGGTGGGCCTGGATCTGCGGGTCGCACTGGGCCGGCGGTGGACGAAGCTCATGGCGGCGACGGCGCCGGGAACACCACTGCCCCCGCCCGTGCAGGCGAAGATCCTCGCCCGGTGGCCCATCCCCGTTCCTGATCCGTCGAAGGACGACGACGTCCCGCTCGTGGCTCACCCCGACGTCTGGGCGACGCTGCAGGCGGTGTCGGGCCGGGTTCTCGACGGCTACGAGCTGTACCGGCACCTGAAGAGCGGTGGGCACGCCTACGACGGCGTCTCCGGGGTGAACCCGGCGCAGCAACTCGCGCTCGACGGGCTCAAGGGCCGCTTCGTCAGCTGGTTCGAGGACCTCATCGCGCAGCCCGCCGGGGCGGAGGCGTTCGATCCGATCCGGCTCGAGCACCGGTTCGCCGTCGCGGCCCCGGAGGCCGGCGGCGAGACGGTGCTCACCGCCGCCGAGTACCCGGGCGGGGCCCTCGACTGGTACGCCTTCTCCTACGACAGCTCCGGGGTGTCCCTCGGGACCGCCGACGGGCCGGCGACCGAGGAGACGGTGACCCGGACGGTCGTGCCGGGGCCGGTGCGGTTCTCCGGCCAGCCCAACCCCCGCTGGTGGTCGTTCGAGGACGGCAGGACCGACTTCGGCGCGGTCAGCCCCGACAGCACCGATGTCGTCAAGGCGTTGTTCCTCGAGTTCGCGCTGGTCTCCGGCGACGACTGGTTCCTGTTGCCGTGCGACCTGGACGAGGGCGTGCTCGCCCGCGTCGACGGCGTGATGGTCACGGACGTCTTCGGCCGGCGCAGCTGGGTCGAGCCCGCGGGAACAGGGCCGGACGACGACTGGCAGCGGTGGTCGATGTTCAACCTCGACGTCGCCGGCACCGCGCCCGTGGCCGCCCAGCTCGGCGTCTTCCTGCCGCCGACCACGCCGGCGAGCGAAGGCCCCGTCGTCGAGGACGTCCTTCTCGTCCGCGACGAGGCCGCCGACATGGTCTGGGGCATCGAGCGGACGGTGTGGCTCGCGACCGGGTCGCCGATGCCGGGGGAGGAGGCCGCCCGGGAGACGCTGGGCTACCGGCAGCGCCTGCATCCACCGCCCGACCCCCTCGCACCCGTCGCGGCCGTCGCGTACGAGGCGATGAGCACCGTGCCGGAGAACTGGATCCCGTTCATCCCCGTGCACGTCCCGGGGGACACCCGGGAGATCCAACTGCAGCGGGGCGCGATGCCCCGGGTCCTCGACGGCCAGGTCCCGCGGGTGGCCAAGGTCCGTCCCCGGACCACGCTGCTGCGGCCGGGCCTCGACGCAGGCCAGCCGTACTACGTGCACGAGGAGGAGGTGCCGCGGGTCGGCAGCCGGCTGAGCCTGGCGTTCCACCGCACCCGCTGGTACGACGGCCGGCCCGTGATCTGGCTCGGCGCGCGCCGGGCGACCGGCCGCGGCGAGGCCAGAAGCGGTCTCGATTGGGATCTGATCGCCAACACCCCGTAATCGTCGGACAAAGGAGAGATCATGTCGGAACCTGTTCTTCGCCCCGGCTCGACCGGTGAGGCCGTCCGTGAGCTGCAGCAGGCGCTCAAGGGACTGGGCTACGACCCCGGACCGGTCGACGGCCAGTTCGGAGCCCGCACCGAGGACGCCGTGAAGGCGTTCCAGACGGCCCAGGGGATCGCCGCCGACGGCATCGTCGGCGACGTCACCTGGATCAACATCGACGAGGCCGACATGAGCGATCCCACGATCCGGCGGGGATCCACCGGGAACCCCGTCCGGCGGGCGCAGAAGCGGCTGACGTTGGGCGGCTACGACACGGGCGGCGTCGACGGGGTCTTCGGTGCGAACACGGAGGCGGCGGTCCGGCGCTTCCAGGGCGACCGCGCCCTGACGGTGGACGGCGTCGTCGGCCCCCGGACCTGGGACGAGATCAACGCTCTGGGCGATTAGGGCGCATCTCGCCCCGGTCCGAGCCGTCGCCGTGGTCGCTGCGCCGGCCCGCGCCGGGTCATCGCGTCGGGGACACGGGCGGCTCCGGCGGCCAGACGGTCGCGGGAGCGGTCTCGTCGATCGGCATCAGGATCCAGAGGATCACGTAGGGCAGGATCAGGCCGACGTGCAGGACGAGGCCGAGCAGCAGGACCAGCAGCCGGGCCGGCCACGGGTCGATGCCGATGCGCCGGCCGAGGCCGGCGACGACGCCGGCCAGGAGGCGGCTGTCGCGCGGCCGGACGAGGCCCTCACGGCGGAACCAGGCGTGGATGTCGTTCATCGTCTTCTCTGTCTCCTCTTCAGGTGCTCGGTGGGAATGCACCAAGCCTCTGCCGCGGAGAGCGCTACGGGTATCGGGGTCCGCCCCGGCCGGACCCTGGCGCGCGGGAGAAGAACCTCAGGGTTGTTCCGGACCACCGGCTCAGGCGAGCTCTCGCCCGGCAGACCTGTCCGGCGGCCCGGCCTGGGTCTCCAGCTCCATCTCGCGCAGCTGCCCCACTCGCCGCCGGAGGTCCGGGTCGGTGCCGAACCTCGCGCTCAAGAACGACGAGAGAACCTCCTCCGCGATCCTGACGCCGACCACCCACGCTCCGAGACACGCCACGTTGACGTCGTCATGTTCCACGCCTTGCCGTGCGACGTAGGTGTCGTGGATGACCGCGCTGCGGATTCCGGGCACCTTGTTCGCCGCGATGGCCGCTCCGACACCGGTCCCGCACACCAGGATTCCCCGATCGGCCTCCGCACGGGTCACCAGGTCGGTGACGCGTCGTGTCATGACGGGGAAGTCCACCGGAGTCGCGTCGGTCGTGCCGACGTCGATCACCTCGTGGCCGAGCCGGCGTACGTGGTCCACCACGTGGGGCTTCAGAGAGAACCCCGCGTGGTCGTTCCCGACGGCTATCCGCATGTTCGTTGTCTCCCTGCTCGGCGCCTCGGTGCCGTCAGTGCCCGACCACCACGACCGGGTTGCTGAGCACCCCGACCTCGGCGACGTCCACCACGATCCGGTCACCCTCGCGCAGCGTGAAGTCGCTGTCCGGGACGACGCCGGTTCCTGTCAGGAGCACCACCCCGGCCGGAAAGTCCATGGCCCGGAACAAGCAGCCCACGAGTTCGGGGAACGACCGTCGCATCGAGCCCGTCGAGCTGCTGCCGTCGAACACGACCTTCCCGTCCCGGTGGATCTGCATCGCGATCCGGACGGGCGTGTCGGGCCGCTCCCACGCCGGAACGATGCCCGGGCCGATCGCGCACGAGCGGCTGTAGACCTTGGCCTGTGGTAGGTAGAGCGGGTTCTCGCCCTCGATCGACCGGCTGCTCATGTCGTTGCCGGCGACGTAGCCGAACACCTCGGCGCGGCTGTTCACCACCAATCCGATCTCCGGCTCCGGGACGTCCCACCCGGAGTCCGCGCGGATGCCCACCGGCGCGTCCGGAGGCACCACGCGCTCAGGGGTCGCCTTGAAGAACACCTCGGGCCGTTCTGCATCGTAGACGAGGTCGTACATCGCGGCGTGCGCCGATTCCTCCGCACGGCCGTCCCGGCTGCGCAGGTAGGTCACCCCGGCCGCCCAGACCTCTTGCCGGTCCACGGGCGGAAGGAGCTGGACGTCGCCGGGGGCGGGTTGCCAGTCGGTCGCTGACTCGACGAGCGACCGCGCCTCGGCAAGGGGCACCGCCAGCAGTTCGGCGAGAGAGGCGGGAAGTGTGGCCTCCACTGTGCCGTCGCCGTCCTGACGCCGGACGGCCCACCGGCTCCGGTCGCCGTCGCGAAGGTGGACGAGGGTGCTCACAAGGTTCCTCCAACAGAGGTGGTGGCGGCCTCGCCGGCGACGAGGACGTCGAGCAGGCGTCGTGCTGCAGAGGTCCGTAGCCGCTGGACCGAGCCGGGGGAGAGCCAGGCCACGTGCGGCGTGAGGACGACGCGTGGGTCGCGAAGGAGCGGGTCGTCGGCGGCGGCGGGTTCCTCCCACCAGACGTCGAGGCCCACGCCCGCGAGGCAACCCTCGGTCAGGGCCGCCTCCAGGGCCGCTCGGTGGACGAGACCGGCCCTGGCGCAGTTGATCAGGAAGGAGCCGCGGGGCAGCAGGCCCAGCGCCGTTCTGCCGACGATGCCGGTGGTGTCCGCCGTGAGCGGAGCGTGCACGCTGACGGCCGTGCTGCTCCGCCACAGGTCGTCGAACTCCATCGGGCGCACCCCGGCGGCCGTCATCCGCGCCGGGGGCACGAACGGATCATGCGCGGACACCTGCATGCCGAAGGCGCGGGCGCGCACGGCCACCTCGCGGGCGATGGCCCCGAAGCCCAGGAGGCCGAGGCTGCATGCCCGCAGCTCCATCGGCTCGGGCAGGTCACCACGGACCGGCCAGCGTCCGGCCGCGGTGGCAGCCGACCACGTCGGCACCCCGCGGAGAAGCCCGAGCAGGAGAGCCATCGTGTGGTCGGCGACCTCGGCGGCGCCGTAGTCGGGGACGTTCAGCGCTGCGACACCCCGTTCGGACGCCGCCGCCACGTCCACGTTGTCCATGCCGACGCCATAGCGCGCCAGCCCTCTGACGGAGGGGCAGGCGTCCAGCACCTGCGCGCTGATCGGCGCGTACTGGACGAGCAGGCCCGCGGCACCGGTCTCGCTTACCGCGGCGACGACGTCCTCCTCGGTGCGGGCGGAACCGTGGACGACCCTCCAGCCGGCAGGCTCGAGCACGCTTCGCTCCAGGTCCGCAGGCCCCATGTCGCAGTCGGTGATCAGCACCGTCTGGCTCATCCGCTGTCGACTCCCAGGTCCGTGGCGCTGCCGGCGTCAGCGCTGGAGGAACGACCGCTCGCCGTGCACCGCGAGCTCGGCGAGGACGGCGTCCGGGTCTCCTGCCTCGATGACATCGAGCAGGTGACGGTGCCGCGCGACGTGGGTGACGAGGTCCTCGTACTCGTGCTCGCGGGTGTAGAGGTTGCGAGCCATGCACAGGATCTGCTGCTGCTGCACCGCGGCGTAGCTCTCGTTCAGCCGGCGGTGGCCGGCGAGCGCGACGATCGATGCGTGGAAGGCGTAGGCGTTGGTGACGAGCCCGGCGCGGTCCTCCGCACGGGCGCACTCCTCCATCCGAGCCAGAGCGGTTCTGCACACTTCGAGGCGCTCCGGCTCGCGCACGGGGACGCCGAGCTCGACCGCGAGCCGCTCGAGCGCGGTGCGCATCGTGAGGATCTCGAACACGTCCTGATCGGTCAGCGTCGCGACCACCGACCCGCGCCGCGGTCGCGTTTCGATCAGGCCCTCCTGCTGGAGCAGCCGAAGCGCCTCGCGTAGCGGGGGGCGGCTGATCCCGAGCTCCTCGGTCAGGCGTTCCTCGATGAGACGGTCACCGGGGGAGAGGCGGCCGGAAAGGATCATGTCCCGAATCGACTGCGCCGCGAGGTGGACGAGGCTGGGCGCCTCGATGCGGCCCCGGACAGGTGCACGGGGAACGGCCGGTGGAGCTGTGTGCGCGGGCAGAGCGGGTGAGGTCACAGGCTTCCTTCGGGGCGCAGGCAGGGCGGGCGGCATCCTCACGGATTCCTCCCGGGGGCTCGCGGTGACGAGGTCATCGTGACGAGCTCGTGACCAGTTTGCCCTGTCGGCACCCTTGCGTCCCGCACTTCGTCTGTTGTAGACAATAGTCCAACCCATATGGACCGTCTACGCAGATTGCCCACCGATCCTAGGCGGACCACGTAGCCCGGACGATGCGTCCGGCCCGGACCCGCACCGCGGCACTCCCTCGGAGCTGCCGGCGGCCCGGAACCCCCATCCCTGAGAAGAGGACCATGTCGCTCACCGACTCCGCCCCGTCGATCGCCCGAGCCGACCGCAACGACCTGAACAGCCTCTACAGGCACCTGCGCGTCTGTGACGTCGTCGATGCGCTGGACGGGATCGGCTACTTCAACCTCACGCTGATGTCGCCCGAGATCCGCCCGCTGTGGAGCGGGATGAGGTTCTGGGGCCAGGCCGCGACGATCCGGTGCGTCCCCTCCAACAAGCCCATGTGGAAGTTGGACTCGACGCAGGACATCGTCGAAGCCCACCGGATCTGGTTCGAGCGCCACGGCCACATGAACCTGCCGGACGACCTGCAGCCCGGCCACGTCATCGTCACCGAGTCCGGCGGAGGGCCCGAGGTCGGCTTCTGGGGTTCCGAGAACTCGATGGGAGCGGTCGGCAGGGGCGCGGTGGGGATCATCACCGACGGCTACTGCCGGGACACCGCTGAGGTCGTTCTCCAGAAGACGCCGATCGTCGCGCGGCATCGGGGTCGCACGATCATTCCCGGGCGCATCGAGGTCGTGGAGGTGCAGGGCACGATCGCTTGCGGGGGGGTCCAGGTACGTCCGGGCGACATCGTCGGCTGCGACGACGACGGGGCCGTCGTCGTTCCGGCCGAGGTGGCCGACGAGGTCGCCACGCACGCCAGGGCGATCCTGCTCGCCGACATGAACGCGCGGCGCAAGCACTACCAGGCTCAGGGGAAGCAGCTGGACAGCACCGTCGACGTCGAAGCGGTGCTCGCCTACTACGACGGCGTCTGACGGCGGTTCCGCTCGTGAAGGGCTACCGCCCCGAGCGTGCCCACTCCCGATCTCGTCCGTGGATGGAGCAGACATGGCAGCGTCGCCAGGATCCACGCCCGTCGCGTTCGCGGGCCTGGGCAACATCGGGCGTCCGATGGCCCTGGCACTGATCCGGGCCGGCTGGTCCTTGACCGTCTACGACCCCGTTCCGGAGAAGGCGACGGGATTGGGGGACGAGGGAGCCTCCGTCGCGTCCTCGCCCGAGGAGCTGTCCTCCTGCGAGGTCCTGGTGCTCGCGGTTCCGGACGACGCGGCGGTGGAGTCGCTGCTCGAGGGACCGAAGGGATGGCTCGCCCAGGAAGGAGCCGACCGCACGGTCGTCGTCCACAGCACGGTTCTGCCGGCGACCGCGTCCCGCCTCGCCGAGGCGGCGTCCGACTGCGGCGTCGGGCTGCTCGACGCCCCGGTGTCGGGCGGTGCGGACCGCGCCGAGCAGGGCGACCTCACGATCATGGTGGGCGGCGACGAGAAGGTGCTCGAGCGCGTCCGTCCCCTGCTCGAGACCGAGGGGAGCCTGATCCGTCTCGTGGGCCCCGCCGGGGCCGGAGCGGCGACCAAGCTCGCGAACCAGCTGATGATGCTCTCGGCCCTCGCCGGCGCTCACGAGGCACTGGAGCTCGCCGCGGCTCACGGCGTCTCGGAGGAGAGCGTTCTCGACGTGGTCGCCTCGTGCACGGGCGAGTCCTGGGTGACGCGCAACTGGGACTTCTTCGACCGGACGTCCGCCGCCTACGACGCCGGGGGCACGTCGCCCGAGGACCGCCCGTGGAGCAAGGACCTGTTCGAGGTCGTCCAGGCCGCCCGCGCGGCCGACGTCCGCGTGCCGGTCGCTGCGCTGCTGTCCCAGGTTCTCTCCGATCGGGTGGGCGCGCACGCAGCGCGCACGGCCGCCGCAGCGGGAGGCGCCCGGTGAGCGTGGAAGGCAAGGGCCGCGAGTCGGTGGGCCGGATCCGGCAGGACCGCACGGCCCCCCCGGCGTCCGGTGCCCCTCGCGTGCAGGTGGCCGGCGGGGACGTCGCCCCGGAGGAGAAAGGGCACCGGCGCGTCCGGATGAGCCGGAGGACCCGCGAAGCACTGGCGGGGTACGGCTTCCTGACGCCGTGGCTGATCGGCCTGGTCGGTCTCACCCTCGGGCCGATGATCTACTCGCTCTACCTCTCGTTCACCAAGTACAACCTGCTGTCGCCGCCGCAGTGGCGCGGTCTGGCCAACTACCGAGCGATGCTCGACGACCCGCGGTTCCTCCATTCCGTCGCCGTCACGTTCAAGTACGCGGTCATCGCGGTCCCGGCGATCCTCGTCGTGTCCATGCTGGTGGCGCTGGTCCTCAACCAGGGGATCCGGTTCCTGCCTTTCTACCGGGCTGCGTTCTACCTGCCGTCGCTCGTCGGCGCGAGCGTCGCGGTCTCCCTGCTGTGGCGGCAGATGTTCAGTGCCGACGGGGTGTTCAACGCGGCCCTCGCGCTGTTCGGGATCCAGGGGCGGACCTGGATCGGCGATCCGTCGACGGCGCTGTACACGCTGATCCTGCTGAGCGTCTGGACCTTCGGCGCGCCGATGATCATCTTCTTGGCCGGTCTGCGACAGGTCCCGAGGGATCTCTATGAGGCCGCTGAGGTGGACGGGGCGGGGCCGGTGCGGCGCTTCTTCAGCGTGACGCTGCCGATGCTGTCGCCGCTCATCTTCTTCAACGTGCTGCTCACGACGGTGAACGCTCTGCAGGCATTCACACCGGCATACGTGGTGAGCAACGGCACGGGCGGCCCCGCCGACTCCACCTTGTTCTACACCCTCTACCTCTACCAGCGCGGCTTCACCCAGCTCGACATGGGTTACGCCGCGGCGATGGCCTGGGTCCTCGTCGTCGTCCTCGCGGTCTTCACCGCGGTCATGTTCGCAACCGCCCGGTTCTGGGTCCACTACGGAGACGAACGATGAGCACATCTGCCCCTCCGGCCCGGACGCCGGCTCGCGCGCTCTCCCCGATCTTCCCCCGGCGCCCGTCCCGCAGCCGCCTGGTCCGGGGGGTGGCTCGCCACATCCTGTTGATCCTCGTCCTCTTCCTGGTGCTCTACCCGCTGCTGTGGATGGTCAGCGCGTCGCTCCGTCCGCCGAACCAGACGTTCAACACGCTCGGCCTCTGGCCGAGCGGCCTCACCCTCGACAACTACCGGGTCGGCTGGAACTACGGCACGCTGCAGTTCTCGAAGTACTTCCTGAACTCCTTGGTGATCTCGACGCTGTGCATCATCGGGAACATCCTGTCCTGCTCCCTTGCCGCCTATGCGTTCGCGCGGCTGGAGTTCCCTTTCAAGCGGGTGCTCTTCGGGTTCGTCCTGATGACGCTCCTGCTGCCGTACCAGGCCACCCTCGTCCCGCAGTACGTGCTCTTCAACCACCTCGCGTGGATCAACACGATCCTGCCGCTGGTCGTGCCGAAGTACCTGGCCACGGACGCGTTCTTCGTCTTCCTCATGGTGCAGTTCATCCGAACCCTGCCGCGCGAGCTCGACGATGCGGCCAAGCTGGACGGCTGCGGTCATATCGCCATCTTCGCCAGGATCGTGGTCCCGCTCACCATCCCCGCGATCGGTACCACCGCCCTCTTCACCTTCATCCGCACGTGGGACGACTTCCTCGGCCCGCTGCTCTACCTCAACGACCCGAACAAGTGGACGGTGACGGTCGGTCTCAACGGGTTCCTCGACACCACCGGGGTGTCCGCGTTCGGTCCGCTGTTCGCCATGGCGACGGTCTCCATCGCGCCGATCGTGGGCTTCTTCCTGGTCTCCCAGCGACTGCTCATCGAGGGGGTCGCGACGACTGGGATCAAATGATCGCACGGGTAGGAAAGCAATGGCTCCGGAATCCGAACCGGAGCAGACATTCTGCGGCCGAGAGCCAAGAAGCACGAGAGGAAATGATGATCCCCATGAGGTATCCGCAGACACGGCGCCGGTTCGGCGTGGCCGCGGGCCTGGCCGCCCTCACGGCGGCCGTCACCGCTTGTTCCGGAGGGACGTCTGTCGGTGGCACCGCGTCGCAGCCCGCCGACAGCGGCAAGGTCCAAGGCGCGGTCCGGCTGTCCTACTGGGGCTCCGGACAGCGCGTCGAGCTCACGAACGGCGTCTCCGACCTCTTCACCAAGGCGAACCCCGGCGTGACGGTGACGCCCGAGTACACGGACTTCGCCTCCTACTGGAACAAGCTCAACGTCCAGGCGACGAGCGGGAACATGGCGTGTGTCGCGCAGATGCAGGGCCGCCAGCTCAACGACTACGCGACCAAGGGCATCCTTCTCGACCTCGAACCGCTGGTGAAGGCGGGCAAGATCGACGTCAGCCAGATCCCCAAGAACGTTCTCGACACCGGCCGGGGCACGGACGGCAAGCTGTACGAGATCCCCTACGGGGCCGCGTACGACTCGATCATGGTCAATCAGACGCTGGCCAAGCAGGCGGGTGTGGGGGACCCGGCCGCGGACTGGACCTGGGACGACTTCGAGACCTACGTCAAGAAGGCGCAGCCGAACCTGCCGTCGGGGGTCAAGGCGGTCAACCTGGGCGGCGGCCTCCCCAACTACTTCATCGAGTACGTCCAGGCGCAGGGCCAGAAGATGTTCGATGGCAGCAAGGTTGCGTTCCCCGAGCAGACCCTCGTCGATTTCTGGACCAAGTGGGAGTCGTGGCGCAAGGCCGGGCTGACGACGACCGCGCAGGAGAAGGCGGCTGAGGCGCCGCAGACGGAGCAGAGCTTCATCGCCCAGGGCAAGGTGCTGGCGGACAACAAGCCCGGCAACCAGCTCGGGCAGGCGCAGGGCGCGCTGACCGGCGCCAAGGCCGGGCAGCAGCTGACGACGGTGGCGCTTCCGGGCGGTTCCGGCGGTCCGGGAAGCGTCCTGTTCACGTCCGGCTTCTCGATCCCGAAGAGCTGCAACAACCAGGCGACCGCGGCTGCCTACATCAACTTCTGGGTCAACGATCACGACGCGAACATGCTGTTCTCCTCCAACAACGGGGCGGACACGAACCAGAAGGAACTGCAGGCGCAGATCGACAACCCCAAGCTCGACGCCGCCACGAAGCACATGCTGAGCCTGTTCAAGCAGATCGTCGCCAAGAACCCGCCGACGGTCCTCTACCCCGCGGGCTACCAGGCCAACTTCGAGACGGCCTTCACCCGGGCCTACCAGCAGATCAGCCTGAACGGGGCGGACGTGAAGTCCACGGCCAAATCGTTCATCGACAACCTCAACTCGGCGTTGGCCAGCGCCCAGTAGCCGTTACCACCACTGCGCCGATGGGGGCGGGTCTCGGACGCCGGCGATCCGCCCCCATCGCGCAAGCCCAGCAGCCTGTGGGAGGGGACGAGAGGGTGACAGCGATGGATGGCCCGACGGACGGGCAAGAGGCGCCGCCCGCCGGCGCCCTGGCGGGCATGACGGTCCTCGACCTGACACAGGTCATGGCCGGGCCGTTCTGCACGATGATCCTCGCGGACCTCGGCGCGGACGTCATCAAGGTCGAGAATCCCGAGGCCGGGGACCAGACCCGCCGGTCGTGGGGGCGATCGGAGAACGGCGAGGACAGCCGGGCGTTCCTGGCACTCAACCGCAACAAGCGCAGCATCACCCTCGACCTCAAGTCGACCGAGGGCCTGGAGCAGTTCCACCGCCTCGTCCGCGACGTCGACGTGGTCGTGGAGAACTGGCGGCCAGGTGTCGCCGCCCGGCTGGGGGTCGACTACGAGACGTTGTCGGCGCTCAACCCCGCGCTCGTTTACGCCAGCATCTCGGGCTTCGGGCTGACCGGCCCCTACGCGAACCGCCCGGGCTACGACCTCATCGCCCAGGCGATGAGCGGCGTCATGAGCATCACGGGCGAGCCGGACGGGCGCCCGGTCAAGAGCGGCATCCCGGTCGCGGACCTGGGCTCGGGACTGTTCTGCGTCATCGGGATCCTCGCCGCGTGGATCGCCAGCCGGCGGACCGGCAGGGGACAGCAGGTGGAGACGTCGCTGTTCGAGTCCGCGCTGGCGCTGGCCGTCTGGGAGTCGACGGAGTTCTGGGACACCGGCCGGGTGCCGCAGAAGCTCGGCTCGGCGAACCGGATGTCCGCTCCGTACCAGGCGCTTGCGACGAAGGACGGCTTCGTCACCGTGGGCGCGAACAACGATCGGCTGTGGCGGCGCCTGTGCGCCGCCCTCGACCTGGAGCACCTGCTCCAGGACCCCAGGTTCTCCACCAACGTCGACCGGATGGCACATCGAGCCGAGCTCGTCGCCGAGCTCGAGCGGCGTCTCGCGCAGCGCACGACGGGGGAGTGGGTCGACCTCCTGCTGGCGGCAGGCGTTCCTGCCGGGCCCATCCAGGACTACCGGCGGGTCCTCGAGGACGACCCGCACGTGAAGGCGCGGGGGATGGTCCAGCACGTGGCCCACCCGGTCGAAGGGGTCGTGCCGGTCCTCGCGTCACCCTTGCGTCTCGGCGGACGGCGACCGTCCATCCGGCGGGCGCCTCCGCTGCTGGGCGAGCACAACGACGAGATCCTCGACCACCAGCCGCGAGCCGATCGGTGAGCGAGCAGTGAGCGCGGCCGAGGCGGTGCCCCCGGACGCCGGCGACGTCGAGGTCCGTCGCTCCGAGGGCACTCTGCACGTCGTCCTCTCGCATCCGCGGCGCAGGAACGCTCTCACGTGGCACATGTACGACCGGCTGCTGGACGTGTGCGACGAGGTGGCCGCGGACGAGTCGGTGCGCGTGGTGGTTCTGCGGGGAGCGGGGGAGGCGTTCGCGGCCGGCACCGACATCCGGCAGTTCGTGGACTTCGCCGGCGGTGCCGACGGAGTGGCGTACGAGCGCCGCATCGCTGGGGTGCTGAACCGGGTGCTCGGCCTGCGCGTCCCGCTGGTGGGCGTGGTCACCGGGCCCGCCGTGGGCGCGGGCCTGGCCCTCGCCGCGGCGTGCGACATCCTCGTCGCGACCCCGGAGGCGAGCTTCGGTGTACCGATCGCGCGGACCCTCGGGAACTGCATCCCCGCGGCCGTGGTCGCGCGTCTGCAGCGCCGGCTCGGTGCCGGCCGCACGATGGCGATGCTCCTGACCGCACGCTCCCTCTCGGCGTCGGACGCCGCCGCCGCCGGCTTCGTCTCGGCCGTCCTGCCGGCCTCGGAGCTCGAGGACGGCGTGCGCGACCTGGTCCGCCGGGTCAGCGCCGGAGCACCCCTCACACTCGCTGCGCTCAAGGAGATCGACCGGCGGCTGGCGGGGGCGGACGTCCCCGACGAGGACCTGCTCGAGCGCTGCTACGGCAGCGCCGACTTCCGCGAGGGCGTGTCCGCGTTCCTCGAGCACCGCAGACCCCAGTGGGAGGGGCGTTGAGCGAGAGCAGCAGCGGACGAATCGATGCCCACCAGCACTACTGGCGGATGGGGGAGGCCGACCAGTCGGCCTGGCGGACGGCGGCTCACGGCGCCATCGCCCGGAACTACGGGCCGGAGGACCTCGCTCCCGAGTTGGAGCGGTGCGGCATCGCAGCGACGGTGCTGATGCAGTCGGTGGACGAGGCGGCGGAGAACGACCGCCTCGCGGCGTACGCGCTGCAGGCATCCAGCGTCGCCGCGGTCGTCGGCTGGCTGCCGGTCCAGGATCCGGCCGCCGCCCGCCGCGAGCTGGACCGCGCAAACAGGAGCAAGTGGCGCGGGGTGAGGACGCTCATCGGGCGCGACCCGCTCGAATGGCTCGCGCGGCCGGAGGTGATCGACCTCTTCCGCGATCTCGCGGTGCATCACCTGGTGTGGGACGTCGTCCCGATCACACCAGAGCAGGTCTCGGCAGTGCTAGGGCTCGCCCGCGCGGTGCCCGACCTGCGCCTCGTGGTCGACCACCTCGCCCGTCCCCCGCTGGACACCGGCGGATGGGAGCCCTGGGCGCGGCAGGTGGCGGAACTGGCGTCGTGCCCCGGCGCCGCGCTGAAGGTCTCTGTCGGCGTCGACGCGCTCACCGCGTGGCCGGCGTGGCAGCCCGACGTGCTCCGACCGTACGTCGCGCACGTCCTCGAACACTTCGGTCCCCGCCGGCTCATGCTGGCGAGCAACTGGCCCGTCGTCCTGCTGCGCGCCACGTACGCCGAGGCGTGGACCGACCTGTCGGACGCCGTGCTGGCGGCAGGTGCCGGTCCGGCTGATCTCGCCGAGGTCACCGGCGGGACGGCGAGCAGGTGGTACGAGCTGGATGTGACCGTCCCGGCGGCGGCACCGTGACCCGCGAGCCGATGCTGGTGCCGCTCGGGACGGGGGTGCCCGAGTGCGCGCCTGGCGCCTGGGTGGCTCCGGGTGCCGTGCTGGTCGGCAGCGTGCATCTCGGGCCGCAGGCGAGCGTGTGGTACGGCTGCGTGCTGCGCGCCGACGGCGGCTCGATCACGGTGGGAGCGCGGAGCAACATCCAGGACGGCTCCGTGGCCCATGCCGACGAGCACGGCGACGTGGTCGTGGGGGAGGACGTCTCGGTCGGGCATCGCGCCGTCCTGCACGGCTGCGTCGTCGAGGACGGCTGCCTGGTCGGCATGGGAGCCGTTGTGCTGACCGGTGCCCGGATCGGCAAGGGGTCTCTGGTGGCGGCGGGGGCGGTCGTCCGCGAGGGCGCCGTCGTCCCGCCCGGGTCCCTCGTCGCCGGAGTGCCGGGCCAGGTGCGCCGCCCTCTGACGCAGGAGGAGGCGACCCGGGTCCGTGAGAACTCGCGGAGCTACCTCGACCTCCTCGCCCTGTATCGCGGTGAGCAGGGCGGCGAGGTTCCCGACGAAGGTGACGTCCAGTGAGCGCCGCCGGATTCGGGCTCCTGCGCGGTCCCCGCGAGGTCGTCCTCGGCGTCGGCCAGCGTCAGGTCCTGCCGGCCGTCGTCCAGGAGCTCGGCCGCCGGGTGCTGGTCATCACTGATCCGCACCTCGCCGCCGGAGCCGGTCTCCGCGAAGTGGTCGACGGGCTCACCGGCTCGGGGCTGGCGGTGCGCGTCTTCGACGAGGCCGCGCCGGAGCTGCCGCTGGAGCAGGTGCCGGTGGCCGCCGACGTGGCCCGACGGCACCGGGCCGACGTCGTTCTCGGCCTCGGCGGGGGGAGTTGTCTCGACCTCGCGAAGGTCGTGGCCCTCCTGCTCGCGCACGGCGGGCAGCCGGGCGACTACTACGGCGAGGGCCTGGTCCCTGGTCCCGTCGCACCGGTGGTCGCGGTGCCCACGACCGCGGGGACCGGCTCGGAGGTGACCCCGGTCGCGGTGGTCACCGACCCGAGCCGCACGATCAAGGTCGGCATCTCGAGTCCGCATCTCATCCCCGCCGTCGCCGTCTGCGATCCCGAGCTGACCGTCTCCTGCCCGAGAGCCGTGACCGCCGCCGCCGGCGCGGATGCGCTCACGCACGGCATCGAGGCCTTCACCGCGGTGCGCCGCCCTCCCACGGCCGGTCTCTCACACGAGCGCGTCTTCGTGGGCGCCAACGTGCTGACCGACCTGTTCGCTCTCGAGGCGATCCGGGCGGTGGCGGCGCATCTGCAGCGTTCGTGCGACGTCCCCGACGACCTCGACGCCCGGTCCGGCATGATGCGCGGCGCTCTCGCGGGAGGCTTCGCCTTCGGGACGGCGGGCACCGCTGCGGCGCACGCGCTGCAGTACCCCATCGGAGCCCTGACCCACACCTCGCACGGCGCCGGCGTGGGGACGCTCATCCCGTACGTGATGGCCTTCAACGCCGCGGAACGGATCGAGAAGCTGGCGGAGACCGCTCGCGCCTTGGGCGCCGACCAGGGGGAGTCCGATCCCGCCGCCCTTGCCCGGGCTGCCGTGCGCGCGGTTGCCGACCTGCTCGCGGCCGTCGGGATCCCGCGAACCCTGGCCGACCTCGGCGTCCCGGCCGACCGGCTGGCGGACATGGCCCGGGATGCGATGAGCGCCCGGCGCCTCGTGGAGAACAACCCGCGGCCGCTGGATGAGGAGTCCGCGCTGGCCCTCCTTCGGGCGGCTCACGCGGGGGACCTCACGGTGCTCGGGGAGGCGCTGTCCCCGCCGCCTTCCGGCCTCCCCGTCGCCCAGCCTCTCCGAGGCGCCTCGTGACCCACCGGGACACGTACTCGCCGTCAGTCGGGAATGTCGGCGGCGCAACAGGCGACGTGCCCCCGGCACGGAGCGGCAGTGGAAACCCTTTGAGAAAGACCGACAGGAAACGGAGCGAATTGTGGCGAACGAGATCGTGAAACTGTTCGAGGGCCTGCGGGTCAGCGACGTCCGGGACGGGCTGGACTGGATCGGGATGCCGAACAAGGGCAGCGTCGACCGCTCGATCATGCCCATCGCGGAGGGCATGAGGTTCTGCGGTCCTGCCTTCACCGTTCGATCGAGGGCCACCCAGAAGCAGGTGCCGATGATCAGCGGCGACGAGTACACCGAATGGGCCCGCAATTACTGGTACAAGGAGGTGCAGATCCAGCCCTGGGACGCGGAGCTCACGCCGGGCGACATCGTCGTCCTGGAGTCCCCGGACGCCGGGGTGGGGGAGATCGGCTCTTACAACTCCCTCGACATGCACGTCAAGGGCGCCGCGGCGGTCGTCACCTCGGGCGGTGCTCGCGACCACGACGAGTGCGTCGCGCAGGGAGTACCGATCTTCGCGCGGTATCGGAACCAGGCGATGACCCAGGGCCGGGTGGAGTACGAGGCCTACGGCATCCCGGTGACCATCGGGGGCGTCCAGATCAAACCCGGGGACATCGTGGTCGGTGACGGCGACGGCGTCATCGCGGTGCCCCTGGAGGTCGCCGAGCAGGTGGCCAAGTACGCCCGCCAGGAGAACGAGAACGACCGTCGTGGCCGGCGTGCCCTCTATGAGAAGGCGGGCCTGCCGCTGGACGACAGCGTGCGGTGACCGGCGTCGCGTCCACGCTCCCGGGGGCGGGGCGTGCTGGACAGGTCCACCTGACCAGGGAGGGCGCTCTGGCCAGAGTGGTCCTCGACAACCCTGGCGCGCGGAACGCCCTGACGAGCGTGATGTACGACCAGCTCCGCGACATCTGCCTCGAGCTGGCAGCGGACTCCAGCCTCCGCATGGTCGTGGTGCGCGGTGCCGGCGGCGTCTTCGCCGCCGGCACCGACGTCGCCGACCTCGTGGCCATCCGGGCCGGCGCCGACGGTGTGGCTTACGAGGGCGAGATCACCCGCGTCCTCGACGCGGTACGGGGTCTGCCCGTGGCTGTGGTCGCTCTCGTCGAGGGGCCGGCGGTGGGCGGCGGGCTCGCGATCGTCGCCTGCTGCGACCTGGTGTACGCGACGCCCGATGCCCGGTTCGGGGCGCCGGTCGCCCGCACTCTCGGCAATTGCGTCTCGCCGGCCACGACAGCTCGGATCCGGGCCGCCATGGGTCGCGCGCTCGCGACCGAGCTGCTGCTCACCGGGCGGTTGGCGACCGCGGAGGAGGCGCGTTCCGCCGGACTGGTCCGTGCGATCGTCGAGCGCGAGGCGCTCGACGAGGTGGTTTCCGACCTGCTCCTGCGCGTGTCGGCCTGCGCCCCGCTGTCCGTCGCCGCCGGCAAGGAGCTGGGGCGGCGCCTCGACGACCTGGCAGGCGCGGTCGACCACGATGACGTCTACGCCCGGGTCTACGGCAGCGCGGATTTCGCCGAAGGGGTCCGGGCCTTTCTCGAGCACAGGCCTCCGCAGTGGCGCGGGGAGTGACACCCCGATCGATGACCCGAGGCATTCCGAATCGCATTCTTCTCGAGGAGAGGGCATGACCATTCAGCACCCCGGTCCCACGACCGCACCCGCACCGACCGACGCCCGCGCTGTGCTCGACTCGTTCGAGGGGCTGCGCGTCACCGACGTCTGCGACGGGATGGACGCGCTCGGCATGCACGACATGGGGCAGATGTCGCGCGACATCCGACCCCTGTGGCGCGACACGGACACGTTCGCGCACCGGATCTACGGACTCGCCCACACCGTGCGCTTCGTGCCGACGCAGCGTCCGGTACCCGAGCTGACGCCGGACCAGTTCTACGACTGGATGCGGAACTGGTACGACACGCTTGCCCGCGGACCTTTCGTCGATCGGATCCGCCCTCGCGACCTCATCGTGATCGACGGATACGAGCTCGGGAGCACCGGCTTCATCGGCTCCAACAACGCGTTGTCCTGGATCGCCGCGGGGGCGGTCGGGGTCGTGACCAACGGCGGGGCTCGCGACACCGACGAACTGATCAAGCAACGGACCCCGGTCTACTCCCGCTACATCTCTCGGACCATTCGCCCCGGCAGGGTCGAGCTCGACGCCGTGCAGGTGCCGGTGAACGTGGGAGGCGCGCTGGTGAACCCGGGGGACGTCGTGGTCGCGGACGGCGACGGCGTCGTCGTGGTGCCTGCTGGGCGCGCCGCGGAGGTCGCCGAGCAGGCATGGCGGCACGCAGGCAACGACAAGGCCGGTCGCCGGGAGCTGTACCGCAAGGTCGGATTGCCAGAGGACTGGACCGTCACCGACCCGGGGCACTGAGTACCGTGGGCACCGAGACCGGCATGGCCCCCGGGGGGCGGGCGGGCACCACCACGTCGCCGGGCACGGGAACCGCAGGGCACCGGGTTGCGGGCACGGATCTCGAGTTCGGGCGCGTCGCCCTCGGGGCCATGACGTTCGGCGAGCGCGTCGACGAGGCCGAGGCCGCCCGGATGGTGCACACGTGCCGTGAGGCCGGTGTGACGATGTTCGACACCTCGAACAACTACGCGGGCGGGGCGTCCGAGGAGATCCTCGGCCGGATCGTTCGGCCCTTCCGCGACGAGGTGCTGGTCTGCACGAAGGGCGGCAGCCCGGTCGACCAGGCCGACGGGTCGCTCGCCGGGCTCTCGCGGACCGCAGTGCACAAGGCAGTCGACGGCAGCCTGCGACGGCTCGGGCTCGACCACATCGACGTCTACTACATGCACCGACCCGATTGGGGCACGCCGATCGAGGAGTCGCTGGCGGCCCTGGACGAGGTGGTCCGTGCCGGCAAGGTGCGCTACGTCGCCCAGGCGAACTTCGCAGCGTGGCAGGTGACCGAGATGCACTACCTGGCGCAGGCACGGTCATGGGCTCCGGTACGCCTCGGGCAGCAGATGTACAACCTGCTCGCCCGCCGGGTGGAGGCGGAGTACGCCGCCTGCGCGGAGCACTTCGGACTCAGCACCCTCGCGTACAACCCGCTCGCGGGCGGGCTGCTGACCGGTAAGCATCGTCGGCCCGAGGACGAGCCTGCGCCCAACACCCGGTTCACGAAAGGCATGTACCGGGACCGCTACTGGAACCGGGCCCAGTTCGACGCGGTCGAGCGCCTGCGCGGCGTCGCGGACGAGGCGGGCCTCTCGCTCGTCGAGCTCGCGCTGCGGTGGGTCGTCGGGCGCCCGCTCGTCAGCGGCATCCTCCTCGGGGCGTCGAGCCATGAGCAGCTCGTCGCGAACCTGAAGGCCGTCGACGGACCACCGCTCGACCAGGAGACGCTGGACGCGTGCGACGAGGTATGGGGAGAGGTCGGCGGGGTGGCCCCGGCCTACAACCGGTGAGCGGCCGGTTCCAGAAGGAGGACCTGTGCTCGTGACGGACCTTTCCGACGGTTGGACGGTGCGAGCGGTGACCGGCGACGTGCCCCTCGGCGTCGCCGCCGCGACGGTTCCGGCGACCGTCCCGGGATGCGTCCACACCGACCTGCTCCAGGCCGGGCTTCTTCCCGATCCCTACCTGGATCTGAACGAAGCCCTGGTGCAGTGGGTGGGGCGAGCCGACTGGCGGTACGAGACGACATTCCCGGGGGCCGGTGCGCAACGCGGGGAGCGGACGGACCTGGTCTTCGGCGGGCTCGACACGGTCGCGCGGGTGGAGCTGAACGGCGTCCTCGTCGCGGAGACGCGCAACATGCACCGCACGTACCGGTTCGACGTCGGCCCGCTGCTGCAGGACGGGGAGAACGAGCTGGCCGTGACCTTCCGCTCGCCCGTCAAGGCTGCGGATCAGTTCTCGGAGGAGCTGGGCCGGCGCCCGCACGTCAACCACCACCCGTACAACGCCATCCGAAAGATGGCGTGCAACTTCGGGTGGGACTGGGGGCCGGACCTGGCGACGGTCGGCATCTGGAAGCCCGTCTCTCTCGAGTCGTGGTCGGTCGCCCGGCTGGCGAGCGTGCGCCCACTCACGACGATCGCTGACGGCGTCGGGACGGTCCGCGTGCACGTCGACGTCGAGCGCGTCCCCGACGCCGAGGGTGACCTTCCGGTCTCGGTGACCGTCGCAGACGTTCGCGCCTCGGGGCGGATTCAGGCCGGGGCGACCTCGACAGTGGTGGAGGTCGCGGTGGAGCGGCCGGCGCTGTGGTGGCCGGCGGGCTACGGCGCCCAGCCTCTCTACGATCTGCACGTCGTCCTCGGGGACGAGCTCGACCGCTGGGACGGGCGCATCGCGTTCCGGACGGTCGAGCTGCGAACCGAGGGCGACGACGCGGGCACGTCGTTCATGTTCCTCGTCAATGGGGATCCGGTCTTCGTCAAGGGCGCGAACTGGATCCCGGACGACTGCTTCCTCAACCGCGTCACCCACGAGCGGTACGCCGCGCGGATCCGGCAGTCGAAGGACGCCGGCATCAACCTTCTCCGGGTCTGGGGCGGCGGGATCTTCGAGCAGGACGACTTCTACGAACTGTGTGACGAGGAGGGGATCCTCGTCTGGCAGGACTTCCTCTTCGCGTGCGCGGCGTACGCGGAGGAGGAGCCGATGCGCTCCGAGATCGAGGCCGAGGTCCGCGACAACATCGCGCGCCTGGTGTCCCACCCCAGCCTCGTGCTCTGGAACGGCAACAACGAGAACCTCTGGGGCTACTCGGACTGGGAGTGGAAGGAGCGGCTCGACGGCCGGACGTGGGGCGCCGGGTACTACTACGGCCTGCTGCCCGCACTTGTGGCCGAGCTCGACGGAACCCGCCCGTACACGCCCGGAAGCCCCTGTTCGCCCGACGCCGGCCGCCACCCCAACGACCCCGCACACGGCACGATGCACATCTGGGACATCTGGAACCAGCGCGACTACACGGCCTACCGCGACTACCGGCCCCGCTTCGTCTCGGAGTTCGGCTGGCAGGGCCCACCGACCTGGTCGACCCTGACACGAGCCATCGACGACGATCCCTTGACGCCCGAGTCGCCGGCGGTGCTCGTGCACCAGAAAGCCACCGAGGGCAACCGGAAGCTCGAGCGTGGGCTCACGCCGCACCTTCCGCAGCCGGTCGGCATGGAGGACTTCCACTGGGCGATGCAGCTCAACCAGGCCCGCGCCGTCCGCTTCGGTCTGGAGCACCTCCGTTCGCTCGCGCCGCATTGCATGGGCGCCGTCGTCTGGCAGATCAACGACTGCTGGCCGGTCACGTCGTGGGCCGCGGTCGACGGGGACGGCCGCCTGAAACCGCTGTGGTACGCCATCCGCGATGCCTACGCCCCCCGGCTCCTCACCGTTCAGCCACGTCCGCGAAGCCTCGCGGTCGTCGCGTGCAACGACACGACCGAAGCGTGGTCGGGCTCGTTGGTCGTCGAGCGACGGCGCTTCGACGGACGGGTGCTCGCCTCCGCGGCGCTGTCCCTGTCCGTGGACGCACGAGGCACGAACCCCCTCGAGCTGCCGGCGTACGTGACCACGCCGCAGGATCCTGCCTCCGAGGTGCTCGTCGCCCAGAGCGGGGACGGGATACGCGCACTGTGGTGGTTCGTCGAGGACCGGGACGCCGTCCTCGGCCGGGCGGAATTCTCGACGTCGGTGTCGGCCGTCGACGGCGGCTACCGAGTCGAGGTCACCGCGGGCTCCCTCGTCAAGGACCTGGTCCTGCTAGCGGACAAGGTGGCGCCTGACGCGCAGGTCGACATTCAACTCGTCACGCTGATGCCCGGCGAGGGCGCCTCGTTCACGGTCACCACCGGTGCGTCGCTGGGCCCGGAGGCGCTCACGTCGTCACGGGTCCTGCGCAGCGCGAATCAGCTCGTCGCCACCTCAGGAAGGCCGTCCGACGCTTCGTGACGGCGTGCCGGGAGGCCACGGCCAGGAGATCGTCCCGAGCCCAGTGACGAACGGCAGGCCGTCTGCGACGATGACGAGACCCCGGTCCGGCTGCATGCACGTCGGCGATCCGACGGCGCCGGCCCGAGGCGGGAGGCCACATGCACTGGTCGAAGCGGGCGTCGCGGTTCTCGGGTGCGCTCGTCCTGATGACCGCAGTCGTGGTCGGACCGGTCGCCACCGCGGCCGACGCCGCGGACTCCGTCGTGACGAGCACGGCGGTATTGGCCCCGAACCTGGTGACCAGCGGTCGGACGGCCTTCTACTCCGCGACGTGGACGAACGGGAGCAACTCCACGCTCGCCAACCCGGTCGCCGTGATCACGCTGCCTCTCGGGTCCACACCCGCAGCCGGGACGTGGCCGGGCTGCACCACGGCTACCACGTCCGATTCGGTGGCGGTCTCCTGCCCGCAGCACAACCTCGCCTCCGGAGCGACCGTCACGCAACAACTGCTGGTCACGATGCCCGCCGTCACCACAATCACGACGGTGACGGCCGCGTTGACCGCGGACGAGAAAGGACGCGACCAGAACAAGTCGCACCTGGACGTGTTCCCCGCGCCCAGGCGGCCGCTCAGTATCGTGAGCGGCCCCGCAGATGCCGCGGGCGGCTGCATCAGCAACGGGGAACAGGCTCTCGCCACCCGGGGCGGGCTCGGCAAGAACAACCCGTTGATCACGACCGCGGCGCTGTCCGGAACGAGCGGAGCCGCGCCGTGTGTCCCCGTGACCATGGAGGAGCTGACGCCTGGCTCTCCGACGGACTACTGCGGCGTCGGCGCAACGTGCACGACACAAGTCGCCGTCACCGCGTCCGACTTCTCGGAGGTCTCCGATCAGCCGCTGCCGCCAACGGTCCAGCTGACCTTCACCGTTCTCGCGAACAACAAGAACCTGACCTGGTACAAGGACAAGACGGCCGTGGCCGACTGCCCCGGTGCCACCGACCTGCCCTCGACGGCGGTCAACGCCTGCGTCAACAGCAGGTCGAAGACCGGCTCGGCGGTGCGCCTCGGTGTGCTGTGGCGGGTGGGGCCCGACCCGAGCTGGCGGGGTTAGGAGGGGACGGCGTCGATGACGGCGGCGGCCCGGGCGGCCGCGGCCCGGGCGCCCTTCAGCTCGTAGAGTTCCAGCGCCTCCGCTGCCGCAGCCCGGGCCTCGTCCGGCCGTTCCGCGCGGCCGAGCACCTCCGCCAGGTCCAGCAGCGCATCGGCCTGCATCCAGGGTGAGTCCGTGGTCCTGACCAGCCGGACGGCGTCCAGAGCGAGCCGCTCCGCCTCGCCGACCTCGCCCCGGCCAGCCAGCACCTTCGCGCGGACCGAGCGCCAGGCCGTCTGCGGCTCCACGTCGTCGGAGTCGGACAGGAGCTCGACCCGCACGGTGATCTCCTCGGCCTCGTCCGCTCGTCCCTGCGCGAACACGACCTGCGCCAGCAGCGCGGCCAGGGGCGGAAGCAGATACCGCTCCCCGAGGGTGGTCAGGACCTTCTCGGCCCTACGGAGCTCGTGCTCGGCGGTCCCCAGGTCGCCGGCCAGCAGTTCGATCCGCGCATGGTCCATCGCGGTAGCCGCTGCGAGGACGACGACGCCCAGGTCGTCCAACAGCCTGCGGCCGGTCCGGATCGCTTCGCGGGCCTGCTCGACGTCGCCGCGCATCGCGCGCAAC
Source organism: uncultured Actinomycetota bacterium (assembly GCA_963786765.1). Lineage (GTDB taxonomy): Bacteria > Actinomycetota > Actinomycetes > Actinomycetales > Kineosporiaceae > DATKNA01. The sequence goes on along the minus strand of CAWBAJ010000002.1, from coordinate 111,520 downwards.
TGGGCCAGGGAACAGAGGACCAGTGCCTCGGCCTGCCGGTCGCTCAGCCCTTCGCCGGCGAGCTGCTCGCAGTACTCGATCGCCTCCTCGACCGGCGTCGGCCCGAACACGGCAGCGAACGTGTAGGCGGACACGTTCCGCGCCTCGAGCCTGGCGTCGTGCGCCCGGCGGGCGTGTTCCGCGGCCTGCTTCACCGCAGCCGCTGCATCGCCGTACCGGCAGACCGAGCCGTGCACGAAGCCCAGCAAGCGCCAGGCCTTCGCCAGCTCCCCATCGGCGCCGTGCTGGCGCAGCACGGGGATCAGCCGCTCCGCCTCTCGGGTCACTTCGTCCCGCCACCGCTCGAGGTTCTCCTCGACGTGGTGGCGCACGAGGAGCCGGGTGAGAACGAGGTCGGCGTGCAGCCGCGGATCGGCGTCCGCCAGGGGGAGGGCCTCCTCCAGGAGCACGACGGCCCACGGGAACTCCCCGACCTCCATCAGCGCCTCGCCCAGTTGCGGCAGCAGAGCGAGCCGGGCCGGGTGCTGGGTGGGCAACAACGCCGCGGCCCGGCGCAGGAGGTCCGCCGCCGCGGACATGTCCGCCCGGGCGAAGGCGCGCCCGCCCGCCGCTCCCAGGCGAGCGGCCGCTCGCTCACCGAGACCACGTCCGTGCCGATCCAGCGGTCCGAGATCTGCCAGGTAGTGGTGCGCCTGCTCGAGGTGATAGCCGACGATCTCTTCGTACTCGACGCCCCGGTGGTGCTCGCCGGTCTTGGCTTCCAGCCAGTCGGCGAAGCGCTCGTGCAGCGCGGCACGGGTGCGTTTCAGCACTCCCTGGTACGCCGCGTCGCGGATGAGGATGTGGTGGAACCGGAACCACAGGTCGTCATCGGACGGCGGCGTGCGCTCGCGCTCGATGAGCTGCTTGCCCTCGAGCTGGGCCAGCTGCACCCGAACGGACGCCCGGATCGGCTCGACGGCGAGGGCGCCGACCGCGGACAGCTCGAAGACGGCACCGACGACGGCTGCGGGCTCCATCACCCCCCGCTGTTCGGCGGTGAGCAGGTCGAGCCGTGCCGACAGCAGAGCGTCGATCGTCGGCGGCAGCGAGAGCGTCCTCAGGTCACGGACGGGCACCCAGCGGCCGTCCTCCCGGCGGAGATGCCCGTCCTCGATCAGCATGGAGACCAGTTGCTCCGCGAAGAGGGGATTGCCGTCCGCCGCCTCGACGATGGACCTGCGCGCGGCTGGATGCAGGTCCGCCTCCCCGAGCATGTTCTCGACGACGAGCGCGGTCTGCTCCCTCGAGAGCAGCTCCAGCCCCAGCACCTGGCTGCCGGGGCGCTCGAGCCAGCCGGGGTGCCGCTCCGTCACCTCGGGCCGAGTGGCACAAAGGAACAGCAGAGGCGAGTCCTCGGCGGTGTCGGTGACCCGGGCGATCAGGTCGAGGAATGCGCTCTCGGCCCAGTGGACGTCCTCGACCACGACGACGAGGGGCTCCGTGCGCGCCAGCTGTTCGAAGAGCTTGCGGGCGCCCCAGTAGACCTCCTCGACGGGGAACTGACGGCCCGACAGCCCGATCGCCCCGGCCAGCCGGTCCGCGGCCTCCGTCCCGGCACCGTCCGGGGGGAACAGCGCTCGCAGCTTCTCCCGCGCTTCACCGGGCGCGTCCTCGGCGCCGATCCCCGCCGCCTGGCCCACGACCTCGACGAGCGGCCAGAACGTGATGCCTCGCCCGTACGCGAGGCATCGCCCCCGCAGGACGCGCGCATCCCCGCCGGCGATACGGCAGAACTCGTCGATCAGCCTGGACTTTCCGATCCCGGCCTCACCCACCACGGTCACCAGGACGCTCGACCGGGTCTCGACCACCGCCTCCAACGCTCCTACCAGGGCGTCCACCTCGACAGCTCGCCCCACGATCTCGGTGCGCCGGGCGTCGAGCACCTCGCGCTCGATGCGGTCGACGGCCAGCACGCGGTACGCCGGCGCGGGCTCGCTCTTGCCCCTGAGCGTCAGCGCCGGCAGCGCCTCCACGTCGACCCAGGACCTGACCAGGCGGTACGTCCGCTCGCCGATCAGCACCTGCATGTCCGCCGCCGCTTGCTGGAGCCGCGCGGCGAGGTTCACGGCGTCCCCGGTGACCAGCCGTTCCCCCGCGCCGAGGTTCCCCGTGACGACCTCGCCCGTGTTCACCCCGACCCGGTTCGTCAGAGCGACGCCCCACTGTGCCCGCAGCTCGTCGTTCAGCTCTTCAAGCGCCACCTGCATGCCCATGGCCGCGCGCACGGCCCGCAGCGCATCGTCCTCGTGCACCCGTGGCAGGCCGAAGACAGCCATGATCGCGTCGCCGATGTACTTCTCGATCACCCCGCCGTGTCGCTGGAGGATCTCGCGCATCTCGGCGAAGTACCGGTTCAGCACCTCGCGGAGCGGCTCCGGGTCGATGCTCTCCCCGAGGGCGGTGGAGTCCTTCAGGTCGGAGAAGACGACGGTCACCGTCTTGCGGACCTCCTGCGACGCCGCCGGCGGCGCCAACGGTGCCCCGCAGAATCCGCACAGCCGGAAGCGGTCCGGGTTCTCCTCGCCGCAGTCGGGGCAGATGCGCACGTCATCCACACTCCCCGGCGGGGGAGCGCCCGACAAGAGCGCGACGGGACGCTCGTTCGCGGCGGAGCCGGCCGTTCCTCGCCACCTTTCCGGACGACGCCCGGCGGGCGTAGCGTCGAACCGGTGGCACCATGATCGGCGAAGGGGGCAGATGGGTGCCGTACGGGCTCTGCTGAGGATCGCCGGAATCCGTCGCCTGCTGGGCGCGTGGTTCGGTGCCGTCAGTGCGGAGTACGGGGTCCTGGTCGCCATCTCGGTGTACGCCTTCACGCAGGGCGGCGCGCGGGCCGTGGCCCTGTTCGGCGTCCTGCGGATCCTCCCGGCCCTCCTGCTGACGCCCGTCGTGACCAGCATGGCGGACCGGGTCGCGCGAGAACGCCTGCTGCTGTGGGCGACGCTCGTGCGCACTGCTGCACTCGCTCTCGTCTGCGTGGCGGTCCTCGCCGATCTGCCACTGCTGGTCGTCCTGATGCTGGCCGGTCTCGAGAGCGCGTTCCTCGGGATCCACCGGCCGGCGCAGAACGCGCTGCTGCCCTGGCTTGCCCGTACCCCCGAGGAGCTGACGGCTGCGAACGTCCTGTCGAGCCTGCTCGAGGGCATCGGGGTGTTCGTCGGGCCGGCACTCGTGGGGATCATCCTCGCCGTCAGTGGCCCCGCTGCGGCCGTGGCGGCCATGACCGTCCTCATGCTGGCAGCCGTCGTCGCCCTCGCCCGGCTCCGGGTTCCCGGCCAGCACCCCCCGCCCCACCCGGTCTCGAGGGGGTTCGCGCGCCGCGTGCTCGCCGACCTGCTCGGGGGCATTCGCGTCTATCCCGCCACGACGGGCACCACCACCTTGCTGGCGCTGGGCTTCGTACAGACGCTGGTGCGCGGCGCGCTGTCGGTGCTCATGGTGCTGCTGGCCGTGGAGGTCCTCGGCATCGGCGAGCCCGGCGTGGGATGGCTCAGCGCGGCAATGGGACTGGGTGGCCTGGCCGGAGGAGTGCTGGCGGTCCGGGTGGTCCGTGGTCGCTGGCTGGCACGATGGGGCGCGCTGGCGGTGGCCGGCTGGGGCCTGCCCCTCGTCGCCCTGGCCGCCGTCGACTCGGTCCCACTGGCCCTGGCGCTGTTCGCCCTGGTGGGCGTCGCCAACGGCGTCCTGGACGTCGCGGTGTTCACCGCCCTGCAGCGTGCCCTGCCGGCCGGCGCCATCGGGCGGGCTCTGGGTGTCCTGGAGACCGTGGCGCTGGTCGGCATCGGCCTCGGCGCGGCGCTCACCCCGGCCGCGCTCACGATGGCCGACGTGCGGCAAGTGCTCCTGGCCGCCGGCCTCCTCCTCGTCGTCTGCGCCGCCGCGGGGTGGCATGCCACCTCCGTTCTCGATCACGGCCTGCGCGTCCCGGGTCCGGAGGTGGCGCTGCTGCGGCAATCACCGATCTTCGCGCCCCTGCCGCTCGTCACGGTGGAACACCTCGCGACCCGGATCCGCGAGGAGCGGTTCGAGCGGGGGGCCGTGGTTCTCCGTGAAGGCGAGCCGGGCCACCTCTACTACGTGATCGTCGAGGGGGAAGCCGTGGCGTCGGCCGACGGTCACGTGCTGCGCACCATGGGGCCGGGCGACGGCTTCGGCGAGATCGCCCTGCTCCGGCAGGTTCCGCGGACGGCGACAGTGGTGGCCCGCGGCCCGCTGGTGACCGGAACGCTGGAGCGCGAGGAGTTCCTGGTGGCGCTGGCGGTGAACGCCGACAGCGCCACGGCCGCCGACGCCCTGGCGCGCGGCCGGATGGAGGCAGGCTCCTGGTCGGGGCCCGCGCCGGACTGAGCGACGGCCTTCTTCTTCCGGCGCAGCCGGTGACCGGCGCCGCATTCTGGTGTTCGATGGGCCGATGGTCACCGGCGAGCGCGGGTAGGGGTCGAGCTGATGTACGACCACGTCGTCGTCGGCGGGGGGATCGTGGGGATCTCGACGGCGTGGAATCTCCTGCGTGAACGCCCCGGTGCCGGCGTGCTGCTCCTGGAGAAGGAAGCCGGCCTCGGCCGGCACCAGACCGGGCACAACAGCGGGGTCGTCCACACCGGCATCTACTACGAACCCGGCAGCCTGAAGGCCCGGCTGTGCCGGAGCGGTGCGGCGAGAACCCGGGAGCTCGCACAGGAGCACGGCATCCCGTTCAGGACGACGGGAAAGCTCCTGGTCGCCACAGACGAGCGCGAGCTCTCGCGGATGGACGCGTTGCTGGAGCGGGCCGGCGCCAACGGCATCAAGGCCGAGGTTCTGGACGGGTCCGAGCTGCGACGCCGCGAGCCCATGGTGAGCGGGCTGGGGGCGTTGTTCGTCGCCGAGACGGCCGTCGTCGACTACCGGGAGGTGACCCGGTTCCTCGCCGGGTCGGTGCGTTCGGCCGGCGGCGAGCTCCGCACGGGGGTGGAGGTGACAGGCATCGCCGAGACCGGGGACGCGGTGCGGCTCGAGACGTCGCAGGGGCCGGTGTGGACCAGGCACGCCGTCTTCTGCGGTGGGCTCCAGGCGGACCGTCTCGCGGCCCTCGCAGGGCTGGAGCTGGATCTGAGGATCGTCCCGTTCCGTGGCGAGTACTTCGACGTCGCCCCTGCCAAGCGGGGTCTCGTCTCCCATCTCATCTATCCGATCCCGGACCCGGCCCTGCCGTTCCTGGGCGTGCACCTCACGACCACGGTGACCGGGGAGCTGAACGTCGGCCCCAATGCGGTGCTCGGCCTGGCCCGCGAGAAATACCGGAAGTTCTCGTTCGACCGCAGGGACGCCGCCGACATCGCGCGCTTCCCGGGCATGCGGGCCGTGGCGCGGAAGCACTGGCGGACCGGGGTGCGGGAGATGCACAACTCGCTCTGGAAGCGCGGGTACCTGCGCGAGTGCCAGAAGTACTGCCCGTCGCTCGAAGCGGACGACCTGCTCCCGAGGGAGGCGGGGATCCGCGCCCAGGCGGTGCTGCGCAACGGCACGTTGGTGCACGACTTCCTCCTGCGCAGCACTCCTCGCACCCTGCACGTGCTGAACGCGCCGTCGCCGGCGGCGACCTCCGCACTGCCCATCGGCCAGATGCTGGCGCGGGAGGCGCTGGCAGCGAAATGACGCAGCCGCTCCATGTGCAGCGCACGCAGCCGAGCGCACAATGGTTCTCCACAGCCGGGCGGAGGTACGGGCGATGGAGCAGACCGATCGTCAGATGTTCGTGCGCTCGCCGTTCCCCCCGATCGGCGACTACGCGTTTCTCTCCGACTGCCAGGCTTCAGCGCTGATCGCCCCCAGCGGCAATGTGGAGTGGATGTGCCTGCCGCGGATGGACTCGCCGAGCGTGTTCGCGGCGATGCTCGACCGCGACAGCGGCGGGTTCAGGCTGGGACCGGCCGACGTGATGGTGCCCGCGGCGCGGCGCTACCTGCCCGGCACGATGATCCTCGAGACCAGTTGGGGGACGCCGACCGGCTGGATCATCGTCCGTGACGTGATGCTGATCGGCCCCTGGCACCACGAGGACGAGCGCTCGCAGACCCAGCGCCGCGCGCCGACCGACTACGACGCCGATCACGTGCTGCTGCGGATGGTGCGCTGCGTCAACGGCGAGGTGCAGCTCTCCATGCACTGCTCCCCGGTCTTCGACTACGGCAGGCGGCAGGCGAGCTGGCGCTACCTCGGGCCGGGCTACCACGAGGCCGAGGCCGAAGGGGACGACAGCCAACCGGCGATCCGCCTGACGACGGACCTGCGGCTGGGTTTCGAGGGGTCCCGTGCGACGGCCCGGACGCTGCTCAAGGAGGGCGACCAGCGCTTCGTCGCGATGTCGTGGAGCGAGCACCCGGTGCCGACGAACGTCGACGAGGCGTACAAGAGGCTGGCCTGGACGGCTCACCACTGGCAGCACTGGCTCGCCCGCGGCACGTTCCCGGACCACCCCTGGCGGGCGCACCTCGAGCGCAGCGCCCTCACACTCAAGGGCCTCACCTTCGGGCGGTCCGGTGCGCTCCTCGCGGCGCCGACGACCTCCCTGCCGGAGACCCCCGGCGGGGAGCGCAACTGGGACTACCGGTTCACCTGGATCCGGGACTCCACTCTGGCGCTCTGGGCGCTGGACACCCTCGGCTTCGACTGGGAGGCCGACGACTTCTTCTGCTTCATCGCGGACGTCGCCGAGCGCTCGGACGATCTGCAGATCATGTACGGGATCGACGGCGAGAAGGACCTCAGCGAGGAGCTCCTTCCGCACCTGCAGGGGTACATGAACTCCCGCCCGGTGCGCATCGGCAACGGCGCGTTCGACCAGCGCCAGCACGACGTGTGGGGCGCGCTGCTCGACTCGGTGTACATCCACACCACGTCCCGGCACGGTCTGGACGAACGGCTGTGGCCCTTCCTCTCCCGCTTCGCCGAGGCAGCGATCGAGCACTGGCGTGAGCCCGACCGCGGGATCTGGGAGGTCCGCGGCGAGCCTCAGCACTTCACCTCCTCGAAGGTCATGTGCTGGGTGGCCGCCGATCGGGGCGCGAAGCTGGCGCGGGTCCGCGAGCAGTTCGAGGTGGCCGAGCGCTGGCAACAGGCCGCCGACGAGATCAAGGAGGACGTCCTCGCTCACGGCGTCGACGACCGGGGCGTCTTCGTGCAGCACTACGGGACCGGTGCGCTGGACGCCTCTACCCTGCTGATCCCCCTGGTGGGATTCCTGCCGCCGACCGACCCCCGGATCGTCGCGACGGTCAACGCGATCGCCGAGGAACTGACCGAGCAGGGACTCGTCCTGCGCTACCGCGTCGACGAGACCGACGACGGCCTGACCGGCGAGGAAGGCTCGTTCACGATCTGCTCGTTCTGGCTGGTCTCCGCCCTGTCGCTGATCGGCGAGCACGTCCGGGCCCGGCGACTGTGCGAGAAGCTGCTCTCCTTCGCCAGCCCGCTCGGTCTCTACGCGGAGGAGATCGATCCTGTCAGCGGTCGCCAGCTGGGCAACTTCCCGCAGGCGTTCACGCATCTCGGGTTGATCAACGCGGTGCTGCACGTGGTCGCCGCCGAGGTGGATCCCGTCGATGCCGCTCGCGACGGGTTGCTGTCGACCCGATCCGAGGACGGCGTCGCGTAACGCGCGGCGCCTGACCCGGCACGACTCCTCGAGAACTCACGACGCGAAGGAGGAGTCATGCCCGAGATGATGGCGCGGGTCGAGGTGGAGGATTTCGAGCGGTGGCTGGTGAACCACCGGTCCCAGAGCGGCAGGCGCGCGGACCATGGAATGACGGACGGTCCCATCTATCGCGACATCGACGACGCGCGGGCCGCCTTCGTCCATCTGCACGTGCAGGACCTGGACAAGGCCCGGGAATGGTTCCGGACGGAGGAGTTCGCACAGGCGACGATGAAGGCGGGGGTGACGGGACGCACCTTCTTCAGCGTGGGTCCGGCCACTCCGTGATCATCTCGTCGTTCGTGTGAATGCACGTCATGCACTGCGGGCCGTCGCCGCAGGCCGCGGCGACGGGACTCATCGCCGGCCGACCAGATGGAACACCCGGCTGAGCTGCCGGTACGGGTCCCGCAGAGCGGCCTCCAGTTCGACCGCACGCACCGCCGCCACGTCGGTGCTCTCCAGCGGGAGCTCCAGCCAGTCGGTGAACAGCCAGACGCCGTACCAGGCCTCCGGTTCGACCCCGTTCTGCTCGAGCAGGCCCGACAGCCCCTCGACGGTGTCGGCCCTTGTCTGCGCGCCGAGTACTCCCACCTCGCGGGTCGCGTCGAAGGCGGCGAGGGCGTCGTCCCAGCGGTGCTCGAGGGCTGGACGGACGGCCAGGGTGCGGGCGTTCAGCGCCATCATCGAGACGATCCCGCCGGGCTGCGCGCGGCGGCACAGCGCGCGCACCAGCTCGTCCGGTCGGTCCAGGTACATCAGGACGCCGTGGCAGAGCACCGTGGCGAACTGCTGACCGCCGGTCGCCGCCTCGGCCTGTTCGCCCGGCCCCTCGATCAGGCGCACGCGACGGCGGACGTCGTCCGGTTCGGCGCTCAGGCGCTGCTCCGCCCTCGCGAGCATGGCCGGCGACGGATCGAGGACCGTGACGTCGAAGCCCAGCCGGGCCAGCGGTAAGGACTGATGCGCCGCGCCGCCTCCGACGTCCAGGACCGCAGCCGGCGGTTCGGGGAGGTGCCGCAGCAGCTGGGCGTGGAGCACGAACGTGCGGACCTGTCCCTTCACCGAGGCGTACGCGCCGTCCACGAAGGGGTCGGCCATTGCGGCCCAGGGGTCCTCGGACATGCACCTGATCGTGCACCCGATCCGCGCCGGTGCTCCTGTCGGAGGCGCCCGGGTGGAGACGATGCTGGTCCCAGCGTCCCAGCCGGAGGTGCGTCGTACGCGGTGCCGGAGAGCCGGGACGTTCCCCGGTCGACCGTGACACGTCAGGGGGCGATCGATTTCGGGCGGCCGCACGTCCCGATGCTGTTCGTCGGCGGTGACGAGGACCATCTGACCCCCCTGTCGCTGGTGCGCCGCAACGCCCGCGCGTACCGGGGGTCGCACGGCCGGCTGGACCTCACGGAATTCACCGGCACGTCGCACGTCATCTGCAACGAACGCGGCTGGAAAGCAGTCGCGGAGCACGCGTTCGACTGGCTCCGCACCCTCTAGCTCCGAGAACGGGTGTCAGGAAGGCGGCGGGCCGACCTGAGACCGGCGTGAAGCGGTCACTCGGAGAGCCGGATGAACTCGATGTAGGAACGGACCTGGCGCTCCTGTGCCTGGGTGAGAGCTTGCCCTGGGTAGGTGAGCGCCTGCCGCGTGCCGGGGGAGGACTCGGGAACCTGGTAGGGCCGGGGGTCGAGTGCGGTGACCTCGCGCAGGGCGTGGTCCAGTCGCTGCAGGACGGCGCGTTGCGCCGCCTCGTCGTTCCCGAGGACAGTGGAGACGCGCGCCGCCCTCCTGCGGAAGGAGGACGCGGCGCCCGTGTGGGCGGCCAGGCCCGAGTCGCTGAGCGCGATGAGGTAGGAGCGGCCGTCGTCAGGGTGCGGCATCCGCTTCAGGTGCCCGCGAGCGGTCAGCCGGCGCAGGGCGGCCGACACGGTCGTTGCGGGCATGCCCGTCCATCGCGCGATCTGCGTCGGAGTGGCCGGCCCGAACCCCCTGAGCAAGGAGTACAGCCCGAACTCGTCCCCGGACAGGCTGTGCTCGGCCAAGGCCTGGTCGAGCATGCCCGCGACGAGGTGCATCAGCAGCCACACGTCGAACAGCACGGAGATCTCGCGCTGCGAGCCGACGGGGGGTGAAGGCGCCATGAACGAGACACTACCATCGCGCACTGAACTATTGCGAGATCGCACTACTTGTCGATACCGTCCGGCGTACCGAACCCGCACTCGTACCCGGAGGACGCCATGGCGGCACCGACGACCCAAGCTGCCTCACCCGAGGCCGGCCCCGCCCCTGCGCGTGGACTCCCCGCCGTCCTCGGCGGCCGCGCCCGTCTGGTCGAGGGGGTGCTCGCGCGTCCACGGCTCCTCGTGGCGCTTCTGACCGCGTACGTGCCGTTCTTCGTCGTCTACTTCTTCGCGAGCCCGATCGCGTTCTCGCTGCCGCACGCGGCCGGCGCCTGCCACGGGCTACCCGTCCTGGACCAGCGCTGGGGCTACAGCGAGGAGGGGGTCGCGGACTACTTGCACGGCTGCGGTCTCGCCGGCCGAGCCGCGATCACGACACAACAGGATGCCGATCTCGTCTACCCCGTGCTCTTCGGCGCGGTCCTGACCGTGGCGTTCGCCCTGCTGCTCCGAGCCCTGCGGCTGCCCGAACGGCACTGGGCGCACGTGCTGGTCCTCCTGCCTGCGATCAGCGCGGTGGCGGACTACACGGAGAACGCCGGGATCCGTGTCCTTCTTGTCGCCTATCCGCACCAGCCGTCGATCATCCCCGCGATGAGCGTGGTCACGATGGTCAAGCTGGCCACCGGCTGGGCCTGCATCGGCGTGCTCGTGGTGCTCGCTGTCATGGCCGGGATCCGACGGTCGCGCATCGCCGTCGCCAATACCGGTTCGAACGACTAGTGCTCTCGAGATCGCTGCCCGAGGCCGGCATGGACGCAGGCGGAGCGGGCGTTGCCGGAGACGTGACGACGACCATCCCCGACTCCCATCGCGACCTGCTCGACCAGCCCGTCGCGACCCTCGGCACCCTCGACTCCGAGGGGCGGCCCCAGCTGACCGAGGTCTGGTTCCTGGCCGAGGGAGGCGCCGACGACGGCGAGGTGAAGATCTCGCTCAACACGGCCCGGCAGAAGGTCCGCAACCTGCAGCGCAACCCCGCCTGCAGCGTCCTGCTGCTCGACCTGGCCAACCCGTACCGGTACGTCGAGATCCGCGGGGACGCCGTCCTCGAGCCGGACGACGACTACGCCTTCGCCGATCGCGTCGGCGCCAAGTACGGGGCCGACCTGCGGGCGAACGACCAGCCCGGCGACACGCGCGTCGTCGTCAGCGTCCGGCCCGTCCGGGTGCACGCCTGGGGCTGAGCCGGCGAGCGAGGAGGCCGTCAGCGGGCGGTGTGCCGGGCCCGCTTCACCTCGTACATCGCCTCGTCGGCGACGGCGACGAGACCGTCGCCGGTGGTGGGGGTGCCGGCGGTGGTCCGGGCGACGCCGATGCTCACTCCCAGCCGCACCTCTTCCTGCGCGACCTGCAGCGGGTTCGCGAAGACGGCCTCGACCCGCGCTCGGAGGTCGGAGCTGTCGGCGTGCGGGGACACGATGAGGAATTCGTCCCCGCCCAGTCGGCCGACGACGTCACCCGACCGGACGCAGCCACGCAGGCGGGCGGCCGCGATCCTCAGCACCTCGTCGCCGGCCTGGTGGCCGAGCCGGTCATTGATCGGCTTGAAGCCGTCGAGGTCGCAGAACAGCACCGCCAGCTGGTCCAGTTCGCCCGCCTCCATGCGCCGGACCGCGCGCTCCAGCTGCTCGAGCACCGTGCGCCGGTTCGGCAGGCCGGTGAGCTCGTCGTGGGTCGCCTGATGGGCGAGCGCCAGCAGGGCCTCGCTGCGCTGCTCCGCGAGCAGGCTGATGCGGTACAAGGTCAAGGGGATGGTGGCCAGCGTTCCGAGGGTGAGCAGGAGCCCGTCAGCGGGCTGGCCGATCACCTGCGGGATGCCGCCGATCAACGGGATCACAGCGAGCACCAGGCCCAGGCGCAGCAACCGGGTACCGGTGACCGGTTCGGGCTCCTCGGTCGCCGGCATGGTCAGGAACCGGGCCGCGGGGTGCAGCAGAGCGGCGGCGATGCTCAGGTCACAGCCGACGTAGAGGGGGTTGGTGTGGTCTCCGTAGCCGATCGGGTCGAGCACCCGGGCGACGGTGACGAAGCTCAGGGCTGTGAACAGAAAGACGAGTGAGGCGCGGTGGGATCTTGGTGGCCCGCAGCACGTGCAGCAGCGACCCGAGGATCGCCATCAGTGCCAGCATGCTGATCAGGCTGGAGATCTTGCTGACGGGGTCCTGCCAGTACGGCGAGAGGTGCGGGCGCAGCACCCACTCCCACAGCATCCCGGCGCCACAGATCCCCACGAGTGCGGCGTCCACGACCCGCCCGGCGTCGCGGGGGGCCTGCCGTATCACCAGGACGACTGCTGCGGCCAGCACGCTCATGTACGACACCGAGTCGACGACCGTGGACATGACCGGTTCGCCGGGCAGCACGCGCCAGAGCATGTCCACGTCCCACATCGCGTTGGCCACCACGCTCATGGACAGGCCCGCGGCAAGGATGTACGCGGGCAGCGGACGTCCTATGTCGTGGACCCGCGCACCGATCAGAACCGAGATCGTGGCGACCAGAACGGCCACGCCGAGAACGATCGACCCGTACCGGTAGGGAAGGCAGATCTGGACGCCCGTTGCGACGGCCAGGACGAGCAGGTAGGCGGGCACGAAGTGGCGCGACCGGATGCGAGCCGGCCGGGCTGCCCCCACCGTCGCCTCCCTCGCCGCCCGCGCCTGGTGCGGCGCCCTTCCGAGGAGATATCGGCCGGGGGTGGCCTCGGCCTGAGGCGTTCTGGCCCTGCCCGGGCGTGACACAGGGGCCCAGGACCTGGATCGGCCCTGGGCCCCTGCGTCGGGTCCCCGGCAGCATCGGGGCGCTGCGTCTCAGGCCCCGGCGGGGGGCGGGAGGGCTCCGAGCTGGGTGAGCATGCCGACGACGTCCATGATGATCCGGCTCTGGACCAGCCGGCCGTGGCGGTACCGGTCCTTCGTCCAGGCCTCGACGCGCACCTGCCGGCCGGTGGCGGGGATCCCGAAGAACTCGCCCCGGTGGGTGCCGGTCCAGGTGGAGTACGTGACGATCCGGTCGTCCTCGGCGATCGTCTCGTGGACGTCCCAGTAGAGGTCGGGGAAGGCGGCGAACATCCCGGCGAGCACGTCGGCGAGGCCGGCGCGACCGGGACCCTGCCCGGGCAGCGGGTTCTCCTCGACGAAGTCCTCGGCGACGAGCTCGGTCAGCGGGGCGCCGAGGTTCTGAGCGTTGAGGACCTCGTCGGTGAAGCGCTGTGCGAGGGCGCGCGTGGCGAGGGTCGTGTGGGCGTTGGTCGGTGTGGCGGTGGCGAACATCTCCGGTGTTCCTCTCCTCGGTGGTGGTGGTGGTGCCGGCGGGTGGTGTCAGAGCGGAAGCTTGTGGCGCAGGATCCCGGGGCCCTCGGCGCGGCCGGAGAGGATGCGCACGAACTCGACGGCGTCCACCGTCTGCGGTTCGCGGGTGTCGCCGGCGCGGAACTCGCCGCCGGCCGGGCCGGTGAGGATCAGGGTGTAGGGCTCCCCGTGGCGGGAGGACCACTCGCGGACGACGTCCGCGACGATCCGGCCGTCGTGTCCGGGCGTGAGCTCGGGCGGGATGCCGGCGGCCCTGGCGATGTCGATCCGGTGCATCCAGACGTCCCGTGTGAAGCCCATGTCGAACAGGTAGGCGAGCGGCTGCCAGCCGATGTGCACGCCGAGCCCGGTGCCGATGGGCAGGAGGGGCAGGGCGCGGACCGGGGCCGGCATCCGGCGCCGCGCGGTCAGGGCGGCGGCGGAGGCGCGCTCCCACTCCGCGGGCAGCATCGGCGGGGTCCACGTGCTGCGGGCCCGCAGCTGCGCCTCGTTCAGCCCGTCGACCCAGTGCGCAGCGTCGATCCGGGACGTCAGCCGGCGGCCGGCGAGCACCTGCCGGAAGAACTCGACGGGGTTCGCCTGCGCCTGCGCGGAGGCGATCAGGTGGACGGCGACGTCGCGAACCGTCCACCCGTCGCAGTCGGAGGCCGCCCGCCACTGCTCGTCGTCGAGGCTGCGCAACTGGGCCAGCAGCCGGGCGTTCTCGGTCGCCGTCAGGTGCATGGCCTCGGCGTGGTCGACGGCGGGAATGCGGTCCGCCTGCTGGGGCGTGGCCATCATGCCGGCTCCTGGAGTTCGAAGTGGTCGAGGAACATGTCGAGCAGGGGTTCGAGGTGGCGCGTCCAGCGGTCACCGCCTGGATCGTTCGCCGCCTGCTGCGCGCCGAGACCGGCGACGAGGGCGGTGTAGACGTCGATCTGCGCGGGGCTGCCGGCTCCGAGTGCCGAGAGCAGCCCGACGCACCGGTCGACCAGGCGCTGCGCGAGCGCATATGACGCGGGCGAGGGCTCGAACCCGGGGATGACCCGCGCGAACAAGAGTTGCTGGCGGGGTGTGTTCTCTGCGCGCGAAGTCGAGGACCACCCGGGAGACCCGTAGCAGCTGCTGCCGCGCCGTCCCGGTCGACGCGGTGGCGTCCAGCCGGGCCAGCAGCTGCTCGTACGCCTGGGCGTACATCGCGTCGTAGAGGTCCAGCTTCGAGCTGACGTAGCCGTACAGCGACGGCTGCCGGACGCCGACCCGGCGCGCCACCTCGTGCAGTGACACCGCCCCCAGCCCGGACTCCGCCGCGATGTCCCAGGCCGCCGCCAGGATCTGGTCGAGCCGCTGCGACCGGCGATCGGCAACCGAGGTGCTGGCCATCGAGGTTCTCCTATCAGTGATAGTTGTTACGCCTATCATTGATAGGAGAACTGGGTCGTGTCAAGAGGTGGAACCACAACCGATCCGGCGGGGTGTGGAAGCCTGGCGCCCGTGGACCCGACCGCCTCGGCCCGCGGCACGATGCGTGCCTTCGTCCTGACGGGTCCTCGCGCGTACCGGGTGGAACGGGTTCCCCGGCCCGCAGCGGCGCCGGGCGAGGCCGTCGTCGACGTCGAGCGAGTGGGGGTGTGCGGCACCGACGTCGAGTTCTTCACGGGCGAGATGGCCTACCTGCACGAAGGCCACTCGACGTACCCGATGCGCCTCGGCCACGAGTGGGCGGGAGTGGTCACCGAGGTGGGGGAGGACGTCGATCCGGCCTGGCTCGGCCGGCGGGTCACCGGCGACACGATGATCGGGGACGGCACCTGCCGCCGTTGCCTGCGGGGCGTGCAGCACGTCTGTGACCGGCGGGACGAGGTCGGCATCCGGGACGGCCGCCCGGGTGCCCTGGCCGAGCAGCTCGCCGTCCCGGTGCGTTCCCTGCATGCGCTCCCCGCCTCCGTGGACGCCGTCCTGGGCGCCCTGGTCGAGCCCGGGGGCAACGCCCTGCGGTGCGCCCGGGCTGCGCAGGCGGGGCCGGGGGACACTGCCCTGGTTCTCGGACTGGGCGCGATCGGCGTGCTCGCGGCCCTCTTCCTGCGGGCACAGGGCCCGCAGGTGCACCTGGCCGACCCGTCCGACCGGGCCCGGGAGTTCGCCCGCGGCCTCGGCTTCGAGCACGTCTGGGGCGCGGAGGACCTCCCTGCGGTGCCGTTCGACGCCGTCGTCGACGCCTCGAACGGGCCCGAGGTGCCGAGCAGGGCCCTCGACCTGGTCGAGCCCGGCGGCCGGGTCGTGTACATCGGCCTCGCCGGCAGACCGAGCACGATCGACACCCGCGTGATGGTTCTCAAGGACGTCACCTGCGTCGGCGTCCTGTCGGCGTCGCCGGGGCTGGCCGCGACGATCGACGCCTACGCCACCGGGACCGTCGACCCGCGCCCGCTCGTGGCCGCCACGATCGGTCTCGACCAGGTCGGCGAGGTGCTCGCCGGCGACCGTCCGCCAGGTGCCGGCGCCGGACCGAAGGTGCACGTCGACCCGCGCCTCTGACGGCCCGCGGGTCGGCGCCGGCAGGCGCGGATCCGGCCCGATGGGTGAGACGACCAATGGGCGAATCGTCCCTTTGGGCCTATCCTCACACCCGTCCTTCAGGCACTTGTCCCTGGTCCCGCCCAGCGCCCTCCGGCCCCGCCCGGTCCCTCCTTCCCGAGAGCAGAGCCCTTCCATGCGCACCCTGCGAACCAGCACGTCAGCGGCCGTCGTCGGCGCCTCGCTCGCCCTTGCGCTGTCCGCCTGCGGCGGCTCGTCGTCCGGCAGCGCCCCGGCCGGCGGGGGAGCGGCAACAGCAGCGGCAAGAAGATCGTCTACATCACGCCCAACCCGGTCGGCAGCAACAGCTTCCTCAAGCTGGGCGTGGAGGGCGCCCAGCAGGCCGCCCAGCAGGCCGGGGCGCAGTTCAAGCTCTACGAGAGCACGGACCCGACCAGCATCAGCCAGAACGTCGACGCCGCCGTCCGCTCCAAACCCGACCTCATCGTCGGGATCAGCTTCTCCTTCGACGACGTGTTCGCCGCCGCCACCAAGGCGCACCCCGACCAGCAGTTCCTCGAGGTCGACTCCTGCGTCAAGGGCCAGCAACCCAAGAACCTCACCTGCGTGGCGTTCAAGGAGCACGAGGCGGCGTACGTCGCCGGTGTCGAGGCGGGCAAGACCACGAAATCCGGCAAGATCGGCGTGGTCGCCGCGCTCGACACCCCGTTCATCCACCGCTGGGTCGAGCCCTTCTTCGAGGGCGCCAAGTCGGTGAACCCCGGCGTGCAGGGGACGGCGCTGTACGTCGGCGGCCAGAACCCGTTCAGCGACCCGGCCCGCGCGAAGGCCCAGGCACAGACCCTGGCGGGGCGAGGCGTCGACGTCGTCCTGGCCGCCGCGTCCGCCGGCAACGAGGGCGTCTTCCAGGCGGCCGCAGCCGGCGGCTTCAAGGCCTTCGGCGTCGACTCCAACCAGTGCCCGGACAGCAAGGGCGTCGTGATCGACAACGTCCTGAAGCGCGTCGACGTCGCGGAGACGGCGGCGATCCACGACGTCCTCGCCGGCACGGCCGGCGGCTCCAAGGTCTACGGGCTCAAGGAGAAGGGCGTCGGCGTCGGGGCGGTCCTCGGCGGTCAGTTCCTCACCGACTGCACCGTGGCCTCC
The DNA here is from genome assembly GCA_963786765.1 of uncultured Actinomycetota bacterium. Classification (GTDB taxonomy): domain Bacteria; phylum Actinomycetota; class Actinomycetes; order Actinomycetales; family Kineosporiaceae; genus DATKNA01. The sequence continues at coordinate 94,637 of CAWBAJ010000002.1, read as the reverse complement.
GACAGCGCCGCCACAGCCGCCGCGAAGAAGGCGGACGACGCCGTCGTCGCCGGGACGGTCACGGTGAAGGACCCGCTGCAGGGATGAGCTCCTCGACGCCCGTGCCGGCTCCCGTGGCCGACTCCGCCCCGGGGCGGCCGGCCGTCGCCCTCGAAGGCGTCACGAAGCGGTACGGGCACGTCGCGGCGAACCTCGGCGTCGACCTCGCGGTCGCGCCGGGTGAGGTGCACGCCGTCGTGGGGGAGAACGGCGCCGGCAAGTCGACGGCGATGTCGGTGATGTTCGGGCTGCAGCAACCCGACGAGGGGCGCGTGCTGCGGCGCGGCGAACCGGTGCGCTTCCGCTCGCCCGCCGACGCCATCGCCAGCGGTCTCGGCATGGTGCACCAGCGCTTCCAGCTGTTCCCGACGCTGACCGTCGCCGAGAACGTCGTGATCGGCTCCGAGCCGTCCTCGCGCTGGGGTGGCATCGACCGGCGGCAGGCCGCCGAGCGCGTCGCCGGCCTGGCGGAGCGGTACGGCCTCGCGGTCGACCCCGGCGCCGTCGTCGGCGACCTGCCGGTCGGGGTGCGCCAGCGGGTCGAGATCCTTAAGGCGCTCCACCGGGAGGCGGAGGTCCTCATCCTCGACGAGCCGACTGCCGTCCTCACGCCGCAGGAGGCGAGGTCGCTGTTCGGGGTGCTGCGCGGCCTCGTCGCGCAGGGGGCGTCAGTGGTGCTCGTGACGCACCGCCTCGCAGAGGTGGTCGAGGCCAGCGACAGCGTGACGGTGCTGCGTGGCGGCCGCGTCGTCGGCCGGCACGCCACTGCGAGCACCAGCGCCGGCGAGCTGGTCCGGGAGATGATCGGCCGGGACCTGGACGCGGCCACGCCGGGGTGCCCGGCTGCGCGCGGCACGACGGCGGGCGGCGGCGGAGCGCAGCAGGACGCCACCGCCCCGGAGGGCAGCACGGCGGCGGCCCTGGAGGTCCGCGGCCTCACCGTGCGCGACGCCGACGGTGTCGCCCGGCTCGACGACGTGTCGTTCACCCTGCGGCGCGGGCAGATCCTCGGGATCGCCGGAGTAGCGGGCAGCGGCCAGCGCGAGCTCGTCGACGCGCTCACCGGGCTGCGCAAGGACGCCCGCGGGCAGGTCCGCCTCGGCGGTGCCGACCTCACGCGCCTGTCCGTCCGGGCGCGCCGCCGCGCGGGCGTGGCGTACGTGCCGGAGGACCGGCACGGGCGGGCGACAGCGAGCGGCCTCAGCGTCGCTGACAACCTCGCGATGGGCGAGGAGGACCTGCCTCCGCTCCGGCGCGGGGCGGGCCGGCTGTCGAAGTCGGCGGTGCTGGACCGGGCCACCCGGCTCGTCGAGGCGTTCTCCGTGCGCACCCCGTCGGTGCGCCACCCCGATCTCCGCCCTGTCCGGCGGCAACGCCCAGAAGGCTGTGCTCGCCCGCGAGCTGTCCCGGCAGGTCGGGCTCCTCGTGGCCGAGGAGCCGACCCAGGGCGTGGACGTCGGCGCGCAGGAGTCCATCCACGGGCTGCTGCGCGCCGCCGCCGGCCGCGGCACCGCCGTCCTCCTCGTCTCGAGCGACCTCGCCGAGCTGCGGGCCCTCTCGGTCCGGGTGCTGGTGATGTTCGCCGGGGCGATCGTGCGCGAGCTGCCCGTCGCGGAGGCCACCGACGAGGTGCTCGGGGCGGCGATGGCCGGCCTGGCTCCGGTGGCGACAGGCAGCGAACGGTGAGCGCCGGCACCGACGTGGGGACGACCACCGACGCCTCGGGTGGCCTCTCCACCGCCGCCGGCATCGGCGCGCGCCGCGCCCTCGTGGCGCCCTTGGTGGCGGTCGCGGGCGCGCTCCTCCTCGGCACGATCATCATGCTCGTGTGCGGGATCTCGCCGGCGGAGGCGTACCCGGCGCTCGTCACGGGCGCGATCGGCGAGGGGAACCTTCCCTACACCGTCGCTGCGCTGGTCCCCACCCTGGGGATGGCCATCGCGTTCGCGATCCCGTTCCGGATGGGCGAGTTCAACCTCGGCGGCGACGGCCAGCTCGCTCTCGGCGGGGTCGTCACCGCGGCGGTCGCACTCCGCGTACCCCTTCTCCCCGGCCTCGGCCTGGTCGTCCCCCTGCTCGCCGGTGCCGTCGCCGGTGCCCTCGTCGCCGCGATCGCCGCGCCCCTGCACAGCCGGCTCGGCATCCCGGCCATCGTGACCACCCTGCTGCTGAGCACGCCTGCCGTCGCGCTCGCGTCGTACCTCGCCCGGTTCCCGCTCGCCGAGAAGGGCTCCGGCGTGCCGCAGACCCAGGTCCTCCCAGCCGGCGCCCACCTGCCGGCCCTGGGCGGGAGCGAGTACGTCACCGTCGCCCTGCCCCTGATGATCCTCATCTGCGCGCTCTGGCTGTGGTTCGACTCCTCGAGCGTCGTCGGCTTCCGGGTCCGCTCCGCCGGCGCCAACCGGGAGTTCGCCCGCTACGGCGGCGTCGACGTCGGCCGGCTCACCCTCGGCACGCTCGCCGTGAGCGGGGGGCTGGCGGGCCTCGTCGGCGGCATGGTCGTCATGACGACTCCCTTCCGCTTCATCGACGCGGCGCTCACCAGCCCGGGCTGGACGTTCACCGGGATCGCCGCCGTGCTGCTCGCCGCCGGCCGGCCGGCCGCGGTGCCCGTCACCGTGGTGCTCCTCACCGTGCTCCAGGTCGGCGGCGAGGGCATGGAGCGCGACGCCGACGTGCCGCGCCAGCTCACCCAGGTCATCGAGGGCCTCGTCATCGTGCTGGTGGCCGTCACCGCCACCGCGCACCGGTGGCCCGACTGGTGGGGCCGGCTGCGCCGAGGCCGGCGGACGGAGGCCGGCGCGTGAACGTCCTCGAGTGGAGCTTCGTCGCGGCGGTCCTCACGGCCACCGCGCCCGTCCTGTTCTGTGCCCTCGGCGGAGCCCTGTGCCAGCTCGGCGGCGTCTTCAACATCGCCCTCGAGGGTCAGCTGCTCCTCGGCTGCTTCGTCGCGGTCGTCGTCAGCCACGCCACCGGCAGCGCCTGGGCCGGGACCCTCGCCGCCGCCGTGCTCGTCACCCTGTACTCCGGCATCCTCTCGGTGGCGACCGTGACCCTGGAGGCCGACGCCATCGTCGTGGCGGTCGGCATGAACCTGCTGGCCCTCGGCCTGACGTCGTTCCTCATGCCCCAGCTGCTGGGGACGAGCGGCACCTACACCTCCCCGGATCTCGCCGGCCTTCCGCACCTCGCCGACTGGGGACTGGGCTCGGTCCCGGTGCTGGGTCCGCTGCTCGGCCCGCAATCGCCCCTGGTGCTGCTCGCGTTGCTGCTCGTCGTCCTGATCTCTGCCTGGCTGCGGCGTGGACGGGGAGGCCTGCGGCTCAAGGCGATCGGCGAGCACCCCGGCGCCGCGGCCGCGCTGGGACTGCGGGTCGCGGGCTACCGGCACGCGACCGTCCTCGCCGCCGGAGCGCTCTGCGGGCTCGGGGGAGCCCAGCTCGCCCTCGGCAACGTCACCCTGTTCAGCGAGGGCATGAGCGCCGGACGCGGCTGGGTGGCCGTCGTCGCCGTCATGCTCGGCCGCAACCGGCCGTACGGCGTGCTCGCGGCCTGCGTCCTCTTCGGTGCGGCGGAGGCGTTCGGGTTCCGGCTCCAGGGCGCGGGCCTGCCGCAGCAGGCGGCGGACGCCGCCCCCTACCTCGTCACCCTGCTGGCTCTCGTCCTGCTGCAGGCCCGGCGGTTGCGTCGCCATCGCACCGAAGACCCGGCCACGGAGGCAGATCCTTCCGCCCGCACCCAGGAGCCCGTCAGATGACCGAGCTGGAGATGCACCCGCGCACGCACCGCCCGCTGCTCGCGGAGTCGGTCCGGCTCACCGACGACGGGGTCGACATCCTCGACCGGCGCGTCTATCCCTTCGAACGGACCTGGGTGCACTGCGCGGGCCTCGAGGACGTGGCCGTCGCCATCGAGACGATGGTGACCCAGAGCTCGGGACCGCTGTTCGCCACGACCGCCGGGCTGGTCCTCGCCGCCCGGGAAGCGGCCGGCCTCGGCCCGGCGGACGCCGTCTCACACCTTCGCGCCGCCGGACGGCGGCTCGTCGCCACCCGCCCGACGAACAACGCGATCCGGGACGCCGTGGCCGCCACGCTCGAACCGGTGGCCGAGGCGGAGGAGCGGGGACTGGACGGCGGCCAGCTGCTGCCTCTCGTCACCGCCGCGGCGGCCGCCCACGAGATGCTCTACCGGGACCGCAGCGTCGCCATGGGCGCTCACGCCGCGGCGCTCCTGCCCGAACGGGCCACCGTCCTCACGCACTGCTGGGCGGACTGGTACCTCGTCGCGACCGTCGAGGCAGCGCAGGCGGCGGGCAAGGAGCTGCGCTTCGTCTGCACGGAGACCCGTCCCTACCTGCAGGGCGCACGGCTCACCGCGCCCACCCTCGTCGAGATGGGCTACCGGCCCACCTTGATCACCGACGGGATGGTCGCGGCGACCATGGCCCGCGGCATGGTCGACCTCGTCCTGGTGGCCGCCGACCGCGTCACGATGGACGGGCACGTCGTCAACAAGGTGGGCACCCTGCAGGCGGCGCTCGCCGCCCGCGCCCACGACCTGCCGTTCGTGGCCATGGTCCACGCGCCCGACCCGCACGCCCCCACCATCGCCGACGTGGAGATGGAGGAGCGCGACGGCGAGGAGGTGCTGCACCTCGCGGGCCGGCGGACGGCCCCGGAGGGCATCAGCGGGTACTACCCGGCGTTCGACGCCACCCCTCCCGACCTCGTCACCCGCATCGCCACCGCTCGCGGGGCCTTCGAGCCGGGGCGCATCGCCGACCACTTCGCGACGGAGGGCACGCCGTGAGCTCGAACGGAACCCGGCGGATCGTCGTCGACACCGACACCGGCATCGACGACGCCCACACCCTGCTGTACCTCGCCGGCCGGCCGGACGCCTCGATCGAGGCCATCACCTCCGTCTACGGCAACTGCACCCAGGACGACTCGCTGCGCAACATCACCTACGTGCAGCAGCTGCTCGGGCTCGACGTCCCCCTCGCCCGCGGGGCGGACGGCCCGCTCGAGGCCGGGCCGCGGATCGCCTGGCAGGTGCACGGCCGGGACGGGCTCGGGGACCGCGGCTACCAGCGGCCCGAGCCGCGCGTCGTCGACGAGACCGCGGCCGAGGTGCTCGTCCGCCTCGGCCGGGAGAGCCCGGGGGAGCTGGACCTGCTCGCCCTGGGGCCGCTGACGAACCTGGCGCTCGCCCTTCGGCTGGATCCGCAGGCGCTGGCCCGGTACCGCTCCGTCGTCCTCATGGGCGGTTCCGGCCCGTTCGCGCCGCCCGGCCAGATGCGGATGATCGACGCGAACGTCAACAACGACCCCGTCGCGGCGGCCGAGGTGTTCGCCGCTCCCCGCAGCGAGCTCGTCATGGTCGGCGTCGACGTCACCGCGGGCACCGTGATCGACGAGGCGGCACTGGAGCGGCTCGCCGCCGCGGGAACCCCGGTGGCGCGGTTCGCCGCCGAGATCTTCGACTCGTACCTCGACTTCTACCAGTACGAGTGGGGCCGGCGGATCTGCCCCCTGCACGACCCCCTGGCGGCGGGGATCCTGCTCGACCGCGGGTTCGTCACCGCCGCCGTGGACGGGCCGGTCAACGTGATCACCGACGGGTTCTCCTGGCGGGCGAGGCTGATGCGCACGAGCGAGGGCGCCCCGGCCGCCCTGCCCGTCCGGCCGGTTCCCGACACCCACGTGGTCACCGCCGTGGACGCCGACGGCTTCGTCGCGGACTTCCTCAAGGTGCTGACGTCGTGACCGGCGTCCCGGCGTCGCCGACGCAGGCGGTCGCTCCCTACCCGCTGCTCGACGAGGGCAGCGTCGTGGCCTACCTGGAGCGCCGCGGGCTCCTCGACCTGATCGACGGCTCCGGCGAGCCGCGGGCCCGAGAGGTCAGCGACGGCAACCTCAACAGCGTCTTCCTCGTCCGCCGGGAGCCGGACCGGCCCGGGCTCGCCGTGAAGCAGGCCCTGCCCTGGGTCCGGGTCGCGGGCGCGTCGTGGCCGCTGACCCCGCACCGGGCCGACGCCGAGGCACGGGCCTACGAGTATCTCAGCGCGCTCGTCCCCGACCTCGTGCCCGCCTACCACGGCTACGACCCGCCCATGTTCACGCTCGTGATGGAGGACCTCGGCGGCCTGGAGGTGCTCCGGGCTGCGACCGTCGCCGGACGCCGGCCAGGGGACGTCGGAGCCCGCATCGGGGAGTTCGTCGGAGCGCTCGCCTTCGCCACCTCCGACTTCGGGATGGCCTCGCAGGAGCGCAAGGCGCTCGTCGCCGCGTCCGTGAACCCGGAGCTCTGCCTGCTCACCGAGGACGTCCTGCTCACCGAGCCGTTCATGGAGCACGAGCACAACCACCACGTCCCCGCGGTCGACCCGCTGGTCGGGTCCCTGCGGGCCGACGAGCGGGTGCACACCGCCGTGTCAGCGCTCAAGCACGCCTTCATGACCCGGGCGGAGGCGCTTCTGCACGGCGACCTGCACTCGGGGAGCGTGATGGTCGGCGGGGGGCGCGTCGCCGTGATCGACCCCGAGTTCTCGTTCGCCGGGCCGGTGGGCTTCGATCTCGGGCTGTTCTGGGCCAACGCCCTGATCGCCGCGGTGCGCGCCGAGGAGCTGCACGACTCCGAGCTCGCGGCCGAGCACGCGGCCCAGGTCGGGCACAGCTGGATCGCCTTCGCGGACGCCGTCCGCGCCGCCTGGCCCCGCCGGGTCGATCCGTCGTTCGGAGACGGCTACCGGGAGCTGTGGCTGGGCTCGGTCTGGTCCGACGGGCTCGGGTACGCCGCCGTCGAGGCGGTCCGGCGCGCGGCCGGCTACTCCCACGCCGCGGACATCGAGACCCTGCCGCCGTCCTCACGGGACCGCGCGACGGCCCGCGTCCTCACCCTCTCGCACACGCTCCTCGCCGAGCGCGCCGCCGTGCCCGACGCGGCGGCGCTGTCGGAGCTGTTCGAGGCCACCGCAGAGTCAGCCGAGACGTCAGGAAGGTGAGTGCATGACCACGCAGGACGCCGGAAGAGTGGACGGCCCGGTCGAGGTGACGGCCGCCTGCGTCGTCCTCGACATCGAGGGGACCACCAGCCCTACGGCCGCCGTCCTCGGCGAGCTCTACGACTACGCCCGGCCGCGGCTCGGCCCGTGGATCGCCGAACACCGGGACGACCCCGTCGTCGCCCGGCCCGTCGCGGACGTCCGCCGCGACGCCGGCCTGGCGGACGATGCTCCTGGCGAGGACGTGGTCCGTGTGCTGCACGAGTGGATGGACTCCGACGTCAAGGCGACGCCCTTGAAGGCCCTGCAGGGGCAGATCTGGGCCGAGGGGTTCGCCTCCGGCGACCTGACGTCGCAGTTCTTCCCGGACGTCGCGCCCGCGCTGCGCGCGTGGCACGAGTCGGGGATCCGGCTCGCCGTCTTCTCCTCGGGATCCGTCGCGAGCCAGCAGCCCTGGTTCCGGCACTCGGACGCCGGCGACCTGTCCGGCCTCGTCGGCGACTGGTTCGACACGGTGAACGCCGGTCCCAAGCGCGAGGCCGCCTCGTACCACCGGATCGCCCAGACGCTCGGGGTGCCGTCCGGGCTCGTCTTCGTCTCCGACGTGCCGGCGGAGCTCGACGCGGCCGCGGCGGCGGGCTGGGCCACGGTCGGCGTCGGCCGCCGGGGGGAGCCGCAGGAGGACGCCGACTTCGGCAGCCATCCGCTGGTGGCGTCCTTCGCCGACCTGACCGTCGTCCCGGTCCCCGTGGACCGGGGGGTGTCGTGAGCGTCGGCGTCGACATCGAGAAGGGCGCCGCCGTCGCCGCGGGCGCCAGGCTGGCCGCCGAGGCGAGACGGCTGACGGGGCTTGGCTGGATGCGGGCCACCTCCGGCAACCTCTCCGAGGTGCTCGCACCGGATCCCCTGCGGCTCGCGGTCACGGCCAGCGGGGTCGACAAGGGCGAGCTCGGCGCCGAGTCCGTCGTCGTCGTCGACGCTGCGGGCAACCCCGTACCCGTCGACGGCCTCGCCCCTCTCAAGCCCTCGGACGAGGCGGCCCTGCACGCCCGGATCGCCGCGGCGACGGGAGCGGGTGCGGTGATCCACGTGCACCCGCTGGCCGCCGTCGTCGCGGCCCGCCGCTCCCCCCAGGGGGTGCGGCTGCGCGGCCTGGAGATGCAGAAGGCCCTCGGCCGGGACGCCGACGACGAGGTCCTCGTCCCGGTGATCGCCAACAGCCAGGACATGGCCGAGCTCGCGGACCGCTTCGACGCGGCCCACGATCCGCGCACCCCCGGCATCGTCGTCGCCGACCACGGCCTCTACGTCTGGGGACGCGACCTCGTCCAGGCCCGCCACCGGACGGAATCCTTGGAGTGGCTCCTGGAGTTCCACCTTCAGACCGCCTGACGAGCCCGACCCGTTCCCGAACACAGCACGCCCAGGAGGACCCGATGACCCTGCTCACGGTCTACACCGACGCCGACACCCCCGAGAAGGTTCTCGAATCCGAGGAGGCGGAGGAGATCACGGTCACGCTCAAGGAGATCGACGTCAACTTCGAGCGCTGGGAGGTCGCGGAGGAGTTCGCCGCGGGCGGCGACCAGCAGGCGATCCTCGACCGCTACCGCGACGACATCGCCCGCGTCGTCGAGGCCGAGGGCTACGTCCTGGTCGACGTCACCCAGCTGCACCGGACCGACGACCCGGGCTGGGAGGAGCTCAAGACCGCCGCCCGGACGAAGTTCCTCTCGGAGCACACCCACGACGACGACGAGGTCCGCTTCTTCGTCTCCGGCAGCGGGATCTTCTACCTGCACGTCAAGGGCAAGGTCTACGCCGTCCTCTGCGAGGCGGGGGACATGCTCAGCGTGCCGAAGAACACCACGCACTGGTTCGACATGGGGACCGAGCCCGACTTCACCGCCGTCCGCTTCTTCCACGACGAGGACGGCTGGGTCGGCAACTTCACCGGGAACCCGCTCGCCGAGCGCATCCCGAGCTACGACCAGATCGCCGCGGCCCGGGCGAGCCGGCGCGGCTGACGTGGAGGAACCCGCCGCCGCCGGGTACGAGCTGCTCGACCCGGAGCGGGCGATCGGCTACGTCGCCGCGCGGCCCGAGCTCGCCGCCCACCTCGACGTGTCCGCGCTCGACGAGGTCCGCGAGCTCAGCGACGGCAACCTCAACCTGGTGTTCCTCCTGCGTGACCGCCGCGGCGGTGGGCTGGTGCTGAAGCAGGGGCTCCCGTACGTCCGGGTCGACCCGGCGTGGCCGATGACGCCGGAGCGCGCCCGCCACGAGGCGCTCGCCCTGCGGTTGCACGGTGAGCTCGCCCCCGGCGCCGTCCCGCGCCTGTACGGGTTCGACGCCGACCGCTACGTGCTGGCGATCGAGGACCTGTCGGACCACGTCGTCTGGCGGACCGCCCTCAACCTGGGTGAGCGCCACGAGGGGGCGGCCGCGGACCTCGGCCGCTACGTGGCCCGCACCGCCTTCGGGTCGTCGGTGCTCGGCCGGAACCCACTCGAGCAGAAGCGCCTGCTCGCGGACGCCGTCAACCCCGAGCTCTGCCAGATCACCGAGGACCTGGTGCTCACCGAGCCGTTCGTCGAGCACGAGCACAACGTCTACCTCCCGCAGCTGGCGGACGACGTCCGCGCTCTGGCCGAGGACGCGGTGGTCCGCCGTCGCGTCGGGGGCGCGAAGGTCGCCTTCATGACCAAGGCCCAGGCGCTGCTGCACGGCGATCTGCACACCGGGTCCGTCCTCGTGCGAGAGGCCCGGGAGGGCGAACCTCGGTCGACCCGCGCGTTCGACAGCGAGTTCGCTTTCTACGGGCCAATCGGGTTCGACGTCGGCACGCTGTGGGCGAACTTCGTCCTCGCCGCGGCGCGCGCGCTCGCCCTCGACGACCGCGGCCAGGCGGGCTGGCTGCTGGGGCTCCTCGACGAGACCTGGTCCGCGTTCGAGGACGAGCTGCGCGGCCTCTGGCCGCAGCGGCACGACCCCCGGATCCTCGACGACAGCGTCCTCGAGGACCTCCTCGACGAGGTCGGCGTCGACGCGCTGGTCTTCGCCGCGGCCGAGGCGGCGCGCCGGATCGTCGGCTTCGCGAAGGTGTCGGACATCGAGTCGCTGCCCGAGGATCTGCGGGTCGGCGCCGCCCGTGCGGCGCTCGCCGCGGCACGGCTGCTGGCGCACGAGCCGGCCCGCCGCCCGGATCCGCGGGCGCTGGCCGCCCGCGTCGGCGACGTCCTGGAGGGCGCCGCGCCAGGGCGCTCGTCCCTGCTCACCCGTCGCTGACCGGTCAGACGGCGGTCAGGCCGGCGTCCATCACCATCACCGAGCCGTTGAAGAACCGGCCGTCGGGGCCGGCCATGAACGCTATCCCCGCGGCCACTTCCTCGGGCGTGCCGAGGCGACCGTCGAGCTGCCGGTTCTCCATCATCGTGCGCGTCGCCACCGGGTCGGGGTCGTCGGCGAGCATGCGGTCCAACCATTCGGTGTCGACGGTGCCCGGCGCGATGCAGTTGACCCGGATCCCCTGCCCGGCATGATCGGCCGCGAGCGCCCGGGTCAGGCCGATCACCCCGGCCTTCGACGCGCAGTACGCGACCCGGTTGCGCAGTCCCACCAGACCGCCGGCGGACGCGGTGTTGACGATGACGCCGTGCCCGCGTCGGATCATCCCCGGGAGCACCGCCCGGCACAGCAGGAACATCGCCGACAGGTTCACCGCGAGCGTGGTGTTCCACTGCTCGTCGGACGTCTCCTCGGCCGTCGCCCGGAAGCCCACGCCTGCGTTGTTCACGAGCAGGTCGATGTCCCTGGTCCGCAGGTACTCGCCCGCCACCGTGTCGGTCCCTGCGGCGTTCGAGAGATCCACGACGAGGAGGTCGCGGACGGCGTCGCCGCCACGGCTACCGGCTCGCACGTCCTCGGCCGTCGCCGCCAGCCGCTCCGCGTCCCGGTCGAGGAGCGTCACCGTCCAGCCCTCGGACGCCAGCCGGACGGCGGTTGCCCGGCCGATCCCGGACGCCGCACCCGTGACGACGGCGAGTCCCGAGGCCATCAGTCGCCGGCTCGGACGACCGGATTGGTGAGCGAGCCGATCCCCTCGATGGTGACGGTCATGACGTCCCCCGGCTTGAGGAAGACGGGCTCCGGGCGGAAGGCGCCCACGCCGTCCGGCGTCCCGGTGCTGATGACGTCTCCCTCCTCGAGGGTGATCCGCGCGCTGATGAAGGCGATCAGCTCACGGACGCCGAAGATCATGTCCTTCGTGTGGCCGTCCTGCATCCGCTGACCGTTCAGGTCGCAGGTGATGGCGAGGTTCTGCGGGTCCGGGATCTCGCGGGCCGGGACGAAGACGGGCCCGCAGGGGCCGAACGTGTCGTAGGACTTGGCCCGCGACCACTGGCCGTCGCCGGCCTGCGCCTCGCGGTCGCTGACGTCGTTCATCGCGACGTACCCGGACACGACGTCGAGCGCGTCGTCGGCGGGCACGCCCTTCGCCCGCCGACCGATCACCACGGCCAGCTCGGCCTCGTAGTCGGCACGGTCCACGCCGAGGGGCAGCACGACCGGGGCGCCGTGGGGAACCAGGCAGGTGCTCCACTTCGCGAAGAGGATCGGCGACTCGGGCGGCGGAGCGGCCGACTCGGCCGCGTGGTCGCGGTAGTTCAGCCCGACCGCGATGATCTTGCCGGGCCGGGCGATGGGCAGCTCCGCCATGTCTACCTGCCACCTCTGGAGGATGAGATACCGGACCTGGCGCCCGAGTCGTGTGCGCCCATCTTTCCCTGTCGCGCGCGGGGCCGTCGCGGGGGGTGGACGGAGCGAGTTCCGTACCCTGTCCGCGTGCCGCTCACTGCCAAGTACGCGACGTCCTGCACGGTGTGCGCCTCGGCGATCGACCCCGGGGAGGAGATCGCGTCGGTGGGACGGCGTTGGGCGCATGCCGCCTGTGCCCCCAGCGCGCGGGCCGGCCTCTTCGACATCGCGGCCGCTGACGGGGCGTCCGGCTCCGCCGCCGCTCCCCGCGGGCCCGCCCGCACCGGTCGGCGTCCTGATCCTGCGCCGGCAGCTGTGCCGGAAGGTGCGCTGGAGGTCTGGACCGACGGCGCGTGCTCCGGCAACCCCGGGCCGGGCGGGTGGGCGTGGGCGACGAAGGACGGCCGCCAGGCGAGCGGCGGTGAGCCGGCGACCACCAACCAGCGGATGGAGATCCGCGCCGCGCTCGAGGCGGTGACCACCCTCGACGGCCCCCTCGTCGTCGTCAGCGACTCCACCTACGTCGTCAACTGCTTCAGGGACGGCTGGTGGCGGGGCTGGCTGAGCCGCGGCTGGGTGAACAGCGCCAAGAAGCCGGTCGCCAACAGGGACCTGTGGGAGCCGCTCGTGACCGCGGTCCGCGACCGCGGGGACGTCACGTTCCGGTGGGTGAAGGGCCACTCCGGTGACCCGATGAACGACCTGGTCGACAGGCTCGCGGTCGAGGCCGGGCGCGCCGTCCCCCGCTGACGGGCGACGTGGCGCTCGCGATGCTGCCGTACTGAGCCTGCCGGGGGAGCGCCCCGTGAGCGGAGCACCCTCAGGTCTGCTCCCTCCGGGGGACCGCTGGGCCGACGGGCTGATCGGCGTTTCAACGGGGCGTGCAGGGCTACAGCGCGGCGGCCGCCGGCCGACCTTCCCGGTGAAGCGGGCACCCGGCCCGCCGGGCGAGGAGGAAAGCCATGCGCAGCAAGTGGATTCAGCTGAAGGTCGTCGTTCTGTCCGCCGGCACGGTGGCCACGCTCGCCGCGGTCGCCGGCGCCGCCGTCAAGTGGGTGAAGTGATCTAGGGCCGGGGGCGGCGATCCCGCCGCCCCCGGCCCCACTACCCATGAGAGGTGCGCTGTGCAGGAGCTGACCGACGACCGTCGATCGTGGCTGCCCGCGCCGATCACCGCCTACGCCGGCAGCGTGGGGGTGCTCGGCCTCGTCGTGCTGCTCGCGGTCGGCGTGCTCGACAACCCCCTGCCGCACCTCGCGCACCACCCCCTGGAGCTGGCGGCGCTCGCGGTCGCACTGATCGCCAGCGAGACGAAGGCGATCCCGCTGCCCCGCGGCGACGGGACCAGCGCCGTGATCACCATCTCCACCATCTTCGCCCTGGCGCTGGTCGTGCTCGGACCGCTGTCGTTCGCGCTCATGACCCAGGCCGCCGCGCTGCTCGTGGACGACGTGCGCTCCCGGCCGCAGCCGCTGCAGATCCTCTTCAACCTCGGCCAGTGCGGACTGAGCCTCGCGATCGCTCGCTGGGTTTACTGCGCCCTGTCGTCCGCACCGTTCCTCGGCGGCTACACGCCCTTCGACGGGAGGCACCTGCTGGCGGCCCTCGCAGCGGGGGCCGCCTTCGCCGTCGTCAACGACTCCTTGGTGAGCGTCGTCCTCGCCCTGGCGGCGGGTGAGCCGGTGCGGCGGGCACTGACCCAGGACCCGCGCTTGAAGCTGGGCAGCTCGGGGCTGCTCGTCGCGCTCGCGCCGGTCGCCGCGACCGTGCTGCGGGAGTCGGTGCTCATGCTGCCGCTGCTGATCCTGCCGATCCTGTCGGTGGGCCGGGCCGCCCACCTCGCGGTCGAGCGCGAGAAGCAGTCGCTGCACGACCCGCTCACGGGTCTCGCGAACCGGGCGCTGTTCCGCCTGCGGCTCGAGCGTGCGCTCGCCGCGCCGGACGCCGGCGGCGTCGCCGTGCTCATGCTCGACCTCGACTACTTCAAGGACATCAACGACACCCTCGGCCACCACGTGGGCGACGAGTTGCTGTGCACGGTGGCCGGCCGCCTGACCGAGGCCGTCGCCGACTACGGCCGGGAGATGCTGGTGGCGCGCCTCGGCGGCGACGAGTTCGCCGTCCTGCTCGTGGGCGACACGCCCGTGCACCACGCCACCGCCTTCGCGGACCTGCTGCTGGCCCGCTTCTCGCAACCCCTCGACGTCGACGGCACCCGGCTCGCCGTCCACACCAGCATCGGGATCACCACGGACGCCGAAGGGCCGCTCAAGGACGTGCACACCGCGCTCAAGCAGGCCGACATCGCCCTGTACGAGGCCAAGCAGGAGCGCGCCCGCGCCGCGGTCTACGACGAGCGGCGGATGACGCACAACCACGAGCGCGTGCGGCTGCTGCCCCAGCTGCAGGAGGCGATCGAGAAGGGCGAGATCATCGTCCACTACCAGCCACAGGTGGACGCGACGACCAGCCGGGTGGTCGCGGTAGAGGCCCTCGTCCGGTGGCAGCACCCCGTGCAGGGCCTGTTGCCGCCCGCCACCTTCATCGACCTCGCCGAGAACTCCGGCCTCATCGTCCCGATCACGACGTTCGTGCTGCGGGAGGCGCTGGCCGCGGCGCGGAAGTGGCGGTCGATGGGTCACGACGTGGGCGTGTCGGTCAACCTGTCGCCCCGGCAGCTCTCCGACCTCGCTCTGCCCGAGCACGTCGCCCGGGTCGTCGCGGCGTCCGGCGTGCCGGCCTCGGTGCTCACGGTCGAGGTCACCGAGAGCAGCCTGATGGCGGACGCCCGGGCGGCCCGAGCCATCCTGCGTGGGCTGCGTGCGCTGGGCGTCCAGCTGTCCATCGACGACTTCGGCACGGGCTACTCCTCGCTCGCGCTCCTGCAGCAGCTGGACGTCGACGAGCTGAAGATCGACCGCAGCTTCATCCAGGGCATGACGTCGAGCGGGCACGACGAGACGCTCGTGCGCTCCGTGATCGAGCTCGCGCACAACATCGGGCTCACGGTGGTCGCCGAGGGCGTGGAGACGGCGGGGATCGCCGCCCAGCTCGCCGACCTCGGCTGCGAGCGGCTCCAGGGCTACCTCTTCGGCCGCCCGCTGCCCGAGGCCGAGCTGACCGAACTGCTCCGCACCCGGTCCGCCGGGGTCGTCGTCGCCGCATCCGGGAGGTAGGACGTGCTCGTCGTCGTCTGTGTCGCCGTCGTGCTCGTCGTCACGTCGCTCCGGCACGGCCTGTCCGGCCTGCTGGCGATCCGCTGGCGTCACCGGTGGCTGCTCCCGCTGTCCCTCGTCATCCAGACGGTCGTGGTCGACGTGCCCGCGCTCCCGGCCGGGCTGGCGCGCGTCGTGCACGTGCTCAGCTACGTGCTCGCCGGCGTGTTCCTGGTGCTCAACCGGCACCTGCGCGGCCTGTGGCTGCTGGGTCTCGGAGTCGCGAGCAACGCCGGAACCATCGCGCTGAACGGCGGCACCCTGCCGGCGGACCCGCACGCCCTCGCCGTGGCCGGGATCCTGGAGGACGACTCGTTCGCCAACTCCGGGGTGGTCGCCCACCCCGTCCTGCCGTGGCTCGGCGACGTCTTCGCCGTGCCGAACGGGCTGCCGTTCGCGAACGTCTTCAGCGTCGGGGACGTCCTGATCGTTGCCGGGGCCGTGTGGCTGGTCCGGTCGGCGACCCGTCGTGGTGGGCGGCACCGGGCGAGCGGGCGGCCCGGCCAGCGACGGGCACCCGCGCACCATGACGTGGACGTCCTGCCCGGCCTGCCGACGGCGGCGGCCCGGACGGCGGCCGCGCCGGGGGAGCCCGTTCCCCACCCGGTCTGAGGTGGGATGCTGGCGCTCGTGACATCGGCCCCCACCCTCGGGAACCTCCGCACCCGCCCGGCGCCGGGCGCTCCGGAGCTGCTCGCGCCGCCCGTGACCGCCTTCCTGCGGACGTGGCCGCACGCCGCGGAGGTGGCGGCCGCACCCATCGACCCCGAGCTCGCGGACACCGCCGCCTTCGTCGAGGCCTACGGGGTCCCGGCGGACGCCTCGGCCAACTGCGTGGTGGTCGCGGGGCGCCGCGACGGGGCCGAGCGTGTCGCCGCGTGCCTGGTGCTCGCCACCACCCGGGCCGACGTCAACGGCGCGGTCCGCCGGCTGCTCGACGTCAGGAAGGCCTCGTTCCTGCCGACCGATCGCGCGGTCGCTGAGACGGGCATGGAGTACGGGGGGATCACGCCGCTCGGCCTGCCCGCGGGCTGGCGCGTGTTCGTCGACGCGCGGGTCGCCGCTGTGGAGAACGTCGTGGTGGGCAGCGGCGTCCGGCACAGCAAGCTGGTGCTGCCGGGCCGGGTGCTCGCCGACCTGCCCGCCGCCGAGATCGTCGAGGGCCTCGCCAACCCCGCCTGAGCGGGGCCGGTTCAGCGGCCCGGCGTGGGCGGGGGCGCGGTCGGGGCAGGCGCCGTGGTGCCCGTTCCCGTCGAGGTGGTGGTTCCCGTGCCCGTCGTGGGTGACGAGCCGGTGGTCGCCGTCGGGGAGGCGGCGGGGGACGAGGTCGGCGACGCGCCCAGGGGGTTCGCGGACGCCGACGGCGTCGGGGTGGCCTGCGGGCCGGACCCCGTCGGCGACGGGGTGGCCGTCGGGCTCGTTCCCGGGGTGCTGCGCGACGGCGACGGGGTCGTGGGAGTCCCCCCGCCGAGGTTCGTCAGCGTGGTGCCCGACGACGCGGAGTTGCCGAGGGGATGGCCGATCGCCAGTTCGGACAGGTTCACCACGGCCATCGCCGCGACGAACAGCACGCCGGCGACCAGCGCGACCGGTCCCCAGCGGAGCTTGTCCCACCAGTGCGCTGCGATCGGGCCGGCAATCGGCTCGCGCCCGACCGCGGGGGGCACCGCGGCGGGGTCCTGGGCGGACGCCTCCAGAGGCCCTGTCCCGCTGCCGGCGGGGCGCACGACGAGGACCTTGCTGACGGTCGCGGCCCGGTGGAGCGACGTGGAGTAGAGGGCAGCGGCGACGCTCGACACGACGGAACCCAGGGCGGCGCCGATGAGCGTGCCGGCGACCCCGAGGAACGAGGCGGCGACCGCGGCCGTCACCGCGGCGAGGGCACCGCCGGCGATCTGGGTGATGCTCAGCCCGAGCGGCTTGGAGCCGGGTGCGGGGGCGTCGGCGGCAGACTCGGCAGCGACCCGGACCGAGCCCGTGGCCGAGGCGGGCGGACCGGACGGCGAGAGGGGCGTTGGACGGGGGTCTGTGCGTGGATCAGGCATGGCTCCGGACGAGTCGTGGTCGAGCGGTCGGATGTGCCGGGCGCTGCGGACCTCGTCGTCACGCCCCGACATCAAGGCCAGCGGGGAAATCCCTGCTCGCGTTCCCGTTCCTGCCCGATGTGAGGCGGTTCACTCCTCCTCCGACGTCGCGGTCGCGTGAGAGGCTTCGATTCGTGTCGGAGAGGGCCGAGGGAGGGACGTCCCACGAGGGTGGTGTGCCCTCCGCCGGTGACGAGGAGCTCCGGCCCGAAGCCGCGCCGCAGGCCCCCCAGGGCGCCCCGGGCGGCGGGGCGCGACGGTCCCGGCGGCCACGCGGACGCCGTCCCGTCCAGGTGGTCGGCCCCGCGCTGGTGGTCGCCGCGCTCGGAGTCGTGTTCGGCGACATCGGCACCAGCCCGCTCTACGCCCTCCAGACCGTCTTCACGATCGACCAGGGAATCGTCAAGCCCACGCCCGACGACGTGTACGGCGTGATCTCGCTGATGTTCTGGTCGATCACGCTCGTCGTCTCGGTGAAGTACGTCGGCATCGTGATGCGCGCCGACAACGAGGGTGAGGGCGGGGTGATGGCCCTGATCGCCCTCGTCCGCCGCCTGCTGGGAGAGGGCCGCAGTCGGCGCTCGCGCCATCGTCGCGCTCGGCGTCCTCGGCGCGTCCCTGTTCTACGGGGACAGCCTCATCACCCCCGCGATCTCGGTGCTGTCCGCCGTCGAGGGTCTGCAGGTCGCCGCTCCGCAGCTGGAGCACCTCGTCCTCCCGATCGCCTGTGTGATCCTCGCCGGGCTGTTCGCGGGGCAGCGCTTCGGCACGGGGCGCGTCGGGGCTCTGTTCGGACCGATCATGATCGTCTGGTTCTCCGTGCTCGCCCTCGCCGGCATCGGGGGCATCGCGAAGCATCCGCAGGTGATCCAGGGGCTCTCGCCGACCTGGGCCGCCGCCTTCGTGGGTGCGCACGCCTACATCGCGTTCGTCGCGATCGGGGCCGTCGTCCTCTGCATCACCGGCGCCGAGGCGCTCTACGCCGACATGGGGCATTTCGGCAGGCCGGCGATCGGGCGGGCCTGGTTCCTCTTCGTCTTCCCGGCGCTCACCCTGAACTACCTGGGCCAGGCGGGTCTGATCCTCACCCAGCCCGGCGCCGTGGCGAACCCGTTCTTCCTGCTGATCCCGGAATGGGCGCGGCTGCCCATGGTCGTCCTCGCCACCATGGCGACGGTGATCGCCTCACAAGCCGTGATCTCGGGCGCCTTCTCGGTCAGCCGGCAGGCCATGCAGCTGGGCTTCCTGCCGGCGCAGCGGGTGAAGCAGACCAGCGAGCACGCCGGTGGGCAGGTGTACCTCCCGGCGGTCAACGGCGCGCTGTTCATCGGCGTTCTCGTGCTCGTGCTCGCCTTCGAGACGTCGGCGCGACTGGCCACTGCGTACGGTGTCGCCGTCACGGGGGCGCTGCTCATCGACACCGTGCTCATGCTCGTGGTGGCGAAGCACCTGTGGCACTGGCAGCCGTGGAAGCTCACGCTGGCCGCGGTGGTCTTCGGCGGCGTGGAGCTCGTCTACCTCTCCGGCAACCTCGTCAAGATCGCCCGAGGCGGGTGGCTGCCCCTGCTCGTCGCCACGATCGTGTTCGTGGTGATGACGACGTGGCAGCGGGGGCGCAAGATCGTCACCGCCAACCGGCAGCAGCTCGAGGGATCGCTGCAGGCGTTCGTCGACGAGCTGCACGAGCACCCGGTGCCACGGGTGCCCGGCACGGCCGTCTTCCCGCACCCGACCAAGGACACCGTGCCGCTGGCCCTGCGGGCGAACCTGCAGCACAACCACGTCCGGCACGACCAGGTGGTGATCGTGTCGGCGCGGGCGGCGAACGTGCCGTACGTGGACCCCGACCGACCGGCTGCACGTCGACGACCTCGGCTACGACGACGACGGCATCTACCACCTGACGGTGAAGTACGGGTTCTCGGAGCCGCCGGACATCCCGCAGGCGCTCGATCAGGCGTGCGAGGAGGGACGGCTCGATCCCGAGGTCGACGTCGACAAGGCGTCCTACTTCCTGTCCCGGGCCTCCCTGCGCACCACGCGCGCTCCGGGGATGCCACGATGGCGCAAGATGCTCTTCGTGACACTCGCGCACAACGCCGCCAACCCCGCCGAGGTCTTCGGGCTGCCCGCCGACCGGACGGTCGTCATGGGTACACACGTGGACGTCTGAGTCATGGGCGAGGACGCCGCCGGGCGTCAGCCGGAGCAGGACCCGCAGGCGGCCCTGCTCGAGATGCTCGACGAGGCGCACGAGCTGCCGCCCTGGCTCGTGCCGCTGTGGGCGTCCCGGCACGCCGGAGCGCTCGGCGCGAGCGCGATCACCGTCTACCTGCACGACTACGAGCAGCGGATCCTGATACCGCTGTCGGCGGAGGCCGTCGGTTCCGAGGTGGTCGGCACCCTCGCCATCGACGGCACGATTGCGGGCCGCGCGTATGCGCACTCCGAGCAGCTCACGTCGCCGGGGGAGGACGACGGGACGGTGCTGTGGACGCCGTTGCTCGACGGCACCGACCGCGTCGGGGTCCTCGCGGTGTGCTTCCCCGAGCTGACCGACGAGCGGCGCCTGCTCGCCCGCCGGCTGGCCGCCGTCACCACCAACCTGGTCCTGGCCAAGGGCGGGCACACGGACGTCTACTTCCGGGCCCGCCGTACCCGGGCCATGACGCTCGCGGCCGAGATGCAGTGGCACCTGCTGCCGCCGCTGACCCTCTCGGCCCCGCGGGTGGGCATCTCCGGGATCCTCGAGCCGGCGTACGAGGTCGGAGGTGACGCCTTCGACTACGCGGTGAACCACGAGACCGCGCACATAGCGATCTTCGATGCGATGGGCCACGGGCTCGGGGCGAGCGTGATGGCGTCGGTGGCGGTCGGCGCCTACCGGCACGCCCGCCGCAGCGGCGTGCCCGTCGCCGACATGTACACGCTCATCGACGCGGCCTTCAAGAGCCAGTTCCCCGACGACCGGTTCGTCACGGCCCAGCTCGCCGACCTGCAGCTGCCCACGGGGGAGCTGCACCTCGTCAACGCCGGGCACCCCGCGCCCATGCTCGTGCGGCACGGCCGCGTCGTGCGGACCCTCGGCGCCGCCACCACGCTGCCGATCGGCCTCGACGGGCCGCACCCGACCGTCATGAGGGAGTTCCTCGAACCGGGCGACCGGCTGCTCTTCTACACCGACGGGGCGGTGGACCTCCGCCGCGGCGCCGAGCCTCTGGGCGAGGCGCGGCTGATCGACCTGGTCGAGCAGGAGCTGCAGGCGAAGCTGCCGATGCCGGAGCTCTTGCGGCGCGTCAACCACCGGCTGCTCGAGTGGCACCGCGAGCCCGCAGGACGACAGGACGACTCGACGCTGCTGCTCGTGGAGTGGCGCGGCGACGACCTCCCCGACTACTGAGCGCCAGGGTCCTACTCCAGGCCGAGGACCGCCAGGGCCGTCGTCCAGTTCGCCGCGATGGCCCGCTGCGCCTCGACCAGCCCGACCCGGCCCGCGCAGACGGCGTCGTGCAGGGTGGTCTCGACGTCGTCCTTGCCGTTGGCGTTCGTGGTCGCCCGGGGGTCGTCGTTCGGCTCCAGCCACAGGTTGCGCGCGTCGTTCGGATCGCCGCCCACGCCGAGGGGAACCAGGTGGTCCAGCTCGGCGGTGGCGAACGAGCCGGTGTACCCGTAGGCCCGGGCGCTCAGCCTGCTTCTCGCGGTCCGTCACGTCGCGGGGCGGCCGCACCCGTGCGCTGTAGCCGGGGGCGCAGATCGTCCGCCGCAGCGTGGACGGCGTCACCTCGGGGTTGATCGCTCCGGGCGTGCAGGCCGGGTCGGGCAGCGGCTTCCCCTGTACGTATCGGTAGTGGCACGTCCCCGGCGCCGGCGCCTCGTGCACCGTGTACCGCGGCTGAGGCCCGGGTCCGGTCGCCGGCGGGGGAGCGCCGGACGCCGCGTCCGCCTCCCCGGCCGGCGCATGACCGGCCGAACAGCCGGCGAGCGCCGCCACCAGGACGAGTCCTGCCACGAGGAGGGCGGCGGGAGGAACGGGTCGAGGCGGCACGGGTCTACGGCGCGGAGTCGGGCACCGCGGTGGCGCGGCGGTAGGCCTGCGTGGGAGTCATCGGGACGCCGTTCAGCTCCACGGTCCGCGCGCGGCTCACCTGGGCGCAGTCCTTCGCCTGGTCCGCGGTCCTGGCGTGCCCGCCGTCGAGGGTGCTCTGGTCGACCGGCGGCGGCGCGGCCGTGGGGAACCGCTGCCCCTGGGGTCCAGTCCAGCCCGATCACGACGGTCAGCGGGCCGGCGTCGTGCTCGGGACCACGGCCGAGGCGGGCAGTCCCAGTTGGGCGGCGAGCGTGCGCGCCGCCGCCTCCTGGCCCGCGGGGTAGCGCACGGCCGAGGACGGCTCGATCGTGCCGGTGGCCGTCGTCACCGCGGCGAGGCCGGCCTGCTGCAGCCCGGCCGCGACCTCCCCGGCCCGCCCGGTGCGTCCCGTGGCGTTCCGCACCCGTACCGGGATCCCGTCGAGGGAGCTGAGCGAGGGCGTGGCGGACGGGGACGGCGAGGGCGTTCCCTGGCCGCGGCTGCGCGTGAGGGGACGGTCCGCGGCGACCGTGGCGAAGATCGCGGCCGCGGACTCGGCCGGGACGACCCGGTTCGGGTCCGCCGGATCCGGCTGCGTCGGCATGGTCACGAAGGTGATCTGGTTGGAGGGCACCTTGCCCAGGTCGGTTGCGAGCCCGAGCAGGTCGGGGATGGACGCGAGGCCGCTGTCGACGGTGAGGGCCTTGGTGGCGGCGTCCGCGACCCCCAGCAGACGTCGGGGGTCGGCGATCGTCCCTGCGCTCTTGACCGTCCTGATCATCGAGCCGAGGAAGAGGTGCTGGGCGTACGTGCGGCCGATGTCGCTGCCGTCGCCGAAGCCGTGGCGCGAGCGGACGAACTCCAGGGCGGACTTGCCCTGCAGGACGTGGTTGCCGCGGCGCAGCTTCAGGTGGGAGTACGTGTCGTAGACGTCGTCGCTGACGCAGACCGGCACCCCGCCCACGGCGTCGGACATCGTGACGACGGCGGAGAAGTCCAGCAGCGCGAAGTGCCCGATGGGGATCCCGGTCAGGGTGTGCACGGCGGCCACCGTGCACCCCGGGCCGTAGTTGAGGCTGGAGTTGATCTGGCCGCGGCGGGGAACGGCGGACCGCCCGGTGACGGGGTCGGAACAGGCCGGCAGGTCCGCGACGGTGTCCCGGGGGATGCTCAGCACTGTCGCACTGCCCCGGTCGGCGGCGACGTGCACCAGAAGTTCGACGTCGGCGTTCGCTCCGTTGCCGTCCTTGGAGCAGCCTTGACCGAGGGCGCAGTCGGCGGCGCCCGAGCGCGTGTCGGAGCCGATGACGAGGACGTCGATCGGGGTGTTCCCGAACCGGTCGGCCTTCTCCGTGCCGGCATCGCCGCCGACGCCCCCGAAGAGCGGCAGGCTGGTGATGTTCGCGTTCAGCTGGTGGTACTCGCACCCGGCGACGCCGAAGATCGAGACCAGGGCCGAGGCCAGGCCGGCCGCGACGTAGCGGCGCAGCAGCCGGGGGGTGGCGGCGGCGCGACGGTGCCGCGCAGCTGGCGGGGGGCCCGGCGGGCGGGGAACGTCGAGGCCGAGGTCGAGAGGCAGATGCTCCCCCTGAGTCACCCGATCCTCCGTAGCCGTTCCGTCACTCTCGGTCGCTGTCCGCGCGACGCGCCTGGTCACGTTAACCGAGGTTCCTGTGCAGTGGTGGGAGGCGAGGCCGCACGCCGCGTCGCGGCGGCCGTGGTGCGGAGCCGGACACGTCGCCGCATCAACGGAGGGTCGGGATTTTCGCCCGGATCCGTTGCTGAAACGCACAGGGTGTGCAAAGTTCCCACTCACCTCGTTCCGAGGCTCTCGAGGCAAGAGGGAGACCACGTGGATCGGCGTTTACTGGTGGCTGGGGCCGCGATCGCGGCCACCTGTGCCACCTCACTCGGCGCGGCCGGCAGTGCGGCCGGCGCGACGGGCAGCGCGGCCGGTGCGGCCAGAGGCGCGCAGGCGGCGACGACTGCTGCCGCGACCACCAAGGCGATCACGGGCAGGACCCGGTCGCTGCACGCGGGGAAGACCACGGCGTTCGTCCCGGGTCGGACCGGGTCCGTGAGCGGCGTGCAGCGCAACGAGATCCACGACGAGCCGCGCGAGGAGGGTGCGCACGCCGACGCCGCGACCGCAAGGGTCACCAAGGTGCGCGCCGTCCACGACCGCAGCCTGAGCCGGCCGCCCAGTGCACGCCAGTCGCTCGCGGTCGCGGGCAAGGCCGCGGCCGCCGCGCTGCCGAAGGGCCTCGTCCGCAGCGGCGCTCGGCTCCTGCGTAGCTTCGAGGGGCTGACCCATCGGGATTCGCGTCTCGCCGACAACGGGAACCAGTTCTCGCTGGAGCCCCCGGACCAGGGCTTGTGCGTGGGCAAGGGCTACGTGGTGGAGGCGGTCAACGACGCCGTCCGGGTCGACACCACCAGCGGCAGCCGTGGCGGGGTGATGAGCCTGAGCAAGTTCTTCGGGCTGCCGTCCCCGATCAACCGGACGACCGGCGTGTTCGGCCCGGAGCCGACCGACCCGAGCTGTGTCTACGACTCGTCGACCGGCACCTTCTACCTGGTCATGCTCGAGCTGGCGCAGGACCCCGAGACCGGCGACTTCACCGGGGCCAACTCCCTCGACATCGCCGTGACCCAGAACCCGACCGGCAAGTGGCGGATCTACCGGCTGCCCGTGCAGGACGACGGCACCGAGGGAACCCCGGTGCACCCGAACTGCCCGTGCATCGGCGACTACCCGCACATCGGCTTCGACGCCTACGGGTTCTACATCACGACCAACGAGTACTCGTTCTTCGAAGCCCCCTACAACTCGGCGCAGGTGTACGCGTTCGACAAGAAGGCGCTCGCCGAGGGCGCCAAGAGGATCTACGTCACGCAGTTCGACACCACCGGGGTCGAGCACGGGCGGAACGGCTTCACCATCTGGCCGGCCCACTCCCCGTCGGCACGCGACTTCGACAAGCGTCACGGCGGCACCGAGTACTTCCTCTCGTCCAACGCGGCAGAGGAGGCCCGGGGCGACGACTCCTACACGTCGAACTCCATCGTCTTCTGGGCGATGACCGGGACGAAGACGCTCAACCGGGCGCACCCGGCGGCTCGCCTGCGGCTGGACACCCTCCCCGTGAAGCGCTACTCGCTGCCCCCGAAGGCGACGCAGAAGGACGGCTTGACGCCGCTGCGCTACTGCCTGAACGACGCCACCTGCACCGTCGCGCTCAACGGACCCGGCGCCACGCCGACCGGCGAGGTGCTGGAGAAGCTCGACGCGAACGACACCCGGATGCAGCAGGTCATGTTCGTCCGCGGGCGGGTGTACGGCGCGCTCGACACCGCCGTCAAGCTGCCCTCCGGAGTGCAGGCCGGTATCGCCTGGTACGTCGTCGACGTCGTGGGCCGGGCCACCGTCCACGGCCGGGTGGCCGCTCAGGGCCAGTTCGGGATCGACAAGGTCGCGCTGACCTACCCCGCGCTCGGCGTCACCGACAGCGGGCGGGGCGTGATGACCTTCACCCTGGCCGGCCAGAACTACTACCCGTCGGCGGCCTTCGCCGGCTTCACGGCGCGCGGCCCCCAGGCGGTCCAGATCGCGTCGATGGGCAAGGGGCCGGAGGACGGCTTCACCGGCTACAAGGCGTTCGACCCCGACGGCGCCCAGCCCGCCTCGTCGCGCTGGGGCGACTACGGCGCCGCTTCCGTGGTGGGCCGTGACGTCTGGATCGCGAGCGAGTACATCGGCAAGCCCGGGTGCACGCTGGCCCAGTACGAGGCCGCACCGTTCGGCAGCTGCGGCGGCACGCGCACCGCACTGGCGAACTGGTCGACCCGCGTCTCGAAGGTCCGCCCGTGATGCGGGTTGACGTCCTCCCTGACGTGAGCTGACGCTCTCCGCGACGTGAGCTGACGCACGGACGCCCCGTGGCCCCGCCGGGCCACGGGGCGTCCGTGCGTCAGCCGCCGGGGGGGATCAGCTGCTCGTGACCTCCCCCTGGACGGTGCGGTTCGTGTCGACAGCCGTGCGGCCGCTGCCGGACTCGACGGTGATGCGGCGCGGGCGTGCCCGCTCGGCCACCGGGATCGTCACGGTGAGCACGCCCGAGTCGTACGACGCCTGGATCTTCTCGACGTCGAGCCCGTCACCGAGCTGCAGCTGCCGCAGGTACGAGCCGACCGGACGCTCCTGTGCGAGCCACTGCACGCCCTCGTCGGAGCGCAGCGACCGCTCGGCGCTGATCGTCAGGGTGTTGCCGTCCACGTTGAGGTCGATCGATCCCGGGTCCACGCCGGGCAGGTCGACGGTCACGACGTAGTGGTCGTCCACCCGGTAGAGGTCCATCGGCATCCAGCGCGGGCCGCGGGTGGGAGTGCCCGTGCCGAGCAGCTGGCTCGTGAGCCGGTCCATCTCACGGAAGGGGTCGAAGGTCAGCGACACCTCTGTCACCTCCTCGTCGAACCCGGCCGCCACGGTGGCGACCGGAAGCAGTGCGCCAACATGTCGGAGAGTTCTCCGGACGAGGCCGATTTTAGCACTCTCGCTGTGCGAGTGCTAAGCCACAATCGTGGTGGGATGTCAGGTGGGCATCCGGTTGACCGCATGATCGCTGGTCGCCCACAGGTGCTGGACGGCGTAGGCGCGCCAGGGCCGCCAGACCCCGGCGCGCCGGGTCAACGCCCCGGGCGTCGCGGGCAGCCCGAGCCGCCGGGCGGCCAGCCGGACCCCGAGGTCGCCCGCGAGGAACGCATCCCGGTCCCCGAGCGCGCGCATGGCGACGCTGCCGACCGTCCACGGCCCGATCCCGGGCAGGGCGGCGAGCTGAGCCGCCGCGGTCGCCGGGTCTGCGCCGGGGGAGAGGTCCACCCGCCCCTCGGCCAGGGCACGTACCAGGCCGAGAACGGCGACGCGACGCGCCCCCGGCAGGGCCAGCTCGCCGGGATCCATCGCGGCGAGCCGGGCCGGCCGCGGGAAGAGGTGCGTCAAGCTCCCTGCCGGGTCCTGCACCGGGTCTCCGTGTGCGGTAACCAGCCGGGCTGCGTGCGTCCGCGCCGCGGCGGTCGAGACCTGCTGGCCGAGCACGGCCCGGACCGCGAACTGCTCGGCGTCGGCCGTGCCGGGGACGCGGCGACCGGGGGCGGCGGCCACCATGGGTGCGAGCACCGGGTCGCCGGCCAGGGCCGCGTCGATCACAGCAGGGTCGGCGTCGAGGTCCAGGATGCGGCGACACACGGCCACCGCGCTGTCGGCGTCCGCGGGGTCGGCCAGGTGCAGGGTGGCCAGGACCGACGACGCGCCGGGCGGCCCCGGTCGCAACGCGGCGATGCCCGCCCCTCCGGGCAGCCGCAGGGTGCACCGGTACGCCCCGTCGCGCCACTCCTCCACGCCTGGGACGGCCGTGGCGACGAGGTGGCCGAACAGGTTGTCCGGCAGTAGCGGGGCACGATGGGCCAGCTCCGCGGTCAGGATCGTCCAGGCCGCCACCAGAGCAGTATCGGAGCCCCCCCGGGTCCCGCGGGCGGCCGGGCCGGTCAGAAGCGGAACGGCTTCGGCGGCGGCAGCACGGTCGCACGGGGGCACTGGGCGAGCGACAGGTCGCCGTGACCGAGGGCCTCGTCGGTGAGCCCCTGCACGGTGAACCCGAGCTCGCCCCCGCGCCGGGTGATGGAGACGCGGTAGATGGTGATCTCGTACTTGGTCGGCGTCCCGTAGGCGACCTGGATGCTGCCCAGCAGGCAGGCCTCCCCGGGGTCCTGGGTCGAGGCCCAGGGCCGGTCGTACCGGTTCCAGCGGCTGGGCTCGGCGCGCCAGAGGCCGCCGGAGTGGATGCTGTTCAGCGACAGCTCCACGAGGATGGCGCGGGCCGCCTCCTCCGGGACGATGGCGGCCGGCCGGATGACCTCGCTGACGACGTTCTCGTCGTAGGCGACGTCGGACGGCGACGCGGAGTAGGCGTCGGGGTCGGCGGCGCTGGGTGCGCGCCGGGTGGCGCCGGCCGGGGCGTCGACGAGACGATCTCGACGGTACACGCTGACCTCCGGGGACGGGACGACCTCATCGGGTGTATCGGCCGACGTGCTCGGGTCCTACAGTCCGAGCGGCAGAAACTCTTCGTAATCAACTTGTGACGCCACGTAGCTAATTTGAAGACCAGTGTGCTGGTGCGCGGGTCCCCGTCTGGTGCACAATGAGCGCGCAAGCCACGCCGAGCGCTGTTTTCCGACCGTGCCCGCCGCCGTCGATCGAGATCGTTGGGGAAGACGCATCTCGCATCGTCGACAGGAGGGTCCAGATGGCCGGTACAACCACGCGCGGCGTCCTTTACGTGCACTCCGCGCCGCGCGCGCTGTGCCCGCACATCGAATGGGCGGCCGGCGGCGTGCTCGGCGTCCGCTTGTCCATGGACTGGATCCCCCAGCCCGCGGCGCCCGGCATGTACCGTGCCGAGCTGTCCTGGCAGGCGGAACAGGGGATGGGTGCACGGTTGACGTCCGCCCTTCGCGGGTGGGCGCACCTTCGGTACGAGGTGACCGAGGAGCCGTCGAACGGTGTCGACGGCGCCCGGTGGAGCCACACGCCCGAGCTCGGCATCTTTCATGCCGTCACGGACGTGCACGGCAACGTCGTCGTCCCCGAGAACCGGATCAGGGCGGCGATGGAGGTCGGACTGCTCGACCCCGAGCACCTCGTGCACGAGCTCGACCTCGCGCTCGGGCGTGCCTGGGACGACGAGCTCGAGCCCTTCCGTCACGCCGGTGACGGCGCGCCGGTGCGCTGGCTCCACCGCGTCGGCTGACGGGCGACGTGTGTCCCCTCAACGTGATCATTCCAGTTGGATGATCACGTTGAGGGGACACACGTCGCGCAGGGCCTCATCGCGCAGCGGCTCCTGACCGGCCGCGCACATGCTGTGGGGGGCGTCCCGAGCGGGACGCCCCCCACAGGTGTTCCTCGGGACGGACGACGTCCGAGGCGGCGGGCCGCCGGCCGCGACGTCACTCGCGTTCCGGCCGCCGGCCGCGACGTCACCCGCGTTCCGGCCGATTCCGGGGCCGGCGAAGGCCGGAGAACGGCCGGAGCGCGTGTAACCGCGACGGAGGGCCGCAGCCGTCCTGGTTCAGACGCTCCGGAAGGTCAGCACGACGTTGTGGCCGCCGAAGCCGAATGCGTTGTTGATCGCGACGATGTCGCCGTCCGGCAACGAGCGCGGGTCCTTCCGCACGACGTCGAGGTCCACCTCGGGGTCGAGGTCGTCCACGTTGATCGTCGGCGGCGCGACCCGGTCGCGAACGGCCAGGATCGAGAACGCCGCCTCCAGCGCCCCGGCCGCCCCCAGCAGGTGCCCGGTCATCGACTTCGTCGCCGAGACGGCGATGTGGTCGGTCGCGTCCCCCAGGGCGGTGCGGATCGCGCGTGCCTCCGCGACGTCGCCGGCCGGCGTCGACGTGGCGTGGGCATTCAGGTGGACGACGTCCGCGAGGTCGATCCCCCCGGCTTCGACCGCGGCGTGCATCGCGCGGATCACGCCCTGCCCGGTCGGGTCGGGCGCCGCGATGTGGTGCGCGTCGGAGGTGAGGCCGGCCGAGACGACCTCGGCGTAGATGGTGGCACCGCGGGCGCGGGCGTGCTCCTCGCTCTCGAGCACCGCCAGCGCGGCGCCTTCGCCCAGCACGAACCCGTCACGGGCCGCGTCGTAGGGCCGCGAGGCGATCGCAGGTGCGTCGTTGCGGGTCGACAGGGCCTGCATCGCCGCGAAGCCGGCGATGGGCAGGGGGTGGATGGCCGCCTCCGTGCCGCCGGCCACGACGACGTCCGCACGGCCGGTCCGGATCATGTCGAGGCCGTAGGCGATCGCCTCGGCCCCCGAGGCGCAGGCCGACACCGGCGTGTGCACCCCGGCGCGGGCGCCCAGCTCGAGGCCGACCGCGGCGGCAGGGCCGTTCGGCATCAGCATGGGAACAGTCAGCGGGAAGATCCGCCGCGGACCCTTCTCCTTGAGGACGTCGTACGCCGACAGCAGCGTCCACACCCCACCGATGCCCGATGCGCAGACAGCGCCGAGCCGCTCGGGCTCCACCTCGGGCGCCCCGGCGTCCGCCCAGGCCTCCCGGGCGGCCACCAGGGCCATCTGCCCGGAGGGGTCGAGCCGACGGGCCTCCACCCGGCTGAGGGTGTCGGTGGTCGGTACCGCCAGCTGGGCGGCGAACGTGACCGGGAGGTCGTAGAGCGCCACCCAGTCGGCCTCGATGGGGCGGGCGCCGGACCGGCCCTCGAGAGCTGCTGTCCAGGTGCTGGGCAGATCGCCGCCGAGCGGAGAGGTCGCCCCCAGTCCGGTGACGACGACCCGGCGTGGCGTGCCGTTGGCCATGAGCTGCTCCTCGTCCTTCCGGTCCGGCCCCTGCCGGACGTCCTGCTTGGTGCTCCCCGGGGCGGCCGGGGGTGGCCGGTCGGGCCCGGCCACCCCGGCCGAGTGCCGTCAGCCCTGCGCGCTCTGGATGTACGAGACGGCGTCGCCGACGGTCTTCAGGTTCTTCACGTCGTCGTCGGGGATCCGCACGCCGAACTTCTCCTCGGCGTTCACGACGATCGTCATCATCGACAGGGAGTCGATGTCGAGGTCGTCCGTGAAGCTCTTCCCGGGCTGGACGGCGTCGACGGCGAGACCTGTCTCCTCGTTGACGATGTCGGCCAGACCCGTGAGGATCTCCTGCTCGCTCAGTGCCATGCGGATGCGCTCCTTCGTGATCGGTGGGTCGGGTGGGGTGATCCCGGGCTGGCGGGTCGCCGCGTGCTGCTTGTGGTGATCTGGGCTCCGGTAGTGGACCTTACGGCAGCTCGACGACCTGGGCCGCGTAGGTCAGCCCGGCGCCGAAGCCGATGAGCAGGGCCAGGCCACCGTGGGCGGCAGCGCCCTCCTCGAGCATGCGATCCATCGCGAGCGGGACGGACGCGGCGGACGTGTTGCCCGACTGTTCGATGTCGTACGAGACCGGCACGTGCTCCGGCAGGCCCAGCTGCTTGACCATGGCGGAGACGATCCGGGCGTTCGCCTGGTGCGGGATGAACGCCGCGAGGTCGCCCGCCGCGACGCCGGCGGCGTCCAGGGCCTTCTGGGCGATCGGCGCCATCTGCCAGACCGCCCACCTGAACACGGCCTGGCCGGCCATCTTCAACGCCGGCCATTCGGCGCCCTCGGTGTCGCGGTACTCGATCCACGAGGACTTGTTGACGATCGTGTCCCACTGGGAGCCGTCCGCCCCCCAGACCGTCGGCCCGATACCCGGGGTGTCGCTCGGTCCCACGATCACGGCGCCCGCGCCGTCCCCGAAGATGAAGGCGGTCGACCGGTCGTGCAGGTCGATGAAGTCGGACAGCTTCTCGACGCCGACGACGAGCACGTGCCGAGCTGAGCCGCTGCGGACCATGTCGTTGGCCAGACTGACGCCGTAGCAGAAGCCCGCGCACGCCGCCGAGATGTCGAGCGCGGCGGCCGGCGTCGAACCGAGCCGGTGCGCGAGCAGCGACGCCGAGGAGGGCGTCTGGTACGGGTGCGTGACGGTGGCCACCAGGACCATGTCGACGTCGGCGGGGGTGAGACCGGCGCGCTCGAGCGCGACGCGGGAGGCCTTCTCGGCCATGTCGGTCACGGACTCGTCGGGCGCCGCCCAGCGGCGGCTGACGATGCCCGAGCGCTCGCGGATCCACTGGTCCGAGGAGTCGATGGCCTCGACGAGCTCGTCGTTGTACACGATGCGCGCCGGGCGGTACGAGCCCACCGAGAGCAGCCGGGCGTGGGCACTGCCGCTCGGGGTGGCGATCCGGGGCGTGCCGGGCGTAGAGGGGGTCTGGCTCATGCGGTGCCTCCCGAGGCGGGGCTCAGCCCGGTGTCTGTCGTCGGCGCGTCGGCGGCGGCACTGCCGCCGGCACGCTCGGCGTGGGCCTCGACGAGGGCCCGAGCGGCGGGCAGGTCGTCGGGGGTCTTCAGGGCGACGATCTCGACGCCGGGCAGCGCGCGCTTGGCGAGATTCGCCAACGTGCCCGCCGGCGGCAGCTCGAGCAGACCCGTGACGCCGAGGTCGGCGAGGGTCGCGCTGCAGGCGTCCCAGAGAACTGGGCTGCTGACCTGGTGGACGATCCGCCACAGGGCCTCGACGCCCGACTCGACGACGGCGCCGTCGGCGTTGGACAGCAGCTCGACCCGGGGCGGGCGCGGGGTGAGGACGCGGGCGTAGCCGGCCAGGACGTCGACGGCGGGGGACATGTGCGACGTGTGGAAGGCTCCCGCGACCTGCAGGGGCACGATCCGGGTGCGCGCCGGGGGAGCCGCCGCCAGCGCGGCGAGCTGCTCGAGCGTGCCGGCGGCGACGACCTGCCCGGCCGCGTTCCTGTTCGCCGCCGTCAGGCCGTGCTCCGCGAGGACCGCTGCCACCTCCTCCGGATTCCCCCCGAGCACCGCGCTCATGCCCGTCGGCGTCACCGCGCTGGCCGCGGCCATGGCGCGGCCGCGCTCACGGACCAGCACGAGTGCCTGCTCGGCGGTCAGCACTCCGGCCAGCGCGGCGGCGGTCAGCTCCCCGACGGAGTGACCCGCGACGACGTCCGCCACGGCAGAGGCGTCGTCCGGGTCGCGGACGGCCTCCGGCAGCAGGGCCGGCAGGGCGACCAGACCCGCAGCGACGATCAGCGGCTGTGCGACTGCGGTGTCGCGGATGGTCTCGGCGTCCGAGGTCGTGCCGTGGGTGACCAGGTCGATCCCGGCGACGGCGCTCAGCCAGCGCAGCCGCTCGGCGACGTCGGGCACCTCGAGCCATGGCGCGAGGAAGCCGGGAGTCTGGGAGCCCTGACCGGGGCACACGAGAGCGAGCACCTTGACAGCCTTCCCCGCGGACGGCCTGCGCAGCAGGGCCACCGGCACGAAC
The DNA here is from genome assembly GCA_963786765.1 of uncultured Actinomycetota bacterium. Classification (GTDB taxonomy): domain Bacteria; phylum Actinomycetota; class Actinomycetes; order Actinomycetales; family Kineosporiaceae; genus DATKNA01. Next base: position 62,534 of record CAWBAJ010000002.1, on the reverse strand, counting down.
CTTCTCGCAGCCGTTTGGTGAAACCTACAAACTGCGTGGATCCACGGCCGGTCTGGGCGCGTCTGCCAGCCGGCCCGCGGCGATCGCGACCTGCAGCACGAAGCCTTCCCGGGGGTCCGACGGGTCCCAGCCCGTGACCTTGGCGGCGCCCTTCAACCGGTACCGGATCGTGTTGGGATGCACGAACAGCTGCCGGGCGGCCGCTTCGACGGACCGGCCGGCCTCCAGGTAGGCGGCCACCGTGACGAGCAGCGCCGGGTCCGCCTGGGCGAGCCGCCGGTACACCCGGTCCACCAGGGTCCTGCGGGCCACGGCGTCGCCGCTGAGCAGCCGCTCGGGCAGCAGGTCGTCGGCGGCGACGGGGCGCGGCGCGCCCGGCCAGGCGCGAGCGGCGACGATGCCGGCCAGGGCGGCCCGGGCCGAGCGGCCCGCTTCCGCGAGCGTGGGGACGAGGGGACCGGTGACCACCGGGCCGGGCCCCAGATGGCCGGCCATGACCGCCGCCGCCGAGAGCGGGTCGTCCCGGCGGCCGAGCACGACCACCATGCGATCCCCCTGGACGCCGAACAGCGCGTCGGCCCCCAGCCCGGCAGCGGCCCGCCGCAGTGTGCCCACGACGTCGCCCACGAGTCCCGGCGGCGTGCTCCCGACGACCACGGTCACCTGGTCGGACCCGGCCCAGCCGAGGGCCGCTGCCCGTGATCGCAGCGCGTCGTCGGACTCGCCGCGCAGCAGGGCGTCCACGACCAGCGCCTCCAGCCGGGCGTCCCAGGCGCCGCGGGCCTCCGCGGCCCGGGCGTAGATCCTGGCGGCGGTGAAGGCCACCTCGCGCGAGTAGCGCAGGACGGCCTCGCGCAGGTGCTGCTCGTCGCCGGGCGCCGCGAGGGCAGGCACGTGCGCCTCGACCGTGTCGACGACGGTGCGGAGCAGTTCCAGCGCCTGCTGCAGGGAGACCGAACGGGTGAGCTCTCGAGGGGCGGTGGCGAACACGTCGGGGCTGACGTGGGGGCCAGCCCCGCCGTCTGCCGCATACCAGTCGAGGAACGCGGCGATGGCCGCCTGCGCCACCAGGCCCACCCATGAGCGGTCCTGCGGGTCCATGGCGCGGAACCAGGCGAGGCGCTCGTCCATCGACTGCAGGGCGGCGGTGGCGAGCGGGCCGGCGTCGCGGACGAGATCCGTCCGGGTGAAATCGGCGGCGGGTGACCGGCCCTGATTTTGTCCGCCGTCCACAACGCCTGTCACCGGCCTGCCCCGCACCGGACAGGTCGCTCGAGCGCTGGTCGGCGTCCCATTCCGCCACCTCACCCGCTGTTCGGGGGAGCGCGCAAGGGGGCACCAGCGTGGTCGCCAAGGGCAGCGGGCCGGGTTAGGGTCGAACCGGCACCGGGAGAGACCCGGCGGACCGGGCTGTCGACGTGGAGGCGTCCGGACGGGTCGGCCTCAGCTCGGGAGGGACACATGGGAGTACTCGACCGCATCCGGCGACGGCTGGCCGGGGAGCAGCCACCGGCACCGCGGCGGCCCGCGGCAGCGGCGCCGGTGGCGCCCACGCCGGCGGAGGAGGCGCGGCTGTGGTCCGTGCTCCGAGAGAACCCCAACGACGTCGAGTCCTTCCACGCCCTCGCCGAGATCGTCTGCGCGCACGCGGACCAGGGGCACCAGGGCGGTGACCCCCGCACGGGCGCGAACGACGCAGTCTGGTCCCTCGCCGAGGAGCTCGCTCACTCGCCGCGGGCCTGGTACCCCTTGATCGAGATGGGCCGGCTCTCGGTGCACGACGACCGCGAACAGGCGCTGCGCCGGCTGGCCACCGCCTCGGACCGCGACCCCACCGGCTGCGCCCTCGCCACGGCGGTGCAGATGCTCCGCGAGGAGGGGCTGCCGGCCGAGGGGCTCGGCCTCGGTGTCGGCCACTGGCGGCTCAAGGAGCACGTGGTCGAGGTGGGGCGCCAGCTTGTCCTCGCCGCGGCCGAGGCCGGACGCACCGCGGACGCGCGCCGCACGCTCGACGTGCTGGTGGCCTCGCACCCGGACCGGGAGAAGGTCGAGCAGGTGCGGCCGGAGCTGCAGCGCGTGGTGGAGGAGGCGGAGCGGGCCCGCGCCGCCGCCGGGCCGCCCAGCGGGCAGATCCCGGTCGTCGACATCCGCGAGAAGAAGCTCTTCAAGCGACCCTGACCCGCCCCCTTGCGGCGATCAAGGAAAAGTTGGGGATCATGGTTCGCCATGATCCCCAACTTTTCTTGATCGCCGCTGAACTGGGGGTCAGGCCTCCCCGCCCGTCGAGCCCGTCGTGCCGGCGGCCACGTCGTGCAGCCGGTACTTCTCGATCGCCTGACCGGGCAGGGATGGGTCGATCTCGCCTCGCTCCGCCAGCTGGAGCAGGAGCCGGGTCGCGACCGACGGGCCGTCGACCAGGAAGAACCGGCGTGCGGCGGGGCGGGTGTCGGAGAACCCGAACCCGTCCGTCCCGAGGGAGGCGTAGTCGCTCGGGATCCAGGGCCGGATCTGGTCCTGCACCTGGCGCATGTAGTCGCTGACGGCGACCACCGGGCCGGGTGCGTTCGCCAGCCGCTGCGTGACGTACGGCACCTGCCTCTCCGACCCCGGCTGGACGAAGGCCTGCTCGTCGCAGCGCAGGCCGTCGCGGCGCAGCTCGCTCCAGCTCGTCACGCTCCAGACGTCCGCTGCGACGCCCCAGTCGTCCCGCAGCAGGTGCTGCGCCTCGAGCGCCCACGGCACCGCCACGCCGGAGGCGAGGATCTGCCCGCGCGGCCGGTCGCCGTCCGTCAGGTCGCTGGGCCGCAGCAGGTACATGCCACGCAGCACGCCCTCGACGTCGAGACCCTCCGGCTCGGCGGGCTGCACGTAGGGCTCGTTGTAGACGGTGAGGTAGTAGTAGACGTTCTCCGGCGACTCGCCGTACATGCGCCGCAGCCCGTCGCGGACGATGTGCCCGATCTCGTAGGCGTAGGCAGGGTCGTAGGCGATCACGGCCGGGTTCGTGGCGGCGAGCAGGGGGAATGCCCGTCTGCGTGCTGCAGGCCCTCGCCGGTCAGCGTGGTGCGGCCGGCGGTCGCCCCGATCAGGAAGCCTCGCACCATCTGGTCGGCGGCCGCCCACAGCGCGTCCCCGGTCCGCTGGAAGCCGAACATCGAGTAGAAGATGTAGATCGGCACCATCGGCTCGCCGTGGGTCGCGTACGACGATCCGGCAGCCGTGAAGGCCGACGCGGAGCCGGCCTCGTTGATCCCGAGGTGCAGGATCTGGCCGCTCTGCGACTCCTTGTAGGCGAGCATGAGCTCGCGGTCCACGGACGTGTAGCGCTGGCCGTGCGGGTTGTAGATCTTCGAGGTGGGGAAGAACGAGTCCATCCCGAAGGTGCGCGCCTCGTCCGGGATGATCGGCACGACCCGGGGGCCGAACTCCTTGTCGCGCATCAGGTCGCGCAGCAGCCGGACGAACGCCATCGTCGTGGCCACAGGCTGCTTGCCGGAACCGCGCTTGGCGACGTCGTAGCTGCCGCCCTCCGGCAGTTTCAGGGACTGGCCGGCGACCCGCCGCTGCGGTACCGGGCCGCCCAGGCGCCGGCGGCGCTCGCGCAGGTACTCGATGATCTCGTCGCCGTCGCCGGGGTGGTAGTAGGGCGGCAGGTACGGGTCGGCCTCGAGCTGCTCGTCGCTGACGGGGATGCGCAGGCCGTCGCGCAGGAGCTTGAGGTCCTCCAGGGTCAGCTTCTTCATCTGGTGGGTCGCGTTGCGCCCGGCGAAGTGCGGGCCGAGGCCGTAGCCCTTGATCGTCTTGGCGAGGATGACCGTCGGCTGGCCGGTGTGCTCCACGGCGGCCTTGTACGCGGCGTAGACCTTGCGGTAGTCGTGTCCGCCGCGCTTGAGCCGCCAGATGTCGGCGTCCGACATGTTCGCGACCATCGCCCGGGTGCGGGGGTCGCGCCCGAAGAAGTGCTCGCGGATGAAGGCGCCGTCCTCGGCGCGGTAGGTCTGGTAGTCGCCGTCCGGGGTGACGTTCATGAGGTTGACCAGTGCGTGGTCGCGGTCGGCGGCCAGCAGCGGGTCCCACTCGCGGCCCCAGACCACCTTGATGACGTTCCAGCCGGCTCCGCGGAAGAACGACTCGAGCTCCTGGATGATCTTCCCGTTGCCCCGGACGGGACCGTCCAGGCGCTGCAGGTTGCAGTTGACGACGAAGATGAGGTTGTCGAGCTCCTCGCCGGCGGCGAGCTGCAGCGCGCCGCGCGACTCGGGCTCGTCCATCTCGCCGTCCCCGAGGAACGCCCAGACGTGCTGGTCGGAGGTGTCCTTGATGCCGCGAGCGTGCAGGTACTTGTTGAACTGCGCCTGGTAGATCGCGTTGATGGGCCCGAGCCCCATCGACACGGTCGGGAACTCCCAGTAGTCCGGCATGAGCCGTGGGTGCGGGTACGACGGCAGCCCCCCGCTCGGGTGCGACCGCTCCTGCCGGAAGCCGTCGAGCTGGTCGGTGGAGAGCCGGCCCTCGAGGAACGACCGGGCGTAGATCCCGGGCGAGGCGTGGCCCTGGAGGTAGACCTGGTCACCGCCGCCGGGGGCGTCCTTGCCGCGGAAGAAGTGGTTGAAGCCGACCTCGTAGAGGGTCGCCGACGAGGCGTAGGTGGAGATGTGCCCGCCCACGCTGATCCCCGGCCGCTGCGCACGGTGAACCATGATCGCTGCGTTCCACCGCGTCCACGCCCGGTAGCGCCGCTCCATGTCCTCGTCGCCGGGGAACCAGGGCTCCGCCTCGGGCGGGATGGTGTTGATGTAGTCGGTCGAGGAGAGGCTGGGGACGCCGACACCACGTTCGCGGGCCCGCTGCAGCAGCGCGAGCATGAGGTAGCGGGCACGCAGGCGCCCGCGTTCGTCGACCGCGCCGTCCAGTGACGCGAGCCACTCCTGCGTCTCCTCGGGGTCGATGTCGGGCAGCTGGCTGGGCAGGCCGTTGAGGATGGGCCCTGCGTCGTCGCGTGCAACCACGTCGATCGTCCCCTTCGTTCCGTCCGTTCGCGGTCCCGGCCGCGGCACGCTCGGAACGCGCGCGGTCGTCGTCCTCCATCCTCATGCCCAAGAGCGTCTCGCGTCACATCCAGCCGCACGGATGCGGGCGAACACGCCCCCTCGCGCTGACACCCCGGTCCTGACGGTTGCGCAGGGGGTGCCCTGTGCAGTGGACTGGGGCACACGGGGCGTGCGCGGGCCTCGAGGGCCCGCGTGCGCGGCGACGGGAGGATTCCCGTCGCCGACTGAGCGACGAGGAGGGTACTGAAGGTGGGCGCGACCGCGGAGTCCGCGGCGGAGCAGTCGGCAGAAACGGCTTTGGCGAGCCGGCTCGGTCTTCGGGCCGGGCAGGTGGTCCAGGAGTTCGGCTACGACGACGACGTCGACGACGCGCTGCGCGCCTCCGTCGAGGCCCTGACCGGCAACGAGCTGGAGGACGAGGACGCGCAGGACGTCGTCGACGCGGCGATCTACTGGTGGCGTGAGGACGACGGCGATCTCGTCGACGCCCTGGTCGACGCCCTGACCAACCTCGCCGACGGGCGGCGTCATCTGGTTGTTCACCCCCAAGTCGGGCCGGCCCGGGCACGTCGAGCCGTCCGAGATCGAGGACGCCGCGCCCACAGCGGGCCTGCACGCCACCAGCACGATCAGCGCCTCCCAGGACTGGACGGGCACGCGGCTGGCGACGCCCCGCGGCGGCCGGCGCTGACGCTTCCCGGCCACGCTGAGAGACTGGGCGGCATGACGCTCCAGATCGGCTCGCCCGCGCCCGACTTCGCCCTGCGCGACCAGCACGGCCGCACGGTCCGCCTCAGCGACTTCGCGGGACGAGCGGGGCGTCGTCCTGGTCTTCTACCCCTTCGCCTTCTCGGGCATCTGTACGGGCGAGCTGTGCGAGCTCCAGGACCACCTCGAGGAGTTCGAGGACGCCGCGGTGCAGCTGGTCGGCGTCTCGTGCGACCCTGTGCACGCTCAGCGGGCGTGGGCGGAGGCGGAGAAGTACGACTTCCCGCTGCTGTCGGACTTCTGGCCGCACGGGGAGGTCGCGCGGGCGTACGGGGTCTTCAACGACAGCATGGGGGCCGCGGTGCGGGGCACTTTCCTGATCGACCAGGCCGGGGTGCTGCGATGGAGCGTCGTGAACGGGCCGGGCGAGGCGCGCCCGCTGTCCGCTTACCGGAATGCCGTGGCGTCGCTCTGACCATGGTCGGGGGCCTGTAGCTCAGCTGGTAGAGCACCGCGCTTACACCGCGGCTGTCGTCGGTTCGAACCCGGCCGGGCCCACTGCAATTGCTGGCGTCAATCGGGGTGATAGCTGTGCGTAGTCGAGACATAGCGAACAGTTCACCTTTCCATGGTCAGGCGGCATCGTGGCGACTATCGTTCCCGGCGTGACGAGCGAAACCAGCACGCCGACCCTGGCCCAGGTCGTCTCCGTGCTCGAGCAGATGTACGACCCCGCCTGGGCACGGGACTGGGACGCGGTCGGGCTCGTCTGCGGCGACCCGGCGGCGCCCGTGCGCCGGGTGCTGCTCGCCGTCGATCCCGTCGAAGCCGTCGTCGACGAGGCGGTCGCCTGGCACGCGGACCTCCTGCTGACGCATCACCCGCTGTTCCTGCGGCCGGTGAACGGCGTCCCCGCCACCTCCTCCAAGGGTCGCGTCGTCCATCGCCTGGTGCGGTCCGGATGCGGCCTGTACGCCGCGCACACCAACGCCGACGTCGCCGCGCCCGGGGTGAGCGACGCGCTCGCACGCGTGCTCGGCCTCACCGATCTCGAGCCGCTCGCCGCCGACGCCGCGGACCCGATCGACAAGATCGTCACGTTCGTCCCCGAGGAGGGCGTCGACAAGGTGGTCGATGCGCTGACCGCGGCCGGCGCCGGGGACATCGGCGAGTACTCGCGCTGCGCCTTCACCGCCGTCGGCACGGGCACCTTCACGCCCGGTACCGGGGCCCGGCCGACGATCGGCGAGATCGGCCGCCGCGCGGAGGTCGCGGAGCACCGCGTCGAGATGGTGCTGCCCCGCGGCCGCCGTGCCGCCGTCGTCGCCGCGCTGCGCTCCGCCCACCCGTACGAGGAGCCGGCGTTCGACCTGTACGAGCTCGCGTCCTGGTCCGGCCCCCGCGGCATCGGGCGGGTCGGGCGGCTGGCTGCGCCCACGACGTTGCGCGAGTTCGCGATGCTGGTCGCCGAGGCGCTGCCCGGGTCTGCCCAGGGCGTGCGGATCGCGGGCGATCCCGTCGGCGAGGTCTCGCGGGTGGCGGTCTGCGGGGGAGCGGGCGACGGGCTGCTGGACGCCGTCCGCGCCAGCGGGGCCGACGTCTTCGTCACGGCAGACCTCCGGCACCACGTGGCGAGCGAGGCCCGGGAGCAGGCCGGCGAGGGGCGCCCTTACCTCGTGGACGTCGCGCACTGGACCAGCGAGTGGCCGTGGCTGGCCGGCGTGGCGAACCGTCTCGAGGGGGCCCTCGAAGCGGCCGGGACGCCGGTCGAGGTGCACGTGTCCGTCAAGTGCACCGACCCGTGGACGTTCCGCGTGCCCAGCCCCGGCGGCGTCGTCCGCTGAGTTCCCGCGTCGCTGCTCGCCGCCGCCGGACCCTGTCCGCGCAACGGTGATCGCCAGCTATACCGCGGGTGGAACCCGACGGGCGTGTCGCCCCTGGCGGCCGATCCGACACGACCCTGCTGCGGTACAGCGGGCGATCATGCGACCCCGCGCGCGCCGACGAGAGCGTCTGCTTCGTTAGGGTGGCCGCAGGCCGACGTCCGGCCCCAGGCCCCAGGAGGTGCCCCGACGTGGTGACCGCGGCTCCGCAGGACCAGTGGCGGCTGCTCGACGTCCAGGCCCACGACACGCGCCTGGCCCAGCTCGCGCACCGCCGGCGCACGCTGCCGGAGCATGCCGAGCTCGAGCGGCTTCAGCTGCGACGCCGCGCGCTCGCCGACGAGCTCGTCGCCGCCCGCACCGTCACCTCCGACCTGCGCCGCGAGCTCGCGAAGGCCGAGGCCGACGTCGAGCAGGTGCGCAGCCGCGTCGCCCGCAACAACGCGCGGCTGCAGTCGGGTCAGGGCTCCGCGAAGGACATGCAGGCGCTCCAGCACGAGCTGGGGCCGCTCGGCGAGCGACAGAGCGTCCTCGAGGACGCCGAGCTCGAGGTCATGGAGAAGCTCGAGGCCGCCGAGGCGCGGGTGGACGAGCTCGAGGAGCAGGCCGGCGGGCTCGACGGCGAGATCGGCGAGATCGAGCGCCGCCGCGACCAGACCGTGGCCGGCATCGACGCCGAGGCCGGCACGGAGTCCGGAGCTCGCGCGGACGCAGCCGCGGGCGTTCCGGGCGACCTGCTCGCGCTCTACGAGAAGGTGCGCGACGCCCACGGCGGCGTGGGCGCCGCGCGGCTCTACCAGCGCCGTTGCGAGGGCTGCCGGATCGAGCTGAACGCGACCGACATCGGGCGGTTCCGGTCGGCCGGCCCTGACGCGGTGCTGCGGTGCGAGGAGTGCGGGCGGATCCTCGTCCGCACGCCCGACTCCGGCCTGTAGAGCCCACGACTTGTGCACTGAAAACGGGCCTACCCGCACGGCGGTAGGCCCGTTTTCGGTGCCAGGTCGCCGGGCGGGTCAGCCGGCGATGGCCTGCTCGAGGATGTCGAGGCCCTCGAGGATCAGGTGGTCCGGCGTCACCAGGGGCGGCAGGAAGCGCAGCACGTTCCCGTAGGTGCCGCAGGTCGAGCGTGACGAGCCCGGCGGCATGGCACGCCGCACTGATCCGGGCGGTGCGCTCTGCGTCGGGCGCTAGCGAGCCGAACCGCACGATCTCGATCGCCAGCATGGCGCCCCGGCCGCGGACGTCGCCGATCTCGGGGTGCTGCGCGGCCAGCGCCTCCAGCCGGGGGCGCATGAGCTCCTCGATGTGCCGCGCCCTCGCCGGCAGGTCGTCCTCCTCGATCGTCGCGATGGCGCCGAGCGCGGCCGCGCACGCGACGGGGTTGCCGCCGTAGGTCCCGCCCAGGCCGCCGGAGTGGACCGAGTCCATGATCTCTGCCCGGCCCGTGACGCCCGCCAGCGGCAGGCCGCCCGCGATCCCCTTGGCGGTCGTGATCAGGTCGGGCACGACCCCCTCGTGGTCGCACGCGAACAGGTCGCCGGTTCGGGCGAACCCGCTCTGGATCTCGTCGGCGACGAACAGGACGCCGTTGGCGGAGCACCAGTCGGCCAGCGCCGGCAGGAAGCCGGGGGCGGGCACGACGAACCCGCCCTCGCCCTGGATGGGCTCGATCACGACCGCCGCCAGCCGGTTCGCACCGACCTGCTTCTCCAGCAGCAGGATCGCCCGCTCCGCCGCGGCGGCGCCGTCGACCTCGTCGCCGTCCCGGAACGGGTACGACATCGGCGCGCGATAGATCTCCCCGGCGAACGGGCCGAAGCCGTCCTTGTACGGCATGTTCTTCGCCGTCATCGCCATCGTCAGGTTCGTGCGGCCGTGGTAGGCGTGGTCGAAGACGGCGACGGCGTCGCGGCCGGTGTAGCGCCGGGCGATCTTGACCGCGTTCTCCACGGCCTCCGCCCCGGAGTTGAACAGGGCCGACCGCTTCTCGTGGTCGCCGGGGGTGAGCCGGTTCAGTGCCTCGCACACCGCCAGGTAGCCCTCGTACGGGGTCACCATGAAACAGGTGTGCGTGAACTGCTCCACCTGTTCCTGCACACCCTGGACGACGCGCGTCGCCGCGTTGCCGACCGACGTCACCGCGATGCCCGAGCCGAAGTCGATGAGCTGGTTGCCGTCCACGTCGACGAGGACGCCGCCGCCGGCACGCGCGACGTAGACCGGCAGCGTCACCCCGACGCCCGCCGCGACGGCGGAGGTCTTGCGCGCCTGCAGGGCCTGCGACCGCGGGCCGGGGATCGGCGTCCGCAGCACGCGCCTCTGCTCGACGCCGGAGATCGTGGGCACCTGCTCCTGCTCGGCGGCGGCCGGCTGCAGCGTGTCGGTCATGACGGGCTCCCCGGGGTGCGCTCGGCTGGATGCCTCCCACGGTAGGGCAGGACACGAGTCAGAGGCCAGACTGGTGCCGGTCCCGTGCGACCCGCGCGGGCCGGGCAGGCGGAGGTGTGCGATGACGGGTCGGCCCGTGGACGACGAGCGCGGAGAGCGGCTCCGGTACCGGCTGCTGACCGGCCCGGACGACGCCGCCTTCTGCGAACGGGTCAGCCGGGCCCTCGACGAGGGGTACCGGCTGCACGGCGACCCCGACCCTCACCTTCGACGGCACCCGGCTCGTCGTGGCCCAGGCCGTCGTGCTCGACGAGGCTCCCAGGGCCCGGGTCCAGCAGGTGTGACGGCTGCTCCTCGCTGCTGTTCGCCCACAGCGCGCAGCGGAGGAGCGAGCGACCCTCACGTGAGGCGGCTGCGCGCTTCCTCGATGTCGAGGTCGCCCTGGGCGAGCGCCCGCAGCGTCGCCAGCCGGGCGGCTTCCGCGGCGGCGTCGGCCACTTGCCCGGCGGCGTCCGGAGCGGCCCCCTGCGCGCCGACGGGCCGGGGGCCCCGGCGGCCAGTCCCAGCCGGCGCAGCAGATCGTCGAAGCGGGCCCGGGCCGTCGGGTACGAGACGCCGAGGTGCCGCTCGAGGTCGCGCATGTTGCCCCGCGAGGCCAGGAAGACCTTGAGCATCGTCAGGTCGGCGTCGTCCAGGCCGCAGAAGTCGCACGGCGCGAAGTGCCCGACGAGGCCGGTGCCGCAGTGCGGGCAGCCGAGCTGGGTGGTCTCGAGGCGCGAGCTGCAGACGGGGCAGTCGCGGGGCGCGCGGTAGCTGCTCACCGCCGCGACGCTACCCGTCCCGCGGCCACTCGTCCCTGCTTCACGCCGCTCCGGTGGCCTGGCTGCCGATCACGTCCGTGCCGATGACGATCGAGCTCATCACGGACTCGACGCTGAGCTCGCCGCGGCCGTCGCCGATCACGGCCTCGCGCAGCCCGGGGTCGACCATGTCGCCCTTGGTCGTGCCGCTCGGCAGGACCACCTTGCCCATCCGGTTGCGGGCGTTGATCCGGACGCCGGTCCCGGCGACGAGCCCGACCTTCACCGACGATGACTCGGCGGAGATCCGCGAGGCGCCGCTCGGGCCGATGGTGCCCTTGACCGACGACGACACGGCGTCGAGGTCGAGCGGCCCGCGCAGGGAGTCCACCTTGAGCGCGCTGGCGAGCAGCCTGATCCGCGCCCCGGCCTCGCCGCCGACGATGCGGACGCTGGCGCCGGCGACGTCGATCTCGAGCGGCAGCCGCGGGTTGAACCGCACGGTCAGGTCCTTGCTCTGGATGGCGCGGGCGCGGGCGAGCGTGCGGGGCAGCTCGGAGAAGGAGAAGCGACCGGGCTGCTCGTCACCGCCGAAGGCCGGCAGCCCGGTCGCCTCGACCACGAGGGCGTCGCCGTCGTGGCGCACCGTGTGCTCGCCCGCTGACGAACGCACCGTCGACGCCCGGGTCGGCGAGCACGCGCAGCGAGCGGTACGACACCGCGATGCGCACCAGGCGGGCGTCGCCCGCCCTGACGTCGCCCGGCTCGCCGCGCAGGTCGCGCAGGTCCGGCCCGGGTGGCGTCCCCCAGGAGGGCGCCGTCGGTGCCGCCCGGCGCGGTGGGTGACGCGTCCGCGCGGTCGGCGGCCAGCAGGGGCATGGCCTCTTCGGGCGTCAGCTCGCCGGCAGCGACGCGACGGAGGATCTCTTCGGTGCTCATCTCATCCATGCGAGAAGTGAACATCAGTCCTTCACTTCTGGCAAGGCCAGGAGAAAGAACAGGAGGACTTACGTCGCGACGGAGGCGGGGGTCGGCGCGGTCGTCTCCCGCAACAGCTGCCACAGTGCGGCGACGTCCTCGCGCTCGGTCGGCTCCGCACCGACCGAGACGCGCACCATCCAGCGGCCGTCCAGGACCGACGGCGTGACGAAGGCCCGTCCGGAGTCGGTTGACGGCCGCCGCCCACGCCAGGGTGTGAGCGTCCAGATCCTCCCCGCCCAGCCCCTCGGGCTCGTGCCGCAGGCAGACGGTCTGCAGGCTCACCGGCGCCAGCACCCGCCAGCCCGGCTCCGCCGCCACCTGCCCGGCCAGCCAGCGGGCGTTCGCCAGGTCGCGGCGCAACCGGGCCCGGATCGCCTCGACGCCGTCGAGCCGCAGGTGGAACCACAGCTTGAGGGCCCGGAACCGGCGACCGAGGGGGATGCCCCAGTCCTTGTACTGCGTCACCTCGCCGTCCACGGCGGAGCGCAGGTATGAGGGGTTGGTCGACATCACCCGGACGAGGTGCTCGGGGTCCCGCACGTAGAGCAGGGAGCAGTCCAGGATCGTCCCCATCCACTTGTGCGGGTTCCAGCCGAGCGAGTCGGCGCCCTCGATGCCGTCGACGAGATGCCGCATCTCGGGCAGCAGCAGTGCCGATCCGGCCATCGCGGCGTCGACGTGCACCCAGGCGCCGAACCGGCGCGCGATCGGGACGATCTCGGCGAGCGGGTCGATCGCGGTCGTGCCGGTGGTGCCGACCGAGACGACCACCGCCGCGGGGCGCAAGCCGGCGGCGCTGTCGGCGTCCAGAGCACGGGCCAGCGCGTCGGGGCGCATCGCGTAGGTGACGGGGTCGACGTCCACCAGCCGCAGGTTCCCGGCGCCGAATCCGGCGAGCGCGACCGCCTTGGCGATCGAGGAGTGGGCGTGCGGCGAGGCGTAGACGACGAGCGGGGCGTCCTGCGCCTGCAGCCCGCCCGCGGCGCCCGAATAGCCCGAGCTGCGCTCGCGGGCGGCCAGCATCGCCACCAGGGCTCCGGTCGACGCCGTGTCCTGGATGGCGCCGCGCCAGCCCGGCGGCAACCCGGTGAGCTCGCGCATCCACTCGACCACGACCTCCTCGACCTCCGTCGCCGCCGGCGCCGATTGCCAGGTGATGCCGAGTGCACCCAGACCCGACGAGGCCATGTCGCCGAGCACCGACGCGAGCGAGGCGTTCGACGGGAACCAGCCGTAGAAGTGCGGGCTCTGCACCTGGGTGATGCCGGGGACGACGACCTGTTCGAGGTCTTTCAGCACGTCCTGGAGCGGCTCGGGAGCCTCGGGGGCGTGCTCGGTCAGGCCTGCCGCGACCTCGCCCGGCGCGACGCGGGCGGCGACGGGCAGCTGCGGGATGCGCTCCCGGTGGTCGGCGATCCAATCGACCAGGGCGTGCGCGGCGGTGCGGAACTCCTCGGGCGTCATGCCGACGACGCTACGGGGAGCACCACGTCGATCGTCCAGGGACTGCCGGGCCGCGGCGGCGGTTGCAGCTCGACCGTCCAGCGCTCGCCGAGCACCCGCGCCAGGCCCTGCGGGCGGGCCGGGTCGGCGCCGGTCTCGAGAAGATGGCGTGTCACCTCGCCGCGGGTGTGCTTGGCGAGGTGGCTCACCGTCCGACCCTCCTGCACGACGCGGACGGCGACGGTGCGCGCCGCGAGCTGCCCGGACGCCGGCCACGCCGCGGCGTAGTCGCCGGAGCGGCAGTCCACGACGAGACCCTTCACGGCGGGCTCGAGCACCGGGGCCAGCGCCGGGCGCCAGAGCTGGGGAAGTGACCCGAGCCCGAGACGGCCGCACATGTTGAGGCGGTACGGCGGGATGCGGTCGCCCGGGCGCAACGCACCCCAGAGCGCGGAGACGACGACGATCCGGGAGGCGGCCCGGCGGCGCGCGGACGTCGACAGGGTCGGCCACCCGAGCGCGTCGTAGAGGACCCCGGTGTAGACCTCGAGGGCGGGCCGGGCCGGGAGTGTGCGGAGCCGGGTGTTCCGCTCGACCTCGGGAGCGAGGGAGGGGCCGACGTCGAGGCGGTACAGGGCGTCGTCCGCGGCGCTGGCAGCCGCGAGGGCGTCGAGGACGCGGACGCGCGCGGGCGTGAGTTCCTGAAAGGACAGGGCGGCGAGGTCCACCGGTTTGCCGCGCGCCGCCGGCGGGCTCTTCGACTCGGACGGCGGCAACAGCACGAGCACGCCCGGCACCCTACCCACCCTTTCCCGGCGATCAAGGAAAACTTCGGGATCAAGGAAAACTTCGGGATCAAGGAAGGCCTTGGGATCAGGGCTGGGGTGAGCGCGGCTGTCACTCCCGTCGCAGTGGCCCCCGAGAATTCCTTGATCGCTGGGGGAGGGGCCTAGGGTGCCGCTCATGGTGCGACGCGTCATCAGGGTCACCGGGAGCGACCCGGCTTCGGTGGCGGCGCTCGAGGAGCGCTTCGCGGCGATCCGGGCCCGCCTCGGCATCCCCGCCGAGTTCCCGCCCGAGGTGCTCGCGGCCGCCGAGCAGGCCGCTGCCGCTCCTGACCTCCCGCCCGCCGACCTCACCGACCTCGAGTTCGTGACCGTCGACCCGCCGGGCTCGACCGACCTCGACCAGGCGATGCACCTCGAGCGGAGGGGCGACGGGTTCGGCGTCGACTACGCGATCGCCGACGTCCCGGCGTTCGTCACCCCCGGCGGCCCGGTGGACGCCGAGGCGCGCCGGCGCGGACAGACCCTCTACGCCCCCGACCAGCGCACTCCATTGCACCCGCCCGTCCTCAGCGAGGGCGCCGCGAGCCTGCTGGAGGGGCAGGTCCGCCCGGCCTTCGTCTGGCGGTTCGAGCTGGACGCCGACGGCGACATGCGGCGCACGGAGCTGGTGCGGGCGATGGTCCGCAGCCGTCGCCGGCTCGACTACGGCCAGGTGCAGGCGGCGGCGGACGCGACGCCGGACGGCTCCCCCGACCCCGACGAGCTCGTCGCCCGCCAGGCCGTGCTGCTGCGCGCTGTCGGCGTCCGGCGGATGGCCCTGGAGGAGGCCCGCGGCGGGGCGAACCTGCCGCTGCCCGAGCAGGAGGTCGAGGCTGTCGACGGTCACTACAAGCCTCACCCTGCGTCCGGTGGTGGCGGCCGAGGACTGGAACGCGCAGCTCTCCCTCATGACCGGGATGGCGGCCGCGCGGATCATGCTCGACGCAGGCGTCGGGGTGCTGCGGACGCTTCCCGCGCCCGACACGGGTCTGGTCTCGAGGTTCCGGCTGCAGGCGCGGGCGCTCGGGGTGGCGTGGCCGGAGGGATCGTCGCTCGGCACGTTCCTGCGCGGCCTGCGGCGGGACGAGCCACGCGAGCTGGCGCTGATGCACGAGGCGGGCGCGCTGTTCCGGGGGGCCGGGTACGCCCCGCTGCTGCCGGGCAGCCCTGTGCCGGAGGTGACGACGCACGCGGCGGTCGCCGCCCCGTACGCACACGTGACCGCGCCGCTGCGCCGGCTCGTCGACCGGTTCGGGTTGGCGACGTGCGCCGCGGTCGCCGCCGGCACGGGCGTACCGGAGTGGGTTCTGGACGCGCTCGAGGGGCTGCCCGGCGGCCATGTCGGCGTCCGACCAGCTGGCCGGCGCGCTCGATCGTGCCTGCACCGACGTCGTGGAGGCCGCGGTGCTGGCGCAGCGGGTCGGTGAGGAGTTCGACGCCGTCGCGGTCGACCTCAACCACAGCGGCGGCAAGGTGCAGCTCACGGAGCCAGCTGTCCTTGCGCCGTGCAGCGGCGAGCTGCGGCTCGGGGAGCGGGCCCGGGTTCGGCTGGCGTCCGCGGATGTCGACGCGGGCACTGTCCGGTTCGAGACACAGGGAGCCCCGGGAGGTTCTTGATCCCGAACTTTTCCTTGATCCCGAACTTTTCCTTGATCGCCGGGCAGGGGGCGGGGAGAGGGGTGGCGCGGGCGGTAGAGTCCGGGGTGGACGAGCCGGGCAGGCGGCCGCGTCGGGCGGTTCGCCGCCCGCCGAGGAAAGTCCGGACTCCACAGGGCAGGGTGGTGGGTAACGCCCACCCGGGGTGACCCGCGGGACAGTGCCACAGAGAACAGACCGCCTCGCGCCGGTTCCGGCCGGCACGGGGCAAGGGTGAAACGGTGGTGTAAGAGACCACCAGCGCGCCGGGTGACCGGCGCGGCTCGGTAAACCCCACCCGGAGCAAGGCCAGACAGGGAGCGCCCGAGGGCTGCCCGCCCGAGCTCCCGGGTAGGCCGCTACCGTCGGCGTCCCGCAAGGGGCGTCGCGACGAGGGCGCCGGCAACGGCGTCCCGAGAGGGATGGCCGCCCTCGCACCCTCCAGGTGCGGGACAGGATCCGGCTTACCGCCCGGCTCGTCCATCCGCGTGACCGGATGACTCGCCGTCGAGTCTTCGTGACACAAGATCCTCTCGCATTGCATCGATCACGTGCTCGACCTAATGTTTTTCGGGTCATAGGGAAAGCCATTCGCTCACAGGGGGTGGGCGCCGGCACGGAGATCGTGATGCCTCGGACCCTGAATCCCCCTCTCGCCCGCCTCGTCGTCCCAGGGCTCGTGGTGGCCGTCCTCGCCAGTGGCGGACTGGCCGGCTGCGGGCGGTCGATCCCCCCGAGCGAGCCCGCGCCGGCGAGGCCGGCAGCCTCGCCGTCGGGAACGTCCTCGGCGCACGACCATGCCGCGACGCAGGCCGCCGCCGCGGCCGTCCCCGCCCCGACGGCCGCCGCTGCGGCGGAGGAGGGCGCCGCAGTGGGCGTCCGGCTGCAGGCCCTGCTCGGCCAGCACACGGTGCTGGCCGCGGACATGATGCGCGCCAGGATCCGCAGCGACCCGGACTTCGCCCAGGCGGCGGAGGACGCCCTCACCCGCAACTCCCAGGCGTTGGGCACGCTCGTCGGCTCTGTGCTCGGCGCCGACGACGCCGCCACGTTCTCGCGCTGGTGGACGGCGCACGTCACCCATCTGTTCGAGTACGCCGATGCGCGCCAGTCCGGGGACGCGTCGGCACTGAAGCGCGCCCGGGAGCAGCTGACGGTCGCCGAGGACACGCTCGGCTCGTTCTTCGCGGGCGCCTCCAAGGGCCGCCTGAAGGCGCACAACGCGAAGGAGGCCATGCGCATGCACGTCGAGGGACTGCTCGCGCAGGCCGATGCCTACGCCAAGAAGGACTTCCCGGCGGCCGACGCCGAGTATGAGCACGCGTTCGCGCACACTTACGCCCTGGGCGGCACGCTGGCGTCCGCGCTGCTTCCGAAGAAGGACGCCGCCGCGCTGGCCGCCCCCGGGTGGCAGCTGCGCACGAACCTGACGGAGGCCCTCAGCGAGCACGTCGCACTCGTCATCGCGGCGATGCGAGCCGCGTCCGGGAGCAACGTCAGCGACTTCAATGGACTCGGGGACGCGCTCAACCACAACACCGAAGCGCTGGCCGGCTCGATCGGAACCCTGTTCGGGAAGGCGGCCGGCACCGGCTTCCAGTCACTGTGGGCCGACCATGTCGACGGGCTCATGACGGTCACCTCCGCGAGCGCCCAGGGGGACGCCGCCAAGCAGGCGGAGGGTCAACGGCAGCTGCGGGCCTTCGAGCCGAAGCTCGCCCGCTTCCTCGACACCGCGACCCAGTCGCGGATCGGCGCCGTCGCCCTCGCCCATGCGATCGCGATGCACGACCAGATGCTGCTCGAGCAGATCCAGGCCTTCCAGGCCAAGGATTACGCGAAGGCGCACGACCTCGGGTACAGCGCCTACGACGAGATGTTCGACCTCGCCGCTCAGCTGTCGCACGCCATGCAGCTCACTCTGGGCGCCAAGCTGCCCCACGGCGGCAGCCAGACCGGCGGCGGAGGCATGGCAGGCGTCGTAGGCCGGCGATGAGGGACGGGGCCACGAGCGCCCCGGCGACGCCCCGGAGCATCGCCGGGGTCCTCGCCCGCCTCGTGCCCGCCACCGCCGCCGCGGTGCTGCTGTCGGGCTGCGGCGGCGGCGCCACCGTGGCGCCGGTCGCGCACCGATCTCCGCGGACGGCGAGCGCAGCCGCGACCTCGGCGCCGGCCGCCGCCGATGCGGCCGCGCGGTTCCGCTCGCCGCGCACGGTGGCAGCGGTTCCCGTCCCGGTCCGGCTGCGGATCCCGTCCATCGGCGTCGACAGCCCGCTCGAACAGGTGGGGCTCGACGCCCGCGGGGCGATCGCCGCGCCCCGACGCTTCCAGGACGCCGCCTGGTACCGCCGCGGCCCCCGCCCGGGCCAGCCGGGTCCCGCCGTCCTGCTCGGGCACGTCGACTCCACGAGCGGGTCCCGCCGTCTTCTACCGGCTCGCGACGCTCAAGGCGGGCGCCGCCGTGCTGGTCGAGCGAGCCGACGGAACCACGGCGCGCTTCCGGGTGAGCGGGCGGATCCAGGTGGCGAAGAGCCGCTTCCCCGCGGACCTCGTGTACGGGCCGACGCTCGCACCGTCCCTGCGCCTCGTCACTTGCGGGGGCAGCTTCGACCGCCAGACCGGCCACTACCGCGACAACGTGGTCGTCTCCGCCGTCCCGCAGGCGGTCTCGCCGTGACCCGTCGCACAGTCTTGGCGCGCGCCGCCCTCGCCGCCCTCCTGGCGGCGCTGGTGGTCGGGTTGCCGGGGGGCGTCGCCGCGGCCTCGGACGCCGACGGGCTGCGGGTGATGACCGTCCTGCGGCCGCCGGGCGGCGCCGGCCCGGTCTCGGTGGTCGCGGAGGTCCAGCCCGCCCCGACCGGCGCGCTGCCCGCGGACGCCGCGCAGATCACCGTCAACGGCGCGGCGGTTCCGGCCACCACGGCACCGCTGCTCGACCCGGCGGCGCCGACCGCCGTCGTCGTTGACGCATCGGCGGACGCAGGCGGTGCGCTCCCGCAGGCGCTCAGCGGCGCCGCCGCGTACCTCCTCCGCCTGCCCACGGACACGCCGGTCACCGTCACCATCGACACGACGCCCCCGATCACCCTCACGCCGTCCCCAGCGCATCCCGTCGACGCCATTCACCTCCTCGCCGGCCTGCGCCCCGCCGGGGCCCGTTCGACCGCCGCGCGCCCTCGACCTCGCCCTGTCCGGGCTCCGGCCGTCCGCCGCCGGACGGTCGCTGGTACTGCTCCAGACGATGGGTCCCGCGCCACCGGCAGCGGAGGCGGCGCGCCTCAGCGACCGGCTGCGCTCCGCCGGCGCGGTGCTCGCGGTCGTGACGACGCCGGCGCTCGCGCCCGGCTGGAGGAAGGTCGCGGAGGCCGACCGGGGGATTGGCCGTGGGCAGCGCACCCGACGCCTCCGCGACAGGCTTCGACGAGGTGGCTCGGATGCTCCGCGCCTGCTCGGTCGTGACCTTCACCCCGCCCCCGGGGGCGACGTCAGCCCGCCTCCGCCTGCGCGCGGGGGACGCCGTGCTCCCGGCGGAGGTGCCGCTCGCGTCCGCCGCGGCGCCATCGACGAACACGGCGGCGCGGGCTTCCTCGTCAACCGGGTCCAGCGGCCCCGGGCGCCTTCTCCTCGTTACCGCTGTCGCGCTGGTGCTGCTCGCGCTGGCCGCCTCGGTGCTCCTGCGGCCGCGCCGCCGAGCGGGTCCGGCCTGGCGGCTGGACGACGAGCACCTCTCTGTCGCCGCCCCGGCGAAGGAGAACGAGTCGCCGTCCCGGGACCAGGTCGCGGAGGATGAACGGCGTTCCGGGGTTCCCACGGCGAGCGAGGAACCTGTCCCTGAGAGCGCCGGTGACGAGCATCTGGCGGGAGCCGCGGCGGAGGGGCGCGCCCGTCGGTCCGGAGACGGCGAGTGCGCCATCGGCGCCCGAGACGGAGGTGCCGGCGGGCGTCCGCGTCTTCGACGTCTCCGACCCGGCCGGGCCCGTGGAGATCGCGTCCTCCGAGCCGCAGCCGGCTCCGCCGGCGTCCCGGGAGCCGGAGCCGGAGCCGCAGCCGGCTCCGCCGGCGTCCCGGGAGCCGGAGCCGGAGCCGCAGCCGGCCCGCCGGCGTCCCGGGAGCCGGAGCCGGAGCCGCAGCCGGCTCCGCCGGCGTCCCGCCGGAGCCGCAGCCGGCTCCGGGGCCGGACCCGCCCTCCGAGGGGACGACGCCCCGTCTCAGTACGTCGGCCGTCACCGGCAGGGGCGGCACCGGCCGGCCCCGGACCCGAAGTCTGCGGAGCCCGGCCACGAGCCGAGCGACCCGGACCGGCATCACCGCTCCGCCTGAGCAGCGGGCTCCGGGTGCGGAAGTTGATCAGCGGGCGGTCCGTGCCCTGCCCGGCTGCGGACCACCCGCTTACCGTCCATTGTCCCCCGTTCGGGTGCATTTCAATCCTCACGTGGCCGACTGGTCACCCAATCGTGACCTTGATCCGCGTGGCGGGCCGGGTCCAGGGGACCGACCGGTTGCGAGGCCCCAGGACCTCTGGTCCGGTAGGAACCGGTGGCACCCGCTGCCCGAGGGGAGAGGCGATGTCCACGGTCGAGCGGCGCGCCGCCGCGCGGGCCAATCAGCGCGCTGCGGCCTTCGTCCGGTTCCAGTTGCTCGGCGACCACGAGGCCATGCACTACCTGCTCGTCGACGCGACGGAGAGCGATCGGGCGCGGCTCGAGTTCGTCACGGCCCTCGCCTCGATCGCCGGGTCTCTCGCCGACAGCGCCCTGGGGCGCGACCGTGCGCTCGCCTACCTGCAGTCGGTCGCGGAGAGCAGCGCGGCACTGTCGGCGGCCGAGGACATCGACCGCTACTTCGAGTAGCTCAGCCGGCCACTGCGGCGTCCGCGCCCTCGACCGCGAGAAGTGCGGCGCCGATGATGCCGCCGTCGTTCTTCAGGGTCGACGGCACGATCGGCGTCCGGATGTCCAGGAGCGGCAGGAACTTCTGCGCCTTCTTGCTCACGCCGCCGCCCACCACGATGAGGTCTGGCCAGAAGAGCCGCTCGATGGCGCTGAAGTACTTTGTCAGCCGCTTCGCCCACTGCTCCCAGTTGAGGCCCTCGGCCTCTCGCACACTGTCTGCGGCCCGGGTCTCGGCGTCCTTGCCGTCGACCTCGAGGTGGCCCAGCTCCGTGTTGGGCACGAGCACGCCGTCGACGATGAGGGCGCTGCCGATCCCGGTGCCCAGCGTCGCCATGAAGATGGTGCCGCGCGCGTCCTTCGCCGCCCCGTAGCGGGTCTCGGCGTACCCCGCGGCGTCGGCGTCGTTGAGCACCCGGACCGGCCGGCCTAGCTGCGATCGCAGCAGGGCGGCGACGTCGGTCCCGATCCAGGTCTTGTCGACGTTGGCGGCAGTGCGAGCGACGCCGTGCTGGATCACCGCGGGGAACGTGACTCCGACGGGCACGCCGGCCGCCGCCTCGCCGAAGGACTCGACGATCTCGGCCACGACGGCGGCCACTGCCAGCGGTGTGGAGGGTGACGGTGTCGGCGTCCGGCGGCGCTCGGCCGCGAAGGCGCCTTCGTCCAGATCGACCGGGCACCCCTTGATCCCGGACCCGCCGATGTCGATGCCGAAGCCCCTGGTCGCCATGCCCCGCAGCCTACGAGCGATCGTCGTCCTGTCCAGCGGGTCAGGGAAGGGTGAGGATCTCCGCGCCCGTTTCGGTGACGAGGACGGTGTGCTCGAACTGGGCTGACCGTCGCCGGTCCTTCGTCACCACCGTCCAGCCGTCGGCCCACATTTCCCACTCGGCCGTCCCGAGCGTGAGCATCGGCTCGACGGTGAACGTCATGCCGGGCTCGATGACGGTGGCGTAGTTCGGGGCGGCGTCGTAGTGCGGGACGATCAGCCCGGAGTGGAACGCCGTCCCGATGCCGTGGCCGGTGAAGTCGCGGACGACCCCGTAGCCGAACCGCTTCGCGTAGGCCTCGATGACCCGGCCGATCACGTTCATCTGCCGGCCGGGCGCGACCGCCTTGATGCCCCGCATCATCGCCTCGTGCGTGCGCTCGACGAGCAGGCGCGACTCCTCGTCGACCTCCCCGACGAGGTACGTCGCGTCCGTGTCGCCGTGGACGCCGAGGCCGTCGACCACCAGGAACGCGGTGATGTCGATGTTCACGATGTCGCCGTCCGCCAGCGTGGTGGAGTCCGGGATCCCGTGGCAGATGACCTCGTTGACGCTGGTGCACAGCGACTTCGGGAAGCGGCGGTAGCCTAGGGTCGACGGGTAGGCGCCGTGGTCGAGCAAGTACTCGTGGCCGATCCGGTCGAGCACGTCCGTGGTCACGCCCGGTGCGACGTGCGCGGCCACCTCCGCCATCGCCCGGGCGGCGAGCCGGCAGGCCTCGCGCATCGCGGCGATCGTGGCGGCGTCCTTCACCTCTGGCCCGTCGTAGCGGCGGGGCGCGGGCCGGTCCACGTACTCGGGCCGGGGGATGGACGCCGGCACCGCGCGGCGAGGGCTGATCGCGCCGGGCACGAGCGTCCCGAGCGGCGCTGTGCCGGCCGGTCTGCCGCCGGTCGTCGTCGAGGTGGCCATGGCGTCGAGTCTAGGCCGGTACCCGCTCCCGCCGGCCGTCGGCAGCGGGGTCCGTCGGCGGTGCCGGCGCCTAGGTAAACGTAGGTAGTCCGGCTCGGGCACTTGGGTACCCGGGACGGATCCCAGGTGTGGGCGTGCCCGGTAAACGTTGGAGAGCAACCCCCCGAAGTCCGCCCGAAGGGCGCCCGATCCTCGGAAGGAACAGCTTGTGACCAGCACCCTGGGGACACGCCAGGAGCCCGTCCCCGTCCACCGCCTGCCCCGTCCCCGCCTCGTCACCACCGAAACCCTCCGGCGTGAGGAGGACCGCGTGCAGACCGGCACGCGCGTTCTGCTGACCGTCTTCGTCGTGTTCACCCTGCTCGCCGTGAACCAGCTGCTGGTGCTCGGCGACCATACCGACCGCTTCTTCGCCTGGACGATCATGTCCGTGCCCAACCGGGCCTTCGTCGGTGCGGCCTACGCCGCCGGCACCGTGCTGTCCGTGCTGGCCTTGTGTCAGACGCGATGGAGCCACATCCGCGTGCCTGTCCTCACGGTGACGGTCTTCACCGTGCTCACTCTGGGTCCGACCCTCTGCCACAAGCACCTCATGCACCTGATGTCGGACGATCCGATGGCGCGCACGGCCGCCTGGGTCTGGCTCGTGATCTACATCGCGGTGCCCGTCGCCGGTGCGCTCGTCGTCCTGCGCCAGAGCCGCTCGGCGAGGCTCCAGCCGAGGCTGGTCCGGCGGCCCATGCCGGTGGCCCTCGTCGGGGTGCTCCTGTCGCAGGGCGCGGTGCTCGCGGCGATCGGCGCCTACCTCTACGTCGCGGGCACCCGCAGCCACGTGCCCGTGGCCGTTCCAAGGCCGGGGTGGCCGTTCCCGGTCTCACCCATGATGTCCATGATCGTCGGGGCGTGGCTGCTGTCCTTCGGGATCGCGATCGTGCTCGCCGTCCGTGACCGTGACCTCAGCCGGATGCTCGTGGCCGCCGTCGCCTACTCGGCGTTCGGCGCCTTCGAGGTGGCGGTACTGCTGCTCCACCGCGGAGCCGCGGGCACCCAACCGCTGTGGCTGTGGATCGACGTCGCGCTGTTCGCCACGCTCGTCCCCGTCGGGGTCTACGGAGCCTGGGGGGCAGGCCGCGGCCGGTCCTGGTTCCCGGCAGAAGAGCGTCGCCTGGTGTCATGATCGGTCCGCCAGTGACAGCGCCGGAGTCAGGCGCCGGCGGTCAGCTGGTCGAACCCCGCGTCGAGGTCCCGGTCCACCTGC
The DNA here is from genome assembly GCA_963786765.1 of uncultured Actinomycetota bacterium. Classification (GTDB taxonomy): domain Bacteria; phylum Actinomycetota; class Actinomycetes; order Actinomycetales; family Kineosporiaceae; genus DATKNA01. The sequence goes on along the minus strand of CAWBAJ010000002.1, from coordinate 38,986 downwards.
TGGGCCTCCTGGTGGGCGTCGTACCAGCTGATCGCCCGCTCGGCGCCCAGCGAGTACGGGATGGTCGTGCCGAAGTCGGGCACCAGGGCCCGGAGCTTCGACGTATCGAAGACCATCGAGTGCGCCTTGTCCCCGGCCAGCCCCGGCCCGAGCTCCGGCAGCGCCGCGGCGATCGTCTCCGACGCGACGTGCACCAGCCGCGGCTGCTCGACGCCGGCAGCCCGGGCCAGCCACTGGTACACCTGGTTCCAGGTGGGGGCCGAGTCGCCAGTGATCGTGTACGCGTTCCCGATCGACTCGGGGCGCCCGAGCAGCCCGACGAAGCCGACGGCGAAGTCGTCGCTGTGGGTGAGCGTCCATTGGGTGGTGCCGTCGCCGTGCACGACGACGGGGCGGCCCGCCCGCATCCGGGCGATGTCCGTCCAGCCGCCCAGGGTGGGCAGCGTGGTGTCGTCGTACGTGTGCGAGGGGCGCACGACGGTCACCGGGAAGTCGGCCTCCCGGTACGCGCCGATCAGCCGGTCCTCGCACGCGATCTTGTCCCGCGAGTACTGCCAGAACGGATTCTTCAGCGGCGTGGACTCGGTCACCGGCACGGAGGCGGGCGGCTTCTGGTACGCGGAGGCGCTCGAGACGAAAATGTACTGGGCGGTGCGGCCCGCGAAGCGCTCGATGTCGGCGTCGACCTGGTCGGGGGTGAAGGCCAGGAACTGCGCGACGGTGTCGAAGCGGCGGTCCCCGAGGGCCGCGTCGACCGCGTCGACGTCGCGGAGGTCGGCTGTCGAGCACTTCTACCGCGTCCGGCAGCCTCCTCACCCCGGTCCTGCCGCGGTTCAGCACCGTCACCTCGTGGCCGCGGTCGACCGCCAGTCGCACGCAGGCCGCGCTGATCACGCCGCTGCCTCCGAGGAACAGGATCCGTCGAGGCATCATCGACCGCCCTTCCCGCCCGTCGTCGGCGCCACCGATCACGATCCGGGCTCGCCGGGGGCCGGCACCTCCGGCACCACCCCGCTACCGCTGCTGCACGAGGCTACGCTCGCCCGGGAACCTGGCAGCTCAGCGTGACGGCGCCCTGGTCAACTGCTCCCGAGAGGCGACCGCGCCCCGTGAAGGTCCGCCTCCGTCAGCGGGCACGCCAGATGGACCAAGTTCGGCCCTCTTCCACCCAGCCCTGACGAGGTGGCGGAGAGCCCGGGACGGGAGTTGACACGTGCTCCGTGATCGCAGATCCGCGTCGCATTGCTGGACAGCCGGGGTCCGGCCGCCGTCGCCCTAGTCCCCTCGGGCGTCAGTGGCTAGCGTCTTTGGCGGCGAGAGGAGGCCGTGATGCCGTTCCAGGGTGTGTCCCACGTTGCGATCACCGTGTCGGACCTGGCGAGGAGCAAGGAGTGGTACTCCCGTGTCCTCGGCTGGCGGTCGATGGTGGACGTCAGCGATGAGGGGGTCGACTTCAGCGTCGGTGCGCTGCCCGACGGCACGCTCATCGGCCTGCGTCAGTACGCGAATGGCAGCGGCGATGCCTTCGACCCGTTCCGCACGGGGCTGGATCACTTGGCCTTCGCGGTGCCGTCTCCGGACGAGCTGCGCGAGTGGGAGCAGCGGTTCGCCGACCAGGGGGTGACCTACTCAACCGCTCAGGAGGGCCCGTTCGGTTGGGCGCTCAACTTCAAGGACCCGGACGGGGTGGCCTTGGAGGTCTTCGCCGCCAAGCCGACATAGGTGCGCTGGGAGTCCTGTCCCTGGTTGGGGCACACGGCGACGCGAGGCGACAGCCAGTTACGCGATGGCGTTCCTGCAGGTCAGCGACCGCATTGGCAGTGATCCGGCAGGCGGTCTACGGTCGCGTCATGGAGCAGCCGCAGTTCTGGTTCAACACGCAGACCGGTCAGGTCGAGACCGACGAGGACAAGGGCCAGGGCAAGGACCTGATGGGGCCCTACGCCACCCGCGAGGAGGCCGCCGGCGCGCTCGAAGCGGCGCGGCGCCGCACCGAGGCGTGGGACGAGGACGACCGCCGCTGGCGCGACGGGGACGACCCCGAGTAGGTCGCGCGTCAGCTGACCGGGACCGACGGCGACGACGACTCGTCGGCGTCCAGCGGCTGGTCCGCGCGAAGCATCAGCCGGCGGGGTTCCGCGGCGTCCCCGCGGATGCGGTCCAGCAGCACGTCGGCGGCGCGGATGCCGAGCAGGCGGCCCGGCCACGGCTCGACCAGCACGTCCCGCGCCTCCCACTCCGGGTAGGGCAGGTCGCCCAGCACGGCGAGGCCCACGTCCGGCGGCCGGCGTCCCGACTGAGCCAGATGCGCGAGCACGCCGACCCCGAGCATGTTGTTCGCGGCGAAGATCGCGTCGGGCGGCGAGGGCAGGGCGAGCAGTTCCTCGGCGGCGCGCCGGCCGCCGCCCGGCCGGTAGTCGGTGTGCCGCAGGTAGAGATCGGCGTCCGCGGCGGGGCAGCGCTCGGCCAGGGCCTCCCGCCAGCCCAGCGCGCGCAACTGTGCCGTTGCCGTGTCGGAGAAGCCCGTCACGCAGGCGACCAGGGGGTACCCCCGGTCCTGGAGCGCGCGGGTGGCACGGCAGGCCGCCCCCTGGTCGTCGAGGGTCAGGACGTCGACCGCCAGGTCGTTGACGGGACGGTCGACGGCGACGACGGGGACCCGCCGCGCCGTCAGCGCCGAGAGGTCGGGCTGTACGGAGGCGGCCGCGAGGACGACCCCCGCGACCTGCTCGTCGACGGCGATCTCGAGGTAGCGCGCCTCCTTCTCCGCGAGCTCGTCGGTGTTGCACAGCACCACCGAGTAACCGGCCGCCATCGCCCGGTCCTCCACGCCCCGGGCGAGCGCCGTGAAGAAGGAGTTCTCCACGTCGGGGATGACGAGCGCGATCACCTCGGATCCGCCCTTGCGCAAGGTCCGCGCCATCCGGTTCGGCCGGAACCCGAGGGCCTGCGCCGCGTCCCGGACCTTCCGGGCGCGTTCGGGGGAGACGGCGGTCCCGTTGAGGACGCGGGAGACCGTCGCCGGCGAGACGCCGGCAAGGGCGGCGACGTCGTAGATCGTGGCTGCCATCGCGGCCGAGCCTACGCCGACGCGCATCTCACGACGTCGACCTCGCGGTGAACAAGGAGTGATGTCCGAGCGCTCGTGATCCCCAACTTTTCCTTGATCCCAAACTTTTCCTTGATCGCCGCAGGGGGGCGGGGGAGGGGTCAGCGGTGCAGTTTCGGGACGACGTCCCGGCCGAAGACCTGGATCCACTCCGCCTGGTTGCGACCGACGTTGTGCAGGTACACGCGGTCGAACCCGAGGTCCACGAACCGCTGGATGTACGCCCGGTGCGCGTCGACGTCCGAGGTGATCAGCATCCGGCCCTCGAAGTCCTCCGGCCGAACCAGCTTGGCCATCTGCTCGAAGTCCAGCGGCGATCGGATGTCGGCCTTGGGGAACTTCATGCCCCCGTTGGGCCACTGGTCCATCGCGTTCGCGAGGGCCTCCTCGTCCGTCGGCGCCCAGGACAGGTGCAGCTGCAGGACCTTCGGCATCGTGTCGGGGTCCTTGCCCGCCTCGCGGGCGCCCTCCGCGAACTTGTCGAACAGGCCGCCGATCTTCTCCAGCGGCGCGCCGACGGTGATGATGCCGTCCGCGAACTTCCCGGTCTTCTTCGCGTTGATGGGTCCGGCGGTGGCGACGAGCACCGGCGGCGGCGTCTGCGGCATCGTCCAGAGCCGGGTCGACTCCATCGAGAAGAACCGGCCGGCGTGCTTGACGTCCTTGCCCGCGAGGGACGCGTCGAAGAGCTTCTTGATGAGCTCGACCGCCTCGAACATCCGCAGGGACCGCTCGCCCGCCTCGGGCCAGTACTGCGCGATGACGTGCTCGTTGAGCGCCTCGCCCGAGCCGACGCCGAGCCACGTGCGGCCGGGGTACATGGCCTCGAGGGTCGCCGCGGCCTGCGCCACGATCGCCGGGTGGAACCGGAAGCTCGGGCAGGTCACGCCTGGGCCGAGATCGCCGCGGGTCCGCTCGCCGACGGCCGTCAGCACGTTCCACACGAAGGACGCCTGCCCCTGCGCCGGCACCCACGGCTGGAAGTGGTCCGCAGCCATGCAGCCGCTGAACCCGTGCTCCTCGGCGAGCGCCTGGTAGCCGATGACCTCCTGCGGCGGGAACTGCTCGAGCATCGCCGCGTACCCGACGGTGAGTTCAGCCATGGCTCGAACGCTAGGGCATGTCTGGAGTGTCTGCGCGAAGGCGAGCAGCCGCTGGCGGAGATGCTGCTCAAGGCGCAGGAGGAGCCCATAGCGGAGCTATGGACGACGACGCCGCGCAGCGCTTCGCCAGGGGCGCACAGCCCGCGACAGACGCTCCAGACATGCCCTCGATACGCCTGCGGCGAACCGCTCTTCCCGAGGGGAGCCGGACGCCGACAGCATCGGGCCATGACAGATGGCGAGGCCGAACCTCAGCAGGATGCGTCTAGGCTGCGGTTCGGGGTCAACCTCGGCCGGCTGGGGACGCTCGGCGTGCCGGGCAGCGAGCCCTGGAACGGACCGGTGGAGGCCGCCCGGTGGGCGGAGGAGGCCGGCTTCGACGTCGTCACCACGGCCGACCACTTCGGGAGCACATCGCCCTTCGTCATGCTGGCCGCCGCGGCAGTCGTCACGACTCGGGTGCGGCTGCGGACCTACGTCCTCGACTACGGCTTCTGGAACGCCGGCCTGCTGGCGCGGGACGTCGCCACGCTCGATGTGCTGTCGGACGGCCGGGTCGAGGTCGGGCTCGGCGCCGGGCACAAGCCGCTGGAGCACGAAGCCGTGGGCGCCCCGTTCCCGCCCTTCCGGGAGCGCGTCGCGGGCATGGCAGCCATGGCGCGGCGGCTGCGCCGGCACCTCGACGACCCGGAGTTCCGGCCCGCCCCGGTCCAGCGGCCCGTTCCCCTGCTGGTCGGTGCCATGTCCGTCCCCGGCCTCGAGGTCGCGGCCACAGTCGGGGACACGGTCGCGCTGGCGGGTGCCGTGCAGCTGGCGGGTGCGGCGGCGGGCACGCTCACGCTGATGGACCCGGACACGGTGGACGAGCGGGTTCGGCTCGTGCGCGACGTGCGCGCGACCCGTGGACTGCCGCCCGCCACCTTCGACGCGCTGCTGCAGCAGGTCGTGCTCGGCAGCACGGCGGCCGACCTCGCCGGGGCGTGGGAGGAGGAGTCGCAGGGGGCCATCAAGGCTGCCGACATCATCGACTCCCCGTTCTTCCTGGCGGCGCCCACGGCCGACGAGGCGGCCGCCGAGCTGCTGCGGCGGCGCGACCGGTGGGGCATCACGTCGTGGTGCACGCACGCACCGTCCGGGCCCGCGCTCGCCGAGGTGCTCCGCGCCGTCCGCGGCCCGGAAGGGTGAGCGGCGTGCGACGGCTGACCGATGACACCGGACGCGAGGTCGTCCTGCCCCACGAGGTGACCCGGGCGGTGTCGATCGTCCCGTCGCTCACCGAGGCCGTGGCCGTCACCGCGCCCGGCCTGCTCGTGGGTGCGACGGACTGGTGCACGCACCCCGGCGATCTCGACGTGACCAGGGTCCGGGGCACCAAGAACCCGGACGTCGACGGCATCGTCGCGCTGCGCCCCGACGTCGTCGTCGCGAACGCCGAGGAGAACCGGACGCCCGACCTGGACGCGCTCCGCGCCGCCGGGGTCCCGGTCTGGGTGACCGACGTCCGCACCCTCGACGCCGCCTTCGGCTCACTCGAGCGGATGCTCGCCGCCTGCGGGCTGGCCGAAACCCGACTGGCTGCGAGAGGCCGAGGCGGCATGGGCGGACGCCGCCGAGCTGTCGCCGCGCCGCCGGGCGGTCGTGCCGATCTGGCGACGGCCGTGGATGGCGGTCGGCTCCGACACGTTCACCGGGAGCGTGCTCGCCCGTCTCGGCGTCGACAACGCGCTGGACGGCGTCCCCCTGGATCCGCACGACCGCTACCCGCGGATCGCCCTCGACGACCTCCCACCGCGTCGACCTCGTCGTGCTGCCCGACGAGCCGTACCGGTTCACTGCCGACGACGGGCCCGAGGCGTTCCCTGGGGTGCCCGCGGTGCTGGTGTCGGGCCGACACCTCACCTGGTACGGCCCGTCGCTGGTCGAGGCTCCGACGCTGCTGCTCGCCCAGCTGTCGTCAGCGCTTCCGGGGAGGTCCTGACGGCCAGGGCCCGGGAGACGTGTCTCCCGGGCCCTGGTCCCGTGCCGGTCGTCGATCAGGTCACGGCGCGGGGACGCGCACGGAGTCCGTCATCGCCTCCTGGTCGTTCGCGCGATGCGGGCCCGTGCCCGACGCACAGGCTGGGCGGCGTGGTCGTCGTCGCGGAGCCCGGGCACGTGAACACCTCGGGCGTACGGGTGTCGGACCACGAGGGGTGAGCGACGCCTGTCCATGCCGCGAGCCCCGTGTAGTCGCCCCAGAACTGCCCCGAGAACTGCGTCGGGGCCGGCATCGAGGACGACGTCACCCGGACGTCCGCGAAGTGCCGGATGTCCCTCGACCCGCTGAGCGAGAAGTCCGAGGCGCCGGTCAGCTCGTTGTGGCCGTACTGACGGTCGTAGTAGGAGACGGCCAGCCGGCCGTCCCGGGTGTAGTCGGCCCACTGGAACCACTGGTTCGTGGTGCGCTGGCCCCTGGCCTGCGTCACGAGCGGCATGCTCCGCGGGTCAGTGGTCTGACCGGTGAACGTCGCGCCCGCGTCCTTCGACTCGCTGACGATGACGCCGTTGTTGCACGCACCCGGCGTCCGGACGCCCGTGTACAGGTCGAGGAAAGTCGGTGGCACTCAGGCCCGCGGGCACGCAGCCGTTGCTCTCCTGGGAGTACCGGTTGATGTAGGAGCCCACCGTCACGACCACGTGCTTCGGGTTCGTCGGGTCGACGGCACCGACCGGGTAGTTCGTCGCGCGGAAGAACGAGACGTTGTCACCCTTGTCCGGAACGCAGGAACGACCGGGGTCCTGGCCCGTGTACGCGACGCAGTCGGGCAGGTCGTAGTAGTCGGTGACCTTGGCGGGCGTGGAGAAGGTGGACCCGCCGTCCGTGGACTTGGCGATGAGGATCTGGTTCCGGTTGTCGGTGCCCGTCACCGCGTTGTTGAAGTTGTCCCAGACGACGTAGAGCGAGCCGTCGGGACCCGTGAAGGGCTGGGAGTCCTGGTTCGCCCAGCACTGGCCCGGCGCGGGGGCGGGCTCGTCAGAGGCGTCGCCCCCATCGCCGGCGTCCCCGTCGACCGGCCGGCCAGGGTTCACCTTGCACAGGCCCGGGTTGGCGGCGCTCACCCGGACCGGCGCGCTCCAGGTCTCGCCGTAATCCGCGGAGTGGCTCGCGAAGATGTAGGCGGCGCCGTCCGCGGTGAACATCGTCCAGGTCACGTACACGCGGTCACGGAACGGGCTGCCCTTGTGGTTGTCGACGGTCAGGAGTTGCTTGTCCTCGAAAGGTGCCGTCCCGCTGCCCGTGACGTCCGGCCCCTGCGCCACGACCCGTGCCGGGAACGTGTACGAGGCTCCGCCGTTGCCGGTCGAACGGAAGACGAGCAACGCGCTGCTCAGGTCGGGATTGGGGCTGCGTCGGGAATCCCCGGTTGAAGACCTGGCAGCTGAAGTACGCGTTTCCCCTCGTGTCGAAGGCGCTGGAGGTGTCCCCGCCCGCCTGCCAGTACTCGCGCGCGGCTCCCGCGTAGTCGGGTCCGCCCGCGGGTGAAACCGAAGGGGATGGGGACGTCCTGGAAGGTGCGGGCGTTGTCGAGGCTGTAGTAGCCGAAGCACCCGCCGTCGCCGCGTCGGTAGTCGTTGCTGCTGCCGAGGAGGTTCCCCGGACGGTTGTGGTCCTGGGAGATGAAGGTCTCGTTCTGCGCCTGGCCGCGGCCCGCGAGATCGGGGTCACTGACGTTCTGGCAGTCCGTGTCCATGTTCACGTCGCCGCGCAGCGTGTAGGCGCAGCCGCGCGCTCCGCTCGGGGCGTAGAAGTTCCCGCTGGTTCTCGACGCCGGTCCGAACCTCTGCGGCGCCGCTGTGGCAGCCCTCGGACCCAGCGCCCCGCGGGCCTGGTCCACCTCTGCGGAGGCGAAACCCGAGATGAGTCGTTTCTGCGTCTTCGACAGGTCGTTGTACCGCATCGGCTGCGGAGCGGCATTCGCTTGCTGTGGGAGCAACGAGAGACTGACGAGGCCGCCGGCTGTGACGGCCGCGAGCACGGCAGCTTTCCACCGCACCTGCATGAGGACCCTCCCCGGGTCGAATCTCACACGACTGGACGAGAGAGAACCGGCGGCGCGGGCTCCGGGAGCGCCGCCGACCAGCACGACCTCCTTCGGCCGTCCGGGACCCTGCCGTCGCCGGGGTCACCGGCGGGCGCGGGTCTGCGCCTCGAAACCTGTGCGCCGCCGCCGGTCCGGTACGGCGCGGAGCAGAGTCAAGTAGTGCCGCTCGTCCCGATGCAACGGGTTCCGGTCAGATCTGCCCTTTTCGTCACCCCATTCATGGCGTGTCGCGCGGGACACGCCGAGAGCCAGGGAACCGGTCGCCTACATCGCGCGTCTAAGCGCCCCGCTGCGTGACCCCCGGCGCCGGGCAGCCGGGTGGCCGGGCAGCCGGGTGCTGCCGCCGGGACTCGGAGTGCGCTCAGGACTCGAACGCGTGCTCGGGGCCGGGGAAGTCGCCCGCCTGGACGTCGCGGGCGTAGGCACGGGCGGCGTCCAGCATCACCCCGTGCAGGTCTGCGTAGCGCTTGACGAAGCGGGGCGCCTTGCCCGTGCGCAGGCCCATCATGTCCTGCCAGACGAGCACCTGGCCGTCGCAGTCCGGGCCGGCGCCGATGCCGATGGTCGGGATCTCGAGGGTCTTCGTCACCTCGGCGGCGACCGGAGCGGGCACCATCTCGAGGACCACGGCGAAGGCGCCCGCGGCCTGCAGCGCCAGCGCGTCCTCGAGGAGGGTCCGCGCGGCCGCCTCCCCGCGGCCCTGCACCCGGTAGCCGCCGATCGCGTGCTCCGACTGCGGGGTGAAGCCGATGTGCGCCATCACGGGGATGCCCGCGCCGACGACCCGCTCGACGCTCGGCGGCCACCCGGGCGCCGCCCTCGAGCTTGACGGCGTGCGCGAGGCCCTCCTTCATCATCCGCACGGACGTCGCCAGCGCCTGGTCCGGGCCGGACTGGTAGGAGCCGAACGGGAGGTCGGCCACGACGAGGGTGCGCCGCGCGCTGCGGGTGACCGCTCGGACGAGGGGGAGGAGCTCGTCGACCGTCACGGGCACGGTCGTCTCGTAGCCGAGCACGTTGTTCGCCGCGCTGTCGCCGACGAGCAGGACCGGGATGCCGGCCTCTTCGAACACGGACGCGGCGTACTGGTCGTAGGCGGTGAGCATGGCGAAGCGCTCGCCGCGCTCCTTCATCTGCCGCAGGTGGTGGACCCGGGTGCGGCGCGGTGGCGGCGCGGCCCCGGGGGCGGCCGCGTCACCCTGTGCCGGGACCGCCGCCGTACGGGTTCGGCTCCTCGCCGGTGGCCGGTGCGTCACGGCAGCTCCTCCCTCGCGGGCCTCGCGCGTCTGCGGGCCCTCGGGGCCGGTGCCGGCCTCGCCGGACCGGTGCTCGCGCCACCGGCTGGTGATCGGCAGCCGGCGGTCCCGGCCGAACGCGACGGGCGACGTCTTGGGGCCGGGCGCCGACTGGCGGCGCTTCCACTCGGCCCGGTCGACCATCGTGACGACGGAGTCGACGACGGCGGGCTCGAAGCCGTCGGCGAGGAGCTCCGAGCGCCCGTGCGCCTGCTCCACGTACTTCTCGAGCAGGGCGTCGAGCAGGTCGTAGGGCGGCAGCGTGTCCTGGTCGACCTGCCCCGGTCGTAGTTCCGCCGACGGCGGCTTGCTGATGGAGCTCTCGGGGATCGGAGGCGTGTCGCCGCGGCGGAGCGCCTCGGCGTTGCGCCACCGGGCGAGCTCCCAGACGAGGGTCTTCGGGACGTCCTTGACCGGGTTGAACCCGCCGACGGAGTCGCCGTAGATCGTCGAGTAGCCGACGGCGAGCTCGCTCTTGTTGCCCGTCGTCAGCACCAGGTGGTTCTCCTGGTTGGAGATCCCCATCAGGATCACGCCGCGCACCCTGGCCTGCAGGTTCTCCTCGGCTACGCCGGTGAGCCCGAGGGCGTCGAGGAACGGTTGCACGAGAGGGGCGATCGGCACGATCCGGTAGTCCAGCCCGGTCCGCTTGGCCAACTCCGCGGCGTCGTCGCGGGAGTGCTCGCTGGAGTAGCTGCTGGGCATCGAGATGCCGACGACGTTCTCGCCGCCGATCGCGTCGCAGGCGACGGCAGCGACGAGGGTGGAGTCGATCCCGCCGGACAGGCCGAGGATGCACCGAACGGAAGCCGTTCTTGCGCACGTAGTCGCGCAGGCCGAGGACCACGGCCCGGTAGACCTGGTCGCACGTCTCCAGCTCCGGTGCGACCAGGGCCCGGGTGGGCTCGTAGCCGGGCAGGGGCAGCTCGCCGAGGAGCACGTGGCGAACACCCTCGACGGCGGGGGGCGCGTCGTGCGCGGCGTCCGGCGGCAGGTCGAGGTCGACGACGAGGAGGTGCTCGTCGAACTGCGGCGCCCGGGCGAGGACCCTGCCGTCCGGGGCGACGACGATCGAGTCGCCGTCGAAGACCAGATCGTCCTGCCCGCCGACCATGTTCACGTACGCGAGCGTGCAGCCGGCCTCCGCGGCCCGGCGGGTGACGAGCTCGCGGCGCACGTCGTCCTTGTCGCGCTCGTAGGGGGAGCCGTTGAGCACCAGCAGCAGCTCCGCGCCGCACGCGGCGGGTGAGCGCCACGGGGCCGCCGTCCTGCCACAGGTCCTCGCAGATGGCGATGGCGATGTCGACGCCGTGCAGCCGGACGACGGTCAGATCGGTGCCCGGCGTGAAGATCCGGAACTCGTCGAAGACGCCGTAGTTCGGGAGGTGGTGCTTGGCGTACCGGGCCACCACCGAGCCCCGGTGCAGGACGGCGGCAGCGTTCTGCGGGCGCCCCTTCGGGACGAACACGCCTGGACGCTCGTCGGTGCTGCCCTGAGCCGGATCGGCGCGGTCGAGGTACCCGACGACGACGACCAGCTCGCCGAGGCCGTCGGCGTCCAGGTCATGCGCGAGCTGGGTCAGCGACGCGCGGCTGGCCTGGACGAAGCTGGAACGGAGCGCGAGGTCCTCGACGGGGTACCCGGTGAGCACCATCTCGGGGAAGGCGACGACATGGGCGCCGGCGTCGCGTGCCTGCGCCGACCACCGCCGGACCAGGGCGGCGTTCCCGGCGAGGTCGCCCAGCGTAGGGTCGACCTGGGCCAGGGCGAGGCGCAGCTGCGACATGCTGCGAGCGTAGTCGCGAGCCCCGGTGCCGGTCCGGGCGGCCGCGGGTCCGGTTCAAGGCGTGATGTCCTCCCGCCGACAACAGGCCGGTGAGCGCAGCCCCGGACGGCTTCGCCCTGCTCGCCGGCGGGCTGTGGGGCACCTCCGACTTCGTCGGCGGGACCATGAGCCGCCGGCTGCGCACCATGCACGTGCTCGCGGCGTCCCAGGCGGTGTCCGCCGTCCTCGCCCTGGCCCTTCCGGTCGTGCCCGGGCTGGGCTCTGTCGGGCCGGGCTGGCTCGGATGGTCCGTGGCCGCGGGGGTGGCGTGGGCACTCGCGATGGGCGCCTTCTACACGGCGCTCGCGCTGGGCACCATGGGCGTCGTCGCCCCCATCGCCTCTGCCGGGGCGATCCTGCCCGTGGCCGTCGGGCTGCTGACGGGCGAGCGGCCGGGGCTGCTGGCCCTCGCCGGGACGGTCGTCACGCTCGCCGGGATCGTGGCCGCGGCCGGGCCCGAGCTCGACGGCGGAGGGGACCCCGCCGGCACCGGCCGGCGGCGGCGGGCGGTGATCCTCGCCGTCCTCGCGGCCGTCCTGTTCGGCGTCGAGATCTGCTGCCTCGCCCGGGGGAGCACGGCGTCCGTCGCCATGACCCTCGTCGGGATGAGGATCAGCGCGCTCGGCTGCACGCTGCTGGCGCTCGCGCCGACCCGGCGGCCGGGGCGCCACCAGCTGCCTGGCGTCCGGCCCGTCGGGAGCGACGTGCCGGGGCTCGCGCTGCTCGGCGTCCTCGACGTCGGGGCGACGCTCGCGTACGCCCTGGCCTCGCGCACGGGGCTGATGAGCCTCGTGGCGGTCCTCGCCTCGTCGTATCCGGCCGTCACCGTCGTGCTCGCCCGGCAGCTGCACGGGGAGCGACTGCGGCGCATCCAGGTGGCCGGCGTGGTCGCCGTGCTCGCCGGCGCTGCGGGGATCGGCCTCGCCGGCGTCGCCTGATCACCCGAACGGTCTAGGTCCGGGTACCGAGGGCTCCAGCGCGGCGTCGAACGGCCGATCTCATCTCTCGTGGAGCGCCCACTGACATCCGACGTGACCGGGACGAAGCCCGCGCACCGCTCCCGGCGTCGCCGGGTGCTGACGCTGGCCGTCCTCGCCGTGCCCGCCGCCTTCATGGTGTCGACGCTCCCGGGCGTCCGCCCTGAACCGGGCTACAACTTCGTCCTCGACGGCATCCTCAACAACGCCGCCTACGAGGCCGCCGCCCTGGTCTGCCTGCTGCGGGTGCTGTCCCTGCCGGCCCGGACGTGGACGTCGTACCTCCTGCCGGCGGCACTGGCGGTGTACGGCAGCGGCAACGTGGTGTGGACCGTGTTCGTGCGTCCGCTCGACGTCCAGCCGTTCCCGTCGAGCGCGGACGCGCTGTTCCTGGCGTTCTACCCGCTCGTCCTCGTCGCGCTGCTGCGGTCGATCCGGGCCCGCGCCGATCGCATTCACGTCAACCTCTGGCTCGACGGGCTCGTCGGCGGTCTCGCGATCGGCGCCGTGGTCTCGGCGGCCGCGATCCGGCCGATCCTGTCCGCCGGCGTGGGCTCGTGGGCGGCGGTGGCGACCACGGCCGCCTACCCGTTGCTCGACCTGCTCCTCCTGCTGCTCCTGACGGTCTCGCTGTCGATGCACCGCTGGCGGCCGCCGGCCGGCTCCTGGTTCCTCACCGCGGGCCTGCTGCTGTTCGTCGTCGCGGACGTCGTCTACCTCTTCGCCACTGCGCGCGGCACCTACGTGCCCGGTGGGCTGCTCGACGGGCTCTGGGTGTTCGCGGTCGTCCTCATGGCGCTCGCCCCGGGATGGGCCGACCGGCCGATGGGTCTGCACCTGCCCACCTGGGCGCTGCTGGCTCTTCCGGTGGCGTCGACGGCTGCCGCGCTGCTCCTGCTCGTCCTCGGCCAGGGGCAGGAGCTGCACCCGACCACCGTGGTGCTCGCGACCGGGACGATCGTGGTGGCGCTGGCCCGGCTCATCGTGACCTTCCGCGAGGTGGTGTCGCTGGCCGAGAGCAGGGAGCTCGCCCTGACCGATGAGCTCACCACCCTGGGCAACCGCCGGGCCCTCTACGACGCCGTGCCGCGCCGGCTCGCGGAGCTCGACCCCGAGGCCTCGATCGCGCTGCTCCTGCTCGACCTCGACCGGTTCAAGGACGTCAACGACAGCCTGGGTCACCACGCGGGCGACGAGATGCTGCAGATCGTCGGCGCCCGCCTGCGGGCGCTCGTCCCGCAACGCGCCGACCTGGTCGTCCGCCTCGGCGGCGACGAGTTCGCGCTGGTGCTCACCCCGCCCACGCCCGGCGCCGCCACCGACGTCGCCGACGAGGTCCGCAGAGCCATCGCCGAGCCGATGCTCGTCGACGGGATGACGGTGCACGTCGAGGCCAGCGTCGGCATCGCAGTTCTCCCGGCGGGCGCTGCCGAGCTGAGCGCGCTGCTGCGCCAGGCCGACGTGGCCATGTACCACGCGAAGGCGCAGCGCCTCGGCACGTTCGCCTACCGGATGGAGGACGACCAGTTCGCCTCCGGTGAGCGGCTCGCCACGATCGAGCTGCTGCGCACGGCCATCGCGCAGCGCCAGCTGATCCTGCACTACCAGCCGAAGGTGGACCGCGGAACGGGTCGCACGAAGAGCGTGGAGGCTCTCGTCCGCTGGCAGCACCCCGAGCGCGGACTGCTGTACCCGGACGCGTTCCTGCCCCTCGTCGAACACGCCGGGCTGATGCAGGACCTCACGGCGACCGTGCTCGAACAGGCCATCGCCCAGGCTGCCCAGTGGCGCCGCGACGGTCGCAAGATCGCCGTCGCCGTGAACCTGTCCGCGGCGTCCCTGACCGACCTCGACCTGCCGGAGCGGGTCCTCGCCATGCTCGCGGCGCACGGCCTCGATGGCCACGCGCTCGAGATCGAGATCACCGAGGACTTCCTGATGGGCGACCGGACGCGGGCCCAGCGCATCCTGAACGGTCTGCGTGAGGCGGGGGTGCGCATCGCGGTCGACGACTACGGCACCGGCTACTCCTCGCTGGCCTACCTGCGGGAGCTGCCGGTCGACGAGCTGAAGCTCGACAAGTCGTTCCTCACCGACCTCCAGGAGGATCCGCGCGCCCTCGCCATCGTTCGCTCGACGATCCGGCTCGCGCACTCCCTCGGGCTGCGCATGGTGGCCGAGGGGGTCGAGGACGCGGCGACCTCCGAGGAGCTCGTGCGCGCCGGCTGCGAGGTGCACCAGGGCTGGTACTACGCCAAGGCGCTCCCCGCGACCGACCTCGAAGCCTGGCTCGACCGCCTCGCGGCGACGGGCATCCCCGCGCCCCGGGGCCAGGTGGACGCCGTCGACGCGGTGGCGAACTGATGACGGACCTCGCCGCCACCGGCGTCCGGGCTCGCGGCCGGTCGGGCCTGCGGGGCGACGTCGCCGTCGGCACCGAGCGGGTGCTGGCGCGCCTGCCGGAGGTCGAACGGCTGGCGGGCGCCGTGGGAGTGCCGGTGACCGCCAGGACGGCGTGGATCCGCGCCCAGATCGACGGTGCGGCCGGGGCGCAGGCGTGGTTCACCGGCGTCTCGGCGGACGGCGGACGGCTCGTGGCCGCCGCGGTCGTGTTCGAGGACGACATGCTGGGGGCGCGACTGGCCGGCGGCGGCGACGGGCACCGCGGCGCCGTGATCGCTGTCGACGAGGACGCCGCCGAGATGCTGGGACGGTGCGTGGCCGCGCACGCGGACCGGCGGGGCCACGACGGCGTCGTCGCCGAACTCCTCCAGGACGACCTGCGAGCGAGGGCCTTCGCGGCCGGGCTCGGGACGGACGCTCTCCCGGCGCCGGCCGTGCCCGTGCTCGTGCGCGACGCGGGCCGGGAGATCGGCGCCTACCTGTCGCACGGGACGCGCAAGACGCTGCGCAAGGCCCACAACCGCCTCGCCGCCGACGGCCGCCACAGCGAGGTGGCGTTCACCCGCCGGGACGGCGACATCGTCGCGGCCTTCGCCGAGCTGGAGCGCGTCTACCGGGCCAGCGACGAGCGCCACGGCGTGCCGTCCCTCCTCGACTCGGCCGAGGGCCGGACGGCCTGGCGGGCCCGGTTGCGGCGCCTCCTGGAGCACCGGTCGCTGGAGCTGGCCACTCTGGTGGTCGACGGCGAGCTCGCCGCGTACGTCCTCGGCATTCCGGACGGCGGGTGGTACCGGGTTCTCGACGGCCGGATCGACGACGCCCTCGCCCGGTACGCGCCGGGACGTCTGCTGGAAGCGGCCGTCGTCGACCGGGCGCTCGCCCGCGGGGATCGGGGAGTCGACTGGATGACCTCCATCGCGCCGGAGGCCCTGCTCGCCGCGAACTCCGCAGATCCGGTCGTGGCGGTTTCCCCGCGCGACTGAGCCGAGCCGGCCCAGCCCTGGGGCTGGCGCCGGCTTTGGCGCGGGCCGGCTCTGGCGCGGGCCGGTGCTGGCCCTGGCGCCCGTCCCGTCGCCGGCCGGCGTGTGAGGGGCGACCCGCGCATCAGGCGACGGACCGGCGGGTGGCGACGACGGTGGGCCGGGGGGCGCTTCGCCGCCTGCTCGTAGGCCCGCTCCATCCGCTGGAGGACCGAGCGTGCATCGTGGACGATCTGCCGAGGGGTGACGGCGACGAGTGCGATGCCGTGCTCGGCGAACAGACCGTCAGCCGACACGGTCTTCTCCCAGTCGAGTTCCCCGGCGTGGTACTGCCGCGAGTGGGCCTGGACGGCCAGTGCCACGTCGTCGAACCAGCCGTCCGGCGTGGGCAGCCGGACTGCGCCGCTGCGCAGCGAGGGTTGGCCCACATCTCGGGGAGCACGCTGCTCGTTCGCACCAAGGCCGCGAGGTCGGCCTCGGGAACGGACCACGCGCCCCGCTCGGCCGCCTCGACGGCTCGACGGCTCGACGGCTCGACGGCTCGACGGAGCCGGGCGCTGCCGGCGCGAGGTCCGGCCTCGAGCTCGCTGCGTACGTCCTCCAGACGTACGAGGCGCCGCTGGACTGCTTCGATGACCACAGCGGTCGCGTCGCGCTCGGTGCGGCAGTCACGTGCAGCAACGACGACGGCGCGCTGGCGCGACACGAGGATCAGCGGTGGATGTTGCCACGGATGCGGGTCCGGACGCAGGGTCCGGCGGACGTCGACGAACCCACCGCCTCGTGGCCGTCGGGAGTGCGGCACCTCGATGGGCACCAGCGCCTGCTGCGCAGCCGTGATGCCATGCCAACGAGCGGCCGCTGCGCCCGTGATCATGGCGCCGGTTCCCGCGTACAGCAGGGCGGCGACCAATCGCTGCCGCTCGTCGAGTGGGCAGAGGGTCGTGGTCACGACGCGCGGCAACACCGCCCGCCACTCCGTCCCGAGCCGGCTGCGCAGCTGCCAACGCGCAACGCCGTGACTCGCGAGCTGGTCGTAGTGCACCAGTCCGGCCTGCCGCTCCGCGAGCGCCAGGACATCGATGGGGACGCGCACGTGCATGAGGATGCCTGCGCTCCCGACGCCGAGCTCCACGCTCGGGGGGCGATGTGGACGGCGGGAGTTCTCTGTCGCGATGTGGACGACGGACCGTGCATCACCGTCAAGCATCCGGGAGTCAGACGGAGCGGGACGCCGTCCGCGCGACGTTGAACATCACGGGGGACGCGAGTGTGCGAGCAGGGCACAGTTCTGTCCCTCGTGATGTTCAACGTGGACGTCGGCGGACCCAGCCCGCCACCTCGCGCCGTTACCCTGGCCGGGCGAGGCCCGTAGGGCGGCAGGACGAGAGGACGCGCATGGACCGGCAGCAGGAGTTCGTGCTCCGCACGATCGAGGAGCGCGACATCCGGTTCGTCCGGCTGTGGTTCACCGACGTGCTCGGCAGTCTCAAGTCCGTCGCCGTGGCGCCGGCCGAGCTCGAGGGCGCCTTCGCTGAGGGGATCGGCTTCGACGGCTCCGCGATCGAGGGCCTGGCGCGCGTGCACGAGGCGGACATGCTGGTGCGGCCGGACCCGTCCACGTTCGCCGTCCTGCCCTGGCGCGGGGACCACCACGGCACCGCCCGGATGTTCTGCGACGTGCTCACCCCCGACGGCGAGCCCACGCTCAGCGACCCCCGCACCGTGCTCAAGCGCGCCCTCAACAAGGCGGCCGAGCACGGCTTGACCTTCTACACCCACCCCGAGATCGAGTTCTACCTGCTCAAGCGCGAGCCGGAGCCCGGCGTGGAGCCGGAGCCCGTGGACCGCGCCGGTTACTTCGATCACGTCCCACGGGGCACCACGCACGACTTCCGGCGGGCGGCGATCAGTGTGCTGGAGAGCATGGGGATCAGTGTCGAGTTCAGCCACCACGAGGGCGGCCCGGGCCAGAACGAGATCGACCTGCGGTACGCCGACGCGCTGAGCATGGCCGACAACATCATGACCTTCCGGGGGGTCATCAAGGAGGTGGCGCTCGAGCAGGGCGTCTACGCCACCTTCATGCCCAAGCCGTTCGCCGGTCACCCCGGCTCGGGGATGCACACACACCTGTCGCTCTTCGAGGGCGACCGCAACGCCTTCCATGAGGCCGGCGCCGAGTACCAGCTGAGCAAGGTCGCCCGGCAGTTCATCGCCGGGCTGCTGCGGCACGCCGGCGAGATCACCGCCGTGACGAACCAGTGGGTCAACTCCTACAAGCGGCTGTGGGGCGGCGGCGAGGCGCCGTCCTACGTCTGCTGGGGTCACAACAACCGCTCGGCGCTCATCCGCGTGCCGATGTACAAGCCGGGCAAGGGGAACTCGACCCGGATCGAGTACCGCGCCCTCGACAGTGCCTGCAACCCCTACCTCGCCTACGCGCTGATCCTGGCCGCCGGCCTGAAGGGCGTCGACGAGGGCCTCGACCTGCCGGACGGCGCCGAGGACGACGTGTGGGCGCTGACCGACGCCGAACGCCGGGCGCTCGGCATCAAGCCGCTGCCCACGAGCCTCGCCGAGGCGATCGCCGTCATGGAGGAGTCCGAGCTGGTCGCCGAGACGCTCGGCGAGGGCGTCTTCGACTTCTTCCTGCGCAACAAGCGGCAGGAATGGACCGAGTACCGCCAGCAGGTCACCCCGTTCGAGCTCAACCGCTACCTGCCGATGCTGTGAGGGGAGATGCCGTGAGGGGAGATGCCGTGACGACCATCCTCGTCGTCCAGCACCAGGACGACGGCGGCCTGGGCCGGCTGCGTCCGCACCTGGCCGCCGCGGCCCGCCTCGACGTCGTCCGCCCCGACCGCGGCGAGTCGCTGCCGGAACGGCTCGACGGCGTCGACGGCGTCGACGGCCTCGTCGTGCTCGGCGGATCGATGGCGGCATGGGAGGACGACCGGGCCCCCTGGCTGCCGCGCA
The DNA here is from genome assembly GCA_963786765.1 of uncultured Actinomycetota bacterium. Classification (GTDB taxonomy): domain Bacteria; phylum Actinomycetota; class Actinomycetes; order Actinomycetales; family Kineosporiaceae; genus DATKNA01. Next base: position 20,232 of record CAWBAJ010000002.1, on the reverse strand, counting down.
CCCGCGCCCTGATGGCCGAGGCGGTCCACGAGGGCGTCCCCCTGTTCGGCATCTGCCTCGGCGCCCAGCTGCTCGCCCTGGCCACCGGTGGCCGGGTCGAGCCCGGCGCCGCGGGGATCGAAGCAGGGCTCAGCACCATCCGCCCCACTCCGGCCGCCGCCGGCGATCCCCTGATGGCGGCCCTGCCGGGCGAGGGCTACCCGGGGCCGCAGGGCCACCGCGACGCCATCACGGAGCTGCCGCCCGGCGCCGTCCTGATCGGGACGGGCGACATCTACCGCCACCAGGCGTACCGGCTGGGCGCCGCGGCCTGGGCGGTGCAGTACCACCCCGAGGTCACGGCCGACGACTTCGAGGACTGGATGCGCGAGGACGCCGACGCGGTCGCGGCGGCTGGACGCGACGCCGCGGACGTCGTCCGGGAGGTGCGCGCCGCGGACGCCCGGCTCGATGACCTGGCCCGGGCCCACGCGACGGCGTTCCTCGGCGTCGTCGCACGCTCCCGCCGGGACGACGCGGTGCGCGCGGCGGGGTGACCGAGCGAGCCGGCCCACCGGACGGGCGGCCGGCCATGGCCGGTGGAGGCGATCCGGAACGCATGGAGCGGGGTGGGCGGGCCGGCAGCGCCGGCGGCCGGCTCGCCCGGCTGGGCTTCGCCGACCCCGAGCGGGCCGCGCGGCTCCTCGCCGACCCGGCGCTCGCCGGCCTCGTCGACCCGCTGGAGGACCTCTTCCAGGACGGGCTCGTCACGGCGCTCGGCGCCGTCCCGGATCCGGACCTGGCCCTGCTCGCGTTGGTGCGCCTGCTCGAGAACGTGCGCGCCGACGGGCAGCCCGCACGGCTGCGGGCGCTCCTGCGCGCCGGTGGCCCGGTCCGCGCCCGGCTGCTCGCCGTGCTGGGGACCTCGGCGGCCCTCGGCGACCACCTCGCCCGGCACCCCGCCTCGTGGCGGGCCGTGGAGCAGGACGATCCCGAGGAGGCGCCGGACGCCGCCAGAGCGGCGCTGCTCGTCGCCGTCGGGGCGGACCCGGAGGCGGGCGAGCCGGTCGCCGGCCTGCCAGGGCCGGCTGCGCTCGACGCCCTGCGCGTCGCCTACCGGTACCGGCTGCTCGCCGTCGCAGGCGCCGACCTCGCTGCTCCCGACCCCGCCGCCGCCGAGCCCGCCGTCTCCCGGGCGCTCGCCGACCTCGCCGGCGCCGCGCTCGAGGCCGCCCTCGCGATCGCCCGCGCCGAGCTGCCGCCCGGGGCCGAACCGTGCCGCCTGGCAGTCGTCGGCATGGGCAAGTGCGGCGGCCAGGAGCTCAACTACGTCAGCGACGTCGACGTGGTCTACGTGGCCGAGTCGGTCGAGGGCGGGGACGAGCAGGCCGCCCTCGCGACCGGCGCGAAGCTGGCGGCCGGCCTCGCCCGGGCCTGCTCGGAGGCCACCGACGAGGGGACGCTGTGGCCGGTGGACGCCGCCCTGCGCCCGGAGGGGCGGCGAGGGCCGCTGGTGCGGACCCTCGAGAGCCATGTCGCGTACTACCGGCGCTGGGCACAGACCTGGGAGTTCCAGGCCCTGCTCAAGGCCCGCCCCGTCGCGGGCGACGTCCGGCTGGGGGAGGCCTACCTCGACGCGATCCGGCCCATGGTGTGGCGGGCGGCCGAGCGTGAGCACTTCGTCGAGGACGTGCAGGCGATGCGGCGTCGCGTGGAGGAGCACGTGCCGGCGAACCAGGCCGGCCGCCAGCTCAAGCTCGGGCCGGGCGGCCTGCGCGACGTCGAGTTCAGCGTCCAGCTGCTGCAGCTCGTGCACGGCCGGGTGGATCCCCGGCTGCGCACCGGCAACACCCTGGAGGCGCTCGAGGCGCTCGCCACGTACGGCTACGTCGGCCGTGACGACGCCGCCGAGCTCGACCGTGCCTACCGGGTGCTGCGCGCGATGGAGCACCGGATCCAGCTGTACCGGCTTCGCCGCACACACGTGGTCCCGGCAGATCCGGCCGACCTGCGCCGGCTGGGGCGCTCGCTCGGCCTGACCCGGGACCCGGCGGGAGAGCTGGAGGACCTCTGGCGCCGGCACGCGCGCGAGGTCCGCCGGCTGCACGAGAAGCTCTTCTACCGCCCCCTGCTCGCCGCCGCGGCACGGCTGACCACCGACGAGGTGCGGCTGACGCCGGAGGCTGCGAGGGCACGCCTCGCCGCCCTCGGCTACCGCGACCCCGCCGGCGCCCTGCGACACCTCGCGGCGCTCACGGCGGGCGTCAGCCGCCGGGCCGCGATCCAGCGCCAGCTGCTGCCGGTGCTCCTCGGCTGGTTCGCCGACGGCCCGGACCCGGACGCGGGGCTGCTCGCCTTCCGCCGGCTGTCCGAGGACCTGGGGACGACCCACTGGTACCTGAAGATGCTGCGCGACTCGGGGGCGGCCGCGGAGCGGATGGCCCACGTGCTGTCGTCGAGCCGGTACGTCGCCCAGCTGCTGGAGCGCGGCCCGGAGGCGGTGGCGCTCCTGGGGGACGACGACGGTCTCGCCCCCCGCCCGCTGGAGGCGACGCTCGCGACGGTCCGCAGCGCGGCCGAGCGCCACCGCGACGACCCGGCGGCCGCGGCCCTCGCCGCGCTCGCGGCGCGCCGGCGCGAGCTCGTCCGGACGGCGATCGGCGACGTTGCCGGCGTGCTCCCGCACGACGCGGTCGGTCCCGCTCTCACGGACGTCGCGATCGCCGCGCTCGACGGCGGACTGCGCGCCGCCCGGCGCGCCGTCGAGCTGAGGCTCGGTGCGCCCCTGCCGACCCGGATGCTGCTCGTGGCGATGGGCCGCCTCGGCGGCCGCGAGCTCGGGTACGGCAGCGACGCCGACGTGCTGTTCGTGCACGACCCTCTGCCGGGTGCGGACGAGCACGCCGCGCAGGAGGCGGCAATGGCGGTCGCCGGGGAGCTGCGGCGGCTGCTGTCGTCGCCCGGCCCCGAGCCGACGCTCGCGGTGGACGCCGCCCTGCGCCCCGAGGGCCGCAACGGCCCGCTGGTGCGGTCCTTGGGCGCGTACGCGGAGTACTACGACCGGTGGGCGCTGCCGTGGGAGGCGCAGGCGCTCACCCGGGCCGTGCCCGTGGCGGGGGACCCGGATCTCGGCGAGCGCTTCACGGCCCTCGCGGACCGGCTGCGGTGGCCCGCCGGCGGGTTGCCGGACGCCGCCGTCCGCGAGATCCGGCGGATCAAGGCCCGGGTCGAGGCGGAACGGCTGCCGCGCGGGGCCGACCCGCACCGTCATCTCAAGCTCGGCCGCGGTGGGCTCTCCGACGTCGAGTGGACGGTGCAGCTGGTACAGCTGCGGCATGCGGGCCGGCTGCCGGCACTGCGAACGCCGAGCACCCTGCCGGCGCTGCGCGCCGCCGTCGACGCCGGCCTCGTCGTCCGCGCCGACGCCGAGGTCCTGGCGGCCGCGTGGACGCTCGCCTCCCGGGTGCGCAACGCCGTGGTGCTCTCGCGGGGACGCCCGTCGGACTCGCTGCCCACCGCGGTGCGCGAGCTGGACGGGATCGCCCGGCTGGTCGGGTACCCGCCCGGGTATGCAGCAGTCCTCGACGAGGACTACCAGCGGCTCACCCGGCGGGCGCGGAGCGTGGTCGAGCGGCTCTTCTACGGCTGACGCTTCGGCCGCTGGTACATCATGCAGGCGTCAAGCATGCGTCAAGCTTCTGGATCACGACTCGATCCTCGGTGCCCGGTGGTGCCGCGGGCTTGGTACAGGAGTGCAGGATGTGGCCGTGGAGGCGGTGCTGACGAGGGTGTGCCCGCAGTGCGGGTTCGACTGGACGCTGACCGAGGCCGTCGCCCTGGACCTCGTGTCCACCTCCCCGAGCCTGTACTCGCGCGCCTTCGGAGGGCGCGAGGGAGCGCGCTACGGCGCGGGCGGGTCGTGGTCACCCCGGGAGTACCTGTGGCACGTCGTCGACGTGCTGCGGCATGCCACGGAGAACCTGTGGATGCTCGCCGTCGACCCCGACGCCGGCTTCGCGCCGTGGCGCGAGCACGACGTCATGGCGGCGCGCAGCCCCTCGCCGATGTCGACGCGGGTCGGCCTCTGGGCGCTCGCCGTGGCGGCGGGGGAGTGGACCCGGGCCGCCTACGAGGCGCCCGCCGACGTCTGGGCGTGGGACCGCGACGAGGGCTGGACCGACCGGGGCCACGTGCTGCGGTGGGCCGCCCACGAGGTGGTCCACCACGAGAACGACATCCGCTGGGGCCTCGCCTGACCCACCCGCTCCCCGCCCATCAAGGACTTCGTGGGGGCGGGTGTGACGTATGTAACTTCTGCGCACAACCCTGATCCCCCAAGAATTCCTTGATCCCAAGGAATTCCTTGATCCCTAAGTTTTCCTTGATCGCCGGGGAGGGGTGGGGGAGGAGGCGGGTCAGTGGTGCAGCAGGTCGTGGACGACGACCGCGCTGCCCCGCCGCGGCGGACCGGTTCGGCGGCCGCGAGCACCAAGCCGTGGCCGAGGAACTCCAGTCCCGTCGCGGCGCCGATCTCAGGGGTCGTCGGGTCCACGGCCAGCTTCTGCCCGTACCGCGACATCAGCTCCTGCCCCACCGCTGAGTCGAGGAACGCCTGCTCCGCCTGCCCCGTGCCCGAGGCCTGGTTGCGCTGGGACGCGCGCGGCGCCGCGATCGCGTCGAGCAGCGAGTAGCCCAGGTCGAGCCGGTTGATCAGGACCTGCAGCACGGTGGTGATGATGCTGGCGCCGCCGGGTGAGCCGAGGGCGATGTACGGACGGCCGCGGCGCAGCACGATCGTCGGCGACATGCTGCTGCGCGGCCGCTTGCCCGCCGCCGGCAGGTTCGGGTCGGGGACGCCGGGCGTCAGCGGCGTGAAGTCGAAGTCGGTCATCTCGTTGTTCAGCAGGAACCCGCGGCCGGGCACGACCATGCCGCTGCCGCCGGTCTGCTCGATCGTCAGGGTGTACGAGGCGACGTCGCCCCAGCGGTCGGTGGTCACGAGGTGGGTCGTCGACAGCCCCTCGTGGTCGCCGCTCGCCGGCTTGCTGCGTCGTGATCGTCGAGCAGCTGGGGTGGTAGTCGCCGTCGGGCGTGCCCGGCGCGACCGGGGTCTTGGTGGGCGCGTGCTGCGGGTCGATGGTGCAGAAGCGCTCGTCGGCGAAGCCCTGCGTCAGCAGTTGCCGCATGGCGGCCCGTCCGGTGGCGCCGAGGTAGGCCGGGTCGCCGATGTACCGGTTGCGGTCGGCGTACGCGCGGCGGCGGCCTCGAGGTAGTAGTGCAGCGCCTGGGCGCGGTCGAGCCGCCCAGCCGGACGTTCTCGAGGATGTTCAGCGCCTCGCCGACCGTCGTGCCGCCGCTGGACGACGGCGCCATGCCGTACACGTCCAGCCCTCGGTACTTCACGTGGGTGGGCGCGCGCAGGATCGTGCGGTAGCCGCGCGATGTCGCGGCGCGGTGATCACGCCGGGCCGATCGGCGTCGGCGCCCCCGGGGCCACCGGCGGTCGCTGTGCCGTGTCCCGGCGACCTCGCGGGCGAGCGGGCCGTGTAGAAGCTGCCGATGCCGCGACGAGCGAGCACCCGGTAGGTGGCGGCGAGGTCTGGGTTCCGGAACGTGCTGCCGACCGCCGGCGGCTGGCCGCCCGGTAGGTAGAGCGCGGACGTCGAGCTGAACCGCGCGAACTTCGCCGCGTTGGCGGCGACCTGGCTTGCGAACGTGGCATCGACGACGAAGCCGCGCTCGGCGATCCGGATGGCGGGCTTCAGGAGCTTCCCGACCGGGCGGGTGCCGAACTTCCGGGCGACGGTCTGCCAGGTGGCGGGTGTTCCCGGGACGCCGACGGACAGCCCCGACTCCACGGCCGTCTCGAACGGGTACGGCAACCCTGTCGACGGATCGACGAAGATCTTGGAATTGAAGGCCGCGGGGGCGGTTTCGCGTCCGTCCACGGTCGAGACGCGATGCGTGCGCGCGTTGTAGTACACGAAGTAGCCTCCGCCGCCGATGCCGGCCGAGAACGGCTCGGTGACGCCGAGGGCGGCTGCAGCAGCGACGGCGGCGTCAGCGGCGTTGCCGCCGGCACGCAGGATCTGCAGCCCGGCGCGTGAGGCGTCGAAGTCGACGGTCGACACGGCCCCGCCCCGTCCGATGGCGAGGGGCGTCTTCACCGCGGTGGGGGCCCCGGGATGGGCGGGCGGGCGGCCGGCGCGGGCGACGTGGCGCTCGCGGGCGCGGCAGTCAGGGCCAGCGCGGCGGCCACGGCCCCTGTCGTGGCGACGATGCCCCAGCGGGAACGGTACGACGACATGGAGGTCCCCCTCTCGCCCCGGGACGCTTCGGTCCCGGCCGGGGACCAGTAGAGCACCGCTGCGGGACATTCCGGGAGACCCCGGGGCGAACCGGACCGGCCTGAATGTCTCGCAGCGGTCACCGGCCGCGGCGAGGCGGACACCCTAGGCGCAGCCGGAGCAGGACGGCAACCCCTTCGCAGGCACGGGCGCCGTTCACCCGAGGGGCCGGGGGATGGGCGTCCTCCACCGTTCGCCGGGCGCTACGTGGCCGAAGACCTGAACTCACGCTCGGTAGCCGCGTCGGCACGCAAACGGGCGATAGACAAACGACCGCAAGCCCGAGGCACCAGTACGCCGGGTAGCGGCGTGAGAACGACGAGTGCCTACCCCACGAGTCGGAGGTCAGACCCCACATGCATGTCATCCAGCTGAGACTGCGCCGGGCCATCCGGACGACGGCCGACAAGGGCGCGTCCGCGGTCGAGTACGGCCTCATGGTGGCCGCCATCGCCGCTCTCATCGTCGGCACCGTGTTCGCCCTCGGCGGCTTCGTCCAGGGCGCATTCGACAAGACCTGCAGCGCGCTGGGCGCGGCGAGCCCTGGTAGCTGCGTGCCGCCCAAGTAGAACTGATCCACTCCCTCGGCACCGACGCCTTCCCCTCGGTGGTAGCGTCCAGCGCCACCCGCAAGCGAGGAGCGGACCAGGGCGCAGGGACGGTGACGCGTGAGGAGCGGTGCCGGGGGATCGACGAGCCGGCGACCAGCGCCGGGGACCTCGTCCGGGGTGCGGCGGTGGGGGAGACCGCCGCGTGGGACGAACTGGTCCGCCGCTACGGCGGGCTGCTGTGGTCCATCTGCCGGGACCACCGGCTGGGCGCCGCGGACGCCGCGGACGTCTTCCAGCTGACCTGGCTGCGGCTGCTCGAGCGGCTCGACACCCTGCAGGATCCTGACCGCGTCGGCGGCTGGCTCGCCACGACCTGCAGGCGTGAGTGTCTCGCCGTGCTCCGCCGCGCCCGCCGGGTCTCGCCCTCGAGCGAGGCCGTCGAGCTCCACTCGGAGCCGGCGGGCGCGGCGGACGCCGGAATCCTGCGCGCCGACCGTGATGCCTCCGTCTGGGACGCGTTCGCCCGGCTGGGCGAGCGCTGTCGCAGGGTTCTGACCGTCCTCATCGCCGAGGCCGAGGACGGTCCGCCGTCCTACCAGGCGGCGGCCGAGCGGCTGCAGATGCCCGTGGGCAGCCTTGGCCCGACCCGCGCCCGCTGTCTCGAGCAGCTGCGCCGGCTCCTGGACGCCGGAGGTATCTCCGGGGCGGTCGCCGACTCATGAGGGATAACTCCCTTGACAGAACGGCGACCACCAGGAGGCGGCCATGACCGGCCCCGCCGACGATGACGAGCTCCTGGCGCGGCTCGCGGCGACGCTGCGCGGGGCGCAGCAGCCCCCTGCGGACGTCGACGAGCTCGCGAGGGCGAGCTTCGGTCTTCGCGACCTCGACGCGCAGCTCGCGGAGCTGGTCGCCGACAGCGCGGTCGACGTCCCGGCCGGTGTCAGGTCATCTCCCGAGGCGCCGCGGCTCCTGACGTTCGCCGCCGCCGACGCCGAGGTCGAGCTGCAGGTGATGCCCGCGAGGGACGGCTGGGCCGTGCTCGGGCAGGTCGTGCCACCGGGCCCGGCCCTCGTCCGGGCCGAGCCCGCGGCCCCCGGCGGGGCGGTCGTGGTGTCGGACGCCGACCAGCTCGGGCGCTTCGCCATCGACCTGCCCTCCGGCGGGTCCTGGCGGCTCGTCTGCACTCGCGGCGGCCGCACTCTCGTCGTGACCGCATGGGTGCTGCTGCGGTAGCTCCTCCGCGGTCGGGCCTGCGGCCGGCGGCTCGCCGCTGACCACGAGGACACCCAGAGTCCGCGACGGCGGACCGGAGCGTGCCCGGACCCGCCGCCAGGCCTCGGCGCCACTGATCGCCCCGCCCTCGGCGGCGATCTCCCGAGCCAGGACGCCCGCGACGCGGGCCACGGCGAACGAGGTACCGCTCCAGCGGGCCCATCCGGTGTCGAAGTCCTGCACGGTCCCCGACACCTCGCCGTGGTAGACCTCAGTGGTCCGCACCCTGCCGACGTCGGGGAACGGGCCCAGGAGATGCTCTCCACTGGCGCTCGCGTCCACCCACCAGCCGCTGTTGGTGAAGCCGGCCGGTGCAGCCGGGGACGCTCCCGTCGTGGCCGCGACCGCGACGACGTCCTTGAGGGACGCGGGGTACGTCAGGCGGTCGATCAACGAATCGTTGCCGGCGGCGGCGGTCACCGCCGGGGCGGCCGGCAGCGCCACCAGTGCCCGCACGGCGGCGGAGACGAAGGGCAGCCCGGCCCCGTCGTGGGTGTACCCGCCCCACGGCAGCACCACCACGCTCGGGGCGCCCGGTCCGGCGTCCTCCACCCGCGCGCGGACGAGGTCGACGGCAGCGGCGCATTCGGCGTCGGTGAGGTAGCCGTCGGCGTTCCCCACCACGACGGACATGACCCGGACCTGCCACCCGCCGGGCTCGCGGCGCCGGCGCGCCTCGTCGAGCACCGTCCCGGCGACGAAGGTCCCGTGGCCTGCGAACGTGCGCAGCTGGTCCCCGTCGGTGAGCGGCCCGGGCAGGGCCACTGGCTGGTCCACGCTGGCGCCGAACCAGCCGAGCGTGGTGTCCACGCCGTTGTCGACGAGGGCGACGACCACGGACTCCTCCGGGGAGGTGGCCGTCGGCAGGTCGGGCAGCGGCCCGGGGTCGCGCGCCGGCGGGGTCGCGCAGTACCCCATCGGGTGAGAGCCGGCCCAGACCACGTGGTGGGGCAGCAGCGCGGGGGCCGTCAGCCCCCTGGGCACGCCGATCGTGCGCACCCGCTGCACGAGCACCGGCACCAGGTCCGGGAACTGCTCCTCCTGGCCGAGGGCGAGCAGCTGCGAGGCGCCGACGGGCTCCCCGAGGGGCGTGACGTCGAGACGCAGCGCGACGGCGTCCCGCAGCAGCGTCAACGCGGCCCGCAGGAACCGGCGCACGGCGACGAGCATCGCCGCGACGGTGAAGTCCTGGCGATCGTCGGAGCGTTCCGCGCCTTTCGCGCCGCCATCCGGGCGTTTCGGCGTGTCGCTCGTACTCCGTCAGCAGGAACCGGTGGAGCAGCAGGTCCGCCAGGACCCGCCGCCGGAACGACGGCAGGCCGAGCAGCTCGCGCAGCCGGCGCAGTTCGGCCGGCAGCTCCTCGGGGTCCGCCGCGGTGAGGACCAGCTGGTCGACGCGGTACAGGTACGCCCCCAGCAGGTGCGGCGCCTCGGCGATCCCCGGCGGGAACCGGCCCACCTCGTGCCCGGAATCCTCGTCCTGCCCATGGTCCTGGGCGGCTCGCAGCTGGTCGTCCCCGTGGTGGTCCGGCACCGTGGCTCATGGCTCCCCCTGCTCTGGCCCGAGCCGCCGGGCGTGCACAGCCGCCGCGGGCGGTCGACGCGCTGTGGATCACCGCGTGATCGCAGCCTTTACGCCTGGAGCACCCACGGTCAAGACTGGGCGTCGATCCGGTCCTCTCCGGCACCTACGGATGCCCGTCCGGACGGGGCCCCAGGAGGACATGTGCACGTCGAGGCAGGCCCCCTACCCCGGCAGCGGACTGCTGCGGGCCCCTCGCCGACGCCGGACACCTCGTGCTCAGCTCGTCGACCGACGCCCTCGCCGTCGCCGAGCGCGACCCGGCGACCGCCGTCCGGCTCGCCTCGGCCGTGCTCGCGCGGCGCGGCACCGAGCCTGCGCTCCGGGGTCCGCGCCCGGCTCGCCCTGGGCCGCGCCGGCTGGGCGCGGCACGACGCGGTCACCGCGGTGCGCCAGCTTGCGACGGGCTGCCGCGGACGCCGACAGGCTCGGGCTCGGCGCCGACGCCGCGCAGGCGCGCCTGACTCTCGCAGCGGCCCTTGCCGACAGCGGCCGGGCAGCCGCCGCCGTCCGCGTCCTCGGAGCGGCCGCGCCGCACCTCGACGGGATCGACGGCGCGCGTGCGGCCGGCCAGCGCGCCTACCTGCTGCACCTGCAGGGCCGGCTGCCCGAGGCCCTCGAGGGTTACCTCGACGTGCTCGAGCGCTTCCGCCGGCTCGACGACCCGCTCCGTCAGGCGGTGACCCTGCTCAACCTCGCCGTCGTCCACACCCACCAGGGCCTGCTCGCCCGCGCCGCCGGGGAGCTGACCGCCGCGCACCGGCTCTTCGAGCGGGCCGGTGAACCGCTGCGTGCCGCGCACGCGGCGGCGAACCTGGGCTGGGTCCTCGCCCGGCAGGGTCGTGTGCCGGAGGCCCTGCGCTGGTTCGACCGCGCCGAGCACGGCGAGGCCGGGGACGGCGGCGTCGCCCGTCTCGACCCGCAGACCGGGAAGGACCGTGCGGAGGCCCTGCTCGCCGCCCGCCTGCTGCCCGAGGCACGCGAGGCGGCGACCCTGGCGGAGCGGGAGTTCGAGCGTCTCGGCATGCGCGGACCGGTGGCCGAGTGCCGGCTGCTGGCCGCCCGTGCGTCCCTCCTGCTGGGCGAGCACCACGTCGCCCGCGCACAGGCGGAGGCGGCCGAACGAGCCGCGGGCGACGGCCGCCCCGCTCTGCGTGCACTCGCCCAGCACCTGCGGCTCCAGGCCGTCCTCGCCGGGTCCGGGCCGGATCCGGGTGTGCTGGTGTCCGCTCGCCGGGTCGCGGGCCGCCTGGAGGCGGCCGGTTGGCTGGTCCACGCGGCGGAGGCGCACCTGACCGCCGCACAGGTCGCCCTGGCGCTGGGCCGACCCGCCGTCGCCCGCGACGAGCTCGCCGCCACTCGGGCACGAGTCGGCAGCGGCCCTGTGCAGCTGCGGCTCGCCGCCTGGCACGCGCGGGCCCTGCTTCGCCTGGCCGAGGGGGACCGTCCGGGGGCCAGGGCTGCACTGCGTTCCGGCGTCCGAGTGCTCGACCGGCACCGCGCCGCGCTCGGGGCGACCGAGCTGCGGGCTCTCGCCACCGGTCACGGGCTGCCCCTGCTCCGCCTCGGCGCGGGCCTCGCGCTGGAGGCCGGCGACGCCTGGGACGCGCTGGCCTGGACCGAGCGTGGCCGGTCCGCCGCCGGGCCGGTTCCTTCCCGTCCCGTCGCCGACGGCGGTCTCGCCGCTCAGCTCGACGCGCTGCGGCAGTGCGCGGCCGAGGCCGAGACCGCTCTGATGTCAGGCGGCGACCCGCGGCGTACGTTCGCCCGGCAGGTCGCCCTCGAGCGGGCCGTGCGCAGCCGCAGCCTCACTGCCGGCGCCACTCCGGCACGCCAGGACGGCGATACGGGCTTCGCCGCCATCCTGCCCGCGGCGCTCGGGGACGCGGTGCTCGTCGAGCTGCTCGAGCACGAGGGGCGCCTGTACGCCGTCGTGGTCCAGGGGGACGAGCGCAGGCGCGGCCGCGGCGGGCGTCGGGGGCAGGCCACGCTGGTCCGGCTCGGACCCGCCGGCGTGATCCGCGCGGAACTGGCCGCGCTGCAGTTCGCTGCGACCCGGCTGGCACGGGCGTCGGGCTCACCGCGTGCGCAGGCCGGCGCCGCCGCCGGCTGGGCCGAGTCGGCCCGCGAGCTGTGCGAGGCCCTGGTGGCCCCGGCCGAGGACCTCCTGGGTACCGCGGGGCTCGTGCTGGCGCCGTCCGGGGCCTTGCACGCACTGCCCTGGGCCGCGCTGCCCCGGCTGACGGGCCGGCCGCTCGCGGTGACCCCGTCCGCCGCCCTCTGGCTCCGGACGGCCACCCCCGCCCCCAGCTCCGACGATCAAGGAAAACTTAGGGATAAAGGAAAATCTCGGGGCCCTGCCGAACGGTGGGAGGGCGCCGGGGCCGGCGTCGTTCTCGTGGCGGGGCCCGGACTGCCCGGGGCCGACGCCGAGGTCGGGACGCTCGCCGCGGCGCTCCCCGGCGCGCGGCACCTGTCCGGGGACGACGCCACAGCGGCCGCGGTGCTACCGGTGCTGGCGGGGGCGGCCGTGGCGCACATTGCCGCACACGGCCTGTTCCGCGCGGACAATCCGCAGCTGTCGTCCCTGCGGCTCGCCGACGGGCCGCTCACCGGCTACGACCTCGAGGGCCTCCCGAGCCCGCCTCGCACCGTCGTGCTGTCGGCGTGCGATGCGGGGCTGACCGGCGTCCGGTCGGGGGAGGAGGTGCAGGGGCTCGTGGCTGTGCTCCTCGCGCTCGGAACCGGCGCGGTGATCGCCGCGGTCGCCCCCGTGGCCGACGACCTCACCGCGGCGTTCGCGCTGGACCTGCACGCGCGCCTGGCGGACGGCGTGCCCCCACCATCCGCGCTGGCCGAGGTGCAGCAGTCCTGGTCGGGTCGCGGTGTCCGGGAAGTGGTCACGGCGACGTCGTTCGTGTGTTTCGGCGGTGGGCGCCCGGCGGAGAGGGGTTCTCGTGGCTGAGGTCAGGATCCGGGCGGGGCAGGGCGGCTCCGCGCCCGCGCTGCTGCACGTCGGCGACGTGCTCGCCGTCGAGGTGACCGAGAACCGTATGACCGGCTACGTGTGGACCGTCGACGCCATGCCCGGGATGCTCGCCGAACTGCCGGCCGACCCCGGCGTCGTTCCGGGCACGGGCGCGGGCGCGGGCTCGGCGGCGGGCTTTCCGCGGCCGGGTGCGGCCGGGGAACGCACCCTGCGCTTCGCCGCCGAGCAGCCGGGAACGGGTGAGCTCCGGTTGCGGCACTCTCGGCCGTGGGAGCCCGCCGGTGGCGAGGAGGTCACGATCTCCGTGCACGTGGAGCCGGCATCGTGATCACGAGGTGTTGCAGTGCGCAGCCGAAACGTCACGGGAGAGCGCCAGCTGTCCCCCGAGCGGGTGGACACCGGCGTGGCGAGCTGACGGCGGCACCACCGCGGCGATCGACTTCCCCGTCGTGAGAGGGCAACGGGACCCGGCCGATGGGATGGCCGTGCGGATGACGGTGTTCTCGCTCACGCTGCTGCTCGTGCCGACGCTGGGGCTCGTCTGGGTGCGGTACGTCTGGCAGGAGGTCGACGATCCGGGCGTGACGTTGCTGGAGCTGCTACGCCGGACCGGATTGATCGTCGCGGCGGGCCTGCTCGCGTACCTGGTGTTGCGCCTTGCCGCTGCCGCCGTGTGCGCGGCCGCCCGCGGTGTGGTGGGCCTCGACCGGCGGATGCATCCCTGGCGGTACTGATCAGGCGGTACTGAGTCAGGCGGTACTGATCGGGCGGTACTGATCGGGCGGGATCGTTGCGTCCGGGAAGGACTAATCTGCGGCGGTGGACGTGCTGCGCAGGAACAACGTCACCGTGAGCGGGCGGCCCGGTGCGCCGCCCATGGTCTTCGCCCACGGCTTCGGGTGCGACCAGGGCATGTGGCGGTACGTCGCACCGGTCTTCGAGGACACCCACCAGGTCGTCCTCTTCGACCACGTGGGCGCCGGCGGCTCGGACCTCTCCGCGTGGGACCCGGCGCGCTACCGCCGCCTCGACGGCTACGCCGAGGACGTGCTGCAGATCCTCGAGGCGATCGACGGGCCGCCGGTGGTCTTCGTGGGGCATTCGGTCAGCGCGATGATCGGCCTGCTGGCCGCGGCCCGGCGGCCGGAGCTGTTCGAACGGCTGGTCCTCGTGGGCCCCAGCCCCCGGTACATCGACGACGAGGGCTACCGCGGCGGCTTCTCCGCGAGCGAGATCGACGAACTGCTCGAGACGATGGACGGCAACTACCTGGGCTGGTCGCAGTACATCGCGCCGGTGATCATGGGCGTGCCGCAGCGGCCCGAGCTGAGCCAGGAGCTGGCGAACAGCTTCTGCCGGACCGATCCCGGCGATCGCCCGGCATTTCGCCCGCACGACCTTCCTGTCCGACAACCGCGCGGACCTCGCCCGGGTGACGACGCCAGCGCTCGTGGTCCAGTGCCGCGAGGACGTCATCGCCCCGCGGGAGGTGGGGGAGTACGTGCACGCCCGCCTGAAGGACAGCGAGTTCGTCCTGCTCGACGCGACCGGCCACTGCCCGAACCTCAGCGCGCCCGGCCAGCTGGTCGAGGCCATGCAGGGCTACCTGCTCGCGGCGTGATCCCGTTCGGCACGCAGCGCCCCGACTACCCCTGCGGCCTGCTCACCCTCGACCTCGACGGGACGGTCCTCGAGGCGAACGAGACCTTTCTGCAGTGGGTGGGCCGGGACGCCGCCGAGCTGGGGCGCCTGCGCTTGCAGGAGGTCCTCTCGGTCGGCGCGCGCATCTTCTGGGAGACGCACCTCTCGCCGCTGCTGCACGTGGAGCGGCGCCTCGACGAGGTCGCGCTCGAGCTGCGGGTGCCCGCGGGCCGCCTGCCGGTCCTCCTCAGTGCGGTGGCCGCCCCGGAGGGCAGGTTCGCGCGCGCCGCCGTCTCCAGTGCGGGGAGCGGCTGCGGTACGAGCGCGAGCTGCAGGCCGCCCGCGCCGCCGCCGAGCACTCCGCCGCCCGGGTCGCCGCGCTGCAGGCGGCCACCGCGGCGTTGTCGGACGCCCTGGGCCTCGACGCGGTCGTCGCCGCGCTGCTCGACGCCGCCACCGGACCGCTGGGCGGGTCCGCCGCCACCGTGTGGCTGGCCGGTCCCGACGGTGGTCTGGGGTCGCCGACGTGCCGGGGGGAGCAGGACCCGCCCCCGCCGCCGCGCCCCGAGGTGCTGTCGGCGTCCGGCGCCCGCGAGGTTCAGCAGGACGCCGCCCGCGTCGTGGTCGCCCTGCCCGGGCAGACGGCGCTGCGCGGTGTGCTGTCGGTGGCTCCGCCGACGGACGCCGGCGCAGAGTCGCCGGACCTCGGGGTGCTCGGTGCCGTCGGCCGGCAGGCCGGTCTCGCCCTCGACCGAGCCCGGCTCTACGAGCACACCGCCGGGGTCGCGCGCGAGCTGCAGCACTCCCTCCTCGCGGTCGACCCGCCGGCGGACCCCCGGTACGGCGTCGGCGCCATCTACCGGCCGGGCGTGGAGATGCTCGAGGTGGGCGGGGACTGGTACGACGTCTTCCTCGTCGAGCCCGGCGTCCTGGCCTTCGTCGTCGGCGACGTGGTGGGGCGCGGGCTGGGCGCCGCGAGTGCGATGGGCCAGCTGCGCAGCGCGGTGCGCGCGGTCGCCGCGCCCGGGGTGGGGCCTTCGCGGCTCCTGGCGCGACTCGACCGCTTCGTCGAGCAGGTGGAGGCGGCGGCGTTGTCGACACTGGCGTACGCCGAGCTCGACCTCGCGACCGGCGCTGTCCGGTACGCCTGCGCCGGGCACCCGCCACCGGTGCTGCTGCCCACCACGGGGGCCGGGCAGCTCGTCTGGGGCGGCCGCTCGACCCCGCTGGGCACGTACGGCCAGGGCGAGCGCGACGAGGCGGAGCTGCGGCTCGGCGACGGCGACCGCCTCCTGCTCTATACCGACGGCCTGGTCGAGCGCCGCGACCGGGCACTGGACGACGGGCTCGCTGCGCTGGCCGCCACGGTCGCCGCCACCGGCAGCCAGCCCCTGGCCCGGGCGGTGCGCACCATCGCGGACGGGATGCTCCACGACGAGGCGGGGCGGGACGACGTGTGCCTGCTGCTGCTCGAGTGGGCCGGCGGCAGGAGCACTGCTCTCGTGCCGTCCCGGCGAGGATGAGATTGTGGTCGCGTGCAGGACAACCGGCCGCGGAATCGGGATGCGGCGCGGCCGAACGAAGGCAGGGACGACGAGGCCGGCGGCCTGACCGTGGACGTCGCCGACGAGCGCGGCGCTCGCATCCTGCGGATGAGTGGCGAACTCGACTTCGCGGTCGCCCCGGGCCTCCTGCCGAGCGTCCGCGAGTTCGTGGCCGGCGCCCCGGGACTGGTGCTCGACCTTACGGCGGTGACCTTCTTCGACAGCGCGGGCGTCCGGCTCGTCGACCGGCTCGCCCGCGAGTGCGGCCGCGCTGGAGTGCGCTTCTCCGTGGTCGCGACGCCTGGGACGACGCTGGCCCGGGTGCTGGACATCGTCGGATTCGGGCCGCCGATGGTGGTCCCGGACCTGGCTGCGGGCCTCGCCGCCGTCCGCGACCAGGCCTAGCGGGCACGTCGCTACGCCGGTCGACCGGCGGGGCGGGATTGCTGTCCCGCCGAGCGTTGCTCTGATGCAGATCTGCATCACGGCGCGCTCATGGTCACGAGAGCTACACGTGGCCGGCGTCCGTCGGCAGCCCTTGCTCAAGATCGTGAGCTTTGCCCGTCCAGAAATGTCGTTGAGCGGCCCTGTCGTTGAGCGGCCCGTAGGACGACGATTTCAGACGGCAAAGCTCAGAAGACCGAGCAAGGGCGCGGCGCTGGCGAACCGCGCATCCGGGGCGGCCGCCCGTCAGCGCGCGGACGCGAGGCGGCGGGCGGACGCGAGGCGGCGGACGGACGCCCGTCAGCGGGCGGACGCGAGGCGGCGACGCCGAGAGCGGTCCACGCGCCGTGCGACGTACCGAGCCGCGGCTGCCGGTGCCTTGCGAGGCGCGACGTCGTTCGGCAGGGAGAGCCGGACGACCTGCTTCCAGGCGGACAGCACCTGCGCCGGCAGCGAGCCGGTGGTGTAGGTCAAGCCGTAGCGCGACATGATCTCGCGGACGCGGGGGGCGATCTCGGCGTAGCGGTTGCTCGGCATGTCCGGGAACAGGTGGTGCTCGATCTGGTGCGAGAGGTTCCCGGTCATGAGGTGCATGGCCTTGCTGCCCTCGATGTTGGCCGAGCCGAGCATCTGCCGCAGGTACCACTCGCCGCGGGTCTCGCCGTCGATGGATTCCTTGGCGAACGTCTCGACGCCCTCCGGGAAATGCCCGCACATGATGACCGAGTGCGTCCAGAGGTTCCGGACGAGATTGGCGACGCCGTTGGCCGCGATCGTGTTCAGGAACGACGGGCCGGACAGCAGCGGGTGCACCACGTAGTCCTTGGTCACCTGTCCGCGGATCTTGCGCAACACCTTCTTCGTGTTCGCGCCGGAACGCCGGATCGGACGTCGTCCCGTCCCGCAGGTGCTTGCCGAGCTCGAGGTCGTAGGCGGCGATGCCGTACTCGAAGAAGCACGCGTTCAGGAAGTTGTAGAGGGGCTGGCCGAGGTACGCCGGCACCCAGCGCTGGTCCTCGTCGACGCGCATGATCCCGTAACCGAGGTCGTTGTCGCGACCGAGCACGTTGGTGAACGTGTGGTGCAGCTCGTTGTGGCTGTGCTTCCACAGCTCCGACGGCGACGCGTTGTCCCACTCCCACGCCTGCGAGTGGATCTTCGGGTCACGCATCCAGTCCCACTGGCCGTGCATGACGTTGTGCCCGATCTCCATGTTCTCGAGGATCTTGGCGATCGAGAGGCCGACGGTGCCCGCGACCCACGCCGGCGGGAACAGCGAGAACAGGAGCACGGCCCGGCTGCCGAGCTCGAGCGAGCGCTGCGCCTTGATGACCTTCCGGATGTAGGCGGCGTCCGCCTCCCCGCGGGAGTCGAAGACCTCCTTGCGCAGCGCGTCGAGCTCGCGCCCCAGCGCCTCGACCTGCTCGGCGGACAGGTGGGCGGCGGGGTCGGGCTTGCCGGAGCGCTTGGGGACGTGCCGGCGCTCGGTGGTCACGACGGACAGGCGCGAGCTCCCTCGCGTGGAGGCAGGGACGGTGGCCGTCGGGGACGGCGGTCTCGGGGGCGGCAGTCATGCGGGCTCCTCTACAGGTCGATGTCGCAGGGGCCGGCCGCGGCCGACACACAGGTCTGGATGCGGATGCCGTCCTCGGGCACGGCCACGGTCAGGTCGCCGTTGCGCAGGTCGCGGACGGCGCCCTCGCGCAGCCCGGCGACGCAGCCGAAGCAGATGCCCATCCGGCAGCCGGACGGCATGAGCACGCCGGCGTCCTCCCCGGCGTCGAGGATCGGGGTCGCGCCGTCGGCCTCGACCACGGTGCCGGCTACGGCTGAAGGTCAGCGTTCCGCCCTCGCCGGTGGCGACGACGGTGGGGCGGAAGCGCTCGACGTGCAGCCGTTCGGCCACGCCCGCGCCCGACCAGTGGGCCTCCAGGTCGTCGAGCATCGCGGTCGGCCCGCAGCCCCACGTCTGCCGATCGCGCCAGTCGGGCACGAGGTCGTCGAGATCGGAGGGTGCGAGCTTGCCGTCGCGGTCGGTGTGCCGCTCGACCAGGCGCAGCCGGCCCTCGGCGTGGAGCCGGCGCAGCTCGGCCCCGAAGACGACGTCGTCCGGCGTCGGCGCGGAGTGCACGACCACGACGTCGTCGAGCTCGTGCAAGTGCGTCCGGAGCATCCCCATCACCGGGGTGATGCCGGAGCCGGCCGTGACGAAGAGGGTCTGGCGGCGATGGGCGCCGAGGACGAAGTCGCCGGTGGCCTGGTCGAGCTGGAGCAGCGCGCCGGGCGCAGCCGCCGGACGACGTAGCCGCTGACCTTCCCGTCCGGAATGGCCTTCGCCGTGATCCGGATCAGGCCGTCCGGCCGTGGCGGCCGGGGGAGGTGAGCGAGTAGGCCCGCCAGTGCCGCACGCCGTCGACGTCCACGCCGACGCGCACGTACTGCCCGGCGGTGTGGCCGGCCCAGTCCCGCCCGGGGCGCAGGACGAGGGTGACGGCGTCCGGGGTCTCACGGAGACGTCCAGGACCCGGGCCCGCAGGTCCGCGCCCGCGCGCAACGGGGCGACGAGGTCGAGGTAGTCGGCGGGGACCAGGGGCGTGACGACGGCCTGGGCGACCTGGGCCGCGGCACGACCGACCAGCCGGCCGAGCGGTCGTCTACGGGCGCGCTCGAGCGCCGCAGGGGTCGGGGTCACACGACGAGCCTAACTTACGGATGCGTAGGTTACGACTCCGTAGCCTGTGGGGCTTCTCACGGCATGGACCGGGAACCCTTGGTGTCCGGACGGCGTCGCGGATCAGTCGACCTGTTCCAGCGACTGCACGTGCTCGTCGCGGACGCGCAGGATCGCGTCGTCTCCCGCGGAAGAGGACCGTCCACCCGTCCTCTCGGACGATGTCGACATCGTCGTAGGTCTCGCGGACGACCTGCTCGTCGTCGCCGTAGACCATCAGGTACCTGGGCATCGATGCCTCCTCGTGGTCACCGCGGGCGCGGCGTCCGAGCACCAACTCTCCCGCCGCGGCGTCGGTGGGACCAGGGCCCGACCGCGGCTGACGTGGCCGGCCGCGCCAGGCAACCCCCCGCCGGGCTCACATGTCGTCGGAGCCCTGCCGAGGTCGTTCGTCCCGGGCGCCTGCCGGTAGTGGTCCACGTCCTGGCTCGTCGAGCCGACAGGCGCGGCGGGCCCTGGCCGTCCTTGGCGTCGTGGCCGGCCGCGGGCGGCTCGGGTGCGACGCACTGCCGCCGACGTCCAGCTGAGCGCTGATCTCGTGGCAGCCGTGGAACAGCATCTCCCCGACCACGCGCCCGACGCCGAGCACGACCGCGAGGATCATGGCTGCCATCGCGGCCACCACGAGGCTGAACTCGACTGCGCTCGAGCCGAGGTCGCCGTCGGTCCGCTGGCGCGTGAGCCTCCTGGACACGGATCCCCCTCTCGCGCCGGCCTCGTGTCGGCGTCCTGGAGGAAACGGTGTCAGGGGACGAGGGGTCCGCGGGCGGGTAGCCGCACGAATCGAGCGATCAGCGAGCTACTCCGAGTCGAACAGATGAAACCCGGAGACTAGCGTTTTGAGATCTCCTGCGTGGTCGACTTCGACGACTCCGCCGGCACGGCCGCCGTAGGGTCTGTGGGTGGATGACGAGCTCGTCCTACGGCCGGCCACCCCGGAGGATGCCGGCGCGCTCGCACAGCTGAACGTCGCCGCGTGGCGATGGGCCTATCGAGGCCGCGGATGTCTACGACCTCGCGCTCGATCCGGTCGCGTGGACGTCGATCTGGGGCAGAGCGCCTGACCTCGCGCTGGCGCGGACCGTGGCGGCGGAGCAGGCGGGAGGCCTCGTCGGTTTCGTGATCTTCGGAGCGGCACAGGACGCGGAC
>CAWBAJ010000001.1:0-16373 GCA_963786765.1 uncultured Actinomycetota bacterium | reverse complement strand
GATCACGACATTGAAGCGGAAGTCGTCGACCCCGCCGCCGCCGTACTCCTTGGGGATCGCCATCCCCACGAAGCCGTTGGCGCCGGCGGCCCGAACACCCCCCGTGGCACGATCCCGTCGCGCTCCCACTGGTCGTGGTTGGATACGACCTCCTTCTCCAGGAAGCGCTGGAAGCTTTCCTGGAACGCCTCCGGCTCGTCGTCGAACACTGGCGTCGCGTGCTTGGTCCCCTCCTCGGCAGGGCTCCGGACCCCGGCGCGCGGGGTGGGCGGGGACGGGACGGAGGCGGGCTGGTGGCCCGCACCCAGTCTGCCAACTCGCGCCCCCGCCCGCCGCCCCCAGAAGCGCGACCTCTAGGCAGTCAGGCGGAGCCGGCGCGACCCGCCGCCCCGATCGGCGTGTCACCGGACCATGCCCGGCCTTGTATGCGCTCGAGCGGTGACACACTCGCCCGGTGCCGGCGTCTCGCCCGATGGTTCGAAGGGACCGCTCGCAGGGCTGCGCGTGCCCAGTTCGCGGGCCTGGGGCCGCTTCCGCACGCCGGGATGATGCTCGCCGACCTCGGCGCCGAGGTCCTGCGCGTAGACCGCCCCGGCACGCCCCCGGCGTTCCGCCCGGGTGCCGTCGACCGGGGGCGGCGCGCGCCGTCCTCGACCTGGCGGCCCCCGAGGGCGTCGCCGCAGCGCTCGACCTCGCCGCCGCGGCCGACGTCCTGGTCGAGGGGTTCCGGCCCGGCGTGATGGAGCGCCTCGGCCTCGGACCGGACGTCTGCCTGGCCCGCAACCCGCGGCTCGTGTACGGACGCGTGACGGGCTGGGGGCAGGAGGGCCCGCTCGCCCCGCGCGCCGGCCACGACCTCACCTACCTCGCGCTCACCGGGGCGCTGGCCGCGATCGGACCGGCGGACGGCGACCCCGTCCCCCCGCTCAACCTCGTCGCCGACTACGGCGGCGGGAGCATGCTCCTGCTGGTCGGCGTCCTCGCCGCGCTCGTCGAGCGCGGCGTCAGCGGGCGCGGCCAGGTCGTGGACGCCGCGATGGTGGACGGCGCGACGTCCCTGCTCGCGCTCACGTACACGCTGTTCGGCGCCGGTCTGTGGCGGCTCGACCGCGGCGCGAACCTCCTCGACGGCGGCGCCCCGTACTACGCCACCTACCGCTGCTCGGACGGCGGCCATGTCGCGGTCGCCGCCCTCGAGGAGCGGTTCTGGGGCGAGCTCGTCCGCGTCCTCGACCTCGACCTCTCCGGGCTCGGCCCGCGCGAGGACCCGGCGACCTGGCCGGAACTGCGTGCCCGGCTGGCCGCGACGTTCGCGACCCGCCCCCGGACGACTGGGCGGAGCTGTTCGCGCCGCTCGACGCCTGCGTGGCGCCCGTGCTGACCCTCGCCGAGACGCTCGAGCACCCGCAGCTCGGCGGCCGCGGGACGGTGACGCGGTCAACGGTGCCGGGCATGACCGGGTCGCCGGAGCCCGGCCCGGCGCCCAGGTTCTCCCGGACGCCGGCCAGTGCGGGCCCCCCGCCCCGTCCCGCGGGCGCCGACACCCTCGCGGCGATGGTCGACTGGGGCCTGCCCGAGTCCGCCGTCCGGGATCTGCTCGCCCGCGGGGTCGCCGTCCAGGCCACCTGACTTCCCCGTGAGAAGGGGGTCAGCGGGGCGCCATCCGGATGGCGCCGTCGAGGCGGATCGTCTCGCCGTTGAGCATCGGGTTGCTCACGATGTGCTCGACCAGGGCTGCGAACTCCTCGGGACGGCCCAGCCGGCTCGGGTGCGGCACCTGCTTGCCGAGGGAGTCCTGCGCCTCCTGGGGCAGCCCGGCGAGCATCGGCGTCGCGAACAGGCCCGGCGCGATCGTGACGACGCGGATGAGGCTCGACGCCAGCTCGCGGGCGACGGGCAGGGTCATTCCGGCGACGCCCGCCTTCGACGCCGAGTAGGCCGCCTGCCCGATCTGGCCGTCGAAGGCGGCGACGGAGGCGGTGCAGACGATGACGCCGCGCTCCTCCCCGACGGGGTCCGCCGCAGCGATCCGTGCGGCGGCCAGCCGCAGCACGTTGAACGTGCCGACCAGGTTGACCCGGACGACGCGCTCGAACGCGTCCAGCGCGCAGCACCCCGCCCCGGCCGAGCACCTTGCCGGGAGTGGCGATGCCGGCGCAGTTCACGACGACGCGGAGCGTGCCGAGTCCGTCGGCGGCGTCGAGGGCTGCCGTGACCGCGGCCTCGTCGGTGACGTCGGCCGGGGCGAACACGGCCCGCTCGCCCAGTTCGGCTGCGACCTTCTCGCCGTCGCTGCTGGGCAGGTCGACGAGGACCACGCGCGCGCCGGCGCCTGCCAGCCGCCGGGCCGTCGCGAGGCCGAGGCCGGAAGCCCCGCCGGTGACGAGCGCGACCGCACCGGTGATCTCCATGCGGCTCAGTCTCGCAGGGCCTGCGCGCCGCCCGTCACGGGGAGGTCAGGCACGGGGGCGTCGGCGAGCGGGCCGGCCTGCTCGCGCCGCGTCGTCGGCGTCCTCCCGCGGCGTCTCAGGCGCCCGGTCGCCAGGTGGGGCGTTCTGGCCGGGACCGCCGTCGCCGTCGCGCAGGTACACGGAGACGACGTGCCCGACGGCGACGAGCGGCACCGCGAACAGCGCGCCGACGATGCCCGCGATGAGCACGCCGGCGCCGATGGCGAGGATGACGGCCAGCGGATGCACCTCGACCGCACGGCCGAGCAGGAACGGCTGCAGCACGTGCGCCTCGAGCTGCTGGACGGCGATGACCACGGCCAGCATGATCACGGCGACGACGAAGCCCTTGCTGACCAGGGCCACGAGCACGGCGACGATGCCGGTGACGAGGGCGCCGACGATCGGCACGAACGCGCCGAGGAACACCAGCACCGCGATGGGAACGGCCAACGGCACCCCGAGGATCGCGGCGCCCAGGCCGATGCCGATCGCGTCCACCGCGGCGACGATCACCGTCGCCCGGACGTAGGCGGTCAGGGTCGCCCACGCGTGGACGGCAGCCCCCTCGACCCGTGGGCGCGCGCCGCGCGGGAACAGGCTGACGACGAAGCCCCAGATCTGGTCGCCCGTGGCCAGGAAGAAGAAGATGCTGAACAGGGCGATGAAGAGGCCGCTGCCGACGTCCGCCGCCGTGGAGGCGACACCGAGCGCGCCGGTGAGCAGGCGGCTGCTGTTGGCGCTGAGACTGGCCTGCGCCTGATCGATCCAGGTGTCGATCTGCTCGCCGGTGACGTGGAAGGGCCCGTTCGCGAGCCACGTGCGCACGTCCGTGAGCCCTTGGCTGGACTGCTTCTGCAGGTTCGGGAAGCCGGTGGCCACCTGCTGGCTGACGAGCGTGACGAGGCCCGCGAGCACGAGCAGGACGAACAGCAGGGTGAGGATCGACGCCAGGGGACGCGGGATGCCGAGCCGGCGGGTCCCGAACTGGGCGAGCGGCCGGATGAGCGCGACGACGAGCAGCGCAACGAGCACCGGGACGACGAGCACCTTGAACTCCGCCAGGAGCCGCAGGAGCAGGTAGATCCCGGCGGCGACGACGAGGATCCGCCAGGTCCACGCGGCTGAGGCGCGCAGCCCGAGGGGAACGAGGTCCCCGTCGCGCTCGCGCACCGCGCCGCGCACGGGCTGAGTCATGACGTGTTCCTCCGGATCGCTGGTGATCGCTCGTGATCGCTCGTCCGATTCCACTCCATCTCACGGCCCGTCGCACGATCAGCCTGACACGCCGGGCGGGACGGCCGAACGGGTGAGAGAACTCGAACGGGTGTTCGAACGGGGTTATCGTCAAGCAGGGTCGAGGTCGTTCCCGTCCGAGCTGGTTCCCGGAGGTACCCCGTGCCCCAGGTCCCCCGCATCCGTCGCGCCGAGCCCTCGGGCGCCGCCACCCAACCACGACGTGGCATCCCGGTGATTGCCAGGCTGATCTGGCACGACGGCTCCGCCGGCGAGGTCGAGGCGCTGGCTGTGGCATGGACCGCCACGGAGGTGGAGATCGAGTGGACGACTCCATGGTCACAACGCCGGCGGGACTGGATCCGCGCTGACCAGGTCCGTCGCCGCTGGCCGGAGGGCGAGCCGGGATGAGCGGTGGAGCGGATTGTCCCGTGTTCGGCGGATGCGGGAGTGAACGACACGCCGGAACTGCCGAGCGCTGCAAAGGTGGCAGGCGTGACCGCTCCCTCCACCTCTCGCCCTGCCCCCGGACTCCGGCGTGAGCCACGCGCGGGCGTGTTCGCCCGCGCCCCGCGTCGTGCCGCCGCCGCTGCCGAGCACGCGGCGTGGTGTGTGCACCACGGCCCCGCGGGCTGCGAGGGCCAGGTCTTCTCGTTGCCGGGCACGCGGCTGCTGGTGTGGCTGACCGCGCCGAGCACGGACGACGCTCGTCTCGTCGTCGAGGGGCCGGACGGAATCACCCAGCTGCCGGTCGAGGCCTGAACCACCAAGGCACCCACCTCCCGTCGGCTCCGCTGCTGACCACACCGCCGCGTTCATGCGGCGCGTGACCCGGGGCGGTGGGCGGCGTTGCGGAGCGGGCGTCGGCTGCGGTCGATCCAGCTGGGTGGTGTGACCCAGGGGATGCCGCCGTGGATCTGGATCTCCCACGTTCTCTGGTGGATCTCAGTGTGGTGACGGCCGCAGGCGAGGGCGAGGTTGTCCAGGTCGGTTGGGCCGCCGCGGGTCCACCAGGAGACGTGGTGGGCGTCGCAGGCGTCGCCGGGCACGGTGCAGCCCGGGGATGACGCAGCCGCCGTCCCTGGCGAGCAGCGCGGTCTTCTGCGCCGGGCTGGCCAGGCGCTGGGTGCGGCCCAGGTCGAGCAGCGCGCCGCCCGGGGCGAGCAGCGCCGCGCGGATGGTGGCGTTGCAGGCGAGCAGTTCCAGGGTGTCGGGGTCGACCGGGCCGGCATGGTCGACCCGGGCGGGTATTCCGTAGGGGGACAAGGCACGCGCCAGCCATCCCAGACCGGGCTCGTCGCTGCCTGCTCGTTCTGCCGGGCGCTCACCGTTCCGAGTGGTAGGGGTGTGCTCGTCGGGGCGTGCGGGTCCTCCCGGCGCCGCCTGCCCGGGTCGCTCTTCAGCACATTCTTCGCCGGAACCCCCACCGGAATCTCCACCGGAATCGCCGCGTTCTTCGCCGGGCTCTTCGCGGGGATGTTCTTCGGCGGATTCTTCGGCTGGCGGCTGTCCGCCTGGTTGTTCTCGATCCGGGCGGAAGCGGTGGCCGAGGCGGTGGCGTAGCCAGCCGGTGAAGCTCTCCTGGGGGTCGACCGGGAGGGTGTCGGGGCGGGGGCCCAGGCGGCGGCGAGGTGTTCGATGCCGGCGACCACCACGATCTCCGCGCACGGGTACGGGGCGACCAGCGCCCCGGGCTGGCGCAGCACCACGCTTTCGCCCTCACCAGGCGGCGGCTCGTCCGGCGGCTGGTCGGGCTCTGCGTCCTGGTACTCCGGGTCGCGCGCACCCCGGAACTCGTCCGCCGCGCCGCTGCCACCGGCGGCGGGGCCGCCGGTCGTGAGGTGGGCGTCGCCGGGGCCGGCGGTGTCGAGGCCGTCGGTGTCGGGGCCGTCGGTGTCGAGGCCGTCGGCGGGCCGGGTACCGGGGCCATTGCTGCTGCTCGAGTGATGGTCGTCGGGCAGGGTGAGGCCGGTCTTGGCCAGGGCGAGGGTGATGATGTCGGTGACGGCGTCGATCTGGCGGGCGCCCAGGTCGCGGCTGTCGGGGATGTCGTGCCGGACGCTGTCGGCGTCGATCCCGGCACCCGGGCGAGGCGCGGAGAACGCGGCCAGCGCCCGCTTGATCCGCAGTCCCTGCTCCGGGCCGCACTCGAACCGGCCCCGCCAGGACCCGTCCGGCAACTGGGACATGAACAGGAACCGCCGCTCGTGCGCCCCTTTCGGATTCGGCGCGTTCAACGTCCGCACGATCCGAGCCGCGACCGCCTCCAGCTCCACGACGCTAAAGGTGCGGGCGTAGTGCGCCAGCAGCACGTCCACCACCAGGATCTGGCGCACCCGCGCGGTGAACGCGTTGCTCAGACCCGCGAGCGCCGCGCGCAGCTGCTCGCCGCGCTCGACGGCCGCACCCACGTCACCGTCGTCGCTGACGACCTCCGGGATCTGGCACTCGACCAAAGCCTCGCGCGCCTGCGCGCCGAGGTCGCGATGGGCGCGGATGGCGACCTCCACATGTGCGGTGGTGATGTCGCCGGCGGCCAGCGCCGCCCCGACCGCGGGCAGGTCCCCCACCTCGGGGCGCAGCAGCCACGCCCATCGCCCGTCCCGCCGCGCCGTCCCGTGCCGCTGCCCCAGGACGTGATGGGCGAACACGGCGCCGGCGTCCCCGACCTTCGCCTTGGGGATGACATCGTCCCGGGCGTCCATCGCCGCCAAGACCGCCAGACGCCCGGAGCCGACCTGGGCGGTGAACCGCTCCCACAGCTCGCCCAGCGCCCGCACGTCCTCGGGGGCGAGAGCCGAATGCCGCAACGAGGTCAGGTCCGCCAGGCTCTGCGCCACCGCCCGCGCGGGTTCCGCGGCCGCCGGCGGCAATACCGCCACCAGCTCGTCGATCCCCCGAACCCCCATGGAACGACCCTAAACGCCACCACCGACACCACGGGGGCCGGGAAGCACCCCGGGCAACTATTTTCCGTCACCGACGACACACACACCGCTGCTCCCCTGAAAGCAAGCTCGCGGTTTCCACAGGAATGCGCACATCCACAACCGTGAACGTCAAGAAGCATTCACAGCCCGGGCACGGAAGGCACGGCAGTGACACCAGATCGAGGCGTCAGCTCGGCCCGAAGCGCTCCACCCGGACGGCGCCCGCGTCGAAGCCCAGTTCTACGAGCAACTGGGACGCGTGCTCGGCGAACCCCGCCGACCCGCAGACGTATCCGACCGCGCCGGCAGGGGCGAGTTGCTCGACGAGGGGCGCCAGGATGGCGGCGTCCAGACGACCGGGGGGTCGCTCCGCGCCCGGGGGGGCGACCCGGGTGTAAACCACAGTGGTCTCGGGCCCGTACTCGCCGGCATAGAAGAGGTCGTCAGGGCCGCGCACCGACTCGACCAGCGCGAGCGGCACGGGCTCCCCCCGCTGCCGCCAGTACCGCAGCATCGCCATCAGTGGCACGACGCCGGAGCCGCCGCCGACGAGCAGGACGGGGGTGTCCCCGCGCCACACGAACCAGCCGCCGAACGGCCCGCGCAGCTCAACCTTGTGACCGACGCCGACCTCGTCGTGCAGGTACGGCGAGACGGCGCCGTCCTCGAGCCGCTCGACCGTGAGCTCGATGTGCGTGCCCTTGCGTTCCCGGCCGTCCGGTCCCGAGGACGGTCCCGAGGACGGTCCCGAAGACGGTCCTTGCGGGAGTTCGGGGGCGGACGCGACGCTGTAGGAGCGGGAGGCCTGCGAGCCGTCGTCCGCCGTCACGCGGACGACGTAGTGCTGGCCCGGCACCTGCGGATAACCGTCCGGCAGCCAGAGTCGCAGGGTCTTGGCGGTCGCCGTCTCCCGGCGCACTTCCACGACCTCGCCGCGCTGCCACTCGCGCCGCGCCCCGCCCGGCGGCAGCCGGCGCATGACCGGGCCGCCGATGGTCGGCAGGGGTGGCAGGGCCGGCAGCGGCGGCAGGCCGACCGCCGGACCATCAGTCACCGTCGTACCTCTGCTCCCGCCACGGATCGCCGAGCTCGTGGTAGCCGCGCTGCTCCCAGAACCCGGGCTCGTCGTGATCGAGCAGGCGGATCCCACCGATCCACTTCGCGCTCTTCCAGAAGTACAGGTGCGGCACGAGCATCCGGACCGGGCCACCGTGCTCCGGCGGCAGCGGCCTTCCCTCGTGCTCCCACACGATCCAGGCCTTGCCCCCGGTCACGTGCTCGAGCGGCAGGTTGGTGGTGTACCCGGTGACGCTCCAGGCGACGACGTGCGTAGCGGTCGGCAGAACGCTCACCTCGGCGAACAGGTCGTCGACGCTGACACCCGTGAACGAGGTGCCGAGCTTCGACCAGGTGGTCACGCAGTGAATGTCCCCGTCGTACGTCGAGCGGGGCACGTGGTGGATCTCGTCCCAGGTCCACGTCGCGGGCCTTCTCGACCAGCCCGTCGATCCGCAGCGACCAGTCCTTCGCCTCCAGGCGGGGACTCACCTCGGCCGTGAGGACGGGGAAGGTGGCGCCGGCGTCGTACTGGCCGGGCGGCAGCCGCGTGTCGCGCTCGCCCGCGCCGAGCAGCCGGCGGAAGGTGCTGGGAGACATGGGCCCTCCTGACGTCCGTTGCCAACGGGTGCCGTGATCCGGCTCCAGTCAAGCAGTGCGCCACGACGCCCGCGCGTTACACCCGGATCAGTTGGGCGGAGCCGGCCCAGGCCGGTCAGCCGCTATCGGCCAGGGCCCGCGGCACGGGCATGAACTGCGCGCGCTGCGCCGACATGGCGGCGAGCAGCGCCAGCTCGTGTGAGCGCGACTCGGGCGAGGCGCTCCCCCGCACGATCCGCTCACGCAGGAACGCCAGTTCGCTCCCGAGCTCCTGGAAGTCGCGCATCGCTGCGGAGGCGGGCTGCCCACCGGTCCGTGCGGCCCAGCCGCGAGCATCCTGGCGTGCCGGCCACGAGGCCAGCATCGCCACCTCGGCACCGGTGAGCCATCCTGCGCGCTGGTAGACGGCAAGATGCCGGGCGATCAGCGCCGCTTCCCGCCGGCGTGCGAGCAGAGCCAGCGCGACGCAGCCGGCGAAGATCGGCACTTGAAACAGCAGGTACAGGGGCAGGGAGCCGCTGAGGGCGGACAGGTTCCACGCGGAGTGCAACGCGACCGCGAGCGCGAACCCCACGAGCGGGAGGAGCACGCGCCGGGCCGGGCGACGGGTGCGGACGGCGAGGCCGAGCCCGACCCCGGTGGCGACGGTGAAGAGGGGGTGGGCGAACGGTGACACGAGACAGCGGATCACGAACACGGTGGCCAGCCCCGAGTCCCCGCCGGTGGCCAAGCCGCGGCCCAGGTACAGCACGTTCTCCACCAAGGCGAACCCGACCCCGGCAAGGACTGCATAGACGATGCCGACGACGACGCCGCCGAACTCGCGCCGCCGCAGCAGCACGATGAGCAGGACGGCGCCGCCCTTCAGCGCTTCCTCCACGACGGGCGCCACGACGAGCACTGTCGCCGTCGGGTCCCCGCCTGCGTCGGAAAGAGCCTGCAGTGACGCAGTGTTCAGGACGAGCGCGCCTATGCCGGCGACACCGGCGCCCCACGCGAACGCGAAGGCCAGCAGCGACGGTGGCTCAGCCTCGTACCGGTCGAGCCACAGGACGGCCGCCACGACCGGGAAGACCGGGACGGCGGCCAGCGCGAGCCCCGTCACCACGCCGAGGACCCCGGTCACGCCGGCGATCGCAGCCATGCTCAGCAGAGCGCAGCCGCTCGTGAGCAGCGCGACCGCAGTCCAGACGAGCGCGGCGCGCAGGCGGGGGCGGGACGCCGTCGGCAGCACGCCATCGGCCGGCAGCCCCGCCGGCCGCGCGGGCCGGTACGGCTCGAACTCGCTCACGGTCGCAGGCTAGCGCCGGAGCTGGCGCGGCCCGCCGGAACGCCGTCGGTCGGGCGCGTACAGTGACCGCCGTGACGGCAGGCAACGCAGAGCGCTCGCAGGACAGGATCGTCTGGATCGACTGCGAGATGACAGGACTGGATCTCGTCGCGGACGCGCTCGTCGAGGTCGCCGCCCTGGTCACGGACTCCGACCTGACGATCCTGGGCGACGGCGTCGACGTCGTCATCCGCCCGCCGCCGACTCCGTCACCCAGATGCGCGACGTCGTCCGGCAGATGCACACCACCTCCGGGCTGCTCGAGGAGCTCGATTCCGGCGTCACTCTCGAGGAGGCGCAGCGGCTCGTGCTCGAGTACGTCCGAGCGTTCGTCCCCGACCCGCGCCGGGCGCCGCTCGCCGGCAACTCCGTGGCGACCGACCGCGGGTTCCTCGCCCGCGACATGCCCGAGCTCGAGGCCCACCTGCACTACCGGATCATCGACGTCTCCTCGATCAAGGAGCTGGCCCGTCGCTGGTACCCGCGGGTCTACTTCGCCTCCCCCGAGAAGAGGGGCGGCCACCGGGCGCTCGCGGACATCCGGGAGAGCATCGAGGAGCTCAAGTACTACCGCGAGGCGCTGTTCGTGCCGCAGCCCGGACCGGACAGCGAGACCGCCCGCGCGATCGCGGCGAAGTACATGCAGGCCCCCGAGCCGGCCACTGAGGTCTGACGAGCCGCTACACTCTTTCCCGCCGGGTCCGCCCGGCGGTTGCAAGAACGCATGGTGGGTGTAGCTCAGCTGGTAGAGCACCTGGTTGTGGTCCAGGGGGTCGCGGGTTCAAGTCCCGTCACTCACCCCAGAGCAGGTCGTACGACGACGCCGCCGGCCCCGTCCGAGAAGGACGGGACCGGCGGCGTCCGCCGTTCCTGGATCAGTTCACCGCCGGGTGCTCATCCCCCAGACGCTGCGCCCGAGGGTGTCCTCGGTGCCGGTGAAGCCCTCGAACAGGTCGAACCGGTCCTTGCGGAAGTCGACGTCCACGTCGTCCTTCGTGCCGCCGACGCCGTCCCTGCCGACGCCGAACAGCAGGCCGAAGTTCTCGCCGCCCGCGTCCATCAGGTTGGCGATGCGGTCGCTGTTGTCCGTGTGCCAGTTGCCGATGAGGTGGCCGATCTCGTGCGAGATGACGTTGCCCAGGGCGTGACCCACGAACGCCAGCCGGTTGCTGTTCTTCTTGAGGTAGAAGTTGAGCGAGGCGTCCCCGTATTCGTCCGGTGAACCGCTGAGAACGTCCAGCAGCACCATGGCCGACTCCTCCCGGTCGTAGTTGCCCGGGTCGATGGACTGCGCGATGCCGATCGTCCCGACGCCGGACTGCTCGATGGTGCCGCCGACGACGACGCGCGAGACACCCGCCTTGCCGTACGGGTCCTTCTTGACGTCCCGGCTCGTGACCACCTTGACGGAGACGTACTTGCTCAGGCCGCTGCGGCGCAGGTCGGTGTTGAGGTTCTCCTGCACGGTGGCCTTGATGCGCTTTACGAGGTTCGCCTCCTTGCTCCGGGAGATGCCCCAGTTGCCGAGGAACGACCGCAGCGGCGACAGCGTGGTGACCCCACGACCCGCGAAGATCCCGGTGTTGAGTCGCTCACCATCGGTGTCGAGGAAGATCGTCTGGGTCTGCTTCTTCGCCGCGCCGCCGTACCGGTAGACCTCGAGCTGCGCCTCGTAGGAGCCGTCGCCCTGGGTCACCTCGACGTAGTACGTCCCGCTCTTGGCCGCGACGTGGTCGGTGGTGGCATTGCCGCCTCCGGGTAGCGGCGAGTTCTCGGGGTAGATGTAGGTGGCGTCCTGCCCGGAACCGTGCACCTCCACGCCCTTGGAGTCGAACACCGAGACGTAGCCTGCCGCGTCGGTGACGTTGGCGCCGAGCACGTCGCCCGCCCGGAGCTTCACCGCGTAGAGGTCGCGGTCACCGGCCCGGGTGGTTGCCGTCAGGTCGTACTTGCCCTTGGTCACCGTGGTGGTTCCCGAGTCGAAGTCGATCTCGATGTACCCGCCGGTGACGACGTAGTAGGTGCCGGCCGAGCGCGAGGTGTACTTCAGCGTGGAGGCGTCCACGAGGTTGTCGTCCCCGAACTGCACCAGGTTGCCGTCGGCGTCGAGCAGAACGGCGAACGGAATCAGGTCTCCGCCGGTGCGCCTCATCCCGACATCGAGCGACTGGCCGGCCTCGAGCTTCACCTTGTACAAGTCGAGGTCCGTGATGGTGGGGTCCGTGGGGTCGGGGACGTAGTCCCCGATGGTCCCGGTGGTGTGCGCGCCGCCGTGAGCGCTGTTGATGCCGAGGTCGTAGGCCGTGTCCGGCGAGTCGTTCGGCTCGGGCGCGGGCGGCATGTCCTCGGCCGGAGCGGCAGCCCCGGGCGACAGCCGGCCGAGCACGGTGACCGCGAGGTAGTGCCGGGCCGCCGTGCCGAAGATCGAGATGTGCTGGGCGGTGCGGAAGCTTTCGTTGGAGCCGTGGGTGCCGGCCGGCTCGTCCTCGCGCACGTAGCGGGGCCTGACGGCGAGGCCCTCGGCCTTCGCGAGGTTGCGGGCCTTCGCCGCCCGGTTCTTGGCCAGCTGCGTCTGGGCGTGCCGCCAGCCGCCCCAGTCGACCCTCCGGCCGCTCGGCACGAGCGAGCGTGTCGGGTCCGGCCCGTAAGGGCCGAGCTTTCCGTTGCGAGTGAGCACCACTTCGCGCTGGCGAGCCAGTGCGAGGCCGGGTGGAACGCGTGGGCGGGCGGCCGCGGCCGAGGTGAGGGCGGTGGCGTCGTGGGTCGCCGCGGATGCGGGACGGGCGAACGCGGGCCCCGAGCCCGCGAAGGCGGTCCCGGCCGCGGCGAGGGCCGCGACGGCAGGCAGGATGCGCTTTCGATGCATGGATGTACCCCCGAGATGGGCGTGGAGCGCGGTGGTGGGCCAATCCGAGGGGGAGCCGGGTCACGCGGCGCAACCGATCCCGTCCGGCACGCCCCTCGGACTGCCCCCTGGTGACGCAGCGTTGCCTCTGGAGGTTGCATGTCGTCGCGCGGACGCCGGAGCGCATGGGTCGCGTTCTGAGGGGCATGATCGCCCCATGCCGAGCGAGACCGCGGACGCCGTTGTCATCGGCGCGGGCCCCAACGGGCTCGTCGCCGCCTGCACCCTTGCGGACGCCGGCTGGGACGTCGTCGTCCTCGAGGCCAACGACACCGTCGGGGGTGCGGTGCGCTCCGAGCGCCGGGTCGAGGGCTACGTGCACGACATGTACAGCTCGTTCTACCCGTTGGCGGCGGCGTCCCCGATCCTCGCGGGCCTCGACCTCGGCAGCCACGGGCTCACCTGGCGGCACGCGCCCGCCGTGGTCGCGCACCTGCTGAGCCCCGACGCCGAGCGCGCGGCCGTCCTGCACCGCGACGTCCTGGACACGGCGGCACTCCTCGAGACCGACCACACGGGCGACGGCGACGCCTGGATCCGCATGTTCGAGCACTGGCAGCGCATCCGCGACCCGCTGCTCGACGCGCTCTTCTCGCCGTTCCCGCCCGTGAAGGCCGGGGCGCGGATGTTCGGCCGGCTCGGGGTACACGACACGCTCTGGACGCTGCGCATGTTCGCGCTGCCGGTGCACCGGCTGTGCCAGGAGCTGTTCAAGGGCCGGATGGCGCCCGCCCTCATCACCGGCAACGCCCTGCACGCCGACGTCCCGGCCATGGCGCCCGTGAGCGGTGTCTTCGGCTGGCTGCTGGTCATGCTCGGGCAGGACGTGGGCTTCCCGGTGCCGCAGGGTGGCGCCGGGATGCTCGCCGAGGCCCTCGCGTCCCGGGCGCGGGCCGCCGGTGCGCAGATCCACACCGGCGCACGGGTCGACCGGGTCGTCGTCGGCAACGGGCGCGCCCTCGGCGCCGTCACCCATGACGGGCGCGCCGTCCGGGCGAGGCGTGCGGTGCTGGCCGACGTCCCCGCCCCCACCCTGCTCGGCAAGCTGGTGCGCCCGGAGGATCTGCCGGCCGGCGTGCTGGAGGCGCTCGAACGCTTCCAGTGGGACCTACCCACAGTGAAGCTCAACTGGGCGCTCGACGGGCCGATCCCCTGGCATGCCCGCGGCGCGGAGCTGGCCGGCACGGTCCACCTCGGTTCCGATGCCGACGGTCTCGCGCTGTCCTCTGGCGCTCTGACGCTCGGCAAGCCGGCGGAGCACGACTTCCTGCTCGTCGGGCAGATGGCGGTCGCGGATCCGACCCGGGCCCCGCAGGGCGGCGAGAGCGTCTGGTCCTACAGTCACCTGCCCCGAGGGGTCACGGACGGCGACAGCGCCCGGGCCCTCGCGGAGCGCATGGAGGCGGCGATCGAGGCGCACGCTCCGGGGTTCCGCGACCGCGTCATCGAGAAGTGGGCGCAGCTGCCCTCGGAGTTCGAGGCCGACGACCCGTCGCTCGTCGGCGGCACGATCAACGGCGGTACCGCGCAGTTGCACCAGCAGCTCGTGTTCCGTCCCCTGCCCGGGCTGGGCCGCGCCGAGATGCCGATCGACGGGCTCTACCTGTCCGGGTCGTCCGCGCACCCGGGTGGCGGCGTCCACGGCGCCGCCGGGCACATCGCCGCGCAGGCCGCACTCAACGGATCGCGGTTCGCCCGCCTGCCCGGCCGCGCCCTGAATCGCGCGACAAGGGGCCTGGAGAAGCTCCCCCGCACCGCCTTCCCCTGATCCCCCTCGTCCCGGCGATCAAGGAATTCTTGGGGATCAAGGAATTCTTGGGGATCAAGGAATTCTTGGGGATCAAGACCGGCTTAACGACCCCCAAGCTCGGCCGACACGCCGAGTTTCCGGCGTGTCGGCCGAGCATGGGGGTCGTTGCGAACGCTCAGTCGCCGTCCCGGTGGATCTTCGACTCGTGCAGGGACTCCTTCGAGCCCGCCTCCGCCCGACCGCCGCCGTTCCGGGGGTCTGCGCGTCCCTCGGCCATGTATGCGAGGCGCCGGAGGGTCTCGGTGTTCCGCAGGGCGATCAGCGGCTGCCGCAACGCCTTCGGCAAGTAGGAACCCGGGCCGCGGCTCACGTCCTCCACGATCGTCACCTTCGAGCCATTGCCGGCGGGTTCGATCCGCAGCTCGACCGTCGCCTCGCCGGCCGGCCGGCCCTTCGCCTGCAGACGGAGCAGCCGGGGCGGCTCGCTGGCGAGCACCTTCGTCTCGTCGTTGACCACGGCGGGCCAGATGCCGGCGGAGTGGTGCAGCTTCGACCCGACGCCGGGCCACCCGTCCGACACGGCGCGCATCCGCGACGCCCCCACCACCCAGGACGGGTACGACCAGCCGTCCTCGAGCACCCCCCAGATCTGCTCGGGCGTCGCCTCGACCATGCGCGTGACCGTGTACATCCCCTCACCTCTCCTCGGCACTCCTGGGGCGGGCCATACCCGATCATTCGGGGCCCCAATCGTCGCTGCGCATGCATGACCGGACGCGCAGGAGGCATGGGATCACCGACGATGGCCGCACCCAGGGAGATGCCATGTCCGTCGCAGCGCCCACTGCCTCGCGTGAGCCCCGTACCCCGCTGACCGCGGACCAGCGCAACTCCTTCGTCGCCGCCTTCCTCGGCTGGACGATGGACGCCTTCGACTACTTCCTCGTCGTTCTCGTCTACGCCGAGATCGCCAAGGACTTCGGCGTCCCGCTCACGCAGATGGCGTTCCTCACGACGGCCACGCTGCTCATGCGCCCGTCGGCGCGTTCATCTTCGGGCTCTGGGCCGACCGCGTCGGCCGCCGGACGCCGCTCATCGTCGACGTCTGCTTCTACAGCCTGTGCGGCTTCCTCTGCGCGTTCGCGCCGAACTTCGCCGTGCTGCTGGTGCTGCGCCTGCTCTACGGCATCGGCATGGGCGGCGAGTGGGGGCTCGGCGCCGCGCTCGCGATGGAGAAGATCCCGACGGAGCGGCGCGGCTTCTTCTCCGGCGTCCTGCAGGAGGGGTACTCGGTCGGCTACCTGCTCGCCAGCGTCGCCTTCCTGCTCGTCACGAACGTCGGCGGGCTGTCCTGGCGGTGGCTCTTCGCGCTGTCGATCATCCCGGCGCTCATCACCCTGGTCATCCGCGCGCGGGTGCGGGAGTCCGAGGTGTGGCAGGCGGCGCGGGAACGGCAGCGCGAGTCGCGGACGCCGGCCCGGGCCATCTTCTCCAACCCCGCGATCTGGCGGCGCTTCATCTACCTCGTGCTGCTCATGACCGCCTTCAACTGGATGAGCCACGGGACCCAGGACATCTACCCGACCTTCCTCAAGGAGGGCCTCGACATCCCGAGCGCGACGGCGACCTGGATCGTCATCGGGTACAACATCGGCGCGATCCTCGGCGGCACCGTGGTCGGCTCGCTCTCGGAGCGCTTCGGCAGGCGCCGCATGATCATCCTCTGCGCCGTGCTCGGGCTGCCGCTCGTGCCGATCTTCGCGTACTCGACGACGGTCGGGATGCTCGCGCTCGGCTCGTTCCTCATCCAGGTCTGCGTGCAGGGCGCGTGGGGCGTCATCCCGGCGCATCTGACGGAGCTGAGCCCGGACGAGATCCGCGGCTTCTACCCGGGAGTGACCTACCAGCTCGGCAACTGCCTGGCCGCGTTCAACCTGCCGATCCAGCAGGCGCTGGCGAAGTCGCACGGGTACCCGTTCGCGCTCGCTGCGACGATCATCCCGGTGTTCATCGCGGTCGCGGTGCTCACGGCGATCGGCTCCGAGGCGCGCGGCATCCGGTTCGGGAGCGAGGAGAGTTCGGCATTGCGCCGGCAACCCACACCCAGCCGGGTGTG